>CAVOKD010000001.1:0-337620 GCA_963696365.1 uncultured Actinomycetes bacterium
TCCGTGCACTCCTCGCGGGCCGCGGGATCGCGTTCGCGGAGGCCGAGCAGCCGGAGGCGGACGTGATCCTTCTGGGTGTGGCCGCCCCGGGCGACCTCGAGCGGCTCGTCCCGCTCCAGGGCTCGCTCGCGCGCGACGGCGCGATCTGGGTCGTCGCGCCGAAGGGCGGCGTCGAGCCGACCGAGTCGCAGGTATTGGCCGGCGGCAAGGCGGCCGGGCTCGTCGACGTGAAGGTGGCGCGCTGGAGCGACACGCACACCGCGCACAAGTTCGTGATCCCGAAGGACCGGCGCTGACGAGCTAGCGGCGCGCCCGCTGGGCGACCTGCGAGTCCGCGGGCCGCAGCATCGTGTAGACGAGGATCCCGATCAACGGGAGGACCAGCATCCCGACCGCCCACGCGATCTTGCCCAGAACGGACAGATCGGGCCGCCGGGTGAGCACGTCCCAGACCGTGCGGGCCCAGATGACCAGGAAGAGGACGATCGCGACGACGATCAGGATCCGGGCGAGCACGGGGCGAGCCTACAGCGTCGGCGTCGACGGGACACTGGAGCCGCGGCATGATGGGCCCGCCATGCGACTCGAGCCGCTCTGCAGGCTGTCGATGCGCTACGCCGGCGCGAGCTGGCACCGGCCGCACGGCGGCGAGGAAGGGCTCGGCTTCGGCCAGGGCGACGGCGAGGTCACGGGCGAGCTCGAGGGGACGCTCGTCTGGGCGAACTTCCCGCGCCGGCGCGAGGACGGCGTCTGGACGCCGAACCTCCGCGGGACGCTCACGACTCACGACGGGAGCGAGCTGCTGGTCTCTATGCACGGGCAGAGCGTGGAGGAGGCCGCGCCCGGCGCGCGACGGGCGATCCTCGCGCGGGTCGAGGTGACGACCGAGGCGGAGCCGTACCGCTGGCTCAACACGTGCTTCCTGGTCGGCGAGGGCGAGATCGACGAGGAGCGCGAGAACTGGTGGCTCGACACGTTCGTCTGCGTGAACGAGCGGGCCGAGGGCCCACCCGCGCTCGGCGCCGAGCCACCCGAGCGCTTTCGCCAGACCGGGACGCGCGACGGGTAGGGCGCTGACCCGTCAGCCCAGGAAGGGCGACTCACAGGAGCGCGCACCGAGGGCCGCCAGCACCCGATCCTCGCGAATCCCGACCCGCCGGAGTTCCTCGAGACCCTGTTCGAAGCGCGCGCGTCCGGCCGGCGACTCGAGCGCCGCGATGGCGGCGACGACGTCGTCGAGGAGGCGCTCGTCGCGACCGAACAGCCGTGTGAGAGTGCGGACGCGCGGATCGTCCGCGTGCCCGCTGAGGGTCTCGAGCCCGGCCCGGTTGTAGGTCGCGTTCAGCTCGCGCAGCTGCTCGAAGAGCTGACGCAGGCGCTTCCTCGTCGTCGGCCGGCCCTGGGCCGCGATGGCCAAGGCGTCTGTGCGAGCGCGGCGGCAGACCGCGTCGAGCTTCCGGACGACCCGGGCGGGCAAGTCCGCCCGCGCCTGACCGCCTTCGGAGCTCTTTTCCCCCTCGCGCTCCTGCTCCTCGAGCGTCACGGCCGGCTCCTCGGCGATCGTGGTTGCGCTTTCGGGCCGTGGCGAGGCGGGTGCGTCCCACGCGCCGAGCAGCTCGCCGAAGCCGAAGAGGGCTGCGGCGATGAGCCCGAGGACGACGAGGGCGAGAACCGGCTTCACGCGGTTCGCTTCGGCGCGTGCGACGATCGCCTCGTCCCCCGGTGGAGGGGCTGAGGAGGTAGTGGCCGGAGGCGTCGTGAGGGGCAGCCGGGCGGCTGCCCCTCACGAGAAGATCCTCAGTCGCAGGCCACCGTCGCAGCCGTCGGAGGATAGGGATCCACGCCTTCGAGCGCCCACGCGAAGACGTACGCGATGCCGTCGAGATCACACTCCGACAGCGTCGGCACGATGCCGTTGCTCCAGTGCCAGCCGTAGCCCATGAGATCCGTCGACTCGGTCAACGGCTGGGCGTGCCCGAGACCCAGCGCGTGGCCGAGCTCGTGCATCGTCACGTAGTACAGGTACTGCGGCGGGTAGGTGAAGTCGGCCGGCGGGATCAGGTCCGACCGCACGATCACGTTCACGCACTTCTTTGCCCCGCAGACCGCGAACCCGCCGAAGACGTTACCGCCCGCTGTGGGGTTGTAGTGGATCACGATGTCGGCCTTGTGCTTGGCCGTGTACTGGGCGGTCACGTCGGTGAGCGTGATCAGCCCCCCGAACTCCTGGCGTAGCGCGAAGTCCCAGTCGGCGATCGCCTGATGCACCGCCTCGAGCGACTCCTCGTCGGCGTTCGGATGCGGCTGCACCGCCACCGTCAGGTCGGTGTGGTCCCACCAGTAGCCTGGATAGTTGAACGCGCCGTGCAGGATCAGCAGCTCGTCCGTATCCGCCGGCGTCGGCGCCGGACGTAACGGCGTCACCGCGTTGGCCGCGCCCGCCGTGACCGCGACCACGAGCGTCGCGAGCAGCAGCGCAAGCATCGTCTTCTTCATCTCTCCGCCCTCCTCTCCCCTTCGGGTCCCGACGACCCTCACCTGCCCCGAGCGAGGGCCGGTGAAACGAGGGCCCGAACCAACGCCCGCGCTACGTGGCCGCGGCCGCCAGCTCGGCCATCAGCGCCCACTCGGGCTCGTACACGTGCGCGGTCTTGACGTGGACGACGAGCCGGCCGACGGGCGCGTCGAGGGCGGCGGCAACGGTCTCCTGCAGGTGCGCGAGCTCGACCAGGTTGCCGTAGGCCTTCTTCCCGAAGTCGAGGCCGTGCGCGGCGACGACGAGCTCGACGGGCCCCTCGGGCCGCCAGAAGTCGAGCAGGCTCACGCACGGGACGTAGCTCGTGTCGGTGAGCGGCTCGAACGTCGTGATCGTCGCGTCGCGGCAGGCCGGGTCGGCCCGGAGCCGCTCGACCACCCAGGCGAGCTGGTCGCGCCCGCCGCCGCCGTAGTCGAACAGGCGCTCGGCGTAGCTACGCGCGTCGCCGAGCTCGGCGACGGGGCGGCGCTCGAAGAAGTTCGCGTGCATCCAGGCGAGCCGGTCGGGATCGCCCAGCCCGGCGATCACTGCGTCGTCCGAGCTGGGCTCCGCAACGATCACGGTCAGCCTGGCGAGCTCGCGCGTCCTCGCGCCGCCCCAGGTGGCGGGGAGCCCGTCCTCCAGGATGGCGCGCGAGACGTCGAGCCAGGCGCGGCCGAGCGTCGGCGCCTCGATGACCGTCGCGCTCATACCGCCAGCGTAGCCCGTCCGTTCGCCCGAGACGGCGGGGAGCGGCCGGAGGAAGTCCGAGAGGCGCGGACCGGATTTGAACCGGTGTACGAGGCTTTGCAGGCCTCTGCCTAACCACTCGGCCACCGCGCCGCAACCGACGCATGCTAGCGCCCTCGCACGGGCGGAGGATTTGTTGTCCGAGCGGCGAATCCACCTCGTCGGATGCCGGCTGCGCTGCCTTGTCCCGGGGCGCTGTGCGCAGTCGGCGAGGGCTCCGGCCCTGGCCGGAGCCCGCTTCTCCTGGTGGGACCCGTGGAGGGCCGTTCACCCGGCCCTCCACGGCACCACGCTCCTCGCGCCCGCGCCGAGGCGTAGAGTCCTCCGGCTCGTGTCCGCCCTCGTCCGCCTCGGAGCCGTTCTCTGCCTTGCCACGCTGGCGCTCGCGGCCTGCGGCGGCGACGACGGCGACGTAGGCGGCGCGCCGCTCGAAGGAACCGAGTGGACGCTCACGAGCGGCGTAGACGACGTTCCCGACGACGCGGTGCCTACGCTCATGCTCGACGAGGGGGTCGCCTCGGGCTCCGGCGGCTGCAACAGCTTCAGCGGCGGCTACGAGGTGGACGGCGACTCGCTCACGATCGGGCCGCTGGCCGGGACGATGATGGCGTGCGAGGAGCCGAAGATGACGGTCGAGTCGACGTACCTCGCGGCCCTCGAGGCCGCCGACGCGTGGGCGATCGACGGCGACGAGCTCGTGCTCTCGTCCGGCGGCGACGAGACGCTCCGCTTCACCAGCTCCTAGGAGCGGAGCCGGCGGGGAAGCGCGCGCCTCCCCGCCGACAGCCGCGTTAGGTCAGTTGGTCGTGAACGACCAGATGTCCGTCTCGCCGAACATCGGCGGACAGGACGTGGCCGGGTTCGGCGGATCCTCCTCCGCGGTCCCGTCGCGGAGCTCCTGACGCCACGTGTCGATCGCCGGGCAGACCTGCCCGGCCCGGACGTCGTTCCAGACGCCGGTGCCGTACGTGTTCGTCGCGTCGGCATAGACGTAGTCGCCCAGGAACTCGGCCTGGAGGTCGTTCTGGCTCGAGGCCCGTGGATCGCCCACCGGGCTGCGGTGGAGCGTCGTCCAGGCCCCGGGCCGGCCGCGCTCATCGGGGCCGACCGGAACACCCCGACGAGGCCCCGCGTAGTCGCCGTCGTCGGCTGGAACGGCGTCGTGTACGCGTTGTAGACGACGTACAGCGTCGAGCCGTTCGGCGAGAGCGCCGGTGCCGTGTAGAAGCCGCGGTCGGTCCCGGTCGAGACCTGCTGCGGCCCGCTCCACGCGAGGGCCGGGCCCTGGCCGGGCGGGATCTTCCCGGGCTGCTCGTTCGCCGTCGCCCACCGCACGAACACCCGCTCCTGGTTCAGCGCGGGGCCCGTGATGTAGTTGTCGACGATCGTGTTCGGCGCGCCGATCCCGGTCGGGGCGCCGTTTGCGATGTCGACGTTCGGCGACGCGCTCAGGTCGTTCCGCGCGCCCGCGATCCCGTCCTCGACACAGCGGCCGATGACCGGATCGACGACGAAGCAGTTGTCGTTCAGGCTCGTCACGAGCTGCGGCTTCGTCCAGCTCGTCCCGCCGTCGTACGAACGGACGAGGAAGTGGGACGAGACGCCCGGCACGCTCGTCGTCGAGAACGTCTGGTAGAAGACGTAGACGACGCCGTGGCTGTTCGTCCTGATCGTGCAGCCCGACTGGCCGAAGTGCACCTTCGACGCGTTGGCCGCAGGCGAGACGTGCTTCGTCGCCCACGTCGAGCCGCCGTCACGCGAGGTCGACACGGCCAGCGGGCCGGCGCCGCTCCCGTTGAACGCGACGTAGCAGACGTAGACGTTGCCGAAGAAGCGCGAGCTCTCGGCGTTGTCGGCCCAGATCTGCTCCTTGTCGGCGAACTCGGCCGCCGAGGTCCCCTTCGACGCGAGCACCGGCGGCTGCCAGGTGCTCTTCACGTTGTAGTTCGCCGCGGACACGTTGTCCGCCCGCGAGACCGCGATTCCCTCGACGCCCTTCACGAGCCCCGGCTCCGCGAAGCCCTGCTCGCGGAGCTCCATGTTGCGCTCGGGCGCCTCTTCCTCGTCGAGCTCCTCCGGCACCGCGCCGGAGGCGATCAGCCCGGCCGGAAAGTTGGAGGTCAGGTTCGCGTAGTAGAGCCGCGAGCCGTTTGCCCAGGAGAACGTCCCGTTCCGCGGGACCGGTCCGAACGCGACCGCAGGGTCGCCGTCGGAGACGAGCCCGTTCTCGAAGTACCACGGCAGCGTGCCGATCGGGCCCACCATGGCGTGCCCGTGCGGGCCGACCAGCCCGTGTACGTCGGCTGCACCCACGAGCGGCCGCCGTCGAAGCTGAAGTGCACGCCCGACCCGCCGACACCCGGCGTGAACGGGCACGGGGCTTCGTCCGTCGCGAAGATCGTCGTCCCACACGGTGCGTTGTCGATCTCCTCGTTCGAGCCCGCGGCCAGGACGAGCGGCCGCGAGGCATCGATCGCGACCGACGGCTCGTTCTGCTTGTTCCGCGGGAACGGCGTGGTCGGGCTACCGACGGTGACGCGCGCCTCGTTCGCGGCTCCTGCCGACGCGGCGAGCGTCAGCACGAGCACGGCGAGCAACGCGACCACCGGCGCCCGACGGCGCAAGGTCTCCCCTCGCATGTGAACCCCTTTCCGCGGCGTCGCTCAGGGCGCCGCTGCGTTGTGCGGAGGGGCGCAGGGGTCGGTCGAGTCCTCTCCCCCTCGAACCGCCTCGGACAGCGTCCGCGATCGGTGACCGGACCCTCGTAACCCCCTCCGGCGTCCTCGGCCCGCGGCGGTGTGCCGCAGGTCAGCCGGAATGGTTCCGGACCGCGGACGAACACCGCAAGTGGGAACCGCACACGCGCTCCAGGCAACGAATGGCTATCACTACGCGGCGATGAGCGAACCCCCGGACCCGCTCGCCTGGGCCGAGGCCCAGGTCGCGGCCGTGCGCGACGATCCGGCGGCGCGGCTCGCGTTGCTGGCGCGACTCTTCCACGGGCCGACGGGCCACGCGCCGCGCCACCTGCCGTTCCGGCGGGCGGCGCTGTCGTTCATGCGCTGGCAGGCGCAGCGCGGCCTGCTCAACCCGCTCGACGGGCCGGCGCCCGGCAGCGTGTGGTGGCGCGCGCTGAACGAGCGGCTCCTGCGGGACGGATGCGAAGCGGTCGGGCTGCTGGGCGGCTCGGCGGGCACGCCGTCGTCGCCGGCCGTGCGGCGCTGGCTCGAGTTCAGCGCGAGACCGACCGGGCGCACGTGGTACGGCGCGCACAACGCGAGCATCGTCGGCGGCTACCTGGAGCACCGGGATCTCGCCGCGGCGGAAGGTGAGGCGGAGCGCTTCTTCATGAACGTCGCGCTCGCGCGCGTGCTGTACGCGCACGCGCTCGTCGGTGCGCCGCGCCTCGCCCTCGGGCGGCTCGCGCCGCTCGGTCGTCTCGGCGACCCCCGATTGGGGATGGCCGGCGTCTTCCTCTCGCTCCGCCGCGTGCTGCCGAACCACTATCCGCTCCCGCTCGACGTGGAGCACTACATCGCCGACGAGCAGCGCCTCGGCCGGCTGCTCGACTACGCGGTGATCGTCCCGCGCCTCCAGCGTCTCTACGAGTGGTCCGCCCAGGCCCTCGACGAGCCGGGCTTGCTGGAGCTCATTCGCGACGGCCGCCCGATCTACGCCTGGCCGTACGAGCAGCGCCACGTCTGGCGCACCCTGGACATGCCGCTTGCGGCGCGGGTCCTTCAACGCGTCACGAGGGCCCCCTGAACGGCGAAAGGCCCCGGCGTGCGGCATACTGGCCAGCAGAACGAGAAGGCGTGCGCACGGCCGCGTTCCGTTCGACCACGTCCTCAGCTGAAGCGCTGTCCCCAACAAGGAGCGGTTATGGCAGTCGGCCCCGTCGACGTATACATCATCGGCTTTCCTGGCAACAAGTTCACCGGGCGTATCGCCCCGGCGATCATCGAGCTCGTAGAGAACGGCACGATCCGAGTGCTCGATCTGACCTTCGTGATGAAGGATGCAGACGGCGTCGTGACGACCCTCGAGGCCGCGGACCTCGACGAGGACGGCGCGGGCTTCGTCGCCATCGACGTCGTGCAGCCGGGTGCGTTGGGACCTCAGGATGCCGAGGAGGTCAGCGACGATCTCCCGTCCAACAGCGCGGCCCTCCTGATCGCGTTCGAGAACCTCTGGGCCACCAAGGTGGTCGACGCGCTCCAGGCTGCGGACGCTGTGTTAATCGACTCGATCCGGATCCCCGCCGAGGTGGCGGCGGAAGTGATCGACGCAAGCTAGACCGTCCACTTCGATCGAAAGGAACGACATGGGACTTCTTCGCATGGCAGGCCGCACCGCCGTCGTCGCGGGAACCGCCACGGCCGTGTCCGGGCGCGTGCAGCGTCGTCAGGCCGCCAGGTACGACGAGCAGGACAGCCAGCAGGCCCAGCCGGCCCAGCCGGCCGCGCGCCGTCGCCGGCCACCGAGGACGACGCGACCGCGCAGCTTCAGAACCTGGCGAACCTTCACGCTCAGGGCGTGCTCACCGATGAGGAGTTCGCGGCCGGCAAGGCCAAGATCCTCGGAATCTGACCGGACACGCGGCGGGCCTGTGAGGCACGTCGAGGCGTACTCCCAGCTGGCGGGGGTCTACGACGAGATCGTCATCGACCCCTGCCATGATCGGTGGGCCTCGTTCCTCCATGAGTTCTGGAGCGCCGACCCTGAGGGCGTGCGCTCCGTGCTCGATCTCTGCTGCGGCACCGGCCTCCTCGCGGGCGAACTGATCGCACGGGGCTACCGAGTCGTCGGCGTCGACGCATCCGACGCGATGCTGGCCCTCGCTCGCGAACGCCTCGGCCCCGAAGTGGAATTGAGACGCATGACTCTCCCGGACCTCGAGGGCGAAGGCGTCTTCGACGCAGCGGTCTGCACATTCGACGGCTTCAACTACCTCACTCCGGACGAGTTGCGATTGACCATGGCCGCGGTTGCCCTCCGGCTTCGACCCGCCGGATGGCTCGTGTTCGACCTCCACACCGACGGGATGATGAACTTCACCATCGCCAACTCAGTCGTCGCGGGTGAATCGGCCGGGAACGGCTTCGTGATCAGCAGTACCGTGGATCCCGACGCCCGCACCTGCGACACGACGATCGAGCTCACGCGGCCCCGTGCCGGTGATTCCTTCAGCGAGCAGCACAGGCAGTACTTCCACACGGATGCAGATATCCGTGCCTCCCTCCAGGCCGCGGGCTTCGCGGTGACCACGGTAAGCGAGGAGTACACGCACGAGCCGGCGGACGCCTCGACCCTCCGCGCAACGTGGACTGCACGGCGTCTGACGCTGTGATCGTCCGGGCCGACAGGGTTGCGAGCGCTCTCGTCGCCGAAGACGCATGGCGAGCGGGTTCCTCCTCCGAGGCGTAACGCCGCTGACGCCCCCTGACGGGCCTCAATGCTGACCCAATTGCTGACCCACCGGGGCGGGGTAGCCGCAATGTTCGCCGTCAACCGCTGAGCCACGCGAGCTGGCTTACTGCCACGTCCCAGCGCACCGTCGCCTCGGGCCCGACGACGCGGTGGAACACGACCGCGTTCGGTTGTGCGACGGCGATCCAGTCGCCGTCCGGCGACCACGCTGCGTACAGGCCTGGGAACGTCCGCGGGGCGCTGCCGCGGAAGCAGCCCAGGTCGATCAGCTCGACGACGCCGGGGCCAACGGAAAGTGCCGCACAGTTGTCGGGGGCGAGTGCGGGGTGCCCCACGCGGATTGGCAGGCGTGTTCGACGCCACGTTGGTCGCGCCGACCAGCCGCCCGTCCTCGTAGCGATCGACTCGCCGCCCTTCCACGAGAACGGCGAGCGAGCCGTCGGTGCCCGACGCGATCTCCCAGGCGAATCCGGCTGCGATGGGAGGCGCATCGCCGATCACGATCTTGACCCCCTGCCGCCCGAACTTCCACGCGACCCTGACGCCGCCCGGGCCGTAGGCCCGCACGCAACGGTTGAGCCGCACCGGCTGCCGACCGAACGAGAGCTCGAATCCGGAGTCGGGGGTGTCGCACCAGGCAAGCTTCGAGCCGTCCGAGCTCCAGGCCACGGGCGCATGCGCGACGGCGGTGTATTCGCCGAAGTCCGCCTGTGGATCCTCAAGGTTGCGGACGCTGAAATGCCTGATCGAATCGCCCAGGTCGTCGGGCAGGACGAAGGCGACGTGCGTCCCGACCCGTGGGGCCCACAGCTCGCACGTCGTCGCCACCGGGGGGAGATCGACGAATCGGCCCGGCTGGATGTCGAAGGCGCGGAGCTCACAGCTCCGAGCGTCGGTGAAGACGATGCGACCCGGGGCGGCCATGCCGGGCAGCCTGAGCTCCGGCGCCGCACGCGCTTCCGTCGTCGCAGTGGTCGCGGCCGTCTGATCTGCTCCCACCCCCGCAGCCTCATGGTCGCGGAGCGCGTCCGTGAGTGCCGCCGCGCCGAGCGCGACCACGGAGGCGACAATCGCGAGATCCCGCGCTCTCCGGCGGCGAAGCAACCTCACGAGTATCTGCAGGAATGATGCGCGCTTTCCCGAGGGCACACAAAGTGGACACCGCCTTGGTGCGAGCAGGGTCGGCCGAGGACCGCCGACGCGAGGGCTAGGCTCGCGCGCCTGCCCGCTACCTCGTTCACTTCTCTGACGGCGGCGCCGGGATGCGTACCTACGCCGAGCCCGCGCGGCCGCCGCAGGCTTGGGCACCCAGACGGCAATGCCGACCTAGCCGCTGACCTGGGCGGAATCCGTTACCCGCCGAGAAAAAGAGCCCGCGACCAGCGGGGCTTTCGAGAAGCGGATGATGGGACTCGAACCCACGACCTTCTGCATGGCAAGCAGACGCTCTAGCCAACTGAGCTACATCCGCGTGGGCCTTCGAGTATAGCCACGCTGCCTGAACGGGCCCGGCGGACGCGCCGGGCCCGTTTCCGCTACGTCTAACCGACCCGCTGAACGACCGTGAAGAACGTGCACACGCCGCCCTCGGTCGTCACCGCCACGTGGACGATCGACCGATGCAGGACGGTGCCGCCGGGCCGAACGTACAACGTCGCCAGGTCGAACCCCGACACGGGGGCCGTGTTCGCAGACACTTGGTTCGGGTTCGCCCGCAGGTCGAGCGGGTCGGCGCCGCCGGTGTCCGCCCATACGATCGTCTGCGTGTTGCTCGCGTCGCGATAGCGCAGCGTCGGCGAGGGGCCGAGGTCGCACCGCGCCTGGACGAACCCCGCGCCCGGGATGCCGGCGATGTCCTCGAACGAGCCGTTGTTCTCGGTCAGGAAGAGGCTCTCGGAGTGCGAGCGGCCGAAGCCCTGCATGACGTCGAGCGAGGACTCGTCGATGTCAGCGGACGTGAGCGAGCCGTCCTCGACCTCGGTCGCGCCGACCTTCCCGGGCCCGATCGTCGGGTTCGGGAACGTCCCCGTGAGCGACCCGCCGGCGGCGGATCCGCTCCGGACGAAGCCCTGCAGGGTCGTCTCGGCGATGTCGTTGCCCATGAGCGCGTTCAGCCCGACCTTCGGGCTCGTGACCGCGTTGGCCTTGAGCTGGTTCGTCCCGACGCTGTTCTTCGGGATCGTGATCGCCGCGTAGCCGACGCCGCTGAGGGCGATGGCGAGCGCGAGGCACGCCACCACCATGGCCGGCGACGGGCCTTTCAACTTCAGCATCTGTCACCTCGTGTCAGTGTGTGTGGGCGGGTGTTGCGCACCCGAGGAAAGCAGCCTGCCCGGGCGCGCGCAACCGACGCTTACGAAAGCCTGTCGAGCGCGTCGTTCACGAGCCGGTCGGCCAGCTCGTTGTGCTCGCGGCGGACTGCCGTGTACTCGACACGCCCCAGCCGCCGGGCCAGCCGCTGGCCTTCCTCCCACAGCTCCCGCAGCGCGGCGTTCTTCACCTTGTATTCGCCGCGCATCTGCTTCACGAGGAGCTCGGAGTCCGAGACGACCTCGACCCGGTCGAGCCCGAGCTCGGACGCCTTCGCGAGCCCGGCCAGGAGTGCCCGGTACTCGGCCACGTTGTTCGTCGCCGTGCCGATCGCCTCGCCCTCGGCCGCGAGGACGGTCCCGTCTTCCGCCTCGAGGACGTAGGCGGCCGCGGCCGGGCCCGGGTTTCCGCGCGCGCCGCCGTCGGTGAAGAGGCGGACGTTCACGCGGGCGGGTCGGCCAGCGTGTAGAGGTCGAACGCCGGCTCCTCGTACGGGTGCGCCTCGCGCAGCGCACGGACGACGTCGGCCTCCAGCTCCGCCGGGTAGACGGTCTCGAGCCGGAGCTCGGCGACCCGCTGCTCCCGCCCGGACTCGCCCACTGAGGGATCGGTCCCCTTGCCGCCGAAGAAGGTGCCCGTGCCCTGCGTGTACCAGGAGCAGCGGGTGTACTCGCCGATCCGCCCGGCGCCCGCCGCGAACAGCGCCTCGCGAACGGGGTCGAGGGCCTCGCGGGGCACGAAGACGACGAGCTTGCGGTTCACGCCGCGGCCTTCGTGAACACGTAATCGGCCGTGCACGGCACGCGCGACCACAGGAACGGCATGCGCTGGAGGGCGAGGTAGTAGACCGTCTGGCCCGGCCGGCGGTTGAGCGGGTCGGGGTCGAAGCGCACCGACGCCTCGAAGCCCTGTTCCCGTGCCAGCTCGCAGAGCTCCGAGTGGACGAGCACGTCCTCCGGGACATCAGGGCGCTTGCGGTTCGCACGGCGCTTCGCGAGCTCATGCAGCCGCGGCGGGCACGACGGCTCGTGGAGGTAGAGCACGTGCCCGCCGGGCCGCAGCACGCGGTGGAGCTCCGCAAGCGTCCGTCGGTGCGCGCCGAAGTGGTGCGCGGCCTGGAACGCGTAGACGAGCCCGACGCTCCCGTCCTCGAGCGGGATCTCGTAGCTCGCGCAGGCGAACGTCCGGTCGGGCACCGCGCCGAACACGTCCTTCCAGCGCGGCGCGAGCGCGATCGCCTCCGGCGAGAGGTCGCTCGCGAGCACCTCGAGCCCCGGGAACGCCCGCTTGACCATCGAGGCCGTCCAGGCCTCCCCCGCCCCGATCTCGAGCGCCGTGCCGGCCTCCTCGAAGACCTCGTGCCAGTGCCGGAGCTTCGGCAGGAACCACTCGGCCTCGCCCAGCTTGAGGACGAGCGTCGTCAGCGCGTCGGCGTCGGACTCCTCGCCGAGCGTGCGACGCCAGAAGTCGAGCTCGGCGGCCTCGCGGTCTTGCAGCTCCACTACACTCGACGACGTCGATCTGGGCGCGCTGGAGCTTGCCCGAGTAGTCGACGTAGATCGACTTCCACTCCGTGTAGAAGTCGAGCGCCGCCTGGCCCGCCTCGCGGTGGCCGTTGCCCGTCTGCTTCGTGCCGCCGAACGGGAGGTGCACCTCGGCGCCGATCGTGCCGGCGTTGATGTACGTGATCCCGGTCTGGAGGTCGCGCATCGCGCGGAAGGCCTTGTTCACGTCCGACGTGAAGATCGACGAGGAGAGGCCGAACTCGACCGAGTTGGCCGCCCGGATCGCCTCGTCGATGTCGCCCGCGCGGATCAGCGCCGTCGTCGGGCCGAAGATCTCCTCCTGGGCGATCCGCATGTCCGGCTCGACGTCGCCGAAGATCGTCGGGTGGTAGAAGAAGCCCTTGTCGAGCCCGTTCCCGGTCGCGACCTCGCCGCCGGTGAGGAGCGTGGCGCCCTCGTCCTTCCCGATCCCGGTGTACGAGTCGATCTTGTCGAGCGCGCTCTTGTTGATCACCGGGCCGATCTCGACGCCCTCGTCGAGGCCGTAGCCGATCGTCAGCTGTTCGGCGCGGTCGACGAGCTTCGAGGCCAGCTGGTCGTAGACCTTCTTCCCCACGATCACGCGGCTCGCTGCCGTGCAGCGCTGGCCGGAGGTGCCGAACGCCGACCAGACGATCCCGTCGACCGCGAGGTCGACGTCGGCGTCGTCCATGACGATGATCGCGTTCTTGCCGCCCAGCTCGAGGTGGATGTGCTTGAGGTAGTCCGCGCCGTTCTGCGCGGTCTTCACGCCGACCTCGCGCGAGCCCGTCAGTGAGATCAGCGGGACGTCCGGGTGCTTGACGAGCCGCTCGCCGACCGTCGAGCCGCCGCCGTGGACGATGTTGAGGACACCCGCCGGCAGGCCGGCCTCCTCGAAGATCTCGACGAAGCGCTCGCCGAGCGCGGGCGTGTCGGTGGCGGGCTTGAAGACGACGGTGTCGCCGCACACGAGCGCGGGCGCGATCTTCCAGCTCGGGATCGCGATCGGGAAGTTCCACGGCGTGATCGCGCCGACGACGCCGACCGGCTGGCGAACGCTCATCTGGAACTTGTCCGGCATCTCCGACGGCGTCGTGTGCCCGAACATGCGCCGCCCCTCGCCGGCCATGTAGTACGTCATGTCGATCGCTTCCTGGACGTCGCCGCCGGCCTCGGCGCGAACCTTGCCCATCTCCCGCACCATCAGCTCGGTCAGCTCGTCCTTGCACTCGACGAAGCGCTGGGCGACGCGGAAGAGGATCTCGGCGCGCTTCGGCGCCGGCACCAGCCGCCAGCGCTCGTAGGCCGCCTTCGCCGCCTCGACGGCGCGGTCGACGTCCTCGACGGTCGACTTCGGGAATGCCCCGATCGTCTCGCCGGTCGCCGGGTTCGTGCTCTCGAAGGTCTCGCCGCTCGCGGCGTCAACCCACTCGCCGCCGATGTAGTTCCGGTACGTCTTCACGCCGGTCGTCGCCACTGCGTCTCCTTTGTCGTCGCCTCGGGCCGATTCTACGCGGGCGACTTGGCCCGGCCGGACTAGGCGTCTTCGGGCGGTTCGGTGGCCGGGAAGGTCCCCGGGATGCGGCCGCGGCGGCGGTCGCGCACCTGGCGCTTGCCGCCGAGCAGGCGGCCCGCACTCGAGCGGCGGTCGGGCCCCGTGCGGCGGTCGACGATCACCGTCACGTTGGGGTTGTCCTTGTAGTGCTCGACGAGCCGCTCGTAGAGCTCGTCCTCGAGCTCCGGTGGGACGACGCAGTAGATCACCGTGGGGCGCACTCTAGTGCGTGGCCCCGCCGACTACGATGGCCGCCGGTGGAGGAGGCCTTTCAGATCGCCGGGGCAATCGCGATCCTGATCGCGTTCGGGCTCGCCCAGCTCGGGAAGCTCGACCTGCGCTCGTACCCGTACCTGATCCTGAACGTCGTCGGCGCCGGGATCCTGACGGTCGATGCGTGGCGGAACGAGCTCTGGGGCTTCCTGCTCCTCGAGATCGTCTGGACGGCCGTGTCCCTCTTGGGCCTCGTCCAGCGGGCCCGCGAGCCGAAGACCGCTGACGCCTAGAACCGCGGGATGTCCGGCCGCAGGCGCGCGACGGGGTCGAACGTCGCGTTGAAGGTCTTGTAGCGCTCGCCGAGCTCGGCGAGGTCCTGGCCGCGCTCCTCGAGGCGAACGGGCTGCGAGGAGCCGAACGACGACGCGGTACTGGTACCAGGAGATCTCCCAGGCGATCGTGATCACCATCTCGGCGTTCGTCCCGGAGAGCGGGATCATGCTCGCCCGCCCCTCCCCCAGGCTCTTGGCCACTCCGGCGATCGTGCGCGCGTACGGGCTCGAGTTGAAGAGCTCCGCCGCCTCGACGAGCAGCTGCTCCTCCGGCGAGAGGCGGCGCAGCACGGGCTGCGAGACGACCGGCTCCGGAGCCTGCGGCCTGCTCCGCTCGAAGAGCCCGGAGAAGCCGCCGAGCCGCTGGCGGCGCTTGCGCGGCGCGTCCGTGACGATCGGCTGCGTCGGCGTCCCTTCCTTGACCCACCCGTACTCGTTCGCCTGGTCGAGGCAGAGCGGGCAGACGTCCACCCACTCGTCCCTGCCCGGCGTCGGCGCGTAGCGGGCCGAGCGCTCACCCTGGAGGAGCGTCCGGTGGCAGACGGCGCACGTCCGGAAGCTCTCCTGGCGACGAACGATGGACATGATCGGATCCGCCGCTACGACGCCTTTGCCTCCTCGCGCTCCCGGTTCGCCTGCTCGACGATCTTCTGCGCGACGTGCGACGGGACTTCCTCGTAGCGGACGAAGTTCATCGCGTAGTCGCCGCGCCCGCCGGTGAGCGAGGTGAGCGACTGGGCGTACGTCAGGATCTCGGCCATCGGGACCTCGGCCTTCACGGTCGTCATCCCCGCGGCGGGCTCCATGCCGAGCAACCGCCCGCGCCGAGAGTTCAGGTCGCCGTTGATCGCCCCCACGGCATCGTCGGGCACGGTCGCCTCGAGCAGCATGATCGGCTCGAGCAGCACCGGGTCGGCCGCCTCGTAGGCCTGCTTGAAGGCCATCGAGCCGGCGATCTTGAACGCCATCTCGGAGGAGTCGACGGTGTGGTACGAGCCGTCGACGAGCAGGACGCGCACGCCCTGGACCGGCGCGCCGGCGAGCTCGCCGCGCTGCATCGCCTCCTGGATCCCCTTGTTGACCGCCGGCCGGAAGCTCTGCGGGATCACGCCGCCGACGATCTTGTCGACGAACTCGTAGCCCTCGTGGCTCTGGAGCGGCTCGAGGACGATCACGCAGTCGCCGAACTGGCCGCGGCCGCCGGTCTGCTTCTTGTATCGGCCCTGCGCGCGCGATTCCTTCCGGATCGTCTCGAGGTACGGGACGCGCTGCTGGTGCAGCTCGACCTCCGCACCGAACCGCCGCTTGATCCGCTCGACGGCGACCTCGACGTGCATCTGCGAGAGCCCGCCGATCAGGAGCTCACCGGTCTGGTCGTCGCGGTGGATGTCGAGCGTCGGGTCCTCCTCGGCCAGTCGCCGGAGCGCGGTCGCGACCTTCTCCTCGTCGCCCTTCGCCTTCGGCGTGATCGCGAAGCTCATGACCGGCTGCGGGAAGTCGAGCTGCGGCGACTCGATCTCGGCGTCCGTCGCCAACAGGAGGTCGCCGGTCTGCGTCTCCTTGAGCTTCGCCACGGCGCCGATGTCGCCGGCCGCAAAGGCGGCGTCCGAGGGCGCGTGATCCTTGCCCTGGAGCGTCAGCACCTGGCCGAGGCGCTCCTTCCCGTGCGTGCGCGAGTTGACGAGCGTCGCGTCGCCGCCGACCTCGCCCGAAAGCACGCGGAAGATCGTGATCCGCCCGGCGAACGGGTCGGCGACCGTCTTGAAGACGAAGGCCGAGGCGCCGTTGTCGGGCGCCTGCACCTTGAGCGGCTTCTTCGCCGGGGACGGAATCCCCTCGACGATCAGGTCGAGGAGCGCGGCCGTCCCGAGGTTCTTCGTCGCGACGCCGCAGGCGACCGGGAACAGCTCGTCGCGCGAGACCGCGTTCTTGAGGGCAGAGGCCAGCTCCTCGCCGCCGATCTCCTCGCCTTCGAGGTAGCGCTCCATCACGGCCTCGTCGGTCTCGACGACCGCGTCGATCAGCTGGGTGCGGTACGTCTTCGCCTGCTCGGCGATCTCGTCCGGGATCTCGGTCTGGGCGCCTTCGCGCTCACCGCCGGGATCCATGTAGGCCTTCATGTGGAGCAGGTCGACGACACCCTTGAGCTCGTGCTCCTGCCCGATCGGCAGCTCGATCGCGACACAGCGGTCGGAGAGCTGGCTGCGGATCTGCTGGAGTGCCGCGAAGAAGTCCGCGCGCTCGCGGTCGAGCATGTTGACGAAGACGACGCGCGAGAGCTCGAGGTCCTCGCAGCGCTGCCAGAGGCGCGTGGTCTGCACCTCGACGCCCGCGACCGCGTTCACGACCATGACGGCGCCCTCGACGACGCGGAGAGCGGCGATCGCGTCCGCCTGGAAGCCCGCGTCGCCGGGCGTGTCGATCAGGTTGAGCTTCCGGCCCTGCCACTCGAGGTGGGTCAGGCCGGCCTGGAGCGACATCTGCCGCTTGTGCTCCTCCTCCTCCCAGTCCGAGACCGTGGACTCTTGCTCCACCGTCCCGAGCCGGGTCGTCGCGCCCCCCTGGAAGAGCAGCGCCTCGACGAGCGAGGTCTTGCCCGTTCCCCGGTGGCCGACGATCGCAATGTTGCGGATCTTCCCGGATTCGTAGGCCATGCGGGCGCGAGTCTACCGAGCAGCCGTGGGCTAGGGTCACGCGACCGAAAGGGACAAGGCCATCCCGGCCGAGCCCGCACCCCCACCCTTGGGTGGGGAGGGCCGGGCCACCCGCGAACCCGCTTCGAGCGTATCGCCGAAACCCGCGCGACGGTGCAACGCCTCTGCGCCGGCTTGGTGCCGATTCGTTCCCGGCTCTGCGGCCCGACGCGCTAGCTCGGCGCGTGCGGCATCGAGCCGCCGAGGCGCGCCTTCAGGCGGAGGATCGCCTTCGTGTGGAGCTGCGAGACGCGCGACTCGGTCACGCCGAGCACCTCGCCGATCTCGCGAAGTGTCAGCTCCTCGTAGTAGTAGAGCGTCACGACGAGCTTCTCCCGCTCGGGCAGCCGCGCGATCGCCTCGCCGAGCGCCTCGCGCAGCTCGGTCTGCGACATGGCCGCCTGCGGCTCGGGCGCCTCCGGATCCTCGATCGTGTCGATCAGCGCCACCGGGTCGCCCTCGCCGGAGCCCGTCCACAGCTCGTCGAGCGCCGCGATCGATGAGCGCGAGATCTCGAGCAGCGAATCCTGGAACTCCTCCTCCGTGATCCCGAGCTGGGACGAGATCTCCTCGTCCGTCGGCGCCCGGTGCAGCTTCGCCTCGAGCGCCGCGATCGACCGCTCGATGTCGCGCGCCCGCGCGCGCACCGACCGCGGCACCCAGTCCATCGAGCGCAGCTCGTCGATGATCGAGCCCTTGATCCGCGATATCGCGTACGTCTCAAACTTGATGTCCCGGTCGGGATCGAACCGCTCGATTGCGCCGATCAGGCCGAGCAGCCCGTACGAGACGAGGTCGCCCTCCTCCACGTGCGCGGGGAGGCCGCTGCCGAGCCGGCCCGCGACGTACTTCACGAGCGGCGCGTAGTTCACGATCAGGCGGTCGCGCAGCGCCCGGTCGCCGGTGCGCTTGAACTCGCGCCACAGCGTCTGGGTCTCGAGCTGGCTCTCCACGCGGGAGAGCATAGTGCTCCCTATCGGAAGGCTCGCACCGCCTGCTCGCCCATCCAGAGCGCGAGGAGCGCGGCCGCGACGGCCACGACCCACGCCAGCCCGCCGGCGAGCGCGGCCGCAACCGCGACCCCGGCGAAGCCGACCGCGATCAGGCCGAAGAGCACACCGAGCGAGGGCCGACGCACGAGGGTGAGTCTAGGCGGCGTCTAGAATGGGTCGAGCCGAGGGCCGTAGCTCAACTGGCAGAGCACCGGTCTCCAAAACCGGGGGTTGTAGGTTCGAGTCCTACCGGCCCTGTACCGCTTGAAGCCTCGGAATCCCGCTCCTCATGCGGGGTTCCAGCCCTCTTGGCGTCCCTCGCGGTTCTCCGCTCTAATCCGCTGTAGACCGATCGCACGAGGATGCGACTGGCCCACAACTGGCCCACGGCCATCGACTCGCCGATCGTACGCGAAGAACGAGACGGGTCATGCGACACTCGAACCTATGCCTACCGAAGGAGAGCGTTCATGGAGAGGCTGGCAGTCACCGCGAAGCTGAAGCCCGACAGCTCGGCTCGCGTGTCGGAACTGATCAGGGAAGGGCCGCCGTTCGATCTCGCTGCTGCTGGCTTCGACCGCCATGCGGTCTATTTCGGAAATGACCAGGTCGTTTTTGTCTTCGAGGCAGAGAGGGCTGAGCGGCTAGTCGACAACGTCGTCAACGATCCGGCGATCTCGGCTGCTTTCAGCGCGTGGGCTCCCATACTCGACGGCCCGCCGACACTCGCGCGACCGGTCTACCACTGGGAGAGGACAAAGGACGGCGGCACCCTTCACTGGGACAGGGCTGGGAGTAGTCCCAGCCCTGCGGCACGGTGAGGATCGTCGTCGTTGCCGGTCTTGCTCTGTCCTCTTACGCGATCACCGTCTCAGCTCTGACAGGCTGACCCGGCGCGAGCCATTGAGGAGCCGTGGGGAGCCAGCCCTGTTTCCCCGCAGCTAGTCGGACTTGCCGCCCTGGATCAGGCGCAGGTGCGGCCGGCGGGGGCGCTCGTCCGGGGCGTCGAGCCACCGGGCGGACTCGTGCTCGACGAAGACCTCCCGGAACGACACGTCGAGCTCGTGGCTCTCGCGGTGGTACTCCTCGATCTGCTCCAGGATCGCGAGCCAGCGAACTCCCTGCTGCGGCATCCGTCGGAGGCTAGAGCGAGCGGAGCGACCGTTCAAGGCCAGAACGGAGGGATTGACCGGCGTCGCCGTAACCAGGCGGCGGTGCCGCCCGTTGTAGTCGGAGCGGGACGTCGCGCGCCGGTGGGAGAGCCGGCGGGCGGCGGGACGGGGTCGGAGGGATCCATGCGGAGAGGTTGGGCCGCGGCGCTGGCCGCGGCGACGGCGGGGGCTGTGTGGACGGGCGTCGCGGACGCCGCGGTCTCGCCTGCCCGCGCGCGGGCGCTCTCGGCGGCGACGGCCGGGCTCGGCGTCGCGCTCTCGCCGACCGTTCCGCCCGTCGCGCCCGACGCGGTGCTCACGGCCTTCAGCGACCCGGCCGGAGACGACATGGCCGGCCGCGCGCCCGACCTTCTCGGGACGAGCGTCTGGAGCGACGCCGCCGGCGTCGTGACCGTCCGCGCCGAGATCCCCGGCGTCCCCGACCTCCGGCCGGGCGACCTCTATGCGCTCTTCCTCGATACCGACCTCGACCGGACGACCGGGAACCCGTATGCCGCAGGCGCGGACACCGTGATCGCCATCGATGGCGATACGCGCACGCTCGGACTTGCCCGCTGGACGGGGATCGGCTGGGACTTCGGCGTCCCGCAGGCCTCGCTCCGCGGCGCGTGGAGCGGCGGCCCGACGATCTCGGTCGACCGGGCCGAGCTCGGCGGCACCGCGTCCTTCCGCTTCTGGGAGGGCGCGTCCGCGCGCGACCGGACGGGCGCGAGCTACATGGATGTCGCGCCGGAGACGGGCCAATGGGCGCACGAGCTCTCGCTCGCGGGTTCGGCGATGGGCCCCGGGCTGATTCCCGACCGGACCGACCCGCACGTGCGGGCGCTGCCGAGCGTCGGACGCCGTGGCCGGATCGCGCACCTTCGGTACACGGTCTGGGACGAGAGCGGGCTGACGCGTGAGCGCGTGCGGGTCTACCGCGGCACGCGGCTCGTCGCAACCCGGAGCACCGCGCTCGCGCCGAGCACGCGCGGGATCGCGTACTGGACCGGCTGGCGCGTCCCGCGCCGCCTGAGCGGGCGACTGCGCTTCTGCGTCCGCGCCTGGGACGAGGCAGGCAACGCGAGCACGCGCCGCTGCGCCTGGCTGACACTCCGGCCCTAGCGATCCACAGGCAGGAAATCGCGCGGCGCTCCGGTACGTGGAGGGGTCCCGCCGATGACGCCCTTCCTCCGCCACCGCGCTCTCGCGATCGCGACCGTCGCCTTCCTCCTCGCCGCCGCCGTCGCGGCCGGCCTCGCCTTCGCCGGGACGACGCTGCTCGGCGAGCCCGAGATCGCCATCCCGCTCCTCGTCGCGCTGATCGGCACCGGCGTCGTCGCGCTGCTCGGCTGGGCCGCCGAGCGCCAGCGGAGCGAGGAGCTCGTCGAAACCCACGCCGAGGAGCGGGCCCGCCTCGAGGCCGAGCGGGCGCTCCGCGAGGCCGACGCGCGCGCGGTGGAGGAGCAACTGCGCGCCGAGCTCTCGGCCGCGCGGGCCGGGTTCGAATCCGACCGCGCCGCGAGCGTGCAGGTCGAGGAAGAGCTGCGGGCGAGGCTCGAGGGCATCGAGCGCGCGATGCCCGAGGCCGCCGGCGAGTACGAGGCGCGGCTCGACCGGGCGAACGAGGAGCTTCTGGAAGAACGGCGCCGGCTCGCCCGCAGCGACGACGCTCGGCAGACGGAGCGCCGGTGGACCGAGCAGATCCGGGGCCACCTCCGCCGCCTCGCCCGCGAGCGCGGGCCGCTCAGCGAGAGCTCCGGCGTTCCGGCGAACGTGCTGCCGACCGCGATGGGCCTCCTGGGCGCGAGCAAGGGTGTCCTCTACCGGCGCGAGCCGTCGGGCGCGCTCGCCGTCGTCCACCACGAGGGCTTCACGGCCGACCCGGCCGAGAGCGGGATCGCCACCCGGGCCGCCCGCGAGGCGCTCGGGACGGGCCGGCCCGTCCGCGTCGAGGACGAGGACCGGCTGAACGGCGCCGGGACCGCCCCTGTGGACGCCGAGATCGCGCAGCTCCTCGCCCTTCCTCTCGGCGCCGACGGGGTGCAGGGCGTCCTGGTGCTCGCCAACCGCGCGGGCGGGTTCGACGCGCATCCGGACGACGTCCTGCTCGGCCTCGGTCAGACGGTCGCGGCGGCGCTCGAGGACGCGGACGCGCGCGAGGAACTTCGCGACGCGTTCCTCTCGACCGTGGCCGTCCTCGCCGAGGCGCTCGAGGCCAAGGACCGCTCCCTGCTCGTCCACGCCCGCACGACCGCCTCGTACGTCGGCGCGGTCGCCGGCCGGCTCGGCCTCGAGCCCCGCCGCCGCGACGAGCTCGTCTACGCGGCGCTCCTCCACGACGTCGGAAAGCTCGCGATCAGCGAACGGATCCTCCTCAAGCCCGCGGAGCTGACCGCGGAGGAGCGCCAGACGTGCCAGCTCCATCCGCGCGTCGGCGCGCTGCTCGTCGCACAGGTGCCCGCGCTGCGGACGATCGAGGCCGCGATCCTCCACCACCACGAGCGCTGGGACGGCGACGGCTACCCGGACCGCCTCGCCGAGGACGAGATCCCGATCGAGGCGCGGATCGTCGCGGTCGCCGACGCGTTCAGCGCGATGACCTCCGACCGCCCCTACCGGCGGCGACGCTCGCTCGAGGAGGCATGCGAGGAGCTCGAGCGCTGCTCGGCGACGCAGTTCGACCCGCTCGTCGTCCGGCTCTTCGTCGAGGAGGTGCGGCGCCGGCCGCCGAGCCTCGGGAGCCCGGACGTCCTCGACCGCGTCTTCGCCGACCCCGAGCTGATGCGCCACCGGCGTGAGGGCGAGCCGATCCTCGGCTCCGGCGCGCTCGCGCTCGCGAAGGCGCTGACCCTCCTCTAGTCGTCTTCCTCCTCCGGCAGGAGGAAGCCGAGCACCGCGCCGAAGACGGCGTGCGTCGCGATCTCGTAGGCGAGCACGCGGCGGTTCCCGAGGAGCGGCGGCCAGGCGCCCGAGCGGCGGTCCGGGTGCAGCCGGTCGACCGCGGCGAGGCCCGGCCAGCAGGATCAGGTTCTCGAGCTCCGCGGCCAGCATCGCCTGCCGGACGCCACGGCCGCCGAGGCGCTCGAAGACGGCCCCGAACGCGGCGCCGTTCCCGAGGTGGACGGCCAGGCCCGGCGACGGGCCAGAGGCGTCCGTTCGTGATCGGCGCGCCGAGGAGGCGGACGTCCGAGTAGGGCGTGCGCAGGAGCCGGCCGAGCGGCGGCTCGAGCGCGGCCCAGGTGGCCGCCGCGGCGATCCCGGCGAGGGCACCCCGGCGCATGGCGGGAGTATGCTCGGGCCGTGGCGAGCGCAAGCCTCGAGCGGCGCCGGACGCTGACCCTCGCGGCCTGCATCATCGGCTCCTCGCTCGCCTTCATCGACGCGACGGTCGTGATCGTCGCGCTCCCGACGATCGAGGAGGACCTCGACCTCGGCCTCACCGGCCAGCAGTGGGTCTTCCTCTCGTACTCGCTCGCGCTCGCGTCTCTCTACCTCGTCGGCGGCGCGGTCGGCGACCGCGTCGGGCGGCGGACCGTCTTCGTCGGCGGCGTGATCGGCTTCGCGGCCGCGTCGCTCCTCGCCGGTCTCGCCCCGAACGGCGCGGTGCTGATCGCGGCGCGGGCGCTCCAGGGCGTCGCGGGCGCGTTCCTGACCACGAACTCCCTCGCCCTGATCCGAAGCGTCTACGAGCGACGAGGCCGGCAAGGCGATCGGGCGCTGGACCGCCTACACGAGCCTCGCCACGATCGTCGGTCCGCCGGCGGGCGGCGCGATCGTCGAGTGGACGTCCTGGCGCTGGATCTTCCTCCTGAACCTCCCGTTCGCGATCGCGACCGTCGCTGCTCGCGCGCGCGGGCCGCTGCGACGAGAAGCGGGCCGAGCACATCGGGCGGCTCGACATCCCCGGCGCGGTCCTCGCCGCGCTCGGGTTCGGCTTCCTCACGTACGGCGCGGTCGAGGCCGCCGACCGCGGGTTCGACGAGACCTGGTGGGCGTTCGTCGTCGCCGGGCGTCGCGCTCGATCGCGTTCGCCGTCGTCGAGCGGCGCGTGGCCGAGCCGATGCTCCCGTTCGCGCTCTTCCGGCGCCGCAACCTCGCCGCCGCGAACGTCGAGACCTTCCTGGCGTACGCGGCGCTCTACGGCTTCCTCGTCTACTTCACGCTCTTCATGCAGACGATCGGCTTCAGCCCGTTCGAGACGGGCCTGATCACGACGCCGACGACGCTCGTGATGATCCTGCTCGCTGCCCGCTTCGGCGCGCTCGCCGACAAGCACGGCCCGCGGCTCTTCCTCACCGCCGGGCCGGCGCTGACCGCGCTCGCGATCCTGCTCACGTTCCCGATCACGAGCCAGGACGACTTCTGGCTGCCGGGAATCACCGCCCTCGTCCTCTTCTCCTTCGGGCTCGCGTTCATGGTCGCGCCGATCACCGCGGCCGCCCTCAAGTCGGCCCCGACCGAGCTGGCCGGGATCGCGTCGGGCGTGAACGCGACCGTCTCGCGGCTCGGGAGCCTCACGGCCGTCGCGACGATCGGGCTCGTGGTCGCGCTCACGTTCGACCGGCGGACGGACGCGCCGGGCGCCGAGCCGCTGACGAAGGACCAGTCCGGCGACGTGCTCTCGGCGTCCGTGTCCGGCTACCGGGCGGGCATGCTCGTCGCGGTCGGGCTCGCGCTCGGGGCGGCGCTGGTGGGCGCGCTCTGGATCTCGAACCGCGAGGCGCTCGCGAAGCCCGAGGCTACGTCCGGAGCGCCGGCGCCAGCCTCACGTTGAGCGCCGCCGCGCGGCGGCGGCAGGCGGCGACCGCCTCCTCGTGCGTCGCTCCGTGGCCGGAGACGATCGCCAGGCGGTAGCTCTGCGCGTCGTTCGCGCCCTGCTCGGACAGCCGCAGGCCCGGCCGCACGAGGATCTCGGCGTCGTCGGCCGGGTCGGGAACCGCCTCCACGTAGGCGTCCTCGAAGACTCGCACGACGTAGGAGACGCCGACCCCGCGCGGGGTGCCCGGCGCCCAGGCCGGGTCGGCGCCGCAGGCGAGCGCGAAGAGCGCGTCGTACGTCGAGCGGCCGTGGACGGCGAGGACGAGCGGCGCGAACTGCGAGGCGAGGCGGGCGTTCAACTCGATGATCCCGGCCGGTCCGTCTCGGGGACGAAGAACTCGATGTTGAAGAACGCCTCGTCGAGCCCGTGAGCGGGGACGATGCGCGTCGCGATCTCGACCAGCTCCGCGCGGCGCTCGGCCGGGAGCGCGCTCGGGTACTCGAAGCGCTCGAACGAGATCGTGCCCGGATACATGACCGAGTCGGTGACGCCGATCGTCGTGACGTGGCCCTCGCGGACGTAGCCCTCGAGCGTCACCTCGCTGCCCTCGAGGAGCTCCTCGACGATGAACCCGTGCGCGTGGCCCGGCTCGGCGCCCGCGAGGGCGGCGATCGCCTCGTAGCGGTCGGCGTAGGTGCCTGCGTGGTCGAGGCGCGCGAGGTCCTCCGGCCGGTCGATCCGCACGGCGCCCTGCGAGAGGCGGCCGACGACCGGCTTGGCGAAGAAGGGCGGCTCGAACGGCGGGTCGCCGTCGAGCGGGGCCGCGCGCGGGGTCGACCCGGGCGCGACTGCGCGCTGGAGCTCCCGCGAGGTCGGCTTGTGCTGGCACGCGAGCACGGACGCCGGTGACGGGCCCGGGAGCCCGCGCCGCTCGGCGAGCACTGCGGCGAGGAGCGCGGACTGGTCCTTCGTCGCGACGATGCCGTCGGCAGGCACGTCGGCCAGCTCCGCGAGGAACGCCTCGGGGTCGAAGCGGTCGAGCGCGTCGAGGTCCTCGCCGGCGAAGCGCACGCGATAGCGGCGGTCGAGCCCCGCGGCCCGGACCGCCCTCCGGTCTCGCTCAGACGGGCAGAGGACGATGACGTCGCGCATCGGCGGCTGCGAATCGTACTCGGGTCGCAGCCCGGCCTCGGGCGCGTGCCCAGGCGGTAGCGTCCCCGGCGTGACCGACCTGCCCACCCCGCTCGAGCCGGCGCCGCCCGGCCTGTGGGACGGCGAGCTCTTCCTCAAGCGCGAGGACGTCCACGAGCTCGGCGCGTTCAAGTGGCGCGGCGCGCTGCCGACGCTCGAGCGGCTGGCGCGCGACGGCGCGGCGGGCGTCGTCACGGCGTCGACCGGCAACCACGGGGCCGCGACCGCGTGGGCCGCGAGCCGCGTCGGTCTGCGCGCGATCGTCTACGCGCCGGAGGGGGCGTCGCGCGAGAAGGTCGCGCACGTCGAGGCGCACGGCGCGGAGCTCCGGCTCGTCGGCGCCGACCTCGACGCGGCGAAGGAGGAGGGCCAGGCGTGGGCCGAGCGCGAGGGGCTCCCGTTCTTCGAGGACGGGGCCGAGCGCGAGCAGTACGACGGCTACGGGGCAATCGGCCGGGAGATCTGCGACCAGCTCGAGCCCCGCGGCCCGGCGGCGATCGTCGTCCCGGTCGGGAACGGTGCGCTCCTCGGCGGGATCGGCCTCGAGCTCTGCAGGCAGGCGCCCGACGTGGCGCGGATCGGCGTGGCCGCGAAGGAGGCGCCCGTCATGGCCGAGAGCTGGGCGGCCGGCGAGCCGGTCGAGTCCGACCGCAGCGGCACGTTCGCGGACGGGCTCGCGGTGCGGGTGGCGATCCCGCTCGCGGTGCGGGTGCTCGGCGAGGTGGCGAGCGGCTTCGTGACCGTCAGCGAGCGCGAGATCGCCGAGGCGGTGGGAACGCTCCACCGCGCCGGGATCCGCGTCGAGGGCGCAGCCGCCGCGGGCGTGGCCGCGCTGCCGAAGCTCGAGCCCTACGACGGCCCGGTCGTCGTGGTCGTCACGGGCCGGAACATCGACGACGAGCTTCACCGGCGCGCCGTCGAGCGGCCCGAGTCGTTCGCGGACTGAGCACTTCGGCTGCGGGCGCGGCGCGCTAGGGCGCGAGCAGCCGCTCGGGCCGGAAGGGCGCGATCCGCTCGTCCGGGTCGCCGAGGAACGCCCGCGCGACCGCCTCCCCGCAGCCGAACCCGAGCACGTTCCCGTGGCCGGAGTAGCCGGCGGCGACCCAGACGCCCGGCCGGCCCGGCAGCTCGCCGACCAGCGGCAAGGAGTCCTCGGTGAAGCCCATAAGGCCCGCCCACCGGTGCGTGATCGGCGGCGGCGCGCCGTCGGTCAGCTCGCCGAGGAGCACCTCGAGCTGGCGCTGGATCTCGTCGGTCGTCCGCTCCTCGCTCGTCGTCTCGCCGTCGAGGTTCGTGTCCCGGCGTCCACCGGCGACGAGCCGCCCGTCGGCCCGCTGCTGGACGTAGTCGTAGCCGTAGCGCGAGTAGAGCGGGCACGGCAGGACCTCGCCGTCGACCGGCTCGGTGGCGACCACCTGGCCGCGGACGCTCGTGACCGCGGACTCGAGCTCGGGCAGGAGCCCGTCGCCGTAGCCGTCGGTCGCGACGAGCACGCGGTCGGCGTCGACCGTGCCGTGGTCGGTGTGGACGCTCGTGCCGTCGAGGCCGGTCACGCGCGTGCCCTCGGCGATCGCGGCGCCCGCGTCGGCCGCCAGCCCGGCCAGGCGGCGGACCCAGCGGCCCTGGTCGAGCGCCCCGTCCGGCGGATGCCAGAGCCCGCCGAGCCCGAACCCGCGGACGGACGCCGGCAGCTCGTCGCGGCCACGCAGCTCGACGGCGAACCCGTCCGCGGCGATCGCGCTCCGCCTCCGCGTGGAGCTCCTCGAGCTCGCCCTCGGAGTTCGCGACCCGCAGGCTTCCGACCGGCCGGAACGCATCCCCGGCCAGCTCGCGGACCCGCGCGAGCGCCTCCTCCGTGAACCGCATCACGTCCGGCAGCGGCTTCTGGTCGTACGGGAGCGCCGTCCCGCGAAGGGCGAACCCGCCGTTCCGCCCGCTCGCGCCCGAGCCCGCCGTCCGGGCCTCCACGAGCCGCACGGACGTGCCCGCTAGGGCCAGCGCGCGTGCACACGCGAGGCCGGTGACGCCGCCGCCCACGACCGCGACGTCGACCCGTTCGTCCCCGGACAGGGGCCCGAAGGCGGGCGCGTCGTCGGCGTCGAGCCAGAGCGGCACGGTCACGGGTGCGATCGTAGTCCGCCCGCGGCGCCGATCTCGTCTTCACGGTGCCGGCCGATCGCCGGCCGCAGCGACGGAACCGCGCCGCAACCGGGCGTCAGCCGGCCGGCGTGCCGGGGAGGCGCGCGGTCCCGCAGCGCGGACCGGTAGAGGCCGTCGGCCTCGATCGCCGCGCCGGCGAGCTCGAGCTCGACGAGGGCGCCCGCGACCGTCGCCGCGTCGAGGCCCGTCACGCGGACGAGCTGGTCGGGCGCGCGCGGCTCGGCCGCGACGAGCTCGAGCACCTGTCGCGCCGCCTCTCCGAGACCTTCCGCGGCGGCCATGCCGCCGGCGGCCGGAGCCGGGCGATTCCGAGGGCATCGAGCACGTCCTCCGTCTCGAGGAGCGGCGCGGCGCCCTGGCGGATCAGCCGGTTCGTCCCGGCCGCGAGGCTCGACGTGATCTCGCCGGGCACGGCGAAGACCTCGCGGCCGAGCTCGAGGGCGAAGTCGGCCGTGATCAGCGCGCCGGAGCGCTCCCGCGCCTCGACGACCACCGTCGCGAGGGCGAGCCCGGCGATGATCCGGTTCCGGGCCGGGAAGCGCCACGGCGCCGGCTCGACGCCCGGCTCGTACTCGGAGACGACGAGCCCGCCCGCCTCGACCAGCCGCCGGGCGAGCTCCGCGTGGCGGGCGGGGTAGTCGCGGTCGATGCCGCAGCCGAGCACCGCGACGGTCGCGCCGCCCGCGTCGAGCGCGCCCCGGTGGGCCTCGCCGTCGATCCCGCGGGCCAGCCCGCTCACGACGACGAGCCCGGCCGCCGCGAGCTCCCGCGCCAGCGTGCGCGCGACCTGCGCGCCGTACGCCGAGCAGCTTCGTGCCCCGACGACGGCGACCGCGGGGCGCGCGAGCACCTCGGCCGGCGCGCCGCGCAGCCAGAGCCGGGCGGGCGGGTCGTGCAGCTGGGCGAGGAGCGGCGGATACCCCGGCCCGCCTCGGCGAACGCTCTCGAAGGTCATGCGGCGAGCGCCAGGTCCGCAGGCGAGCGGTACGACAGGGCCTCGGCGACGTGGGCCGGCTCGACGCGCTCCGCGTCCGCGAGCGCGGCGATCGTCCCGGCGACGCGGCCGACCCGAGCGTGCCCGCGGGCCGAGAGGCCGAGCGAGTCGACCGCCCGCGCGAGCAGCTCCCGTGCGGCAGGCGTCACCGGCGGCGACCCGTCCCCGAGCCGCTCGGCCGCGGCCAGCACGCGGGACGGCGACACGCGCGGAGTCCTCGCCGACGGGCCCGTCCACCTCGCGCGCACGGGCGCGCGGCACCGTCAGCACGAGGTCGAAGCGGTCGAGCAGCGCGCGGGAGAGCTTCTCGCGATACGCCGAGAGCCGGCCCGGTGAGCAGGAGCACTCGGCGGCCGGATCACCTCGCGCGCCGCACGGGCAGAGGTTCATCGTCCCCACGAGCAGGAACCGCGCCGGGAAGAGCACGCGGCCCGCGATGCGCGCGACGGCGATCGTCCCGTCCTCGAGCGGCTGGCGGAGCGCCTCGAGCGACGGCCGCGGGAACTCGCCCAGCTCGTCCAGGAGCAGGACACCGTGGTGGGCAAGGGTCGCCTCGCCGGGCCGCGGCCCCGGGCCGCCGCCGACGATCGCGGGAGTCGACGCCGTGTGGTGCGGCGCGCGGAACGGCGGCCGCTCGACCAGCGGCTGGCCCGCGGGAAGGACGCCCGCGACCGAATGGATCCGCGTGACCTCGAGCGCCTGGGCGCGAGTGAGCGGCGGCAGGATGCCGGGCAGCCGCCGCGCGAGCATCGTCTTGCCGGTTCCCGGCGGGCCGCCGAGGAGCAGGTTGTGCCGACCGGCCGCGGCGATCTCGAGCGCCCGGCGCGCCCGCTCCTGGCCGCGGACGTCGCGGAGGTCGGGCGCGAAGCGCGACCGGTCGACGGCGGCGGCATCGCCACCGCTTCGGGCTCCGCCCGACCCCGCAGGTACGCGGCCGCCTCGGCGAGGTGCCGGACCGGAATCGGCTCCACGCCTCCGAGCGCGGCCTCGGCCGCCGACTCGGCCGCGCAGAGGAGCTTGGCGAGCCCGGCCTGCAGCGCGGCCTCCGCCGCGACGATCGCGCCGCGCACCGGTCGCACCCGGCCGTCGAGCGCGAGCTCGCCGAGCGCCGCATGGCTTGCGAGCCGGTCGCGCGGCAGCTGACGCGACGCGGCGAGGATCGCGAGCGCGATCGGGAGGTCGAAGCCGCTCCCCTCCTTCCGCAGACCCGCGGGCGCGAGGTTCACGGTGATGCGGCGGAGCGGCCACTCGAGCTCGGCGCTGGCGATTCCGGAGCGGACCCGCTCCTTCGCCTCCTGGCAGGCCTTGTCGGGCAGGCCGACGATCGCGAACGCGGGGACGCCGCGCTGGAGGTGCGCCTCGACCTCGATCGGCCTGGCATCGAGGCCGACGAGGGCATGGGTCGTGGCGCGTGCCAGCACACCGTCGACGGTAGGCGGCCGATGCGCGCGATTTGCTCACGGACCGCGCCGACTTCGTCACGGATCCGTGCCGACTTCGAGCCGGGAAAATCCGATCGTCCATACTGAGACGGTGGGCAGGGGAGCGGTGAGGGCCGCACTCACGCTTCTGTCCGCCCGGCCGGCGACCCGCCGACGGGGACGCCGCTCATCTCGTTCCCGCTCGGAGTGGACATCAGCTGGACGTACGCCCGGCGCAAGGCCGACGGCAGCGTCGACGTGCTCTACTCGCGCGCCACCTGCAGCCCGCCGGTCGGGTTCGACCTCTACCGGATCACCGATCCGCCCGCGCCCTAGGCGCCGCCGGCCTCCTAGATCGGCATCCGCTCGATCCTCCGGCCGCGGACGACGGCCGCCTCGAGCGCGATCTCGCAGGCGTCGAGATCGGGCCGGGCGGCGAGCCACGCCTTGGTCGCGCGACGGATCCGCCGAGCCTTCTCCGGCGTGACCATCTCCGCCGGATCGCCGTAGTCCGGGGCCGCCCTTCGCCTTCACCTCGCAGACGACGACCCGGCTGCCGCGGCGGAGGACGAGGTCGAGCTCGTACCCGCCGACCCAGGCGTTCGCGGCCAGCACGCGGTAGCCGCGCAGACGGAAGTGCCGCCGGACGCGCCGCTCGGCGGCGTTCCCGACCGCCCGCGTCGAGCGCCGCTCAGCCGGCGGCGAGCGCGGCCGCACGCTCGACCGCCTCCTCGTCCACCGTATCCGCGTAGCAGAGGGCCTGGAACGAGCGACGGTGGAGCTCGCTGGGCCCGCGGGCGCGGACGGCGGCCGAGTGGCCGGGCGTGATGTAGCCGACGTGCGAGGCGAAGCCGTAGTGCGGGTAGAGCGCGTCGAGGCGCCGCATGGCGCGGTCCCGCACGACCTTCGCGACGATCGAGGCGGCGGCGATGGCGGCGCTCTTGGTGTCGCCGTCCACGATCGCCTGGTGCGGCGGCGCGAGGGGGCCGAGGCGAAAGCCGTCCACCAGGCAGGCCTCGAGCCGGCGGGTGCAGGGCGGTCGAGCGACTCGCGCAGCGCGCGAAGGTTCGAGCGGTGGAGCCCGTCGCGGTCGATCACGTCGGGCGAGACGACGCGGACGACGATCCTGGTCGCGCACCCGGCGACGGCGCGGAAGAGCTCCTCCCGGCCCTCATGAGAGACCTGCTTCGAGTCGTTCAGGAACGAGAGCGGCCGCACCGCGTGGTCGCGCAGGCGCTCGTAGTCGAAGAGCACGCCGGCCGTGACAAGCGGTCCGGCGAGACTCCCCCGGCCCGCCTCGTCGGCGCCCGCGACAAACCGGACGCCGAGCTTCCGGTCGAACGCGAGGAGCTTCTGGCCGCTGCGGCGCATCCGAGCCACGATAGCGCCGCCGGGAGACGCGCAGGCCGACCGCGCAGAATCGTCGTACTCTCGGTACGGATGCGTGACAGATTGGCACTCGCGATCTGCGGTGCAACCCTCGTCGTGGCCGGGCTGGTCGCGGGCTGGATCGGCGATCGCTCAACCGACATCCGGCTGACGGCGGCGCTCGGCACGGTCGACTTGCAGCACCTCGAGCTCGGCGAGCAGCGCTTCGAGCTGCGCTGCGACCCGCCCGGGGGAACGATCCGGCGCGCCGAGGAGCTCTGCTTCGTGCTCGAGCACGACCCGAGCCTGCTCGACCCGCCGGCGACGATCGTCGACGTGCGCCGGGAGCCTCGGCATCCCGCCGGGCGTCACCGTGCGCGGGCACGCGAACGGCCGCAGGGTCGACCTCGCCTTCCGCTGCGACGGCCCCGAGGAGCGCACGCGAACGCAGGCGTTCTGGTACTCGGCGGTGCTGCCCGGCGTGGAGAGCGGCTAGCTCTCGGCCTTGGCCGGCTCGGCCTCGTCCGCTGTGTCGGCCTCGCGCCTCGGCTCGGTTCAGCGTCCGCCTCTGCCTCGGGCTCGGACGGCTCCTCGGCGACCGCCTCCTCCTCGACCACCTCGGGCTCGGCCTGCTCGGCGGCCGCGGCCTCCGCCTCGTCGCCGGTCGCCTCGGTCTCGGGCTCGGCCTCGTCGGCAGCCACGTCGTCCTCCACCGCCTCGGCTCCGGCCTCGACCCGCGGCAGCGGGACGTTCGTCTTCGCGCGGACGCGGGCCTTCTTGCCGACCTTCTCGCGCAGGTAGTAGAGCTTGGCGCGGTTCACGTCGCCGATCGCCTGCACCTCGATCCGCTCGATCTTCGGCGAGTGGACGGGGAACGTCCGCTCGACGCCGACGCCGAACGAGGTCTTGCGGACGGTGAACGTCTCGCGCGCGCCGGGGCCCTGGCGCTTGATCACGATCCCCTCGAACACCTGGACGCGGCGGCGCTGGCCCTCGATCACCTGGAAATGCACGCGGACGGTGTCACCGGCCTTGAAGGGCGGGACTTGACGCAGCTGCCGCTGCTCGATCAGGTCGATGGGGGTCGCCATACAAAAAAGGGGGCCGAAAGGCCGGCAGGAAAGGTTAGCGGAAGCCGATTCGCCTCGGCGGCCAGTAGACCGCGAACACCTCGCCGATGATGTTCGCGCCGCGGGACGGTGCCCCAGTCGCGGCTGTCGCAGGATTGCCCGCGGTTGTCGCCCATCATGAAGTAGTTGTCCGTCCGGGATCTGCTGCTCGGGGAAGTCGCGCCGGTCGCGCACGCCGTCGAGGTACGGCTCGTCGAGCTTCTTGCCGTCGATGTAGACGAAGCCGTTCTGGCCGCGGATCTTCTCGCCGGGGAGACCGACGATCCGCTTGACGAACGTGCTCCCGCCGCCGGTGCCGAACTGGCACTTCTCCGCTTCGGGAGGGGTCTTGAAGACGATCACGTCGCCCCGCTCGGGATCCTTGAAGTGGTAGATGAAGCGGTTCGCGAGCACGCGGTCCGAGAGCGACGCGCGGCAGCCGTCGGCGGGCTTCGCGCAGTGGAGCGTCGGCTCCATGCTCGAGGACGGGATCCGGTACGGGTTCACGACCCAGGCCTTGATCGCGAGCACGACGCCGATCGCGATCGCGATCGTCAGCACCCAGTCGAGGACACTCCGCCACGGATCCGGGACCCGCTCGGTCATGCGGTCGATCGGGCCCCTCACCGCGCGCCCACCAGGCCGCCGCCGGCCGTCCGGGCGCGGCTCTGCTCGCGACGCCACTCGTCGATCCGGCCGTGGTCGCCCGAGAGGAGGACGTCGGGGACGCGCCAGCCGTGGAACTCCGGCGGGCGCGTGTAGTGCGGGTACTCGACGCCGCCCTCGAGCGCGGCCGAGAAGCTCTCGTGCTCGCCGCTCTCCTCGCGGATCGCGCCGGGGAGCCGGCGCGCGACCGCGTCGAGGACGACCATCGCGGGCAGCTCGCCGCCGGAGAGGACGTACGGGCCGATCGAGACGGCGTCGGTAGCGAGGTGCTCGACGACGCGCTCGTCGAAGCCCTCGAAGCGCGCGGACAGGAGCGTCAGCTCGTCCTCGGCGGCCAGCTCGTCGACCAGCGCCTGGTCGAGCGGGCGGCCGCCCGGCGTGAGCGCGACGATCCGCCGGCCCGAGTGGTCGCCGTAGACGCCCTCGAGCGCGGCGTGAACCACGTCGACGCGCAGCACCATCCCCGCGCCGCCGCCGTACGGCTCGTCGTCCACCTGGCCGGCGCGGAGCGGCGTGAAGTCGCGGTAGCTCCAGAGGCGCAGCTCGAGCTCGTCGCCGAGCACGGACGCGAGCGGCCGGTGCTCCGTGAGCCACGAGAAGGCGTGCGGGATGAGGGTGAAGACGTCGAGCTGCACTGGGCCGAGTGAGGTTAGCCGTCTACCTGTCGGAGCCTGCGGGGGAACCGTCCGCGAAACCGGGCGCGACGAGGATCCTGCCGCCGGCGAGGTCGACCTCGCGGACGCACTCGTCGACGAGCGGAAGCGCGACGCCCGTGTCCAGGCGCAGCACGTCGTTCGCCACGCCGGGCTCGACTTCCTCCACGCGGCCGAGCTCGCGGCCGCCCTCCTCCTCGACGGCGAGGCCGACGAGCTGGAAGGCGTAGTAGCTGTCCGGCTCCGGCTCGGGGAGCTCCGAGACAGGCAGCTCGAGCAGCGCGCCGCGCTCCGCCCGGCGGTCGAGGCGCACGACGAGGCGACCCCCTCCCCCGCGCTTGCGCTCGACCACCTCGACCGGCTCGCGGCCGAGGTAGACGCGGGCGCCGGGCTCGAAGCGCTCGGGCGCCTCGCTCGCGTGCTCGACGACGAACGACCCGTCGCGCCCGTGCGGCCGGCCGACGCGCCCGACCGTCACCCAGCGCTCCTCAGGCAACGATGTCGAGCAGCCGCCGCTCGGCCGGCTTCGCGCCGCTCGCGCGGACGACGGCCCGGAGCGAGCGTGCGATGCGCCCGCCGCGGCCGATCAGCTTCCCGAGGTCGTCCTCGGCCACGTGGAGCTCGAGCACGACCGCGCCGTCGCGCTCGGCGCGCGTCACGCGGACCTCGTCCGGCTTCTCGACGAGGCCGCGCGCGACGAAGACGAGCAGCTCCTCGATCGGCGCGCCCGCCACCGTCAGGCCTCGACGTTCGCGGCCTTCATCAGCCGCTTGACCGACTCGCTCGGCTGCGCGCCCTTGGAGATCCAGTCGCGGATCTTGTCGGCGTCCAGGTCGATCGTGGACGGGTCGTGCTGCGGGTTGTAGCGCCCGACGATCTCGATGAACCGGCCGTCGCGCGGCGAGCGCTGGTCGGCCACCACGACCCGGTAGATCGGGTTCTTCTTCGAGCCCACCCGGGCCAGTCTGATGCGTGTTGCCATTCGTCTCCTTCGCTAGCGCCGCTGCTGGGCGGCGATCGACTGCAGGTTCGGCATTTTGCCCTTCCCCATCTGCTTCATCATCTTCTGCATCTGCTTGCGGGCCGTCATCAGCTGATTCACCTGCTGGACGGTCGTGCCGCTCCCCTGCGCGATCCGCGCGCGGCGTGAGCCGTTGATGATCTCCGGCCGCGCCCGCTCCTCGGCCGTCATCGAGAGGACGATCGCCTCGAGCCGGCTCAGCTCGCGCTCGTCGACGTTCAGGCCCTTCATCTGCTTCCCGAGCCCGGGGATCATGCCGACGATCGACTGGAGCGAGCCCATCTTCCGCATCATCCGCTGGGCCTGCAGGAAGTCGTCGAACGTGAACTGCCCGGCGCGCATCCGGCGCTCCATCTCCGCCTGCTCGTCCTCCTCGGCCGCCGCCTCCGCACGCTCGATCAGCGTCAGACGTCGCCCATGCCGAGGATCCGCGAGGCCATGCGGTCGGGGTGGAACCACTCGAGCTGGTCGAGCTTCTCGCCCGTCGAGGCGAGCTTGATCGGCGTGCCGGTGACCGCCTTCACCGAGAGCGCCGCGCCGCCGCGGGCGTCGCCGTCGAGCTTCGTCATCACGACGCCGTCGAAGTCGATCCGCTCCTTGAACGCCTCGGCGGTCGCGACCGCGTCCTGGCCGGTCATGGCGTCGAGGACGAGCAGGACGTTCAGCGGCTTGACCGCGTTGCGGACGGCGACGAGCTCGTCCATCAGCTCCTCGTCCACGTGCAGGCGGCCGGCGGTGTCGACGATCAGCACGTCGCGGCCCTGTGCCTGCGCCTGCTCGAGCCCGTGCTTCGCGACCGCGACGGCGTCCTTCGTCCCGCGGTCGAGGTAGACCGGGATCTGGATCTGCTTGCCGAGCTGCTCGAGCTGGTCGATCGCGGCGGGGCGCTGGAGGTCGGCGGCGACGAGCGCGGGCGTCTTCCCCTCCTTGCGCAGGAGCAGCGCGAGCTTCGCCGCGGCGGTCGTCTTGCCCGAGCCCTGGAGGCCGGCGAGCAGGATCACCGTCGGCGGCCGCCCGGCGAACGCGAGCTTCGAGCCGCCCTGGCCCATGAGGGCGGTCAGCTCCTCGTGGACGATCTTCACGACCTGCTGGCCGGGCGTGAGGCTCTTCGTGATCTCCTCGCCGGCCGCCCGCTCCTTCACGGCGGCGACGAACTGCTTGACGACCTGGAAGTTGACGTCCGCCTCGAGCAGCGCGAGCCGGATCTCGCGGGCCGCCTTCGACACGTCCTCCTCGGACAGGCGGCCGCGCCCACGGAGGTCGCCGAGGGTCGCCTGCAGCTTGTCGGAGAGCGAGTCGAACATCGTGTTGCCGTGTGAGGAAGCGGCCTCCCGGGAAGGGAGTCCGCGGCGGGTTAGTGTAGCCCGGCTCTAATTCCGTCCACTGCCGAAGGAGGAGCCACATGGCGGATGTCGCCAAGGTCGTCACGATCATCGGAAACTCGCCCGAGAGCTTCGCCGCAGGCCGCCCAGGTCGCGGTCGCGGAGGCGTCGAAGACGATCCGCGGGATCACGGGCGCCGACGTGATCTCGATGAGCTGCGAGGTCGACGGCGACCGGATCACGACCTACCGGACGACGGTCAACATCGCGTTCGGCGTCGAGCGCTCCTAGCGCTCAGAGCGCCGATTCGCTCAGTTCGACTGCGCGGTCGGGCGGACGAGGATCTCGTTCACGTCGACATGCGGCGGCTGCCCGACCGCGTACAGGACCGCGCGCGCGACGTCGTCCGGCTCGAGCGCCCCTGAGGGCCGCCGGTCGAAGAACGGCGTGTCGACCATCCCGGGCTCGATCAGCGTGACGCGGATGCCCGTCCCGTCGAGCTCCTGGCGCGCGGCCTCGCCCATCGCGGTCACCGCCCACTTCGTCGCCGAGTAGAGCGAGCCGGGGAGCGCGCGCCGGCCGGCGACCGAGCCCGTCAGGAGCAGGTGGCCCTTCGACTCGCGCAGGGCGGGGAGCGTGGCGCGGATCGTGAGCGCCGCGCCGAGGACGTTCGTGAGCACCATCGAGCGCCAGTGCTCGGGATCGGACGCCTCGAAGCCGCGCGGCGCGCCGAAGCCCGCGTTGGCGAAGGCGACGTCGATCCGGCCGAACGCGTCGAGCGCGGCCGCGGCCAGCGCCTGCTGGTCGTCCCATTCGGTCACGTCGCAGCGGACGGCGATCGCGCGCTCGGCGCCGCCGAGCTCGGCCGCGAGCTCCTCGAGCTGCTCGAGCCGGCGCGCCGCGAGCACGAGCCGGTAGCCGGCCTCGGCCGCACGGCGTGCGGTCGCCTCGCCGATCCCGCTCGACGCGCCGGTGATCAGGAAGACCGGGTCGGCCATGTCGCACCTCCAGCCGGGCCGCAATGCGACCCGCTCGGGCCGACCGGCGCCCCTCGCACGCCCGATCCGGCCATGTCCCCCGCCGCCGCCACGCTCTCCCCCTTCGGGGGGCGCGCGGCCCCACTCCGAACGCTACCGCCCGCGGGCGCACACGTGGCGCGCGGGAGCGTGACGGATGCGTGCCGAGTCGTCCCCGGCTAGCCGGTGCCGATGAGCGCGCGGGCGAAGTCGCGCGGGTCGAACGGCTGCAGGTCGTCGAGCGACTCGCCGACGCCGACGAGCTTCACCGGCAGGCCGAGCTCGTGCGCGATCGCGACGACGACGCCGCCCTTCGCGCTCCCGTCGAGCTTCGTCAGGGCGACGCCGGTCACGTCGACCGCCTGGCCGAAGAGCCGCGCCTGCTGGAGGCCGTTCTGCCCCGTCGTCGCATCGACGACGAGCAGCGTCTCGTGCGGCGCGCCCTCGAGTCGGCCGGCGATCACGCGGCGCACCTTCGCGAGCTCCTCCATCAGGTTCGCCTGCGTGTGGAGCCGCCCGGCCGTGTCGACGATCACGACATCGCGCCCGCGCGCCTCGGCGGCCGCGATCGCGTCGAACGCCACCGCCGCCGGATCCGCCCCGCGCTCGGAGCCGACGAAGTCCGCCCCGGAGCGCTCGGCCCAGATCTCGAGCTGCTCCTCCGCCGCCGCACGAAACGTGTCCGCGGCAGCCAGGATCACCGGATGTCCGTGCTCGGCGAGGCGCGATGCGAGCTTGCCGATCGTCGTCGTCTTGCCGGTGCCGTTCACGCCCACGACGAGCACGACCGCAGGCCGCGCCTCGAGCGCGAGCCGCGCCTCTCCGGCCGGCGAGACGAGCTCCTCGACGATCTCCTCGAGCCCGGTCAGGAGCTCCTCCTGGGTTGCGGGCTGGCGCGCCTCCAGCCGCCGGACGATCTCGACCGTGGCCGGCACGCCCACGTCCGCGCGGATCAGCGCCTCCTCGACCCGCTCCCAAGCCTCGTCGTCCGTCGGGTCGAACACCGACGTGAGCTCGCTCGTCAGCGCCTCGCGCGAGGCCGAGAGCGACTCGCGCAGGCGCCGGAACCAGCCGCTCGAGGCGTCGTCCGGCTCCGGCGCGGGCGACCCGTCGCCGAGGAACTCGGCCCAGCTCCGGCTCACGCCGCTTCGGCGCGCGCGTCGTCCGTCAGGCGCTTCGAGACGACCTGCGACACCCCGTCGGCGCCCATCGTCACGCCGTACAGGAGGTCGGCGGCCTCCATCGTCCTCTTCTGGTGCGTCACGACGATGAACTGTGCCCGATCGGAGAAGCGCCGAAGCAACTCGACGAACCGGCCGATGTTCGTGTCGTCGAGCGCGGCCTCGACCTCGTCCAGGAGGTAGAACGGCGCCGGCCGCGCGAGGAAGAGCGCGAAGAGGAACGAGATCGCGCCGAGCGCCTTCTCGCCGCCCGAGAGCAGCGAGAGCCGCGTGATCTTCTTGCCCGCGGGCTGGAGCTCGATCTCGATCCCCGGCTCCTCCTCCTCGTCGCCGTCGCGGACGAGCAGCCGGCCCTTGCCGCCGGGGAAGAGCGTGGCCACGACCTCGGCGAAGTGCTGCTCGACCCGCGCGTACGTCTCCTCGAAGCGCGTCTCGACCGTCTGCGTGAGCTCGGCCCGCAGGCCCTCGAGCTCCCCGAGCGACCGCTCGAGGTCCTCGCGCTGCTCGACCAGCTCCTCGAGGCGCTCCTTCTCCCGGGCGTGCTCCTCCGCGGCGAGCGGGTTGACCTGGCCGAGCGACTCCCGGCGGCGCTCGATCCGCTCGACCTGCGTCCGCAGCTCGTCGGCCTCCTCGTCGTCCAGCGCCTCGGCCTCGCGGCCCTCGGGAAGGCGCTCGAGCACCTCCTCGCGCTCGCGCCCGAGACGGGCGGCCTCGACCTGGATCTGCGTGAGCCGCTCGGCCGCCTCCGAGGCCGCGCGGCGCAGCTCTGCCTCCTGGGCGCCCAGCATCCGGAGCCGCTCGCCCAGCTCGCCCGACCGGGAGCCGCCCGCGTCGACGCGCGCCGCGAGCGCGGGCTCGAACCGTCGGGCGGCCGACTCGGCCCGCTCGAGCAGCCCGGCGGCCCGCTCCGACGCCTCCGCGAGGAGCGCGAGCGAAATGCTCGGGCGCGGCTCGGCGCGGCGCTTCGACTCGGCGCCTGAGGCAAACCACGTCTCGCCGCGCGCGGCCACGAGCAGCGCCTCGCGCTCCTCGGCGACTGCCTCCCGCAGTCGCTGCGGCGCCCTCGTCCACGTCGGTAACCGGCGCCGCTGTCCAGCCGCGCGCCGCGCGGATCACGCCCTCGTACGACGGCGGCGCCTCGGGGAGCGGAAGCCGTGGCCGGTCGAGGTCCGCGCGCAGGAGCCGCGCCGTCTCCGCGGCGCGCTCGCGCCGCAGCTCGGCCCGCTCGACTGCGCTTCGCAACCGGTAGAAGGCGGCGGTCGCCTGCTCGTGCCGGCCGGCGGCCTCGCCGAGCTCCTCCTCGGCCGCGCGCCGCTCCTCGAGCAGGCCGTCGAGCTTCTCGTCGCGGCGGCGGCGCTCGGCCTCGGCCGCGGTACGCCGTTCCGCGATCTCCGAAAGCCGACGGTCGAGCCGCTCGAGGTCGGCGGCCGCGAGGCGGACGCGGAGCTCCTCGACCTGCTCGCCGAGCTTCGCCGCACGCTCGGCCGCCGTCGCCTGGAGCGCGAGCGGCCGCAGGCGCTTGCGGACCTCCGTCTCGAGATCGCGCGCGCGCTCGACCTGCGTAGCGACGCGGGCGAGCTTCAGCTCGGCGCGGTGGCGGCGGCGCTTGAACCGTCCAAGCCCGGCCGCGTCCTCCACGAGGGCGCGCCGCTCCGCCGGCTTGGACGCAAGGATCTGCTCGACGCGGCCCTGGGAGATGACGGAGTGCATCTCGCCGCCGAGCCCGAGGTCGGCGAGGAGCTCCACCAGGTCGGTGCGGCGGACGTGCGCGCCGTTCACGAGGTACTGGCTGTCGCCGTCGCGCGTCAGGCGCCGGCCGACCGAGATCTCGGTGTACGGCAACGGCTCCTCGGCGTCCGGGTTGTCGAAGAGCAGCTCGACCGAGGCGAGCTCGGCCGGCCCGCGGTTGGCGCCGCCGGCGTACAGGACGTCCTCGGCCTTTTCGGCGCGCAGCTCGTGCGGGCTCAGGCTGCCGGCCGCCCAGACGACCGCGTCGGCGATGTTCGACTTGCCCGAGCCGTTCGGCCCGACGACGACGGCGACGCCCGGCTCGAGGCGCACCTCGACCGGGTCCGGGAACGACTTGAAGCCGCGCAGGCGGATCGAACGCAGATTCACGCGCCCGGAAGCATGCCGTGCGCTGCGGTCGGAGCAGTCAGTACGTGAGAGCCGTCTCCGCCCAGACGGCGAGGTCGACCAGCTTCTCCGGCGGGGCGGCCTGCGCCCACTCGGGCGCCTCGATCCCCCGCGCCTTGCTCGAGAGACCGGACAGGTACAGATCGGCGCCGGCGTCGCGGAGGGCCGCGAGGTGCTCGGCGACCGAGCCGGTCCCGACGCCGTGCACGGCCGCCGCGGTCTCCTCCCGCGCCAGGTGGACGGCGTCGCCCGCGAGGAAGACGACGACCTCGTGCCCTTCGGCGGCCGCCGTGCGCGCGACGAGGAGCGCGAGCGCGGCCCGCGTCGGGTTCTCCGGACCGGTCGCGAGGTGGACGAAGAACCGCGCCATGGCTACCTCCTGGTCTCCGGCAGGTCAGCCGGACTTGTGGAGGGAGGCGAGCGCCTCCTTGGCGGCATTCTGCTCCGCCGCCTTCTTCGATGCGCCGCGACCGACGCCGGCCTGCTCGCCGTCGATCACCGCCGCGCACGTGAAGCGCCGGTCGTGCGGCGGCCCCTCGACCTCGAGCACCTGGTACGAGACGCTTGCACCGCGCCGCGCCAGCTCCTCCTGGAGCTCGGTCTTGTAGTCGACGTACGTCGTGAGCGCGTAGTCGATTCGATCCTCGAACGCCGCGAGCACGGCGGGCCTGATCGCCTCGAAGCCGTGCTCGATGTAGAGCGCACCGAGCGCGGCCTCGACGAGCGCCGCGAGCACGTTCCGGTTGATCGAGAGGCGCTCGAGCTCGTCAGCCGGGACCTCCCCCACGCCGCGCTCCATCAGGCGCCCGCCGAGACCCATCCGGCGGCCGACGACGGCGCAGCTCTGCCGCGACACGACGTGCGCGCGGATCTTCGCCAGCTGCCCCTCGGGGTAGTCGGGGAACCGCTCGTAGAGCGCCTGCGCGATCGCGAGGCCGAGCACGGAGTCGCCGAGGAACTCGAGCCGCTCGTACGACTCCTCGCGCGTGGGCGCCCAGGACGTGTGCGTGAAGACCGGCCTCAGCCGGTCCTCGGGCAGCGCCTCGACGAGGTCGAGGAGCTCCGCGTACGGCGGGCGTTCGTCGGCTGAGCTACTGATGCGTCGAGATGTAGTCGACGGCGTTGCCGACGGTCGTGATGCCCTGCGCGTCCTCGTCCGAGATCTTGATCCCGAACTGGTCCTCGAGCTCCATGATCAGCTCGACCAGGTCCAGCGAGTCGGCATCGAGGTCCTCCTGGAAGGAGGCTCCCTCGGTGATCTCACCCTCGTCGATGCCGAGCTGCTCGACAAGGACACCCTTCACCTGCTCGTAGATCTCCTGGCGGGAAGCTGCCATGCGCTCTCTTAGCTCTCCTTCCGACCCTCGAAATGGACGCCGGATGGTACCACGGCCTCCTGCGAGCGCTCGGTGGGCTCGGCCAGGCGCGCCGCAACGCGCTCCACGACCCGGCCCTCGACACCGCGGGCGCCGAGGCGGATCGCATTGGCCGCGGCCGTTCGGGACGAGTTCCCGTGGGCGATCACGACAAGGCCGCGGAGGCCGAGCAGGTAGGCGCCGCCGTACGTGTCCGGGTCGAGCTTGGCCCGCAGCTCCCGGGCCGCGGGCCGGATCAGAAGGCCGCCGATCTTGCTGCGCAGGTTCGACCCGAGGGCCTCGCGGAACGCACCCATCGTCGTGCCGATCCCGCCCTCGAGCGTCTTCAGCGCGACGTTCCCGGTGAAGCCGTCGCAGACGACCACGTCGGCGGCGGCCCCGAGGAGGTCCCGCCCCTCGACGTTGCCGGTGTAGTTGAGCTCGGTATCGGCGAGCAGCTCGTGCGTCTCGCGGACGAGGCGGTTCCCTTTCTCCGGCTCCTCGCCGATCGAAAGCAGGGCCACGCGCGGCGCGGCGATCCCCAGCGCCTCCTCCGCGAAGACGGAGCCCATATGGCCGAACTGGACGAGGTGCTCGGGCCGGGCGTCGGCGTTCGCGCCGCCGTCGATCAGGACGGTAGGCCCGGTCGGGCCCGGGAGCGGGATCGCAATCGCGGGCCGGTGCACGCCCGGGAGGCGGCCGATCTCGACGAGGCCGGCGGCGAGCAGCGCGCCCGTGTTCCCGGCCGAGAGCGCCACGTCGGCCGCGCCCTCCTTGACCGCCCGGCAGACGGCGAAGAGCGAGCTGGCGCGCTTGTTGCGAGCCGCGTCGCCGGGCTTCTCGTCCATCGCGACGACCTCGGGCGCGTCGACGACCTCGAGGCCGGCGGCGAGCGGCGCTGATCTCCGCCTCGCGGCCGTAGAGGATCGGCTCGATCGCGTCGCTGCGCGCCTCGAGCGCGCCGGCCACGATCTCCTCGGGCGCGCGGTCGCCGCCCATCGCGTCCACTGCGATGCGGGCGGGACGGCCGGTCATGGCGTTACGGGACCGGCGTGCGCAGCGGCTCGACCTCGCGGCCCCGGTAGGTGCCGCAGGTCGGGCAGACCTGGTGCGGCCGCTTCGGCTGGTGGCACTGCGGGCACTCCATCACCGCCGGGACGGAGAGCTTGTGCGTCGCCCGGCGCTTGTCGCGGCGGGACTTGGACGTCTTTCGCTTCGGAACGGCCATGAGCGCGCGGATTGTACCTACGAGCGGCTAGAGCCGATCCTTCAGCTCGCCGAGCGCCGCCCAGCGCGGGTCGCCCTCGGCCTCGGCGTGCTCGTGCGGCTCGCGGTTCAGGTCACCGCCGCAGGTCGGGCAGAGGCCGGCGCAGTCGTCGCGGCAGAGGATCTTGTCCGGCAGGGCGAGCGCGACCGCGTCGCGCGCCCAGCGGGAGAGATCGACGACGTTGTTCTCGAGGTACGGGGTCTCGAGCTCCTCGTCGCCGTCCGGATCGCTCGCCTGGTACTCGCGGGCGTGGATGTGCGTCTTGACCTCGGTGTCGGTGAGGCAGCGGAAGCACGGGCCGGAGAGGCGCGCCTCGAGGTCGAGCTCGAGCACGAGGCCGCCCGAGCTTCGGGTGAGGAGCACCGTGGCATGCGGCTGTGGCGGATCGGGCGCGTACTCCTGGCCGCCGATCGTGATCGGCTCGAGCTCGACGTCGCGGACGCCGGTCCACTGCTCGCCGGGCCGGAGCTTGATCGCGCGGAGGTCGAGAGCGGTCATGCGGCGAGCGTAGCAACGGCGTTTCGGGCCGCCGCCGGGTCGCGTGCGATGGCGCTACGGCCTTGCCGCGGCCGTGGACGGACCGAAACGCTTCCGGCACGCTCCCCTGACCCACCCGCGCGCGGTTCGGCGATAGCCTGAGCGGCGAGCAGGGGGCGGGTCGGGACCCGAGGCTAGACGCGGGCGCGAGTAACCAGGCGCGCCGGAGGACGACTCGCCTAGGTGACCGTCTCGTCCGTGACGCCGGCCATCACGGACTCCTGCGAGCGCTCGTGCAGGCGCTCGCGGCCACGGCGGACGGCACCGAGGAACTTGTCGAGGTTGACCTCGAGGGTCGAGAGGATCGAGTCGGCCCAGTCCTCCATCTCGAGGCGCGTCTCGCGCGCCTGGCGGCGGGCATCCTCGACGATGTCCTGCGCCTGGCGTTCGGCCAGCTTCACGATCTCGGTCTGGGACGCCTCGCGGACGGCCTGCTCGCGCGCCTCGCCGAGGATCCGGTCGCTCTCGCGCTTCGCCTCGGCCAGCATCTCCTGCCGCTCCTTCACGATCCAGCGCGCCTGCTTGATCTCCTCGGGGATCGTCGCGCGCATCTGGTCGAGGATGTCGTAGATCTCCTCGCGGTCGATGCGGACCTGGTCCGTGAGGGGGACGGCCTTCGCGTTGTGCACGAGGTCGTCGAGCTTGTCGATGAGTACGAGAACGTCCATATATCCAGTTTACTCGCGGGAACTCGGGGCCGGATACTTCTCCGCGAACCGCCGCGCGACGCCCGGCGGAACGAGGTTCTCCACCGTTCCTCCGAACGACGCTATTTCCTTTACGCCGCTGGACGAAAGGAAACTCCACTGGGCGCTCGACATCAGGTAGAGCGTCTCGATCTCCGGCGCGAGCTTGCGGTTCAGGTGCTGCATCTGGAGCTCCCATTCGAAGTCCGAGACGGCGCGCAAGCCCTTCACGAGCGTCGTGGCGCCGACCCGCCGCGCGAAGTCCACGACGAGCTCGGAGAACACCTCGACGTCGACGTTCTCGAGGTCGGCGACCGCCTCCTCGAGCAGCTCGACCCGCTCCTCGACGGTGAAGAGCGGCTGCTTGTGCTGTGGCTCGCGGACGACGCCGACGACCACGCGGTCGAAGATCGTCGCGGCCCGCCCGATGATGTCCAGATGCCCGTAGGTGACCGGGTCGTACGCGCCCGGACACACCGCGGTGAGCGGATCGGGGGTCATGCGGGCGCCTCGAAGACGGTCACGCGGGTCGAGCCGTAGCGGCGCGTCGTCCGCAGCGGGCAGCGGCAGCACGGGCTCGTCGCGGGCGTCGGACTCGACGACGACGATCCCATCCGGCTCGAGCACCGCTGGGAGATGACGCCCGAGCGCGGGCAAAAGCCCTGCTAGTTCCCGGTACGGGGGATCCACGAGCACGAGATCGTAACGCCTGCCCGCCGCTGCCTCGGTCGCGAGGACACGGGCCGCGTCGTCGCGCAGGACGGTCGCCCCGGTGAGACGGAGCTTGTCGAGGTTGCGCTCGATCGCGGCAATCGCCTCGCGGTCGGCGTCGACGAAGACGGCCGCGAGCGCCCCGCGCGAGAGGGCCTCGAGCCCCATCGCGCCGGAGCCGGCGAACAGGTCGAGCACGCGAGCGCCCTCGACGGACGGCCCGACGAGGTTGAACACGGCCTCGCGCTGGCGGTCGCCGGTCGGGCGCGTGTCGCGCCCCCGCGGGGCGACGAGCCGGTGGCCCTTACGCGAGCCCGCGATGATCCGCATCGGCGAAGAGCCGGTCGGCCTCGGCGGCGAGCGGCCCGTCCTCGGAGGCGAGCTCGGCGACCCACGCGCGGGCGCGGGCGATCAGCGCGCGGTCGTGCGCCAGGCTCGCGAAGCGCAGGTCCGGCAGGCCGGACTGCCGCGTTCCGAGCAGCTCGCCCTCGCCGCGCAACTCGAGGTCGACCTCGGCGAGCGCGAACCCGTCGTTCGTGTCCACGAGCGCCTGCAGCCGCCGCGTCGCGGCCTCGGTCAGCTCCTGCGGGGGACGCGAGACGAGCAGGCAGTACGACTGCTCCGCCCCACGTCCGACCCGGCCGCGCAACTGGTGGAGCTGCGCGAGCCCGAACCGGTCGGCCTCCTGCACGATCATGATCGTCGCGTTCGGAACGTCGACGCCGACCTCGATCACGGTCGTCGCCACGAGGACGTCGAGCTCGCGCCGCTTGAACGCGTCCATGACGGCGCGCCGCTCCGCGGTCGGAAGCTTTCCGTGCAGGCAGCCGACCCGGAAGCCGCGCAGCTCGGCGTGCCGGAGCCGCTCGGCCTCGGCCTCGGCCGCGCGTGCTTCGGTCGTCTCCGACTCGGAGACGAGCGGGCAGACGACGTACGCCTGGCGACCCTCCTTCAGGTGGCGCCGGAGCCGCGTGTACGCCTCGCCGCTCCGCTCGGCGCCGACCCAGGCCGTCTGCACCGGCTTGCGGTCGCGCGGCGGCCTGGCGATCTCGGTCACGTCGAGATCGCCGTAGACCGTCTGCGCCAGCGTCCGTGGGATCGGCGTCGCGGTCATGTGCAGGACGTGCGGCACCCGCTCTGCGTCGCCGGTGAGTGCCCGGCGCTGCTCGACGCCGAAGCGATGCTGCTCGTCCACGACGGCGACCGCCAGCGAGCGGAAGGCGACGTGCTCCTGGATCAGCGCGTGCGTGCCGACGACCAGCTGCGCGTCCCCGCTCGCGACCTCCTCCCGCGCCGCCGCGTGCTGCTTGGCCGGGAGCGAGGACGTGAGCAGGCAGGCGCGCACGCCGAGCGCGCCGGCGTAGCCCTCGATCGTGAGGAAGTGCTGCTCGGCGAGCGTCTCGGTCGGCGCCATCAGCGCGCCCTGGTGGCCGTTCTCGACCGCGCGCAGGAGCGCGTGGAGCGCCACCACCGTCTTGCCCGAGCCGACGTCGCCCTGGAGCAGGCGCTGCATCGGCGTCTCGAGGGCGAGATCACGGTCGAGGTCGCGGATCGCCGCCTCCTGCTCCGGCGTGTACGTGAACGGCAGGAGCTCGCGCAGCCGGCCGACGAGGTCGCCGGGCTCGCCGAGGCCCACCGCCACGGCGCCCTCGTCCGCCGCCTGCCGCCGGCGCGCGAGGCCGACGAGGAGGACGAGCAGCTCCTCGAACGCGAGCCGCTCGCGCCCCCGCTCCGCCTCCCCCGCGTCCGCTGGCCGGTGCGTGGCCTGCAGCGCGTCCGGCCGCAGGGGCAGCTCCTCGGCGTCGCGCACCCGCGCCGGGAGCGGGTCGGGGAACCACCGTGCGAGCGCGAGCGCCGCCTCGGAGAGCTCGCGGAGCTTCGCCGTCGAGACCTCCTCGCTCGCCGGATAGAGCGGCACGAGCCCCAGCGTGTGCAGGCCGGCGCCCTCGTCGTCCCGCTCGTGGCGGTCGACGCGGAACGTCGGCGGCCCGTAGCCGGCGCCCTCGAGCCTGCCGTGCAGGAGCACGCGGGTCCCGGGCCGGAGCTGCTCGACGAGCCACGCCTGGTTGAACCAGACGGCCGTGACCGTGTTGCCGCCGTCGTCGCGGACGCTCGCCTGGACGATCTTCAGGTTCCGCCGTCGCGTCGGGCGCAGGGCGATCCGCTCGACCGTGCAGCGGACGGTCGCCTCGCCGCCGGCCAGCAGCTGGTCGAACCCGGTCGCCTCGCTCCAGTCGAGAAAGCCGCGCGGGAGGTGCTCCGCGACGTCGCGCACCGTGCGCAGCCCGAGCTTCGCGAGGCGCTCGGCGATCTTCGGCCCGACGCCGGGCAGGGTCTCGACCGGCGCCTCGGGATCGACGCGCCTCCGGGACCTCGGGGCGCCTTGGTCCAGGCCAGCGAAGCCGGCATGTGCCGGACGGGTGCTCACCGCGACGGCCAGGACGGACCGAGTATCGAACGCGGACCGGACGACATCCCGGCCATTCTGGCCGCTAGCGCTCGCCGTCCCAGTAGTCGAGCGGCTCGAGGCGGCCGATCACGCCCAGCCCGCGGAGGCTGATCTTGCGGGAGCGCGGGTAGTACGCGAGGTCGCCCGGCTCGCGCGTGCCGTAGGCGAGCAGCGTGAGCGGCGTCTCGCCCGCGCGGAAGGCGTGCGCCACGCGGCTCGCCGCCGGGCACGAGACGACGCTGCCGGCCCGCACCGGGTGCTCGTCCTCGCCGAGGAGCAGCACGCCCTCCCCGTCGAGCACGACGAAGAGCTCCTCCTCGAGCGTGTGGACGTGCGGCGGCCAGTTGAGCATCCCCGGAGGCACGGTCACGTGCTCGATCCCGCTCCGGAGCGATCCCGCCGCCGAGCCGAGGTCACGCCGCACGTGGGCGACGGTGTCCCCGGTGAACTCCTTCGTCTCGACGTCGTCGAGGTTCACGATCGTCGCCGGCCGCTCCTCGCGGAGCGGGAAGTCCGGCGGCCCGGCGGCGGCCTCGCGCGTCCACGGGTGGTTCTCCTCCGCCCCGGCCTCGACCCAGGTCGCGCCGAGCCACGCGACCCCGGCGCGCGGGAGGTACGTCGCCGAGTCGGCGTACGTGCGCATGCCGAAGGCGAGGACGTCGAGGCCCTCGGGCCCCGCGTTGAGCGTGTGCGCCTGCTTCGAGGGCAAGGTGGACGAGGCAGTCACCGGGGCCGACCGCGTATGCGCCGGTGTCTTCGTCGCCGTGCCAGAGGACCGAGTGCCCGGCGCCGCCGAGCACGAAGAAGATCTCCTCCTCGGCGCCCTCGAGGTGGAGCGGCGTCGACCACATGCCGGGATCGACCTGGATCCGCTGCAGGCCGACCGTGACCGAGCCGGCCGCCTCGCCGAGGTCACGCCAGGAGCCCCCGATGTGCCCGCGCTCGCGGCGGCGCGGCTCGACGTCGTCCCAGTGCGCGACGGGCGGCATGCCCGCAAGCCTATTCGGGGTCGTCGAACCAGAAGACGCCGAGCGTGCCGGGGCCGCCGTGCGTGCCGATCACGGGGCCGAGCTCGGCGCCCGGGATCTCGACGGTCGCGCGCGGCCGCGCCGCCCGCATCCGGCCGAGCAGGTCCTCGGCCGCGGCGGGGTCGGCGGCGTGGGCGACGCCGATCCGCAGCGACTCCGAGTCGGTCGTCGACTCCGTGAAGATCCTCTCGAGCTCGGCGAGGGACTTGCTGCGGCCGCGGACGCGCTTGATCGGCTCCACCTCGCCGTCGCGGATCGCGAGGATCGGCTTCACGCTCAGGAGCTCGCCGGCGAGCCCGGCCGCCTTGCCGACGCGGCCGCCGCGCACGAGGTAGTCGAGCGTGTCGACGGTGAAGAGGATCCCGGCCTCGCGGCGGAACCGCTCGATCAGCGCCTCGAGCTCCGCCTCGTCGGTACCGCGCTCGAGCCGCCGCTGGATGGACTCGGCGAGGATCGACTGCCCGCAGACGCTCCGCGAGTCGAACACCGTCACCCGCCCGTCGCCCGCCTGCTCGGCCGCGAGGCGAGCGCTCTCCACGGTGCCGGAGAGCTTCCCCGAGATGAGGATGCAGACGACCTTCTCGTAGCCCTCGAGCTCCTGGAACGCGCGCTCGAAGTCGGCCGGCGTCGGCTGCGACGTCTGCGGCTGCTCGCTCGACGCCTGCAGCCGCTCGTAGAACGCGCTCGGGGTCAGGTCGACGTGGTCGCGGAACGTCTCCTCGCCGAAGCGGACGTAGAGCGGCACGAGCCGCCAGTTCGCGTGTCGTGCCTGCGGGTCCGGGATGTCCGCGGTCGAGTCGAGGACGACCGCGGTCGTCTCAGACGAGAGACGCACCGCGTGAGGACGCGCTGCGGATCGTCCGGACGATTTCCTCGAGCTCGGAGTCCTTCGTGAGGCAGGCGACAGCCCCGGCCTCGAGCAGGGCCTCGAGCTCGCCCTCGTCCGCGGTCGCGGTCAGGACGACGACGGCCGCGCGCGAGCACGCCGTGATCGCCGCCGTCGACTCCACCCCGTCGAGCTCGGGCAGCCGGTAGTCCATGAGGACGACGTCGGGATCGAGCTCCGCGGACGCGGCGATCGCCGACCGCCCGTCGGCCGACCGAGCCCGCCACCTCGAGGTCGGGCACGAGGTCGAGCATCAGCTCGAGGGCCTCGCGGAAGACCTCGTTGTCCTCGACGAGCAGGATCCGGACCGGCGCGGCTACGTCCACAGACGGGAAGTATCGGCAAAAACTCGCCCGTGGAAAAGGGCAAGTTGCGGACGTCACTCGGCGCCGAAGAGCAACGGGTAGTGCGGCTGGCCGCCCTCGTGCACGTCCATTTCCAGCTGTGGATGGGCGCTGGACACCTCCGCGAGCAGGCCGTCGACGTCCGGCGCCTCGTCGCCGACGAGCACGGTGAGGACGTCCGGCTCGCCGGCCAGGAGGCGCGCGAGCACGTCCCGCGCGGCGGGTTCCGCCTCCTCGGCGGCGGCAATCGCCTCGCCGTCGACGAGGCCGAGGAACTGACCCTCGCGAACGTCGAGCCCGTCGACCGTCGCGTCGCGCGAGGCGCGCGTGACGGCGCCTGTACGCACCGCGTCGGCCGCGTCGCGCATCGCGGCGGCGGTTCCGGACGCGGCCGCGGAGGGGTCGAACGCGACCAGCGCTGCGAGCCCCGCCTGGAGCGAGTGCGTCGGCACGACGAGCGCCGGCTTGGAGGCTGCGGCCGCGGCCTGCTCGGCCGCGAGGACGACGTTCTTGTTGTTCGGGAGGAGGATCACGTCCTGCGCGGGCGCCGCCTCGATCGCGGCGAGGAGCTGCGACGTGGCCGGGTTCATCGTCTGGCCGCCCTCGACCACGATCGCCGCGCCGAGGCTGCGGAAGAGCCGCTCGTTCCCCGCGCCCGCGCATACGGCGACGACCGCGGTGCGCGCGCTCCCGTCCTCGCCCGCGGCGGCCAGGCGCGTCTCGCGCTCGGCCGTCTGAGCGTGCATGTTCTTGATGTCGATCTCGTCGACGACGCCCGCGGCGGCGCCGAGTGAGAGCGCCCGGCCGGGATCGTCGGTGTGGAAGTGGATCTTCACGGCGCCCGGCGCGCCGACCACCAGGAGCGAGTCGCCGAAGTCCCCGAGCTCGCGCTCGAGCCGCGCGGGGTCGACGTTCTCGCCCTCGACGTAGAAGCTCGTGCAGTAGCGGTAGCGGGAGAGCTCCTGGTGCAGCGCCTCGACCGGGAGCGACGCCTCGAGGATCGGCGCCTCCGGCAGCGGCTCGCCGCGCACGTGCGCCGTGATCCCGCGGACGAGCTCGAGCAGGCCGGCTCCGCCTGCGTCGACGACCCCGGCCGCTCGAAGCGTCTCGAGCTGGTCGCGCGTCGCCGCGAGCGCGACCTCGCCGTGCGCGACTACCTCCGCGAGAGCGGCGGGAAGCGGCAGGTCGGCGTCGAGCGACTCGGCGCGCTCGGCGAGCTCACGGGCGACGGTGAGGATCGTTCCCTCCTGCGGCTCGCGCACCGCGGCGTAGGCGGCGTCGGCGGCCGCCCGAAGCGCCGCGGCCGCGGCGGGCGTATCCACGGAGCCGTCCCCGGCGAGCGATTCGGCCGCGCCGCGCACGAGCTGGGAGAGGATCACGCCCGAGTTGCCGCGCGCGCCCATCAGGCACGACCGCGTCACCTCGTGGGCGACCTCGTCGCGCGTGGCGGCGTGGGAGGACGCGAGCGCGTCGCGGGCCGCGCGCACGGTGAAGGTCATGTTCGTCCCCGTGTCCCCGTCGGGCACCGGGTAGACGTTCAGGTCGTCGATGCGGGCGCGGCTCGCCTCGAGCGCGGCGAGGGCCGCGCCGACCAGCTCGCGCGCGGCGCCTAGAGCGCCTTCTGGACCTTGCCGGCCTTCAGACATCGCGCGCAGACGTAGCTCCGGCGCGCGACACCGTCCACGAGGATGCGCACCCGCTGGAGGTTCGGGTTGAAGCGGCGCTTCGTCGCCACCATGGAATGGCTCCGGGAGTTCCCGAACCCGGGCGCCTTTCCGCACACTGCGCAGACCTTGGACATCGGCGAAGGAGTGTAGCGGACGCCTACTGCCGCGCCGGACCGGGACCGGGCGGGCCCGGCTGGGCGGCCGGAGCGGGCGCGGGCGGAGCCGTCGGGCCGGCGGCGGGCGGCTGCGCCACGCGGCGCAGGCGCGAGAACACGTCGGCCATCTCGAGCGCGGAGCGGGCCGCCTCGGCGCCCTTGTTGTCCTCGCCCTCGCGCGAGCGGGCCTGCGCCTGCTCGAGCGTGTCGCAGGTGAGGACGCCGAACGAGACGGGGACGCCCGTCTCGAGCGCCGCGAGCTGGAGCCCGCTCGCCGCCTCCTGCGCGACGTACTCGAAGTGCGGCGTCTCGCCGCGGATCACGCAGCCGAGCGCGACGATGCACTGGTAGCGCCGCGTCCGTGCGAGCGCGATGGCGCCGAGCGGAAGCTCGAACGCGCCGGGCACCTGCATCACGTCGATCCGGTCGCGCTGGACGCCGGAGCGCACGAGCGCCTCGATCGCGCCGTCGAGGAGGCGGGTCGTGATCTCGCCGTTGAAGCGCGCGACGACGATCCCGACCGAGCGGCGCACGCCGTTCGGGACGCCGACGAAGGCCTGGAGCTCCGCCGGGATCTCGAGCCGGCCGGGCGCGTGCTCGGGCTGGCCGTCCTCGGTCACGCGGAGCGACTCGGCGCCCTCGATGCGCTGGTCGGGCCCCTCGCTCACCGGCGCGGCTCCTCGAACCGCTGCTCCTGGTGGTGGAGCCGGTGGCCGAGCTTGTCGCGCTTGGCCTCCAGGTAGCGGCGGTTCTCGGCGTTCGGGGAGATCTCGATCGGCACCTGCTCGACCACGCGCAGGCCGAAGCCCTCGATGCCCGTGATCTTGCGGGGGTTGTTGGTGAGGATGCGGATGGTCGTCAGTCCGAGGTCGGCCAGGATCTGGGAGCCGATCCCGTATTCTCGCGCGTCGGCCGGAAAGCCGAGCTCGAGGTTGGCCTCGACCGTGTCGAGCCCCTCCTCCTGGAGCTCGTAGGCCTTGAGCTTCGGGAGCAGCCCGATCCCGCGGCCCTCCTGCGCCATGTAGAGCAGCACGCCGCGCTCCTCCTCGCCGATCCGCATGAGCGCCTGCTCGAGCTGCTCGCCGCAGTCGCAGCGGAGCGAGTGGAAGACGTCGCCGGTCAGGCACTCCGAGTGGACGCGGACGAGCACGTCCTCGCGGCCGTCCACCTCGCCCTTCACGAGCGCGACGTGGTGCTTTCCGGTCAGCGTCTCGCGGAAGGCAACGGCGGTGAACTCGCCGTACGCGGTCGGCAGGCGGACGGCGGTCGCGCGCTCGACGAGCTTCTCGGTGCGGCGGCGGTACTCGATCAGGTCGGCGACCGTGACCATCGTCAGTCCGTGCCGCTCGCAGTACGGGATCAGGTCGTGGACGCGGGCCATCGTCCCGTCCTCGTTCATGATCTCGCAGACGACGCCGGCCGGGTTCAGGCCCGCGAGCCGCGCGAGGTCGACCGCCGCCTCCGTCTGGCCGGCGCGCTGGAGGACGCCGCCCGGCTTCGCGCGCAGCGGGAAGGTGTGCCCCGGCTGGACGAGGTCGCGCGGGCCCTTGCTCGGGTCGATCGCGACCTGGATCGTCCGCGCGCGGTCGTGGGCGGAGATGCCGGTCGTGATCCCCTCGCGCGCCTCGACCGAGACGGTGAACGCGGTGCCGTACGGCGTCTCGTTCTCGTGCGTCATCGGCGGCAGGCGCAGCTCGTCGCAGCGCTCCGGCGTGAGGCAGAGGCAGATGAGGCCGCGGCCGTGCGTGGCCATGAAGTTGATCGCCTCGGGGGTCGCGAACTGGGCCGCGATCGTCAGGTCGCCCTCGTTCTCGCGGTCGGCCGCGTCGACGACGACCACGAACCTGCCGCGGCGGATGTCCTCGATCGCCTGCTCGATCGGCGCGAACGGCGTCGTCTCCATCTCGATCGGGGTCTCGTCGGGCACGAGCTAAGGGTAACGCCGTCAGTCGGGCCGGCCGCGGGTCTCGCAGCAGCCGCTCGACGTGCTTCGCGAGGACGTCGGCCTCGACGTTGACCGGATCGCCCGGCGCGAGGCGGCCGAGCGTGGTCTGAGCGAGCGTGTGCGGGACGAGCGCGATCGCGATCCGCGCGCCGTCGAGCGCGGCGATCGTCAGGCTGACGCCGTCGACGGCGATCGAGCCCTTCTCGACGGCGTAGCGGCCCAGGTCGTGTCGGCAGATCGAGGGTGAGGCGGCCGCCGTCGCCCTCCGGTTCGAGCGAGACGACGCGTCGCGACGCCGTCGACGTGGCCCTGGACGACGTGGCCGCCGAGCGGCTCCCCTGCGCGGAGCGCCGGCTCGAGGTTGACGGCCGACCCGGGCGCGAGCCGCGCGAGGGCCGAGCGCTCGAGCGTCTCCGGGACGGCGTCGAAGGCGAGCGTCCCGTCGTCCGCCGCGACGGCGGTCAGGCAGACGCCGTTCACGCGAGACGGAGTCGCCGACTGCGGTGACGGCGGCGTGTCTCGGGCGCGCGGACGGTCAGGCGGGCGCCGCCGTCGCCCGCGTCGATCGCGGCGACCTCGCCGAGCTCGCGGACGATGCCCGTGAACACGGCGGGAACGATAGTCCGCGCGGGGTCGCGGTCAGATCCTGCGGGCGCGCACGGCCGTGCCGTAGGCGCAGATCTCGGTCGCGTTCGCCACCGAGCTCGGACGTGTCGAACCGCATCGCGACGATCGCGTCCGCGCCGAGCGCCTCGGCCGACTCGATCAGGCGCGCGATGCCCTGCTCGCGGCCGTCGACGACCATCTTGGTCATCCCCTTGAGCTCGCCGCCGACGAGCGACTTGAGGCCCGCCCCGATGTCGGCGCCGACATGCCGCGACCGGACGGTCAGGCCGAACACCTCGCCGAGCACCTCGTGGATCTCCCAGCCGGGAATGTCGTTCATCGTCGTGACGATCATGCGCGAAGCGTAGTCGGCGACTCAGACGGCCGGACTGATTCGTGGCGCGGCAGTTTCGGCACGAAGTCGCTGCAAATCGGCAGAAATCCGCGCGGCCGGTCCCGATAGCGTTCGTGCTGGGGCGCTCGCTCCCCCGTTGGGGGCGCGTGCGCGCGTACCCGGCGAGCGCCGGGGTCAGATTCGGTGGATGTAGGCGGTCAGGACGACGTCCTCGCCGCTGCGGCCGACCTCGAGCTGGTCGAGCCCGATCGCCTCCGCAAGCGTCGGAGCGCCCGGGCCGGCGAAGAGCGGCGGCGCGTCGTCGCCGCCGATCACCTTCGGTGCGAGGAACAGCACGACCTTGTCGATCAGGCCTTCGCGCAGGAAGGCGCCCGCGAGCGTCGGGCCTGCCCTCGAGGAGCAGTGACTGCACGCCTTCCTGCCCGAGCTTCGCCAAGCGCATCGGGAAGCGGCCCCTCGACGTGCTCGAGCTCGGATCCATCCGGCAACGGGCCTCGAACCGAAGGCGAGGCGCCGCGGCTGCCGCGTCGCGCCGACGTCGCGCGCCGTGAGCGCGGGATTCTCGGCCCGCACGGTGCCCATTCCGACCGCGACCGCGTCGGACGCCGCGCGCAACTCGTGAACGCGGCGGCGGCTTTCCTCACCGGAGACCCAGCGCGCATCGCCGCCCGATGCGGCGAGCCGGCCGTCGAGCGTCATCGCCGCCTTGTACGTCACGAACGGGCGGCCCTCCGCGATCCAGACGCGCCACGCTTCGTTCTGCCGCCGCGCGCGCTCGGCCAAGTCGGGCTCGGCGGCGTCCACCGAGATCCCCGCGTCTCGCAGCCGAGCGAGGCCGTCGCCCCCCACCTCCGGGTTCGGGTCGCCGACCGCCGTAGACGACCTGCGCCACGCCTGCGGCTGCGATCGCGTCCGCGCACGGCGGCGTCCGTCCATGGTGGGAGCACGGCTCGAGCGTGACGTAGAGCGTCGAACCGCGCGCCGCCTCGCCGGCCGCGTCGAGCGCCACGACCTCCGCATGCGGCCCGCCGGCGCGCTCGTGCCACCCCTCGCCGACCACCTCGCCGTCGCGAACGAGCACGGCGCCTACGACGGGGTTCGGGTGGGTCGTCCCGCGCCCGCGCTCGGCGAGCGCAAGCGCCCGTTCCATGTGCTCGTGGTCGCTCACGGGACCGTCGGCGGCGAGTCCCCGGTACGCCTCGGCGGGATCGTCGGCCGCGAACACCGCGCTGCCGGCGACGATCAGGTCGGCGCCCGCCGCGCGCACCGTCCGCGACGTTCTCGGCCGTGATCCCGCCGTCCACCTGCACGTGCACGCCCTCTGGCAAGGCGGCACGGAGGTCGCGGATCCGGTCGAGCGACTCGGGCAGGAACGCCTGGCCCGAGTAGCCGGGGTGGATGCTCATGCAGAGGACGAGGTCGAATGCCGCGCCCGCCGCGACGACGTCCTCGACCGCCGTGTCCGGGTTGAACGCGAGCCCGACGCCGAGCCCGAGCCCGCGGGCGAGCTCGACGAGGCGGCCGGGCTCGTCCGTGACCTCGTGGTGGAAGGTGACGCTGTCGCCGCCGGCCTCGGCGATCTGCGGGATGTGCCGCTCGGGGTTGTCGACCATCAGGTGGCAGTCGATCGCCGCCCCGGCCTCGTGGATCGTCTCCGAGATCGACCGGAGGACGACCGGCCCGATCGTGACCGGCTCGACGAAGTGCCCGTCCCCCACGTCGAAGTGGAAGACCCGGACGCCGGCGTCGAGCAGCGCCTCGACCTGCGCGCCGAGCCGCGCGAAGTCCGCCGCGTAGAGCGACGGCTCGATCTCCGGCCCGCGCACCCAGGCGTCCCAGCTCACGCGCGCATTCTCGCCACGAAGAAGCCCGACGTGCGGTGGACGTGCGGCAGCGTGAGGAGGAACTCGGGCCTCGCCGGATGCCGGAAGCCGGGCCACTCGGCGCCGAGGTCGTCGAACGGGAGGCCGACCTCGTCGACGACGGCGGCGTTCTCGGCCTCATGGATCGTGCAGACCGCGTACGTGACGCTTCCCCCCGGGCGGACGCGCTCGCGCGCGACCGCGAGCAGCGCCCGCTGCAGATCGGGCAGCGCGGTCGCGCGCCAACGCTGGTCGGGCCGCGAGGCGAGCACGCCCAGTCCGGAGCACGGCGCGTCGACGAGCACGCGGTCGAACCCCGTGTAGCTCGGCGGGAAGCGCGAGCGCGTCGGCGTTGACGACCGTGACGTTGGTCGAGGCCGAGCCGCGCGGCGTTCGCGGCGAGCTCGCGCGCGCGTCCCTCGTGGATCTCGACCGCGACCACCTCGGTCGCGACCTCGGCGAGCTGGGTCGTCTTGCCGCCGGGCGCCGCGCAGAGGTCGAGGATCCGCTCGCCCGGCTCGGCCCCGACGGCGAGACCGGCGAGCTGGGAGCCGCGGCTCTGCGGCCAGCGAATCCCTGCTCGAGCCACTCCTCGGGAATCCGCTCGACCGTGTGTGCGCCGGGGAGGTCGGGATCCGGCTCGCCGGCTAGCTCGGGCGCGCGGAGAGTGCGGCGGACGACCGTTGGCGCGGGCTCGTTCCCGGCGGCGAGCAGCGCGCGCGCCGCGTCGGCGCCGTGCTCGCGCCAGAACGTCTCGGCGATCCAGTCCGGGTACGAGTGGCGGAGCGCGGCCTCGGCGGGGTTCGCGTCGGGCAGCGAGGCGACGAGCCCGCGGATCCCCTGCGCGAGACGGCGCATGACCGCGTTCGTGAAGGGCACCGCGCGCTCGAGCCGGGCCGCGCGGACGAGCTCGACGGACTCGTTGGCCGCCGCGTGGGCGGCGGACGTCGAGGTAGGCGAGCTGGTACGCGCCGAGTCGGAGGGCGGCGAGCACCGGCGGATCGAGCTTGCGCACCGGGCGGCGGCCGAGCCGCTCGATCGCGTGGTCGAGCGTCCGGGCCCGCTGCACCGTCCCGTACGCGAGCTGCATCGCGAAGGCGCGGTCGCGCTCGTCGAGACTCGCCGCCTCGGCCGCCGCCCGGAAGGCGCGGTCCGCGTACGCGTCGTCCTCGAACACCCGGCGGACGACCTGGTAGGCGACCCGCCGCGCGGGGGCGACGGTGCTCATGGCCGCTGCGACCCCACGCTCCCCAAGGGGGCCGAGCGCCCCCCTGAGATCAACGCTATCCGCGGAGGTGCGCCGCGTCCGTCGCGGGTCGTGCCGGAAGCGCCAGGAAGCGCGCTGAGCTTGTGCCTCCGGCGCGCCGCTCCGACCGCGACGCGAACGCGATGGCTGTCACCGCCGGCCGCGGAGGTACTCGGCGGCCGTCATCCGCCTCCGCCCCTCCGGCTGCACCTCGAGGAGCTCGACCGGCCCGCCGACGAGCTCGGACCCGGGCCCTGCAGGGCCGCGCGCGCCAGACCACCAGCCGCCGCCCGTCGACCGTGCCCCACGCGCCGATGTGCGGCGACAGCGCCCGCACACGGTTCACGAGCTCGCTCGGCGGGACGGCTCCAATCGAGCTCACGGTCCGCGGCCGTGATCTTCTCCGCGTACGTCGCGCCCTCGTCGGGCTGCGGCGTGAAGACCGGCTCGGGCAGCGCCTCGTCGAGCAGCTCGACCGCGAGACGGCCGGCTCGGTCGTACACCGTGCCCGCGTCGTCCTCCGGGCCGACGGCGAACGCCCGCTGCGCGGCGATCGGCCCGGCGTCGAGCTCGGCGGTCGTCCGGTGGATCGTGACGCCTGTCTCGGCATCGCCGGCCATCAGGGCGCGCTCGACCGGCGCCGCGCCGCGCCAGCGCGGCAGGAGCGACGGGTGGACGTTCAGCCAGAGCCGCTCCTCGAGCAGCTCGTCCGGGACGAGCGCACCGTAGGCGGCGACGACCACGGCGGGCGCATCGGTCGGGAGCTCGGTCAGGCGCTCGGGCTGGACGACGCGGATCCCCAGCCGCTCCGCCGTCTCCTTCGCCGGCGGCGGCGCGATGCGGCGGCCGCGGCCCCGTGGGCGGTCCGGCCGGGTCACGAGGAGATCGACGTCGTGCCGCTCGGCGAGGCCCTCGAGGACGGTCGCTCCGAGCGGGGCAGTGGCCGCGACCGCGAGGCGCACTACTGGAGCACGGGCTGCGGGCGGAGCTCGGCGAGCGCCGCGCGGCGCGCCTCGGGCGTCGCCCGGTCGAACGTCAGCACGCCGTCCAGGTGGTCGATCTCGTGCTGGAGCACGCGCGCCTCGAGCTCCTCGGCCTCGATCGTGACCGGCTCGCCGTCGGGCGTCTGCGCCTCGACGGTGATCGAGACGGGCCGCTCGACCGGGACGATCACCGTGGCCGCCCCGAGGGAGAGACACCCTTCGTCGGCCGAATCCGTCTCGTCCGAATGGGCCGTGATCCGCGGGTTGACGAGGCCGATGATCGGGGCGTCCTCCGCGGGCTGGTAGACGAGCACGCGGCGTGAGATCCCGATCTGCGGCGCCGCGAGGCCGACGCCACGCGCCTCCTCCATCAGCCGGCCCATCCGCTCGATCAGCGCTCGGAGCCCGTCGTCGAACTCCTCGACGTCCCGCGCGGCGAGGCGCAGCACGGGATCGGGGTACTGGCGGATCTGCGCCAGCGCGAGCCGGCGGCGCGCCTCGCGCTCGCCGTCGAGCTGCTCGTCCCGGATCTGGCCCTCGACCTCGCCCACGGGCCGGAGTCTAGTGGCGGCTAGGGGCCTAGCCGCGCCCCTGGGGATCGACGTCGATCGACACGGCGAGGCCGTCCCGCCGCATGGCCGGGGCCGCAGCCTGGAGGAGCCGGCCGGCGGGGCCGGTCACGCGGCGCGGGTTGTCCGTCTTGGCCAGGAGCTGGGCCCGGTGTCGGCCCCGCAGGCGCAGGAGCGGCGCCGGCCCGAGCAGCTCGAGCTCGGCCCCGTCGAGCTCGGCCCTGAGCTCGCGCAGAACGCGCAGCGGCCCGTCTGCCGACGCACCCGAGACGACGATGCTGACCAGATGGCGGAACGGCGGGTAGCCGAGCAGCCGCCGCCGGTCGAGCTCGCCTGCCAGGAACTCCTCGACCGCATGGCGCGCGGCGAGCGCGATCGGCCGGGCGTCCGGCTGGTACGTCTGGACGAGGACGCGGCCCGGCGCATCGCGACCGCTGCGCCCGGCGAGCTGCGTGACGAGCTGGAAGGTGCGCTCCTCGGCACGGAAGTCGGGGAGCCCGAGCCCGGTGTCGGCGTCGACGACGGCCGCGAGCCGGACGTCCTCGAAGTGGTGTCCCTTCGCGACCATCTGCGTCCCGAGCAGGACGGCGCGGTCGGCCTCGGCGAACGCGGCGAGCGTCTCGGCCAGGCGCCCCGGATGCGCAACGGTGTCGGCGTCGAGCCGGAACCGCTCGAGCTCGGGGACGCGGGCGGCGAGCTCCTCCTCGAGCCGCTCGGTGCCGGCGCCGAGGCGCGCGAGCTCGGGCGAGCCGCAGGCGCCGCACACCGGACGCGGCCGGCCGGGTCGCTCCGCAGTGGTGGCAGTGGAGGCGCCCGTCGGCGTGCAGCGTGAGCGCGACGTCGCAGAGCGCGCAGCGCGGCGTGTCGCCGCAGGCGCGGCAGTGGAGCGCGGGCGCGACGCCGCGGCGGTTCAGGAGCAGGATCGCCTTGCCGCCTCCGTCCGCGATCGCGCCGAGCTCGTGGAGGAGCGGCGTCGAGAGCGGGTAGCCGGGCTCGCGGCGCAGGTCGACGATCCGCACGGGCGGGAGCGCGACGCCGAGCCGCCCGCCGAGCTCGAGCCGTTCGACGAGCTGCCAGCTCTCGGACCGCGGGCGTCGCGGAGCCGTAGACGCAGACCGCTCCCTCGAGCGCCGCGCGCTTCGCCGCGACCGTGCGCGCGTCGTAGCGCGGGTCGGAATCCTGCTTGTAGGACGCGTCGTGCTCCTCGTCGACGACGATCAGCCCGAGCCGCTCGACCGGAGCGAAGACGGCCGACCGGGCCCCGACGACGATCCTGGCCTCGCCGCGGGCGATGCGCTCCCGCTCGTCGCGGCGCTCCGCCTCGGTCAGCCGCGAGTGCAGGACGGCGACGGTCGCGCCGAACCGCGACCGGAACCGCGCGGCTGCCTGCGGCGTGAGGGCGATCTCGGGGACGAGGACGATCGCCGAGCGCCCGCGCGCGAGCGCGGCCTCGCAGGCGCGGATGTAGACCTCGGTCTTCCCGCTCCCCGTCGCGCCGTGCAGCAGGAGGTGGCCCGGGCTTCCGAGCGCGCCGACGATCCGATCGAGCGCCGCCGTCTGCGCCGCTGTGAGCTCGGCGGGCGCGGGCTCGGCGTCGAGGTCGGCGGGCGCCGCGCGGCGTCTTGCGCCGGCGCGGCGGACGCGGGTCGGCGGCGCGACCAGGGCGAGCGCCCGCGCCGGGGTCGAGCCGTAGAAGTCCGCGAGCCAGAGGGCGAGCTCGACGAGCGGCGCGGGGACGCGGCCGATCACCCGCTCGATCGGGACGGGGTCGACGCCCTCGGGCGGCTCGTCCCCGACGGCGACGACGACGCCGCGCCGCGTGGAGCGGCCGAACGGGACGGCGACGACCGAGCCCGGCTCGACGCCGTCGGCGAGGTAGGTGAACGGCCGCGCGACGGCGCGCGCGGTCACGAGCGGGTAGACCGAGGCGAACCGCGGCCGCGGCTGCTCGCGCGCAGGGTCGGTTCGCCGGAGCGGTCGCCGTCCGCATGGAGTCCATCTTCGCCGTCGCCGAGGACGGCGCCCGCGAGCCCGTAGAATCGCCGCATGGCGCAGACGGGCCACTCGGTCGACGACTACATCGAGACGATCTACTTCCTTGCGTTCCCGGTCGGCGAGTACCGACCGGCGACGAAGGGCGCGTCGACACTCGCCGTGCGGGTCGCCGACATGCTCGGCGTGTCGCGGGCCTCGGCCGGCGAGATGCTCAAGCGCATGGAGGCCGACGGCCTGATCGAGCGCGGCGAGCACAAGGAGGCGATCCTGACGCCGAAGGGCCGCGAGCTCGCCGAACGGGTTGTGCGCCGGCACCGGATCATCGAGCGGCTGCTGACGGACTTCATGGGCTACACGCCGGCGGAGTCGCACGTGCAGGCCGACCTGCTCGGCGACACGTTCACGGACGAGATGATCGAGCGGATCGCCCGCCAGCTCGGGAACCCCGACCGCTGCCCGCACGGCTGGCCGGTCGACACGGAGTTCGAGCAGGCCGAGAACCGCGAGCTGGCGCCGCTCGCCGACCTCGATCCGGGGACGCGGGCGCAGGTCGTGCGGCTTGCTGAGCACGACGGGGACCTCCTTCACTGGTACTACGACGAGGGCTTCGTCCCCGGCACGGAGGTCGAGATCCGGGATGCCGACGCCGACCGCGGCGTCCTGACCGTGCGGCGCAACGGCGACGAGGTCGAGATCGCCGACCGGGCCGCGGCCGGGCTCTTCGTGCGCGCGGCCTAAGGTCGCTGCGGCTTCTGGTTAGACGCGTCTGACTGGGCTCCCCCGCCCGCCACCCCTCCTACAGACGCTATCGGGGAAATTCGCGCGTGTCAGTGACCGAATGCGCCGTGAGTGCGACGGCTTCGTGGCGATTCGCGAGCTGTCGGACGCTCGAGCCGCGCGCCGCCGGGCCGCACCGCAGAGCGACCGGCGCGAGGCCTACTCGAAGCGGACGTCCGCGCGCGCGAAGCCGAGGCTCTTGACGAGCGTCTCGAGCATCGTTGCGGTGTTCTCCTCCGCGCGGCTCGACAAGCGTCGCCGTTGGCCGCCGCGGCCTCGGCGATCTTCGCCTCGCCGACCTGCATCGCCTCGCGCTGCCAGTCGTCGTCGCCGCCGGTGAACACGCCGCCGATCCGGTTCGAAGAGCCCCTCGTCGCGCTCGAACGTGTACGAGCGCCCGAGGTCGAGCTCCGGGTCGTAGAGCCGCGCATGCGGGAGCACGATCGAGACGCCGCGCCCGTCCCCGGTCACGGTCACGGCCTCCTCGTCGAGATTCGAGAGGTCGACCCCGGCGTCCACGCTCCCGACCGCGACGAAGAGCGTCCGGGTGCCGAGCAGCTCGTCCGGCAGGCCCGTGTCCTTCGCGAGGTCGACGATCACCTGGTACTCGCCGCCGGCCGCGCGGTACTCGCCGATGTCGCGGACGGCCAGGAGCACCGGCTCCTGCGTGCGGTCGACGGTGCGCGAGGCGAACGGGTTGTGCCAGTCCGGGAGCACGCCCTTGATCCAGACGACCCCGAGGACGAGCGAGAGCACGACCAGCAGGACCGTCAGGAACGGCCACGGGTTGCCGCGCCGCGGCGGTTCGGGTGCCGGCGGCGGCGGCGGCTGGACGGCCGGGCCCTGCGGCGGTTGCGCGGGCCGGGCGCGTCGGCGTTCAGGAGAAAGGACCCCCACGGCCGGACAGGGTAGCGGCGGAAATGCGCCGTCGGGCGGCGCGACCCGTCACGCCCCCCAGAGCCGTCAGGCGGTGACCTTGGCCTCGAGCCCGGCGGCGGCGCGCAGCGCCTCCGCGCGGTCGGTGCGCTCCCACGTGAAGTCGTGGTCGTCGCGGCCGAAGTGCCCGTAGGCGGCGGTCTTCACGTAGATCGGCCGGCGGAGGTCGAGGTCGCGGAGGATCGCGCCCGGCCGGAGGTCGAAGTGCTCGCGGACGAGCTCCTCGATCCGCGGCGTCGGGATCTGCTCCGTGCCGAAGCACTCGACCGAGATCGAGACCGGGTGCGCGACGCCGATCGCGTAGGCGACCTGGAGCTCGCAGCGCTCGGCGAGCCCGGCGGCAACGACGTTCTTCGCCACGTAGCGCGCGGCGTAGGCGGCCGAGCGGTCGACCTTCGTCGGATCCTTGCCCGAGAAGGCGCCGCCGCCGTGGCGGGCCGCGCCGCCGTACGTGTCGACGATGATCTTGCGCCCGGTGACGCCGGTGTCGCCCATCGGGCCGCCGATCACGAACTTGCCGGTCGGGTTGACGTAGACGAAGTCGCGGTCGTCGTGGAGCCGGCGCTCGTCGTAGAGCCGCGGGTCGAGCACCGGGTGCAGGACGTGCTCGATCACGTCCTCCTTGATCGTCGCGGCGTCGACTCCCTCGGCGTGCTGCGTCGAGACGAGGACGCGCATGATCTCGACCGGCACCTGCCGGCCGTGGGCGTCCACCTCGTAGCGCACGGTCACCTGCGCCTTGCCGTCCGGCCGCAGGTACTTGAGCTGCTCGGCCTTGCGGACGCCGGAGAGGCGGCGCGCGATCTTGTGCGCGAGCGTGATCGGGAGCGGCATCAGCTCCTCGGTCTCCGTGCACGCGTAGCCGAACATCATCCCCTGGTCGCCCGCGCCGACGAGGTCGAGCGGGTCGTCGTCGCCGGGGTCGTGCTGCACCTCGTACGAGGCGTCGACGCCCTGGGCGATGTCGGGGGACTGCTCGTCGATCGCGACCATGACGCCGCACGTCTCGGCGTCGAAGCCGTACTTGGCGCGGTCGTAGCCGATCTCGCGGATGCGCGAGCGCACGAGCCGCGGGATGTCGACGTACGTCTCGGTCGTGATCTCGCCCGCGACGACGACGAGGCCCGTGGTGACGAGCGTCTCGCAGGCGACGCGGCCCGTCGGCGTCGTCGGCGAGGACGGCGTCGAGCACCGAGTCGGAGATCTGGTCGGCCATCTTGTCCGGATGGCCCTCGGTCACCGACTCGGAGGTGAAGAGGAACTCGCGCCCGTCGGCGCTCGGCTCGATCGCGTAGTCCGGCATGGGCCGGAAGGCTAGTCGATTGCGAGAAAGCCCTGGGTCGAAAGCGCGTCGCCGTCGGTCTCGCCCCAGACGACGAGCCCCGCGAGGCCCTGCGCGCCGTTCGCCCCGGTGCCCGTGAACAGCGAGCCGAGCGCGCCGGCGTCGACGTAGAGGAAGCCGGCCGTCTCGTCGGGCGCGCCGGCGGCGTCGCGCGCGGCCAGGTAGTGCTCGTCCTGGGCGAGGGTCTTCCCGCCGGCCTGCAGGATCAGCGTGCCCGCGGGCGTGTTCGAGACCGCGAAGAGCCCGTCGCGGGCCGCGTACGCGAAGATCGGCTGTCCCTCGCGGGACACGACGTGGACGTCGAGTCCCTCGAGCGTCTGCTCGCGGACCGTGAGCTCGCCGACGAGCGGGCCGAGCGCCTGCAGGTGCCGGTCGAAGCTCGCGAGGACGTCGGCGGTGTCCGCCACCTGCGTCACGGCGGCGATTCCGGGGTCGGTGCCTCCTCCCCGGTCGGCGGGTAGACCGCCAGCGCGGTCTCGCCCTCGAAGAGCGGGAGCAGGTCTTTCTCGGGCGAGATGCCGGTGAAGGCCTCGAGTTGGCCGAGCTGCATCCCGAGCGAGTCGGTCGCGCAGTCGAGGAAATGGCGGAGGATCGTGGCGCCGTTGTGGACGCTCGCGAAGGCCATGGCCCCGGCGGGCAGCTTGTCGTCGAGATCCGAGGCGCCTGTCTCGAGCGGGAACGGCAGCGCCGTCGTCGCTCGAGTCGAGCCGGAAGCCGCCGTCGACGGCCGAGATCGCGTAGGCAGACGACTGCTGCTCCTCGCCGCCGGAGAAGCAGCGGATCGTGTTCTCGTCGAGGAAGCCGGGGACCGACCCGATCTCGCTCGTGGGGCTGACGTAGAGCGTCGCGAGCGCGTCGTCGGGCAGCTCGGACGTCGCCTGCTGGAACGCCTCCGACTCGGCGAGCGTCCCGTCCTCCTTGGCCTGCTCGAAGCGGTCGAGGAGCGCCTCGCTGTCGGCGACGGCCCACCACCCGTCGATCTCGCGCGTCACCTTGTCGTCCTCGGCAGCGAGCGCCTTCAACGCGTCGACGTCGTCCGGCTGCGTGAGCGCGATCTCCGAGCTCTCCGAGGTCGGCGTCGAGGACGACCGCGACCACTTCGGGCCCGAGCGCCGGGTCGACGTCCTCCCAGCCGCCCTGCTCGCCGAGATCGTCGAAGAGCGACTGCAGGAGCTCGTCGCCGCCGGACACCTGGCGGAGCAGCGCGCCGGCCTGCTTCCACTGGCCGCTCTCGGGATCGGTCGTGATCGAGGCGTAGAACGGCGCCGACGCCGGGACGACGGCCGCGCCCGAGCCGGCCTCGGTCGAGCCGCCGCCGCCGCAGCCGGCGGCCAGGGTCAGCGCGAGGACGGGCAGGGCGACGAGCGGCGCGAGCCGGCGAAACGACATGACCAGAGAGTAGATGCCGCGCGGGGCGGCGGCTATTCCCCTGTCGGGGCGCGGCCCATCAGCGCCGCGACGGCGCCGCGGACGCTCTCGCCCTCGAGCACGCGGCACACGGCCTCCGTGATCGGCAGCTCGATGCCCGCGCGCGCGGGCGAGGTCGCGCAGAAGCGGCGCAGTCGTGAGGCCCTCGACCGCCATCGCGATCTCGGCGCGGGCCTCGTCCGGCGAGGCGCCGCGCGCGATCAGCTCGCCCGCGCGGCGGTTGCGGCTGTGGCGGCTCCAGCACGTGACGATCAGGTCGCCCATCCCGGCGAGCCCGGAGAACGTCTCGGGCCGCGCGCCGAATCCATCCCCCAGCCGCGTCATCTCGGAGAGGCCGCGCGTGATCAGCGCCGCCTTGCCGTTGTCGCCCATGCCCGAGGCCGTCGACCGCGCCGGCGCCGAGCGCGATCACGTTCTTCGCCGCGGCGCAGAGCTCGACCCCGACGAGGTCGGCGTTCACGTAGACGCGGAAGCTCGGCGAGATGATCTCGTGCTGGAGCGTCGTCGCGAGGGTCTCGTTCTCGCTCGCGATCACGGCGGCGGCAGGGAGGCCGTCGGCGATCTCCTCGGCGTGGTTCGGGCCGGAGAGCACGGCGAACGGCCGGTCCGCGAGCGCACGCGAGAGCCGGTCGCCGGTCACGGGATCGAGGCCCTTCACGAGGCTCAGGACCGGGACCCCCGGAGGAAGCCCGTCGACGACGTCGTGGAACGAGCGGCTCGGAACGGCGACGACGATCACGTCCGCGTCGGCGAACGGGGCGTCGGCGACGAGGCACGGCGTGACGCGCGAGAGGTCGAGCCCGCGCACGTAGCGCGGGTTGCGGCCGGTGTCCGCGATCGCGGCCGCCTGCTCGGGGTCTCGGCAGGCGAGGACGACCTCGTGCTCGCGCTCGGCGAGGAGCGCCGCGAACGTCGAGCCCCACGAGCCGCCGCCGACGACGACCGCGCGCATCAGCTCCGCCTCACGAAGTCGATCACGACGGGAACGCCGGCCAGGCCGAACCGCTCGCGGATCCGGTTCTCGACCCAGTAGCCGTAATCGCGGGTCATGAGACCGGGATCGTTGACGAAGATGCGAAAGCGCGGCGGGCGAACCGACACCTGCGTCCCGTAGAGGAGGTTGAGCCGGCGGCCGCGGCGGCTCGGTCCCGGCCGCAGCTGGCGGAGCTCCTGGAGGAAGGTGTTCAGCGGCGCGGTCGGCACGCGCGCGGTGTGGCGGGAGAAGAGCTCCTCGATCCGGTCGAGCAGGCGCTTGAGCCCACGGCCCGTGTGCGCGGACACGGCGACAACCGGCGGACGCTGGCGCAGCCGGTCGTCGAGCCGCGGCCGGACGTCCTCGAGGTCGACCGTCGTCGGCATCCCATTTCGAGAGGACGACGAGCGTCGCGCACCCCGCCGTGCGCGCGACGTCGGCGACGGCGAGGTCCTGGTCGACGATCCCCTCGGTCGAGTCGACGAGGACGAGGCAGATGTCGGCGCGCTCGGCCGCCTGGATCGCGCGAAGCTCCGAGTAGTACTCGATCCCCTGGCGCTGGCGGCGCTTGCGGCGCAGGCCGGCCGTGTCGACGAAGACGAACGTCGTGTCGCCGCGCTTGACGACCGTGTCGATCGCGTCGCGGGTCGTGCCCGGGACGTCCGAGACGATCACGCGCTCCTCCCCGGCGATCGCGTTCAGGAGGCTCGACTTCCCCACGTTCGGCCGGCCGAGGATCGCGACGCGGATCGCGTCCTCCCCCACCTCGTCCGGCGGCCCCGCGCCGATCTGCTCGAGCTCCGCCGCGACGCGATCGAGCAGGTCGCCCGTCCCGTGGCCGTGGACCGCCGAGACCGGGATCGGGTCGCCGAGGCCGAGCGCGTGGAACTCGACCGCCTCGTCGTCGAGGCGCGGGTCGTCGATCTTGTTCGCGAGCACGAGCACCGGCTTCCGCGCCCGGCGGAGGATGGCGGCGATCTCCTGGTCGCCCGGCCCGATTCCCGCCTTCGCGTCGACGACGAAGAGCACGAGGTCGGCCTCCTCGACCGCGCGCCGCGCCTGCTCCGCCACCTGGCGCGTGATCGGCGAGTCGTCCGCGATGTCGACGCCGCCCGTGTCCACGAGCAGGAACCGCTTGCCGGCCCACTCGACCGCGATCTCCTTGCGGTCGCGCGTGACGCCGGGGGTCTCGAAGACGACCGCCTGGCGCGTCGCCGAGAGGCGGTTCACGAGCGTCGACTTGCCGACGTTCGGGAAGCCGACGACGGCGGCGGTGCCGAGCAGCGGCGGGGTCATCCCGCGCGGGAGGGCAGCGCGGCGCGGCGCGGCGGGGTCCCATCGGGATGCCCGAGCCGCTCCATCTCCCCGAGCCACGTCCAGAGCCGGCGGATCTCGGCCTCGATCTCGGCGGTCGCCTGCTTGTAGCCGCGGCCGTTGCGCGGGAGGTGGTCGAAGCGCATCGGCTCGCCCCAGGCGACGGTTACCTGCGCCCGCGAGGTGGGCGACCAGCGATGCGACCCGTGCACCGCCGCGGGCAGCACGGGCACGCCCTCCTGCATGGCGATCATCGCGGCGCCCGTCTTCGCCTCGCCGGGCTCGCCGCCGCGCTGGCGGGTGCCCTCGACGAAGATCCCGAGCAGGAGGTTGTTCCGCACCGCCTCGCGGGCGAGACGGATCGCCTCGCGGTCGGACTCCCCGCGCCGGACCGAGAGCGTGCCCATCGCGCCCATCAGCCAGCCGAGCCCCGGGATCTGGAACGCCTCGGCCTTCGCGAGGTAGACGATCCGGCGCGGGCAGAGCGTGCCGAGGGCGGGGACGTCGACCCAGGCGAGATGGTTGACGGCGAGGACGACCCCGCCCTCGCGCGGGATCCGCTCGCGGCCGTAGTCGCGCATCGGGACGAGGAGCCGCGTGAACGCCGGCGAGCACGGTCTTGCCGAAGCCCCACCAGAGAAGCGCGTGTCCGCTCGGCCGTCTCATGCCCGCGCCCGCTCGGCGGCGAGCCTGTTCGATCCGCGCGACGACCTCGTCGATCGAGATCCCGGTCGTGTCGATCTTGACCGCGTCGGGCGCGGCGGTCATCTGGCCCGCGTCGCGCGCGTCGCGCTGGCGCAGGTCGGTGGCGAGCGCGTCGGCGCCGAGGCCGGGGCGTTCCTCGGTGCGGCGGCGGGCGCGCTCGCCGCTATCCGCGGTGAGGAACACCTTCACGTCCGCGTCGGGGACGACGACGGCGCCGATGTCGCGGCCCTCCATGACCGCGTCGCCGGTCGCGGCGAGGGCGCGCTGGCGCTCGCGCAGGATCTCGCGCACCTCCTGGTGGCGCGCGACGGAGGAGACGACGCGGTCGATCTCGACCGTGCGGATGGCGTGGGTCACGTTCTGGCCGGCGATCGTGACCGTGTCGTCGGCGTCGATCGTCACCTCGTGCGTGCGGGCGAGGTCGGCGAGCGCGTCCGGCGTCGTCGAGGGGCACGCCGCGGTCGAGCGCGAGCCAGGTCAGCGCGCGGTACATCGCGCCCGTGTCGAGGTAGCGGTAGCCGAGCCGCGCGGCGAGCATCCGCGCGACGGTGCTCTTCCCGGCGCCGGCAGGGCCGTCGATCGCGATGATCACGCGCGCCTCCGCACGGGCTCCATCATCGCAGCGCGAGCGCGTCGAGCACGCCGAAGAACTCCGGGTAGGAGACGGCGACCGACTCGGCGCCGCGGATCTCGACCCCTTCGCGCGAGACGAGCCCGGCGATCGCCGCGAGCATGGCGATCCGGTGGTCGCCGCGCGCATCGACGGTCGTGCCTCCCCGCGGGCGGGAGGGAACGCCGCGGACGCGCAGGCCGTCCTCGGTCGTCTCGACGCGGATGCCGAGCGGGCGCAGGACATCCTTCACCGCCTCGAGGCGATCGGTCTCCTTCACGCGCAGCTCGCCGGCGCCGCGGACGACGCTCTCCCCGCGCGCGAGACCGGCGACGAGGGCGAAGAGCGGCAACTCGTCGACGAGGAGCGGCACCTCGGCGGGCACGATCTCGGTCGCGACGAGCTCCGCGTGCGCGATCTCCAGGTCGGCGACGGGTTCGCCACTCTGCGTGCGGCGGTTGAAGAGGGCGATGCGCGCGCCCATTCGCTCGAGGACGGTGAGGAAGCCGGTGCGCGTCGGGTTCACGCCGACGCCGTGGACGCGCAGGGTCGAGCCGGCGAGCAGGGTGGCGGCGGCCACGAACGGCGCGGCGGAGGAGACGTCGCCGGGGACGTCCAGGTCGAGCGGACGAAGCGTCTCGGCCGGCCAGACGGACGCCTGGCGCGGGCTCGAGGCGACGCGCGCACCGGCCGCGATGAGCATCCGCTCGGTGTGGTCGCGCGTCGGGTGGCGCTCGACCACGATCGTGGGGTCGCCGTCGGAGGTCTGGAGACCGGCGAGCAGGACGGCCGACTTCACCTGCGCGCTCGCGACCTCGGGCTCGATCTTGGCCGGATGGAGGTCGCCACCGTCGATCGTGACCGGCGCGTGCCCGTCGGTCGTCTCGATCCGGGCGCCGAGGCGGCGGAGCGGTTCGGCGACGCGCTCCTGCGGCCGACGCGAGAGCGAGTCGTCGCCCGTGAGGACGAAGCGGCCCTCTTGTCCCGCGAGGACGCCGGTCAGGAGCCGCATGAGCGTGCCGGCGTTCTTGCAGTCGATCGGCCCGTCGGGCGCACGGAGGCCGTGGAGACCTGCGCCGCGGATCCGTACGACGTCGTCCTCGACCTCGGCCTGGGCGCCGAGGCTCGTCATGGCGTCGACCGTGGCGAGCGTGTCCTCGGAGGCGCCGAACCCGCGGACGACGGACTCCCCGTCCGCGAGCGCCCCGAGCAGCAGCGCGCGGTGCGAGATCGACTTGTCCCCGGGAACGCGCGAGGTCTCCGACGACCGAGGCGGCGGGCTCTACGCGCACGTCGCGCCCCGCGCGCGTCCCGCCCCGTCCCAACCGGCCGTGTCCCTCCGGCGGGCGCACCCCCCCACGGGGGGAGCGAGCGCCCCAGACGAACGGTATCGACGAAGGCCGCACGGGATGCGCACGGATTCGAGCCGAGTTCGTGCCGTTTCGTCCACGGGGCGGAGCCTACGCGGCGCCGCGGCCCGCTACTCGTCGTCGAGCGCCGGCGAGACGACCACCGAGTAGCCCTGCGACTCGAGCAGCGCCGCCGCCCGCTCGGCCTCCTGCTCGCCCGCGACGAGGATCGCGAGCGTGCCGCCCCGCTCGGGCGACATGTGGTGCAGGTCGAAGTCCTCGATGTTGATCTTCTCCGCGCCGAGCGCCTGCGTGATCCCCGAGAGGACGCCCGGCCGGTCGGGCACATGGACGCGCAGCCGCTGCAGCGAGCCGGGGTCCGGGTACGCGCGCTCGAGCAGCCGCCGCCGGTGCCCCGCCGCCTCGCCGATCCAGCGTGCGAGGTAGCCGCCGTCGGCCTCCGCCGAGCGCCCGCTCGAGCTCCTCGATCCGCCGCCGGTGCTCGGCCAGCGCGGCGCGGAGCTCGTCGGCGTTCTCGAGGAAGATGTCGACCCAGATCCGCGGGTTGGCGCCGGCCACACGGGTCATGTCCCGGAGCGACCCGCCGGCGCCGGCGAGCGGCTCGTGCCCGTCGACCCGCACCGACCCGGCCTGGTTCAGGAGCGCGTTCGCGAGCGCGTGCGGCAGGTGGCTCGTCAGCGCGACGAGCCGGTCGTGCGCGCGCGCGTCGACCGCGACCGGCACCGCGCCGAGCGACGCCACGAACGCGTGCAGCGCCCGGTAGCGCTCTGGATCCGTCTCCGCGACCGGCGTCAGGAACCAGGTCGCGCCCTGGAAGAGCTCGCCGCTCGCGTGCTCGGGCCCGTGCGCCTCCGATCCGCAGACCGGATGGCCGCCGATGAACCGCGCCCGGTCGCCGACCGAGGTCGCGACGCCGCGCTTCGTCGAGCCGACGTCCGTGACCGTCGTCGCGTCCCGGCTCGCGGCCAGCGTCGCCGCGACCTGCCCGGGCAGCGTCGTCACCGGCGTCGCGACGATCGCGAGCTCGGCGTCGGCGACCGCCTCCGCGAGCGACGGCGCCGCCTCGTCCACGGCGCCGCGTTCCCGCGCCACGCCGAGCGACGCTCGCTCGCGTCCCACCCGACCACCGACGCGGCGCCGGCGCGCTTCGCCGCCAGCCCGACGGAGGCGCCGATCAGGCCGGTGCCGACGATCGCCAGCCGCTGCACGTCAGCCGATGACGCGGCCCATGAGGGACGCGAGCGCGCGGATCTCGTCGGCGAAGTCGCCGAAGTCGGCCGTCGGGATTAGCTGCGGCCCGTCGCAGAGCGCCTGCTCCGGGTGCGGGTGCGCCTCGACGATGATCCCGTCCGCGCCCGCGGCGACCGCGGCGCGCGCGAGCGGCGCGACGAGCTCCTTCTTCCCGGCCGCGTGCGAGGGATCGACGATCACCGGTAGGTGCGTCTCCTGCTTCAGCACAGGGATCGCGCCGATGTCGAGCGTGTAACGGGTCGAGCGCTCGAAGGTCCGGATGCCGCGCTCGCAGAGGATCACCTCCGCGTTCCCTTCGCGGACGACGTACTCGGCGGCCATCAGGAGCTCCTCGACCGACGACGACGGGCCGCGCTTCAGCAGCACCGGCTTGTCCGCGCGGCCCACCTCGGAGAGGAGCGTGAAGTTCTGCATGTTCCGCGCGCCGATCTGGATCACGTCGGCGATCTCCACCACCGGCCCGACGTCGCGCGGGTCCATCAGCTCGGTCACGAGCGGGAGGCCGGTCTCCTCGCGCGCCTCGGCGAGGATCTCGAGCCCTTCGACGCCGAGGCCCTGGAACGAGTACGGCGACGTGCGCGGCTTGAACGCGCCGCCGCGCAGCATCGTCGCGCCTGCCGCGTGCACGGCCCGCGCGGTCTCGAGCGTCTGCTCGCGGTACTCGACCGTGCACGGGCCGGCGATCAGGCCGAAGTAGCCGTCGCCGATCCGCCGGCCGCGGGACTCGATCACGGTCGGCCCGCGGCGCATCTCCTTCGAGACGAGCTTGTACGGCTTGAGGATCGGCAGGACCTGCTCGACGCCGGGGAAGCCCTCGAGCGGGAGCGACGCAAGCAGCTCCCGATCGCCGATCGCGCCGATCACGGTCGCGTCCTTTCCGGGCGTCACGTGCGCGTCCGCGCCGGCCTCGGCCAGACGGGCGACGACCTCGTCCACCTGCTCGGGCGTGGCCTGTGCGCCCATGACGATCAGGAGCTCTGGGGATCCTGTGACGGCCACCGTTCTCGGAGTGTAGTTTCCGGCAGGCCATGCGGATCTTCTCCGGCATCCAACCGACGGGCGACAAGCATCTCGGCAACTGGAGCGGCGGGTTCCGCCAGTACGCGGCCACGCAGGAGCGCGGCGACGCGTTCTTCTGCATCGTCGACCTGCACTCGATCACGGTCGAGTACGACCCGCAGGAGCTGCACGAACAGACGCTCGACCTGGCCGCGATGCTCTTCGCGACCGGGCTCGACCCGGACCGCTCGACGGTCTTCATCCAGAGCCACAACCCGGCCCACCCCGAGGCGGCGTGGCTGCTCGGCTCGGTCACGAGCTTCGGCGAGCTGCGCCGCATGGTGCAGTTCAAGGACAAGGCCGACCGGCAGGAGTTCGTCTCCGCCGGGCTCTTCAGCTACCCCGTGCTCCAGGCGGCCGACATCCTGCTCTACAACACCGACGCGGTGCCGGTCGGCGAGGACCAGCGCCAGCACATCGAGCTCGCGCGCGACATCGCCGAGCGCTTCAACGCGCGCTACGGCGAGACGCTCGTCCTGCCGGAGATGATCGCGCCCGGACGTCGGCGGGCGGATCATGGACCTCCAGGAGCCGGAGCGGAAGATGTCTACGACGGGCGGCACCGCGCAGGGCACGGTGCGCCTGCTCGACGAGCCGGACGTCGTGCGCAAGAAGTTCAAGTCGGCGGTGACCGACTCCGGGTCGGAGGTGCGGCAGGCCGACGACAAACCGGGGATCTCGAACCTGATCGAGATCATGTCCGTGGCGACGGGCGAGCCGCTGGACGCGATCGAGGCGCGCTACGACGGGCAGGGCTACGGCCGGTTCAAGGAGGACGTGGGCGAGGCGGTCGTCGAGCTGGTCGCGCCGATCCAGTCGCGCTATCACGAGCTGCGCTCCGACCCGCGCGAGCTCCAGCGGCTCCTCGCGGCCGGCGCGGCGAAAGCGCGCGAGGCGTCCGAGCCGACGCTCGAGACGATGCTCGACCGGATGGGGTTCGTCCGCTCCGAGGCCGGGCGCCACTTCGGCGCCGTCCGCCCGCGCGAGCTCTAGCCGTGGAGCGCGACCCGGACGTCAACGTCGTCGGCGGGCAGCTCCTCCCGTGCTCGACCGACCCGCCGACGGGCTTCTTCCGTGACGGATCGTGCGCGACCTGCGAGGAGGACACGGGCAGCCACACGGTCTGCGCGGTCATGACGGACGAGTTCCTCGCGTTCAGCCTTCAGGCGGGCAACGACCTCTCGACACCGCGGCCGGACTGGGGCTTTCCGGGCCTCCGGCCGGGTGACCGTTGGTGCGTCTGCGCCGCGCGCTGGCTCGAGGCGCACCGGGCCGGATGCGCACCGCCCGTCGTGCTCGGCGCGACACACGCCCGCGCGCTCGAGGTCGTCTCGATCGAGCTCCTGACCGCGCAGGCCGAGGCGCCCTCGGCGCCGGCCGGCTAGCCGCCGACCTCGGCGCGCAGGGCCGCGACCTCGTTCGGCGCCAGCTCCCGCCACTCGCCGGCCGCGAGGCCGTCGACGCGGAGCCCGGCGTACTCGGGCCGGTGGAGACGGCGCACCGGGTGTCCGACCGCCTCGCACATGCGCTTGACCTGGTGCTTGCGGCCCTCGTGGAGGACGAGTTCGATGCGACCGGGGCCGAGCCGCTTGGCTTCGGCGGGGGCGGTGAGGCCGTCCTCGAGCTCGACTCCCTCCGCGAGCCTGCGGATCGTCGCGGAGTCGGGATCGCCTTCGACCTCAGCCTCGTAGACCTTCCGCACGCCGTAGCGCGGATGCGCGAGCCGGTGCGCGAGTGGGCCGTCGTTCGTGAGCAGGAGCGCGCCGGTCGTGTCGGCGTCGAGGCGGCCGACCGGCACCGACGCGTTGCTCGTGTCCGACGAGGCCGACGACCGTCGGCCGTCCCTGCGGGTCGCGCGCCGTCGTCACGACGCCGGGCGGCTTGTGCAGGAGAACGTAGGCAAGCGGCTCGGGCGCGAGCGGTTCGCCGTCCAGCTCGACCGTGTCCGAGGGCTCGACGAAGGTCGCGAGCCCGGCCACCTCGCCGTTCACGCGCACGCGGCCGGCGCGAATGAGCTCCTCCGCCCCGCGTCGCGATGCGACCCCGGCGCGGGCGAGGTAGGCGTTCAGGCGCACGAGCGCGAATGTATCCCGCTCGTGATTTCCCCCGGGGCCTTCGGCCCTCGCCCCCGCTTTGGACCGTAGCCGCCAAACGCACGCCGCGCATCGGCCGAACTGCGGCGGAAGCGTGCCGAACGATCCACGGCCCGGCGGGCGGCGCGGCGGCGCGCGACGCGTCATGATGGCGCCACGGTGCCGGTCTACATCTCGCTCATGAAGTGGACGTCGCAGGGCCTCGGCGGCATGCCGGCCTGGCGCGACCGGATCGAGGAGGCCGAGCGCGCGATCGACGAGCGCGGCGGCCGGCTCGTCACCACCTACGTCACGCTCGGCCGCTACGACCTCGTCGAGATCTTCGAGGCGCCCGACGACGAGACCGCCTACCAGATCCTCCTCGCCGTCGCGAAGCACGGCAGCGTCACGACCGAGACGCTCCGCGGCTTCAACCGCGACGAGGCGGAGCGAGATCGTCCGCGGCGTCTGAGCCGGGCTCAGTCCGGGCCGGCGAGCCGGACGTCCTCGGCCTCGGTCTGGTCGCCGAGGAACCGCAGCAGGCGACGCCCCTCGGCCGCCACCGACGCCGCCGCCCGCTTCGACAGCCGCACTCCCAGCCGAACGACAAGCTCCTTCCCCTCCGGCCGCCACATCCCCGCGAGGAAGCCGTCCACGAGCACCGAGCCGTGGTTGAGGCCCTCGATCCGGCCCCGCAAGCCCCTCGCGGACGCCCGCCGGCACGATCCGGCTCCGGTCGGCGTGCGAGAGGAGCACGTTGTCGTACTCCGGCAGGAACCGCACCGGCGCAGGAACCGACTCGTCGGGACGCGGGGCATCCGGCAGGTCGAAGAGCTCGCGGCCGCGCTCGTCGCGGAACGTCACGAGGCGCGGACGGAGCCGCTCGAGCACGGCCGCGAGTCCGGTCAGCCGAGACCACGTCGCGACATCGGCCGCCGTCGCCGGGCCGAAGGCACCGCAGGTAGCGCAGAACGACGTCGTCCAGCGACGGCCGCTTCGCAAGTGGCCGGCCGAGCCACGCCTCCGCCTCCGCGTACGCCGCCTGCGCGGACCGTCCCCACAGGCCGCGCGGCGGAACCTGCACCAGCGCGAGCTCGCACCGGCACGCGTACGCGAGGGCGCCCGCGTCGATCACGGGAAACCGCTCGCCGAGCGCCGCCCGCAGCTGCGCCAGCGACAGCGGCCGCTCGGCCAGGAGCGGCCGCGCGGCCTCCAGCACCGGCGCGAGGTCGACTCCGCGCAGCAGCGGCCCGAACTGCGGGTGCCGTGCCAGCTCGGCATGGAGCACCGGCTGCGTGAGCGGGCGCAGCACGAGGCAGTCGGCCGCGCTGACGAGGTGGATCGTCGCGCGCATGACGGAGATCCGGACGACCCGTCGCTCCTCGAGGGCACGCGACAACTCGTCCGGCCGGAAGCCGTCGAGCCGCGACCACAAGGCCGTGTACGGGTTCGCCGGCACCTGCGCCTGCAGGCCGACGAGGTGCTCGACCGCCTCGACCGCCGGCAGCTCGACCCTCGCAGAGCAGGTAGCTGCCGCGCCAGCAGCGCCCGGTTGAGCGCCCGCGGGCTCAGCACCTCCGCGCCCACGACGGGACGGACTACGCGCCGCGCCGCTCGGCGATCGACTCGAGCCGGGCGCGGATCTCGGCGGTGTCCGTGCCGACGTCGTCGAGGTCGGGCAGCTCCTCGCGGCCCGCGAGCCCGAAGACGCGCTCGAAGAGCGGCGTCGTCTCGTAGCGCACGGCCCCGCCCTCGCCCGCACGGCCCGCCTCGACGACGAGCCCGCGCTCGACCAGGCCCGCCACGGCCGAATCCGCCGCGACGCCGCGAAGCCGCGCGATCTCCGGACGCGATACGGGCCCGAGGTACGCGATCACGGCGAGCGTCTCCATCGCCGCGGTCGAGAGACCGCGGGTGACGGGCCGGTCGAAGAGCCGCCCGCACGCCTCGGCCGCCTCGCGCGCGGCGCGGAACGCCCAGCCGCCCGCGACCTGCTCGAGCACGATCCCGCTCCGCCCCTCGCGATAGCGGCCCGCCAGCAGCCCGAGCGCCGTCTCGACGCGCTCGGCGTCATCGGCCGCCGCCTCGGCGAGCTCCTCGACGGAGAGCGGCCGCGACGCCACGACGAGCAGGCCCTCGAGGACGCGGGCGAGCCGATCGAGCGGGTTCTGGATGACGCGAAGGTCAGGCTGCATGGACGGAGATCGGCTCGAACGGCGCGAGCTGCGAGATCGTCACCTCCCCCGCCTTCCGGAGCTCGAGCAGCGCGAGGAACGCGACCGCCTGCTCGACGCGCGTGAGCCGCGCGACCTCGCGATCGAAGAGGAACTTCCCGCGCCGCGACAGCACGCCGCGGAAGCGCGAGAGGAACTGCGAGACCGGCGGGAACGTCCCCATGTGGCGCAGCGACGGGGCCGGCGGCTCGACCGCCAGGCGGCGGATCGCCGCGCCGAGCTCGGCCGGGTCCTGCGGCACGAGCTGCAGCGGCGGCCGAGCGGGCGGAACGGGCGCCGGCCCGACGCGGAACCAGCGCTCGCCCTCGGACGCGAGCCGCTCGTCCAGCCAGGAGGCGGCGGCGCGTACGCGCCGGTATGCCGCCAACCGCTCGGCCAGCTCGTCGGCGGCTTCCTCCGGATCGAGGTCCTCGACCTCCTCGCCGGGGAAGAGCTCGCGCGCCTTCAGCTCGAGGAGCGCCGCCACGAGCACGAGGAACTCCCCGCACGCGGCGAGGTCGAGCGCCTCGCGCTCGGCGGCGCGCTCGACGAACGCGACGACGATCTCCGCGACCTCGACGTCCGGCAGGTCGAGCTCGTCGCGCAGGACGAGCGTCAGGAGCAGGTCGAACGGGCCCTGGAACGCGTCCAGGTCGAGGGGAAGATCCCGGACGGCGACGCCGGTCACAGGCGTGGAGGCTAGCGCCGCCCCCGGACGCGGCTCTTCGGCACCGCCATCTTCTTCGCGGGCTGCGGAGTCGGGCGCTCTTTCCGGCGCGGTCGGTCGCCCTCGCGCCCGTGGCGCTGCGAGAGCCAGAAGCAGACGATGGCCGCGACGAAGAGCACGGCCGAGACGAAGACGTTCAGCCGGATCCCGGCGATCTCGTGGGCGTCGTCGGTGCGGAGGAACTCGAGGAACGTGCGCGCGAACGTGTACCAGGCGACGTAGAGGCAGAAGATCCCCGGCGCGCGCACGCGGCCCGTGCGGATGACGAGCAGGAGCACCGCGACGCCGAGCAGGTTCCAGAGCGACTCGTAGAGGAAGAGCGGGTGGAACGTCGGCTCGTCCGCGTAGGCGGCCGGCCGGTTCTGCGGGTCGATCTCGAGCGCCCAGGGCAGGTCGGTCGGCTTGCCGAAGAGCTCCTGGTTGAAGTAGTTGCCCCAGCGGCCGATCGCCTGCGCGAGCAGGAGGCCCGGCGCGGCGCAGTCCATGAACGCGTAGACCGGCTCGCCCGCGCGGTGGATGACCCAGACGCCGACGAGCACGCCGCACGCGATCCCGCCCCAGATCCCGAGGCCGCCCTCCCAGACCTCGAAGGCGCCCTGCCACTTCGGATCGGGCACCTCGCTCCAGCTGGTGATGACGTGGTAGAGCCGCGCGCCGACGATCCCGCCCAGCACGCCCCAGATGGCGACGCGGAAGACGAGGTCCCAGTCACCGCCGCGGCGCGTCCAGAGGATCCCGGTGACGACGACTGCCCCGATGATCCCGAGCAGGAGCATGAAGCCGTACGCGTGCAGGGTGAACGGCCCGATTTCGAGGGCGCCGTTCGACGGGCTCGGGATCGACGCGAGCACGCGCACGGCGCGCACTCTACGCAGTCGCGCCGAGCGCTAGAGCAGGATGCGAAGAGCCGTGTCGGTCGGGCAGCCGGCGTGGAGCAGCTCGGTCGCCCGGTGCAGGTCGACGTCCGTCCGCTCGGCCAGCTCGAAGGCCGCCGCGGGCTGGTACCCGGCCCGCTCGAGCTCCTCGAGCCGCCAGGAAAGAACGCGCTCCGCTTCCGTTTCCCGCTCTTCGACGATGTGTGCCGCAGCACTCATGGTTCCCTCATCGCCCCGAGGCCCCGCGCGTCTGTCCCTAGGACGGGGGATCTTCGTCCTCTGAGCGGGGATCCCGGCGGCCCGGAGGCGCCGCCGGGATCCCGGAAGGGGTCTTACGCCTGCGCGTGGCGCCGGCCGGAGCGGCGGGCGAGCACGACGCCGGCGGCCGTTGCGAGCGACACGGCGGCGGCCACGAGCAGGACGATCAGGAGGGTCGGCGGCCCGTCGTCGGCGGCCGCGAGGGCCGGCTCCGACGGGGCAGCGCCCGAAGAGGGGTCGCCGGGCGCAGGCCCCGAGGAGCTCCCGCCGATCGTCACGGCAGCGAAGGTGTGGTTGGTGGAGCAGTCCCACTTCTGGCCGGCCTCGTTGCTGACGAAGCCGTCGTTCACCTGGTAGCTCCACGTGCCGGCGGTCGGGAAGACGACCGCGGCGGTGTACACGCCGACCTTGTCGGTCGGCTTCGCCGCGAACTTCTTGCTGGCGCCGTCCTCGCCGACGATCGTGAGGGTCGGCTTCGCGTCGGGGATCGGCCGCACCCCGTGCTGCTTCACGGTGATCGTGGCGTTCCACGTGTCGCCGGGCCCGACCGTCGCGGGCGGCGGCGTGAGGCCGGCGGTGGCGAAGCACCCGGCCGACGCGTTGCCGGCGAGGGCGAGTGCGGTGACGACGATGGAGAGTAGGACGGCGGTTCGCATGGCAGTGCCTCCTGTGCGGTTTCCGCTACTACGCCGCGAGCACCCGCGGGAGGTTCCCTACGGGCCGAGGTCTTCCGCGATCGCGCGCGCCTGCTCGAGCGTCAGGTCGCCCTCGAGGCGGTACAGCCGGTCGCCGTCCTCCCAGAGGAGCGCGTTGCGCGACAGGCGCGCGGTCTCGTTCTGTCCCTCGCCGGACGGCAGGACGTACATGAAGAAGTGGATCCCCTCGACCCAGAGCCCGGAATGGCCGTCGACGTCGACCCGGCGGAACTCGCCGCTGGCGTCGACCATCTTCTCGATGTAGGCCTCGTCGATCCCCGCGCGGAAGACGGTCAGGAGCGTCGCGATCCCGCCGTCCTCGTCGCGCCAGATGTACGCGACCTGGCCGTTCCCCACGTCGGGCGTGTAGCGGATCTCGTCCGGCGGGCCGAGCGGCGTGCCCGCGGCGTCCGGCAGCGGGAACCCGGCCAGGTCGCGCCGCCTCGTCCGGCGGTTACGAGCTCGCCGACGCCGAGCTCGTCCGGCTGCTCGGGGACGGTTCGGGACGGTCGGGAGCGTCTCGACGCGCTGGACGGTCACGCCGCGCAGGCCGAGCCACTCCAGCACCGCCGTCCGGGCCGACGGCACCGCGAGCACGGCCCCGACCGCGACGACGAGCACGGCGAAGGCGACGACGAGCGCGCGGCGGCCGGGGCGGGCGAACCGCCGCGCGGGCTCGGCCTCGATCCGCCGGCGCACGGCCGGGGCGAGGTTCGGGGCGGCCGGCCACTCGATCGCCGGCGCGAGCTCGCGGAGCTGGCGCTCGAGGTCAGGCACGGAGCTCCTCCTCCCCGACGATCTCGCGCAGGCGCGCGAGCGCGCGCGAGGTCCGCGACTTGACGGTGCCGCGCCGCACGCCGAGCGCCGCCGCCGTCTCCTCCTCGCCGAGGTCGAGCAGGAAGCGGCACGCGAGCACGAGACGCTCGTCCTCGCGCAGCTGCCCGAGGGCGGCGGCGAGCTCGCGACGGCGCTCGGCGGACGCGACGGAGGTCTCGGGGGACGGGGCCGCGCCCCCCGAGGGCTCTGCGCCGGCGAGGCGCAGCTCGAGCGACGCGCGCCGGCCGGCCGACCGGCGGCGGTTGCGCGCCTCGTTGGCCACGATCGCGAGGAGCCAGGGGCGGAACGGCGCTCCGGGCCGGAAGCGGCCGAGCGCGCGATACGCCTTCACGAAGGCGTCCTGCGCCGCCTCCTCGGCGTCGGCGGCGTTGCCGGCGACCAGGCAGGCGGTGCGAAAGGCGATGCCCTGGTATCGGTGCACGAGCTCCTCGTAGGCGTTGGCGTCTCCTCCCCGCGCGCTCGCGACGAGGTCGTCGTCATCTCGTGGCCGGCCCTCCACGCTGTCCGTTCTACACCGGCGGGCAGCCGGAGGTTCCGCGCGAGCCGCCGTCCTCCGGGAGGACTAGGCTCAGGGCGTGCGGGATCCCGGCGACCCCGGTCGCGGCCCTCCGCCTTCCGGCGGGGAGCCCGACGAGCGCGAGCTCGACTCGGCCGCGGGCATCGGCCCGCGCGTCTCCGCCGTCTTCACGGCCGCCGAGCAGGCGGCCGAGCACATCCTCGAGATGGCGCGCGCCGAGGTCGAGGACCTCCGGCGGCAGGCCGACACGGAGATCCACGCGCTGCGCGCCCAGCGCCGCCAGGAGGCGGAGATCGAGGCGCGCCAGATCGTCCAGAGCCGCCCGCGACGAGGCGGAGATCATCCGCACCGAGGCCGTCCGCTCTGCCGAGGCGGTCGAGGACGCCGCGCGCCGCCGCGAGCAGTGGATCGACGAGGGGATCCGCCTGATGGTCGAGCGCGCCGAGTGGGCCCGCCGCGGCCTCCGCGAGGTGATCACGCGGCTGGACGACTTCGTCGTGCGCGCCCCCGCCGAGTGGCCCGACACGCCGCCCATCCCCTCCGCCGAGACGTCCGAGCCGCCGCCGGCCGCCCGCATGGCCGGCCCGCCCAGCGAGCCCGAATCCGAGCCGGTAGATGCGGAGCTTGCCCCGCCCGAAGCCGAAGCCGGAGCCGAGAGCCCGAGCCGGAGCCGGAGCCGGAACCTGAAGCGGAGTCCGAGCTCGAAGACGAGCCGCCGGCACGGGCGTGGCATGACCCGCTCGCCGATGACCTCGAGCCGGAAGCCGAGGCCGAAGAGGAGCCGCAGGCCGAGGACGAGCCGGAACCCGAGGACGAGGCGGAGCCCGAACCCGAAGCGGAGGCCGACGGACCGAGCCGGAGCCCGAACCCGAGCCGCGGCCCCGAGCCTCCCGACGACGCGCGGCGGCTGGCGCCGCCGCGCTCTGACGTGGACGCCCGCCGCCTGACCGCCGAGGAGCTGGCCGACCTCCTGCGCGAGGCCGAGCGGGCCCACGGCGAGTACGAAAAGGAGCTCGGGCAGCGCGACGAGGACTGGCCCGCCTGGTACGCGACGTGGATCGTCGAGCAGCTGCGGCAGCGGGAGGGCGGCCCCGGCCCCTAGCGTTCGCCGTCCGGCGCGCAGGGCATACCGTCCCGGATGGCGACCCCGGCCACAGAGCTCCAGCCGCCGCCGTCGGACCCGGTTCCCGGCCAGCTCAGGCTTGCGGCGGCGATCGCATGGCGCGTGCTCGTCGTCGCGGCTGCGCTCGCGCTGGTCGCGATCGTCATCTCGCGCATCCGGATCGTCATCCTGCCGGTCGCGTTCGCACTGTTCGTCGCCGCGGCACTCTCGGAGCCCGTCGCGCGGATGCGGCGCGCGCGCGTCCCGGGCTGGGCCGCCTCCGCCCTCGCGCTCGTCACGACGATCCTCGTCATCGCGGCGATCGCAGCCGCCGTCGCGCCCTCGGTCGCGGACGAGTTCGACGACGTCGGCCCGAACGTCCGCGAGGGCACGGCGCAGGTGACCGACTGGCTGCTCGAAGGCCCGCTCGACCTGAGCCGCGCCGAGCTCGACAGCTACCGCGAGCGGGGCGAGCGCGAGCTGCGGCAACACTACGGCGACATCGCGGGCGGCGTGATCGGCGGCGCGTTCATCGTCGTCGAGGTCGTCGCCGGCCTCTTCCTGACGCTCGTTCTCTCGTTCTTCTTCCTCAAGGACGGGGACAAGATCTGGAGCTGGATCGTCGGCCTCTTCCCGCCGCGGGCGCGCCACCGGGTCGACGACATCGGCACGATCGCGTGGTCGACGCTCGGCGGCTACCTGCGCGGGGTGGTCGTCGTCGCGTCCGTCGACGCGATCTTCATCGGCCTCGCCCTCTGGCTGATCGGCGTGCCGCTCGTGCTGCCGCTGACGCTCCTGGTGTTCATCGGCGGCTTCTTCCCGATCGTCGGCGCGGTCACGGCCGGCGCGGCCGCGACACTCGTCGCGCTCGTCTCCGGCGGCCTCACCGACGCGCTGCTCGTCCTCGGCGCGACGATCGCCGTCCAGCAGCTCGAGAGCCACCTGCTCCAGCCGCTCGTCATGAGCCGCGCGGTGAAGATGCACCCGGTCGGCGTGATCCTCTCCGTCGCCGCGGGCGCCGTCATCTGGGGCGTCGTCGGCGCCTTCCTCGCCGTCCCGGTCGCCGCCGTGATCGCCCGCTCGGCCTCGCACCTCCGCTCGGGCGGAGACGAAGCGCTCGTCGAGCCCGACCCGGCCCCGCCGCCGGGCACGCGACCCTACGGCTGCGGCCTGAGCCGGAACACCGGGTGGCGCGGCGCCTCCGCGGCGTACGCGGCCTCGGGGGCACCCTCGGCGACGTCGAAGAACTTCGCCACGAAGGGGACCGCCTCGACGTACGCCCTCAGGATCCCGGCGCGCTCGACCGCCGGGATCTCGGTCGCATCGACGGTGATCCGCCGCCGGCCGCGCGTGAGCCCGACGCGGCCCGAGGCGCGCGCGTTCTTCACCCACTCGCGCTCGCCGAACGGCGCCACGAGCCAGCGCTCGCCCGCGTAGTCGACGAGCGTGACCGGCGTCGTGTAGAGCCGCCCTGTCTTCCGGCCGGGCACGGTGAGGAGGAACGTGTTCGCGGGGCCGACGCCGAGGCGCACGGCGGGGGTCACGACGAGGTTCAGGAGGCGGCGCGGCGGGCTCAGCCACCGCCGCCGCACTACACGATCGCGGCTTCGCCGAGGAGCGCCTTCACCTCGGCGTAGAAGTCGGCCGCGGGCTTCACGCGGTGGTCCTCGCCGAAGGCGAGCGTCTGGCGGCCCTGGGACGTCTCGAGCGCGACCACGACCGCGGCCTCGCCCGGGTAGCGCCGCGTCAGGTCGGCGAGCTCGCGGATCAGCCCCGCCCGCGCGCGCCGCGCGTCCACCGTCAGCCGCACCTCGTTCTTCTCGGCCACGGCCTCGAAGGGCGCGACCTCGAGCGCGATCAGGTTCGTCTGCCCGTCCTTGTGGTCGACCCGGCCCTTCATGACGACGATCCGGTCGAGCTCCATCAGCTCGCGCGAGACCGCGAGCACCGAGTTGAAGACGACCGTCTCGACCGAGCCGGACAGGTCGTCGAGCCGCGCGAACACCATCGGGTCGCCCTTCTTCGTCGTCACCTGCCGGAGCGCCCCGATGATCCCGCCGACGGTGACCACGTCCCCGTCGCGGCGCCGCTCGAGGTCGGTCACCTGCGCCTCCACGCGCCGGCGCAGCTGGTTCTTCACACCGTCGAGCGGGTGCTCGGAGACGTACAGGCCGAGGCTCTCCTTCTCGAGCAGGAGCAGCGCGGCCTTGTCCCACTCGTCCGACGGAAGCGTCGGATGGTGGCGCGGCCGCTCGGCCTCCTCGCCGATCCCGAGGTCGAAGATCGACCCTTGCCCGGAGATCTTGTCGGCCTGCTGCTTCGCCCCCCAGCCGACGACGAGGTCGAGCATCTCGCCCTCGCGGTCGAGCAGGCCCTTGCGCGTCACCCCGGTGGACGTGAGCGCGCCGCACTTGACGAGCGCCTCGAGCGCGCGCTTGTTCACGAGCTGGCCGTCGACGCGCTCGACGAAGTCCCAGACGGACTCGAACGGCCCGTCCTCGCGCGCCGCGACGATCGCGCGCGCCGCCGACTCGCCGACGTTCTTCACCGCGTTCAGGCCGAAGCGGATCTTCCCCTCGACGACCGCGAAGTCGGCCTGCGAGGAGTTCACGTCCGGCGGCAGCACCTCGATCCCGAGCTCGTCGCACGCGGCGACGTAGAACGGCACGCGGTCCTTCGTGTTCATGACGGACGAGATCAGCGCGGCCATGTACTCGGCCGGGTGGTGGGCCTTCAGGTACGCGGTGCGGTAGGCGATCAGCGCGTAGCAGGCGGCGTGCGACTTGTTGAACGAGTAGTCCTGCGCCTGCTCCATGTCCTTCCAGAGCTGCTGCCCGACCGCCGGCGTCACGTCGTTCGCGGCGCAGCCCTCGAGGAACTTGTCCTTGAGGGACGCCATCAGCGTGTGGATCTTCTTGCCGATCGCCTTGCGCAGGTCGTCCGCCTCGGCGGGCGTGAACCCGGCGAGCTGCTTGGCGATCTCCATGTACTGCTCCTGGTAGATGCAGATCCCGTACGTCGGCCCGGTGATCGGCTCGAGCCGCGGGTCGGAGAACGCGACCGCCTCCTGGCCCGGCCTTCCGCCGCGCGTAGACCGGGATGTACGACATCGGCCCCGGCCGGTAGAGCGCGACGAGCGCGATCAGGTCCTCGAACTCGGTCGGCTTCACCTGGCGGAGCGCCTCGCGCATGCCGGTCGACTCGAACTGGAAGACGCCGGTCGACGCGCCGCGCGTGAGCATCGCGTACGTGTCCGGGTCGTCGACGGGCAGCGTCCGCATGTCGATCGGCTCGTCGATCAGCTCGAGCGCCTCGTCGATCACGTCGAGGTTGCGCAGGCCGAGGAAGTCCATCTTCAGGAGCCCGAGCGCCTCGACGTCGCCCATCGGGAACTGCGTCACGACCTCCTGGTCGGAGCCCTTCTGCTGGAGCGGGATGTACTCGGTGAGCGGCCGGTCGCCGATCACGACGCCCGCGGCGTGGATCGAGTCCTGGCGGACGAGCCCCTCGAGCGGCTTCGCCAGGTCGACGATCTCCTTCACGCGCTCGTTCTGGTCGTAGGCCTGGCGGAGCTCCCCGCCGGGCTTCAGCGACTCGTCGAGGTAGACCTTCGGGCCCTCGGGGATCAGCTTCGCGACGCGGTCGACCTCGCCGTACGGGACGTCGAGCACGCGCCCGGCGTCGCGGACGGCGGCGCGCGCCATCATCGTCCCGAAGGTGATGATCTGCGCGACCCGGTCCGAGCCGTACTTCTCGCGCACGTAGTTGATGACCCGGTCGCGGCCGTGGACGGAGAAGTCGATGTCGATGTCCGGCATCGACTTGCGCCCCGGGTTCAGGAACCGCTCGAAGAGCAGGTCGTAGCGGATCGGGTCGATATCGGTGATTTCCAGGGAATATGCGACGATCGAGCCGGCCGCCGAGCCGCGGCCCGGGCCGACCTGGATCCCCTCGCGCTTCGCGAACTGGATGAAGTCCCAGACGATCAGGAAGTAGTCCGCGAAGCCCATCTCGCGGATCGTCTTGAGCTCGAAGCGCAGCCGCTCCTGCAGCTCCGGCGTCACCTTCCCGTAGCGGCGCGCGAGGCCCTTCTCGCAGAGCTCGACGAGGTAGTCGAACGCGTCGCGGCCGTCCGGCACCGGGAAGTGCGGGAGCAGGATCCGGCCGAGCTCCATCGTGACCGTGCAGCGCTCGGCGATCTCCGCGGTGCGCGCGACCGCCTCGGGGTAGTCGGCGAAGTCGGCCGCCATCTCCTCGGGCGTCTTGAAGTAGAACTGGTCGGTCTCGAAGCGCCAGCGGTTCGGGTTCGAGAGCGAGTCGCCGGACTGGATGCAGAGCAGCGCCTCGTGCGCGCGGGCGTCCTCGTGGCGGAGGTAGTGGACGTCGCCGGTCGCGACGAGCGGCAGGCCGATCGCCGTGCGCGAGCTCGGCGAGCGTCCGGTTGATCCCCGGCTGGACCTCGAGCCCGGCGTCCTGGATCTCGACGTAGGTCGAGTCGGCGCCGAAGATGTCGCGCAGGCGCGCGAGCTCGGCCTCCGCCCCGCTCCGGTTCCCGTCCTGGAGCGCCTTGCAGACACGGCCCGAGAGGCACCCGGAGAGCGCGACGATCCCCTGCGCGTGCGCCTCGAGGAGGTCCCAGTCGACGCGCGGCTTGTAGTAGTAGCCCTCGAGCCAGCCGCTCGAGACGAGCTTGATCAGGTTCGCGTAGCCCTCGTTCGACTCGGCCAGAAGGGTCAGGTGCGCGTAGTCGCGCTTGAGCGCGCGGCGGTCGTCCGTGACGTAGACCTCGCAGCCGAGGAGCGGCTTGACGCCGTGCTTGCCGGTCTCGCGGTAGAGCTCGACCGCGCCCGCGAGCGAGCCGTGGTCGGTGAGCGCGACGGCCGGCATCTCGAGCTCGGCCGCCCGCGCCGCGAGGTCGGGGATCCGGCACGCCCCGTCGAGGATCGAGTACTCCGAGTGGACGTGGAGGTGGACGAACGGCGCTTCCGGCACGGGAGGACGATTCTAGGGCCGGGTCCCGACGGGTCCCGTCGGCGGCCCGGGAGGGCGGGCTCGATCGGCATTGTGAACGGTGGGTAATTCGCGGGAGGAGTCCCGCCGGTCCCGCCTAAGGGTCCTGGCTCATGCAGCGGCGACTCGCACTCGCGGCCGCCCTCCTGCTGGCCGCTCTGACGTTCTCCGCTCCGGCGGAGGCACGCGTGAACCCGCAGAACGCGGGGCTCCAGGTTGCCCTGCGCGCGTGGGGCACGTACCTCGGTCGGATCGACGGGATCGCGGGCCCGATGACGGCGCGCGCGGTGCGCGTGTTCCAGCGGCGCGCCGGCCTGCCCGTCGACGGTGTGCCCGGGAAGAGGACGCGCCGGGCGATGGGTCGCCTGGGGAAGCCGCTCTACGGCAAGCGGGCGATGCACCGCGGGATGGTCGGGTGGGACGTGGCCGTCCTGCAGTTCATGCTCGCGCGGCGCGGATCGTCACCGGGGATCGTGGACGGCTACTTCGGCAAGGAGACGGGGCGCGCGCTGCGACGCTTCCAGCGGCGGCACGGGCTCCATGCGGACTCGGTCGCCGGGCCGGCGACGCGGCGCGCACTCGGCGGCGGCGTCGCGGCGAGCGGCCGCGCGGGCCCGCGGAGCGGGCGGACGGTCAAGGCGAAGCTCAACTACTGGGCCCGCGTCTACACCATGAGCCCGCGCTTCATCCGCGCGATCGCGTGGGTCGAGTCGGGCTGGCAGAAGGGCGTCGTCTCGCCGAAGGGCGCTCGAGGCGTCATGCAGGTGATGCCGGGGACGTGGTCGTACGTCCAGGCGGGCCTGATCGGCCATCCCGTCCCCCGGACGACCGACGGGAACATCCAGATCGGGGTCGTCTACATCCGCCACCTGTACCGCCACTACAACGGCAACGTCCGCCTGGCCCTGGCCGCGTACAACCAGGGCCCGGGCTCGCTCCGCAAGCGCGGGATGTACCGCGAGACGCGCCAGTACGTCCGCAACGTGCTGGCGATGCGCGGCCGCGTCTGACGTACCACTTGCAGCGGTCGCAGCGGGGTGGGATCCTGGCCCGCATGGGCGCGACGACGGGACAACCCCGTCCGGCGACCGCGCCGTCGAGCTGGGGCCTCGCGGCGCGGGTCGTGCTCGTCGTCCTCGGCGCGGTCGGGCTCCTGAGCGGCTGCTACGTCGTCCTGCGCGAACAGGACGGAACGGCCACGGCTGCGTTGATCGGAATCTCCGCGGTCTTGCTCTTCCTCGGGATCTTCATCGACCGGATCGCGAGCATCAGCCACGGCGGCACCGAGGTGAAGTTCCTCCTGGAGGGCGCCAAGGACGCGGCGGCACGCGGTGACGACGCGGCGCACGAGGCCCTCGTCCAGGCGGCCGTCGACGTCGCGCAAGCCTCCGCGGGACTCGACCCCGACATCCGCGTGAGCGACGAGCACCGCGCCCACGACGTCGCGGTCATGAACGCCGTCAACGCGCTGGCCGAGGTCGAGCGGATGGAGCAGACCCGTCGCCCGGTCGAGGCGATCGCAACCGTCGACGGTCGAAGGATCGGGATCGAGCCGCGAGAGCGGCTCCGGAAACTCGACTCGATCGTCCGCCGGCTTCAGCGGCGGAAGGTCGGCGGCAAGCTTCCCGTGGACGCGCTGCTCGTGGTTCCCCGGCTCGACCCGGACGATCCGAAAGTCGCGAAGGGGCAGCAGCGGCTTCACGACGAGCTTGGGATCCCGGTCGCGGTCGTCGGGTGGCGCGAAGGCGAGGACCCCTCCGCCGCTCCACAACGCCGTCCGGATGCTGGCCGAGGAGCGCTAGCCGATTCGCGCGGCTCAGGACTCTGCGAACGCCGTGGCGAGCCGCTCGAGCCCGGTGTCGAGCCGCTCGTCCGGCGTCGCGAGCGAGATCCGCGCCCAGCCGCGGCCGGTCTCGCCGAAGCCCTCGCCGGGCGCGAGCGCGACGAGCTGCTCGTCGAGGATCCCGTCCGCCGTGACGCCCTCGGGGAGCCGGAGCCAGACGAAGAACGAGCCCTCGCAGTGGATCTCCGGCACGTGCGGCCCGAGCGCCGCGAACACGCGGTCGCGCCGCGCCTCGTAGAGCGCCCGCCGCTCCTCGACCGTGTCCTGCGGCCCGGTGAGCGCCGCGATCCCGGCCTCCTGGATCGGCCGGAAGATCCCCGCGCGCACGTGATCCTGGAGCAGCTCGATCCGCGCGACGATCTCCGCGTTCCCGAGCACGAACCCGAGCCGCCAGCCGGCCATCCCGTAGCTCTTCGACATCGAGAAGAGCTCGACGCCGACCTCCTTCGCGCCCGGCGTCGCGAGAAAGCTCCGCGGCCGGCGCCCGTCGAAGACGAGGTCGCCGTAGGCGAAGTCGTGCATGACGGCCGTGCCGGTCTCGTGGGCCCAGGCGACCGCGTCCGCGAAGGCGCCGTCCGGCACGCAGGCCGCGCACGGGTTCGAGGGGTAGTTGAGGTAGAGGACGGCGGCGTCTCGTGGCGCGCGCGTGAGGTCGGGCGCCCAGCCGGCCGTCGGGTCGAGCGGCACCCGGGCCTCGCGCGCGCCGGCGAGCGCGACGCCGAGGTGTAGTCCGGGTAACCGGGATCCGGCAGGAGCACCGTGTCGCCGTCGTCGGCGAGCACGAGCGCGACCTCGATCGAGCGCCGTCTTCGAGCCGGGCACGACCGCGACCTCGCGCTCGGGGTCGAGCTCGACGCCGTAGACGTCGCGGTACCGGTCGGCGATCGCCTCCTTGAGCGCCGGCAGCCCGCGAAACGGCGCGTACCCGTGGACGAGCGAGGTCGGCTCCCGCGCCGACGCGACGAGGCTGTGGAAGACGCCGCGGAACGCGTACTCGTTGCCGTCGGCGTCGCGGTGGATCATCCGCCAGCGGCCGCCGGGCTTCGGGTCGAACTCGTCGACCTCGGTCGAGAGCTCCGGCGGGCCCCAGAAGCGGACGAGCAGCTCCGGGTCGGTGTAGGCGCGGTAGACGGCCTCGCGCGGCGCCGCCTGCACGGCGGTGCTCGTCATCTCGTGCGTGCCGGGCTCGGCGACGAACGTGGTCTCGGGTTGCGTGGTCGGCATCTCGCTCTCCTCTCTCGTGGTGTCCGTCAATGCAGACGCGCGCGGCGCCGGGAACTCATCGCTCGGCCGCCAGCGGCGGCGCGACGAGCTCGTCGTAGAGCCGGAGCACCACGCCGATGTTCCCCTCGACGGTCATGGTGGGACGCGCGGCGGCGACGCGCGCGCGGAGCTCGCCGAGATCGTGGCGGGCCAGCTCGGCCCGCAGGTCGGCGGGCGACGCGAGCACGACCCCGAGGCCGCGCTCGCGGAGGAACCGTCCGAGCGCCCGATGGCCCAGCGTCAGCACCGGGAGGCCGCACGCGAGGTACTCGAACAGCTTGTTCGGAAGCGCCGTGTCGATGTGCGCGCGGTTCAGGTGCGAGTCGAAGCCGGCCCAGCCGAAGTCGTACTCCGGCAGCCGCTGCAAGAGCTCGGCGGCGGGCAGCGGGTCGTGCACGGTCAGTCCGGGCGTGCGCTCGGCCAGCTCCCGGTACGCCGGCACCTCGCGCGACGGGTAGACGTCGAGCGTTGCACCGGTCGCGACGAGCGCGGCGAAGATCTCGCGCAGGTCGTAGTGGCCGCCGTTCGTCGAGAGCGTTCCCTGGTAGACGAGCCGCGGCGGCCACGCGTCGCGCCGCTCGCGCAGCGGCAGCTTGGACGGCACCTCGTTCCGCAGCGCGTAGTTCGCGAAGACGGCGGTCGCCGGCGGGCAGCCGGTGGCGGCGCGCGATCTCGTCGAGCAGCTCCTCCGAGACGGTCGAGACCGCGTCGCTCCCCTCGATCGCGCGGCGCTCGAGCTCGAGCGGGTCGCGCGGCTCGGGGAAGCCGTTCTCGTACGGCGTTTGGCGCAGGCTCTGGAGGTCGTGGACGTCGTGGACGATCGGGACGCGTCCGCCGACGAGCTCCTGCGCGAGGACGGTCGGCGAGTCCGGCAGGTTGTGGCTGTGCACGAGGTCCGGGTCGAACGCCTCGAGCACGCCGGGCAGGCGCGCGGCCGGGTCGTCGCCGAGGTCCCACCAGCGCGCGAAGAGCTCGTCGCCGGAGCCGTAGAGCTCGGTGAGCGTCCGGCCCTGGTAGGCGAAGCCGAGCTCGATCCCCGGGCGCGCCGCGCGCAGGCCCGCCGCGATCTTTCGGGCACGCCCACACGGCTGCTGCTGCAGGAAGAGGACTCGCATCGGCGGACTCCTAGTGCTCGCGTACCCGGATCACGCGCGCGGGATGCCCGACCGCGACGGTGAACGGCGGCAGGTCGTGCGCCACGAGGCTTCCGGCGCCGACGACGCAGCCCTCGCCGATCGTGACGCCCGGGAGGATGATCGTGCCCATCCCGATCCAGCAGTTGCGGCCGACCCGCACCGGGCCCTCGTCGCGCCAGCCCTGCTCGGTCACCGGGCGGTGCGCGTCGTCCATCTCGTGGTTCGCCGTGTGGATCATCACGTAGGGCCCGAACTCGGCGCCGTCGTCGATCTCGAGGCCGCCGAAGCCGTTCACGAAGCAGCCGTAGTTGAACGCCACGCGGTCGCCCAGCTCGATCCGGTCGCCGTTCAGCCAGACGATCAGGTCGAGGTAGAAGCACCCCTCCCCCACGCGCTTCGCATCGTGCTCGCGGAAGGGGATGACCCGCTTGGAGCGCTCGTTGATCATCATGGCGCCGGGAACGCTACGCAATGCGCAGGGCGCGTGCCTTTGCGCGGCGCGCCGAGAGGCGTACGCTCCCGCCAATTTCCGTCTACCAAGGAGGGGATGTCATGCCGCACGTTCGCGTCATTCGTCTCGCATCGACTGCGGCGGTCGCGCTCGCCGCGCTCGTCGCGGCGCCGGTCGGCTCGGCCGACCACCTGCCGTCCACGCTCTCGATCGCCAAGGATGGGAACCTGCAGGTCTTCAGCTCGATCTTCGTGTCGCACAGGGCAGACCGACCAGCGTGGCGGCTGGCTGAACGAGAGCCTCGGCTGCCAGCAGTGGCGCCGCCTGATCGTCCGGGCCAATATCTTCCGGACTCGCCACGGACACACGCAGAGCCGGAGCTTCGTTCGCAGCAGGCCGGTGCAGAACTGCGCCGAGGGCGGGCCGAACATGGGCTTCATCGAAGACCGCGAGTGGGGTCGGGCTGGGCTGCGCGAGCGGCAAGCTGGAAGCCGGGCCGCTACGAGATGGTCACCCGGACGGTGTTCGTCGCGACCGGCCTGACGTCGGTTGCGTCGACGAGCTTCAGGGTCGGCGCCGCCTGCTGAGAGAATCCGCCCCGAGTGGCGGAGACGATCACCATCCCCGGGCGGTTCAACGGGCCGCCTGCGTCGGCGAACGGCGGGTACGCGAGCGGGCTCGTCGCGGCGTTGCTCGGCGGGCGGGCCGAGGTGACGCTGCGCGTGCCGCCGCCGCTGGATCGGGCGCTTGCGGTGGTTCGTTACGGCGAGGGCGTCGAGCTTTGGGACGGGGACGCCGTCGTGGCGGAGGCGGTTTCGCTGGACGGGTTCGAGCTCGAGCTGCCCTCGCCGGTGTCGGTGGAGGAGGCGGCTGTCGCGAGCCGCGGGTACGCCGGGTTTCGCGCGCACGCGTACGAGACGTGCTTCGTCTGCGGGCCGGCGCGCGACGACGGGCTCGGGATCTACCCGGGGCCGGTCTCGGGTCGGTCGGTGGTCGCGGCGCCGTGGACGCCGCCCGGCGAGGGGCCGGTGGCGGACGAGCTCGTGTGGGCGGCGCTCGACTGCCCGAGCGGCTGGGCGGTGGACGAGTTCTCGCGGGAGGGCGTGTTGCTCGGGCGGCTGGCGGCGCGGCTGGTCGCGCCGGTGGTCGGCGGCGAGCCGCACGTCGTGCTCGGGTGGCCGGTCGGCGAGGACGGGCGGAAGCGCTTCGCCGGGTCGGCGGTCTTCGGCGCGGACGGATCGGTGCGCGCGTTCGCGCGCTCCACCTGGCTCGTGCCGCGCGCGGCCTGATCCGGGCGCGCTTGGACACGTCCGTCTGCCCGCGGCCGCCCGCCGAATAGAAGCCCCCATCGGGGGAGCGAGCGTCCCAACACGAACGCTAGCCGTCAGAAGCGCACGGGTGGCTAACGGGTTCGTGCCGAATCCGTGCCAACGGCGGGGCCGGGCTCGAGCGGCGCGCTAGGCGACGTGCTCGTGGAGCCCGAAGTGCTCGGCCGTGTTCTCGGCGGCGTCGAACTGGATGAGCACGGCGTCCTCGTCGCCGACGACCCAGGCGTCGTGCCCGGGCTCGATCACGACGAAGGCCGGCGCCTCGTAGGAGAACTCGCCTCCGTCCGGGTACTCGCCGGCGATCGCGCCGCGCGCGAGGAAGCCGATGTGCGCATGCATGCACAGGTCGGAGTCGACGTGCGGCTTCATGTCGGTGCTCCAGCGGAAGCCGGCGGGGTAGACCGTCCGCGTCACCCGGCCGTTGCCGGCCGGCGCCACGTCGATCCGCACGCCCCCGACCTCCTGCGTCTCGGCGCCGTCGATCGGTGCTGTGAGTGGATCCATGACCCCAGGTTACTCCCGGCGCGCGGGATCGCGGAACATGGTCACGCGCGTCGCGGTGATGCGGAAGCCGAGGCTCTGGTTGAGCCCCAGCATCGCCTCGTTGGCCGCGTCGTTCTCGGTCACGAGCTCGGCGAAGCCCTGCTCCTTCGCGGCCTGCATGCTCGCGAGCTTCGCGAGCCGGCCGAGGCCCCGGCCACGGTGCTCGGGGAGCGTCCCGGTCATCTCGCTCGAGGCCGTGCCTCGCTCGCGATCGACGGTCAGGAAGGCGAGCGAGACGGGCCGGTCGCCCTCGAGGACGACGACCGACGCGTCCGGGATCGAGCGACGGGTCGTCGAGCACGTGCACCTGGAAGTCCTCGCGCGAGACGTCCGCCTCCGGGTAGTCCGCGGGGATGTCGGCCGAGGCGCTCGCGTAGACGGCGTGCAGCCCATCGAGGTCCGCGACCGTCACGGAGCGGCACGACGCGGAACCCCTCCACCGCCTTCGCCTCCGCGAGCGCGGGCAGGACGCCGCGAGATCGACCTCCGCGAGCCGCGCCCGCAGGACGTGCTCGCGGCGGGTGGGCACGAATCCGCGCGCCTCCGCGAAGCGCTGGCCCGGCGAGCCCTCGAGCGCGAACGCGTCGAGCACGCGGGCGCCGAGCCCGAGCGTGTGCTCCTCGGCAACCGCGAAGAGCGCCGACGCCGATCCCGCGCCCGCGGAACGGCTCCGCGACGCCGGCCCACGTCCAGGCGGTGTCGCCCGGGCTGACCGTCCAGTTGAACCGTCCGAACGCGATGCCCGCGGGCTCGCCGTCCTCCTCGGCGATCCAGACCCGCAGCTGCGCCCGCTCGGGATGGCTGTCGATCCAGTGGGCGAGCCCGTCCGGCGTCGGCGGCTCCTTCTCCGGCATCACCTCGCCCCAGAGGCGCGCGGCGACGGCGGCGTCGGCCGGCGTGTACTCGCGGATCACGCGAAGCGGCCCGGGTCGAACGCCGGATCCGGCTCGCCGGCCAGCCGCATGCACGCGGCCGGGATCGTGATCATCCCGATCGAGGAGAACCCGGACGCGACGTCGAGGCCTTCGACGCCGGGGACGGGACCGACCACGGGTAGGCCGTCGGGCGTCATCGCGCGCCGGCCCGACCAGGCGGCGACAACTGGCACGTCCGCGAGATGCGGCGCCACCCGGACGGCGCGCTCGGCCAGCCGCCGCGGCGTGTCGGCGTCCTCGGGCTCCTCGCGCAGGCTGCGCGAGAGCGACGTGCCGATCCGCAGCTGACCGGCGCCGTGGACGCCGAGCAGGACGGAGACGAGGCCCGGCTCGTCCGGCCCCGCGGCGGCGAGCTCGCCGAGCGTGCGGTCGCGCGCGAGCGGCCCCATCTCGGCCTGCGTCGGCCAGACCGCCTGCTCGATCGAGTACGGCGGCGGGTTCTCGATGCGCGTGGTCTCGAGGAGCCAGCCGCGCGTCGACGCGATCGGGAGGTCGACGCCGGCGGTGCGCAGGAGGAACCGGCTGCGCGGCCCGGCCGCGACGACGACACGCTCCGTCGCGATCACGCCGGCGTCCGTCGCGACCCCGCGCACGCGATCGCCCTCGACGACGATCCGCGCTGCGGCGCAGCCGGTGCGGAGCTCGGCGCCCGCGCGCCTGGCCGCTTCGGCCATGGCGATCGTGGCGCCGAGCGGGTCGAGGAGGTACCCGCCCGGGATCACGTAGGCGCCCGCCAGGTCGTCGGCGAGCCAGGGGTCGGCGCGGCGTGTCGTACTCCTCGGCGCCGAGCGCGGCGGCGTACATCCGCGCGTGGTCGAGCTCGGCCTCCTCCGCGGCGACGAGCAGGAGCGTCTCGTCGCGGAGGTCGAACGGAACCGGGCCGTCCTCCTCGAGCTCGCGGTAGATCGCGGCCGACTCGGCGAGATGCGCGTTGATCCAGTGGGCCGGCTGGCGGAAGAGGTAGCCGCCGTTTCGGCCGGACGCCTCGCCGGCGAGGTTCCCGCGCTCGACGAGGACGACCCGGCGGCCCGCCTCGGCGAGCGCGCGGGCGGCCGTGCAGCCGGCGAGGCCGCCGCCGAGGACGACGACGTCGGCGGTCAGCTCTCGGAGGGCTCCCCGCCGCCCTTGCGGCTCCGCCAGAACATCAGGGCTCCGGCCGTCGCGCCCGCCGCGGCGACCACCGTGCCGACCCCGGCGGCCACCTTCTTCTTGCCGCTCTTCCCGGGTTTCACGACGGACTTCACGCCCTGCTTCAGTGCCTGCTTCGCGACCGGCTTGGCCCCGGTGTAGACGAGCCAGCCGATCAACGCCTTGCGCTTGCTGAGCATCTGCCCTCCTCCTCCGGGGACGAGTCTATCCGGGCTCTGCGCCCGCCCTGCGCGCCCCGTTCGCGGCGCGGGAAGTTGTCACGCTCCCGTGACCATTCCGCCCCGGACCGCGCGCCACACGTGCGAATTTCCCCGATAGGCTGAAACCAAGGGTGGGGGTCTTCCACCCTCTCCTCGCGCGCGTCTATCGAGAAGCCGAGCGGCTAGGCCTTCGCCGCCGCCCGCTTGCGGTTCGGCATGTGGATCGCGCGGCCGAGCGCGAGGAGGCCGGCCTCCTTGATCGCCTCGGAGAGCGTCGGGTGCGCGGCCATGCCGTCGGCGATCGTCTCGACCGTCGACTCGGCGTCGAGCGCGACCACGCCCGCCTCGATCAGGTCGGTCACGTGCGGGCCGACCATCACGAGCCCGAGCAGCTCGCCGTAGCGCGTCTCGTGGATCGACTTGACCCACCCGACCGTCTCGTCCTGCATGACGGCGCGCGCGTTCGCGATCCAGGGGAACTGCCCGACCGCGACGTCGTCGCCGTACTGCTCGCGCGCCTGCGCCTCGGTCAGGCCGACGCCGGCGATCTCCGGATCCGTGTAGATCGGCCGCGGGACGCCGCGGTTGTCGACCACCGCGTCGTGGCCCATCGCGTTCTCGGCCGCGACCTCGCCCTCGCGGAACGCCGTGTGCGCGAGCTGCCAGTAGCCGGCGCAGTCGCCGACGGCGTAGATGTGCGGGACGGTCGTCCGGCGCCGCTCGTCCGCGGAGATCCCCTTGCGCGGGTCGAACTCGATCCCCGCCTCCTCGAGGCCGATGCCCTCGACGAGCGGCCCGCGGCCGGTCGCGACGAGCATCAGGTCGCACTCGACCGTCTCGCCCTCGCCGAAGTGTGACGACGAGCCCGTCGCCGGACTCCTCGACCTTCTTGCACTGCGAGTCGAGGTGGACGGTGATCCCGCGCTTGCCGAACTGCTTCGCGAGCTCCTTCTGCGCCGCCTCGTCCTCGGCGGGGATGAGCGACGGGAGCATCTCGATCACCGTCACCTCGCTGCCGAACCGGCGGAAGATCGACGCGAACTCGCAGCCGATGATCCCGCCGCCGAGCACGACGAGGCGCTTCGGCACCTCGGTCTGCGCCAGGAGGCCGGTGGAGTCGACGCAGCGCGCCGAGTCGAGCCCGTCGATCGGCGGGCGAAGCGGGAACGAGCCCGGTGGCGACGATCGCCTGCTTGAAGGTCACGTCCTCCCCGCCCTCGACCGCGATCGTGTTCGCGTCCGTGAAGCGGCCGGTGCCCTTGACCCACTCGACGCCGTTGGCCTTGAAGAGGCTCGCGACGCCGCCGGTCATCTGCTTCACGACCGCGTCCTTCCACGCGTTCGCCTGCCCGAAGTCGAGCTCGGGCGCGCTCACGTTGACGCCGAACTTCGCGAAGCTCTCCTCCGCCTGCCTGATCGCGAACGCGGTCTGCACCCACGCCTTCGTCGGGACGCACCCGACGCGCAGGCAGGTCCCGCCCAGCTCGGGCTCCTTCTCGATGCATACGGTCTTGGCGCCGAGCTGGGCCGCGCGAATCGCGGCGCTGTACCCGCCCGGACCGCCGCCGAGGACGGCGACGTCACACTCCATGGGCTCTCCCTCTAGGGTCGCGTGTCGAGCGCGATCCTACCCGGCGCCGCCGGGATGGAAGCGGAGGGCCGGCGGGTGCCGACGAGCGCGACGATCGCGGCGACGAGGAGGCCGCCCGCCGCGACGAAGATGACGCTGTGCGGGGCGCCGAACCCGTTCGCGACGGGAGCGAGCGCGACCGCGCCCATCATCGTCGTCGTGAAGAGCGCGGAGCCGAGGCCGAAGACGCGGCCGTAGTACGCGGGGTCGACCTCGCGCTGGACGATCGTGTCGAAGAGGACGTCGGTCGTCCCGTCGAGGAAGCCGATCATCCCGAGGAGCACGAGCGCCGTCGGCGCGTGGTCGGTCAGCGCGAGGACGCCGAAGAGCGAGGCCATCATGAGGAGCGCGACGCCGATCCAGCGTCCGCTCATCTCGCCCACCGGCGCGAGGCCGGTGACGGCGCTCGCCGAGCGCGAGGCCGCCGGCGAGCGCCGCGACGCCGAAGCCGTAGGCGCCCGGCCCGAGGCCGAGCTCCGTGCCGAGGAAGCTGCGGCAGGGTCGCGTTCGTCAGGCCGGTCGCGAGCGTGGCCGTGGCGAAGGCGCCGATCACGACGATCAGGAGCCGGCGGTGGAGGATGTAGCGGAGGCCCTGGCGGAAGCCACCTTCGGGGCCGCGCACGACGGACGCCAGCGGATTGGCCCGCACGCCCGAGTAGAGCAGGGCGGCGAAGACGAAGGTGACGAGGTCGAAGGCTGAGCGCGACGGCCGCGGTCGTCGTCGTGAGCGCGATCCCGGCGGCGAGGGCGCCGAGCGCCATCGCGCCGTCCTGCGCGAACCCGAGCACCGCGTTGCCGGCCGCGAACTGCTGCCGCTCGAGGATCGAGGGAACGAGCGCGCGCACGGTCGCCGAGGAGACGGCCGAGAGGAGACCCGAGCCCGCGATCGCCGCGAACGCGACCAGCGGAACGTCGAAGACGATGGCGGCGAGCGCAGCAGCGACGAGGAGCCCTCGGCCCACCTCGACGAGGACGAGCAGCCGCTGGCGCGGGAACCGGTCGACGACGGCGGCGGCGAGGCCGCTGCCGAGCACCGGCGGCGCGAGGCGGATGACGAGGAGCGCCGCGACCTGGCTGACCGAGCCGGTCGTCTCGTAGATCCAGCCGACGAGCGCGGCGACGGTGAGCCAGTCGCCGAGCTGCGAGAGGAGCTTCCCGGACGCGAGCCGCCGGAACGACGGCGTGCGGAGCGGGTCGAGCAGCCGGCTCGGCGAGAGCGCCGGGCGCGAGGTCTCGGTCGTCGAGACGGTCACGATCAGCATCACCGTCCCGATCCCGAGCAGGAGGTCGCCGATCGAGAAGACGTTCGCGAGGGGCAGCTCGCGCGGGAGCGCGAAGATGTCGCCGAGGAAGGCGAGCCGGTCGGCGCCGACGGCGACGTTCGAGTGGGCGGCGCCGTCGAGGCCGGTGCTCTCCCAGGCCTCCTGGTTGACGGGCATCCGGCCGCCGTTCGAGAGGATCGCGATCGCGTTCAGCGCCATCCCGAGGAAGAGCGGGAGCAGGATCAGGTTCCGGAAGTTCGCGAACGCGAACCAGAAGAGGAGCACGTAGGTGCCGAGGTGGAGCGGCTCGAGGAGCGGCTCCGGGATCAGGTCACGCGCGCCCGAGAAGAGCACGACCTGGAGCCCGAGCGCGAGCGAACACCGTCCAGCCGTACCGGAACTCGATGTTGAGGATGCGCGAGGGCTTGCCGCCCAGGAGCAGGGCGAACGCGACGCCGAGGATGATGCTCGGGAGGAGGAACACCTAGCGCGTCGAGAACGGTCGCCGCAGGAAACAGGGAGGCCGTTGTGGCCGACCCGGTATCCGGGCCGGCCACCCCGTCCATCAGTGGGCTAGTTCCACTTAAAGCCAGCGCCCGCGGACAGAACAAACGCCGCGAGGAGCGCGTAGCGGAAAGCCCAAGTGCGAAGCCGCAGCATGCCTTCCTCCTTCTTGAGGTGGGTGAACCATGCGCACGGAAGAACCGGGGCACAGAGGGGTAGCGCTGAGCACCAGTCCCGCACACGGTCTAACCGTCGTCGCCCAGGAGGGGGACAGCGATCCCCCGAACGGGTTTTTCCCATGGGCAGCGGCCTTGCGACCCGGTAACCCCCTTCCTGGGGATGGGCCCCTACGCAAAAAGGGGCGATGAGCCCCGTGAGACCTCGGCGCCCCGAGGACCTGCGGACATGACGACCACTCAACTGCGGCAGCCCTCCATCCGCTCGCTCGCCCTCCCTGTGATCGCGGGCGGCGTCACGGCGCTCGCGCTCGCGATCTGGACGCTCGCGACGGCGCCCGATCCGTACCTGCGTCGTCGGCCTGCTCGCGCTGCTCGCGGCGGCCGCGTTCGCAGAGGCGTTCCCGGTGCCGCTCGAGCCGGCCGGCGAGGTCTCGCTCGCGGCGGTCTTCATCACGGGCGCGGCGCTCACGTACGGGTGGGCCGCCGCCGTCGTCGTGGCGACCCTCGCGGTCGTGATCGTCGACGGCCTGCGCCGCAAGGCGCCGATCCAGTTCGCCTACAACAGCTCCGTCTACGGCCTCTCCGGCGCGGCGGCCGGCGGCGCGGTCGTCGTCTGCTCCCAGGGCACCGAGGTCGTCAGCCTCCTGCTCGGGACGATCGCCGGGATCACGGCCTTCTTCGCCACGAACATGCTGCTGACGACGGCCGTCATCTCGCGGATCTCCGGGCGCCCGTACGGCGCGCTCCTCACGGCGTACACGAAGGCGAACCTGATGCCGTTCCTGATCATGGGCTCGGTCAGCCTGATGCTGGCCGTGCTCTGGGACCAGTCCCCGCTCCTCATGGGCGCGCTCGCGGGGCCGCTGATCGCCGTCGCCCTCTACCAGCGCTCGGTGCACCGCGCGATCACGGCCATGCGCCTCGCGCTCACCGACGCGCACACCGGCCTCGGCAACAAGCGCCACTTCGAGGAGCTCCTGCAGCGCCACCTCGACAAGGCGGACGAGACGGCGACGCCGCTCACGCTCTGCATGGTCGACCTCGACAACTTCAAGACGATCAACGACACGTACGGCCACCTCGCCGGCGACCGGGTGCTCGCCCAGGTCGCGGCGCGCCTCCGGCGCGGCGGCGAGTCGTTCCGCATCGGCGGCGACGAGTTCGCGCTGCTCCTCCCCGGGCGCACCTCGGAGGAGGGCCGCGAGGTCGCCGAGACGGTCTCGCGCCGCATCGCGCAGGCGACGTACGAGCACGGCGGCGACGTCACGATTTCCGTCGGGGTTGCCACGTATCCGCAGGACGGGGTCGACCGGAGCGAGCTCGTGCGCCTTGCCGACCAGGCGCTCTACGCGGCGAAGGGTCTCGGCAAGGCGCGCGTGCACGTCCACACGACCGGCGAGGACGTCGCCGCGGCGCCCGAGCGGCTCTCGCGGGCGCTCGGCCGCGTGGCCGACCTCCGGACGAGCGCGCCCTCGGGCGTCGCCGCCGCCCGGAACGCCTACATGGGCGCGCACTCGGACAACGTCGGCGATCTCGCGGCGCGGCTCGCCGCGCGGCTCGAGCTCGACGAGGAGACGGTCGAGCTGATCCGCCTGGCCGGGACGCTGCACGACATCGGCAAGCTGCTCGTCCCGCAGGAGACGCTCGACAAGCCCGGCCCGCTGACGCCCGCCGAGCGGCGCGTCGTCGAGCGGCACGCCGAGCTCGGGCACCGGATGCTCGAGTCGCTCGCGCTCGAGCCGATCGCGAGCTGGGTGCTTCACCACCACGAGCGCTGGGACGGCGCCGGCTACCCGCACGGGCTCGCGGCCCAGGACATCCCGCTGCCCGCGCGCATCCTCTTCGTCGCCGACGCCTTCGACACGATGACGAGCGACAACGTCTACCGCGCCAAGATGACGCGCGCGGAGGCGCTCGCCGAGGTCGAGCGCTGCGCCGGCACGCAGTTCGACCCGAGGGTCGTCGGCGCCCTCCGCGAGGAGCTCGCGAGCGAGCCTCCGCTCGAGCTCGTCCTCCCCGCCTCCGCCTAGCCCCGGGACTGCCGCAGCCGCACAACGAGAGAGGGCGGCTTTCGCCGCCCTCTCTGCTTGACCCGGGGGAAATCCGGTCCCCGGCAAGCGTCGGCCGCACGCCGCGGGCCGGGCGATCCCCCGAACGAGTGGAGGACGCCGCCTGCGCGGCTAGAGCGGCTCGGTCAGCTGGATCCGGTTGCCGTCCGGATCGAAGACGTCGAGCAGCCGGATCGTCCCGGGGATCTCGACCACGACGCCCACCTGGACGCCGGCCTCGCGCAGCCGCTCGGCCTCGCCCTTCACGTCCTCGACGTCGAGCGTGAGGACGCCGCTCTCGTCGTCGGTCACGACCGCGACGGACTCGTCCTCGGTGAGCGAGAGCTCGGAGCCGTCGCGCACGATCCGCGACCAGCGGCCCTCCTCGTCGCGGAAGACCTCCTCGAAGCCGAGCCGCGCGTAGAACGCCCGCGCCAGATCCAGGTCGGTGACGCGGTACCAGAGGTTCACAGCATGAGCGCGGGCTCCTCGAGGAACGCCTTCACGGTCCCGAGGAACTCCGACGCGGTGGCGCCGTCGATCGAGCGGTGGTCGCACGAGAGCACGAGCTCCATCAGCGGGCGCGCGACGATCTCCCCGTCGCGGACGACCGGCCGCTCCTCGATCGCCCCGACGGCGAGGATCGCCGCCTGCGGCGGGTTGAGGACGGCGACGAAGCGGTCGACGCCGTACATGCCGAGGTTCGAGATCGTGAAGGTGCCGTCCTCGAGGTCGGCCTGCACGAGCTTGCCCGCGCGCGTGCGCGAGACGAGGTCGGCGCGCGCGTTCGCGAGCTCGGCGATCGTCCTGCGCTCGGCGCTCTTGATCACCGGCACGACGAGCCCGCCCTCGACCGCGACGGCGAAGCCGACGTTCGCGGTCGGGAAGAGCCGCACGGCGTCGCCGGCGAAATGCGCGTTGACGGCGCGGTGGCGCAGGAGCGCGACGGCGCACGCCTTCGTGAGGACGTCCGAGAAGGTCGGCTTCGCCTCGCCCTCGCGCATCCGCTCGACGAGCTGCTTGCGCAGGCGCATCGCGGCGCCCATGTCCGCCGTCATCGAGATCTGGAAGACCGGCGCCTGCCACGCCTCGGTCATGCGGCGCGCGATCGTCTTGCGCATCGAGGTGAGCGGGACGACCTCGACGTCGCCCGGCGGCGCCTCGGCGGGCGCGGCGGCCGGGCCGGGCCCCGCGGCGGCCCTGCGCTCGACGTCCTCGGCGACGATGCGGCCCTCGGGGCCGGTGCCGCGGATCGCGGCGAGATCGATTCCGTGCTCGCGGGCCAGTCGGCGCGCGAGCGGCGAGGCCTTCACGCGGCCGGTCGGCGCGGGCGGCGCCTCGGCGCGCTCGGCCTCCTCCTCGGCCGCCTCGCGGCCCGCTTCGCGATCGCCTTCGCGGGCCGGGCCCTCGGCCGGCTTCTCGACGCCGACCTCGGCGCCCTCCTCGTCCGGCTCGACGCGGTCGGGCGTCTCGGACTCCTCCTCCTTGCCGACCCGCTTCGCGGACGCGCCGTTGCCGCTCGGCTCCGGGACGCTCTCGCCTTGCTCGCCGATCACGGCGACGGGCTTGCCGACCTCGACCTCGCCCTCGGCGACGAGGATCTTGAGGAGGATCCCGGAGGCCTCCGCCTCGACCTCCTGCGTGACCTTCTCCGTGTCGAGCTCGTAGAGCGGCTCGCCCTTCTCGACCCGGTCGCCCTCCTGCTTGAGCCAGCGCACGATCGTGCCGGCCTCCATCCCCTGGCCGAGGCGCGGGAGGGTCATCTCGGTGGCCATCAGCCCTCCCGGCCCACCGTGCGCTTGATCGCGGCCAGGACGTCGGCCTTGTGCGGGATCACGAACTCCTCCATCACGGGCGCGAACGGGAGCGGCGCGAACTTGGCGCCCACGCGCTCGACCGGCGCGTCGAGGTAGTCGAACGCGCGCTCCTGGATGAGCGCCGCGATCTCGGCGCCGAAGCCCATGCGGACGATCGCCTCGTGCGCGACGACGGCGCGGTTCGTCTTCTCGACCGAGCGGACGATCGCGTCCTCGTCGAGCGGCAGCAGCGTGCGCGGGTCGATCACCTCGACCGAGATGCCGTCCGCCTCGGCGTCCTCGGCCGCGGCGAGCGCCTCGTGCACGAGCCGGCCGGTGGCGATCACGGTCACGTCCTCGCCCTCGCGGTGGACGCGCGCCTTGCCGAGCTCGATCGGCTCGATCTCCTCGGGCACCTCGCCCTTGATCCCGTAGAGCGTGCGGTGCTCGAAGAAGATGACCGGGTTGTCGTCGTAGATCGACGACCAGAGCAGCCCGCGCACGTCCTCGGGCGTCGAGGGGAAGACGACCTTGAGGCCCGGGCACGTGGACGAACCACGCCTCGAGCTGCTGCGCGTGCTGGGCGCCCGGGCTCCAGCCCGCGCCGCCCTGCGTGCGCACCGTCAGCGGCACCCGCAGCTGGCCGCCCGACATGTAGCGGTGCTTGGCGGCCTGGTTCACGAGCTGCTCCATCGAGAGCGTCGTGAAGTCCTGGTACATGATCTCGACGATCGGGCGCATGCCCGCCATCGCCGCGCCGATGCCGGCGCCGACGATCGCCATCTCGGAGATCGGCGTGTTGCGCACGCGCTCGGGGCCGAACTCCTCGAGCATCCCCTGCGTGACGCCCATCGAGCCGCCCATCTCGGCGATGTCCTCGCCCATGATGAAGACGTCGTCGTCGCGGCGCATCGCCTCGCTCATCGCGTCGCGCACCGCTTCCCTGTAGGAGAGCTCGGGCATCTACGCGTAGATGTTCTTGAGGGCGTCCTCGGGCTTCGGGTCGGTGCCCGCCTTCGCGAACTCGACGGAGGCCTCGACGATCTCGGAGACCTCGCGCTCCATCTCCTCCCACTCGTCGTCCGGGAGCTCGATCTTCGCGCGGAGCTTCTCGACCGGGTCCTGGGTCTGGCGGAGCTCGCGGACCTCTTCCTTCGGCCGGTAGACCTGCGGGTCGCCGATGTAGTGGCCGGTCAGGCGGAAGGTCTCGGCGACGAGGAAGACGGGGCCCTTGCCGTCGCGCGCGTGCTTGAGCGCGCGCTGCGTCGCCTTGAAGACCGCCTCGACGTCCTGGCCGTCGACCTTCATCGACTCCATCCCGAACGCCTCGGCCCGCTTGGTCATGTCCTCGATCGGCATGTGCTGCTTGGCCGGCGTCGACTCGGCGTAGTGGTTGTTCTCGCAGACGAACACGGCCGGGACCGTCCAGAGCTGCGCGAGGTTGAGCGACTCGTAGAACGTGCCGATGTTCGTCGCGCCGTCGCCGAAGAACGCGACCGCGACCCGCGGCTCGCCGCGCAGCTTGAACGCGAGCGCGCCGCCGACGATCGCCGGGAGGCCGCCGCCCACGACCGCGTTCGCGCCGAGGTTCCCGCGCTCGACGTCGTAGAGGTGCATCGAGCCGCCGTAGCCGTGGCTGCAGCCCTCGAGCTTCCCGTAGAGCTCGGCCATCAGCTCGTTCGGGTGCGTGCCCTTCGCGAGCGTGTGCCCGTGCGCGCGGTGCGTGGACGCGATCACGTCGTTGTCCTCGAGCGCGCGGCAGACCCCGACGGCGACCGCCTCCTGGCCGATCGCGACGTGCAGGAAGCCCGGCAGCTCACCGGCGCGGAAGCGCTCCTCGACCTTCTCCTCGAAGCGCCGGATCAGGAGCATCTCGCGCAGGAAGTCCTTCAGCGTGTCGCGCGCGATGCCCTGGCCCTTCTTCTCGGCTGTCGCCATGGTCCCACGCTAGCATCCTCCGCCGTGAGGCTCGTCGAGCAGTGGTCCGAGCTCCAGGAGGCGTTGCCGCAGGGCTGGCAGCGCACGGCCGTCACGCTCGAGCTCGAAAACGCGGAGGACGCCGACCGCGCCGCCGTCGTGCTCGGCCCGGCGGCCCCGTGGCGAGTCGGATCGCGCTTCCGGATCGACGTCGTCCGGCAGGCGGGCCCGGTGGGCGCCGACCCCGGCCTCGTCGAGCGGATGCTCTCCGGCTGGACGCCGAAGGGATCGCCGGCCGGCTCGAGCTCGCCGCCGCCGAAGAGGCCGACGAAGCGCCGGAGGTGTCGACGCAGCGGAGCCTCGCCGAGGAGTGGCAGGAGCTCGTCGACGCGCTGCCGCCCGACTGGTCGCACGCGCTCGTCCGGCTGACGCTCGACTCGAGCGACTACGTCGACCGCGGCGCACTGCTCCTCGCGCCCGCGAACCCGCAGCTCGTGGACGGGCGCTCGACGCTCCAGGTCCGCGTCGCCCGCACGGTCGGCTACGGCATCGCGGCCGAGATGCTCCGGCGGTGCCTGGAGCGGCTCGACCACGAGGCGATCACCGGCCGGATCGAGATCGTGCAGACCGTCTCCGACGCGCACCCGGTCGCCACGCAGGGCCCGGTCTTCCGCCTCGGCGGGCGATCCGTGTGAGCGAGCCCGAGCGGCCGCAGGTCAGCTGGAAGGCGATCGAGGCCGGCGCGGCGGTGATCGCCGCCGACGGCTCCGAGGTCGGCAAGGTCTCGAAGCTCGTCGGCGATCCGGACGCGGACATCTTCACGGGGCTCGCGATCAAGCGGCACGCGCTCGCCGAGCGAGCAGCTCGTCGAGGCCGAGCACGTACACGGGATCTGGGAGGACCGCGTCGAGCTCGATCTCACGCCGGACGCGGTCGAGGCGCTGCCCGAGTACGAGGACGAGCCCGTCGTGCGCGTCCGGCCCGACGAGCGCCCCGGCTTCTTTCGCCGGCTCTTCCGGCCCTAGGCGCGCAGCTCGGCCTGGAAGCGCTCGGCCAGCGCCGCGACGATGCGCTCGCGGATCGCCTGTGCGTCCTCGTCCGAGAGCGTCCGCTCGGGCGACTGGAAGGCGACGCGGAGCGCGACCGACTTGCGGCCCTCCGGCACCTGGTCGCCGCGGTACACGTCGAAGACGGCCGCGTCGCGGAGCTCGGGCGCGGCCTCGCGCATCGCGGCCACGAGCTCGCCCGCGGAGACGTCCTCGTCGACGACGAACGCGAGGTCCTGGCGGACGGCCGGGTACGTGATCACGTCCTCGTAGACCGCGGGCCCGGGGCGAGCGCGGCGAGCTCGTCGAGGTCGAGCTCCCAGGCGCCGAAGCCGCCGTCGAGCACGGACGGGTGCAGCTCGCCGACCCACCCGCCCGGGACGGCGCCGGCCTTGCCCGGGTGGAGCTCGGGCCGCTGCGTGCGCTCGATCGTCAGCGGGACCCGCAGCGCGGCGAAGATCGTCTCGACGGCGCCCTTCGCGCGCGCGAAGCCGCCCTCGGTCACGCCGGCGACGCGCCGGCGCTCGTCGGGCAGCTGCTCGCCGCTCGGGAGGTAGACGCGCGCGATCTCGAAGAGGCCGATGCCCTCGTTGCCGGCGTCGAGGTTGCGCCGCACCGCACCGACGAGCGACGGGACGATCGTCGTGCGCAGCACGGCCAGCTCGGCGGAGAGCGGCTCGGGGAGCCGGATCGCGTCCGGGTCGGGGTCGCTCTCGACCAGGCTCGACGTGTACGCCTCGTCGAAGCCGGCGCCGACGAGCGCGTCCTCGACCGCGCGCCGCGCCCGCTGCGCCGGAGTCAGCCGGCCCGCGAGCCCCTGCAGCGCGGGCAGCGTGAACGGGATCTCGTCCAGGTGCGCGCGCGAGACCTCCTCGACGACGTCGGCCTCGCGCGTGACGTCGCGCGCGCGCCAGGTCGGAACGGTCGCCGTCCAGTCGTCCGCGACGTCGAAGCCGAGCCGCTCGAGCAGCCCGCGCTGGTCGTCGGGCGGAACCGCGAGCCCGTTCAGCGCGTCCGCCCGCTCGGGCCGGTACCGCACGACCGGCCGCTCGGGCAGGTCGCCGTGCACGTCGGCCCCGCCCGTCCAGCGCGCGCCGGACGAGCTCGACCAGCAGCTGCGTCGCGAGCACGGCGGCCGGCCCGGCGAGGTGCGGGTCGACGCCCTTCTCCCAGCGGTTCGAGCCCGTCGGTGCGGAGCGAGAGCTTCTCGGACGTCCGCAGGATCCCGGCCGGCTCGAAGTTCGCCGCCTCGAGGAGCACGGAGGTCGTCTCCGGCTTCACCTCGGTCTCCTCGCCGCCCATGATCGCCGCGAGCGCGACCGCGCGCTCTCCGTCGGCGATCACGAGGATGCTCGGGTCGAGCGCGCGCATCGTCCCGTCGAGCGTGCGCAGCTCCTCGCCCGCGCGCGCGGGCCGGACGACGATCCGGCCCGCCGCGCGAGCGTGTCGAAGTCGAAGGCGTGGAGCGGGTTGCCGAGCGCGTGCATGACGTAGTTCGTCACGTCGACGACGTTCGAGATCGAGCGCATCCCGGCCGCGTTCAGCCGCGCGCGCAGCCAGGCCGGCGACGGGCCGATCGCCACGTCGCGGAAGAGCCGCCCGATGTAGCGCGGGCAGGCGTCCGGGTCCTCGATCGCCACGTCGACCGGCTCGTCGTCGCCGCCCGCGGGCTCCTCGCCCGGCATCGGCCGCGAGCTCGGCGCGGCCCGGGAAGAGCGCCGCGACCTCGCGCGCGATCCCGTAGACGGCGAGCAGGTCGGGCCGGTTGCCGGTCACCTCGAGCTCGAGCACGTCCTCGCCGAGCGGCAGGACGTCGGCGAGCGGCGTGCCCGGCTCGGGCCCGTCGTCGAGGACGATGATCCCGGTGTGGTCGGTGCCGAGCTCGAGCTCGCGCTCGGAGAGGATCATCCCGTCCGAGACGGTGCCGCGGAGCTTCGCCCGCTCGAGCTTGCAGGCCGTCCGGGAGCACCGCGCCGGGCAGCGCGACCGCGACCGTCGCGCCGGCGCCGAAGTTCCAGGCGCCGCAGACGATCTGGCGCGGCTCGCCCTCCCCCACGTCGACGCGGCAGAGCTGGAGCCGGTCGGCGTTCGGGTGCTTCTCCGCCTCGAGCACGCGCCCGACGCGGAAGAGCCCGAGGTTGCCGTCCGTGTCCGCGACGCCGCGGCGGGTGATCCGCTCGACCTCGCACGTCGAGATGACGAGCCGGTCGGCCAGCTCGGGGAGCGGCACGTCGAAGTCGACGTACTCGCGCAGCCAGGAGACGGGGACCTTCATCTCAGAACTGCCTCAGGAAGCGCAGGTCGTTGTCCCAGAGCAGGCGGATGTCCGAGACGCCGTGGCGGAGCTGGGCGATCCGCTCGAGCCCGAGGCCGAACGCGAACCCGCTCCACTCCTCGGCGTCGAGCCCGACGAACTCGAAGAGCGCCGGGTCGACCATCCCGGAGCCGCCCATCTCGATCCAGCCGGAGAACTTGCAGACCCGGCAGCCGGAGCCGTCGCACGCGAAGCACGAGACGTCCGGCTCCATCGACGGCTCGGTGAACGGGAAGTAGTGCGTGCGGAAGCGCATCCCGCGCTCCTCGCCGAAGAGCGCGCGCATGAGATGGAGGAGCGTCCCCTTGAGGTCGGCGAGCGTGATCCCGCGGTCGACGACGAGGCCCTCGACCTGGTGGAAGATCGGGCTGTGCGTCGCGTCGGGCGTGTCGCGCCGGTAGACGCGGCCGAGCGAGATCATCGCGATCGGCGGCGGCTCGGCCTCCATCACGCGGATCTGCGACGGCGAGGTCTCCGTACGGAGGAGCACGTCGCCGTTCAGGAAGAGCGAGGCGCGCCGCGACCGCGCCGGGTGCCAGTGCGGGAAGTTGAGCGCGTCGAAGTTGTAGTGCGTCGTCTCGACCTCGCGGCCGTCGACGATCCGGTAGCCGAGGCCGAGGAAGACGTCCTCGACCTCCCGGCGGATCTGCGTGATCAGGTGGAGGTGGCCGCGCCGGACGCCCTCGCCCGGCAGCGTCACGTCGACCGACTCCTCGGCGAGCCGCCGCTCGAGCTCGGCGCCCTCGAGCTCGGCCTCGCGGGCGGCGACGGCGGCCTCGATCGCCTCGCGCGCCGCGTTCAGCGCCATGCCGGACTCGCGGTCGCGCACCTCGCGCAGCGCCTGCTTCAGGGCGCTCTTCCGGCCGAGGTACTCGACGCGGAGATCGTCCAGCTCGCGCAGGGTGGAAGCGCCCGCAATCGCGTTTCTGGCCTCGGTTTCCAGGCTCCGGGCGTCCATCGGCCGAGCGTATCATCGGCCCCGTGACCGCCCCGCGGAGCGAGTACGACGCGATCGCACGGCCTCTACGACGAGTGGAGCCGGAGCGTCACCGAGGACGTGTCGTTCTACGTCGAGGAGGCGCTCGCGTCGGGCGGGCCGGTCGTGGAGCTCGGCGTCGGCACCGGGCGCATCGCCGATCCCGGTCGCGCTCGCCGGCCTCCGCGTGATCGGCGTCGACACCTCGCCGGGGATGCTCGAGGTCTGCCGCCGCGCCGCCGAGGCGGCGGGCGTGGGCGACTGGATCGACCTGCGCGAGGGCGACCTGCGCCACCCGCCGGTCGAGGAGCGCGTGCCGCTCGTCATCGCGCCGTTCCGCTCGCTCCTCCACCTCCGGACCGACGAGGACCGGCTGGCCGCGCTCGCCGCCGTCCGCGGGCTGCTCGAGCCGGGCGGGCGGTTCGTGTTCGACGTCTTCGCGCCGAGCCACGAGGACATCGTCGAGACGCACGGCCGCTGGATCGAGCGCGAGCCGGAGATCTGGGAGCGCGCCGACTGGGACGAGCGCCGCGGCGTCCTGACGCTCGGCGTGCGCGGCCCGTCGGGCGAGACGGAGATGGCGATCGCCTGGCTCCCGACCGGGCGCTGGCGCGAGCTGCTCGAGGAGGCCGGCTTCGAGGAGATCGAGCTCTTCGGCTGGTTCGACCGGCGGCGCTACCGTGGCGGCGAGGACTCGGTTTGGATCGCCCGCAGCCCCGGTTAGGCTAGCGCCGTGCTGATCGCCATCCTGGTCGTCGCGGCCGTCGTGATCCTGGTCCTGGCGGTCGTCCTGCTCTACAACCGGCTCGTCCGCCTCCGGAACCGCTCCGAGAACGCATGGGCCCAGGTCGACGTGCAGCTGCGCCGCCGCCACGACCTCGTGCCGAACCTCGTCGAGACGGTCAAGGGCTACGCCGCGCACGAGCGCGGCACGTTCGAGGAGGTGACCGAGGCGAGGGCGCGCGCGCAGAACGCGGGCTCGGTCGCCGAGCAGGCCCAGGCGGAGAACATCCTCACGCAGGCGCTCGGCCGCCTCTTCGCGCTCGCCGAGCAGTACCCGGAGCTCCGCGCGACCGAGAACTTCCAGCAGCTCCAGGGCCAGCTCGAGGAGACGGAGGACAAGATCGCCGTCTCGCGCCAGGTCTACAACGACGCCGTCCTGACGTACGACACCGCGCTCGAGACCGTGCCGACAAACATCGTCGCCGGGCTCTTCAACTTCGAGGAGCGCGAGTACTTCGAGCTCGAGGAGCCCGCGGCGCGCGAGGCGCCGCAGGTCAGCTTCTGAGGTTCCCGCTCGTCGTCGCGGCCGCCGCCGCGGCGGCGCTCGTGCTCGCGGGCGGCGCGTCGGCCCGCGACTTCTCGCTCCCGGAGGCGGACGTCCAGGTGGTCGTCCAGCCGGACGGCTCGCTCCAGATCGAGGAGAACATCACCTACGCGTTCGACGGCGTCTTCACCGGCGGGTACCGCGACATCCCGTTGCGGGACGGCGAGTCGATCTCGGACGTCTACGTCCGCGAGCCCGGGACCGAGTACCGTCCCGGCGCGTCTGCGGAGCTCGGCTCCGAGGGCGCGCCTGACACGTTCGGCACGGCCGACATCGACGGCGGCTTCCGGATCGTCTGGCACTACACGGCCGTCCTGCCGCGGACGTTCACGATCGGCTACACGCTCCACGGCCTGACCGTCGCCTACGACGACGTCGCGGACGTGAACCTGCAGGTCTGGGGCGACGAGTGGGAGAAGCCGCTCGGCCGGCTGACCGCGACGCTGGTGCTCCCCGGGACGGCGCGCGGCCCGGACTACCGCGTCTGGGGCCATCCCGTGCACGTCCGCGGCGACGTCGAGCGCCGGCCCGGCCAGGCGTTCCTGCGCGCGATCGACGTCCCGCCGGAGCAGTTCGTCGAGCTGCGGGTCGTGTTCCCGCGCTCCCTGCTGACGTCGACCGCGGGCGCGCAGGTCCGCGACGGGGACGCGCTCGACCGGATCGTCGCCGAGGAGGCGGCGGACGCCGCGTCGTACGAGCGCGACCGCGAGCGCTTCCGCAACGCGCGCGAGCACTGGCCGCTCACGCTCCTCGTGCTCCTGGCCGCGGCCGTCCTGCCTGCGGCGGCGATCGTCGGCGCGGTCTGGTGGTTCTACGGCCGCGAGACGCCGATCGCCTACGACCGCGAGTACGAGCAGGAGCCGCCGTCCGACCTGGCGCCCGCGCTCGTCCCGTCGCTCCTCGCGCAGGGCACCTCGGCGGGCGCGCTCGAGTTCACCGCGACGCTCTTCGACCTGATCCGCCGCGGCCGCTACGAGGCGACGCCGGTCACGACCGACAAGCGCACCTGGGGCGGCCTGCGCACCGAGGAGATCGCCGACCTCGAGCTGATTCACGGGAAGGACCTCGACCTCGAGCCGTTCGAGGAGGCGGTCGCCGACGTCGCCGACGCCGTGCTCGCCGGCGAGGCGGAGCGCCTCTCGCAGTTCCGCGACCGGATCACCGAGGACCGCACCGAGCAGAGCAAGCGGTTCGAGCGCTTCAAGAAGAAGGTGGGCACCGCCGTCAAGCAGCAGCGCTGGATGCTGCCCGGCGGCCTCAAGGCGCTCCTCATCGGCGCCGGCGTGCTCGCGGTCGCCGGCGCGGTGCTGCTCGCCCTCTCGATCCCCCACTTCCAGCTCTACGCGACCCGCTGGCGCGACGCCGTCCTGCTCGCCTTCGGGATCTGCGCGCTCGTCGGCGCGGTCCTCGTGCTCGCGACGCTTGCCGTTCGTGCGCGTCTGGCGCCGCTACCGGCCGACCGCGCGCGAGGAGGCCGCGCGCTGGGCCGCGTTCCGCCGCTACCTGAACGACTTCCCGCGGCTCGACCTGGCGCTGCCCAGCTCGCTCGAGCTGTGGGAGCGGCTGCTCGTCTACGCGATCGCGTTCGGCCTCGCCGAGCGGGTGCTCCGCGCGGCGCAACTGCACATGCCCGAGGACCTCCACCACGCGAGCGCCGTCTACTGGATCACCCCCACGAGCGACCTCGGCTCCGGACCGTCCGCCCTCGGGATCGCCGACCTCAGCGCCGGCTTCGGCACCGCTCTCGCGCCACCGTCGAGCGGCTCGGGCGGCGGAGGCGGCGGCTTCTCGGGCGGCGGCGGTGGCGGCGGCGGCGGTGGTGGCGGCGGGGCCTGGTAGCTACCGGCGCCCGGCGCCGGTGCTCGTAGAGCGCGACCGTCCCGGCCATCGCGACGTTCAGGGACTCGGCCGCGCCGGCGAGCGGGATCGAGGCGCGCAGGTCGCACGCGGCCGCGATCTCCGGCGGTAGGCCCTCGCGCTCGGCGCCGAGGACGAACGTGAGGCGTTCGGGGAGGTCGGCGTCCCAGAGCGGCGCCTCGGCGTCCATCGCCAGCGCCGACCTTCGGGCCGGGCGCGTCGTCCCAGTCCGCGGTCTGAACGCGGAAGGTCGCGCCCATCGCGGCGCGGAGCGCCTTCGGGCCGGTCGGGTCGGCACAGCCGGGCGAGAGGGCGACGAACGCGGGCCCGAGCGCGTCCGCGGCGCGGAGGAGCGTCCCGACGTTCCCCGGGTCGGCGACGCGCCAGAGCGCGAGCCCGACCGGCGGCGTCCACGCCGCGCGGAAGATCCTCGCGGCGGAACACGGCCACGACGCGCGGCGGGTGCCCGAGCGACGAGACCGCCGCGAGGAGCGCCGGCTCGACCTCCTCCGCCGCCGGAAGCCGGTCGAGGAGCGCGGGCCGCTCGGCGTCGACGAGCGCCTCGACGGGCTCGATCCCGGCGTCGAGCGCGGCCGCGACGAGATCCTCGCCCTCGCAGGCGAAGAGCCCGAGCTTGTCGCGCGCGCGGCGCGACTCGAGCCGGCGGACGAGCTTCAGCTTCGGGTTCGCCGCCGAGGTGATCATCCGAGCCACCGGAGCCGGTTCGCGTGGCCGTCGAGCCGTGCGAGCGTCCGCGTCTCGCCGCCGGGCCAGGTCGTCAGGTCGAGCGCGAACGTCCCGAACCCGACCTGCTGGCCGGCCTCGCCCTCGGCGAACTCGTACGAGATCCACGCGAGCGGGCCCTCCGCGCCGGCGCGGTTGAGGATCCCGCGCAGCCGCTCGCGCTCCTCGGAGCGGAGGTAGCCGGTCGACGCGGAGTGGAAGACGACCGTGAGCGCGTCGCCGGCGCGTCCCTCCAGCAGCCCGGGCAGCAGCTCGAGGTAGTCGCCCTCGACGAGCTCCGGCGGGTCCTCCCGCGCGATCTCGATCGCGCGCCGGAGCCGCTCGAGGCGGACGGTCTGGTCGGCCCAGACGAACGACTGGAGCCGCAGCGCCTGCGCCGGGTCGCGCAGGTCGACCGGCCAGCGGTCGATCCCGAGCCGCCCGCGCACGACCGGCCTGCGCGCGAGCAGCGCCGCGGGCGGCCCGCCCTCCGCCTCGCCCGCGAGCTCGAGCGGCGCGTCGTCCGCGCCCCACGTCCCGGTCGGGTAGCGGTAGCGGTACCGGTCCCAGAGGAGGTTGAGGCCCGCGCTCGGGCCGAGCTCGACGAGATCGAGCGTCGCGTCGCCGCCGGCCGCCTCGAGGAAGGCCGGCAGGAGCGCCCAGGCCCGCTGCACCTCGTTCGTCTGCACCTGCTCCTCGGCCACGAAGCGCGCGAGGAAGTCGCGCCGCTCCTCGAGCACCTCGTGCACGCGCGACCACGGGTCGTCCTCCTCGCCCGTGAGCTCGAGAAGGTGGATGCCGGCGAAGAGCCGCATCGGCGCCTCCCAGCGCGGCTCGTGGTTCCCCGCGAGCTCGGCCACCAGCGGGTCGTCGGCGAGCTCGCGCGCCAGCCGCGCGTAGAGCGGCGAGTCGCCCTGCTCGAAGCTCTCGGCCATGTCGCGAAACGCCTCGGAGACCGGCGCGTCGCGAGGGCGGCCCAACGGCTCTAGGCCTGGAGGGCGGCCTTGGCCTTCTGGGCGATCGCCGTGAAGGCGGGCGGGTCGTTCACCGCGAGGTCCGCGAGGATCTTGCGGTCGAGCTCGATCTCCGCCTTGCGGCAGCCGGCCACGAACTGGTTGTACGAGAGGCCTTCCTTCCGGGCGGCGGCGTTGATGCGGATGATCCAGAGCCGCCGGAAGACGCGCTTCTTGTTCTTGCGGTCGCGGTAGGCGTAGTTGTCGGCGTGGAGGATCGCCTCCTTCGCCTTGCGGTACGAGACGCCGCTCTGGCCGACGTATCCCCTCGCCTGGTCGAGAACCTTGCGGCGCTTCTTCCGGCCCGCGACCGATCGCTTGACTCGTGCCATTCCTCTTCGCTCCTCTAGCGGCCGAGCAGCCGCCGCACCTCGCGCGCGTCCGAGGCGTCGACCTCGTGATCGCTGCGGAAGGCGCGCTTGCGCTTGGCGCTCTTGTGCTCCAGGTTGTGGCTCTTCATCCCGTGGCGGCGCAGGAGCTTGCCGGCGCCGGTCACCTTGAACCGCTTCTTCGCGGCCTTGTTGGTCTTCTGCTTAGGCACTCTGAGCCTCCTCCGGCTCGGGGGAGGGGGCGGGCGCGGGCGCATCGCCCTGCGCCTGTTGGCTCACGTTTCTGTGCGGCCCGAGCACCATGACCATGTTCCGTCCGTCGAGAATCGGCTGCGACTCGATCTGCCCGAGCTCCTTGACGTCCTCGGCGAGACGCATGAGCAGGTCGCGCCCACGCTCCGGATGCGTGGCCTCGCGGCCCCGGAACATGATCGTCACCTTCACCTTCGCTCGGTCCTTCAGGAACCGCACAACGTGTCCCTTCTTCGTCTCGTAGTCGTGGACGCCGATCTTCGGGCGGAACTTGATCTCCTTGACGTTGATCTGCGTCTGGTGCTTGCGGGCTGTCTTGGCCTTCTGCTCCTGCTCGTACCGGTACTTGCCGTAATCCATGATCCGGCAGACCGGAGGGTCGGCATTCGCGGCGACCTCGACGAGGTCGAGATCACGCTCGTGGGCGAGCGCGAGCGCTTCGTCGCGCGTCTTGATGCCGACCTGCTCCCCGTTCTCGTCGACGACCCGCATCTTCGGCGCGCGGATCGCCTCGTTGATCCGGGTCTTCGGCTCGGCCGGGCGTTCCGGCCGGACGAAGCGGCGAGGCCTCACTGACGTGTCACCAAGTTCTCTTCGATCCTCCTCAACAAACGACAAAAGCTGCGCGCAGCAGCTCCGTCAACCTTGGAATCGGTTGAACCTCCGGGAGCCCGTGGCTCGGGAGGTGAGGAACGTGAGCTCCTGCTTGCAGGGGTCAGATGCTAGCAGCGCTGGCGATCTCGCCCGCAAGCTCGTCGAGGGACTGGGTCGACTGCTCGCCGTGATGGCGGCGCACGGCGAGGGCGTCGCGCGACTCGCGCTCGCCGTAGACGACCACGAACGGCACCTTCTCGAGCTCGGCGGCGCGGATCCGCTTGCCGAGCGTCTCGGGCCGCTCGTCGACGCCGACGCGCAGCCCTCGGGCCCGTAGCTCCTCGGCGACCTCGGCCGCGGCCGCGAGCGTACTGCTCGCTGACCGGGATGACCCGGATCTGCTCGGGCGCGAGCCAGACCGGCAGCTCGCCGCCGGTGTGCTCGAGGTAGACGCCGACGAAGCGCTCGAGCGAGCCGAGGAGCGCGCGGTGGATCATCGCCGGCGTGTGCTCGGCGTTGTCCTCGCCCTGGTAGGTGAGCCCGAAGCGCTTCGGCATCTGCAGGTCGAGCTGCACCGTGCCGAGCTGCCACGACCGGCCGAGCGAGTCGGACATGTGCAGGTCGATCTTCGGCCCGTAGAACGAGCCCTCGCCCTGGCTCTCGACGTACTCGAGCCCGCGCGCGGCGAGCGCCTTGCGGAGCTCCTCCTCGGCGAAGTCCCACTCCTCGTCGGTGCCGAGCTTGTTCTCCGGCCGGAGCGAGAGCTCGACCCGGATGTCGAGCTCGAAGAGGTCGTAGAGGAAGTACGCGTACTCGAGGCAGCCGGCGAGCTCGGCCTGGATCTGGTCGGCCGTGCAGTAGATGTGCGCGTCGTCCTGGACGAAGTGCCGCACGCGCAGCAGCCCGTGCAGGACGCCCGAGAGCTCGTTGCGGTGCAGGTTCCCGGCCTCGGCGATCCGCAGCGGAAGCTCGCGGTACGAGTGCGGGCGCAGCGAGTAGAGCAGGCAGTGGCCCGGGCAGTTCATCGGCTTCAGGCCGAAGTCGCGGCCCTCGATCTCGAGCCGGAACATGTGCTCCTGGTACTTCTCCCAGTGGCCGGAGGTGCGCCAGAGGTCGGAGTCGTAGAGGAGCGGCGTGCGCACCTCCTCGTAGCCGCGCTTCGCGTTCTCGCTCCGGCGCAGGTCCTCGAGGACGTTCCAGATCGCCATCCCGCGCGGGAGCCAGAACGGCATCCCGGGCGACGTGGTTGAGAAGTCGAAGAGGTCGAGCTCCGTCCCGAGGCGGCGGTGGTCGCGCTTGCGCGCCTCCTCCAGGCGGGTCAGGTACTCGTCGAGATCCTTCGGGTCGTAGAACGCCGTCCCGTAGACGCGCGTCAGCTGCGGCTTCGTCTCGTCGCCGCGCCAGTAGGCGCCCGCGAGCGACGTGAGCTTGACGGCCTTGATCGGCGCCGCGGTCTGCAGGTGCGGCCCGCGGCACAGGTCGAGGAAGTCGCCCTGGCGGTAGAGCGAGATGTCGCCCTCGGCCGTGTCGACGAGCTCGACCTTGTACGGCTCGCCGGCCTCCTCGAAGAGCCGCTTCGCCTCGTCGCGGCCGATCTCCTCGCGCTCCCACTCGCGGCCCTCGGCGATCTCGCGGCGCACCTCCTCCTCGAGCCGCTCGAGCACCTCCTCCCCGACCGGCTCGGGGAACTCGAAGTCGTAGTAGAAGCCGTTCTCGATCGGCGGGCCGATCGCGACCTTCGTGCCCGGATAGAGCCGGCGCGCCGCCTCCGCGAGCAGGTGCGCGGCCGAGTGGCGCAGCACGTAGAGCGCGTCCGGGTCGAGCCGGTCGCGGGTCGTGAGGATCTGGATCCGCTCGCCGTCCGTGAGCGGCAGCCGCAGGTCGCGGACGCGTCCCGTTCGAGCGCACGAGCACGGCCTGCTCCGCGAGCTTCGGACCGATCGCGCGCGCGGCGTCGAGGCCGGTCGCGCCGTCCGGAAGTTCCAGCTCGGTGTCGTCGGGAAGGATCACCCGCATGACGACGGAGAATACTCAGGCCCCCGAGGCCCCAGCCCCCGAAGAGCAAGACCCCGAGCGGACGGAGGAAGGCTCGCCCATTCCCGACCCGGAACGCGAGGACGGCGGCGACGCCGAGGACGTCCCCGGCGCGATCTAGGGTCCCCGCGTGTCCGAACCCGAGGTGCGCGCCGCGGGCGGTCTCGTGTGGCGCCGTGATGACGACGGAGACCTCGAGGTGGTCGTGATCCACCGGCCGCGCTACGACGACTGGAGCTTCCCGAAGGGGAAGGTCAAGCGGGGCGAGTCGGACGAGGACGCGGCCGTCCGCGAGGTCGAGGAGGAGACGGCGATCCGCGCGCGCCGCGGCGCCGAGCTTCCGTCGACCTTCTACGACGACAGCAAGGGGCGCTCGAAGATCGTGCGCTACTGGGCGATGGAGCCCGAGAGCGGCGAGCCGACCCCGTGCACCGAGGCCGACGAGGTGCGCTGGCTACCGCTCGGCGAGGCCGCCGGCCTCCTGACCTACGACCGCGACAAGGCGCTCCTGGGCGCGCTCGAGGAGGCGCTCGCGTGACGCTGGCCCTCCTCGTGCGGCATGCGTCCGCAGGCGACCCGGGCGAGTGGGCCGGCGAGGATTCGCTCCGCCCGCTCGACACGCTCGGCCGCGTCCAGGCGGCCGGCCTGCCCGAGACGCTCGCCCGCTTCCCGGTGCAGCGCATCCTCTCGAGCCCGGCCGTGCGCTGCGTCGAGACGGTCGCGCCGCTCGCGCTCCATCTCGCGATCTCGGTCGAGCGCCGCCCGGAGCTGGCCGAGGGCGCCGATCCGGCCGACGCGTTCGGGGTCGTCCGCGTCGCCGGCGAGGGCGCCGTCGTCTGCACCCACGGCGACATCCTCCACGCGCTCACCGGGCTCGAGCCGCCCAAGGGCGCGGCGCTTGTCGCCGACCACGGCCCGGACGCGCTCTCCGTCCTCGAGCTGGTGCCGCCTGCCGCCGAGGGCTGGGACTAAACGGCTTCGGCTTCGGCCTCGGCCGCGTCCTTCGCGACCGGCTCGAACTTGTAGCCCACGCCGTAGCGCGTCTGGATGAAGGTGTGCCGCGGCGCGTGCGCCTCGATCTTGTCGCGCAGCTTGCGGACGAAGACGTCGACCGTGCGGTCGCGGCGCGTCTGCCGGCGGCCCCAGATCCGCTGGAGCAGCTCGTCGCGCGTGACCACCCGCCCGCGCTCGAGCGCGAGCGCGTAGAGGAGCCGGAACTCGGTCGGCGTCAGCTCGATGCTCGTGCCGTCGAGGTACGCCTGGACGTTCAGCGGGTCGATCCGGAGCTCCTCGGCCTCGATCGGCTCGCCGCGCTCCTCGTCCTGCGCCCGCACGCCGCGCCGCGCGGCGGCCCGGACCCGCGCCACGAGCTCCTTCATCGAGAACGGCTTGACGAGGTAGTCGTCCGCTCCGATCTCGAGCGCGTGGACCCGGTCGTGCTCGGTGCCGCGCGCGCTGACGACGACGATCGGCGTCCCGATCCCCTCGCGGCGGGCCGTCTCGAGGAGCGACCAGCCGTCGAGGCCCGGGAGCATCAGGTCGAGCACGCAGACGTCGGGGTTCTCGTAGCGCAGGCGCGCGAGGCCGCTCTCGCCCTTGTTCACCCAGACCGGGTCGAACCCGGACGCCACGAGATGGCGCGACATGCCGTCGGCGATGACGTCGTCGTCCTCGATGATGAGAACCTTGGGCACCGCTGAGACGGATAATGCCGCCCGAACCGCATCCCAGGGGTTCCTCCATGGTGAAAAAGGCGTGAACGGGTGGTGAAAGCCCGCTGGAAACGGCTGCGCGGCGGCGAACCTGTAGCCGTGGCCGCGACCGCCGAGACCGACTCCCTCCGCCGCGAGGCCGAACGCGGACGGCGCCTCGTCGAGGAGAGCCGCGAGTTCGTGCTCGTGCTCGACGACGAGGAGCGCGTGGTCGCCGCGAGCGCGCGGGCGCGCGAGGCGCTCGAGGGCGTCGTCGTCGGCTCGCGCCTCTCCGACGAGATGCTCGCGTCCGGCTCGACGCGCGTCCCCTTCCGCGTGCCGTACGAGGTCGGCGGCCGCACCGAGACGCTCGTCTACCTCGGCGACCCCGGCGACCTGGCCGCCTACGAGGAGCTCCGCGCCGGCTTCACCGCCGCCGTCTCGCACGAGCTGCGCACACCGCTCGCGCGCCTGCTCGCGCTGCTCGAGAACGCGCTCCTCCCGAACGCGGACATGGAGGACGTGGTCGAGCAGGCGCGGACGGAGATCGCCGAGATCGGCGAGCTGATCGACGACGTCATGTTCCTCTCCGAGCTCGAGTCCGGCCGCGAGCTCGTCGGGCTCGGCTCGACCGAGGCGCTGCCGATCCTCGCGGACGTCGTCGACCGCTCGGCCGAGAAGGCGGCGCGGGCCGGCGTCCGCATCGTGGTCGCCGGGGACGGGGGCGTCGAGCTGCCGCTGCGGCCGCGCATGATCCGCGTCGTCGCGACAAACCTCGTCGACAACGCGATTCGCTACGCGGGGACCGGCGCCACGCTCACGCTTTCCGCCACGCGCGAGAACGGCTCAACCGTGCTTGCCGGGACCGACGACGGCGCCGGGGTCTCCGAGGCCGACCTGGCTCGGCTCTTCGAGCGCTTCTACCGCGCCGACCAGGCGCGCGCCACGCGCGGCACCGGGCTCGGGCTCGCGATCGTGAAGCACGTCGTGAACGCCGCCGGCGGGACGGTCGAGGCGACCGGCGGCCGCGGCACGGGCCTCACGGTTCGCTGCGTGTTTCCCGCATGAACACGCGTCCGTTCACACCTCCGTAACCACCTGTTCACCTCCTTTCTGCCCACGCCGGGCGCACCGCGCCCGACACTCGCGGCGATGCGACAACGCGAAAGGAGAACAGTGCGAATGCGCCCTTCCCTCAGGTTGGTCCTGCTCGGCCTCCTTGCCCTCGTCCTTGCGGTCGGGGCGGCCGGCTGCGGCAGGGATGACGACAGCGAGGCGGATGCGGCCTCGCCCTCGACCGGCTCCGACACGGGCGCGTCCGAGGAGCTCTCCGGCTCCGTCGAGGTCGACGGCTCGAGCACGGTCGGCCCGCTCACGACCGCCGCGGCGGAGGGCTTCCGCGAGGAGCAGCCCGGCGTGAACGTGACGGTCGGCATCGCCGGCACCGGCGGCGGCTTCGAGCGCTTCTGCGCCGGCGAGACGGACATCTCGGACGCCTCCCGCCCGATCGACGAGGAGGAGGAGGCGCCGGTCTGCGCCGACGCCGGGATCGAGTACACGGAGATCAAGGTCGCGACGGACGCGCTCACCGTCGTCGCGAACCCCGAGAACGACTGGGTCGACTGCCTGACGACCGAGCAGCTCAACGCGATCTGGGCCCCCGACTCCAAGATCAAGAACTGGCAGGACGTCCCCGGCGGCGACTACCCGGATCAGGCCCTCGTGCTGGCGGGCCCGGGCACCGACTCCGGCACCTTCGACTACTTCACCGACGTGATCAACGGCGAGGAGGGCGCGAGCCGCTCCGACTACACCGCCAGCGAGGACGACAACGTGATCGTCCAGGCGGTCGAAGGGGACAAGGGCGCCATGGGCTACTTCGGGTACACGTACTACGAGGAGAACCAGGATCAGCTGAAGGCCATCGCCGTCGACAGCGGCGACGGCTGCGTCGATCCGAGCGCCGAGTCCGCACAGGACGGCTCCTACGCGCCCCTCTCCCGGCCGCTCTTCATCTACGTGAAGAACGAGTCGCTCACGCGGCCCGAGGTCGTGGGCTTCCTCCAGCTACTACATGGACAACCTGGCCACGATCGCGCAGACGGCGCAGTTCATCGAGCTGACGCCGGAAGAGGAGCAGGAGGCGGTCGACACGCTCGACCAGGCGATCGGAGCCGCCCCGCGGTGACGAGCGCCGAGGCAACAACCCGCGCGCAGCCGGCGCTCCGGCTGCGCGCGGAGCGGCGCAGGTACGGCGAGGACGTCGTCAAGGGCGTCCTCGCCGTCTGCGCCCTCGTCAGCGTCATGACGACGGTCGGGATCGTCATCGCGCTGCTCCTTCCGTCGCTCGAGTTCTTCCGCGACATCTCTCCCGTCGACTTCTTCAGCGGCACCACGTGGGCGCCGCTCTTCAAGCCGGCGCACTTCGGCATCCTGCCGCTCGTCGTCGGCACGCTCGTGGTGACGTTCTGGGCGGCGGTCGTCTGCATGCCGCTCGGGCTCGGCTCGGCGATCTACCTGAGCGAGTACGCCGGGCAGCGGGTCCGGCGGATCCTCAAGCCCGCTCCTCGAGATCCTGGCCGGGATCCCGACGGTCGTCTACGGCTTCTTCGCGCTGACCGTCTTCACGCCGTTCCTCAAGGACATCGGGACGGGCGTGGACACATTCAACGTCCTCGCGGCCGGCCTCGTGATGGGCGTGATGCTCATCCCGACCGTCGCCTCGATCTCCGAGGACGCCATGGCGGCCGTGCCGCAGGACCTCCGCGACGGCGCCTACGGCCTGGGCGCGAGCCGCCTCCAGGTCTCGACCCGCGTCGTCGTGCCGGCGGCAGTCTCCGGGATCATCGCGAGCTACGTCCTCGCGATCTCGCGCGCGGTCGGCGAGACGATGATCGTCGTCATCGCCGCCGGGCTCCTCGCCCAGCTGACCCTCGACCCGCGCGAGCAGAGCGAGACGATGTCCGCGTTCATCGCCGCGACCGGGATCGGCGACATCCCGACCGGGTCGATCGAGTACAAGACGATCTTCGCGGTCGGCCTGACGCTCTTCTGCATCACGCTCGTCATGAACCTGATCGCGATCCGGCTCGTCCGGAAGTTCCGGGAGGAGTACGAATGAGCGCGGGCGAGACCGTCATCGGCCGCCAGCCGCGCGGCGACCGCATCCGCGGCGGCATCTTCAAGGCGGCGCTGATCTTCTCGATCGGCGATCGGGTTCGTGCTGCTCGGCGCGCTGCTCATCTCGGTCGTCGTCAAGGGATTCAGCTGGCTCGACCCGCTCTTCTTCCAGAACCCGCAGTCGTCGAATCCGGACAAGGCGGGCGCGCGGCCGGCGATCCTCGGGACGCTCTACATGATGGGGCTGCTGATCGTCATGGCCGTCCCGATCGGAGTCGGAACGGCCATCTACCTCGAGGAGTACGCGGACCGCGAGCGCTGGTACAACCGCGCGCTCGAGGTGAACATCCAGAACCTCGCCGCGGTGCCCTCGATCGTCTACGGGATCCTCGGCCTCGGGTTCCTGGTCCGCGGACTCGGGCTCGGGCGCGTGCTCCTCGCGGGCGCGATGATCCTGACCCTCCTCGTCCTGCCGATCATCATCGTCTCCGGCCGCGAGGCGATCCGGGCGGTGCCCGACTCGATCCGCCAGGGCGCCTACGCGCTCGGGGCGACGAAGTGGCAGGTCGTCTCGCGCCAGGTGCTGCCGGCGGCGATCCCCGGGATCGCGACCGGCTCGATCCTCGCGCTCGCCCGCGCGATCGGCGAGACCGCGCCGCTCCTGCTCGTCGGCGCGCTGACGTACGTGGCCGTGAACCCGACGCCGCTCGGCTCGTTCACGGTCCTCCCCGTGCAGATCTACCAGTGGATCGCACGGCCGCAGGACGAGTTTCGCGAGCTCGCGGCGGCCGGGATCATCGTGCTGCTCGCGATCCTCCTGACCATGAACGCCTTCGCGATCTGGCTCCGCAACCGCTACCAGAGGAGATGGTGATGCCGATGACCGAGAGCGTCCCTGTCAAGATCTCGGACGTGGCGTTCGAGACCGTGACCGAGCGCGAGGCCTCGCCTCCGCCCGCCAGCCGAGAGGCGCTCTTCTCCGTCGGCGACCTGACCGTGTCGTACGGCAGCGTCCCCGCGCTCGCGGACGTCTCGCTCGACGATCTACCGCAACTACGTAACCGCCTTCATCGGGCCCGTCCGGCTGCGGAAAGAGCACGTTCATCCGCTGCTTCAACCGGATGAACGACCTGATCCCCAGCGCGACGGTGGAGGGGCAGGTGCTCTACCACGGGCTCGACCTGTACGCGCCCGACGTGGACGCGGTCGAGGTGCGCAAGCGGATCGGGATGGTCTTCCAGAAGCCGAACCCGTTCCCGAAGTCGATCTACGACAACGTCGCGTTCGGGCCCCGCGTGCTCGACCGCAAGGACGGCCTCGAGCGAGCGCGTCGAGAAGGCCCTCCGCGAGGCGGCCCTCTGGGAGGAGGTCAAGGACCGGCTCAAGTCGAGCGCGCTCTCGCTCTCCGGCGGCCAGCAGCAGCGGCTCTGCATCGCGCGCTGCCTGGCGGTCGAGCCGGACGTGCTGCTCATGGACGAGCCGGCCTCGGCGCTCGACCCGATCTCGACGACGGCGATCGAGGACCTCATGCACCGCCTGAAGCGCGACTACACGATCGTGATCGTCACGCACAACATGCAGCAGGCCGCGCGCGTCGCCGACATGACCGCGTTCTTCTCCGTCAAGGTCTCGGACGACGGGAAGTACCGCACCGGCGTCCTCGTCGAGTACGACGAGACGCCGAAGATCTTCACCCAGCCGGGCGACAAGCGGACGGAGGACTACGTCACGGGGAGGTTCGGATGAGGATCACGCTCCAAGAAGATCTGGACCAGCTCGAGGCGGCGCTCCAGGAGGAAGGCGACCTCGTCCTCCGCTCGCTCCGCGGCGCGCTCGGCGCGCTCGTCGAACCAGGACGCCGAGCTCGCCGAGGAGGTGATCGCGTTCGACGACGAGGTCGACGCGCGCTACCTCGAGATCGAGCAGGGCATCCAGTCACTCCTCGCCCGCCAGACGCCCGTCGCGGTCGACCTGCGCCTCGTGCTCGCGGTGCTCCACGACAACCTCCACCTCGAGCGGATGGCCGACTACGCGGTCACGATCGCCAAGCTGACGAAGCTCGTCGAGGGGATCTCGCAGGACCCGACGCTCCTCGAGGCGATGGAGGAGATGGGCGCCCGGCTCGAGGAGATGATCCGGGTCGCGCTCGACTCGTTCGCGGAGCGAGACGTCGAGCGGGCGGAGTCGCTCGTCCACCTCGACGATCTCGTCGACCGCGCGAACCGGCGCGTCGTGCAGCACGTGCTGGAGATCGGCGGCGACCCCGAGCGGCGCGAGTGGGGCCTGCGGATGATCATCGTCTCGCGCTGCCTCGAGCGGATCGGCGACCACGCGGTCGACATCGGCGAGCAGACCGCCTACCTCGTGACGGGGCAGTTCAAGGAGTTCACGGACGCGTCGCACCCGGGCGCGCCCGGAACGGCGCCGCGCGAGATCCCGTAGGAGCTACGGCGGCGGCGCCATCGGCGTCGCCTCGAGCAGGCGCAGCTTCCGCGTCTGCCAGGAGCGGGCGAGGAACGCCGTCGTCGCGATCGCGGCGGCGAGCGCGAAGACGAGCGCGTCCCCGCGCGGGAGCCGCGTGAGGACCTCCATCAGCGCGCCGACGAGCGCCGCGCACGGCAGGGTCATGACCCACGCGACGACGATGTTCCCGGCCACGCCCCAGCGCACCGCGTTCAGCCGCCGCGTGGCGCCGGCGCCGAGCACGGAGCCCGAGATCGTCTGCGTCGTCGAGACCGGGTAGCCGTAGTGCGCGGTCGCAAAGAGGATCGAGGCGGTCGCCGTCTGCGCCGCGAATCCTCGCGGCGGGTCGAGCTTCGCGATCCGCGTCCCGAGGGTCTTGATGATCCGCCAACCGCCCGCGTACGTGCCGAGCCCCATCGCGAGCGCCGCGCTCACGATCACCCAGAGCGGCGGGCGCTCGAAGTCCGCGGAGAGGTGGCCCGACGCGACGAGCGCGAGCGCGATGATCCCCATCGTCTTCTGGGCGTCGTTCGTCCCGTGCGTGAGCGCGACGAACCCGCCCGAGACGAGCTGGAGCCGGCGGAAGACCCGGTTGATCACCCCCGGTGCGCGGCGCCCGACGAGCCAGAGCAGCGCGACCATGATCGCCGCCGCGCCCGCGATCCCGAGGAACGGCGCCAGGAACGACGGGATCACGACCTTGTCCACCAGGCCGTTCCAGTCGACGACGCTCCAGCCCGAGGCCGCGATCGCCGAGCCGACCATCCCGCCGATCAGCGCGTGGCTCGAGCTGGACGGCAGGCCGAGGTACCACGTGATCAGATTCCAGGTGATCGCGCCGACGAGGCCGGCGAGGACGACGTCGAGGGTGACGATCTCCGGGTCGACGATCCCCGTCGCGATCGTCGCCGCGACCTTGAACGAGATGAAGGCGCCGACCACGTTCAGGATCGCGGCGCTGACCACCGCCTTCCGCGGCGAGAGCGCCCGCGTCGAGACGCTCGTCGCGATCGAGTTCGCGGTGTCGTGGAAGCCGTTCGTGAAGTCGAAGAAGAGCGCGACCACGACGACCGCGACGAGGGTGAGCTCCACGTCGGCCCGCTACCCGCGCTACGCGTTCTTGACGACGATGTTTCCGATCACGTTCGCGGCGCCCTCCGCAGCGTCGAGGGCGTTCTCGAGCGCCTCGTAGACGTCCTTCCACCGGATCACGACGAGCGGATCGATGCGCTCGTCGCGGAAGAGCTCGGCGATCGCGTCCCGCACGATCCGGTCGCCCTCGTCCTCGAGCTGCTTGAGCTGGACGAGCTCCGCCTGGACGCCCTTCAGGTTCCGCAGCTCGCTCAGCGCGTTGTTCAGCCGCTCGACGGCGCCGACGATGATCTTGCACTGCTCGAGGGCAGGCCTCGCGACCTGGTCGATGCCGTACAGCTCGAGCAGGTCGCTCGCCTCCTCGATCATGTCGACGACGTCGTCTAGCGCGGTCGCGAGCTCGTAGATGTCCTCGCGGTCGAAGGGCGTGACGTAGTGCGTGTTCAGGAGCTGGATCAGGTCGCGCGTGAGCCGGTCGCCCTCGTGCTCGAGCGCCTTCACGTCCGCCTGCCGGACGCTCGAGTTCGGATGCTCGCGGAAGCGCTGCTCGGACTTCCGCGCGGCCTCGAGGGCGTTGGCCCCGGCCTCCTCGAAGAGGTCGTAGAACTCGGTGATCTTCGGAACGAGGCTCAGCTGCACGACGCGGGATCGTACACCGGACGGTCACAGACTCGAAACCGGGTGCTCGTACCCCGGGGGGGTATGATGTTCCCGTGGCGACCGACAGACGGCGACCGAACGCGTCGAGCTCTCGATCGGCGGCATGCACTGCGCGGCCTGTGCGTCGCGGGTCGAGCGCGCGCTGAACGACCTCGACGGCGTCGAGGCGAGCGTCGAACCTCGCCACCGAGCGCGCCGCGGTCGCGTACCCCGCCTCGCTCCCCTCCGAGGCGCTCGTCCGTGCCGTCGAGTCGGCCGGATACGAGGCGTCGCTCGAGCGCATCGAGCGGACGGAGGAGCGGCCGTGGCGCCTGTGGGTGGCCGCCGCGCTGACGCTTCCGCTCGTCGTGCTCATGCTCCCCGCAGCTGCGCTTCGACGGGTACGAGTGGCTCGCGTTCGCGCTCGCGACGCCGGTCGTCCTCTGGGCCGGTCTCCCCTTCCACCGCGCCGCGCTCGCGGCCGCGCGCCACCGGACGGCGACGATGGACACGCTCGTCTCGCTCGGGACGCTCGCGGCCTGGGGCTGGTCGGTCGTCGCGCTCGTCGCAGACGCCGGCGAGGTCTACTTCGAGGTCGCCGCCGTGATCACGACGCTCGTGCTGCTCGGGCGCACGCTCGAGCGCGGCGCGCGTCGGCGTTCGGGCGACGCGATCCGCGCGCTCCTCGAGCTCGGGGCCAAGGAGGCGGAGGTCGTCCGCGACGGCCGCGTCGTCGCCGGTGCCGGCCGAGGACGTCCTCGTCGGCGACCACCTGCTCGTCCGGCCCGGATCCACCGTGCCTGCGGACGGGGTCGTCGTCGAGGGCGAGTCCGCGATCGACGCGTCGATGCTGACCGGCGAGCCGGTTCCCGGTCGACGTCTCCCCCGGCGCGGAGGTGGCGGGCGGAACCGTGAACACCTGGGGCCGGCTCGTCGTCCGCGCGACCCGGGTCGGCTCGGACACGGCACTGGCCCAGATCGCCCGCCTCGTCGAGCAGGCCCAGAGCGGCAAGGCGCCCGTGCAGCGGCTCGCCGACCGGATCTCCGGGATCTTCGTCCCCGTCGTGCTCGCGCTCTCGCTCGCGACGCTCGCCGGCTGGCTGCTCGCGACCGGCGACGCGGGCGAGGCGTTCACGGCGGCGGTCGCCGTCCTGATCATCGCCTGTCCGTGCGCGCTCGGGCTCGCGACGCCCACGGCGCTCCTGGTCGGAACGGGCCGCGGCGCGCAGCTCGGGATCCTCGTCAAGGGGCCCGAGGTGCTCGAGCGCACGCGGACGGTGACGACGATCGTCCTCGACAAGACCGGCACGGTCACCGAGGGCCGCCTGCGGCTCGCCGGACGTCCGCCCGGAGAACGGCGCGACGCGGGCCGAGATCCTGCGCCTCGCCGGCGCGGTCGAGGCGGCGAGCGAGCATCCGGTCGCGCGGGCCGTCGCCGGCGCGGCGCGAGGCCGAGCTCGGCACCCTGCCCCCGGTCGAGCGCTTCGTCGCCACGCCCGGCCAGGGCGTTCGCGGCGTCGTCGACGGACACGAGGTCGAGGTCGGACGCGACGGCGGCTCGATCGCCGTGCGCCGCGACGGGGAGCCGATCGCGCCGCCTCGAGGTCGCCGACGCCGTCCGCCCCACGAGCCGCCGCGCCGTCGCCGAGCTGCGCGCGCTCGACCTCGAGCCCGTGCTCCTCACGGGCGACGAGGAGACGGCGGCGCGCGCCGTCGCCGCGGAGGTCGGAATCGAGCGCGTGGTCGCCGGCGTGCTCCCGGCCGGGAAGGCGGACGAGGTGCGCCGGCTCCAGGCCGGCGGCGAGACGGTCGCGATGGTCGGCGACGGCGTGAACGACGCGCCGGCGCTCGCGCAGGCCGACCTCGGGATCGCGATCGGCACCGGCACGGACGTGGCGCTCGAGGCGAGCGACCTGACCCTCCTCTCCCCCGACCTCCTCGCGGCCGTCGACGCGATCCGGCTCTCGCGCCGCACGCTCGCGACGATCCGCGGGAACCTCTTCTGGGCGTTCGCCTACAACGTGGCCGCGATCCCGCTCGCGGTCGCCGGCGTGCTGAACCCGATGATCGCCGCCGGCGCGATGGCGTTCTCGAGCCTCTTCGTCGTCTCGAACTCGCTGCGACTGCGGCGGTTCAGGAGCGTCCGGTGAGCGAGCCCGGCTACCACGAGGGCAAGGACGCGCTCGTCAAGCGCCTGCACCGAATCGAGGGGCAGGTGCGCGGGATCGAGCGGATGATCGAGGAGGATCGCTACTGCGTGGACGTCCTCACCCAGATCGGCGCCGTCACGACGGCGCTCGAGAGCCTCGCCTTCCGGATCCTCGACGACCACGTCGAGCACTGCGTCACGGGCGCGCTCGCGTCGGGCGACCCCGACGCGGCCGCGGAGAAGTCGCGCGAGCTGCTCGAGGCCGTCCACCGCTTCTCGCGCACGCGCTGATGCCGCGCTGGCTGACGCTGGGGGTGATCGTCGTCTGCGCCTGGACCATCGGCGCCGCGCGGGACGAGCTCCTTTGCGGCGTCCTCCCCGCGGTGGTGGTGCTCGTGTTCGCGCTCGCGAGCTACGCCGTCTGGATGAGCCGCGCCCGGCCGTGGCACGACTGGACGGTCATCTGCCTACTCCTCCCCGCGATCGCCGCCGCCGTCTGGCTCGCGGTCGGCGGCCTCGTGACGGGCGTCGAGCTCACGGACGAGGAGCGGCTCCTCCAGGAGGTGGGCCCCGGCGTCGCGCTGACCGGGCTCCTCTGCACCCTGATCAGCTACCACGGCCGGCACCACCCGGACGGGCCGTAGCTCAGGCCGGGACCCCCGCCTCGAGCCGCTCCGAGCCGTCCTTCGCGACCACCATCACCGGGCACGACGCGCCCGAGACGACGTCGGTGCTGACGCTCCCGAGCAGGAGCCGTCCCAGCCGTCCGAGCCCGCGCGAGCCGACCACGATCAGGTCGGCGCCGAGCTCGTCGGCGACGCGCAGGATCTCCGTCCCCGGATCGCCGTGCTCCATCCGCATCTCGGACGCGATGCCCCGAGCCGCGAGCGCCTCGTGGGCGCGCGCGACGTCCTCGTGCGCGTGCGGGCGGATCCCGACGTGCCCGCCGGACTTCGAGCCGCGCGCGTCGGGCGGAACGACGCTCAGGACGGTCACGGACGCGCGCTCGTCGGCCGCGAGCTCGCCGACCCGCTCGAGTGCGTGGTCGCTGTAGGGAAAGCCGTCGTACGCAAGCAGGATCTGCATGTCTCCTCCTTCGGTTGCCCCCACGATCGCGCCGGGCAGCGCGCGTGCCGTCGGGGACGACGCCGATCCTGCCGCGGGTTTTCCGCAGCGCCGATACGCTGCCGCGCTATGGCCGACGCGACTCTCCACACCAACCACGGCGCGATCGAGGTCGAGCTCTACCCCGACGAGGCGCCGAAGACGGTCGAGAACTTCCGCAAGCTCGCCGCGGACGGGTTCTACGACGGCGTCACGTTCCACCGCGTGATCCCGGACTTCATGATCCAGGGCGGCGACCCGACCGGCACCGGCTCGGGCGGGCCCGGCTACCAGTTCGAGGACGAGATCAACGACCACAAGGTGGAGCGCGGTGCGCTCGCGATGGCGAACGCGGGGCCGAACACGAACGGGAGCCAGTTCTTCATCGTCACGGCGCAGGCGACGCCCTGGCTGGACGGCCTGCACACGGTGTTCGGGCGGGTCACGTCCGGTCTCGACGTCGCTGATGCGATCTCGCTCGTCGAGACCGGCCCCGGCGACCGTCCGAGCGACGCGGTCATGATCGAGCGCGTCGAGCTGGCCGACTAGCTCAGCGCACCGCCTTCTTCACGAGCGCACCGATCTTCGCCTCCTCGGCGGCGGTCAGCTCCTTCAGCGCGAAGGAGGTCGGCCACATCGCGCCCTGGTCGATGTTCGCCTCGTCGCTGAAGCCGAACGTCGCGTATCTCGACTCGAACTTCTCCGCGCTCTGGAAGAAGCAGACGACCTTGCCTTCCTTGGCGTAGGCGGGCATCCCGTACCACGTCTTCGGCGAGAGAGCCGGCGCGTTGGTCTTGACGATCGCGTGGATCCGCTTCGCCATCGCGCGATCCGCGCCCTTCATCTCGGCGATCTTCTCGAGCACGGCGCGCTCCCCGTCCGCCCGCGACGCTTCCGCCTTCAGCTCCTGGGCGCGCTCCTTCATCGCAGCTCGTTCCGCGGCCGTGAATCCCTTGGACTTCGTCGCGGCGGTGCGCTTGGCGGACTCCTGGGTGTCCTTCTTCGCGGGTTTGCTCTCAGCCATCGCGAGTACCTCCCTGTGCGAGGTGGGTGGTCACCCGCGAGATCGTGCCAGGTCACGGCGGGGTGGGACGGCCGTCCCACCCCGCTCGCCGAAGCGGCGCTAGACGGTTCGGCGTCCGCTCAGGAGCGCGAAGACCGCGACGACGAGCGCGACGATGAGGACGAGCCAGAGCAGCTTGCTGACCGCCACGCCGCCGATGATGGCGAGGAGCAGCAGGATCAGCACGATGAGCCAGAGCATTCAGGAGCGCGAAGACCGCGACGACGAGCGCGACGATCAGGACGAGCCAGAGCAGCTTGCTGACCGCCACGCCGCCGATGATGGCGAGGAGCAGCAGGATCAGCACGATGAGCCACAGCATGAAACTCCTTGGTCGGGGACTGCTTCGCGCCCTTATGCCCGCCGCGAGCAGGCCGGAACCTGCCGATTCCGTTTTATCCTTCGTCCGTGACCGAGCTGTCCGTCGAGCCCGAGCTGATCCGCTGGTCGGAGCGATTCGCGGCGCGGACCCGCTCGAACGTCGGCGCGGAGATCGCCCAGATCCTCGCGCTCGCAGCGCGCACGGACGTAATCTCGTTCGCGGGCGGCATCCCGGACCCGGTCACGTTTCCCGGACGCGAGCTCGCCGCGATCCTCGCGGAACTGGCCGAGCAGAGCGACGTGACGGCCTTCCAGTACGGGCCGACCGAGGGACTCGCGTCGACGCGCGACTGGCTCGCTGAGCGCCTCGAGCGGCTCGAGGGCCGGCGGCCCGGCGACGGCGAGCTGATGGTCACGAGCGGCGGGATCGAGGCGCTCGAGCTGCTGGGCAAGGCCTTCCTCGACCCGGGCGACATCGTCGCGGTCGAGGCGCCGACGTACCTCGGCGCGATCATGTCCGTCCGCTCGTTCGAGGCCGACGTGGCCGGGATCGCGGTCGACGACGACGGGCTCGACCCGGCGGCGTTCGAGGCGGAGCTGGCGAAGGGGCTCCGCCCGAAGTTCCTCTACACGATCCCGGACCACCAGAACCCGGCCGGCGTGACGCTTTCGGCCGAGCGGCGCGCGGCCGTCGACCGCTCTCGCGCGGCGCTACGGCTTCCTCGTCGTCGAGGACGTCGCCTACCGCGAGCTGACCTTCACGGCGGACCGCCCGCAGGCGATGTGGGCGGCGGCGCCGGACGTCGTCCTCCAGATCGGGACCTTCTCGAAGACCTTCATGCCGGGCACACGGCTCGGCTGGGCTGCGGGCCCCGCCGAGGTGGTCGCGAAGCTCGCGTGGGCGAAGCAGCTGACCGACCAGTGTCCGAGCGGGCTCGGCCAGCGGTTGCTCGAGGAGTACGGTCGCCGCGGGCTCCTCGACGAGCAGATCCGGAACGCCAACGAGCTCTACGGCTCGCGCTGCGCGGCACTGCTCGTCGGCGCTCGAGGCCGAGCTCGGCGAGCGCGCGCGCTGGACGCGGCCGAAGGGTGGCTTCTTCTCCTGGGTGACGCTCCCCGGCGTCGACGCGCTCGACCTCGCGGCCCGCGGTGCCGACGCGGGCGTCGCGGTCGTCCCGGGCAGCCCGTTCTACGCGGACGATCAGGGCGGCGACGCGCTGCGCCTCTCGTTCAGCCGGGCGCACGAGGACGAGATCGCCGAGGGCGTCCGCCGCCTCGCAGCGCTCCTCTAGCGCAGGACGAGGCCGCACCGGCGCGAACCTAAGCGGCGCGGATCCGCAGCCCGCGGATCCGACCCCCGCTCCCATGGCACGCACCGCTCACCGCCCGAGCCGCACCGGTCGGCTCCTCTTCGCGATCGCGCTCGTGATCGCGGCGATCGCCGCCGCGCCGTGGATCACACGCTTCGACGCGCCGCAAGTGGGCGAGGCGGCGCGGAAGGCCGACCGGCAGCGCCCGCCGGCCGCATCGCCCGGCCGCAAGCCTCCCGTCCGGAAGACGGTCACGATCGCCGCCGTCGGCGACATCGCGATGGGCCGCGACGGTGCTCTTCCACCGTCGGGCGCCCACGCGCTCTTCGCCGGCGTGCGCGGCGAGCTGCGCGGCGGCGTCGTGCTCGGGAACCTCGAGCAGACGCTCACGGACGGCGGGGCCTCGAAGTGCGGTGCCAAGAGCACGGACTGCTACGCGTTCCGCTCCCCGCCGGCCGACGCCGAGGCGCTCCGTGCGGCGGGCTTCACCGTCCTGAACCTGGCGAACAACCACTCGCTCGACTACGGCGGCGTCGGGCTCACCGACACGGTCGCGGCGCTCGACGACGGCCGGGCTCGCCCACACCGGGGAGCCGGGCCAGGCGACTCGCGTGCGGAAGCAGCCGGTGCGCGTGTCCGTCCTCGGGTTCTCGTACGCCGGGCTGAACGGCGGCGTGCTCGATCCGGCCGGAGCGGCCGAGCTCGTGCGGCTGGCCGACCGCTGGGCGGACGTCGTCGTGGTGACGATGCACGCCGGCGCCGAGGGCCACGACCGCGGCCACGTCCCGAACGGCCCCGAGACGCACCTGGGCGAGAACCGCGGCGACCTGCGAGCGTTCTCCCACGCGGTCGTCGACGCGGGCGCCGACCTCGTGGTCGGCCACGGCCCGCACGTCCTCCGCGGCCTCGAGTGGTACCGCGGCCGGTTGATCGCCTACAGCCTCGGCAACTTCGCCGGCTACCGGACGCTCCGAACCGACGGCCCCGGCGGCGTAAGCGCGATCCTCCGCGTCACCCTTCGCGGCGACGGCTCGTGGTCGGCCGGGCGGCTCGTCCCGACGCGCCTCGACGGGACGGGCACGGCGAGCCTCGATCCGGCCGGTACGGCGCTCGGCGCGGTGCGCGATCTCTCGCGGGTCGATTTCGGGCCCCGCGCCGTGCAGGTCGGCGAGGCCGGCGAGCTCTGCGCCCTAGTCCCGCTTGGGTCGTCAAGCAGTTCTCGCGGGCGAGGCTCGACCACGAGCGAGATGCCGTCGACGCCGACGACCGTGACGGCGCCGTCGACCGGGGCGCCCTCGAGCGTACGCGCGCTCCAGATCTCCGACTCACCCTCGAGCCGGACCTGGCCCGTGCGGTCGAACGGCTTGACGACCGCCCCGCGCCGGCCGAGGAGCGTCTCCGCCCCCGCCTGCACGCGCCGGCGGCGCATCACCCGCGTCCAGTACGCCACCTCCCCAAAGAAGAGCCCGAGCGCGATCAGGAAGCCGACCAGGTTCCACGGGTCGGGTGCGAAGAGGAGGACGACGAGCGCGACGATCAGGAACATCGCTACGCCGTGCGCGCGGGCGGCGGCCCTTCGTTGAGCGTCACGCGCCGGAACGCCTCGAACCCGAGGGCGACGAGCCCGCCGAGGACGAGCACGCCGACCCAGTTCCGGAGAGCCGGAACCGGCGCCCAGAGGACGAGCAGCAGGTAGATGCCGCCGAGCACCGCCCAGCCGATCCCGGGCCGGTCGCGAAGCGTCGGCGCGAGCCATTCGCGGCCGCGCGTCGCGTACTTGGACGGGCCGGAGAACCACGTCCCGATCAGGATCGCGAGCGCGTAGAGCACGAGCGCCCACGCGACCTGGGAGAGCAGGCTCGTCCCGATCAGCCAGGTCGCGCTGGCGGCGTCGCGCACCGGCTCGCCGGAGGCGAGTGCGTCGACGATGTAGTTCCCCGCGACGCGGCGGATGACGAAGAGGAGGATCCCGACGAGAAGCAGCGCCACACCGACGTTGCGAAGCGTCTCGCGGCGCTTCCGCGCGAGCCAGACGGCGGCGGCGAACAAGAGGAGCGCGAGGATGACGATCAGCGAGCTGCCGACCTTGACGAGCTTGACGCCCTTCTGCGCGGCCTCGAGCTGGTCCGACCGCAGGATCGTGAACTGCGCCGCGTCCTGCCGGCAGCCGCGTATCGAGCTGCTCGCCGATCCCGAGCGCCTCTCCGATCTGGATCAGGAGCGGGCGGAGATCGAGCGTGACATTGCCGCCCGCGGTCGAGATCGCATCGACGCGCACGTCGTCCCCGAGCAGGCGCAGGAGCGCCTCGTGCGCGCGGCGGTTCACCTCCTCCCAGAGCTGCTGGACGCGCGGGCGCTGGAGGAACGCGTCGACCGCGCGGACGGTGGGCTCGCGCAGCGCGCCCGCGAGCGGCCCGGCGAGGCCCTGGAGGTTCGGCGGGAGGTCCTCGGCGAGCGTCTCCTGCGGGTCGAGGTTCGCGTAGAGCTGGTCGACCAGATAGACGGAGAGCGCCTGGCGGACGTCGTCGTCCGCGAGGAGCTGCGTGCTCGTGTCGACCCACGAGTCCGTGTCGAGCGCCTGGCGCTTCACCCAGAGCGTCAGCGAGCCGACGAGCACGACGAGCGTCCCGATCACGACGAGCGTCCAGACGACGATCGAGCGGGTCCTGGGGCTTTAGGTCAGGGTCCCACATGGGGGCAGCGTCCTCCGCTTGGTCACGGGCGTCATCATCCGATCTGGCTGATTTGCTGCCCAACCGTAATGGCACAGTCCGGACAGCGCAGCACGTGGGAGCTGCCCGGGCCGCGCGCCGTCCTTCGCTGGACGCTCGTTGCGCTGCCGGTGCTGGCCGGCCTCGCGCTGCTTGCGGCGGCCCAGGCGGACGTGGTGGCGGAAGGGCAATTCGACCCGAACACGGGGACGATCATCCGCAAGGTCGAGGTCTTCGGGGTCACGATCTACCAGTCGACGAGCGGCTTCCTCGAGCCCGACGTGATCACGGGCGCGCTCCTCGTCGGGCTCTCGGCGATCGGCCTCGTCCTCACGATCCTGCTCGACTCGGGCGACGACTCGCTCGACCGGCTGCGCTGGTTCTTCCTCCTCACGTGGCTCGGCGCCGGCTACCTCGCGGCCGACGAGCTGTTCGCGATCCACGAGACGATCGGCCACAACCTCCAGTTCCTCGGCGGGCTCCCGGGCCATCCGGACGACCTCGTGCTCGCGCTCTACGCCGTGCCGACGGCGCTCTTCGTGCTTGCGTTCCGCGACCTGATCGCCGCATCGCGCCTCTCGCTCTGGCTCTTCGCCGGCGGGGTCGGCGCGTACGTGCTGGCCGTCCTCGTCGACTTCGTCGAGATCGAGGTTGACGAGCAGCTCGAGGTGGTCGGCGCGCTGCTCGTGACCGTGGCGTTCGTGGTGATCGCGGCCCGGCTGCTCGTCGTCCGGCCGCGGCCCGGCTGAGCGCCGGACCGCGGCCTGGAGACGTCAGGACATCGCGCGCTGCTTGAGGCGCTCGTACTCCTCCTGGTTGATCGCGCCGCTGTCGAGGAGCTCCTTCGCCTTGGCGATCTCGGCCGCGGCCCCGCCGGAGCCGGCGACCGACTGGACGTAGGAGTCCATGTCCGCCTTGGCCGCGCGGGCGGAGCTCATGTCGCGCTCGGCCATGCCCGAGCTCTGCGCGATGAGGTAGATCAAGACGCCGAGGAACGGGACGATGATCACGAAGATCACCCAGGCCGCCTTGACCCAGCCGCTGATGTCGTGCCGGCGGAAGAGATCGCCGAAGACGCGGAACAGCAGCATGAACCAAGCGACCCAGATGAAGAAGACGAGAATCGTCCAGAACGCGTCGAGAAACGTGTAAGCCCCGACGATCACGTAGTGCCTCCTGTTGTCTGGGGGTTCACCGGGCGCCTGGGACGGCGACCGGACGGCGCTGGAAGCATGACCCATTGGTCGGCGGGCCGCCACGTTGCTACAACCCGCACTGTGAAGGTGGACGACGAGATCGGCCGGCTCTACGGCCTGCCGCAGAACGAGTTCGTCTCCGCGCGGAACGCCCTGGCGAAGGAGCTCCGGGGCGCGGGCGAGCGCGAGCAGGCGGACGCGGTCGCCGGGCTCGAGAAGCCGAACGCGCTTGCCTGGGCCGTGAACCAGCTACGGCGCGCCCAGCCGGAGGCGGTCGATCGACTCCTCGCCGTGGCCGACGAGCTGCGCAAGGCCCAGGCCGGCTCGCAGAGCGATCGCGTCCGCGAGCTGACAGAGGAGCAGCAAGGCCTCGTGCGCGGGCTCGTCCGCGCGGCCGGGCGGCTCGACGTGTCGGCGGCGACGCTCGACAAGGTCGGTGCGGCGCTCGTCAACGCGTCGATCGATCCCGAGTCCCGCGAGGTGCTCGAGCAGGGCCGGCTCGTGCGCGAGCCGGAGCCGGTCGGCTTCGGCGCCTTCGCCGGCACGCCCGTCAAGGCGCCGAAGGGCAAGGCGAAGGCCGACCGGGCGAAGGAGGAGCGGCGCAAGGAGGCCGAGAAGACCCGCCGCGCGGAGATCGCCGAAGCGCGCGAGGAGCTGGAGGCCGCGGAGCGCGCGGTCCGCCAGGCGGAGAAGGGCCTCGACGCCGCGAAGCGCGACGCCGAGGGCGCGCGCAAACGGCTGAAGAAGCTCGAGGGCTCGGGCTAGCCGCCGTCGCGCGCCGCGAGCAGGTCGCCGACGCGCACCTGCTCGGTCAGCAGGCGGCGGAACCGCTCGGGATCTCCGGCAACGTAGGCGCTGCAGAGCTCCCGGCCGGCGGGGTACGTCATCACGTACGTCCGCGAGGTCGGCTCCTTGAAGAAGCGGATCACGTGGGCCGCGACCTCCGGGTTCAGAAGGCCCCAGCGTTCCATGTACGCGCGAGCCTCGACCTCGGCCGCACCCTGGTCGTGGAAGAGGAGCACTGCGTTGACCTCCGCCCAGCGGCAGGGCTGGAGCGCCCGCTCGATCGCGAGCGCCTGCTCGAGGTCGAAGTCGACACCGGCGTCGTGGAAGACGGCGGCGAGCGCCGGCCCGCCCTCGCCCTCGAGGAGCAGGTGCGGCGCGACCTCGGCGATCCCCTCGGCGATCGAGCGACTGCGGCGTCGGCACGAGCACGATCGACTCCTCGATCAGTCCTCGCCCGCGCACAAGCACGTGCTCCTTGACGCAGCGCTCCGTGTGGTGGCCGGCGTACGTCTCGTGGATCGCGAGGTGGAGCAGCTCGATTGCCGCAAGCGGCAGGTCGACGTTGACCTCGATCCGGCTCCGGAGGTCGCCGCGGTAGTCGTTGAACGCGAGCCAGGGCTCGTCGCTGACCAGCTCGAGGAAGATGCCCTCGCCCTCGGGCAGGTCGACCAGCGGGCGCGTCCAGCGGCGCGCCTCCTCGATCGCCGCCGCCACCGTGCGCTCGACCTGCTCGGCCGGCACGCGGGTGGACGTCCGCCAGGCCTCGTACCGCTCTGCGAGCGGGCCGTCGCCCGGGGAGCAGCTCCTCGAGCTCCGTCGTGCGCGGCCTCGAAGACGGACTCGTCCGTGAACGTCGGTCGCACGCCGTAGCAGCCCTCGACCTCGTCCGGATAGGAGGCCGACTCGCCCGCGAGCACGCCCGCGTAGACGCGCAGTCCCGCGAGCTGGTCGCGCAGCCAGCCGTCCTCGACCTCGCCCAGCAGCGCGCCAGCCTCGGCCACGAGCGTGCGGGGCTCGACCGGCGGCGCCGCGTCGACCTCCGCCGCCCACTCGGCCGGCCCGAAGTAGGCGTCGACGATCCCCTCCACATGCCGTCCGACCTGCAGCCCGAGCCGGACATAGCGCTCTGCGAGCGAACCGCTCATGGCGGCGAGCCTACGCGGTTCGGCCGGCGGACGTCCGTCCGGAGCTACACCTTCATCCAGTCTTTCTGAAACTGCTGCGAGATCGTCGTACAATCGCCGGGCTGTGGCGCTTTACTCGCTGGTCCACCGGGAGTCCGGACCGGTCGCGACGTACGCGACCGAGGAACAGGCGCAGCGCACCCTCGAGGCCGTCCTCCGGGACGAGCCGGACTGGGTCGACGACATCTACGTCGAAGCGTTCGAGTTCGTCGTCCAGTCGGACGGGTAGCGGCCTACGCGCGGCGGAGGACGACTGGGCGAGTGCTGGGGCCTTCGTCAGATGGGTGGTACTGACGCGCGAACAGCGGTTGCGCAGCCGTTCGCGCCCGTTCGCTCGGGCGCGCTTGGGCACGCGAAGGCCACGCCGCTTGACCCGTAGTCCCTTCCGGGCGAGGATCGATCTCCGATGGCGGACGGAACGACCAGAGATCGCAGACGCATCTGGTCGGTCGTCCTGGGCGCGGTGGTCGGCACGGCGGTCGGGATCCTCGTCGGCGTGACGACTGACGTTCCGTTTGCGCCGGAGGCAGGGTTGCTGCTCGGAGCGTTGGTCGGCTGGTTCTCGGCGGCCGGACTACGTCACTAGCTCGGATCGCTACTCCGCGTGCCGTCGTCGCTGAGGTAGACGTTGTAGGCGAGGATCCGAGGCTCGTTCGCCTCGATGAAGTCGACCAGCTGTTGCATGGACGGCCGCGCTAGTCTCGGGCTTCACGACGGGAGGATCGGATGACGGGGATCACCGCCACCGGACAGCGGCCGCAGCCTCTTCAGGTTGGGCGAGATGGATGAGGATCGCCAGTCACCGCTGGACCTGAATTCATTGCTGGCGGCGGTCGAGGCGGCCCCGCCGGTTGCGGCGATTGACGTGCTCGCTACCGAGCTGGCGCGAGCAATCGGGGCCCGCGAGGTCAGCTTCCTGATCGCCGACTTCAGTGGGCGGTCTCTGATCCGGCTGGGCCACTCGGGCGGGAAGGGAGCATTGCGGTTGCAGGGGGAGGAGACTGCAGAGCGGGTGCCCTTGGTTGGGACGCCGCACGGGCAGGCGCTGGCCGCGCAGGCCGTCCAGGTGATCGTCGACGAGGGCAATGGCGGCGCTCGGTTGTTCGCGCCGGTGACCAGCCGGGGTGAGGCGGTCGGTGTTCTGGAGCTGAGCCTGGACGACCCGCCGGTTGAGCAGACAGTCGCAGACGTGGCTCTGGCGGCGCACTTCTTGGCGTACGTAGTCATTGCGAACCGCCGGTACACCGATCTCTTCGAATGGGGACAGCGCTCGGTCCCGTTGTCGTTGGCGGCGGAGATCCAGCATCGGCTGTTGCCTGGTGCCTTCACGTGCGAAGCCGGGCAGTTCACGCTCGCCGCCTGGCTGCAACCAGCCGGTGAGATCGGCGGGGACACCTTCGACTTCTCGCTGGAGCGAGACACATTGCATTTGTCGATGACCGACGCAATGGGCCATACCATGGACGCCGCCCTGTTGGCCACGGTGTTGGTCGGGGGCTTACGCAACGCCCGCCGCAGAGGGGTCGGCCTGGCCGAGCAGGCGCGGCTGGCGAATGATGCGCTTGCCGAGCAGGCGGGCGACGGCCAGTTCGTTACTGGCCTGCTCGTGCGCATTGACCTGGCGAGTTCGACGGCGAGCATCGTCAACGCCGGCCATCCCCCGCCGCTTCGGCTTCGGGGCGGGATGTTCGAGCAACTTCGTCTGGACGCCGACCGCCCGTTCGGACTGGCGTCCGGCGTCCGCTACCGGGTGCAAGCGCTCCCATTGGAAGTGGGCGATCGGCTGATGTTCGTGACCGACGGCATGCTCGAGCGGGACGCCGCGCGGATGAACATCGCCGACATCCTGACCGCAAGCACGAACATGCACGCTCGCGAGGCGGTGCAGCAACTCACTCAGGCGGTCCTTGAGACAAGCGGCGGCCAGCTGCGCGATGACGCCACAGCGCTGTGTCTCGATTGGCACGGCGGCCTTCCTCGCGACCGCGACGCCACTTCGGGAGCAGACCGCGAGGGGCGACTCCATCAAGCAGGGTCGGCCTGACCCGCAGGAGGTTTCGCGTTCCCGCGAGGCCCCGATCCTCGGTTCGGAAAGACCCTCATACGGTCGTGGGCCGTTCCACTCGCAGCCGAGGTTTCGCCGGCCGCGCGGGATAGCGAGGCAAGTATCGTCTCGCGCAGACGCAGACCCGCCAGTAGGAGAGGTATGGGCGCTTTCGGCTCAGGTCGCGGATGGCAGACCTACGACATAACGACTCGCTCTGACGGCTCTGCGAGCGTCCGAATCCAGACGGGTAGCACGCTGGACGGTGAAACGCGGCGTGCCGAGGAAACCCTGGAGTTCGCAACGCTCGACGAGGCGCTGCAACGGACCGGCACGTCGAGGATCAGCGGCTCAGGCGTGCTTGTGACCGTGCGGATCGACGGAGACGAGCACATCGCCTGAACCAGCGCCCACAGATGTTGACGGTTCATCTGAAGGAGTCGTGATGACTGAACTTCCTGATCGGACCGAGGTGCTGGTAGTGGGGCGGGGCCGGTCGCGAATGACGCCGATCCGCTCTAGCATCCCGTCGAGCGCCCTATGGCCCGCGCGGGTGAGCTCCAACCGAACGAGTCAGCGGCTGACGCGTCAGCGGACGATGACGACCGGGCAGTGCGCGTGCTGGGCGCACTGCGTGCTCACGGATCCGAGCAGCAGGCCGGTGAATCCTCCGTGCCCGCGCGAGCCGACCACGAGCATGTCGGCCTCTGCCGAGGCCTCGATCAGATTCTCGGCCGCGCTCCCGTACTCGACGACTGCGTCGGCGTCGAGGCCGCGGTCGCGGAGCTCGGCCGCCGCGCCCTCGGCGATCGTGTGCGCCGCATGCTCACTCGACTCCTCGGCCGACGGCGCGCCCATCGGCGTGTAGCCGGACGAGTACACGAACACCGGCACGTGCCAGACGGAGACGACGCGCACGCGGGTGCCGCGCAGCTCCGCTTCCTCCGCTGCCCATTCGAGAGCGCGGGCGGACTCGTCCGAGCCGTCGATGCCGACAACGATGAGTGGCAGGTCCTCGCGCGTCATGGTGTCCTCCTTGGTTGACACCACCATCGTCGACCTCGGTGACGCCGCAGGCATCGGAAGAAACGCGCAGCGGAGCCCGTAGGAACCCGCACGCCCGGGCCGTGGAACGAGAAACCACCTAGCGCTTGGCTGAGACTCGGAGCGTTCAGCGAGACGCGGAGGAGCGCTCCGCGGGAAGCGCGATCCGCATTCGGTGTCGCTACCTCCCTCGGGACGTTGCCGGTGAGCGTGAAGACCACGCGCATCGTCTTGTGCCCGAAGTCAGCCGTCGGACCGAACATGCACGGGCAGCCGCCGTCGATAACGGTGATCCCTTGCTCACGGCCGTAGTTCGCCGCCGCCTTGGAGACGCTTCCAGCGCCTGGGCCGCGGTGCATCCAAACGTGCTTGATCCCGAGCTCGGCGCACTCACGCATCGTCTCTTCGGCGATCTCCGGCCTGGTGCCGATCACGACCGCCTCGACACCGCCGGGAATCGCGCCGAGATCGTGATAGGCACGATCACCCTCGACCTCGTCGGCGTTCGGATTCACCGCGAACACCTCGTAGCCGCGCTCGCGCAGGCGCTTGTAGACGACGTTGCTGCCGTGACTACTCGGGTCTCGTGAGACGCCGGTGACGGCAACTCGCTTGTGGGCCAGGAACTCGGCTGCTGCGTCCTTGATCGTTGACATCGGTTGCACGGAATCCTCCTTCGTCGAGACACGAGCATCGACCCGAGACGCCGGCGCGCCATCGGGGTCGACCCTGGAACGTGCGTGTGGAAAAACCGCGACTCGGCCTGCGGAGCCTGAGCCCGTCGTTGCGACCACTTGGGTAGGCGGCGAGGGACGCCGATGGCTCCGGCGCCCCTCGCTCCCGATTCGCGAGCAGCGACTCGTTAGAGCCGGTCGAGCTAGAGCTCACGCATGAGGATGATCGCCTGGGGTGGCGCGATGAACAGCTGCTTCTTGGTCGTCACGCCGACGACCTGCCAGCCCTGCGCGCCGAGCTCGTTGAGCTGGTCCTCGATGCGCTTCCCGGTGTCGATGACCTTGTACTCGAATCGCCTCGTGCCGGGCCGCGGCAGCTCGTGTGCAACGGTTGCCATCTGGTCACCTCCTCTCGCCCCCAGCTTCCCGAGCGAGCAGACGGCGCGCATCGTGGCCTGTGCGGATCGTTCCTCAGTACTCCAAGGCAATTCATCTCTGCTCTTCCAGAGGAGCCAAGGAGAGCTTGCGCGCCGCTTGAGGCGGGGCCCGCCTATGAGGGGGTCGACGTCGGGCTGTCGGCCCCTGGGTTCGGCTCGGCGTTGACGATTGTGTCGTCGTAGAGCACCGCGGTTCCGGCGAGAAAGTCGGCGAGACCACGTCGGCGCTTGTCGAACAGCACCGGTACGAAGCCGATGAAGAAGGCCGCGATCGAAACCACGAGGCCGATGAGACGGAGGATCGAGCGGCCAACCGAAGGGATGCCTCCCGCCGCGGTCTCGAGACGAAGTCGCATCAGCCGCATGCCCGGAGTACGCGCCGCAGTGCTCCAGAAGAGCACGAAGTAGGCGCCCGCGATCAGGATCCAGCCGACGCGAGAGCAGGGCGCCGACGAACCAGTCCGGCCCCAGACCGCCGACGAGCGAGGCCACGATCGCGACGACCCCGACCACGGCCATATACATGGCAGTCGTCACCACCGTATCCGTCGCGAGGGCGAGCGCCCGCGTCACGATGCCGGCGAAGGCCGACCGGCCGACCCCGCCGTGGCGACTGACGGCATGCTCGACGCGGTCGTCCAGTCGCACCGCGGACGCCCGGACGCTGCCGACAACCTCCTCGGCGAGCCCCGCGGTCTGCTCTCCGATCGCGGCCCGGATCTCGGGGCTGGACGCGACTTGGCGCAAGGCGCGCTGCGTCTCCTCACTGGCGAGCATCCGGTCGGTCAACTCGAGGGCGCGGGGGCTCGCAAGCGCCGCCGTGAACAGGCGCTCGAGCTCACCGCTCGCGGCGAGCTCGTCGACGACCCGCTCGAGGACGCGGTGTCGAACGATGGAGCGGGCGACCTCCTCGGGCAGTGGTCCCGCGAGCGCGCGGTCGATGACCCGCGCCATCTCCGGAGCAGACAGAACATCGTCCACGGCCTCCTCGAGCTGGTCGCGCCAGACTCGCGCGGCGGCCCTGGCAGAGAACATCGCTGCGCGGCCGGCTGCGTCGCCCAGCCCCGAACGCTGCTCGTCCGGTGAAGCCATCCGAGAAGTATCGCGCGCGACGCGCCCGAGCGCCGGTCGGCCTCGGCGCCCAGTAGCGCACCCGCCGAGCGGGGAATAGATTCCCGAGACCCTGCGAACGTCCACATACCTCGCTCTCGTGCTTGTCCTTGTGTCGGGCGCTGTCGCCGCTTGCGCGGGCAAGGAAAGCGAGGAGCGTGCCTCGGGTGGCGGTGAGCTCGGAGGTGGGATGGGTTGGGAAGCCGTAACGGCTGTCTACAGCGAGCCGGGCCGAACATGCTTCGAGACGAACAAGCTGACGGAGAACGGCGTCGACGCCTCGCCAAACGGCAGGCCCGTCACGATCTGCTACTTGAACGAGGACTCCACCGATTCCACCTGCTATGCCGGAGAGCGCCTGATCGGGACAAGCGTCACGCCGTACGGGCAGAGTTTCTCCGACTGGCCGGGGGTGTGCGATCTGGCCCTGATTGCGAGCACCGATCCGATGGTCGCGGTGATCCGAGACCACGAGACCCCGCCGCCGGGCATCCGCAGCGAACCTCTCCGCGCAGGGTGAGACGACGACCGAGCCACTGCTGGAACGCGAGCGTCGCGACGACCGCGGTGACACGCGATCACGCGCAAGCTGATCGACTGAGCGTCAGCGCGCGACCGAGCGCTGGTATCGCCAGATCGAGAGCGCTGCGAAGACCGCCGTGATGGCGATCGACCACAGGATCGACAGCCAGATGTCGTTTCCGGCCGGTGTGCCGACGAAGAGCGCGCGCGCCGCGTTCACCATCGTCGTGAACGGGTTGTGCTCGGCAATCGGCTGAAGCCAGTCCGGCATCGAGTCGATCGGAACGAATGCGGAGGAGACGAATGTGATCGGAAAGAGGATCGTGAACCCGTAGGCGTTCGCCGCCTCCGGCGAGGAAGCCGTCAGTCCGATGAACGCGAACACCCAGGAGAACGCGTAGCCGAACAGCAGCACGAGTGCGATCCCGGCAGCCACCTCCGGGGCGCTCGTCGAGAATCGAAAACCCACAGCTATCCCGACGGTGAGCATGACCACGAGCTGGATCACGTTCGTTCCGATGTCGGCGAGGATCCGCCCGGACAGCACGGCCGGCGCCCACATCGGCAGCGACCGGAAGCGATCCATCAGCCCCTTCTTCAGATCGTCCGACAGGCCGAGCGCGGTGACGAAACCGCCGAAGACCATCGACTGCACGATGATCCCGGGCATCAGGTAGTCGACGTAGTCGAGGCCCGGCGTTTCGATCGCGCCGCCGAACACGAATGTGAACAGCAGCACGAACATGATCGGCTGCACGGTGAAGCTGACCAGCAGATCCGGCTGCCGCACGAGGCGCTTGAGGCCGCGCTCTGCGAGCACGAACGTATCCGAGACTGCGTACTGAATCGCGGTCATCGCCTCGTGCCATCCTCCCGCTCCTCGGCCTCGGCCTCGGCCTCGGGCTCGGCGGTGCGGCCGGTGAGCTGGAGGAACACGTCGTCGAGCGTCGGCTGTCTCAGCGAGATGTCGTCGATGGCGATGCTGGCTCCATCGAGCCGCCTCACCGCGTCCGCGATCGCACCGCTGCGGCGGCTCAAGGGAACTCGCAGCGTGCCGTTGTCGACGAACGGCGGCGCGTCACCGAGCGCGGCCAGCGCCGCGATCGCATCCTCGCTGCGCCCGCGATCCTCCAGGCAGACCTCGAGCCGTTCTCCGCCGACCTGCGCCTTGAGCTGCGCGGACGTGCCCTCGGCAATGACGACGCCGTGGTCGACGACGGCGATGCTGTCGGCGAGCCGGTCCGCCTCGTCGAGGTACTGGGTCGTCAGCAGGACCGTCGTGCCCTCGTCGACAAGCTCCTCGATACCCTCCCAGAGCCCGATCCGGCTACGCAGGTCGAGCCCCGTGGTCGGCTCGTCGAGGAACACGACGGGCGGCCTGGCGACGAGTGCAGCGGCGAGGTCGACGCGACGGCGCATGCCTCCGGAGTACGTGCGTACGAGGCGCTCGCCCGCATCGGCGAGGTCGAACGACGCGAGCAACTCGCGTGCCCGTGCGCGAGCGGCCGTGCGGCCCAGGTGATACAGCCGGCCGACCATCTCGAGGTTCTCGAATCCGGTCAGGTTCTCGTCGACGGCGGCGTACTGCCCGGCCAGGCCGATTGCCGCGCGGACGCGCGCGCCCTCGCGGACAACGTCGAAGCCGGCGACGCGCGCGACGCCGCCGTCCGGTCGCAGGAGCGTGGTCAAGATGCGCACCGCGGTCGTCTTGCCGGCGCCGTTTGGGCCGAGCAAGGCGAGCACGCTGCCGGCCTCCGCGCGCAGATCGACGCCGCAGAGAGCTTGGACGTCGCCGTAGCTCTTGCGCAGTGCCTCGGTCTCGACTGCGGCTTCCCCCCGCACGCTCGTTCAGGCTACCCGAGGCGAGGCCTTGGACCTGCGGTTATCCCCCTCCCCCGTCTCTTGGCGCCCGCGCGTGCGGTCTCAAGCGCGCGATCGCAGCGGGATCTCCGCCTCGATCCGCGTGCCCCCGTTCGGGGGACTCTCGACGCGCAGGCGGCCGCCGAGCGCCTCGAGCCGGTCGGCGAGGCCCCTGAGGCCCGAGCCGCGGCCGACATCGGCGCCGCCGATTCCGTCGTCGGCGATCTCGACCACGGCGAGGCCGTTTCCCGCGAGACCCGCACCGTGGCCGCGTCCGCGTTCGCGTACTTCGCGACGTTCGTGAGCGCCTCGGCAACGACGTAGTAGGCGGCCGCCTCCACCGGCTCGGGCAGCCGCTCCTTCGGCGCCTCGGCGATGGTCACCGGCACCGGCGTGCGCGTGACGAGCGAGTGGAGCGCGGGCTCGAGGCCGCGGTCGGTGAGGATCGCCGGGTGGATGCCCCGCGCGAGCTCCCGGAGTTCGTCGAGCGCCTCGTCGAGCTGCGCGTTTGCGTCGGTGAGCAGTACGCGGGCACGTTCCGGATCGTCCTCGAGCGCTCCCTCGATGAGGCGCAGGTGCAGCGCGAGGGTGACGAGCCGCTGTTGCGCGCCGTCGTGCAGGTTGCGCTCGAGGCGGCGGCGCTCGGCGTCGCCCGCCTCGACGATGCGGGCTCGCGACGCCGCGAGCTTCTCGCGCGCGTCCGCGTTCGCGAGCGCCTGCGACACCAGCTCCGCGAAATCACACAGACGCTTCTCGGCCTCGCCGGTAAGCGGCTCCGGCTCGGTCGTCGCGGCCACGATCGCGCCCCACAGGCGTCCGCCGACGCTGACGGGCGCTCCGACCGACGACCGGTAGCCAAAGCTCCGCTGCATCCGCGCGAGCGGATCGTCGAGGTTGTCGTAGTTCGCCCGCTCGGTCTTGCCCGTCCGGTACACGCACGCGGCGACGGTGTCGCCGTCGAGCCTGACGGTCGCGCCTGCCGGAATGTGGTCGCGCTCCGGCACGCTCCAGGCGCTCACCAGCGTGGCGTATCCGTCGTCGCCGTAACGTAGGACAGCTGCGTTGTCCGCGCCCAGCAAGGTTCCCGCTTCCTCGGTCACCTTCTCGAAGAGGGCCTGCGGGTCGGCCTCGCTTGCGACGAGCGTCGCGACTCGCCGAAGCGCAGCCTGCTCGTGCGCGAGCAGGCGCACGCTCTCCTCATTCCGCCGGAGCTCCTCACCGGCCCGGCGCCGTTCCGCGGTCACGGCGGCGAGGATGAGTGAGGTCAGCGCGGCAACCGCGAGGAAGAGCTGCGTCGCGAGCAGCTGGTCGGTGATCGACTCGCGGACGAACGGACCCTCGTTCTGGGCCGTATTCAAGATCGTGAGCGTGGCGACGACGAGGACCGCGGCCGCCGCGCCGCGCGGCCCGAGGCGCAGCGCCGCCCAGATCAGGACCGGAAAGACGACGTAGGGGACGGCCTGCTGCGCCGGCACCTCGACGAGCACGATGAGGGTCGCGAGGACGGCGACGCCCTCGACCAGGAAGCGACGGCTCGGGCGCACGACCCGGCTCCCCGCCCACGCGAGAAAGATCGGCGTCACGACGAGCGCGCCGGAGACGTCAGAGAGGAACCACCGCCGCATCGAGTCATCGAGTTGCTCAAGGTCGATCACGCCGCCGAGATAGAGCGCGGGCGGCCCGAAGAGCGCGCTCACGGCCGCGGCGACGACGCAGCAGGCGACGAGCGCCAGAACGTCGGCGACCCGCTCCAGGCCGGCGCGGCCCTGGGTGAGGCGTCGCAGGAGAGCCGCGGCGAGCACGACGGCGACGGTGTTCCCGAGCGTCTGGCCGAAGACAGTCCCGAGCGGCTGCGAGTAGTCGGCGACCCCAGGCAGGAGGTCGCCGATGACGATCGCCGGCCAGAGCCGGAGGCCGAAGAAGTAGAGCGCAGCGATGCCGACTCCCACGGGAGGCCACATCGCGGCGACCGGACCGTCCGGATAGAGGAGCTCGAGCCCGAAACGCGCCGCCAGGTAGTACGCGCCGCTGACGACGACGACGGCGACGAGGTACCACACGACGCCGCCGAGACGGGTCGCGCGCCGGTCGACGAAGCCTGCCCACACGGTTGGCGCCGGAAAGCTGGTCAAGGCGATGTGAACACCGTACGCCCGTCGTCGCCGTCGGCGAGACCTACGCCGCGGGAGCCGACCGGCCTCGGGCGGTGGGCCGCAACTAGCTCCTTCATCTCGCTCCTCGCCTTGTCAATCGCGTGGGCAAGACCCACGCGGGAAGCCGGACGATGGCAGCGCGTCAGGAGGAGGGACCACACCATGCGATCGTCTTCTGGTCCGGCTTCATGATGACGAGGGACGACGAGCCCTCCTGGAGCGGGAGGACGGCCTCGTCGAAGGGCTCCTCCAGGGCGACGGAGGTGATACCGGCCGAGAGATCGCCGAGTGCGATGGTCGTCCCGCCGAGCGACGTGCAGTCGCCCTCCTGCACCGCCACCGGGTACACGGCACCTCGCGTCTCTGGCGTCCGCGGGACGTAGAAGTCGACCAACGCAGTCGTCTTGCCGTCGCTTCCCGTCGTGAAGGTCACGTACGCGTCCTTGGTGCCGATGTCGCTCCGTTTGGTAAGCGTGAAGTCGGCCGAACGGGCCGTGAGCTCCGTCGAGCTGGGGGGCGCACCCTTAGAGGATGTCTCTTCATCGCCGCCACAGCCGGCCACACCGATCGCGAGGACCGTCGCCGCTATCAACGCCCCGGGCCCCACCACAGGTCGCATCGCCAATTACCTCCGTCCCACACAAGTTCGCCTCCGCAAGAGCAAGAGGCTCTTACACCCACAGAGACGTTAGTCGCGCGCGACAGCCTGTGCAAGAGCGACCTACCCTTGCGAGGGGGTAATATCCTCACGTGGGCCACGAGGCGGAGATCAAGGAGGTCCGCCGTCGCTATCGGGTCGCCGAGCAGGCCCTCCAGCGCCTCGACCGAGCCCGGAAGGACTTCCGTCAAGCCGTACTCGCGGCGCACGAGGCGGGAGCGAGCAAGAGCGAACTCGCCCGCACACTCAACGTCTCCCGCCAGCGCGTCGACGAGGTCCTCACCCGCGCCCGCCACGAAGCCGCGGCCGGCATGGAGGACATCACCGACTAGAGTCGGCGCTGGTGCCGTGGACTCGAAGAACCATCACCTGCCGTCGGACAGGGTGTCCGAGGCGCGGTGCGGCGTGCCCCCGTCTCGGGTTGAAACGCGAGCTGGCGCGGGCTCAGAGAAGCCGGTCACCATGACGAAGAACCATCACCCCCGTCGGACATGATTCCGGAGGCGAGGTCCGCCGTAGCCTTGGCCACTGGTTGAAAAGTCAGCCTCGTTAGTCTCCGGGCTCACTGTGTGGGGCATGTCCAGAAGCACCGCGATCGCTTCGAGCGGCGCCGTTCCGTGCTCGCGCCAGCGCGTCACGGGATCGACTCCGAAGCCGACATCGGACAGGAAGAGCCGGGGATCGACGAGCGGCTCGAGGGCGTCGTAATCCAGGGCGCTCGCCGCAGCCAGGATGGCTGCACGGGTTTGCGCGACTGGGCCTGGGAGCTCCTCGACGGTGGGGACCGACTCCGGCTCCGGTTCGGGATCGGTCGCCAGGAACGTTTCCGCAGGACCAACAGTCAAGCTCTTGGAAGCCGAGCCTGGTTCGTCGCCGCTGCACGCCGATCCGAGCGCGAACGCTGTCAGCGCGACCGCAACGACCGCGGCGCCCGCGCGGAGAGGGGCCGCATCCTGCCTTCCGTCGCCACCGCTGCCTGCCCACCCTGCTCCTCGCTCCCGTCGAACGTAGCACCCAGGAAGCTCGCGCGGAAGAGGCCGCTCTTCACTGCGTCCGGCCCACGGTGCTACCTTCGTCAGTAGCCGTTCTGGGCGCGCTTCCCTAGTGCCCTCTCGTAGCCTCGCCGTTATAGGCGGACGCTTCCGAGGTTCACCCCGGCGGGGCCATCAATTGACGGGAGGGTGAGCCGGATGGCTAGCAAGGAGAAGCAGACCAAGGCGGCACGCAATCAGTCGCTCTTTCGCGAGGTGAACGAGCGTGTGCGGACGGTCAGCACCGATGTGCCGCACGTGGAGTTGGTCGGGTTCATCTGCGAGTGCGCGAATACGGAATGCCTCGAGACGATGGAGCTGACGCTCCCGGAGTACGAGGCGGTGCGGCTTGTCCCCACGCATTTCCCGGTCAGGCCCGGACACGTGGTGCCTGATGTGGAGCACGTCATCGGGCGGCACGACCGCTACTTCGTGGTGGAGAAGGTTGGCGAGGCCGGCAAGGTTGCGGTCCGCGAGTGGCAGGACGACTTCTAACGGCCAACTGCGGCGCCCGACGGCGGCCCGGCATAGCTAGAGTCTCGATTACGAGGATCTCCTGCGGTAGCGAGCCAGCAGACAGAGCAGCTCCCAAGCGAGGTTGGCGCCCGCGAGCGCGGTGATGCCCGAGGGGTCATATGGCGGCGAGACCTCGACGACGTCCCCCGCAACGATGCCTGAGCTGAGATCGGTTAGACCGCGTAGGAACCCAAGGAGCTCCCGCGTAGTCATGCCGCCGATCTCGGGCGTGCCCGTCCCGGGCGCGAAGGCTGGATCCAGGACGTCGATGTCGAGCGTCACATAGGTGGGCAGAATGCAGTGTTCGTGGGCGAGTGAGAGCGCGCCGTCGATCCCCGCACCGTCGAGCTCGCGGGCAAGCAGCGTCTTGAACCCGAGGCCGCTGTTCTCGCGATAGTCGTCGCCGGAGTAGAGGCCGCCGCGTAGTCCGATTTGGACAGAGCGCTCTGGATCGATCAGGTCTTCCTCGATGGCACGTCGGAAGATCGTGCCGTTCGTCAGCTTGTGGCCGCCGAAATACGAGTCCCAGGTATCGGTGTGCGAGTCCAGCTGGAGGAGTGAGAGCGTCCCGTGCCTCGCCGCCGCCGCGCGCAGCAGAGGAAGTGCCACGGAATGATCGCCGCCGAGCCCGATGACCGCGGTCTCGCGCTCGTGGAGCTCGCGTGCCTTCTGCTCGATCGCTGCGTGCGCAGCGATGATGTCAATCGGAATCGCCGGGGCATCTCCCGCGTCGACCACCTGCATGTCGTCGAACGGAAATACGTCAAGAGGCTCGCTGTAGGGCTTCAAGAGAAGGGAGGCCTCCCGGATGGCTGCCGGCCCAAACCGTGCGCCGCTGCGGAACGTCGCGCCGAGGTCGATCGGCGCGCCGAGCAACGCTGCGTCTGCGCTGCCGACGTCCTCGAGTCGCGGGAGGCGAGCGAACGTGCGAAGCCCCACGAATCTCGGCACGTTCTGTGCATCGACCTGTCCCGTGGGCTTTGCGCGCTCCATATTTCCTCCTAGAAATCGTGTTCGCGAAACTAGGCCACGACCCTAAGAGAGCATCGGGCGAGATGCGGCGATCCAGTCGCTCCGGCGCTCACCGGCGCGCAGGGTGAGGGATAGTCTGCGGGCGTGGCAGCCCGGCGGCGAGTGCTTCGACGGGACCTGCGCGCCGCTCTCCGAGCACGGCTGAGGAGCGGCGCGCGGACGTCGGCGATGTGCTCTTTCAGCTCGGTGACCGACGCTCGCCCGCTGTCCGATCGTCCGCTGGCGAGGCGGCCGTCCTCGACCAGACTCAAGTGTCCTTTATGGCCTCGGGCGGGTCTCAGCGCGCTCGGATTCGGCGCGACGCTGGCGGTCATGCCATCCGGGCGGCTGAAGGCGATTGCCTTCGGCGCCGGTTTCGTCGGAGCGCAAATCCTGACGTGCTCCGTGCTCGTGATCTTCGGTATCGCCGCCACCGGCTCCAGCGGGAAAAGCCACCCCGGTTTCCGGGCCACGCTGGAGGTCGCGCTCGCGCTCGTGCTGATCGTGCTAGCCCTCGTGGTTCACCGGAGACCCCCGAACACGAATGACAGCGCAACCGCGCACGAACGCTCGAAGGCGCGGACGCAGGCGCTGCTCGAACGACTCAGCCGGTTGCGCGTCCTCACGACCATCGTCGCCGGATTCCTGCTCGGGATCGGTGGCCCGAAGCGACTTGTACTGACCAGCCTGGCCGCCACGACGATCGTCACTGCGGGCCTCGGAGACGCCGACCAGGCGGAGCTTGTCGTTGTGTACGTCACGCTCGCGACCGCGCTCGTCTGGGGCCCGTTGATCCTCTTCCTGTTCCTCGGCAAACGCGTCATCGCGCTCATGGAGGACGCGCAGGGCCAAGTCAGTCGCCGACAGCCGCAGGTCACCTTCTACGCACTCCTGATACTCGCCGCGCTCCTCGTCCTCGACGCACTCAGCGTTCTGCTCACCTAGAAGCTGGCGGCTCATGCGAGGCCGGATCGCAGGCGGATCGGGCGAGGGCGTCCAGTCCGGTTCCTCGGGAGCCCCGCCGGGGGATACGAGGCCTCGTGATCCAGCTTCGTCCCGCAATAACCGCAGAGACGGAACCGCTCGCGATTCTCCTCCCCGCAGTTCGGGCAGACAGACCTTCATTTCCGAGTGTACGGCCCTAGTACGGAGTGCCCGCCTCAACAGTTGATCACTGCGGGGCGGCGTGCTACTCCATGCAGGGATGCAGGGACGGATGGGCGCAGCGATCGTGGCGGCCGGGGCGCTGGTCGTCGTTCCGTCCGCCGTCGCAGCCGTGCCGCGGACGGTCGTGCGCGCGCGGGCGCCGATCGTGGCGGTCGCGCTCGATGGCGGGACGGTCGCATGGCGCGTCCGCCACCCCACGCAAGACGTGAGCTCTTGCAACGACGTCCACGTGAAGCGGCTCGCGAGCGGCCTGTCGTCGCGCGTCGTTGAGTGCGTGGATCGCGCGGAAGACGGCACCCAGGTCGCGCTGGCAGCCGGCTCGGTCTTCTGGGACCGGCTGCGGTACTCGTTCGAGAGCTGCTGCGACAGCGAGGAGCTCGGGCGGATCGGAGAGTGGCCGCTCGCGCCGCGGTGGCTCGCGTCCGCCCGGCGCACACGCGACTGCGGCGGCGCCACGCTCGGGCCGCTCGCCGCGCGCGGCCCGACGCTCGTCTACGCGCGCCAGACGTGGACGGTGACCGGGCCGATTCCCGCCGAGGGATGCGGACACGAACAGCCCGGCGACGCGATGACGGGTGGGGCGGTGTACGTCGTCTCCGGCGCGTCTCGTATGCCGAACGCGCTCGTTGGCTCGCCCGCCTCGGCGGCCGTCGTTGTCGGGGGCGGGCGGATCGCGCTCGTGCCATACGCACTGACCGGCTCGAACGGTCGCCCGCCGCATGCGGCGGCGGTCGAGCTTTGGGACACCGCCGCTCGGACGCACGTCACGACCCTCACGATGAGCGGCCCGGCCCGCGCGATCGCGCTCGGTGGCGGGACGCTCGCCGTTCTCGTCGGCAACCGGATCGAGCGATACGACGCCGCCGACGGCGACTCGCTTGGATCGAGCGCCCCGATACCTGGGATCGCACCGCGCCTGGCTGCGCGGGGCAACGCGATCGTCTACGCGGTCTCCCGACGGATCTTCCGGCTCGACGCCCAAACCGGGGCAATCCGCCAGCTCGCTCGCACGGTTGCGGCCCCTACGAGTCTAGCTTTGGGGCGTTGCCGGCTCGCCTGGGTTGAGAACCCGCTAGGGCACGGCCGCGTCAGGACGCTCGCCGTCCGGACGTGTTGACCCGACGCTCTAGCACTAGCGTCTAGGAATCCGGCTCAGAACCGGCCCGAACCGGCGGCCATTGTTGCCACGCCACGGCGTTCCCCTTAAGCGGAAAGAGGGCTTTCGCCCTCCTTCCGTCAAACCTGACCGAGCTGCCGCCCGGCGTGGACGCCGGGGCGGCAACTCGGTTGAGCGGATCAGCGCGTGCGAGCGACCACGTGGCCCTGGAACTTGAACCCGTGGGTGCGCTCGGCCTTCTTGGCATTCGCGACGGCCGCCTCCGGGAAGGCGCCCTTGACGCGCGCGAAGTACCAGACGGCGTGCACGAGCGTGTTCTTGAACTGCTCCAGCGAGCGGAGCGCGTTGCCGTTCAGGCTGTCCGCCTGCTGCTGCGCGAGCACCGGGTTCGTCGGGAACGTGTTCATCGTCGAGGCCGGCGGCTGCGTGGTAACCGTCGAGTACGTATCGCAGGCCTCGTGGTAGCACGGGTCGAGCTGCTCGCCCTGGACGCCACCGTACTTGGCGACCTGCGCGGCCGTCTTGGGCGCCTCGGCGCCGGCGAACACGCCACCCGCGGGAATGCCGCGGTTGATGAAGCCGACGTAGTCCGAGCGGCCGTCGAACGGGATCGGTTCGCTCACCATCCCGCGCTGGGCCCAGTAGTCAGTGAGCACCCGCTCGATCGTGCCGGAGCCCGGGGGCCCGGAGTTCTCGGATCCGAACGTCGAGCCGTCGCCGTCGTAGACCAGCCGCGCGAAGTTGGGCGAGGCGATCATGTCGGTGTCGAGCATCATGTCGATGCGCGCCACCTCGGCGTCGGACAGGTGGGCGGCGTAGTACTGCGAGCCGACCAGGCCGTCCTCCTCGCCGCCGAACCACAGGAAGCGGATCTTGTTGCGCGGCGGCGTGCCCGCCCTGGCGAGCTGCTCGGCGAGCTCGAGCTGGAACGCGGTGCCGGACCCATCGTCGTTCACGCCCGGACCCGCCGGTACGGAATCCAGATGCGCACCGAGCAGCACGATGTGGTTGGGGTCACCACGCTCGGTCTCGGCAACCACGTTCGGATAGAGCGTCTCGACCTCCACGCCGTTTGTGGCGAGGTTGACCGTCGGGTTCTGTCCCGCCTTGTAGGCGTTGTAGAGCTCCTCGCCAACGGCGAAGCTCGAGAGCACCGCAGGCAGCGGGTACTCAGGCGGTGCCGACCGGAACAGCGCGTTGCGGCGGCCTGCCGTGTCGCCTTCGTTGAAGAGGATGACGCCGACCGCGCCCGCCTCGACGGCGTTGGCCAGCTTCGCGACGAACGCGCACGTGCCGCGCTGGATCAGCGACACCGCGCCGGTCGTCGCCGCCGGGAAGTCCGACATCTCGCAGCCCGAGGTCGTCCCGCCGGGGCTCGGGATCACGATGTCGTCGGTCGGGACGACCTTGACGTTCGTGAGCGACTTGGTCGGCGAATGCTCGAAGGCGATGAAGTCCACCGACGGCGAGTCGTCGTCCGCGGCGCTGCCTGCGACGTAGGTCTTGTTCGTCGGCGAGACCTGCTGCAGCACGGGCGGGGCGGTCTCATTCCACACCGGCATGTTGAACATCTCGTAGTGCGCGTCGTAGCCGGCCTTCTCCAGCGTCGCCTTCACGTAGGCCGCCGAGGCGGTGTAGCCCGACGTGCGCGTGTAGCGCGTGCCGCCGTTCAAGTCGGCGATGTGCTGCAGCGCCTGCTGGTGCTCGAGGATGCCCTGCACCGTCACCAGCTGCTCCAGCCGTGTCGAATCGACGTCCGGCGGTGCTGTAACCGCAGACGACGCGCTCATGAGTGCGAGTACAGCCATAACGGCGGCCATTGCCGCCAGATGCATTCTCCGCATGTCCCCTCCTGACTATTGGATTGCGGCCCCGCTGCGCGACGGTGATGTCGCACAGTCGGTCGTTGAACCCCTCACGCAGGACTGTGCGCGCGAACCTGGTGGTTGTGTCGGCCCCAGCGGGGTGGGCCATCCAAGACCCCCTACACCGCCCGGGATTTCCTAAACCAGTAGAAGAACCCTCACGGCTGATCTCGACACCGAACGCGGTTCCGGAAATCGTGGTCTAGTCGGTTAGGTCTTCCATGCCGGCTGCGGCCTCGTGCCGCGCCCGGCTGAGGATCTCGTCGATGCGCTGGCGTGAGACGTTGAGCTGGCGGCCAAGTTCGCTCTTGCTCGCTCCTGCCTCGTGCGCGGCGAGCACGGTGCTGCGGAAGGTGCGCCGGGCCCGGTCGAGGCGCTGAAGCGCGTCGAGTGCTTTCTGATAGGCGCGCAGCATGGCCTTGACCTCGGGGTCGTGTGCCATGCGGGCACGATACAAGGCGCAAGCGTGCCTTGCACGTGCGGCGCAAGGTGCTACTTGCACTTGCGTTACACCGTGACTACGGTTGGTCTGTTCCGGCTGGCAGGACTGGCCGACCCATTGGCTCATCGCCGCTGTAGCGCCAGAAACGCTCCCGGCGAACAAGAAAGCGACTCAGAGGAGATTCCTTGAACAAGAAGATCGTCACCGCGCTTTTGGCCGTTGGACTGCTACTGGCCTGCGCTCCCGCGAGCTCGGCGGCAACGCTCACGAGGGACGCGAACGGCATTCTCATCTTCACGGCCGCGCCCGGAGAGACAAACAACATCGACATCTTCGAATGGACAGGTACCAGCGTGGTCGCGATCGGCGACTCCAACAATTCCATCACGGACGCGACAAACTCTGGCTGCGTCTTTTGGTTTGGCCCTTACTGGGACTGCACCTCCATGGTCGGCGACCCGAGCGGGTTTCGGATCGTGCTCGCCGACGGGAACGACGTGTCGAGGGCGAACCAGCGGCAGGCCGACGGTCTCTGTTCTCCGGATTGCATAGCTCCCGCTATCCCGGTGACGATATTGGGCGGCGACGGCAACGACACCCTGAACGGACTCGCAAGCAATGACAGGCTCGAGGGGGGCGAGGGTAATGACATCCTCAACGGCGGTGCCGGAAACGACCTTCTCAACGGTGGACTTCACACTGACGTGATGAACGGCGGGAACGGGTCGGTCGACATCGTGACGTACGCTGGTCGAACAGACGCGATCACGGTAAACCTCGCCTCTGCAGGGGCTGACGACGGCGCAACGCTCGATGGCGGAGCAGGATCTCGAGACACGATCAACAACACCGACGTGGAGGGAGTCGTCGGCGGCTCAGGAGCGGACACTCTGAGCGGTGCCGGTCTCGCGTTTGCCCTGCGCATAAGGGGCGGAGCGGGAAACGACAGCATTACGGGAGGTGCCGACACGGACGTCCTTGGCGGTGGCCTCGGAAACGACGCCATCTCGGCTGCGGGCGGAGGCGACGACGACGTCTTCTGCGGTGTCGGTGTGGACAACGCAGCCAGCGACGCGTCCGATACCCGCGAAGCCTGCGAACCGACCACGGCAATCACCCAAAAACCCGCGAAGAACACGGGAAGTCGCAGCGCGACTTTCAAGTACTCGTCGACGACGCCGACAGCCACGTTCCAGTGCAAGCTCGATGGAGGCGCTTGGGCAGCATGTTCGGCGGCCGGCAAGACGTACAGCTCACTCGCGCGTGGGGCGCACACGTTCAGGGTTCGGGCCAAGGATCTCGACGGATCACTCGATCCGACCCCGGCTGCGTACTCCTGGCGGATCACCTAACGCGCCAGTCGCCGAGGTCGCGGGAGCGGCGGAGTGGGATTCGAACCCACGAAGCCGCTCCCGCGCCTAGCGGTCCTGCAAGCCGGGCCGGGCGCGGGTGGGCCCGTGGCGGAAGTCCCACGAGTCAGGCTGTGCCGAGGGCGCCCTTGATCCTGCCGAGTGCCTGGGCCTCCTGGTCCGAGAGACCGCCTTTTGCCTCGGCGACCGCGTTCGCGACTCCGAGCACGAACTGGCGATAGTGCTCCGTCTCGTCGGGCGCCTTCGCCGCCAGCGTCTCCAGTGCGGACTGAAGGGCTGCGGTCGTCTTGGACTCCATCTCCTGCGGTGAGTCGGTCAGCCCGAAACCCCTTCCGCGAGCGTTCGCAAGCTCGCGAATAACCACGCTCTCGCTCTGCTCGCGGTACGCGGCGAGGGCCTTCGCAAGGGCGCTTGCCTCGCCGAAGGTGTCCGTAAAGTCACGGTCGCTCACGGAGACGAGCGCCCCCGCGCCGGTGACTCCGTTCTGCATCGCCGCCCACTCTTCGTCCGTGAAGTCCGATCGCGTCGCCATCGCAGCTCCCTTCCGTCGAATGACTGCATTCTGAACGCCCGACCGCGAGCTCACAGTGCCACTCGACGACTCAGAGAGCGTCGGCGTGATGCCTCAGACGGTGGGGGTCGCCATGGCTCGTGCTCGTGCGTGAGCCAGACGAGCTCGGGGTCGAGCGCAAGGACCCGCTGCCGGCCTTCGGTGGGCGGCTCGTCGAACTCGCCGAACCACACCGCCACGTCGCCGCCGACGATGACCGGGCGCCCGCCAGTCTCGACGACGACCATCTGCATGCCGGGTGTGTGGCCCGGCGCCGGGACGAGTCGGAGCCCGGGCAGCAGCTCGTGCTCGCCGTCGACCGGCACGTACCGCACGCCGGGCGCCTCGACCCACTCGCGAATGGTGTAGTCGTCCTTGCTGCGCGCGTCGTCGAGCTCCCGACGCTGGACGTAGATCGGCTTGCCGGCGAAGAGGTGGTTGCCGCCGCAGTGGTCGGCGTGCAGGTGTGTGTTGACGACGATGTCGATGCCGGCGAGATCGAAGTCCTGCTCGCTCAGCGGCTGGAGGCGGGGATCCATGTCGGCCATCGCCGGGTGCAGCTCCGTCATGCCGGTGTCGACCAGCACGCGCGCATCGGGATGGTCGATGACGTGCACGTAGACCGGCATCCGCTCGCCCTCGACGGAGAGGTCGGCAACGAAGACTGGCGTGATGGTGATCGAGGTAGGGGCGTTCATCGTGTGCCGACCGCCACGGTAGTGGTTGATATGTGAGTCATGATGACTTCCTTGTAACTGCGGGCTAGATGCCCCACTAGCCGGGCAGCTACCTCGAGTCGGCTAGGCGCGGGCCGGGGCCGTTCGGTCAAACGGAGGACCGCGCGAACATCGCCGACTGCCAAAAACCGGCCAAGCCAGGATTTGCGGTTTCTACCCTGGAAAACGAAAAGCCCCGTTTACGGGGCTTCTCCTAGTGGGCGGTACTGGGCTCGAACCAGTGACCCCCAGCTTGTCGAGCTGGTGCTCTCCCAACTGAGCTAACCGCCCTTGGGGTGCCGGATTCTAGCGAAGCCGGCCGTGCAGGTACGGGAGCGGATCGACCGGGCGGCCCTTCACGTGCACCTCGAAGTGGAGGTGCGCGCCGGTGCACGAGCCGGTGCACCCGGCGCCCGCGATCAGCTCGCCGCGCGAGACGTGCTGGCCGCGCCGCACGCCGATCGTCGCCAGGTGCGCGTACATGGTCACGAGCCCGGGCCGGTGGCGGATCTGGACGACGTTCCCGTAGCCGGAGTAGCCGTTCAGCCAGCCGGTCGCGATCACGACGCCGTCGGCGGCGGCGTGGACGCGGTTCGTGCCGAGGACGGCGATGTCGAGGCCCGGCGTGCAGCCGGCCCCAGCGGTAGCCGAACCGCGACTCGAGCGGACCGCGCAGCGGCACGGCGAACCCGGCGGGCTCGGCCTTCATCTGGCCGCGGCCGTCGGGGAACGAGGCTGCGGCGGGGCCGACAAACAACAACGCGGCCGAAGCCGCTGCGGCGAACAGGGCGATGCGCAAGGGCAGGACGGTAGTCGAGAGCCAGAGCGGGCGGCTCCCCCGAACGAGGGAGCCGCCCACCCCCGGTTTACATCGACCCGGGTGCCTTCCCGGAGCGCGTCACGCGGATGATTCCCTGCATCCACGGGTGGAACGCGCACATGTAGTGGATCGTGTGGCCGGCGCCGGCGTTGACGCGGGCGGCGCTCCGCTCCTTGTTCAGGATGAGCAGCGAGTCGCCCTCGCGCTGGAAGCCGGACTTGCCCACGTTGACCTTCTTGCGGGCGATGCCGGAGCTCTCGTCGTTCGGGTCGACCAGGTGCGCATGCCAGAGGTCGCAGACCGAGCAGGAGAAGACCTCGTCGACGGTATTCGGAACGTGCGAGGCCAGAACGGCCATGACCGTGTGCGGCTCGACCGTCCGGTCGTGGTCCTCCCAGCGGATGTAGCCGCCCGGCCGCACGTACGTGACCGTGCGGCATGAAGCGGTTCGTCTGCGAGATGTGCTCGTTCGGGACGAACACGGTGCCGCCCATCGTGTGGACGACCTTCGCGGCGCCGGCCGGGCCGGCGGCGGTGAGCGCGACGGCCGTGGCGGCGAGCGCAACGAGCGCGGCAATGGATTTCTTCATGGATTCCCTCCTCGGTGTGCCGGGCGCGCCGGAGTGTGGCACGGCCTCTGCCGTGCCTCAAGCGACCCGAACAGTTCGTTAACGCTTGAGCACGAACGAGGCGCTCGTGGCCGGCGAGTACCCGTTCTTCGCATTCGTGAGCCGGACCCGGACGCGCAGCTGCGACTTGCCCGCCGGGATCTGGACGGTGAACGTGGCCTTCGACGAGAGGCCGAAGCTCTTCGACGCGAGCTTGGCCCAGCCGAAGCCCTTCTTCCTGTCGATGACGGCCGTGGCGCCGTGCTGGTTCGGCGCCGCCTTGACGACCACGCGCCAGAGCCCGCGGCGGATCTTGCCCTTCGTGATCGTGAGCTTCGGCTTGACCTTGAGCTGGACGAGCCGGCTGTCGTTCGTCCCGTCGTTCGCGCGGTAGAGGCCCGGCGCGAGCGTGGGCCGGCCGACGAGCACCGTGTAGCCGCCGGTGCCGTTCGCGGCGACGTGCGCTGCCGACCGGGATGCCCGCCCTGCGTCCTCGATCTGCACGCGGCGCGCCGGCCTGCGCGAGGCCGGTGAACTTCGCGTTCGACCCGTACGTGGCCATCGCGGGGTCGGCGAGCCAGAGGTTCCAGACCGCGACCGTCCCGACCATGCCCGAAGTGGATCGTGCAGACGTAGCCGATCGTCGTCTCGGCGTTGAAGGGCGTCGGGAGCGGCGACCACGACGTGTTGCCGGGCAAGCGTGTGGTCGGGGAAGACGGCGGTGTCGGTGTGGAGGTTGTGCGTCTGGAACGTCGTGGTTCGTCCAGCGGACCGAGTCGCCGACGACGATGTTGACGCGGCGCGGGTCGAACGACGTTCGCCGTGGATCGAGACCTGGCGCTCGGCAGCGAGCGAGGCCGCCGGCGCGGCGAGCGCGACCAGCGAGACGAGGACGAGGGCGCGCCTCACCGGACTCGCACCCGGTAGAAGCCCTGCATCCCGAGCATCATGTGGGCCTCGACGTGGCAGTGGTAGAACCACGTCCCGGGCACGTCCTCCTTGATGCGGAAGCGGAAGCTCTCGGCCGGGCCGATCGTCCGCGTGTCGATCGAGGTGCCGTTCCAGTTCCAGCGGTGCCCGTGCAGGTGGAAGGTGTGGTGCTCGCTCCCGATCGCGAGGACGTCCCACTGGACGACGTTGCCCGGCTTCGCGTGGAAGGTCGGCGTGTTGCCGACGAACGCGCGGCCGTTGATCGTCATGAAGCCCAGGTGCGTCGAGAAGAAGACGACGTTCTCGCGGTCCGGCTCCTTCTGGTCGCGGCGGAGGATCGACAGCGCGCCGTACATCCCGCCGTCGATCGAGGTCGTCATCGAGGACGAGTGGTCGTGGTACGGCCAGACGCCCGCGCTGCCGCGCTTCGCCTCCAGGCGGTAGACGAACCCGCGGCCGACGGCGACGTTCGCGCCCGGCCCCGACTCGCCCGGGATGTACGCCCCGTCGGACGGGAACTGGTACTTGAACCCGTGGAAGTGCATCGAGTGCCGCTGGTTGCGGAGCGTGTCCATGTTCTTGAAGTGGACGAACACGGTGTCGCCCACGCGCGCCTTGATCAGCGGGCCGGGGATGCCGTCGTTGTCGCCCGCGCGCGGGTAGTTGGGCAAGAACTTCTCCCAGTTCCGCGTGAAGCGCTTGTAGACGACCGTCTGCATGCGCGTGTCGGCCGGGTCGAAGGTCTGCCCGGTGATCGGGTCGCGCCCGCTCGGGATCACGTTCCAGTTGACCGGGACGGCGCCGATCCAGTAGTGCCGCACCTTCGCGTCGGCGGCAGGCGCGACGAGCAGGGACGCGGCGATTGCGAGCAGCAGGACGAGGGGACCCCGGCGCACGGCCCATATTGTGCCGCAAAGGCGCATGGATTCCGTAAGCCTGGTGTAAGCCGTCTCGCTGCCGGCGCGCTAGGCGATCCGCTCGAGCGGCGCGTACTCGAGCATCAGGCGCCGTTCCGCCCCGTCGTCGGCGAAGCGGACGGTGATCGTCCCGTCCCGCTCGATCCGCACGACGACGCCCTCGCCGAGCGTCGCGTGGCGCACCGTGTCGCCGGTCGAGAGGTCGGGGATCTCGGTCTCGCGCTTGACCGTCACCTGCGGCGAGCCCGCGCCCGACCACGAGGTCGGCCGCAGCCGGTCGCGCTCGATCTCGTCCTGCGGGAGCTCGTCGATGAAGCGGCTCGGCAGGTTGTAGTTCCGCGCGCCCCAGAGCGAGCGGGCGGCCGCATGCGTGATCGCCAGCCGCTCCTGCGCCCGCGTCAGCCCGACGTACGCGAGCCGGCGCTCCTCCTCGAGGTCGCCCTCCTCGAGCGAGCGCGCGTGCGGGAAGACGCCCTCCTCCATCCCGATCAGGAAGACGGCGCGGAACTCGAGCCCCTTCGCGTTGTGGATCGTCATCAGCGTGACGCGGCCGCCCTCGTGCTCGAGCTGGTCCTGGTCGGAGACGAGCGAGATGCCCTGGAGGAAGTCCGAGAGGCTCGGCGCCTCGGCCGTCCCCTGGTACTCGCGCGCGACGCCGACGAGCTCCTGGAGGTTCTCGATCCGGCCCTGCGCCTCGACCGTCCGCTCGGCCTCGAGCGACTCGAGGTAGCCGCTGTCGTCGAGGACGCGCTCGAGCAGCTCGGGCACGGGCAGGTCGGGCGCCGCCTCGGCGAGCGAGTCGAGCAGCGCGGCGAGCTTGCGGACGGCCCGGAGCGGCGCCGCCCCGACGCCGGCCTCGTCGGCGCGCCCGAGCGCCTCGCGCAGCGTGATCCCCTGCGCGTCGGCGAAGGCGGCGAGCCGGGCGAGCGTCGTGTCGCCGAGCCCGCGGCGCGGCCGGTTCGCGATCCGCGCGAGCGAGACCGAGTCGGCCGGGTTGTCGAGCGCCTGGAGGTACGCGACCACGTCCTTCACCTCGGCCCGCTCGTAGAAGCGCGGGCCGCCGATCACCTGGTACGGCACGTCCTGGCGGACGAGGATGTCCTCGACCACGCGCGACTGCGCGTTCGTCCGGTAGAAGATCGCGATCTCGCTCGAGCTCCAGCCCTCGTCGTGGAGCCGCGCGATCTCGGCCGCGATGAAGCGCGCCTCGGCGTGCTCGTCCTCGACCTCGAGCACGCGCACCGGCTCGCCGTCGCCGAGCTCGGACCAGAGCGTCTTCTCCTTCCGCTCGCGGTTGTGCTGGATGACCGAGTTGGCGGCGCGGAGGATCCGGTTCGTCGAGCGGTAGTTCTGCTCGAGCGCGATCGTCCGCGCGCCGGGGAAGTCGTGCTCGAACTCGAGCACGTTGCGGATGTCGGCCCCGCGGAAGGCGTAGATCGACTGGTCGGGGTCGCCGACCGCGAAGACGTTCTTGTGCCCGCCGGCGAGGAGCTGGAGCAGCCGGTACTGCGCGTGGTTCGTGTCCTGGTACTCGTCCACGAGGACGGCGCGGAAGGTCTTCTGCCAGCGCTCGCGCGCCTCGGGGAAGCGCTCGAGCACCTCGACCGTGAGCATCAGGAGGTCGTCGAAGTCGAGCGCGTTCGCGGCGTGCAGGCGGCGCTGGTAGAGCGCGTAGACCTCGGCGACCGTCTGGTCGTAGAAGGACGCGACGCGCGCGTGGTACTCGTCCGGCGTCACGAGCTGGTTCTTCGCGGTCGAGATCTGCGCGTGGATGCCGCGCGGCGCGAAGCGCTTCGGATCCTTCTCGAGCTCCTCGAGGCAGTTCTTCACCAGGCGCACCTGGTCGGCCTGGTCGTAGATCGTGAAGTTCGAGCGCATCCCGATCCGGCCGGCCTCGCGGCGGAGGATCCGGCCGCAGGCGGCGTGGAACGTCATCACCCACATCGTCCGCGCGACCCCGCCGACGAGCTCCTCGAGCCGCCGCTTCATCTCGTTGGCCGCGCGGTTCGTGAACGTGATCGCGAGGACCTCGTTCGGCTTCACGCCCGTAGCCCGGATCGAGTGGACGATCCGGTGCGTGAGCACGCGCGTCTTCCCCGAGCCGGCCCCGGCGACCACGAGCACCGGCCCCTCGGGCGCGGTCACCGCGTCCCGCTGGGCGGGGTTCAGGTCGGCGAGGTAGTCCTGCGAGGGCTGGGCGACGGCCATGCCCCGATGCTAGACGCTCGGCGACGGGAGACCCTCGGCCGAGAGCGCTCGGCCTCTGCCTGACCCCGGCCGGAATGGCCGCGGCCTGCCTAGCCGCGGACGTTGACGACCGCGGGCGGCATGAGGAGCTCCCGGTCGGCGAGGACGGGCGCATCCGCGGGATCCTCGTCGAAGGCGGCGGCGACGCCTTCGATGTCCCGCATGCCCGGCAGGAAGAGCGCGCCGAGCGTGCAGGCGCCGCCGATCACCGCCGCACCCAGGAGCGTCGTCTTCGCCCCGAGCAGGGCTGCGACGGGAGCCGTGAGCGCGAACGAGAGCGGCAGGAGGCCGATCGAGATCAGCCAGTCGAGGCTGGACACCCGGCCCAGCATCGACGCCGGGACGTGACGCTGCTTGATCGTCGCCCAGACGATCGTGCCGACGGTCTCGAGGGCGTTGAACACGAGGCACGCGACCATCAGCTGCCACGATGCGGTGGCCAGCCCGTAGCCGGCGACCGCGAGGGTTGCGAGCGTCCATGCCACGTACATGAACGTCACGTCTCGGCGAGGGTGCCCGCGCTGGCCCATGATGAGCGCGGCGCCGACGGCGCCGACTCCACCCGCCGCGAAGATGAGCCCCAGGTCGCCCGCGGAGGCGTCGAGGTCGTTCTTCACGAGATAGGGCAGGAGCACCTCGGTCGGCCCCATGAAGGCGAGGTACGCGAGGGCGGCCGACAGCAGGGTCCCCCACAGCCAGACCCGCCGCCGGATGAACGTGAAGCCCTCCTTGATCGGCGCTCACGGAGGAGTTCACGTGCTCGGAGCGGGGATGCCGCGGAGGTCGCATGAGCAGGATCGCGACCGCGGACACGACGAACGTGGCCGCGTCGAACGCGAACGCGACGCCCGTCCCGACGGCCGCCACGAGCGTTCCGCCCAGCGCCGGACCGGCGAGACGAAGGGCGATCGGCCGGACGAACTGGTCGAGCGCGTTCGCCGCAGGCAGCTGAGCAGGCGGAACGATGTCCGGCACGATCGCCTCGAAGGCGGGCGTGAAGAACGCCGTCCCGACGCCGTAGAGGGCGACCAGGAGGACGAGGTGCCAGAACGAGAGCGCTCCGGTGATCGCCAGGACGGCGAGCGCTCCGGTGACGAGCGCGCGGCCGATGTCCGCGTACAGCATGAGCGACCGGCGGTCGAGGCGATCGCTCAGCACCCCGGCGGGGAGCATGCAGAGGATCGTCGGCACGGTCATCCCGATCCCGAGAAGCGAGAGGGCGGCCGGCGCGTTCCAGAGCTCGTACGCCTGCCAGGCCATCGCGATGAGGAAGATGCCGTCCCCCAGCAGGGAAATCGTCATCCCGCTCCAGAGCAGCCGGAAGTCGCGGCCCCGCAGCGGGGCCAGGAGATTCACCCGCGAGAAGCCGCCCGTGCGGTCGAGCGCCTCGTGACTATGCTGCATGCGACTGCTCGCCGACCCCGGGAGCGTCCTCGCTCACGAGGTAGGCGGAGAGCGCCTGGTAGTTCATCGGCTTGGCGAACAGGAAGCCCTGCCCGAGCTCGCAGCCGAACCCGCGGAGCGTCGTGATCTGCTCGGGCAGCTCGATCCCCTCGGCGACGACGTTCAGATTGAGGCTCGTACCGAGCCCGATGATGGCCGCGGCGAGGCCCGAGTGCTCGTGCTCGGGCGCGAGGAACGAGCGGTCCATCTTGAGGATGTCGATCGGGAAGTCGCCCAGGCGGGAGAGCGAGGAGTAGCCGGTGCCGAAGTCGTCGATCGCCAGCAGGACCCCGAGCGCCTTGAGGTCGGCGAGCCGCTCGATCGCGAGCTCGGTGTCGGCCATCATCGCCGTCTCGGTGATCTCGAGGACGAGCAGGGACGGCGGGAGGCCGCTCGCCTCGAGCGCCTCGCGCACGTCGGCGACGATCGTCTCGGACTGGAGCTGCTTGACCGACAGGTTGACGCTCACGGTCAGCGGCGGCGCGTCGCCGCGCCGCTCGTGCAGGAGCACCCCGTGGCGGCAGGCCTCCTGCAGGACCCAGCGCCCGATCGGGATGATGAGACCCGTCTCCTCCGCGAGGGGAATGAACTGGAGCGGCGGGATCGTCCCGCGCGTCGGGTGCATCCAGCGCAGGAGCGCCTCGACGCCGTAGTCGCCGCCCTCGTCGAGGCGAACCACCGGCTGGTAGTGCATCTCGAGCTGCTTCAGCTCGAGCGCGCGCTGGAGCTCGGCGTGGATCTCCATGCGCTCGACCACCCGCTCGTGCATCGCGGGCTCGAAGAGGCGATAGCCGCCCTTGTTGTCGCGCTTCGCCATGTACATGGCGACATCCGCGTTGCGGAGGAGGTCCTCGGTGTCGGAGAACCCGAGCTCGTCGCCGGCGAGGCAGATGCCGATGCTCGCCCGCGGGAACACGGGCTTGCCGTCGACCTCGAATCGCGCCTCGAGCGCCTGCAGGATGCGTCCGGCGACCTCCGCGGCCTCCGAGGAGCTGTCGATCCCGTCGAGCAGGACGGCGAACTCGTCCCCGCCGAATCGCGCCACGGTGTCTCCGGCCCGGATCTCGGTCTGCAACCGCCGCGACACCTCCTGCAGCACCTGGTCGCCCGCGGCGTGCCCGAGGCTGTCGTTGACGGTCTTGAAGTCGTCGAGGTCGATGAACATGACGCCGATCGCCGGACCTCCGCGCGCCGACCGGCGGACCGACTGGCGGACGCGGTCGGCGAAGAGCGCCCGGTTGGCCAGGTTCGTCACCGGGTCGTGGAAGGCCTGGTGCGCGAGCTGGTCCTCGAAGGCCTTGCGCTCGCTCACGTCGCGGCTGTTGAGGACGATGCCGCGGACGTGCTCGTCCTGCAGCAGGTCGGTGTGCTGGACCTCGAACTGGAGCCAGGTTCCGTCGCGGTGCTGCAGCGTGCAGTCGATCACGTGCGTCTCGGAGCCACCGCCGGCGTAGGACTCCCCCACCCCGGCGAGGATCCCGCGCAGCCTGGCCCGGTCGGCCTCACCCAGCAGGCGGACGAACTCGGTCCCTTCGATCTCGTCGGCGCGGTACCCGAGGACCCGCTCGACGGAGGGGCTCTGGTACGTGACCATGCCCTGCGCGTCGAGAACCGTGATGAGGTCGGAAGAGTGCGCGACGAGGGACCGGAAGCGTGCCTCGCTCTTGCGGCGGTGAAGGTCTTCCGTCAGCGACGCTCCAGCGACGGCGAGCGAGATCTGCGACGCGAGCGACTCGAGCGAGTCCACGAGCTCGCGCAGCGTCCGCCGGGGTGCCGCGACGACGAGGAACCCCTGCGACCGGTCGCGCACCGAGAGCGACAGCACGAGCGCCGAAGCACCTTCGAGTCGAAGCTCCGTGCGAAATGTCGTCGGGCGGCCGGCTGCTCGGGCCGTCCGAGCTCGAATCGTGCAGCCAGCGCAACGCCTCGCGTGAGAGCGGCCACTCGCCCGTCCCGTCGGACGAGGCGGCGACCAGGGCATGCGCGCGCTCGACGAGCACGAGCCGCACCTCCACCGGGTCCCGACCAGTGCGCGGACGGCCGAGACGGCGGCCTCGTTCACCTGTTCGCGGCCGGCGGCGGCGACGAGGTCGACGCCCGCGCGACGGATCGCCAGCTCTCGGGCCGCCGTTCGCTCCTCCTGGCGCACGAGCATTGCCATCCTGCTGACGACGAGGAGAAAGAGCACGGCCGAGGCGGCGATGAGGACAAGAACGTCCGGATCGCCGAGCGCCTGCCAGACGCGGATACCCGGCGCAATCAGACACGCGCCGGCGAGCAACGTCGAGGCGGCGCCGGCGTGAGCCGAGCTCGCGACTCGAGTGCAGGCTCCTCGAGCGTCCGCATCGAGGGATGCAGAGCCGCTGCTCCCCACAAGAGGTAGTAGGCGATCCAGCCGACGTCGTAGATGAGCTGGTGGTTGTAGGTCTCCGTCAGGAGGGCGTAGGTGTAGGCCGAGTCGACGGCGAGAAGCGAGACGATGCTGGCGATGAGGAGGTAGAACGACGGGGCGCGCTTCCCCTGGTCGACCGCAAGTCGAATGGCGGCGGCCAGGAGGAGGATGTCGCCGAGCGGATAGGCGGCGGACACGGCCTTCTCGAGCAGCGTCAGCCCGGACAGGTGGATGTTCGGGGCGACCAGGAAGATCCACGAGAGCAGGGCGATGCCGATCGTGAGGATCAGCGAGTCGATCATCCCGGCGCGATCCCCCTGCGGGTTCCGCCGCCGCACGAGCACGAAGAGCCCGGCCACGAGGGCCGGATACACGGTCAGGTAGATCGCGTCTCCGAGCGACGGGAACTCGACTTCGACCCCGAAGAGCTTCGGGTAGCTGTACGTGTAGAGATCGCCGGCGAAGAAGAGGAACTGCCCGACGATGAAGAGCACCCAGGCCGCGCTCGCCTTCGGCCGGTGCAGATAGATGCCGACGGCGATCGCGATCGAGGACGAGAGGCCGAGCAGGTTGATCAGCGGGCCGTTCCCCATCAGCGGCGGGAACCAGAGGTACGCCGCGGTCAGAAGGCCTCCGAACGCGAGGTAGATGGCCCAGATCCGGCTACGCCAGTCGGGACCGAAGAGGTTCATGCCGCGTGCTCCTGACGAGCGGGCCGCAGGTCGAACGCGTTCGCGAGCTTGCCGAGCACGTCGACGAGCTGGTCGACCTCGGCCTGCGAGTTGGCGGCGGTCACCTGGATCCGGAAGCCGACCTCGCTCTTCGGGACGAGCGGGTAGGCCGCGAGCGTCACGTAGATGCCGTGGTCGAAGAGGAAGCGTCCCGCAGCGTCGATGTCCTCGTAGCGAACCAGAGGCACCTCGATGATCGGGAACCCGGAGCGATTCGGCGTGTGGACGCCGAGGTCGTCCAGGCACCGGAGGATCTGGTCCGTCTTGTTCCAGAGGTCGAGCCGCAGGGCGTCGCCGCGCTTCTCGTTGACGTCGAAGCCGGCCAGGACGGTGGCGAGCGAGGCGACGGGCGACGGGCCCGAGTAGAGGTACGGCGGGGCGGCGGTCTTGAGGAGCTCCTTGAGGTCGGTCGGGCAGGCCACGAACGCGGCGAGCGACGAGTACGACTTCGAGAAGCCGCCGACCAGCACGATGCGGTCGTACGACTCGCCGCAGTACTTGACGACGCTGTTGCCGCGCAGGCCGTACGGGCTCGGCTCGTCGGGCGAGCGCTCGCCGATGACGCCGAACCCGTGCGCGTCGTCGACGTAGAGGAGCGCGTCGTAGCGACGGGCGAGCCGCGCGAACTCCCTGAGGTCCGGCGCGTTGCCGGTCATGCTGTTGACCCCGTCCATGCAGATCAGTCGCGTCGAGGAGCGGTCCTGCCGGAGCAGCTGTTCGAGGTCGTCGGGATCCTCGAAGCGGAAGCGCTTCACGGTCGCGCCTCGAGCGGAGGCGAACTGGCAGCCGTCGTAGATCGTCTTGTGCGCGCGGTTGTCGACGAAGATCGTTCCGTCCCCCGCAAGCACCGGGATGACCGACAGGTGGATCAGCGTGATCGTGGGGATGACGAGCGCGTCCTCGCACCCGAGCAGCTCGATGAGCCGCTCCTCGATCTCGGGGTAGAGGACGGGGCTTCCGAGCATCCGCGACCAGCTCGGATGGGTTCCCCAGCGGTCGATGTACTCCGGAATCGCGTCGATGATCTCGCGGTCGAGATCGAAGCCCAGGTAGTTGCACGACGCGAAGTCCGCCAGCCACTGGTCGCCGATCCGGATCATCCGGCCGTCGATCTCGTCGATGACCGCGTCGGTCATCGGGTTGGACCGCTCGAGCTCCGCGAGGTCCGAGCACGCCGCCAACCAGCGGTCGATCCACCGCGGGGTCGCGTGAAAAGACGGGGCGCTGGGGCGAAACGCGCTCATCCGGCCCTTGATCGTCCGGAACGGCACGAAGCTTTAGTGGCAATTGCAAAGGTTTCTTGGGCCGAGTCTCGGCGCGGAACTGGGGCGCGAGCGGCCGACGTCCGACCCCGGCCGCGGAGAGGCGCGCTCAGCGCGAACCCGCCCGCTTTGCCGCGCAGGATCAGGGACGTAGCATGGCGCCGGGAGGTGGGCGATGCCCGCACTGGCCCAGGGCGACGTAATCGGCCGCGACGAGGAACTCGCGGAGCTCGACGAAGTTCTCTCGGCGCTCCACGTCGGCCCGGCTGGGATCGTGCTCGTCGGAGACGCGGGCGTCGGCAAGACGACTCTCTGGCGGGCCGGCATCGAGGCGGCGCGTGTGCTCGGCTACCACGTCCTCGAAACCCGCCCGGCCGAGGCGGAGGCACGGCTTGCGTTCGCGGGTCTCGGCGACCTGCTCGACGCCGAGTTGCCCGACATCCTCGACACCGTGCCGCCTCCCAGGCCGACGCGCTGCGCGTCGCGCTCCTCCTCGACCGCCCGACCGGCCCGCCGCCCGACGAGCGCGCCGTCGCGGTCGCCGTGCTGACCGCGCTTCGGACACGGGCCGCGGATGCCCCCGTCCTGGTGGCGGTGGACGACCTCCAGTGGCTCGATCCGGCGTCCGGACTCGTGCTGGCGTTCGCCTGGCGCCGCCTCCGAGACGAGCCAGTCGGCCTCCTCCTCGCGAAGCGGACGGGGGAGCGTGCGGCCGCTGACCTCGTGGACGAGCGCGTTCGCCGCCTCGACGTCCCTGCGCTCAGCCTGGGCGCAGTGCACCGGCTGCTGCGCGACCAAACCGGTCTCGTCCTCCCCCGCCCGGCGCTACGCCGGGTCCACGAGGTGGCCGCGGGCAACGCGTTCTACGCGCTGGAGCTCGGCCGCGCGCTCGCGCGGCTTGGAGCGCCGCTCGCGGCCGGCGAGCCGCTGCCCGTGCCGGGGGAGCTCCGCGAGCTCCTCCGTGACCGCATCGTGGCGCTCCCCGCCGGCACCGGCGAGGCGCTCGCGGCGGCCGCGGCGGTCTCGCAACCGACACGGCAGCTCCTGGCGCAGGCGGGGTTCGACGACGCCGCGTTGCAGCCGGCGCTCGAGGCGCACGTGCTCGAGGAGGACACCGGGGGCCTGCGTTTCGCCCACCCCCTGCTCGCCTCGGCGGCGTACCGGGAGCTGGACGAGGCAGAGCGGCGCGCCCTGCACCGCCGGCTCGGCGACGTCGTCGTGGACGACGAGGAGCGCGCGCGTCACCTCGCGCTCGCCGCTGACGGCCCGAACGCCGAGATCGCGGCCGCGCTCGAGGCCGCCGCCGCCCACGCCCGCAGCCGCGGCGCCTGTGCGGCCGCCGCGGAACTCTGCGACCAGGCATGCAGCCTGACGCCGGACGGCGACGCCGGCGACCTCCACAGGAGGACGATCGCCGCCGCGCTGCACCATTTCGACGCCGGCGACCCGGCCCGATCGATCGAGCTGCTCGAGCAGGCCCTCGCGGCGGCGGCCCGCGGGCGCGACCGGGCGGAGGCGCTCGCCGCGCTCTCGAGGATCCACCGCTTCCAGGGGGACCAGCCCCGGGCGGCCGAGGTCGCGCGCCGGGCCCTGACCGAGGCCGGTGCGGACGATCGGGTGCACGCCGAGGCCGCGCAGGGCCTTGCCTCGACCCTCTTCTACCTGCGGGAAGATCTGCAGGAGGCGGTGGACCTCGCGGCGTCCGCGGCGAGCGGCGCCGCCCGGTCCGGTGGGCAGGCGCTGCACGTCGAGTCGCTCTGCCTCCAGGGCCTGCTCGAGTGCCTCGTCGGTCGCACCGCAGCGCCGGCCACCCTCCGGCGGGCCGCAAAGGCCGACGAGGTCGACGCGTCGCGGCGGGTCCTCTCGACTCCCGCCTTCAACTGGGCGGTCTTCCGCCTCTGGACGGACGGCCCGGACGCGGCGACGCTGCTTCGTGCATGCCGCGAGGATGTCAGCCTCCGCGGTGACGAGAGCTCCGCGCCGATGGTGCTCGCCCAGCTCGCCCTCGCCGAGTACCTGCGCGGCGACTGGCCCGAGGCGGCGGCGGTGGCGGAGGAGGCCCACGAGCTGGCGCTCCAGACCGGCCAGCTTCCAATGCAGGGGTACGCGCTCTCGACCCGCGCGCTCGTTCGCGCCTCGCTCGGACTCGAGGCCGACGCCCGAGCCGACGCCGACCGGGCGCTCGCCCTCGCCGGAGAGCGCGGCATGGCGGCGGCCAGGGCACACGGCTCCTGGGCGCTCGGCCTGCTCGAGCTCTCGCTCGACCGGCCCGTGGAGGTAGTCCAATTGCTCGAGCCCGAGCGCGTCCGCCTGGTCGCGGGCGGCGTCGGCGAGCCGGGCGCGATCCGCTTCGTCCCCGACGAGATCGAGGCGCTCGTTGCCCTCGGCCGGGAGGACGAGGCGGCGACGATCGCCGATTGGTTCGACGAGCGCGCGCGTGCCCTCGACCGGGCTTGGGCACGCGCGGCGGCGCTGCGCTGCCGGGGTCTGCGCGAGGCCGCCCGCGGGGAGGGTGACAAGGCGCTTGCCTGCTTCGAGGACGCGCTCGCGCTGCACGAACACGCATCGATCCCGTTCGAGCGGGCCCGCACGCTGCTCCACCTCGGCGCGACGCAGCGCCGCTCCAAGCAGAAGTCGAAGGCGCGCCGCACGCTCGGCGACGCGCTCGCGATCTTCGAGGAGCTCGGCGCGAATCTCTGGTCGCAGAAAGCGCGGGCGGAGCTCGGGAGCATCGGCGGACGGACGGCGTCAGGCGACGAGCTCACCCCGGCCGAGGCCCGCGTGGCGGCGCTCGTGGCCGAGGGTCGAGACGAACCGCGAGGTGGCGGCGGCGCTCTACGTCTCCGACCACACGGTCGAGTTCCACCTGACGCGGATCTACCGCAAGCTCGGCGTCCGCTCCCGGGCCGAGCTCGCGCGCCGCCTCCCGGGGTAGCACGGGCAAAGCCTGGGGGTTTCCACGTTTCGGGCCCCTTCGAGGCTTCCTAGCCTCGGGACATGCAGTCGACGCAACCGGTCCGGAGCTAGATGGCGACGTTTCTCGCCGAGCTCTACCTCTCGCGGGCGAGCGCCGACGAGCTGCGCGATACGGCGCTCCGGGCCCGGTCGGCTGCAGAGTCGATGACCGGCGAGGGCGCACCGATCCGGTACCTCCGCCTGATCTTCCTCGGCGACGAGGAGACGTGCTTCCACGTGTACGAGGCGGAGTCGCCTGAGCTCGTCGAGGAGGCGAGCCGACGCGCCGCGATTCCGGTCGAGCGTGTCATCGCAGCGCTCGACGTCGACCTGTCGGCGGCGCCGGACGGCGCACCGCTACCCAAGGAGGACTGAACCGTGCACCACGCGACGAGAAGGACACTGATCCTCGGCTCGCTCGTGTTCGCGCTTGCGGGCGGAGCGGGTTGCGGTGGGGGCAAAGGAGATGCGGAGGACGCGGGCTCGGCGAAGCCGACGCCGACCGCCGCACGGCCGACCACGGGCCCAGCGTCGAGCAGTTCGAGATTCAGGGCGCCCCGAGCGCCGTGGCGGTGGCTCGGCGAGACGTGTGGGTCGTCCTCCAGCAGAGCGACAGCGTGCTTCGACTCGATCCCGAGTCGGGCGCGGCCGTCGGCGAGCCCGTCCCGGTCGGGAACGGGCCGACGAGCGCCGCGGCGGACGGCGCGGCCGTCTGGGTGACGAACCTGTTCGACGACACCGTCTCCCGGATCGACGCAGGAGCCGCCCGCGCCAAGCCGGCCCGCACCGGCGAGCGCCCGCTGGCGGTCGCAGCCGGCGAAGGGTCGATCTGGGCGTTGAACAGCGGCGACCTCACCGTCACGCAGATCGATCCCGAGACGGGGAAGGTACGCTCGACGTCGCCGCCGATCCTGACCCGCGCGTCGGGCCGACTCGACTACGCAGGACTGGCCGTCGGCGACGGCACCGTCTGGGTCACCGACGCGGTGGCCGGGACCGTGGTCCGGATCGACGCCCGGACGAACAAGCCCTCCGGCACGCCGATCGCGGTCGGCCTGGGCCCGACCGGCGTCGCCGTCGGCGACGGGTGGCCTGGGTCACGAACCTCGGCGACGGAACGATCTCACGGATCGATTCCCACACCGGGGCGGTGATCGGCGAGCCGGTCGCCCTCGGCGGACAGCCCGTCGCCGTAGCGACGGACGCAGGCGCCGTTTGGGTCCTCGACCAGTCCGGGGCGCTCATCGCGCTCGACCCCGAGTCGGGGCAGGCCGTCGGCGAGCGGATCCCGATCGGCGGCCGTCCCGCCGGCCTCGCCGTGGGAGACGGCGCCGTCTGGGTGGCGGATCCGGTCGCGCGCACAGTCACGCGGGTCGCCCCCTAGCGCGCATGAACGATCGCGCCGGCCGCTCAGAGTGGGAGCGGCCGGCGCGCGACCGGCGAGGAGTGGACGATCGAGGTGGTCGTCTGGCCGTAGGCGACGAAGCGGTCGAGGATCCCCTCGAGGTCGTCCATCGAGCGCAGGTGGAGGTCGAGGACGTAGCAGTCCTCGCCCGTGATCCGGCGGCACTCGACCACCTCGGGAACCTCGGCGGCCACTTCGGGGATCTTCTGCAGCTGTCGCGTCGCCGGGCGGATGCGGACGATCACCGCGATCGGCCAGCCGAGCGCCTTCGGGGCGAGCTCGGCGTGGTAGCCGGCGATCACGCCGGCGCGCTCGAGCCGCTGCACGCGCTCCGCCACGGCCGGCGCCGAGAGGTTCACCCGGCGGCCGAGCTCGGCGATCGTCAGGCGGGCGTCCGCCTGGAGCTCCTGGAGCAGTCGACGGTTGATGTCGTCCAGGAGCGCCGGTTCGTAGGCGGGTGCGACGGAGTTCTTCTGCTTCGTAGCCATCTGCGTGGAAATGCCGTGGATCGACCCTTTCGCAATCGTAGCGCCGTCGCGACACTGGACCGGGATGGAGACGACCGTCCACCGGCGGCGTCACCGAGCTCGCCGACTCCGTCCCGCCGGAGACCTACTTCGTCGGCAGCGCCGTCTTCCACTACCTCGGGCCGGCGTTCGCGGTGCTCCTCTTCGCGCTCGTGCCGCCGCTCGGTGTCGCGTGGCTCCGGATCGCGAGCGCCGCGGCGATCTTCGCGGCGTGGCGCCGGCCGTGGCGCGGCCGCGCGCGGCTCGATGCGGGCGGACGCCGTCTCCTGCTGCTCTTCGGCGCGACGCTCGGGACGATGAACGCCTGCTTCTACCTCGCGATCGACCGGCTGCCGCTCGGGACGGTCGCGGCGATCGAGTTCCTGCCGGTGATCGCGCTCGCGGCGATCGGGCTGCGGACCGGGCGGAACATGCTCGCTCTGGCCGCGGCTGTGGTGGGCGTGTACCTCCTGACGGACGTCCGGCTCGTCGCGGAGCCGGCCGGCGTCGCCTTCGCGTTCGCGAACGCCGCGCTTTTCGCGCTCTACATCGTGCTCGGCCACCGCGTCTCGCGGCTGCCCTCCCTCGGCGGGATCGACGGGCTCGCGGCCGCGATGCTCGTCGCCCTGCTCGTCGCGACCCCGATCGGCGGCTGGTCAGCCGCGCCGGCCTTCCTCGCGCCGGCCGCGCTCCTCGCCGGGATCGGCGTCGGCGTCACGTCGTCCGTGATCCCGTACGTCTGCGACCAGCTCGCGATGGCGCGGATGCGGCGGGAGACCTACGCGCTGCTGGTCTCGCTCCTCCCGGCGACCGCGACCGTGATCGGGCTCGTGGTGCTCGCGCAGGTGCCGACGCCGCAGGAGCTGGCGGGCGTCGGGCTCGTCGTCGGCGGCGTCGCCGCTCCACCGCGAGCGCAATGCCTAGGGCAGCGCTCCCTTCGACCCACGCGACCGCCTCCGCGAGCGCGGCCTCGTCGGACGACTTGAGGACGACGTCCACCTCGGGCCCGTCGGCGGTGAAGCGCGGGTAGCTGCCGACGGAGACGGCGGCGAAGCGGCCGGTCGCCTCCTCGAGCACGGCCACGATCTGGCCCTCGGTCGTCCGGTAGCGGCGCCGCCACGACGCGATCGGCGCGCCGCCCGCGAACCGGTCGGCAATCGCGTCGAACATCGCCTGCATCTCGCTCGGGAGGCCGGGCAGCACGTAGACGTTCCCGACCACGAACCCCGGCGCGCCGCCGAGCGGGTTGTCGAGCGCCTCCGCGCCGCGCGGGAGGCGGGCCCAGCGGGCCGCGTACTCGCCGAGGCCGCGGGTGGCGAAGCGCTCGCGCAGCTCCGTGACGCGAGCGGCTCCTGCTCCTCCGTCGGGACGCCGAACGCCGCCGCGACAGCCTCGCGCGTGAGGTCGTCGGGCGTGCCGCCGAGGCCGCCGGTGACGATCACCACGTCCGCGTGCGGGCCCTCGGCGCGGAGGAACGCCGCGACCTCCTCGATCTCGTCGCGCACGCACGCGATCAGGCGCACCGAGACGCCGAGCGCGGCCAGCCGCCGGGCGAGCCAGGACGCGTTCGTGTTCTCGACGTCCCCGGAGACGATCTCGTTGCCGACGGTGAGGAGCACCGCCGTCGCAGGCGCCGGCATACCGGCCGACTATAGGCCCGCGGCGGCGTTCACGACCCGAACGACGGGCGTCTCGCCGAGCCAGTCGACGACGCTGACGCCGCCGTGCGCCTGGTCGAGGCGGAAGAGCGCCCCGTCCGTGAGCCCGAGCGCGTCCGCGAGGACGACGCTGAGCACGCCCGCGTGGGCGACGACCGCGACCGCCTCTCCCCCGTGCCGGGCGCGGATGCCGGCGACCGCGGGCAGCACCCGGGCGCGCAGGTCGGCGAGGCTCTCGCCGCCCGGGAAGCGGACGGTGCTCGGGCGCATCCATCCAGGCGCGGAAGAGCTCCGGGATGAGCCGGCCTCGATCTCCTCGAAGCGCAGGCCGTCCACCTCCCCGAAGTCGAGCTCGCGCAGGTCGTCGGCGAGGATCGGCTCGAGCCGGTGGCGCGTGCGCGAGCGGGAGCGCCGTCTCGAGCGCGCGGGTCAGCGGGCTCGCGTAGACGGCCGCGAGCGGCTCGGCCGAGAGCGCGGCGGCGAGGCGGTCGGCGTGCGCCCGGCCGGCGGCGCCGAGCGGGACGTCGGTACGGGCGCCGCAGAGCGCGGCCGAGCGCGGCGCCGTCCGGCTCCGCGTGTCGGACGAGGACGAGGCGCGTCGCGGCGCCCTGCTGCGGCAGGCCGAGCATCAGCGGCTCGCCGCCGCCGCGACGAGCGCGGCCGTCGTCGCCAGCTCGACGCTCGCGCCGAGGACGTCCCCGGTCACGCCGCCGAGCCGCCGCGACGACCGGCACGAGGGCCGCGAGCGCGAGCGCCGCGGCGAGGACGAGCCAGAGCCCGCGGAGGCCGAGCGCCGCGAGCGCGATCGCGAGGCCGAGCGCGAGGCCGACGGCGAGCGGCGCCCAGCGGCCGAAGAGGACGAGGCCGGTGCCGCCGTCCGCGCGCGCGTACGGGAAGGCCCAGGCGAGGGCGAGCGGCGCGGCGCGGCCGAGCGCGAACGCCGCGACGACGGCGAGCGCGGGTCGGGGCCGGCGAGGACGGCCGCGAGCGCGGCGGTCTTCACCAGCAGGTCGACGCCGACGGCGGCCGCGCCGAACGACCCGATCGCCGGCTCGCGCATCACCTCGAGCGCGCGCTCGCGCGTGGGCGCGCCGAGCCCGTCGGCCGTGTCCGCGAGGCCGTCGAGGTGGAGCGCCCCGGTGAGGAGCGCCTCGAGCGCCACGGCGAGCGCGGCCGCGAGCAGCGGCGTCAGCCGAGTCGTCGAGCCCCACGGCGAGGCCGCCGACCAGCGCTCCGAGCCCCGCGCCGACGAGCGGGAAGAGCGCCGCTCCGCGGGCCACGTCGTCGGGCCCGAGGAGCACGCGCGAGCCGACCGGGATCCGCGTCAGGAACGCGACCGACGCGACGGCGGCGCGCCAGGCGTCACGCGCCCGCATCCGTCACCCCGGCGTCGTCGAAGGTGGCCATGTCCGCGAGGAGCGCGAGCGCCGCGTCGAGGAGCGGGAGCGCGAGCGCCGCGCCGCTCCCCTCCCCCAGCCGCAGCCCGAGGTCGAGCAGCGGCTCGAGTCCGAGGTCGGCCAGGACGAGCGCGTGCCCCGGCTCGGGCGAGCGGTGCGAGGCGACCATGCGCCCGACCGCCGCCGGTGCGAGCCGTGCGGCGACGAGCGCGGCCGCGCCCGTCACGTAGCCGTCGAGGAGCACGACGGCGCCCGCCCGCGCGCCGCCCGAGGCAGACACCCGCTGAGCACGGCGAGCTCGAAGCCGCCGACCGCCGCGAGCGCGCCGACCGGATCGGCCGGGTCGGGCCGGTTCGCGCGCGAGCGCCCGCCCGACCGCGTCGATCTTCCGCGCGAGGCCGGCGTCGTCGACGCCGGTGCCGCGGCCGCAGACTGCCTCGCGGCTCGGCCGGGAGCAGCGCCGCGCAGACCGCCGCCGCGGCGGTCGTGTTCCCGATCCCCATCTCGCCGGTCGCGACGATCCCGGCGCCGTCGGCGACGACCTCCTCCGCGAGCGCGACGCCGGCGGCGATCCCCGCGAGCGCGTTCTCCCGCGACATGGCCGGGCCGGCCGTGGCGTCGGCCGTGCCCGGGCCGAGCCGGAGCGCGCCGCACCTCAGGATGGTCGACCGGCGCCCGCACGCCGGCGTCCACGACGACGAGCCGCGCGCCCGCCTCGCGCGCGAGGACGCTGATCGCCGCGCCGCCGGACGCGAACGTCGCGAGCATCTGGCCGGTCACCTCGGGCGGGTACGCGCTGACGCCCCGCTCGGCGTAGCCGTGGTCGCCGGCCGCGAGGACGATCGCCGCCGCGAGCCGCCCGGGCGCGGGCGTGCCGCGGATCGCGCCGATCTGAGCCGCGAGCTCCTCGATCCGCCCGAGGCTCCCGCGCGGCTTCGTCTTCGCGTCGAGCGCGCGCCTGCGTCGCCGCGCGCGCCTCCTCGTCGGCCGGCCGGATCTCCGCGACGAGCGCGGCCAGCTCGGCGTCCGTCACCGGAGCTCCAGCGCGCGCCCGGCGACGACGAGGAGCGCGCGGTCGGCCTCCGCGGCGACGACCGCGTTGACGCGGCCGAGGACGTCGCGGTAGCGGCGGCCGAGCGGCGTCTCGGGGACGACCCCGAGCCCGACCTCGTTCGAGACGACGACCGTCGGCGCCTCGCGGGCCGCGGCCGCGCGCGCGAGCTCGGCCGCCGCGGCCTCCGTCTCCGGCGTCGCTCCACCCGGCCTCGAGCGCGTTGGCGACCCAGAGCGTCAGGCAGTCGACGACGACGCACGCGTCGGGCGCCGCGCCCGCGACGGCCGCGGCCGAGCGTCGAGCGGCGCCTCGACCGTCTCCCACTCCGGCGGCCGCTCGGCGCGGTGCGCCTCGATCCGCGCGTCCATCTCGGGGTCGTCGCGCCGCTCGGCGGTCGCCACGAAGACGACCGGGCCGCCCCACTCCGACGCGAGCCGCGACGGCGAGCGCGGACTTGCCGCTCCGCGCGCCGCCGAGCAGGAACGTGAGCGCCATCAGGACACCGGCGCGCCGCGCGTCGACCCGCGGGCGAAGCGGCACCACGGTCGGCCCCTCCTCCCCGTCGACGACGCGCACCGACGCCCCGTAGTGGCGCGCGATCAGCTCCTCCGTGAGGACGTCCGCCGGCGGGCCGCTCGCCACCTCGCGGCCGCCGTCGAGGAGGACGAGCCGGTCGGCGTACTGGCCCGCGAGCGTGAGGTCGTGCATCGCGCTCAGCACGGTCAGGTCGTGCTCGGTGCGCAGCGTCGCGACGAGCTCGAGCACCTGCTGCTGGGCGCCGACGTCGAGCGCGCTCGTCGGCTCGTCGAGGAGGAGGAGGCTCGCGTCCTGCGCGACCGCGCGGGCGAGCACCGCCCGCTGCCGCTCGCCGCCGGAGAGCGTGCCGAGCCGCCGGTCGACCAGGTGCAGGGCGTCGAGGGCGCCCAGGGCGGCGCGCGCCGCATCCGCGTCGCGTCGACCGGGCGCCCCCGCGTAGCCGAGGTGCGGCGTCCGCCCGAGCACGACGTACTCGAGCACGCTCATGTCCGGCGGGATGACCGGGATCTGCGGGACGACCGCCGTCCGCCGCGCCACCTCGCGCCGGCCGAGCGACGCGACCTCGGCGCCGTCGAGCGCGATCGAGCCCTCGTACGGGACGAGCCCGGCGATCGCGCGGAGGAGCGTCGTCTTCCCCGCGCCGTTCGGGCCGATCAGCCCGACCCACTCGCCCGGCTCGAGCGCGAGCGTCGACGCCGTCCACCACCCGCGCCCGGTCGAGCGTGACGGCGACCCGGTCGGTGCCGAGCGCGCGTCACGGGTCGACCGTCCGGGTCGTCCGCAGGACGACGGCGAAGAACGGCGCGCCGAGGAACGCGGTCACGACGCCGATCGGCAGCTCCGCCGGCGCGATCGCCGTCCGGCAGATCAGGTCGGTGAGCACGAGGAACGCCCGCCCCGACCACGAGCGAGAGCGGGAGCACGATCCGGTAGCTCGTCCCCGCCATGCAGGCGGATCGCGTGCGGGACGATGATCCCGACGAACGCGATCAGCCCGCTGAAGGCGACCGCCGTCGCCGTGCCGAGCGTCGCCGCCGCGACCACGAGCAGCCGCACGCGCGCGACCGGCACGCCGAGCGTCGAGGCCTCCTCGTCCCCGACGGCGAGCACGTCGAGGAGCCGCCGGTGCCAGAGGAGCACCGCCGCGCTCAGCACCGCGTACGGGCAGGGCGACGAGCGACGTCCGTCCAGCCCGAGGTCTCGAGCCGGCCGAGGATCCACGTGTAGACCTCCTGCACCGTCTCGGTGTTCCGCTGCTGGATGAAGGTCTGGACGGCGGTGAGGAAGCACGTCACCGTGACGCCGGCGAGGATCAGCGTCGCGGTCGTGCGGACGCCGCCGAGCGAGCGCCCGAGCCCGTACGCGACCCCGACGCCGACGACGCGCGCCGACGAACGCGGCGACGGGCCGCAGGTCGATCCCGGCCGGGTCGCCGAGGTCGTAGACGATCACGAACGTCGCGCCGAGCCCGGCGCCCGGCGGCCGCGCCGAGCAGGTACGGGTCGGCGAGCGGGTTGCGGAAGACGCCCTGGTACGCGGCGCCGGCGGACGCGAGCATCGCGCCGACGAGCAGGCCGAGCGCGACCCGCGGCGCGCGGAGGTCCCAGAGGATCGCGTCCTCCGTCTGGGAGAACGGCGAGTCGACGCCGAGGAGCGGCACGTGGCTCAGCACCTCGTTGACGACGCGCCCGGCGCCGAAGCCGACCGGCCCGAGCGCGAGCCCGAGCACGGTCGACACGACGACGAAGAGGCCGGCGCCGATCGCCCAGCCGACCGAGACTCCGGGCAGGGCGGACTGCGCCGCCGTGCCGGGAGCCGCGCTCGTACTCCGCCCGTCCGGAGCACTAGCCGGCCTCCACCCCCTCGAGCGCCTCGACGACGAGCGCGACGAAGTCGACCGTCCGCGGCCCCCAGCGCGAGGTGATGTCGTCGCTCGCCTCGACGACGTCGTCGCCGGTCACGGCCGAGACGCCCTTCCAGCCCGGCCGCTTGGCGACGAGTGCCGCCGTCTGGCCGCAGCACTTCGTGTCCGCGAGGACGATCAGGTCCGGGTCGGCCTTGACGATGTACTCGGCCGACAGCTGCGGGTAGCCGGTGCCGGCCTTCTTCGCCTCGTCGGCGATGTTCTCGAGGCCGAGCCGCTCGTAGATCGAGCCGATGAACGTGGCCGAGGTGGCCGAGAAGAAGTCCGGCCCGAGCTCGTGGTAGACGGTCGCGCCGTTCGCCGTGTCGGGCGCCGAGGCGACCAGCTCGTCGATCTCGGCTCTTCATGTCGTCGGCGACGGCCTGCGCCTCCTCGACGTGGCCGGTCGCGGCGCCGAGCGTCTCGATCTGCGCGAACGCGGCGTCGAGATCCTTGGCCGCGTCCTGGAGGAGGACGGGGATGCCGACCTTCTCGAGCCCGTCCACGAGGCCGCCCGGGTCGTACGCGGCGATCACGAGGTCCGGCTCGTAGCCCGCGATCGCCTCGACGTTCGGCTGGAAGCCGGACAGGTCGGTCATCGGGGCCTCGGCCGGGTAGTTCGACTGGTCGTCGACGGCGATCACCTGGTCGCCGGCGCCGATCGCGAAGAGCGACTCGGTCGCGGTGGACGAGAGCGAGACGATCCTGTTCGGCTCCTCGCTCGACGACGAGCGAGCCGTTGTCGCCTTCGACCGTGACCGGGAAGGCCTCGGCCGGGACGGACTCCGGCAGGGTCTGGCGTCGGCGCGGCCGCGGTGGCGGCCGGGTCGGAGCTCTCCCCGCCGCAGGCGGCGAGGGCCAGCGCGAGCAGGGTCGCGCCGACGAGGGCGATGAGTCGATGGGGCACGTTTCCTCCTTCCGCGAGGGGAACGGGTCGACGAGCGCCAGGTCTTCTGACTCGGGGCTCCCTCCTGCGCCGCCTTCCCGGCCGAGGCCAGTGGCGTGTGGCGAAGGAGCGTCTCCCCTCACAGCGGCGGGACCGTGCCGGACTTGCACCGGCTTCCCTTGCGCGCTCGCCTTTGGTTGTCGGGCGGCACCGTACCACTCGACTACGCTGGCGGGCAATGACCGCCCTGCCACGGCTGCAGCGATGGGCGCCGGCCGTCCTCTGGGCGGTCGTGATCTTCGCGTTCTCCTCGATCCCGAGCCTCGGGACGGGTCTCGGGACGTGGGATCTCGTCCTGCGCAAGGTCGCCCACATGGCGGAGTTCGCGGTGCTCGGGTTCCTGCTCTTCCGCGCGGCCGGGAGCCCGATCGTGGCGGTGGCGCTCGGCTCGCTCTACGCGGTCACGGACGAGCTCCACCAGACGTTCGTCCGCGGCCGGCACGGATCTCCGGTCGACTGGCTGATCGACACGGTCGGCGTGCTCGCGGGCGTGGTGCTCGCGGTGCGGGCCGCGCGATGAGCCGCACCGTCGTCGTCGACCTGGACGGCGCGCTCGGCGACACTCGTCCACTATGGGACGCGTTCCTCGCGGACGCGGCCCGACGCTTCGAGTCGATCGCGACACTCGATCCGGCGGCGCTTCCGCCCGACCGGGTGGAGGCGGCCGCCGAGCTCGACCGCTGGGCCGAGGCCGGAGTCGGCGACTGGCGGCGCGCGCTCGAGCGCTTCGCCGAGGACCATGCGCCCGTCTACCTGCGCCCCGACCCGGACGCGAACGCGGCGCTGCGGCGCCTGAAGCGCTCCGGCGCCACGGTGGTCGTCGCCACGGACGCGCCCGAGCCGCTCGCGCGCGTCGCGGTCGCGCAGCTCGGCGTCGGCCGTTCGGTCGACGAGCTGCGCGCGGGCGTCGGCCCGGGCCCGGACGCGCTCGCCGACGCCGCCTCCCTCGACGCTGCGGCAGCGGCGCCCGGCTACGATCGAGCGTGATGCGCGAGAAGCCCCTCGACGACCGCCAGCTCGACGCCCTGCTCGAGCGGCTCGACCGCGTCGGCGACGAGCTCCAGGCGCTCAACCGCCGGCTCGACCACGGCGACTCGCTCGCGCGGATCGAGCACGAGCTGCGGAACCTGAACGAGTCGCTTCAGGCGCTCGCCTACGCCGCGCTCGGCACGCAGGGCCCGCAGATCCGCCGGCGCCGCTCGGCCTAGGAGGGCTTGGCGGGATAGTCCTCGTCGCCGGGGCGCGATGGGCGGTGCGAGGCAAGGACGCAAGGAGCGTTCGTACCTGGAAGGTACGGGTGCGACTGAGGACGCAGCATCGCGCCGTCCAGCGCGGCGCGGCGGCCCAGGCGCTATCTCGTCAAGCCCTCCTCAGGCGGCGAGCCCGGCGCCCGAGTAGCAGGACGCGCGGAAGCCGCCGGCGCGAGCCGGTCGCAGGCGCCGCGCCGCTCGGAGTCGGAGCGGTAGAGGCCGCCCATGATCGTCCCGATCCCGAAGAAGCACTCGGCCTGGTAGCGGCGCGCGACCTGCGAGCAGAGCGCGCGGGCGCGCTCGCCGGTCGTGTCGAAGTACGCGAGGTCGCGGGCGGCGCCGTAGAGGCACGAGAGCACGTCCCGCTCCCGCTCGGGGATCAGGCAGATGCGCGCGACCTCGTCCGGATCCTGCTGGCTCTGGCCGCTCGCGTCCCGGCCGTACGGACTCGAAGCACGTCGCGACCCAGTCGCGCTCGGCCTTCGTCCGGCAGGTCTTCGCCGTCGCGCCCAGTCGAACCCGTTCAGCTGGTTCACGCGCGAGGTGACCATGAGGTAGCAGTAGAGCTTGTGCCGCTGCTTCATCGCGGGGCACGGGTAGATCGGGTCGTCCTCGCGCACCCACTTCGACGTGATCCCGTACGAGGACGAGATGTTCTCCATGAAGACGCCGCCGGTGCACGAGGTCTGGTCCCAGTCGGTGCGCAAGCCGTCGCAGACCGAGAGCGCCCAGGGCAGGTCGTAGCCCGAGTAGATCATCAGGCCGTGCCCGAGCCCGTGGACGCACTGGTAGAGGAGGAACTCGGTCTCCTCGATCTTCTCGCCGCGGCAGAGGCCGCCGGCCGTCTGCGCCGCGTCGTCGCGTGAGGCGGCGCCCGCGAACGCGCGCTCGAGGATCCCGTGGTAGTAGCCGGACGCGCACGTCGCCGTCCCGTGGGCGAACGCCTCGCCGACGTCGCCCTCGAAGCGGACGAGCGCGGCCGAGCCGATCGTGTGGACGATCCGGTGGCAGTCGCCCTGGACGGCCGCGTCCGTGGGCAGCGCCTCCTCGACCGCGGCGACCGCGGCCTCGGGGCCGTCCGTGAACGCCATGTTCCCGTAGGCCTGCTCGTGGCACGGCCAGTCGTCGGCGGCGCAGTCGGCGAGCACGGTGTCGTCCGGCTCGAAGCTGCCGGCCGCCGGGTGCGCGTCGTGGGTCGTGGCGGTGGTCGTCGTGGCGGGCGCGGCCTGCGCGGGCTCGTCGCCGTCGCGGCCGACGCCGGAGATCACGAGCGCGAGCACGACGACGAGCGCCGCAGCGGGCAGCGCGATGAAGGCCGCGAGAACGCGGCGACGTCGCGTGGCGAGCAGGCGATGCATCCGGGCCTAAGGGTACGCGGGCCCCGCGCGTCGACCCCGGGTCGAGCGCGCTAGCGCTTCCAGGTGCGCGGGCGCTCCTCGTAGACGCGCGAGTCGGCGCCGTAGAGGACCGCGAGCGGCCCGATCAGCAACATGAAGGTGAGAAGTACAAGTGCAGTCATCGTGTCTATTCAAACGCTCGGCAGCCGCGCCGCATTCCTTGAATTCCTTCGGTTAGCAGGACTTTTCGCCGCCTCGCGCGCGTGATCTCCCCCGGGGCCTTCGGCCCTCGACCCCCGCTTCTGACGCTAGCGCGGAAAGGCGCACGCGTGGGTGACGGGAACGTGCCGAGTTCGTGCCGGAGAACGACTGCGGCCCGGCGGGTCGCCGGGCCGCAGTCAGAGAACGAGAGACGCCGAACCGCGGCTAGTGGATCGCGACGAGCAGCGGGACGATCAGGATCGCGACGACGTTGGCGATCTTGATCATCGGGTTGATCGCAGGGCCGGCGGTGTCCTTGTACGGGTCGCCGACCGTGTCGCCGGTGACCGCGGCCGCGTGAGCCTCGGAGCCCTTGCCGCCGTACGCGCCGTCCTCGATCAGCTTCTTCGCGTTGTCCCACGCCCCGCCGCCGGACGTCATGGCGATCGCGAGGAAGATCCCCGTGATGATCGTCCCGATCAGGAGGCCGCCGAGCATCTTCGGCTCGATGATCCCGACGATGATCGGGAAGGTGACCGGGATCAGGCTGGGCAGGATCATCCGCTTGATCGCTTCCCCGGTGACGATGCCGATCGTGCGCCCGTACTCGGGCCGCACGGTGCCCTCCATGATCCCGGGGTTCTCGCGGAACTGGCGGCGAACCTCCTCGACCACCTGCCCGCCGACGCGGCCGACGGCCTGCATCGCGAGCGACGAGAAGAGGAACGGCATGAGGCCGCCGATGAAGAGACCGGCGATCACCCATGGGTCGTTCAAGTTGAACGTGATCCTGAGCCCCTCGTCTGCGAGGTCCGACGTGAAGCCGTCGAAGAGAATGAGGGCCGCGAGCCCGGCCGAGCCGATCGCGTAGCCCTTCGTGACCGCCTTCGTCGTGTTGCCGACCGCGTCGAGCGGGTCGGTGACTCCGCGCACGTCGTCCGGCAGGTCGGCCATCTCGGCGATCCCGCCGGCGTTGTCGGTGACGGGGCCGTACGCGTCGAGCGCGACGATCAGGCCGGTCATCGCGAGCTGCGCCATGACCGCGACGCCGACGCCGTAGAGGCCGGCGAGCGAGTTGGCGCCGACGATCGCCGGCCGCGATCACGATCACGGGGAGCGCGGTCGCCTGCATGCCGATCGCGAGGCCTTCGATGATGTTCGTCGCGTGCCCCGTGGTCGAGGCGCGCGAGATGCCCTTCACCGGGCCCCAGCGGGTGCCCGTGTAGTACTCGGTGATCGCGACGAGCAGGAAGGTGACGCCCAGGCCGATCAGCGTGCAGCCGTACAGCTCGCCGAAGGAGAACTCGGCCGTGTCGAACGCGGCCGTGACCGGGATGAAGCCGATTGCGGAGAGCACGACCGCGACGAGGACCGCCTTGTAGAGGGCGTTCATGATCGAGCCGCTTCGGCCGACGCGGGCGAACAGGCTCCCGATCACGGACGCGAGGATCGCGATACCGCCGATGGCGAGCGGGTAGACGACGAGGTCGGTGCTCCCGAATCGGATCGCCCCGAGGAACATGACCGCGACCGCCGTGACCGCGTAGGTCTCGAACAGGTCGGCCGCCATCCCGGCGCAGTCGCCGACGTTGTCGCCGACGTTGTCCGCGATCACGGCCGGGTTGCGCGGGTCGTCCTCTGGGATCCCGGCCTCGACCTTGCCGACGAGGTCGGCGCCGACATCGGCGGCCTTCGTGTAGATGCCGCCGCCGAGACGGGCGAAGACGGAGATGAGGGAGCCACCGAAGGCGAGGCCGATCAGCTCACGGGTCGCCTCCTCCGAGCTCCGGTCGAACCACTCGGTGAGGACCCCGTAGTACCCGGCGACGCCGAAGAGGCCGAGGCCGACGACGAGCAGGCCGGTGACGGTGCCGGAGGAGAACGCGACGTTCAGCGCGGCCTTGACGCCGTGCCGCGCGGCCTCCGCGGTCCGGACGTTCGCGCGCACGGCGACGTTCATCCCGATGAAGCCGGCGGCGGCCGAGAGGACCGCGCCGATCAGGAAGCCGAACGCGGTTCCCCAGCCGAGGTCGTTCCAGAGCCCGATGCCCAGGAACAGCACGGCGGCCACGACCGAGATCGTCATGTACTGCCGGCGCAGGTACGCGGACGCACCCTCCTGCACGGCGCGCGCGATCTCCTGCATGCGCTCGTTGCCGGCCGGAAGAGCCAGCAGACGGACGGTCAGGACAACCGCCCACACGATTCCCACGACCGCGCAGATCAGCGCGAACAGCACACTGTGATCCTGGAAAAACTCGCTCACGTCCTCCGCCTTCTCGATTTCACAAAGTAGTGCCCACCGGACGCGCAGAGGCCCACGAATCCCCGTGCGCAAGCCGGTTTGCCGGGCGGCATTCTATGCACAAAGTCCCGGACGGCGCGCTAGATCCGCGCGCCGCGGAGGGCGGTCGCGCAGACGTCCTCGGGCTGCGGGCCGATCTTCGGGATCACCGCGAAGAGGAGCTCGCGGAGCTTCTCGTTGTTCTCCTCGAAGACCGTGACGACCTGCTCGTGCGAGACGGGCTCGGCGCCCGCGACGCCGACGTCGTGGTCGGTGACCATCGAGATGTTCGCGTAGCAGAGCTCCAGCTCGCGCGCGAGGTAGCCCTCCGGGTACTGGGTCATGTTGATCGTGTCCCAGCCGGCGTCCTGGAACCACTTGGACTCCGCGCGGGTCGAGAAGCGCGGCCCCTGGATGACGACGACCGTGCCGCCGTCGCGCACCGGGATGCCGAGCTCGCGCGCCGTCTCGACGAGCAGCGAGCGGAGCTCCGGGCAGTACGGGTCGGCCGCGGAGACGTGCGTCGTCTCCGGCCCCTCGTAGAACGTGTCCGCCCGCCCGCTCGTCCGGTCGACGAACTGGTCGGTGACGACGAACTCGCCGAGCCCGATCTCCGCCTTGAGCGACCCGGACGCGTTCGGCCCGATGATCCGCCGGACGCCGAGCTCCTTCATCGCCCAGACGTTCGCCCGGTACGGGATCTGCGCCGGCGGCAGCTCGTGGTTCGGCCCGTGGCGCGGGAGGAACGCGACGCGCCTGCCGCCGATCTCGCCGATCGTGAACGGCCCCGACGGCTTCCCGTACGGCGTGTCGACCTCCACCGTCTCGACGTCCTCGAGGAACGAGTAGAACCCCGAGCCGCCGAAGACGCCGATGTCCGCCTGGGCAGGCACGGCGGCGAAGTATCGACGACGCCGTGCTGCGGTTGACGCACCATGCGGCGTCAAGTACCTTGCGGTGCATGGTAGGCGACGGCGCGCGCCCTCTCCTCACGCAGATGCGGCGCGGGACGCTCCAGTACTGCGTCCTCGCGCTGCTCGACGATGACGAGCGCTACGCCTTCGACCTGGTGCGCTCGCTCGGGGAGACGGACGGCCTCGTGACGAGCGAGGGGACGATCTACCCACTCCTCAGCCGCCTGCGCCGTGACGGCCTCGTCGACTCGAGCTGGCAGTGAGTCCTCGTCCGGGCCGCCGCGTCGCTACTACCGCCTGACCGACACCGGGCGTTCGGCCCTCGCGGAGTTCCGCCGCGAGTGGTCGCACTTCCGTGACGCCGTCGACCGCTTCGTGGATGGAAAGGAGCGACCGTGAAGGCAGACCGCCTCGTCACGCGATTACCTCGACCGGCTCGAGTCCGAGCTCGCAGACGTCCCGCGCGCGCGCCGGCGGGAGCTCGTCGCCGAGATCTCCGAGCACATCGACGCGTTCCGGGCCGACCCATCCCGACGCGACCGACGCAGACGTCATGAACGCGCTCGACCGGCTCGGCGACCCGGCTGAGATCGCCGACGAGGAGCGCGAGCGGCTCGGCCTCCCCCGTCCGAAAGCCGGAGCAAGGAGATCGCGGCGCTCGTCCTGCTGCCGATCGGCGGCGTCATCCTCCCGCTCGTCGGCTGGGTGGTCGGCGTGGTCTTTCTCTGGCTCTCGGACGCGTGGAGCAACCGCGACAAGCTGCTCGGGACCCTCATCCTTCCCGGCGGCCTCGCCTTGCCGCTCTACTTCCTCTTCGCCGTCGGCGTACTCGGAGGCGTGCAGCGGCGAGCTCGATCCCGGCAACCGGGACAGCGATTCCCGGAACGACCGTGTGCACGGGAGGGCCGTCGACCCTGGCGCAGGTCCTCGGCGGCATCCTGCTCGTCGCCGCGATCCTGGCGCCGCTCGCGATGGTCGTGTACCTCGGCCGACGGATGCGCCGGCCGCCGGCCACCGCCGTCTGAGTCGCCGCTTACGCGTCCGCCGTCGGCTCGGTAGCCGCCTTCGCGTAGGCGAGCTGGAGGTTCGCGACCGACTGGCCGAAGTCGCGCACGAGCTCGGCCGGAAGGATCTGCTCGAGCACCGGCGTCAGCGCCTGCATCGTCTCGATCGCGAGGCGGGCCTGCTCGAGGTCGCGGTCCTCCTTCGTGTCCTCGGTCAGGCCGAGCCGGCGGTAGCCGATCGAGGAGACCGTCATCAGCGTGTTCACGAGGACGTCCTCGACCTTGAGGCGCCGGAGCTCCTCGGCGAGCCGCTCGGCGAGCTCCCGCTCTTCCTCAGACACGAGCCGGCTCCAGGACCTCGGCGGCGTAGATCTCGCGCAGCGTCCCGCCCGCCTCGTGCCGGGCGATCTGCCGCTCGGCCGGGTTGACCGCGGGGATCGAGAGGTACTGCGCGGCGCCGAGCTCCTCGGCGACGGGCAGCACCCACTCGACGAGCTCCTCGATCGCCGCGCGCGCCGGCCGGACGACCGGCTCGGGGAAGCGCCGCAGGTCGAGCAGCTCGCCGGCGAGCCCGTGGCGGATCGCGCGCCAGAAGTTCTCCTCGAGCAGGTGGTGCGGGTGGTCCGGCAGCGGCTCGCCCTCGTCGAGCGCGCGCGCGATCCGCGCCGTCAGCGAGTACATGAGCGCGACGAGCGCGACGGCCTCGGACTGCTGCGGCTGGCCGTCGCAGATCCGGATCTCGACGGTCGGGAAGGCGAGGTGCGGGCGCACGCTCCACCAGATCTGCGTGTGCTCGTCGATCGAGCCGGTCGCGAAGAGCCAGCGGACGTACTCCTCGTAGGCGTCCCACGAGGACCACGCGTCCGGGATCCCGCAGCGCGGGAAGAACTTCGTGAAGATCTCCGTCCGCACCGAGTGCAGGCCGCTGTCGACGTTCTCGGTGAAGGGCGAGCTGGCCGAGAACGCGAGCAGCTCGGGGAGGAAGTTGCGGAGGGCGCCGGTCACGCGGACGGCGCGGTCGGCCCCGCGGATCGCCGTGTGCACGTGCAGCCCGAACGTGTTGTTGCGCCAGACGACGTAGCGGAGGATCTCGTCGTTGCGCCGGTAGTGCGGCGTGTCGATGATCCGCTGCTCCTGCCAGGGGCTCCACGGGTGCGTGCCCGTGTTCGCGAGCGCGACGCCGTGGCGGTCGGCGAGCTCGAGCAGCTGCGCGCGCCGCTCGCCCATCCGGACGACCACGTCGGCGAACGTGTCGCACTTGCCCGTGCGGACCTCGGCCTCGGAGGCGATCAGCTCGCCGGCGAGCATGCCGTCGAGGACGGTGCCCTTCGCGGCCGCGTCGAGCTCCTCGAAGCGGTTGACGAGGTCGTGCGTCTCGGGGTCGAGGAGCGCGAACTCCTCCTCGACCGCGAGCGTGAAGTCGTCGGTCGAGTCGAACCGCTCCCGAGCTGAGCGCAACTGCTCGTCCGGGGACAAACGCTGCGCGTCATCCATAGGGCGGCGAAAGTATCAAAGGGAAAGTAATACGGAGGCGATGTGCGCCCAGCCGTAGCGCGCCTCGACGGCCCGGCGGGCGGCCAGGCCGAGGTCGGCGCGCTCGCCCGGATCGAGCGCGAGGAGCCGCTCGAGCTTCGCGCGCAGGTCGTCCGCGGAGCCGGGCTCGAAGCCCGCCAGCGCGCGGTGCCCGGGCGGGTACTCGGACTCGACCGCGGCCGCGATCTCGGCGAGGCCGGAGTGGCGCGCGACGAGCGGCGGCGAGCCGCACGACGCCGCCTCGGCCGCGACCATCCCGAACGCCTCGGGGAAGACCGACGGCGTCACGCTCACGTCGGCGAGCGGCCAGAGGTGCGCGAGGTGGCGGTGCTCGAGCGGGCCGGTGAAGAGCGTCCGCCCGGCCGGCGCGCGCTCCTCGAGCGCGGCCCGCGCCGGCCCGAATCCGACGATCACGGCCCGCGCGTCCGGGATCCCGTCGAGCGCCTCGAGCAGGAGGTGGACGCCCTTCTCCTCCGAGAGCTTCCCGACGTAGACGACGGTCGGCGCGGTGCCGGAGAGGAAGGCGGCGAGCCGGTCGGCGTTGCCGTCGTCGGGGAGGCGCTCCTTGCGCGTTGTCCGGATTGGGCGCGTCACGGGCGGCCTCGGCCAGCAGGCGGCCGAGCGCCTCGTTGCGCGGCTCCGGCCGGAGCTGGTCCGTGTCCACCCCCGGCGGGACGACATGGACGCGGTCGGAGTAGCCGCCCGGTCCGACCACCTCCTCGAGCACGTGCCGGATGTGCTCGCTGCCCGCGTAGACCGCGTGCGCCGCGTCGAGGCTGTCGCGCGCCCAGGCGCGCAGCACGCGGTCGCCGCGGATCGAGAACTCGAGCTCGGAGCCGTGCGCCTTGACGCCGAACGGCATCCCGACCGCCTCCCCGACCGCCGCGCCCGGGAGCACGTGGTTGACGAAGAGGAAGTCCGCGGGGAGGTGCTCGCGCACGGCCGCGGCGTTGCGCCGCACGTAGTCGAAGCGCTCGGCGTCGGTCAGGTCCTGGAGGTAGCGCGCCTCGAGGTCCTCGTAGCGGTCGAGGACGAACACCGGCAGCGGGCCCCCGTCGAGGTCGGGCCGGACGACCGCCGCGCCGCCGAGGTCGAAGCGCTCCGGATGCGGGTCCTGGGAGAAGACGACCACCTCGTGGCCGGCGCGCGACCACGCCCGGGCGAGCGCGCGGGTGTAGACGTTCGAGCCCGTTCCGCCAAGGAGGTAGCCATGCCAGAGGAGAATCTTCATGGGTGCCCGGATCGGATCCTGACGCACCGCTCGTCCGCCGGGCGCAACGAGGCGACCGCCTGGCCTTCGAGCGGCTGGTCGACCGGCACCAGCATCGCCTCTTCACGCTGGCCGCGCGGACGCTCGGATCGCGTAACGAAGCGGAGGACGCGGTGCAGGAGGCGTTCGTCCGCGCGTGGCGCAACCTCGGCTCGTTCCGCGGCAACGCGCTCTTCTCCACCTGGCTCTACCGGATCTGCGTGAACGCGGCCCACGACCTCCGCGAGCGGCGCGTCCCGGAGCCGGCCGAGGTCGCCGACACGGCGGCCGACCCGCGCGACCGCTACGTCGACCGCGAGCTCTCGGGCGAGCTGCAGCGCGCGCTCGCCGAGCTCGACGACGACCAGCGCAGGACGATCGTCCTCTGCGACGTCCTCGGCTGCTCCTACGCGGAGGCGGCGCAGGCGCTCGACGTCGCCGAGGGTACGGTGAAGTCGCGGCTCTTCCGCGCGCGGCGCGAGCTCGCGCAGCGGCTCGGAACCGGCGGCGCGATCCCGGAGTCGAAGGAATGGTGAACGGAGCCCAGACCCACCCGGACGACCTCGAGCTGCTCGACCTGGTCGAGGGCGACCTCCCGACGGCGCGCGCCGCGGAGATCACCGCGCACGTCGAGCGCTGCACGCGCTGCGAGCGCGCGGTCGAGGAGCTCCAGGCCGGACGCGCGGCGACCCACACCGCCGCGCGGCTCGAGCTGAGCGCTCAGGCCCGCGACCGGATCACCGAGGCGATCAGCCGCGAGCGCGAGCACCCGCGCCGGTCCTGGCTCGAGCGGCTCCGCCCGGCGGCGGTCGTCGTCGCCGCCGTCCTCGTGCTCGGCTCCTTCGTCGGCGTTGATCGCCTACAACGCCCGCGACCAGGGCGGCGACCAGGCAGGATCGGCGGCCGAGGGCGCCGGCCAGACCGCGGCCGAGGACAGCCGGCGGCGGCGAGGCCGCGCCCGAGGCGCCCGCCGAGGAGCCGGTGGCGTCGGTCGGCGGCACGCCGCGGACGGTCGCCCAGGCGCTCCGCCGCGACGGCTTCGACGCGCGCGTGGCCGGCAGCCGCGTGATCGTCCGCGGCGCGAGCGCCGAGGCGGTGCAGGAGTCCCTCGCCGGACCGCAACCGCGGCTCCGTCGAGGTCTTCGTCCGGCCCTAGGAGCTAGGTCAGGTAGAAGTAGAGCGCGTAGAGGAGCTCGACGGCCGGGCTCGTCGTGTGCACGGTCACGTCGCTCGGGACGTTCAGGAGCGCGTCCGTGTAGTTGAAGATGATCTTCACGCCCGCGCCGACGACGTCGTCCGCGACGCTCTGCGCCGCCTCGCCGGGCACCGCCAGCACCGCGACGATGATGTTCTTCTCGCGGATCACCGACGCGAGGTCGGCGTACTCGCGCACCTGGAGCCCGTCGATCGGCCGGCCGATCTTGCCCGGGTCGACGTCGAACGCGGCCGCGATGTTGAAGCCGTGGTCGGCGAAGACCGACGAGTTCGCGATCGCCTCGCCGAGCCGGCCGGCGCCGAAGAGGGCGATGTTGTGCTGGCCCTGCGTCCGGAGGATCTTCCGGATCTCGGCCGAGAGCGCGTCGACGTTGTAGCCGACGCCGCGCTTGCCGAACTTCCCGAAGCCCGACAGGTCGCGCCGGATCTGCGTCGCGTTGATGTTCGTGTACTCGCTGATCTCCTGGGAGGAGATGCGCTCCTTGCCGATCTTCCGCGCCTGGGTGAGGACGCGGAGGTACTGGCTGAGCCGGGCCGCGACCCCGACGGTAAGTCGGTCGCCGGAGGTGCGCTCGGACTCCATGCTCAGCTCGGCCAGACGGGACATCGTGACAGAGCATAGCCGCCGGCCTTTCGGCTGCGGCGCGGGTACTGCGCTGTCACAATCCCGGCTCGGACGGAGGACTTTGTGCGAGCCTCCTGCGCAGGCCGTCCGGATGCACGAAGTACGTGAACGCCTCGCGCCCGGCGACCTCGACGACGGGGATCCGCTCCCGGTAGCGGGCCTCGAGCTCCGGCTCGCCGGTGATGTCGACCTCCTCGAACTCGAACGGCGTGTCCGCCCGGACCTGCTCGAGCACGCGCCGCGCGGCGTCGCAGAGGTGGCAGCCCCGCGCGGCGTAGAGCACGACGCGCGTCACGGGAGCTACGGGTAGAGGCCGCGCGTCTCGGTCGCCTCGGCCACGCGCCCTACCGCGAGGGCGTAGGCGGCCTGGCGCATCGTCGTGCCTTCCTCCTCGTGCAGGGCCCAGGTCTGGTCGAAGGCGCGGGTGATGATGTCGTTCAGCTGGCTGTTCACCTCGTCCTCCTTCCAGAAGTACTCCTGGAGGCCCTGCACCCACTCGAAGTAGGAGACGATCACGCCGCCCGCGTTCGCGAGCACGTCCGGGAGCACGAGCACGCCGCGGTCGGCGAGGATCTCGTCCGCCTCGAGCGTGGTCGGCCCGTTCGCCCCCTCGCAGACGATCCCGGCGTGGATCTCGGTCGCGTTGTCGCGCGTGATCACCTGCTCGAGGGCACACGGCGCGAGCACGTCGCACTCGACGAGCGAGCACCTCGTCGTTCGACACCTCGTCGCAGCCGGGGAAGCCCTCGAGCTCGCCGGTCTCGGCCTTGTGGCCGACCACCGCGTCCATGTCGAGCCCGTTCGCGTTGTAGATCCCGCCGCTCGAGTCGGAGACGGCGACGATCGTCGCGCCCGCCTCGGCGAGCAGCAGGGCGAGGTTCCGGCCGACGTTGCCGAAGCCCTGGACGACGACCCGCGCGCCCTGGAGGTCGCGGCCCTTCCGCCGGAGCGCCTCGCGCACGCAGTAGCCGGCGCCGCGGCCGGTCGCCTTCTCGCGCCCGAGCGAGCCGCCGACGTGGAGCGGCTTACCGGTCACGACGCCGAGCACCGAGTAGCCCTTGTTCATCGAGTACGTGTCGAAGATCCAGGCCATCACCTGCGCGCTCGTGCCGACGTCGGGCGCCGGGATGTCCACCTCGGGCCCGATCTGGTTGATGATCTCGGTCGTGTAGCGGCGGGTCAGCCGCTCGAGCTCTCGGAGCGAAAGCCGCTTCGGGTCGCAGACGACCCCGCCCTTCGCGCCGCCGAACGGCAGCTCCATCAGGGCGCACTTCCACGTCATCCACATGGCGAGCGCCTTCGTCTCCTCGAGCGTGACCGCGGGGTGGTAGCGGAGACCGCCCTTCGAGGGCCCGCGCGCGACGTTGTGGGTGACGCGGAAGCCCTTGTACACCTCGACGGAGTCGTCGTCCATCCGTACCGGGATCGACACCTCGACCGCCTTCTTGCACTCGGAGAGCACGTTGAACATGCTCTCCTCGAGCCCGGCGAGCGCCGACGCGCGGCGCAGCTGCTCGCGCGCCATCTCCCACGGATCGTCCTGGGTGAAGGGCTCGAGCGTCGTCGTGTCCGTCACGGCCGCAGGAGTCTAAACGGCACGTCCACCACCGTTGCAACCGCACCGACGTCGCCGGCGGGCGGGTGGGCGCGCAGCCGCACGACGTAGCGCCCCGGCGCGAGCGGCTTCCCGGCGGGGCCGCGGCCCGTGAGGCCGAACGCGTAGCGGCCGGGCAGCAGGTCGTGCATGCGGCTCAGGACGCCGAGCGGCTTGCCCTTGCGCGTGTAGAGCTCGGCGACGAGGAGCTGCACCGGCTCGAGATCCTGGCCCTCGTCGCCGGCCTCGACGCCGCCGGCGCGGAAGGACAGGACGGCCGGCGCCGCGTCCGAGCCGGAGAACTCGTTCTCGGAGAGCTCGACTTCGGTCAGGAGCGGCGCGGGCTTCTCGCCCCGGAAGGACACGGCCCACGGGATCCGCACCGCGCGGGAGTCCTGCGGCTCGGCGACGAACGTCCCGCCGGCGTCGCCCTCGAGCGGCCCGGCGCCCGACGCCGTCAGCACGACCTCGGCCGAGGCGCCGGCGCGCAGCGAGACGGTCGCCGGCGCCGCCGCGAAGCTCAGGTCGGGCGCGCCCCACGCGTCGCGCGAGACGCCGAAGGAGACGGAGAGCCGTCGGGTCGAAAGGTTGCGGAGCCGGACGGTCTGCGAGACCTGCCAGCCGTCGCCGCCGGCGCGCCCGTAGGCGATCGTCACCGGCTCGACCGCGAGCTCGGCCGCGGCGGCCGCGGACGGGTCGACCATCCCGGCGCCCTGGACGGTGACCGGAACCGGCGTGCCGTTCGCGAGCAGCTGGCGCGCGCTCCCGACGAGCAGGCTCTTGAGCTCGCCGACGCTGAGGCCGGGGCGCGCCTGCGCCAGCGCAGCGGCCGACGCCGCGACGACGGCGGCGGCGGCGCTCGAGCCCGTCGCGGTCGCGTAGCGCGGGCCGCCCTCGGCCGCCGTGCCCGCGTCGGTCGTCGCGATCCCGACGCCCGGCGCGACCAGCTCAGGCTTCACGTGTCCGTCGAACGCGAGCCCGCCGGAAGAGAACGCGGCGACGCGGCCGGCGTCGGCGTTCGGCACGAGCCGCGCGCCTGCGAAGGAGATGGTCACGGGCCGGCCCTCGGCGACCGCGTCGGACGCCTGCTCGGCCGCCTCGGCCGGGAGCGAGACGATCGGGACGGCCGTCGTCTCGTCGAGATCGAGCGCGCCGGGCCGGATCTCGCCGCCCGCGACGAGCACCGCGCCCGCGCCCGCGGCGACCGCGTTCGCGATCCGGAGCTGGAGGTTCGGGCCGGTCGGCAGGATCGCCGCGCGCCCGGCGACGCGGCTGACGCCCTTCGTGTCGAAGAAGTCCGCGAGCACCGAGCCGTCGGCGACCTCGCCGGCCGAGCGCTTGGGCGCGGCGAGCGTCGGACCGGACGCGACCGCGACCGAGAACTCGCCGCCCGGCGCCACTGCGCCGAGCGCCGCAACCGGCTCCGCCAGCGCCTCGTCGCCGTCGACGACCAGGCGCGCGTCCGCCTCGATCGCCTCGGTGCGGGAGTCCGCGGCGCCGACCGTCAGCGCGTCCGCGGCGCCGCCGGGCGCGCCGACCGTGCCGAAGCCGCGTCCCGCCCGGCCGTCGTTGCCGGCCGGCGCGACGACGAGCGTCCCGAGCTTCGTCGCCCCGGCGACCGCGCGGGCCTCGGGACTGTCGGGGAAGGAGGCGTACGGCTCGACCACGGCGGCGAGCGCGACGCGGGTCGCGTCCTCGACGTCGCCGTCCCCGTCGGGGTCGACCGCGCGCTCGAGCCCGGCGATCAGCGCGTCGCCGTAGCCGAGCTGCGCGTACGTCCCGTCGGACGCCTGCTCCCAGCCGAGGATCCTGATCGGGAAGATCCGCGCGCCCGGGGCGATCCCGGCGAGGCCCGCCGGGCCGCCGCTCGCGACGACGATCCCGGCCATCCGCGTGCCGTGGGTCTCCGTGCGGGCCGGCTCGTCCGGCTTCGCCTCGGCCTCGGCGCGCCGGTCGCGGTCGACCAGGTCGATCCCCTTCTCGACGCGGCCGCCGAGCGCCGGGTGGTCGAGCGCGACGCCGCTGTCGAGGAGCGCGATCCGGATCCCGCCGCCGTCGAAGCCCGGGATCCCGGACTCGGGCCGGCGGCCGACGCCCGGCCGGAACTGCGGGCCCTCGAGCGCCTGCGAGGTGATCGCGGCCGGGTAGAGCGTGCGCACCGGGTAGAGGCCGGCGACGCCGTCCATCCGGGCGAGGTCGGCCTGGGCGCGCGCGTCGAGCACGGCGGAGAATCCGTTCACCGTCCGCGTGAAGGAGTGGACCGGGCGCACGACGAGGCCGCGCTGCTCGAGCCGGGCGAGGAGCACCCGCTGCGCCGCCTCGGCGTCCGCGACCCAGCGCTTCTGCTCGGCCGGCGCTCGGCGCCGTCCGCGCCTGCGCGATCCGGTCGGCCAGCGACGGCGCGGCGAGGACGACGATCATCCGCTCGCGCGAGGCCGCCTCCGGCCGGGCGCCGAAGACGTCGTTCCACGCCGCCGCCGCGGAGCGTGCGGCCGACTCGCCGGCGCCCAGTACGGGCCCGACGAGCACCCCCGCCGCGAGACCGGCGACGAGGGCGAGGGCCGCCACGCGCGCGAGCACGGACCGCGTGGAGCTACGCCGCAGTTGCGAACGCATCCAGGGCAAGATAGTCGGGAAACTCGACGGCTGCGACGTACCTCGCGGCCGAGGCGATCATCGCGGCGTTGTCGGTGCAGAGCGCAAGCGGCGCCAGGGCCGCGTCGGGCAGGGACGCGCGGAGCTCCGAGTTCGCGGCCACTCCGCCCACGACAGCGACTCGCTCGGCGCCGAGCTCCTCGGCCGCCGCGCGCGTGCGCGCGACAAGCGCCCGGACGATCGCGCGCTGGTACGACGCGGCGAGATCCGCCTTGCGGCGCTCGAGCTCGGCCGGGTCGAGGTCGCGCACCGCGTAGACGAGCGCCGTCTTGAGCCCGGAGAACGAGAAGTCGAGCCCCGGCACGCGCGCGACCGGGAAGTCGTACGCCTCCGGATCTCCTTCACGCGCGAGGCGGTCGAGCGCCGCGCCGCCCGGGTAGCCGAGCCCGAGGAGCCGCGCGCCCTTGTCGAACGCCTCGCCGGCGGCGTCGTCGAGCGTCGAGCCGAGCACGCGGTAGCCCGCGCGGTCCTGCACGTCGAGCAGCAGCGTGTGCCCGCCGGTCGCGAGCAGGCAGAGGAACGGCGGGTCGACGGGGTCCGGCTCGAGGAAGAGCGCCGCGACGTGACCGTGCAGGTGGTCGACCGGGACGAGCGGCAGACGCCGCGACCACGCGAGCGCCTTCGCGGCCGACACGCCGACCAGCAGCGCCCCGATCAGCCCGGGCCCGCGAGTCACCGCAACGCGGTCGACGTCTGCGAGCGTCGCCCCCGCCTCGCGGAGGGCCTCGTCCAGCACGGGCGCGACGAGCTCGAGGTGCCGCCTCGACGCCACCTCGGGGACGACGCCGCCGTAGCGCGCGTGCAGGTCGGCCTGCGAGGCGACCACGTTCGCGCGGATCGCCCCATCCTCGGTGACGAGCGCGGCAGCCGTCTCGTCGCAGGACGTCTCGAGCCCGAGGATCACCGCGCCCGGGCGGGCACCGTCGTGCGCACCGGGTCCTTCCACATCACGAGTGCGTCTTCCCGATTGTCCGTGTAGTACCCGCGCCGGACGCCCGTCGCGTGGAAGCCGACCCGCTCGTAGAGCGCGATCGCGCTCGCGTTCGAGACCCGCACCTCGAGCGTGTAGCCGCGACGGCCGTCGCCCTCGGTGAGCCGGAAGAGCTCCTCGAGCATCGTCGTCGCGACACCCTGGCGCCGGTACGGCGGGTCGACGGCGACGTTCATCACGTGCCAGGCGTCGACGTAGCGGGAGATGATCAAGTAGCCGACGAGCGCGAACTCCTCGTCGGCGTCGACCGCCCCGAGCGAGATCGAGGACGGCTTCGCGAGCTCGCCCGCGAACATCGAGCGCGACCAGGGCGTCGGGTAGGCCGAGCGCTCGATCCGCTCGATGTCGCCCAGGTCGGCGAGCGTCAGCCGGCGCAGCTCGATCGTCACGCCTGAAGTCTGCCTTCCCGGCGCGCCTTCTCGGCGTCGGGCACGCGAAGGTAGAGCGGCTCCGCCTGCTCGGCCGGGCCGAACTCGCCCGCGAGCGCCGCGTGGTGGCGTGCCCAGGGAACGTGGACGTCGCTCTCGTCGGGCGGCACCGTCCCGCCCCGTTCCTCGATCACCGTCCGGTAGCGCACGGCGCCGTCGCCGACGTACGTCCGGCCGGCCTCGACCTGGAGGTCCTCCGGGGCGAGGACCGCCGGGCCCGAGCCGTTCGCGCGCGTGAAGACCTCCCCGCGCCGCGCGTCGAGCACCGGCACGGCGCCGGGCGAGCCGGCCGCGAGCGCGTCGAGCGTCGACACGCCGGCCACACCGACCCCGAGCGAGAACGCGAGCGTCCGCGCGGTCACGAGCCCCATCCGCAGGCCGGTGTACCCGCCCGGGCCGATCCCGACCGCGATCCCGTCGACCGCGTCCGGCGCGAGGCCCGGCCTCGGCCAGGAGCTCCTCGACGTCGACGAGGATGCGGGCCGCCCGCGACCGCCGCTCCCCGAGCACCTCGCCCTCGCGGACGAGGGCCGCCGTGGCCACGTCTGTTGCGGTGTCGAAGGCGAGAATCACCATGGGAAAGGGCCTATTTCCAGGAGTTTTGCGACTCGACCTCGATGAGTCTATGCGCGCCGCCGCGGTGCCGCAAACGGACGCGGACGCGCGGCGCCGGCAGCGCTCCCTCGCCGACCTGCGGCCACTCGACGAACGCCACGGCGCCGTCGAAGTACGGCTCGAGGTCGGCCCAGTCGTCCTCGTCGACGCGCGTGAAGCGGTAGAGGTCGAGATGGGCGACCGGCACCCGGCCCTCGTAGCGGTGGCCGATCGTGTACGTCGGGCTCGTCACCGGCCCGGTTACCCCGAGCGCGCGGGCCGCGCCGCGCACGAACGTCGTCTTGCCGCTCCCGAGCTCACCCTCGACCGTGACCACGTCCCCCGGTGCGAGGGTCGCCGCGACGCGGGCGGCCAGCCGCTCGGTCTCCTCCGGCGAGGCCGACTCGACCGTCTCCATGGCCGGAAGGCTAGAAGAGGTCGAGCTGGACGTCCGCCGGCGGCACCGGGTTCGGCTCGCGCACGGGCAGCGGGATCACCGTCGCGGCAGGCCTGGGCGGCGCCTCGGGCTCGCGGGAGAGGAGCGCCGGGATGCGGGCGAAGTCCTCCTCGAGCGTCCGGAGCATGGCCGGCGTGTAGAGCGCCGCCGCCGGGTGGAAGAGCGGGTAGAGCGTCACGGAGCGCCCGCCGACCGTCGCCGTCTGCGGCGCCCCGTGCACGCGCGTGATCCCGTGCGGCTTGCCAGAGAGCAGCTTCGTCGCGAAGTTTCCGAGCGTCGCCACGAGCCGCGGCTCGATCAGCTCGAGCTGCCGGAACAGGTGCCGCTCGCACGCCTCGATCTCGTCCGGGGCCGGGTCGCGGTTGCCGGGCGGCCGGCACTTGAGGACGTTCGCGATGTACACGTCGCGAACGCTGGAGGCCGATCCCGCCGAGCAGCCGGTCGAGCAGCTTCCCGGCCTGACCGACGAACGGGTAGCCCTGCTGGTCCTCGTGGAAGCCGGGCGCCTCGCCCACGAACATCAGGTCCGCGTCCGGATCGCCGACGCCGAAAACGACCTGCGTGCGCCCTTGTGCCAACCGGCACGAGGTGCAGCCGGCGGTCTCCGCGGCGTACGCCGCGAGCGCGTCCGTCCGCCCTAGTTCGGAGCTATCCGCAACCACAGGATCCGCCGCAGCATCCTCCGCCTGCGGATCCGCCGAAGCTCGGCTGGCCCGCGGTGCCGTGCGCCGCGAACACGGAGAGCTGCCTGCTCGTGCGGGCCGAACCGCAGTCCGGACAAGCAGGATCTGCGTCGTCGAACCGCAAGAGCTCCTCGAAATGGCTCTCGCACTCCATGCACACGAACTCGTACATCGGCATCGCCGAGGCAGTGTAGGCATCCATGCGGACAGGCCGCAAGCCACCCTTCCGGGGAGCGATGTTGCCTGACAGGTGGGCTAAACTCGGCCGTCACAGGCCGATAGGAACCATAAGAGGGGAGTCGTGCAAGACCGACTGCGGTCGCGGTCCGGGCTCGAGCTCCAAAGCAGTCGAGAGCAAAAAGGAGGTGCGCGACCATCATCGGCGTAGCCCGCACGGTGTTCATGGTGGCCCGGTGGCCCGTGTTGGCCGCTGCCCTCGGCGTGGCCTTCTACCTCGTGCTGCGCTCGGCCGGTCCCGTTCTCGACGCGCTCCCGCCGCTCCCCGGACCCCTGCCCGGTTCCCAGAGCTCCGGCCAGGTCGCAGGCGCAGCCGGCGCCCGAGGAGCCGAACCCCGACGAGTCCGCCGGCGGCGAGAACACCGGCGCCAGTGATTCCGGCGAGATCACCGGCGGCACGGTCGTCGGCGGCGGCGTCACGCCCCCCTCCGGCGGCGACTCCGGCACGCCCGGCGGCGCGCCGAACGGCCCCGACAATCCTGGCGGCCCGGACAATCCTCCCCCGGTCCTCCGCCGCTCCTCCCGGCCCGCCTCCCCCGCCTCCCCCTCCGCCTCCTCCGCCCCCGCCTCCTCCCCCGCGGGGCAATCCGGCCGGTCCTGACGACCCGACCAACGGCGGCGGCGGTGGCGGCGGCGACGACGGTGGTCGTGGCGACCACAAGCCGGGCAACGGCGACGGCAAGGGCAAGGGTCACGACAAGGGCCACCACGGCAACCCGCACCACGACGACGACCACCCCGGCAACGACCATCCCAACGACAAGGGCGACCACGGCGACAAGGGCGACGGGCCACGGCGACAAGGGCGATCGCGGAGACAAGGGCGACCGACGGCGACAAGGGCCACGGCGACAAGGGCGATCACGGGGACAAGGGCGACCGCGGCCATCACCACGGCCACGGTGGCGGCAGCGACGACAACGACGGCGGCGGCGACGACGACGGCCACGGCGACAAGGGCACGGCGACAAGGGCAACAAGGGCGGCGGCGGCGCGACGACGACGACCGCGGCCACGGCGGCGGCAACGGCAACGACAAGGGGCGCAAGGACGACTAGCCGTCCCGCCGCGCTCGGCTCGGAGCGCGGGCGGTAGACTTCGCCGGGCCCGGTATCCCACAGGAACTGGAGCCCGAGATGACCTTCACCTCCATCTGCGTCGTCGGCGCCGGCCGCGTCGGACGCCCGGTCGCGGAGCGGCTCTCCGCCCGGATCCCGACCCGCGTCATGGGCCGCGAGCTCGACGTGCGCGACGCCGACCTCGTTCTCCTTTGCGTGCCCGACCGCGCGATCGCCGAGATCGCCGACGCGCTCGAGCCGGGCCCCTGGATCGCGCACACGAGCGGCGCGACCACCCTCGACGCGCTCGCCCCGCACACGCGGCGCTTCAGCGTCCACCCGCTCCAGACGTTCACGACCGAGCGCGGCCCCGAGCAGCTCGACGGCGCCTGGGCGGCGGTCAGCGGCGAGACGGACGAGGCGCTCGCGGCGGGGACGGAGCTCGCGCGGCTCCTCGGCCTCGAGCCGTTCGAGCTCGCCGACGACGAGCGGCCGCTCTACCACGCCGGCGCGACCTTCGCCGCCAGCTTCCTCGTGACGCTGCACGAGCTCGCGTCCGAGATCTTCGCTGCGGCCGGCGCCCCGCCCGAGGCGCTCGAGCCGTTGATGCGCCGGACGATGGAGAACGGGTTCCAGCCCACCGGCCCCTTCGTCCGCGGCGACCGCGAGACCGTCGAGCGCCACCTCGCGGAGCTGCACGACCGCCTCCCGGAGCTCGAGGAGCTCTACCGCTCGCTCGCCGACGCGACCGTCGGCCTCGTTCGATGATCGTCACGCGGACGACCGCCGACGTGCGGGATGCGCTCGGCGGCCGCCGTGACGGAACCGTCGGGCTCGTGCCGACGATGGGCGCGCTCCACCCGGGCCACGAGGCGCTCCTGCGCGCGGCCCGTGAGGAGTGCGACACCGTGGTCGCGAGCCTCTTCGTCAACCCGTCGCAGTTCGCGCCGGACGAGGACGTCGACCGCTACCCGCGCGACGAGGAGGGAGACCTGGCCGCGTTCGAGGCGGCGGGCGTGGACGTCGCGTTCGCCCCGGAGCCGCAGACGATCTACCCGCCGGGCTACCAGACCTGGGTCGAGGTGACCGACGTGAGCCGGGGCCTCGAGGGCGACGCGCGCCCCGACCACTTCCGCGGCGTCGCAACCGTCTGCCTGCGACTCTTCCTGATCGTGCGACCGGACCGCGCGTACTTCGGCCAGAAGGACGCCCAGCAGGCGGCGCTCGTCGAGCGGCTCGTCCGCGACCTCGAGCTACCGATCGCGCTTCGGGTGATCGGGACCGTCCGCGACGACGACGGCCTGGCGTTCTCGTCCCGGAACGCGTACCTCTCGCCGCGACGAGCGCGACGCCGCCCTCGCGCTCCCGCGGGCGCTCGACGCGGGCGAGCGAGCCTGGCTCGTCGGACGCGACCCGGCCGACGCGGTGCGCGAGGAGCTCGCGGCCGAGCCGCGGCTCGAGACGGACTACGTGGAGGTCGCCGAGTGGAACGGCCGCAAGGTGCTGGCCGCCGCGGTGCGCGCCGGGACGACGCGGCTGATCGACAACGTCGTGCTGGAGGAGGACCGATGAGCGAGAACGGCAAGCTCCCGCTGACCGAGCTCGGCGCCCTCGTCGAGCGCGGGCAGCCGATCGTGATGGTGACCGCCTACGACTACCCGAGCGGCAGGCTCGCCGACGCCGCCGGGGTCGACGTCGTCCTCGTCGGCGACTCCGCCGCGATGACCGTGCTCGGCCACGACTCGACCGTCCCGGCGACGATGGACGAGATGGTCATGCTCGCTCGGGCGACGTCCCGCGGCGCGCGCCGGCCGCTCGTCATCGGCGACCTCCCCTTCGGCTCCTACCAGGTCTCGGACGAGGAGGCCGTCCGCAACTCGGTCCGCTTCGTGAAGGAGGCCGGCATGGACGCGGTCAAGCTCGAGGGCGCCGGCCCGGCGCTTTCGCGCGCGCGGGCGATCGTCGGCGCCGGCATCCCGGTGATGGGCCACGTCGGGCTGACGCCGCAGTCGGCGACGATGCTCGGCGGCTACCGCGCCCAGGGCCGGACGGCGGACGCCGCGCGGAAGCTGCTCGACGACGCGCTCGCGCTCGAAGACGCGGGCTGCTTCGCGGTCGTCCTCGAGGCGGTGCCGGCCCCGGTCGCCGCGCGGGTCACGGAGGCGCTGCGCGTCCCGACGCTCGGGATCGGATCCGGGCCGGACTGCGACGGCCAGGTGCTCGTGCTCCACGACATCCTCGGGCTCTACGAGGGCCGCTCGGCGCGCTTCGTCAAGCGCTACGCCGAGATCGGCGCCTCGATCCGCGACGCGCTCGAGCGCTTCGCGGCCGACGTGCGCGCGGGCGAGTTCCCCGCCGAGGAGCACACCTACTCGATCCCGGACGACGAGCTCGCCGCATTCGAGGGCGGCCTCGCCGAAGCGCTCCTAGAGCAGCGAGACGACCAGGCTGAACGCGACGAGCGCGAGGAGCGAGAGCACGAGCGCGCCGAGCGCGCGAGGCAGCGGCCAGGCGTAGACGCTCTTCACGCCGACGACGAGCAGGACGGCCGCCCAGACGAAGACGGCGATCTCCGCCCCCTCGAAGATCCAGCGGCCGACGCCCTCCTCGTCCGCGCCGCCCTCGCGGAAGAGCGCCCCGCCGTAGACGGCCAGGCGGATCGGCCAGAGCAGGAGCGCCGAGAGCGCGAGCGGCGCGGCGGCGAACGCGAGGATGTGGCGCGCGAGCCGGTAGTCGCCCGCTCCGCCGGCCGCCCGGATCCCGAGCCGGAGCGCGCCGCCGCCGACCCAGTACGTCGCAACGCCGTAGAGCGCGCCCGCGAGGAAGATCAGGACGGCGACGACGAGGCGTCCCGCTCGCGCGTGTCGAGCAGGTCCCCGACCGCCGGCGTCGCGAGCACGCCCGCAATGCCCGCGAGGAGGATCAGCGCGAGCACGGGCTCCTCGCGCGCGTCCGCCTCGCGCTTGTCCGGATCGCGGAGCGCCGCGAAGGTCGAAACGGGGCTCGTGAAGACGGCGAAGAGGCGCAGCCACCAGAGCCGCTCGCGGCGCCGCTCGTCGGATCTCGCCGCCCCGGCCTCCATCGCGGCCAGCTTACGCGCCGGAAACCCGCTGCCTACGCAGGAGCGGGATCCGCGGATCACCCTTTCGGGGAGTCGGTCAGTCCCCTCTTTGCGCCGAAGACACCTTCGGAACGTAGGACTGCGGCTATCTCAAGGAGATCTAGAACAATGGCGAAGCGGACTCGCAAGCTCCTCCTGTCCCTCCTCGTTGTGGGAGCGATCGGAGCGGTGGCCGGGTGGGGGGCGTACTCCGCCTTCACCGCCACCACCACGAACAGCGGTAACACGATCACGGCCGGCACGGTCGCGATCAACCAGCACGCCGGCGCCACGACGCTCTACTCGAGCTCGGGCGCCGGCCCCGGCACCTCGGTCGTGAAGTGCATCCGGGTCACGTACACCGGCTCGCTGGCCTCGTCGGTCAAGCTCTACGCCTCGGCCGGCATCACGAACGGCTCCGCGTTCAACCTGCAGGTCGAGCGCGGCTCGGGCCTCTCGTCGCCCGACAACACGATGAACTGCACCGGCTTCACGGCCTCCTCGACCGCGTTCAACGGCACGCTCGACACGCTGGGGACCACGTACGCCGGCGGCGTCGACGGCAAGGCCGGCGGCGCGGCATGGGCGACCAGACGACTCGGTCGACTACCGCTTCACGGTCACCGTCGTGGACGACGCCACCCCGAACGCGCACACCTCTGCGCTGTCCTCGGGCGCGCATTCCTTCACCTGGGAGGCGCGGAACAACTAGCGAGGGCTTCGCGTCCGCGTTGCGACGGCCGGGAGCGGGTCCCTCACCCTGGCTCCCGGCCGTCCAACCGAACCGACTCCCATGCAGGCGGCCACGCATCTACGAGTCGAGTGGACGGCGCTGCTGCTCGGCGTCGCGCTTGCCGGCCTCGCGGTCGCGGGGTGGCAGGTCGACGGCGGGCCCACGGCGCCTCCGGCTCACGTGTCCCTCGTGACGACTCCGTCGGACACGCTCGCGGTGACGCCCACGGGCAAGGAGCTCGAGGGCACGCTCCGGGCCTCTGACGGAAGCCAGGGGCTCGCAAGCCCGATGACGGTGCGGAACGCCACCGGCGGCGCGGTCGCCGTCCGGATCAAGGCCGAGGCCGACTCGGCGGCGCTCGACGAGGCGCTCCTCGTCCGCGTGTCCGCCAAGGGCCAGTCCGTCTGGGAGGGCCCGCTGGGCGAGCTCCGCGACGGCACCCCCGAGGCCTTCGTGCTCCAGAGCCACGAGACGACCGACGTGACCGTCTTCACCTGGATCCCCGAGAACGCGGACGAGGCCGACTGGCACGCCCGCGCGGAGACCGTGCGGCTCTCGTTCCTGACGGAGGGCACGGCGTGATCGGGATCAAGGTCGAGATCACCCGCGGCGGCCGGCCTGCCGCGCCCGCGAGCGCGCGTGTCCGGCGGACCCGGAAGCTTCTGGCCACGCTCTTCGTCTCGGCATCGTCGGCACGCTGACCGGCGTCGGCAGCTACTCCGCCTTCACGGCAACGACGGGGAACACCGGCAACTCGTTCGCCGCCGGCACGGTCGCGATCGAGGACAACGACAGCGGCACGGCGATGCTCGCGCTCGCGAACGCGAAGCCGACCGACTCGGACACGAGCTGCATCAAGATCCGCTACACGGGCTCGCTCGCGTCCTCCGTGCGGCTCTACGGCGCGATCAGCGGCTCGATGACCTCGTACATGACCCTCACGGTCACGCGCGGCACGGACTCGTCGCCGTCGTACGACTCCTGCTCGAACTTCACCGCGGATGCGACCAACTACCTCGGGCTCGGCGCCGGCGTCATCTACCAGGGCGCGCTCTCGTCCTTCCCGGCGAACTACGCGTCCGGGATCGTCGATCCGCTGTCCGGATCGCCGGAGTCCTGGACGACGAACGAGGAGCACTCTTATCGGTTCGTCGTCAGCCTGAACAACAACAACGCGGCCCAGGGCACGACGGGCAGCGCCGCGTTCACCTGGGAGGCGCAGAACCAGTGAGCGCCGTCCCCGAGACGAGACCGATCGCGGACGCGTACGCAGCGTCGTGGAACACCCAGGCCCGGCCCGTCCGGGCCTCGCGGCGTCCTTGGCGGCTCGCGCGGATCCTCCTGTTCGCGGTCGCCGGCTTCGCCGTCGGGATCGCCGCGGCGGCGTCCCTGCCGACCGTGTTCGGCTTCCAGGGCTTCGCCGTGCTCTCCGGGAGCATGGAGCCGACGATCGGGACCGGCGACGTGGTCGTCGTCCGGAAGATCGCGCCGCTCGACGCGCGGCCCGGCGACGTCGTCACCTTCCGGAGCCCCGACGACCCGGCCAAGATCATCACCCACCGCGTCGCCCGCATGGAGGCCACGGGCGACTCGGTCGGCTTCGTCACGAAGGGCGACGCGAACACCGGCACCGAGCAGTGGGCCGTCCCGACGAACGGGACGATCGGCAAGGTCGAGTACCGGATCCCGAAGCTCGGCTACGTCACGAACCGCATCGGCAGCCGCGTGGGGCGCTTCGCCTTCCTGATCCTGCCCGCCCTCGTCCTCGCGCTCGTCGAGCTGCGGCGGATCTGGCGCCCGGAGCAGAAAGGACAGGACGATGCGGGCCCCGAGTAACGCGCTCCGCGTCGCGCTTCTCGCTCTGATCGTCGCCGGCCTGATCGGCGTCGGCACCGGCGCCGTGCACGGGGCGTTCTTCTCGACGACCTCGAACCCGACGAGCAACTTCACCGCGAAGCGGATCTTCCCGGGTGACCGGACGACCTCGGCCTGGGATTTCCAGGACGCGGCGGACGCCTCCGCTGCGACCGTGAGCGACCCGCTCGCCCTCGCCGACGGAACAGCCAAGACGACGAAGAACTGGGCGACTGCCTTCTCCGCGACGCGCTACCTCGAGTTCGACATGGTCGCGTCGCGGGCGCCCGGCCTGGCGGTGACGAGCCCGACGTTCGACTTCCGCTACCGGCCGACCACGTCGACCGACACCGTCTGCTTCTACCTCGAGGTGCGCTCGATCGCGTCCGGCTCGCTGATCGCCACCTACGGGAGCAGCGGCTCGCCGCTCCAGTGCGTGACCGGCACGACGTACACGACGGTCTCGACGCCGATCCCGGCCATCTCGACCACCGACCTGATGAACGACCTCCGCGTGCGGGTCTACGTCCGCAACAACACGGGCGCCCGATCGATCCAGGTCGACGCGGCGACCGTCGGCGGCTCGGCCTACGACACGTTCACGCTCTACCCGAACCTGCACGTCGACCGCGCGGACGGCACCGTGCAGACGAACCCCTGGAGCCTCGCGACCGTCGGCGACAGCACGATCTACTCGACCGGCAACTGGACGACGGCGTACGCCGCGAACCGCTGGCTCACGTTCGGCGTCGACGGTTACGTACCGGCCGGCGCGACGGTCACCGGCGCAACGCTTACGCACACGTACCGGTCGGCCAGGAACGGAAGCAGCCTCTGTTACTACTTCGAGGTCTACGACGGCGCGACGCTCGTCGGCTCGCACGGCAGCACGAGCAGCGACGTCTCGTGCAACTCGAGCAACACGACCTGGGCGACGGACACGGTTCCGCTCCCCGAGGTCAACAGCGTCAGCCGGGCGAACAACATGGTGATCAAGCTCTACGCCAAGAGCTCGGCGCCCGCACGCGGCTCGGAGCACGACCGTCTCCAGGTCACCTTCACCTACTACCTCGACTGATGCTGCGCGCCGACTCCTTCCCCCGCATCGCCCGGCGCACCGCGCTGGCGCTCGGGCTGCTCGCGCTCGTCGGCATCGCCGTCCAGCAGAGCCTCGGCGCGCGCGGCGTCTCGAACTCGACGGCCGGCGCCGTGACGGTCTGCCTCGAGGAGGAGGGCTGCGCCCCCGCGACCGGCGACCCGGGCGAGACGACCCCCGTGCCCGACGACGGCGAGGACCTCTACGTGCCGGGCGGCAGCGGCGGCGCAGCTCCGACCTTCGGCCTCGACCAGCCGCCCGCGTCATCGCCCCCGCCCCCGCCGGCTCCGCAGCCGCCGCCTCCGCCGGCGCCCCAGCCTCAGCCGCCGCCTCCCCCGCCCTCGCCGGTGGCCCCGCCCGCGCCGCCCGCGCCTTCGTCGGCGACGGGTGCCAAGCTCGTGCGGAACGACCGCGGGAGCGCGCTGATCGTGATGAACAACGCGCGGCCCGGCCAGACCGCGAGCAGCTGCGTGACGATCACGTACCGCGGCGCGAAGCCGGTGCGGATGAGGCTGTTCGGCGCGCGCACGGGCACGGGCCTCGACCAGTACGTCGAGCTGACCGTCACGCGCGGCACCTCGCGGGCGGCGACGCCGAAGTCGTGCGCGGGCTTCGCGCCCGACCGCCGCAACTACCTCGGGGCCGGCAACGGCGTCGTCTTCAAGGGCCTCATCTCGCAGTTCCCGAAGACCTGGAGCGCCGCGCGCTACGACCCGGCCGGCGGGACGGCGGAGAAGTGGACGAAGGGCGAGGCGCGCGCCTTCCGCTTCCACGTGCGCGTGGTCGACAACCAGGCCGCGATGGGCCTCTGGCTGACGCAGAAGTTCAGCTGGCAGGTCCGCTCCATCTCCTGAAAATCGCCTCTTGAGCCACGGACGCGCGCGGCCTAGACTCGGTCACCCCGACGAAAGGCCGAAGGGCGCTTGCTCACCCCCGGGCACCAAACCGCAGGCGTCGGACGCGCAGCCGCACCGGCCCGCCTGAGTCTCTTCCGCGAGGTCAACGACCGCGTCCGCCAGGCCGCGGGCGACGCGTCGCCCGAGAGCACGTGGGAGTTCTTCTGCGAGTGCGCGGGGCTCTGCGGCGAGACCGTCGTCCTGCCGCTCGAGGACTACGACCGGGCCCGGCGGAAGCGCCGCCGCGCTGCTCATCCGGCCCGGCCACGAGGACGCGTCTGCCGAGCGGGTCGTCGCGCGCGAGGACGGCTGGCTCGTTGTCGAGCGCCCGAGCGGCTAGGCCGCCGCGGGCGCCGCCGCGGGCAGCAGCGCCCTGAGGAACTGCCCGGTGTAGCTCTCGTCGACCGCGGCCACGTCCTCGGGCGTTCCCTGGGCGACGATCTCGCCGCCCGCTTCGCCGCCCTCGGGCCCCAGGTCGACGATCCAGTCGGACTGCTTGATCACGTCGAGGTTGTGCTCGATCACGAGCACCGTGTTCCCCGAGTCGACCAGCCGCTGGAGCACCTCGAGCAGCTTCTCGATGTCGGCGAAGTGGAGGCCGGTGGTCGGCTCGTCGAGGATGTAGAGCGTCCGGCCGGTCGCGATCTTCGAGAGCTCCTTGGCGAGCTTGATCCGCTGCGCCTCGCCGCCCGAGAGCGTCGTCGCGGGTTGGCCAAGCTTGACGTAGTCGAGCCCGACGTCGTGCAGCGTCTGGAGCCGGCGGCGGATCTTCGGGATCTTGGCGAAGAACGCCAGCGCCTCCTCGACCGACATCTCGAGCACGTCCGCGATCGACTTGCCCTTGAAGCGCACCTCGAGCGTCTCGCGGTTGTAGCGCCGCCCCTTGCACGTCTCGCACGGGACGTAGACGTCCGGGAGAAAGTGCATCTCGATCTTGATCGTCCCGTCGCCCTTGCACGTCTCGCAGCGGCCGCCGCGCACGTTGAAGGAGAACCGCCCCGGCTTGTAGCCGCGCACCTTCGCGTCCTGCGTCTGCGCGTAGAGCTCGCGGATCGGCGTGAAGAGGTCGGTGTACGTCGCCGGGTTCGAGCGCGGCGTCCGGCCGATCGGCGACTGGTCGATGTCGATCACCTTGTCGAAGCACTCGGTGCCCTCGCACCCGAGGTGGTCGCCGGGCCGCACACGCGCGCGGTTCAGCTGGTTGGCGAGCGCCTTGTAGACGATCTCGTTCACGAGCGTGGACTTGCCTGAGCCCGAGACGCCCGTCACGCAGACGAACTTCCCGACCGGGAACTCCACATCGATGTTCCTGAGGTTGTGCATGGTCGCGCCGCGCACCCAGAACGAGCCGTTGTCCTCGGAGCGGCGCTCGTGGACCGGGATCTGCCGCCTGCCCGAGAGGAACTGCCCGGTGACCGAGTCCTTGACCTTCTCGACCTCCTTGGCCGTGCCCTGCGCGACTACGTGGCCGCCGTGCTCGCCCGCGCCGGGACCCATGTCGACGAGATGCTCGGCCGCGCGCATCATCCCCTCGTCGTGCTCGACGACGAGGACGGTGTTGTCGAGGTCGCGCAGCCGCTCGAGCGTGCCGATCAGCCTCGCGTTGTCGCGCTGATGGAGCCCGATCGACGGCTCGTCGAGGATGTAGAGGACGCCGACCAGCTGCGAGCCGATCTGCGTCGCGAGCCGCAGGCGCTGCGCCTCGCCGCCCGACAGCGTCGCCGCGGCCCGGTCGAGCGCGAGGTAGCCGACGCCGACGTCGTCGAGGAAGGTCAGCCGCTCGCGGATCTCCTTCACGATCCGGGCGCCGATCAGGCTCTCGGTCTCGGTCAGCTCGAGCTCGTGCAGGAACTCGAGCGCGCGCGAGACGGACAGGCGCGTGAAGTCGTGGATGTTGCGGTCGCCGATCGTGACCGCCAGCACCTCGGGCTTGAGCCGCGCACCCTTGCACTCGGGGCACGGACGCAGAGTCATGTACTCCTCGATCCGCTCGCGCATCTGCTGCGAGTCGGTCTCGCGGTAGCGGCGCTGGAGGCTCGAGACGATCCCCTCGAACGCGAGCATGTAGGAGCGCCGCCGGCCCATCCGGTTGCGGTAGTTGACGTAGATCCGCTCGCCGTCCGTGCCGAGCAGGAAGCGGTCGCGGGCCTCATCGGGGAGCTCCGACCAGGGGACGTCCATCGGGATCTCCCACCGCTCGGCGATCCCCTCGATCACCGCCTCGTAGAAGCCGGAGCTCGACCCGAGCGTCCACGGGACGAGCGCCCCCTCGGAGATCGAGAGCTCCGGGTCCGGCACGAGCAGATCAGGGTCGATCTCCTGCTGGTGGCCGAGGCCCGTGCAGCGCGGGCACGCGCCGTGCGGTGAGTTGAACGAGAAGACCCGCGGCTCGAGCTCGGGCAGGCCGACGCCGTGGAACGGACACGCGAAGCGCTCGGAGAACGTCAGCTCCTCCCCGTCGATCACGTCGACCACGACGAGCCGGTCGGCGAGGGCCAGCGCCGTCTCGACCGAGTCGGTGAGGCGCGTGCGCAGGTCCTCCTTCATCACGAGCCGGTCGACGACCACCTCGATCGTGTGCTTGAACTTCTTGTCCAGCTCGATGTCCTCGTCGAGCGAGCGCTGCTCACCGTCGACCTTCACTCGCGTGAAGCCCTCGCCGCGCAGGTGCTCGAAGACGTCGCGGTACTCGCCCTTGCGGTCGCGGACGACCGGCGCGTTCACCGTGAACTTCGCCCCCTCAGGGAGCTGGAGCAGGCGATCGACGATCTGCTCGACCGACTGGCCCGCGATCGGGCGCCCGCAGACCGGGCAGTGCGGCTTGCCGACCCGCGCGTAGAGCAGGCGGAGGTAGTCGTAGATCTCGGTGACGGTGCCGACGGTCGAGCGCGGGTTCCGCGAGGTCGTCTTCTGGTCGATCGAGATCGCCGGCGAGAGCCCGTCGATCGAGTCGACGTCGGGCTTCTCCATCATCTGGAGGAACTGCCGCGCGTACGCGGAGAGCGACTCGACGTAGCGTCGCTGCCCCTCGGCGTAGATCGTGTCGAAGGCAAGGCTCGACTTGCCGGACCCGGAAAGGCCGGTCACGCAGATCAGCGCGTTCCGCGGCAGCCGGACGGTGATGTCCTTCAGGTTGTGCTCGCGGGCGCCGTGAACGACGAGTTCAGGAGCCGCCACTCGTCCAGTTTAGCCCGCGGCCCCGGACGGAACGTGTGTTCGTGTCGCGGGCGTCCGAACGGTGGAAAGGTGCGCCGGCCGGCGTTGCCGCCGGCCGGCGCTGCTTCGGGATCGATCGGTCAGCTTCGGCTGTCGATCACCTCCCCTTCGGCGCGAAGCTCAGCTGCTTCGCGATCGACTCGGCGTTGGCGTCCTGCGTCGTGTCGTTCCGGTTGGACGCGTCCTGCGACTGGTCGACGTCGCCGCCGTAGGCATCGCCGGAGTCGGCGTCGCCGCCGCCCCCGCCGTGCTTCGAGCGGCTCTCGCAGCCGCAGCCGTTCTTCCATCCCCGATGGTCGGCGTGCTGGGCGGCACCGTTGCCCCCGACCGCGTCGCCCGTGGAGGCGTCGCCGCCGGTGGCGTCCTGCGACTGGACGTTCGACTGCGTCGTCCCGTTCCAGTTGCACGGCGAACGCGTCGCCGGACCGGTTCGAGTTCGACTGCTCGACGTCGCCCGCGGGCCGCCGCGACCGTGCTTCGAGTCGCAGCCGCAGCCCTTCGGCTTCCAGTCGTGGCACCCGCAGCCCTTGGGCTCGCGGTCGCCGCAGCCGCACGGCTTCCCGTGCGACCCCTTGCGGTGCTCCAACCCGCCGTTCGTGTTGCTCGGCGCGACCTGGACGGCCTCGGACTTCGCCTCGGCCGTCTGGTCGGTCGTGTTGTCGTTCGACGCCGTCTGCGACTGGGTCACGTCGCCGCCGTACGCATCGCCGGAGTCGGCGTCGCCGCCGCCCCCGCCGTGCTTCTGGCCGCATCCGCAGCTCCAGTCACCCGAGCCCCCACCGGAGCCGCCGGTCGCGTCGCCCGTCCAGGCGTCGCCCCCGGTCCCCGACTGGGACTGCTCGTTCGACTGCGTCGTCTCGTTCGCGTTCACGGCCCAGGCGTCGCCGGACTCGTTCGAGTTCGACTGCTCGACGTCACCCGAGTCGCCGTCCGACAGGATCCGCACCGACACGTTCGTGTTCGTCGGCGCGACCTGCACGGCCTTCGACTCGGCGTTCGCCGTCTGGTCCGTGGTGTTCGAGTTCGACGCGGACTGGGACTGGTCGACGTCCCCGCCGTACGCGTCGCCGGAGTCGGCGTCGCCGCCTCCCCCGTTGCCCTTGGAACTGCAGCCGCAGCTCCACGAGCCGTCGGAGCCGTCGCCGCCGGTGGCGGCACCGGTCGAGGCGTCGCCGCCCGTCCCGGTCTGCTCCTGGTCGTTCGACTGCGTCGTCTCGTTCCAGTTGCCGGCGAACGCATCACCGGACCGGTTCGAGTTCGACTGCTCGACGTCGCCGTCGTCGCCGTCCGAGAGGATCCGCACCGACACGTTCGTGTTCGTCGGCGCGATCTGGACGGCCTCCGAGTTGGCGTCCGCCGATTGCGTCGTCTCGTTCGAGTTCGACGCGGTCTGCGACTGGGTGACGTCCCCGCCGTAGGCATCGCCGGAGCTCGCGGCACCGCCGTGACCGCGCTCTCCGCCGTCCCCGGCGGTGGCGTCGCCGGTCCGGGCGTCGCCGCCCGTCCCGGTCTGCTGCTGATCGTTCGCCTGCTCCGTGCCGTTCTTGTTCACGGCCCAGGCGTCGCCCGACTCGTTCGAGTTGGACTGCTCGACCTTGCCGTTGTCGCCGTGGGAGAGGACGCGGACCGACACGTTGGTGTTGGTCGGCGCGATCTGCACGGCCTTCGACTCGGCCTTGGCGTCCTGGCTCGTCGAGTTCGAGTTGGATGCGGACTGGGACTGATCGACGTCGCCGCCCTTGGCGGTACCGGACTCGGCGTCTCCGCCGCCCGTGCCGCCGGTGGCGTCGCCGGTCGAGGCGTTACCGCCCGTCCCGGTCTGCTCCTGGTCGTTCGACTGCGTCGTGCCGTTCTTGTTGACGGCGACGGCGTCGCCGGACTCGTTCGTATTCGCCTGCTGGACGTCCCCGCCCCCGCCCGTGAGCGCGGTGAGGTTCGTTCCGGCCAGCGACACGCCGTCCGGCGCCGGGTTTCCTGCCCCGGCTGCGCCGGCACCGACTGCCAGGGCGAACACGGCCGCCCATGGCGCGATGAAGCGTTTCACGATTGGTCTCTCCCTTCGTAATCACTGCCTTGCCACGTGGGTCGGACCGCGGTCCGACCTCCGGAACGCGCGCAGCGCGCTAGCCGGGGCGATCAGGCGGTGAGACGAAGGCAAGCGGCCGGATCAGATCCGACCAAGCCAGGAGCCGTCCGAGGGACGCTGCGAGCGCGAAGGCGAGCAGCCCTGCGAGGACGGCGAGTGCTGCGGAGAAGCCCGCTCCCACGCCGCCGGCGGAGAACGGTGCGGCGGGCGCGACGGAGCGATCGGGTGCCGGCGGCGGCGCGGAGCCGCGTGCCTGCCCGGGCGTCGCGCCGGAGGCCGACGACGACCCAGGCGCCGATTGGAGCCAGTCGGGTACCGCGCTGAGCACGCCGCCACCGGCCGGGTTCGGCCGGGCGGTGGGCGTGCGCGTGGGCTTCTCGATCGGAGTCGGCGCGGCCGCTGCGGGCGTCAAGCCCGACGGCGGGATCGGGACGTCGCCGCTCGTCGCGGACGTCCCGGGGGTTCCGAGCAGCTCCTCGGCCCGCGTGTCGATCGTCTCGACCAGCGGGCCCAGGAGCGGCTTCGTCGCGGACGGCAGCGCGCCCGTCGCAGACTCGAGCGTCCGCGTGACCGTGCCGACGGCGCCCTGCGCGAGCGGCGTGACGGTGCGCGTCACGGCCTTCGTCGCCGTGCCTGCGGTGCGGGTCACCGTCTTCGTCACGGTTCCGACGGCCCCCGTGGCCGTCTTGGTGGCGGTTCCGACGGCAGCTGTCGCCGTCTTGGCGGCCGACGAGGTCACGGCCTGAACCGGCTGGACCGCCGCGGTCGCGGTGGACGTGACAGGCGCGGTCGCCTGCGTCGTCTGCTGTGCGGACTGTGAGCCGGTCACCGGAGCGGCGGCCTGCTCGACCGCGTCGGTGACGGGCTGGACGGTCTGGGTGGTCGCCTCGACGGTCGAGCCGACGGTGTCCAACACGGTCTGACCGAAGGCGGGCCCGGTCAGGGTGAGTGCCGCAAGGGTTGCGCCCAGGACTATTGCCGGACGCCGGAATGTTGCCGCAGTGGTCATAGCCGCCTAGAAGGCCGACTACCCGAAGCCCCGGAACCCTAACCGCTCTCGTTTCGGACTGTCAAAACGGGCCGGGATGCAGGGAAAATCGTCCAGCGACTCCGCTACCGGGCGGCGGCCGCGATCGCCCTGTACGCCGCGTACGAGGCCTTCGCGGAGTAGTCCTCCCGGACGAGCCCACACGTCGTGTGCCAGCTCACGGGCCCGCGGTCGCGGATCGAGAACCAGAAGAGCGGGCCGGCCCAGCGATAGCCGCCCCACAGCCGGTAGCCCTCCGTGAGGAGCCGCGCCTGGCGCGCCTGCGTGACCGCCCGGTCGCCGCCGGTCGGCGCGCCGTACTCCGTCGCCCAGATCTTCTTCGCCTTGTTCCCGTGGCTGATCATCACGCTGCGCAGGCTCGGCCGGGTGGCGAACATCTGCCGCCACGGGCTCCACGCGGCCCTGGTCGACGGGAGGTACGGGAACATGTGCGGGTGGTGGCCGACCGCGTCGAAGGCGCGCTTGAACCCGTTCCGATAGAGCCCCCGCAGGAAGGTGACCGGCGCGATGCTCGGGCCGGCGTTCGATGCGGGTGAGAGGCCGCCGGTGATCACGACCGCGTTGCGGTCGTTGGCGCGCAGCCCACGCGCGGCGGCAGAGAGGAGCCGGCCGTACGCGCGGGGACTCGGCCGCGAGTGCCAGGCCCAGGGGATGTTCGGCTCGTTCCAGATCTCCCAGTGGTGGACGCCGAGCCCCTTGTAGCGCCGGGCCACCGCGCCCGCGAAGCGGCGGAAGTTGAGCGGGTTCGTCGGCGGGTGGTGCGGCGGCGTCCCGTTCGGCCGGGCCCACGCGGGCGTGTACCAGATCGTGCCGAGCACCTTCAGGTTGCGGTTCCGCGCGGCGCGGATCACCCGATCGAAGGGCGCCCAGTTCCAGCTGTAACGCCCGCCCGCCTGGACGACGGCCCAGTTCAGATCGAAGCGGAGCCAGCGGGCGCCCGCGTTGCGCGCGACATCGAGCTCACGGCCGATCTCGTCGGCGGAGAGGTTGTGGAGGCCGCCGTTCGCGCCGAGCCCGAGCTGGTTCGCGCGCGGCGTCGCGGCCGTGGCCGGCGTCGCGAAGAGCGCGGCGGCGAGCATGAGCAGACCTGCGAGGGCGACGGGGGAGCGGCGCAAGCCGCACGTCTTAGCAGAGGGCCCCGGACGACTCGGGCCGTCTTTACAGGGAGTTTCCATTGGGGGGATGGCCGTGGGCCTACCCGCGCCGCGCAAAGATCAAGCTCGTGCGACGGGGTGGAGCACGATCGCGCCGCACCGAATTGGCGCACTCTCGAGTGCGAATTGGCGCGTCCGCGGACGGCCGGCTGCCGACCGGAACCGTAGGCTGGAAGCGGGCGGCGGGTGGTGCCCCTTCCCCTCCCAGGGTGGGGCTATGGCGGGAGTGCGGCCATGGCCGAAAGGGTCAGCGGCTGGACCCGCAGAGGCGGGTTGGGTCGGGGACGTACGGCACCTCGAGCTCGCCGGCGACGACGGTGCCGTAGCCGAGCATCCGCCCGACGAGGCCCTGCTCGACCTCGACCGCGCCGCCCGGGCCGAGCGCGGAGGCGGCCGCCCGCCGGCGCACGACCCCGTGCAGCACGAGCAGCTTCCGCGACGTCACGACGAGGAGCGTTCGGTCCCAGACCAGCACCGCCCGCAACGCCGTCAGCGCGCCGAGGCCGAGCGCGATCGCGCCGACCACCCCGAGCGGCCAGGCGACCGGCATCCCGACGACGATCAGCGCGGCGCCCACGCCGGCGACGACGACCGCGCGCAGGAGCGGCCGCGCCAGCACGACGCCGTGCTGCCGCGTCTCGAGCCGAACCTGCTCCCCGGGATCGAGGTAGCGCTTCACGCGCCTGGGTTCGGCGGCCCCCCGCGGGCTCCTACCGGGCCGGGCTGCTAGGCCTTGCGCCAGCGGCGGAAGACGAGTCCGCCGAGCGTGAAGCCGAGCCCGAACGTCCCGATCGCGAAGCCGCCGACGGCGATCGTCTTGCGGGCGCGCGACATGCGCTCCCAGCGGCCGAGCGCCTCGCGCTCCTCGGGCGAGAGCGGCTCCCCGCGCCGCTTTTTCCGCCCTGCAGCACCCGCGCGCAGACCGACGTAGATGTCCTCGAAGAGCTCGCCTGATTCGTCGACCATGACCTCACTATAGTCTCCGGCCCAGATGTGGCCGGTGCGCGTTCTCCACGTGTCCGACCTGCATGCGGGCACGCAGGAGGCGCCCGGCCTGGGGGCGGCGCTCCACGATCTCGTAGCCGCCGTCGACCCCGAGCTCGTGGTCGCGACCGGCGATCTCACGCACCGCAATTTCCCCGACCAGCACGAGCGCGCGGCCCGCATTCTGCGCGGGCTCGAGCGGCCCCTGCTCGTGATTCCAGGGAACCACGACATCCCGATGCTGCCGCCGGGACGGTTCACGAGCACCTTCAAGGCGTTCCTCGCGCAGTGGCCCGAGACGGAGCCACTCCACCGCTCCGACCGCATCGTCGCGGTCGGCCTGAACTCGGTCCGGCCGTGGAAGCAGCAGGGCGGCGCGCTCCGCCGCTCGCAGGTCGAGCGCGTCGCGAGCCGCGTTCCGCGATGCGCCGCCCGACGCGCTCCGGCTCGTCGCGCTCCACCACCACCTGCTCGGAGCCCCGTGGCGCACGGCGAAGCGGACGATCGCGCGCCGGTCGACGGTGCTCGGCGGGCTCGTGGACGCCGGCGCCGAGGTGATCGTCTCCGGGCACGTCCACCAGAGCGCAATCGCCGAGCGGCGCGAGTTCGAGGTGATCGGCCCGAGCGACCGGCCGCCACACGGGACGACCGTGATCACCGCGCCCGGCCTCGGCCAGCCGCGGCCGAACCGCCGCGGCGAGGCGCGCGGCCTGCACGTGATCGAGGCCTCCTCCGACTCGCTGCGCGTCGTGACGTACGCGTGGGCGACCGGAGCCGAGCCCGGCGAGGGACGCTGGGACCGGATCGCCGACCGCCGCTTCCCCCGCGGGCCGAGGCCGCTCGCCGAGCTGGGCTAGCGATCCTCGAGCGGACGCGCTAGCCTCGGGGGCGTGAAGCGGGCCGCCATTCTCGCCGCCACCGTCGCCGCCGCCGCGGTGCTCTCGTCGCCGGCCGGCGCGACGATCCACCCGCAGTCCTCGATCGCGGGCGTCCAGCTCGGGATGACGCAGGCCGAGGTGATCGGGGTGCAGGGCGCGCCCGGCACGATCGAGACCGGCAACAACGAGTTCGGGCACTTCACCGTCTTCCGCTACTTCCGGCTCAAGGTCACGTTCCAGGGCGACACGAACGTCACGGCGGTGAAGACGAGCCGACGGCACGAGCGCACGCCCCACGACGTCGGCGTCGGCTCGACGAGCGCCGAGGTGCTCGCGAACGTCCTCAAGGTGAAGTGCACGAAGAACGAGTGCCATCGCGGCAAGTTCCTCCCCGGCCGCCGCGTCACCGTCTTCCCGCTCTACCACGGCCGCGTCTCGAGCATCCTGATCGGCTTCGTGATCGACTAGCTCGACGGGCGCAGGAGCACGCGGAGCCGGGCCGCCCGGCTCGCGCCGAGCGGCCCGGTCCGCAGTGATTCCTACGGTGCCGTGATCACCGGGCAGAGAGTCGCACCGGTGGTGGTGCAGACGATGCGGCCCTGGATCGCCGGAGAGATCGGCGTGTTGGCCGTGATGAAGTCCGCGAGCACCTGGTCCATGAGGTTCTGCGTGACCTGGCGGCTCGAGAAGTTCGGGTAGCCGTCACCGCCGCTCGCGGTGAAGTCGTTCTGCGCGAGCGTGTACGTCGTCGCCGCGGTCAGGTCGACCGCCGCACCCGTACACGTCCCGTCCGCCGCCTGCCGCACGGCACTCAGCACCCGGCTCCCGACCGGCGCCGAGATGTTGTAGGTGAAGCAGAGGCCGGAGATCTGCGGGAAGCGCCCGTTCGCCGCCGGCATGCTCGACACGCCGTTCTCGAGCATCGTCTTCAGCTCGGCGCCGTTCACAGACATCGTCACCACGATGTTCCCGAACGGGAGCACGGCGAAGTTCTGCCCGCGCGTGATCGGCCACGGAGGCGGCGTGAACGCGGAGCAGAAGTCGCCCCGCGATGTCCGGGTTCGGACACGTCAGGTCGGCCCGCAGGCCGCCCGAGTTCGTGAGCGCGAAGTCGATCGCCGTACGTCGTCCGCATCGAGTCGGTGACCGTGTTCCCGACCAGCGACTCGCAGAGCCGGCCGTCCGCGCGCCCGCACGAGTCGGAGCGCGGGATCGCCCGCGTCGAGACACCGATCGGGTGGCTGAAGATCGGCGCCAGCGCCGCGTTCAGCTGGTCGATCCGCGCCTGGATGGCCGGATCGGGCGTGATGCCGATGTTCCACGGCTTGTGGAAGTCGGCCGTCTTGTAGACGACCTCGCCGTCCCGCTCGTCCACGAGCAGGCGAACCCGCGTGAAGCGGATGCCCTTGCCGCGGTTCTCGGTCACGAGCACGCCGTTGTCCCGCGTCGCGAGCACCTGGACGTCGTTGTGGTCGCCCATGACGACGTCGGCGCCGGTCAGGGCGTCGGCGATGTCGATGAGCGGACCGCTCGGATCGCTGAGCGTGCCCTCGTTCGCGCCTTCGTGGCCGAGGGCGACGATCGTCTTGATGCCCTTCTTCCGCAGCCGGTTGATCTCCGCCTGAACGGCGGGAACCACCTCCCGCACCTCGAACGGCCCGAGCCTGCCCGGGAAGAGGAGGTCAGGCGTCGCCTCGGTCGTGAAGCCGACGATCCCGACCTTCTCGCCGTGCAGCGAGTACGTCGCCGACGGCGACCACTCGGGCGGCGTCTTCCCGTTCGGGAACACGACGTTCGCCGAGATGACCGGGAAGTCGGCGAGCGGGATCAGCTCGTTGCGGAGGAACTGCTCGCCGCGGTCGAAGCTGTGGTTTCCGACCGCCTCCGCGTCGAAGCCCATCATGTTCATGATCTCGACGGCCGGCCGATCCTCGAAGAAGTTCGAGATCGGCGGAGTGGCGCCGCCGAACGAGTCGCCTCCGGCGACCTTGAGGACGCCGTCGTGCGCCTCGGCCGCGTAGAGATCCCACCACGTGTCGATGAATGCGGCACCCGCGATCGCGAACGTCGGGTTGACAGCCCCCGCGCTCGTGACGGTGTCGGCCGTCTCCGCGAGCGGGGTCAGCTGGGCATGCCAGTCGCTGACGTTCAGGATCGTGACCTCCTGCAGGTGCTTCGTCTTCTCGAGGATCCCGTAGAGGATCTTCCCGCGCGCGTTCTGCGGGCCCGGAATGTCGAGGAGGTACGCCGCGGTCGGCGCGACGTCGACCTGCTGCACGCCCTTCACCGGATCGTTGTCCTTGTCGATCCCGGGACCGGCCGCGATGAAGGTCGAGTGCATGTTCACGTTGTGCTCGAGGTCGACCAGGTTCGGCAGGTAGCCGTGCTGGCCGAAGAACTGCGAGAACGCGATCCGCTGGCCCACGGTCGCCGCGTCGAACTGGTACGGCGGCCGGAGCACGACGACCACGTCGCCGGAGCGGCTCGGGTGGAGCGACATCGAGCCGTCCACGTTCGAGAGCTCCTCCTTCTTCAGGATCTTCAGCACGACCTGCGCGCCCGGGTTGGCCGGGTCGGTCAGGTTCTGGAACGCGTTGATGATCTGCGTCCGCACCGCCTCGTAGTTCGCGGCGGGCACCACGCCGCCCGGATCGCGTCCGGCCAGCGAGATGTAGACCTGCGCCGTGCCGCCGGCGTAGCAGGCCTTCGCGAGCGTCGGAGCGCCGCCGACGCGGCAGTTGCCCGTCTGCTCGGTTGCCTGGAGCCCGGCGTCCGCGAGCACCCTGCCCGCGTTGACCGCGTACCACTGCGGCGCGAAGCCGTGGTCGGACGAGACGAACGTGTTCGCGTCGTCGTCGAGGAGGTCCTGCGCGAGATCGAGCGTCTCGTCGGCCTCCTCGTACGCCGACTTGACGTAGCCGTGCCGGATCGCGACCCGGCCGTCCGGCACGTCGTCGTTGGTCAGGTCGTCGAAGTACGGGTTCGGGTCACCGTCCATGTCGGTGGGCGTGTAGAGGCCCATGAACTGGTGCTGGAACTCGTCCGTCGTCGGGACGCCGACCATCAGCAGGTCGGGGTCGAGGCCGAGCTGGCCCGGCCCGTTGCCGAGGAGGTAGCGGAGGTACGCCCAGTGGGCGTCCTTCCACTTGAGGCCCTGCTCGACGTACGTGTCCTCGTCGACGATCCCGGCCTCGAGCGGCGCGAAGTCGGCCGCCGTGGAGGTCGGGAACTGCGAGGCGAGCGTCTCCTCGAACGTCGCCGCGCACGCGCACCCGTTGTAGGTCGCGTTCACGCGCCCGACGGACGTGAAGTACATGCCGGAACTGCGACAGGTCGTCGGCGATGTCGACGGCCTTGAAGTAGAGCCCGGCGGTCTGGCCGGCGCGGGTGCCGATCAGCGTCACCTTGACGTCGGCCCATTCGCCCTCGTTCAGGTTCGCGACCGCCTGGGCGCCGTTCTTGCCGGCCGTGCTCGGCACGATGAGGACGGAGTCGTAGTCGGTCGTCCCGTTGTTCGTGGAGTCGTAGACGTAGAGGTCGTAGATGCGCGTCGGGTTGACCCCGGCGTTCGTCGTCGTGACCGTGAGGATCTCCTGCATCGCGGGGCTGTGCGAGGCCGGGACGTTCGTCCAGCCCGCCGCCGGGTCGAGGTCGAAGCGCTGGTAGTCGACCCCGAACGTGTTCGCGAGCCCGGGCTGGCCGGGGAGGTCGAAGTTCAGCGCGACGCCGCGCCGCGAGAAGAACGTCCGGAAGTCGATCACCGGGCCCTGGAGCGCCGGGACGAGGTTCCGCGAGCCGACCCACTCGACCGAGACGGTCGTCTTGCCGGCCCGCTCGGCGGCCTGCGCGATGTGGTCGGCCTGGAGGATGCCGGTCGTCGCGAAGCTCGTCGAGTTGTTGAAGTTCCCCTCGCCGATGCGATGGAAGGTGTTGTTCGTCGAGCCGTGCTCGCCCGGCCACGTGCCGGTCGAGAGCGTGTACCAGCCGACGCCCGTGTTGGGCGGGAAGCCCGGCGTGAGCCCGTTCTTGCCGACCACGCCCTTCTTCATCAAGCGCTTCATCGTCGGCATGAGGCCCTTGTCGGCATAGCGCTCGACCAGGTCGGGCCGCATCCCGTCGGCGGCGAACATGATCACGGGGGCCTTCTTGCCACTTGTGCGCTCCCGTGGTTGCCCGTCGCCGCCGCGGGACCGGTGACCGATCCCCCGACGAGCAGGACGAGCGCCATGACAGCCAGCGCAGCGAGAGTGCCGCGCCGAGAACCGAGCTTCCGCGTCATTCTCGTCTCCCCTCTGGTTGGGACTGGGCCGGGCGACATAACCTGCTCTGCGCCGAATTTGAACAGCGGCGGCAAACCCGGACACCGGACGGACACCGCCCGTCGACCGCCCGCGTTCGCGCGGCGGCGCGGTACCATCCGGCGCGATTCCGGCCCACGTACGGGACGAGCGTGCGGCCGACCAGGGAGAGCTACCCCACCAAAGGAGAAGGGAATGAGACGACCGACCATGCGCGTCCGCCGCGGGCTCGTTGCGCTCGCGGCAGGCGTGGGCCTGATCGCCCTCCTGTCGCCGATTGGCGCAGCGGGCGCGGCGAAGGCGAAGCCGCCGAAGACGGTCAGCGTGCAGCTGCTCGCCTTCAACGACTTCCACGGGAACCTCGAGCCGCCGTCCGGCTCGTCCGGCCGCATCGGCACGGTGAACGCCGGCGGCGCCGAGTACTTCGCCACGCACCTGAAGCAGCTCGAGGCGACGAACCCGATCAACACGGCGATCGTGTCCGCCGGCGACCTGATCGGCGCGAGCCCGCTCCTCTCGGGCCTCTTCCACGACGAGCCGACGATCGAGGCCGCGAACCTCTTCGGCCTCGACATGAACGCCGTCGGCAACCACGAGTTCGACGAGGGCGTCACCGAGCTCCTGCGCATGCAGAACGGCGGCTGCCACCCGGTGGACGGCTGCCAGGACGGCACCGACTTCCTCGGCGCGAACTTCAACTTCCTCGCCGCGAACGTGACAGTACAAGGACTCGCGGCAAGCACGATCTTCCCGCCCGTACAAGATCCGCACGTTCGACGGCGGCGTGAAGGTCGCGTTCGTCGGCATGACGCTCGAGGGCACGCCCGAGATCGTCTCGCCGTCCGGCATCTCGAACGTGAACTTCCTCGACGAGGCCGACACGGTCGAACGCGCTCATCCCCGAGCTCAAGAAGCGCGGGCGCCGAGACGATCGTCGTCCTCATCCACGAGGGCGGCTTCCCGACCGGCGGCTTCAACGAGTGCCCCGGCATCTCGGGCCCGATCGTCGACATCGTCGACCGGATGAGCGACGAGGTCGACCTCGTCATCTCCGGCCACACGCACAACGCCTACAACTGCGTGATCGACGGCCGGCCGGTGAGCTCGGCGGCGTCGTTCAGCCGGATCATCACCGACGTCGACATGACGATCGACAAGACGACCGGCGAGCCGACCGTCGATCAACGTCAACAACAACATCGTCACGCGCGACGTCCCGCTCGACCCGGACCAGACGGCGCTGATCGACCGCTACCGGCGTCGTGGCCGCCCCGATCGCGAACCGCATCGTCGGCTCGATCACGGCCGACATCACGCGGGCGAACAACGCCGCGCCGGCGAGTCGGTGCTCGGCGACCACATCGCCGACGCCCAGCTCGAGGCGACCACGCCGCCGCACCGGCGGTGCCGCCGATGCGCGCTCATGAACCCGGGCGGCGATCCGCACCGATCTGGTCTTCAGCCAGATCAGCGGCGGAGAGCTGCCGGGCCAGGTCACGTACGGCGAGATCTTCGCCGTCCAGCCGTTCGCCAACAGCCTGCGTGACGATGACGCTGACGGGCGCCCAGCTCGAGCGCGTGCTCGAGCAGCAGTGGGGCCCGCCGCCGCCTACGACGCCGGCGCAGCCGAACCCGCCGGAGCGGAGCGTCATCCTGCAGGTCTCGAACACGCTCAAGTACACGTGGAACCCGGCCGGCCCGTACGGCGACCGGATCGCGACCTCGAGCATCCTGCTGAACGGCGACGCCGATCAGCCCGGTCGCGAGCTACCGCATCACGGTCAACTCGTTCCTCGCCGACGGCGGCGACGGGTTCTCCGTCCTGCGCGAGGGCACGAACCGGCTCGGCGGCGACGTCGACACGGACGCGTTCTCCGCGTACCTGGCGGCCCACTCGCCGATCTCGCCGACCCCGCGCGACCGCATCACGCGGCTCCCGTAGGGCGGGACGAAACGACGACGCGAAGGGCCAGGAGCGATCCCGGCCCTTCGTGTTCGCTACGCGGGCGTCGTCTCGGTCGCCTGGAGCTCGCGGCGGAGCTCCTTGATCTCGTCGCGGAGCTTCGCGGCGTACTCGAAGCGGAGCTCCTCGGCGGCGACGAGCATCTCCTCCTCGAGCGTGACGGCGAGCTTCTCGAGCTCGTCGCGGCTCATGCCCTCGACCTGCCGCTGGCCGCGCCGGCGCTTGCCGGGCACGGTCGGGCGACTCGAGCGCGAGGAACTCGGCGATGTCGGAGACGCCCTTGACGATCGACTCGGGCGTGATGTCGTGCTCGGCGTTGTAGCGGAGCTGGATCTCGCGGCGGCGGTTCGTCTCCTCGAGCGCGCCCTTGATCGCGTCGGTCTGCTTGTCCGCGTACATGACGACCTTGCCGTTCACGTTCCGCGCCGCGCGGCCGATCGTCTGCACGAGCGCCGTCTGGCCGCGGAGGAAGCCCTCCTTGTCGGCGTCGAGGATCGCGACGAGCGACACCTCCGGCAGGTCGAGCCCCTCGCGGAGGAGGTTGACGCCGACGAGCACGTCGTACTCGCCCAGGCGCAGCTCGCGGATGATCTGGATCCGCTCGAGCGTGTCGATCTCCGAGTGGAGGTAGCGCGCCTTGACGCCCGACTCGAGCAGGTAGTCGGTCAGGTCCTCGGACATCTTCTTCGTCAGCGTCGTGACGAGGACGCGCTCGCCCGCCTCCTCGCGGCGGCGGATCTCGTTCAGGAGGTCGTCGATCTGGTTCTTCGTCGCGCGCAGCTCGACCTCGGGGTCGACGATCCCGGTCGGCCGGATGATCTGCTGCGCGACGACCTTCGAGCGGCCGAGCTCGAACGGCCCCGGCGTCGCCGAGACGAAGACGAGCTGCGGCACCTGGTCGAGGAACTCGTCGAAGCGGAGCGGCCGGTTGTCGAGCGCCGACGGGAGCCGGAAGCCGAAGTCGACGAGCGTCTGCTTGCGCGAGCGGTCGCCCTCGTACATGCCGCCGATCTGCGGGACGGTCTGGTGCGACTCGTCCACGAAGACGACGAAGTCGTCGGGGAAGTAGTCGAGGAGCGTGTGCGGCGGCGTGCCCGCGGAGCGGCCGTCCAGGATCCGCGAGTAGTTCTCGATCCCGTTGCAGTAGCCGAGCTCCTGCAGCATCTCGACGTCGTACTCGGTGCGCTGGCGGATCCGGTGCGCCTCGAGCAGCTTGCCCTCCGACTCGAAGAGCTTCACCTGCTCCTCGAGCTCGTGCTTGATCTCGTCGACCGAGCGCTCGATCGTCGTCTTGTCGGTCACGTACTGCGTGGCCGGGAAGATCGCCAGGTGCTCGAGCTGTGCATAGACCTCGCCCGAGAGCGGGTCGAAGTGCGAGATCTGCTCCACCTCGTCGCCGAACATCGAGATGCGGTACGCCGACTCCATCGCGGCCGGCTGCACCTCGACCACGTCCCCGCGCACGCGGAAGCGACCGCGACCGAGGAACGAGTCGTTGCGGGAGTACTGGATGTCGACGAGCTTGCGCGAGCAGGACGTCGCGGTCGATCTCCTGGCCCTTGGCGAGGAGGACGGTCTTCTCCTCGTACTCCTTCGGCGAGCCGATCCCGTAGATGCACGACACCGAGGCGACGATCAGCACGTCGCGCCGCGTCAGGAGCGCGCTCGTGGCCGCGTGCCGCAGGCGGTCGATGTCGTCGTTCACCGACGCGTCCTTCTCGATGTAGAGGTCGGCCTGCGGGACGTACGCCTCGGGCTGGTAGTAGTCGTAGTAGGAGACGAAGTACTCGACGGCGGCGGTCGGGAGGAACTCCCGGAACTCGTTGCAGAGCTGCGCCGCGAGCGTCTTGTTGTGCGCGATCACGAGCACGGGCCTCTGGATCTGCTCGCCGATCCAGGCCATCGCCGCCGTCTTGCCGGTGCCGGTCGCGCCGAGGAGCGTCTGGAAGCGGTTGCCCTCGTTGACCGAGCGCGAGAGCTCGGCGATCGCCTCCGGCTGGTCGCCGGTAGGCGAGTAGGCGGCGGAGACGCTGAACGGGGCCATGGAGCTCATCGTAGCCCGCCGGGGTTCCGCCACCCGGGAGCGCGGGCGGGGCGGCGCACTACACTCGACGCGGGTCACATGGCGTCACGCCGTCTCATCCGCTCGCTGCTCGCCTGCCTCGCCGTCACGGCGGCCGCCGCCTGGGCTCCGGCCGCGCCGGCGGCCGAGCCGGACGAGCGGCCGAGCATCCTGCTCGTCCTGACCGACGACCAGCGCTGGGACACGCTCGGCGTGATGCCGACCGTCCAGCGGGAGCTCGTCGGGCGCGGCGTCACCTTCACCGAGGCGGTCGCCGTCAACCCGCTCTGCTGCCCGAGCCGCGCGACGATCCTCACCGGCCAGTACTCGCACACGACCGGCGTCTACTCGAACCTCCCGCCGTACGGCGGCTCGCAGTGGTTCGACGACGACTCGACGATCGCGACCTGGCTCCACGACGCGGGCTACCGGACGGGCTACGTCGGCAAGTACCTGAACGAGTACGGCGGCTCGTGGGCGCCGCCCGGGCTCGACCGCTGGTTCACGCCGCCCGGCTGGGACGTCTGGCTCGGCTACGGCGGCGGCTATCACGCGTACGAGGTGATGGTCGGAGGACTCCTCGGCCGCGCCGGCACGTCGATCTCCGACTACTCGACGGACGTCTTCACGAACGAGGCCGTGTCGTTCGTCCGCTCGACGGGCGACGAGCCCTTCTTCCTCGTCTACGCGCCGTACGCGCCGCACCGGCCGGCGACGCCCGCGCCGCGCCACGCCGGCACGTACGCGAGCCTCGACCCGTGGCGCCCGCCCGCGTGGAACGAGAAGAACGTCGTCGGACAAGCCGGCCTGGCTACGCGCCCGCGACGCGCTCGACGTCAACGAGGTCGCGAAGGCCGACGCTTTCCGCCGCCGGCAACTCGAGGCGCTCCTCGCCGTCGACGAGGGCGTCGAGTCGCTGCTCGGCGCGCTCCGCGCGCAGGGCCGGCTCGAGAACACGCTGATCGTGTTCGCCTCCGACAACGGGCTCCTCTGGGGCGAGCACCGGCTCTCGATCCGCAAGAGCTCGCCGTACGAGGAGAGCGTCCGCATCCCGCTCGTCGTCCGCTACGACGCCCTCCTCCCCGGCCCGCGCTCGGACGGCTCGATCGTCGGGAACGTCGATCTCGCGCCGACCTTCGCCGATGCCGCGGGCGTGGCCGGCGACCACGTCGAGGGCCGCAGCCTGCTTCCCCTCCTCCGCTCGCCGGACACGTCGTGGCGGTCGGAGATCCTGCTCGAGCACATGCGCGGGATCGAGGGCGTCGAGAAGGAGGTGCCGACGTATTGCGGCCTCCGCGGTGAGCGCTGGAAGTACGTCGCCTACGCGACGCACGAGGAAGAGCTCTACGACCTGCGCAACGATCCCGCCGAGCTCCGCAACCTCGCGCGCGACCCGCGCTACCGCGCCGAGCTCGACCGCGCGCGCGCGTCCGTGCTCGCAGCTCTGCCGCCCGACGCCGCCCGGGTTCGACCTCGGCTGGCTCCGGAACCGCTAGTCGAGGCCGAGCTCGTCGCCGTACGCCCGCGCGTAGACGTCGCGCAGCTCGAGCACCTCGTCCACGTACTGCCGCGTCTCGGGGAACTGGATCTCGCCGCCCTCCTCGATCCACCGGTCGACGTTCGCCTGGCCCGCGTTGTACGCGGCGAGCGCGAGCCGCTCGTCGTCGTACTTCCGCAGCAGCCGCCGGAGGTAGAACGACCCGTAGCGCACGTTGATCTCCGGGTCGTAGAGGTCCTCGACCACGAACTCCTTGCCGCCCGTGTGGACGGCGATCCCCTTCGCCGTATCGGGAAGGAGCTGCATGAGCCCGATCGCGCCCGACGACGAGCGCGCGTCGGCGTCGAACTTGCTCTCGCGGTAGATCACGGCCGCGAGGAGCGCCGGGTCGAGGTCGTAGTTCTCCGCGTGCCCGCGGATCACGTGCTCGTACGCGAGCGGGTAGCGCAGCTGCGCGTACCAGCCCGGCTTCGACTGCTCGAGCGAGAACGCGGTGGCCGCCAGCGCGACCACGAGGCCGAGTGCTGCGACGGCGTACCTCACGAGCGGCTCAGGGTGGCGATCACGTCGGACGCGAACGCGTCGAGCTCCTCGAGCGAGCCCTCGTTCTCGTAGACGAAGTCCGCCTTCGCGACCTTCTGCTCGATCGGCAGCAGGCGCGTCTCGCGATCGGATACGGGATGGCCGAGCCGTGCCGCCCGCACCTCGGGCGCGGCGGTGACGACGACGACGGCATCGAAGCGCGTCTCGCCGCCGACCTCGTAGAGCAGCGGCACCTCGGTCACGCAGAGCGCGGGCGGATCGTCGAGCTCGCCGAGCTGCTCCCGCCAGCGGAGGTACGTCGCGATCACCCGTGGGTGGAGCAGCTCCTCGAGCCAGCGCAGGTCGTCCTGGTTGCGGAAGACCCGCTCGGCGACGCGCCCGCGGGAGATCTCGCCCTCGTCGTCGAGGACGCGCCCGCCGAGCCGCTCGACGATCAGCTCCTTGACGCCGGGCTGCCGGAGCAGCGCATGGACGATCTCGTCGCTCGAGATGGTCGGGACGCCCTGGCGCGCGAAGGCCTGGAGCAGCTCGCTCTTGCCCGCGCCGATCCCGCCCGTGATCGCAACCGCGACCGGGCGCGTCCGCGACTCAGGCATGCGTCCCGCTAGGAGCGCTCTTCGTCGCCGGCGGCCGGCTCGGCCTCGGCGTCGGTCTCCGGCTCCGCCTCGACGGCAGCCTCAGGCTCCTCCGCAGCCTCAGGCTCGGCGGCCTCCGGCTCGGCGCGGCCTCCGGCTCCGCCTCGGCGGCGGCCTCGGGCTCCTCCGCAGCCTCAGGCTCGGCGGCCTCCGGCTCGGCGACGGCCTCCGGCTCGTCGGCGGCCTCGGGCTCCTCCGCGGCCTCAGGCTCGGCGGCCTCCGGCTCGGCGGCGGCCTCGGGCTCCTCCGCGGCCTCCGGCTCGGCGGCGGCCTCGGGCTCGTCCTCGGCGGCCTGCTCGCTCGGCGGGCGCCTCGTCCTCGGCGGTCTCGGTGAACATCTCGTCGGAGAGCTCGAGCGCCGACGCGTCGGCCGCGTGGACGACCTCGTCGTCGGCGACCCGCTTGAGCGAGAGCGAGAGGCGGCGCCGGTCGGCGTCCATCTCGATCACCTTCGCGCGAACGGCGTCGCCCTGGTTCACGACCTCGCGCGGGTTCTCGACGTGGTGGTTCGCGAGCTCCGAGATGTGCACGAGGCCCTCGACGCCCGGGAGGATCTCGACGAAGGCGCCGAACGTGACCACCTTCGTCACGCGGCCCTCGACCACGTCGCCCTCCGAGTAGGTATCGACCACCTGCTGCCACGGATCCGATCTGCGTCTGCTTGAGACCGAGCGAGATCCGCTGGCGGTCGCGGTCGATGTCGAGCACCTTGACCTCGACCTCCTGGCCGATGTCGAGCACCTCGGACGGGTGGTTCACGTGGCTCCACGAGAGCTCGGAGATGTGGATCAGGCCGTCGATCCCGTCCAGGTCCACGAAGGCGCCGAAGTCGACGATGTTCGAGATCGTCCCCGTGACGACGTCGCCCGGCGAGAGCCGGTCGAGGATCGCCTGGCGCGCCTCCTTGCGCTCCTCCTCGAGGACGGCGCGGCGCGAGAGGACGACGTTGTTGCGCGAGCGGTTGAGCTCGATCACCTTCGTCCGGAGCGTCTTGCCCATGAACTCGTCCAGGTCCTGGACGCGCCGGATGTCGACGAGCGACGCGGGCAGGAAGCCGCGCACGCCGAGGTCGAGGATCAGGCCGCCCTTGACGACCTCGATCACGGTGCCCTCGACGGGCTCGCCGCTCTCGGCCGCCGCCTCGATGCGCTTCCACGCCATCTCGAAGCGGGCGCGCTTCTTGGACAGGATCAGGCGGCCCTCGGCGTCCTCCTTCGTGAGGACGAGGGCGTCCACCTGGTCGCCGAGCTGCACCTCGTCGGCGGGGTCGATCGAGCGCCTGATCGAGAGCTCCGAGACCGGGATGACGCCCTCGGACTTGTAGCCGATGTCCACCAGCACCTCGTCCTTGTCCACGCGGACCACGGTGCCGCTGACGACCTCCCCCTCGTTGATCGTGGGGAAGGTAGCGTCGTAGTTCGGGATCAGCTCGCCGTCCGGACCTCGGGTCCAGACGTCGGTCTCCAGCTCTCTAGGATCTGCTTCCGTCGTCGTTTGGTCGGCCATGCAAGACCGCGCATTATAGCTTCGGTCACGTGAAGGCCCGGGACCTCCTGCTCGCAGCGCTCCTGCTCCTGCTCGTGGGGGTCGCAGTCGCGGACGCCCTGCGCGGCGGCGGGAGCACGCCGACCGCCCGCCCGCCGGACACGACCACCGACCGCAACCCCGTGGAGATCCCGGAGCGCTTCCCGCGGACGCCCGCTCCCGGACGCCTCGTCTTCCTCGACGAGAACCGCTGCGGGATGCACGAGGTGCAGGTCTCGACGGGCGAGGCGCTCGAGCTGCCGCTGCTCGAGACCGGGTGCGAGCTGTGGGAGGCGGCGCACGGCGAGCGGATCGCCTACGCGCTTCCCGGGCCCTTCGCACGGCTCCGGCCGTTCCGCTTCATGGACCTCAACTTCCCGCTCCGCCAGCTCGGGTCCTACTCGACCGACCGGGACGTCCTCTTCAGCCAGGACGGCCTCGATGCGGCCTGGTGCGAGAGCGACGACCGCGCCTTCCGGATCGAGCTCGGCGACGAGCAGCCCACGCGGCTCGACGCCTGCCCCGCGGCGTTCGACCCGGCGGGCGAGCTCGCCTACATCACGCCGCGAGGGCCTGCGCGTCGGCGGCCGGCTCGTCGTGCGCACGCGCGACCCGCTCGTCGCGGTGTTCTGGGGGAAGGACGGCTCGCTCGCGCTCCGCTACCGCGGCCGGATCGAGCGCGTGGTCGACGGGCGCGTGCGCGACCGCGCGCGGATCCCTGCCTCCGTGCGCGACCGGCCCGGCCACGTTCTCCTGGGACACCTGCGTCGGCGATCTTCCCCTCCGGCGAGCAGCGACCACGTCGGGCTCGACATCTGCGGCGGGCAGGGGATCGTCGGACGGGCGCGCGCGTCGGCGGCCGTCTGGTCGCCCGACTCCCGCTGGGTCGCGCTCGCGACCGAGACCGGCATCCAGATCCTCCCCGTCGAGGGACCGCCCGAGGAGGCGACGCGTCTGGCCGGTCCAGGCGCGGGCCCTCGCCTGGCTGGGGTGAGGCGTTAGCCCTTCGCCTCGTGCCAGTCGGCGCCGGCGCCGACGTCGACCGCGAGCGGCGGGTCGAGCGGGTAGGCGCCGCACATCTCCTCGCGCAGGATCTCCTTCACGGCCGAGACCTCGACCTCGGGCGCCTCGACGAGCAGCTCGTCGTGCACCTGGAGCACGAGCCGCGCGCCGCGGCCCTCCTCGCGCAGGCGCCGGTGGATCGCCACCATCGCCGCCTTGATGATGTCGGCGGCCGTGCCCTGCATGACGAAGTTGACCGCGAGCCGCTCGCCGAAGCCGCGCGTCTGGCGGTTCGAGGCGCGCAGCTCGGGCGCCGGGCGGCGCCGGCCCATCAGCGTGACCGAGTAGCCGTCCTGCTCCGCCTGCTCGATCGTCCGCTGGATGAAGTCCTGGACGAGCGGGAAGCGCGCGAGGTACGCGTCGATGTAGGCCTGCGCCTCCTCGCGCGGGATCTCGAGGTTCTCCGAGAGCCCGAACGCGGAGATGCCGTAGATGATCCCGAAGTTGACCATCTTGGCCACGTTCCGCTGGTCCTTCGTCAGCTCGGCCTGCGGGATCCCGAGCACCTCGGAGGCGGTCGTCGCGTGGATGTCCTCGCCGCGCGCGAACGCCTCGCGGAGCTTCGGCTCCCCCGAGACGTGGGCGAGGATACGCAGCTCGACCTGGGAGTAGTCGGCCGAGACGAGCCTGTGGCCGGGCTCGGCGACGAACGCGCTGCGGATCTCGCGGCCCAGGTCGGTGCGGATCGGGATCGACTGGAGGTTGGGGTTCGTGGTCGAGAGCCGGCCCGTCGACGCGACCGCCTGGTTGAAGGTCGTGTGGAGCCGGCCGTCCTCGCCGATCAGCTCCGGCAGCGGGCCGAGGTAGGTGTTGAGGAGCTTCGAGAGCTCGCGCCACTCCTCGATCACGCCGACGATCTCGTGCTCGTCGCGGATCGACCGGAGCACGCGCGTGTCGGTCGAGTAGCCGGTCTTGCCCTTGCGCCCGGCGGTCAGCTCGAGCTTCTCGAAGAGGATCCGCGCGACCTGCTGGGTCGAGCCGAGCATGAACTCCTCGCCCGCGAGCTCGTAGGCGCGCGACTCGAGCTCCTCGACGCGGTCGCGCAGGCGGGCGGTGATCTCGCCCATCCGGTACGTGTCGATGCGGACGCCCGCGTCCTCCATCGCCGCCAGCACCGGGCTCAGCGGCAGCTCGACCTCGCGGTAGAGCGGGTCGAGGCCGCGCTCGACGACGCGCTGGCGCAGCTGCGGCGCCAGCCGCTGGGTGGCGGCCGCGTGGCGGATGAGCGCCGCGGTCTCCTCGTCCGTCTCCGGCTCGGGCCGCAGCTCGACGCCGTACTCCGCCGCGAGGTCGTCCAGCAGGTAGGTCGAGCGCCCCGGGTCGATCAGGTACGCGAGCAGGAGCGTGTCGTCGGCCGCGTCGACCCGCGCGTGCTTCGCGTCGTGGACGACGACGTGCGCGTCCTTCAGGTCGACCGGGGCGGGCGTGAGCACGACCTCCCCGCCCTCGACCGCGATCGCGGCCCGGCCGTCCTCGATCGCCACGGCCGCCTCGGCCACGGCGGGCGCCTCCTTGGCCTCGCGCCACGGCACCGCGACGCCCTCGACGCGCATCGGCGCGGCCGGCAGCGCCTCGTCGATCACGTCGACGCGGTTCAGCAGGTTGCGGAACTCGAAGCGCCGGAAGATGTCCTTGAGCTGCGAGCGGTCGGGCGGCTCGAGCACGAGGTCTCCGGGCTCGACGTCGAGCTGGAGGTCGCGGCGCATCGTCGCGAGCACCTTCGACGCGCGCGCCTGGTCGGCGTGCTCCTTGATCGAGCGCGAGCGGGCCGGCGACAGCTCGTCCGCGTGCGCGATCACCTCCTCGAGCGAGCCGTACTGGGCGAGCAGCTGGCCCGCGGTCTTGTCCCCGATCCCCGGGATGCCGGGGATGTTGTCCGAGGTGTCGCCCTTGAGCCCGATGAAGTCCGGGATCCGCTCGGGCGGGATGCCGTAGCGCAGCTCGACCCGCTCGGGCGTGTAGACCTGGACGTCCGCGACGCCGCGCGGGGTCATCATCAGCGCGACGTTCTCCGAGACGAGCTGGAACGCGTCGCGGTCGGTCGAGACGACCGTCGTCTTGATCCCGGACTCGTCGGCCTGCGTCGCCAGCGTGGCGATCACGTCGTCGGCCTCCCACCCCTCGAACTCGAGGTTGCGGTAGCCGAACGCCTCGACGATCGGGCGGAAGTGCGGGAACTGCTCGCGCAGAAGGTCGGGCATCGGCCGGCGGTCGGCCTTGTAGTCCGCTGCCAGCTCCTTGCGGTGCACCGGCCTCGTGTCCCACGCGACCGCGACGCCCTTCGGCCGGTAGTCGGCGAGCAGCTTGAAGAGCATGTTCGTGAAGCCGAGCAGCGCGTTCGTGTGGACGCCCTCGCTCGTCACGAGCTCCTCCGGCAGCGCGAAGAACGCCCGGTAGGCGAGGTTGTTGCCGTCGACGAGGAAGAGCTCGGAGTCGCGCGCCGGGCCGTCGTCGAGCTGGAGCTCCGCGCCGGTCAGGGTCTTGGGCACGACCCGAGTCTATGCGGCCGGGATGAGCCCGCCCGCGGGGCTACGCGATGCCGAGATAGGCCTTCTGGACCTGGTCGTTCTCGCGCAGCTTCGCCGCGTCGTCGGTGAGCGCGATCACGCCCGTCTCCATCACGTAGCCGCGCTTCGCGACGTCCAGCGCCATGAGCGCGTTCTGCTCGACGAGCAGGATCGGCGTGCCCTGCTGGTTGATCTCGACGACGATCTCGAAGATCTTCTCGACGAAGATCGGCGCGAGGCCCATCGACGGCTCGTCCAGCATGAGCAGCTTCGGGCGGGCCATGAGGGCGCGGCCGATCGCGACCATCTGCTGCTCGCCGCCCGAGAGCGTTCCGGCCTTCTGCGTCTTGCGTTCCGCGAGGCGTGGGAAGAGCGTGTAGACGCGGTCGAGGTCCTCGCGGAAGTTCGCCTTGTCCGTCCGCTGGAACGCGCCCATCTCGAGGTTCTCGAGGACGGTCATGTGCGGGAAGAGCCGCCGGCCCTCCGGGGACTGCGAGATGCCCATCTTGACGATGTCGTGGGCCGGCCTGTTCGTGATGTCCTCGCCCTTGAACACGATCGTCCCCTCGCGGGGCCGGTTGAGGCCGTTGATCGAGCGCAGCGTCGTCGACTTGCCCGCGCCGTTCGCGCCGATCAGCGTGACGATCTCGCCGTCGCGGACCTCGAGCGTCACGCCCTTGATCGCGTGGATGGCGCCGTAGTACGTGTGGATGTCGTCGACGCGCAGGATGACGCCGTCGCCGCCGCCGTTCGTCGCGGTCTGCGGGGGTGTCGGCTGCGCGGCCGCGTCCGGGGTCTGCGTCTCGGGTGTGCTCACGCGATTGCTCCTTCGGTTGCGGCCTTGCCGAGGTACGCCTCGATCACGCGCGGGTCCTTCTGGATCTCCTGCGGCCGGCCCTCGGCGATCTTCTCGCCGTAGTCGAGCACCGTCACGCGGTCGGAGATGCCCATGACGACCTTCATGTCGTGCTCGATCAGGAGGACGCTCAGCTCGCGCTCCTCGCGCAGCCGGCCGACGAACGAGGTGAAGTCCGCCGTCTCCTGTGGGTTCATGCCGGCGGTCGGCTCGTCGAGGAGCAGAAGCTTCGGCTCCGTCGCGAGCGCGCGCGCGACCTCGAGCCGGCGCTGGTCGCCGTACGAGAGATTGCTCGAGAGCTCGCCGTCGCGGCCGCGCAGGCCGCAGAACCGCGAGCAGCTCCCGCGCCCGGTCGAACGCGTCCCGTTCCTCGCGGCGTATCTTCGGTGTGCGGAGGACGGACTTGACGATCCCGCCCTTCAGGCGCGAATGCATGCCGACGAGGACGTTCTCGACCGCGGTCATCTGCTGGAAGAGCCGGATGTTCTGGAAGGTGCGGCCGACGCCGCGTTCCGTGATCGCGTGGGGCGGCTTGTTCGTCACGTCGGTGCCGTCGAAGACGATCTGGCCCGACGTCGGCCTTGTAGACGCCGGTGAGCATGTTGAAGAAGGTCGTCTTGCCGGCGCCGTTCGGGCCGATCAGGCTGACGATCGCCTTCTGCGGGATCTTGAAGTCGACGTCGTTCACCGCGACCAGGCCGCCGAACTCCTTGCGGACGGCGGTTGCGTCGAGCAGGAGGTCGCCGTTGCGTCATTGGCTTGCTCACCTCGCCCTGTCACGACCTCGTCGTGGACGCCCTCCTCGACCTCGAGCTTGCGCCGTCGTTCGGGGATGAGGCCCGCGGGTCTGAACAACATCATCAAGACGATGATCACCCCGTAGATGCCGAACTGGTACTTCGGCACCTCGATCGAGCGGTCGAGCACGGGGTTGAAGAAGCCGTCGTTCAGGCGGTTGCCGATCACGGAGAGGCCCTCGATGTTCAGCCACCCGAGGATCACGCCGGCGACCACCACCCCCCAGATCGAGCCCATGCCGCCCAGGATCACCATGCAGAGCAGGAAGATCGAGATGTTGAAGTAGAAGTCGCTCGGGAAGGCGCCCGACTTGAAGCTCGCGTAGAAGGCGCCGGCGATGCCGCCGAAGGTGGCGCCGATCGCGTACGCCCAGGTCTTCGTGCGCATGAGCGGGACGCCCATCGCGGCCGCGGCGGTCTCGTCCTCGCGGATCGCGACCCAGGCGCGGCCGAGGCGCGAGTCGCGCAGGCGCCAGCAGCAGAAGACGGTGAAGAGCAGGAGCCCGAGCGCGGACCAGTAGAAGAGGTTCTGCGCGTCGAACGACTGGCGGAACGAGACCGGCAGGAAGCCCCCGGTCGCGTTCGAGAGGGCAATGCCGAAGCCGGGCGAGTCGATCGGCGCGATCCCGAATGAGCCGTGGGTCAGGTCGAAGCCCTTGATCGAGTCGCGCGTTGCGCACGAACTGCGGGACGATCTCGCCGAAGCCGAGGGTCACGATCGCGAGGTAGTCGCCGCGCAGACGCAGGGTCGGCAGGCCGATCACGATCCCGACGAGCGCCGTGAAGATCCCGGCGATCACGAGCACCATGAAGATCGAGAGGTGGATGCCCGGGATCGTCGGGCCGATGCCGACCGAGCCGAGGTGGAAGTTCACCTGCTCGAACTGCTGCGACGCGAACCAGGCGGCAACGTAGGCGCCGGCCGCGTAGAACGCGACGTAGCCGAGGTCGAGGAGGCCGGCGTAGCCGACGACGACGTTCAGGCCGACGGCCATCATCGTGAAGACGAGGATGATCACGCCCGAGCCCGTGGTCGGGAAGAAGTCGCCGAGGTAGTCGAGCGAGCGCAGGTCCTCGTTCACGAGCGGGTAGATGCACGCGACGACGAGGACGATGATCAGCGGCAGGAGCGACCGCAGATTGTCCGTCGAGAACATGCTCTGCCGGCCGGCCTGCCGTTCGACCCGCTCGGCTGAGGATGCTGGTGAGCTCGGAGTCGGGACGCGGCTGGTCGGTGCGCGTCTCGGTCATCAGGCGCCTTCCGGCGTCCGCTCGCCGAGCAGTCCTTCGGGCCTGAACACGAGGATCGCGATCAGGATGCCGAACACGATCGAGCGCGTCCAGTCACCGCCCGGGGCCGCCCAGGCGAGGCCCTCGTTGAACTCCTGGATGAGGCCGATGAGGATGCCGCCGAGCACGGCGCCCGCCAGGTTGCCGATCCCGCCGAGCACGGCGGCGGTGAACGCGATCAGGCCGAGCTCGAAGCCCGTGTCGTAGCGCATCGTCGTGAAGTAGAGGAGGTACAGGAGCCCGGCGGCGCCCGCGAGCCCGCCCGCGAGGATGAACGTGAACGAGATCGTCCGGTTCACGTCGATGCCCATCATCGCCGAGGCGTCTCGGTCCTGGGCCGTCGCGCGCATCGCCTTGCCCTGGCGGGTCGAGCTGACGAGCCAAGTCAGCACGAGGAGCAGCGGGATCGTCAGCGCGATCACGAAGACCTTGTTCCACTGCACCGTGATGTCGCCGATCGAGAAGACGGCCGAGTTCGGGATCAGCCGCGGGATCGACTTGAACTCGACGCCGTAGACGGCGAGCCCGATGTTCTGGACGATGAAGGACATGCCGACCGCGGTGATCAGCGCCGCGAGTCTGGGCGCGTGCCGCAGCGGTCGGTAGCCGATTCGTTCGATCGTCGTGTTCAGGGTCGCCGCGAACGCCATCGCCACGACCAGGGCGACGGGGACGGCGACGAGGATCACGCTCGCCGGCGGTGTCGTCGGTGACGTTGAACCACGAGAGGAGCACCGTGCTCGCGACGAGGCCCGAGAGGGCGAACACGTCGCCGTGCGCGAAGTTGATCAGCTGGAGGATGCCGTAGACGAGGGTGTAGCCGAGTGCGACAAGCGCGTAGACACACCCGCGCGTCAGACCGATCAGGAAGATGTTCATGAAGTCGTCCGGGTCCTGGACGAAGTTGACGCCGAGCCAGATGACGATCAGGACGACGAACACGAGTCCGAGCGCACCGATCACGCTCGGGCGGCGTCTCAACACTCCTGCGATCGGCGAGGGGGGCTCTCTACGGGCTTGGACGGTGATGGCTCGATCCTCCTCCGAGTCCGGGGATTGAACGTGTGAGGGAGGGCACGAGGCCCTCCCTCACACGGTTGACGCCTTGAGCTACCTGCTGCCCCCGCCCATCGCTGCTTCGACGAGAGCACCGTCCGGCGTGATCACGTCGACCGGAGCGAAGGTCTCCTCCGCGACGTAGATCGTGATCGGACCGGCGGTCGGGTCGCCATCCGCGGTGATGTCGAAGTCACCCAGGATGCCGCCCTGGACGCTGGTCTCGAACAGCGCCGAGATGACGCCTGCCCGGTCGTTGCCGGCCGAGGCGATCGCATCGAGGATCACCTGCATGGCCTGCGCACCGTACGCGGAGTAGGCCTCGATCGGCTCACCGCCGAGCTCAGACTCGAACGACGAGATGAACTCGGCGCCCGAGCCCGTCAGCTGGTCGGGCGGGACGCCCGCGACGCTCGCGTACATGCCGACGGCGTTCTTCTTGCCGGCCTCGTCGATCGTCGCCTGCGTGGTGAACCCGTCCGGTGCGTAGAGCTTCACGTCACCGTCGTTCGGGCCGAGGACGGCGACCTTGTCCTTGATGACCTGGGCGCCGTTCTCGTCGATCAGGCCGCCGAGGAAGACCGCGTCCGCCCCGGTGCCCTTGATCTTGTTCATGAGACCCTCGTAGCTCGAGGCCTTCGGATCCCACGCCTCGAAGCCCGCGACCTCAAGGCCGAGGCTCTCGGCTGCGTTCCGCAGGTTCTGCGCGACGCCGAGGCCGTAGGCCTCCTTGTCGTTCAGGATGTAGACGCTCTGGACGCCGTTGTCCTGCATGTACGTGGCGACAGCAGCACCCTGGTACGCGTCGTGCGCGACCATGCGGATGTAGTTGCGCTGGCCGGTCGGGTAGTACTTGTCCGGCTCGGTGTCTTCACACCCAGGCCCGGAGACCGTCAGGCAGACGTACGTGTTCGCCGGCGAAACCATGCCGACGCCGCCGCCCGGAGCCTCGTTCAGGACCGGGATGATGATCGCGGCGCAACCGGAGTTGAACGTCCCGAGCACAGCAATCACCTTGTCGTTCGAGGCGTACTGCTGCGCGTTCTGGTTGCACTTCGCGGAGTCCCACTTCGCGGCCTGTGCCGTCGCGTCGTCGCACGACTGGTACGCGACGTTCACGTCACCGGCCTTGTAGCTCGCATCCGCGAGCACCTTGCGGATCGCCTCCGTCATCTGGATCGTCTGCGTGCGCGACGAACCCTGAAGCGGAAGGTCGGACGCGACGATCACGTCCGGCTCGCCCTCGCCCTCGAACTCGAGGTCGGAGCACATGGACGACGGGAGGGCCTCTACGCCCCCCGCCGCCATCCGTGGCGCCTGTATCCGCCGCGCCGCCGCCGCCGTCGTCGTCGTCACCGCCGCACCCTGCAGCGGTGAGCGCAAGGACGCCGACCACGAGCGCGAGAAGCGCCAATAGCATCGACTTCTTCCTCACCTGCCTCCTCCTACTCGGTTGGCTACTTGACGCTCACGCGAGCGCCGAACAGCGATGTGCAGCGGTCAGTCACGCTTTTCCCTCGGTCCGCAGCTGGCCCGCTCTTTGGTGGCGCGATTATGGCGTCGTCGCACGCACCGTTCAAGCCCTGTGCGGCTAGGCTGCGTCCGAAGGTGAAAGCGTCCGGCCGAAGTGGCGGAACTGGTAGACGCGCTGGACTCAAAATCCAGTGGGGCTTCGCCCCGTGCGGGTTCGACTCCCGCCTTCGGCATCAGACTCTTCCGCTCCCCATGCTGTCACGTGTGAGGAAAGACGCCTCGCCGGTGACGAAGTTAGGCACATGGCCACCCGCGTAGGCAGTGCTCACCGGCGGCGGCGACTGCCCCGGCCTGAACGCCGTCATCCGCGCGGTCACGCGCCGCTCGCTCGACCGCGGGGCCGAGGTTTTGGGGGTGCGAGCGGGCTGGCGGGGCCTCGTCGAAGGGCGCTTCACGGCGCTCGGGCCGCGCGAGATCTCGGGGATCCTGCCGCGCGGCGGGACGATCGTCGGCACCTCGCGGACGAACCCCTACAAGACCGAGGACGGCGTCGCGCGGGTGCTCGCGAACTTCGAGGCGGAGGGCCTCGACGCGCTCGTCGCGATCGGCGGCGAGGACACGCTCGGCGTGGCCGCGCGCCTGCACGAGGAGCACGGCTTCCCGGTCGTCGGCGTCCCGAAGACGATCGACAACGACCTCTCGGGCACCGACTACACGTTCGGGTTCGACACGGCCGTCTTCATCGCGACGGAGGCGATCGACCGGCTGCACACGACCGCCGAGTCGCACAACCGCGTCATGGTCGTCGAGGTGATGGGCCGCCACACGGGCTGGATCGCCGTCATGAGCGGGATCGCGGGCGGCGCGGACGTGATCCTGATCCCCGAGCAGCCGCTGACGGTCGAGGCGTGCTGCGACGAGATCCGCAGCCGGCACGACCGCGGCAAGGACTTCTCGATCGTGGTCGTGAGCGAGGGCTACGAGCTGACGTACGAGTCGGGCGAGCGGCAGGCCGTGGCGGGCGAGGCGCGCGAGAGCGACCAGTTCGGCCACGTCCGGCTGGGCGGGGTCGGCGACGCCCTCGCCGCGCGAGATCGAGGAGCGGACCGGCTACGAGACGCGCGTGACCGTGCTCGGCCACGTCCAGCGCGGCGGCAGCCCGACGCCGCGCGACCGCGTGCTCGCGACGCGCTTCGGCCTCCACGCGGCCGACCTCGTCGAGCGCGAGGAGTGGGGCGCGATGGCCGCGCTCAAGGGCGACGAGATCGTCTCGGTGCCGCTCTCGGACGCGGTCGCCGAGCTCAAGACCGTGCCGCCCGCCTGGTACGACGTGGCGCGCGCGTTCTTCGGCTAGCCGCCTACTGGAAGAGGAAGAGGAGCGCGTCCGTCGGCGCGTAGTCGTCCGTCAGCGTCGGGACGTCGGACGTCGGGATCGGCGTGTCGCGGCGGTCGGCGAAGGCGCGCTCGAGGTCGGGGGCGCCGGGGAAGCGCTCGCGCACGTCCCGCCAGCGCGCCGCGAGCACCTGGGCCGACGGCGTCGCGACGTCGCTCGCGACGAGGATGATGTTGCGGAACGCGTCCTCCTCCGGGCTCGCCTGCTCGTACACGGGGTGCACCTGGACGGTCGGGAAGACGGTGCGGTACGTCCGGTAGATCGAGCGGAAGAGCTTCGACCCCGGCCCGTCGAGCGCGCCGATCGCGTTCGTGACGACGACCCCGCCCGGCGCGAGCCGCTGCTGCACGAGCTCCATGAACTCGGCCGTCACGAGGTGGAAGGGGATCGTGTCGGCGAAGAAGGCGTCGAGCACGATCACGTCCCACTTGCGCTCGTCGCGCGCAAGGAAGCGGCGGCCGTCGCCTACGCGCACCCGCAGCCGCTCGTCGCGGGGCACGCCGAAGTAGCGGTAGCCGACGTCCACGACGACCGGGTCGATCTCGAGCACCTCGACGTGGAGGTCGGGGAAGTCGCGCCACATGAGCTTCGGCGACGAGCCGGCGCCGAGGCCGACGAAGAGGACGTTCTCCGCCTCCGGCTTGTACGCGAGCCCGAGGTGGAAGTAGTCCGTGTAGCGGAAGCGCGTGCGGAACGGGTCGTCCTTCCACATCGCGCTCTGGAGCGAGGAGTCGAAGCGCAGGTAGCGCGTGTCCGCGTCGTCGACGACCGCGAGGCGGTGGTACTGCGTGTCCTGCGAGAAGACGACCCTGAGCTCGGGGTCGTCGGTGCCGACGCGCGCGTCCTTCGCGTCGAGGTAGCCGTAGTTGCGCATGCGGAAGAGCGGCGACCAGTTGCGCGACTCGGCGGCGGAGAGGGTCGCGCCGGCCTCGGGCTCGTGGGTGGCGGCGAGCGCGCCGGCTCCGGCGACGGCGACAAGCGCGACCGCGGCGGCGAGCGCTCGGCGGTCGAGGACGGCGACGATCGCGGCCGCGGCGAAGAGCGTCGCGGCGCCGATCGCGAAGAGCTGGTCGACGCCGACCTCCGGGATGAGGAAGAACGCGGTCGCGAACGTGCCCGCGATCGAGCCGGCGGTCGAGACGGAGAAGAGGCGCCCGGCCGTGCGCCCGACGTTGGCGAGCGAGCGGATCCTCAGGCGCACGGCGACCGGCGTGACTGCGGCGAGGATCACGCTGGCCGGGCCAAAGAGGAGCACGGCGGCGAGCAGCGGGTCGAGCCGCGGGCCCGGATCCCAGCCGACGATCCACTCGAGCACGCGCTCGTCCACGAGCGGGACGGCCAGGACGGCCAGGCCGCCGAGCCCGATCACGGCGACGAGGAGCGGCGCGGGCGGCAGCCGGTCGGCGAGCGCGCCGCCGAGCGCGTAGCCGATCGAGAGCCCGGCGAGGACGACGCCGATCAGCGCGCCCCAGACGAAGAGCGAGTTGCCGAAGTACGGGGCGACCACCCGGCTCGCCGCGATCTCGACGCCGAGCAGCACCGCGCCGGAGAGGAAGACGGCCGCGCCGATCGCGACCGACTCGATCCGCTCGCTCCGCTCGGGCGGCGGAGCTCGCGGGTCTCGGGAAGCGGGCTGGAGGTCGCGGGCGGGCGCCCGCAGCTCGGTCATGGGGTCGGGCCGGAGGCGCTCCCGCCGACGAGCGCGCGGATCGTGCCCGCGAAGCCGGGCCCGCCGCCGAGGTCGCGGACGATCAGCGCGTCCACGCCCGGCGCGCTCGAGCGCGAGCACCTGCTCGCGCGTGACGGCGCCGCTCTCCGCCACCACGAGCTTCCCGGCCGGGACGTCCGGCAGCAGGTCGAGCGCGCGCTCGAGCTCCTCCTCGTCGGAGTCGGCGCCGCGGCGGGCGATCAGGACGATGTCCGGGTCGATCCGCTCGAGCGCCCGCTCGAGCTCCTCGTCGTCGTCCACGTCGAGCGCCAGGTCGACGTCGAGGTCGGCCGCGCGCTCCTGCAGGTCCTCGAGCACGCCGTCGTCGCCGTCGAGGTCGTCGAAGACGCAGACGACGGCGTCGCCGCCCGCCTGGCCGATCTGGACGACCTGGTCGCCGTCGCGGATCGGCTCGCGCACGAGCACCGGCAGCGCCGCGGCCGCGCGGGCGACCTCGGCCTCGGCGCGCGTCGCGACGGCGATCGCCTCGGCACCGGCCTCCTCGGCCTGCGCGGCGAGCTCGGCCACGTCGCCCGCGAGCGCGGGGATGACGGAGATCCCGTCGCCCTCGGAGATGGCCTGGCTGAAGCGGCTCACGCGGTCAGGTCTCGATCAGACGCCGATCGGGTGCCAGACGGTCTTCATCTCGAGGAACGCCGCCGCATGCCACGGGGATTGTCCCTCACCGGCGCGGATCACGCGCTTGACGTTGTCCGCGGCGAGGCGTTCGAGCTCGGCGCGGTCGCCGTCCGCGCCCACGAGATCGAGCGCGTTCACGTCCATGTGGGCCGCGAGCACCGGCGAGAGCTCCTCCTTGCGGCCGGTGAGGACGTTGACGACGCCGCCCGGGACGTCGGACGTCGCGAGCACCTCGGCGAGCGTGACCGCGGCGAGCGGATGCCGCTCGGACGCGAGCACGACGGCGGTGTTCCCGCCCACGATCGCGGGCGCGAGACGCGCGACGAGGCCGTCGAACGGGCTCTCCTCCGGCGCGACGAGGCCGACGACGCCCATCGGCTCGGGGATCGTGAAGTTGAAGTACGGGCCGGCGACGGGGTTGGACGCGCCGAGCACCTGCGCGAGCTTGTCCGCCCAGCCGGCGTACCAGATCCAGCGATCGACGGCCGCCGTGACCTCGGCCTCGTCGCCGACCAGCTCGGTGAACTCCGCGCGCCGGCCCTCGAGCATCTCGGCCACGCGGTAGAGGACCTGGCCGCGGTTGTACGCGGTCAGCGAGGCCCAGCCCGGCTGCGCCTTGCGCGCGGCGCGGACGGCGTCGCGGAGGTCCTTGCGCGAGGCGCGCGCGACGTTCGCGCCCTCGACCTCGTACGTCCGGCCGGACTCCGAGCGCGGGAACGAGCCGCCGACGTACAGCTTGTACGTCTTCGCGACGGGGAGGCGGCTCACTCGTCGAACCTCAGGTACGGCTCGAGCCCGTGGAGGCCGCCCTCGCGGCCGAAGCCGGACTCCTTGTAGCCGCCGAACGGCGAGGTCGGGTCGAACCGGTTGAACGTGTTCGCCCAGACGACGCCGGCGCGGAGCCTCTGCGCCATCGAGAGGATCCGCGAGCCCTTCTCCGTCCAGACGCCGGCCGAGAGGCCGTACGCCGTGTTGTTGGCCTTCTCGACCGCCTCGTCGGGCGTGCGGAAGGTGAGCACCGAGAGCACGGGCCCGAAGATCTCCTCCTGCGCGATCCGGTAGCTCTGCGCGACCGAGGTGAAGACGGTCGGCGGGAAGAACCAGCCCTTCTCGGGCAGGACGCACGGCGGCTGGTAGATCTCGGCGCCCTCCGCCTCCCCGCTCGCGACGAGCTCCTGGATCTTCTCGAGCTGCTGCTTGGAGTTGATCGCGCCGACGTCGGTGTTCTTGTCGAGCGGGTCGCCGACGCGGAGCGTGCCCATCCGCCGCTTGAGCTTCGCGAGCAGCTGCTCCTGGATCGACTCCTGCACGAGCAGGCGCGAGCCGGCGCAGCAGACGTGGCCCTGGTTGAAGTAGATGCCGTTGATGACGCCCTCGACGGCCTGGTCGAGCGCGGCGTCGTCGAAGATCACGTTGGCCGCCTTGCCGCCCAGCTCGAGCGTCAGGCGCTTGCCGGTGCCCGCGATCGCCCGCTGGATCTCCTTGCCGACCTCGGTCGAGCCCGTGAACGCGACCTTGTCGACGTCCGGGTGCTTGACGAGCGCGGCGCCGGCCCGCCCGTCGCCGGTGACGATGTTGACGACGCCCGGCGGCAGGCCCGCCTGGCGGAGGACGTCGCAGAAGAGGAGCGCCGAGAGCGGCGTCGTCTCGGCCGGCTTCAGGACGACGGTGTTCCCGGTCGCGAGCGCGGGCGCGATCTTCCACGAGAGCATGAGCAGCGGGAAGTTCCACGGGATCACCTGCGCCGCGACGCCGAGCGGCCGCGGGTTGCGGTTCGGGAACGCGTACTCGAGCTTGTCGGCCCAGCCCGCGTAGTAGAAGAAGTGCGCAGCCGCGAGCGGGAGGTCGACGTCGCGCGACTCCTTGATCGGCTTGCCGCCGTCGAGCGACTCGAGCACGGCGAACTCGCGCGAGCGCTCCTGGAGGATCCGCGCGATCCGGAAGAGGTACTTCGCCCGCTCGGTGGCGGGCAGGCCGCTCCAGCCGTTCTCGAACGCCTCGCGGGCCGTGCCGACGGCGAGGTCGACGTCCTCCGTGCCGGCGTAGGCGAACTCGGCGAGCGGCTCCTCGGTCGCGGGGCTGATCGACGTCTCGTACTCGCCCGAGCGCGGCTCGACCCACTCGCCGCCGACGAAGAGCCCGTAGCGCGGCTCGAGCTGGACGAGGTCGCGCGCCTCAGGTGCGGGCGCGTAGTCGAACGAGGAGGGGACCGGCGAGCGGTCCTGGCGCTTTTCGACGTCGCTCACGGTCGGTCCATCGTAGCGACCGGCCCTCCGGCCTCCGGGGCCGCTACTTCCGCCTTCGCCACGGCGCCGACGCTACCAACCCGGGCCCGGCTGGACTAGCGTCCGAGAGGTGCCCGGACGGAAGGACTGGCTCAGGCTTGCAGGCCTCGTGATCCTGGCCGCGCTCATCGCGGTCATCGTGGTCGCCGCGCTGGCGACCGACTAGTCGAGCGTGAAGTAGTCCGGGCTCTGGTAGACGCCGGTCTTCTGCTTGCGGATCTGCAGCAGCAGGTCGTTCAGGAGCGTCGAGGCGCCGAAGCGGAAGAGGTCGGGCGTCAGCCACTCGGGCCCGAGCGTCTCGTTCACGAGCACGAGGTGGCGGACGGCGTCCTTCGCTTCGCGGATCCCGCCGGCCGCCTTGACGCCGACCTTGCGGCCGGTCTCCTCGTAGACGTCCCGCGCGGCCTCGAGCATCACGAGCGTGACGGGCAGCGTCGCGGCGGGGCTGATCTTCCCGGTCGAGGTCTTGATGAAGTCGGCGCCGCCGGCGATCGAGAGGAGGCTCGCGCGGCGCACGTTGTCGTACGTCCCCAGCTCGCCCGTCTCGAGGATCACCTTGAGGTGCGCGTCGCCGATCGCCTCCTTGACCTGGCGCACCTCCTCGTAGACCTTCGCGTACTGGCCGGAGAGGAAGGCGCCGCGGTCGATCACCATGTCGATCTCGTCGGCGCCGGCCTCTGCGGCGCGGCGGGCCTCCTCGACCTTGAGGTCGAGCGGCGAGCGCCCGGACGGGAACGCCGTCGCGACGGCGGCGACCTTCACCGGGCGTGTCCTCGAGCCGCTCGAGCGCGATGTGGATCAGGTCCGGGTAGATGCAGATCGCCGCGACGGGCGGGACGGTCGTGTCCGCCGGGTCGGGCCGCGCGGCCTTCGAGGCGAGCGCCGCGACCTTGCCGGGCGTATCCGCGCCCTCGAGCGTCGTCAGGTCGGTCATCCGCACCGCGAGCTCGAGCGCGAAGAGCTTCGAGTCCTTCTTGATCGAGCGGCGCGAGAGCGCGGCGGCCCGCTCTTCGACGCCGACCTGGTCGATCGAGCCGATCCGCGGCAGCCGCGGCTCGAGCGGGAGCTCGAAGCCTCTCGGGAGCGCAGGCGCGCGGGCCATGCATCCCAGTGTAGACCCGGGAACTAGGAGATCGGCGTCAGCGAGTTGGCGATCGCGACGAGCGTCTGCTTCGTGTACGGCCCGCTGACGGTGTAGAGGAGCGAGCCGTCCTGCCAGTACAGGTGCGGCGGGATCTCCGGGCCGATCCCGTAGAACGCCGGCTGGCCGTTCACGGTCGCGCCCTCCTCGAACTGGAAGAGGCACTCGCCGCCGAACGGGTCGGCCTGCCAGCCGGGCCCGGCGAGCCGCTGCGTGACGTCGATCCGCTCCACCCCGCGCCGGTAGACCGCTGCGAAGAGCTGGTTGTAGCGCGGGTTCGAGCCCTCGGCGCCGGTGATCCCCGAGCGCGGCCGCCAGCCCGAGAACGCGAGGTCGAACCCGGTCGGCAGCGTGGTCGGCAGCTCGGGCGTGTAGGAGAGGTTCGCGTCGGCCTGCGCGGGCGTCGAGCGACGGAAGGCCGTGTCGACGCGGAACGGGTGCGGGCCGAGGCGCGGGAGCTCGAAGTCCGACGCGGGCAGGTCGTCGTTCACCTTGCGGTAGGAGAACGTGCGAGTGAGCGTCTGCTTGCCGCGCGTCTCCGAGATCTTCAGCGGGAGGAGGTTGCGTTTCGCGAGCCAGAGCTTCACCGACCCCGCGCGCAGCCCGGCGCAGTCGTTGCCCTGGACGGCCACCGTGGTCTTCCAGGCGGGGATCCCGCCCGCCATCCCCGAGGCCAGCGTCCGACGGCCGCCACGCGACTGCGCGAGCGCGAACTCCGCGTACTGGCCGGCCTGGTCGCTCACCCAGTAGGCGTCGGGCCGCGCGAGGAACGGGCGCTTCTCGATCGAGCCGTCGAACCCGCTTTGCGCGCCGTTCACGCGCTGCGCGGCGGTCTCGATCAGCCACGGCCGCCGGTCGAGCGACCAGCCGCGGCGCTCCGCGTAGCGGCCCGGCTCCTCCCAGGAGAGGAAGTAGCGCTGCGGCCCGATCTGCTCCTGCGCCCGCCAGGAGCGCGCGACGACGACCGGGTCGGGGCCGCCCGTGGGCAGGCCGGCGCCCGCCGGGACGGCGAGGACGAGCGCGAACGCCGCAGCAGCGACCCCCTTCCTCACGCCTGCATGGTCGCGCAGCGGGTCGGACGGCACAAGGGCCAGTACGCTCGGCCGGCGGATGCGCCGGGCCGTCCTCCTCGTCGTCCTCGCGCTGGCCGGCTGCGGCGGTGACGACGGGGCGCGGACCGACGCGACGGTCGCGCGGGTCGTAGACGGCGACACGATCCGGCTTGCGGACGGGACGCGCGTGCGGCTCGTCCAGATCGACGCGCCCGAGGCCGGCGAGAGCGAGTGCTACGCCGCTCGGGCGACGCGCGCGCTCGAGCGGCTCGCTGCCGGTCGGCTCGGAGGTCGAGCTGGAGCGCGATCCGGCGCTCGACGACCGCGACCGCTTCGGGCGGGCGCTGCGCTACGTGGTTCGGGACGGGACGAACGTGAACGTCGAGCTCGTCCGCGCAGGCGCGGCCGCGCCGTACTTCTTCCGCGGCGACCGCGGGCGCTACGCCGACGAGCTCCTCGACGCGGCCGAGGAGGCGCGCGACGAGCGCCGCGGCCTGTGGGGCGCGTGCCCCGCCGCGCGGCTCGACCCCCGACGCGCCCTCGCCGCGGGGGACGGCTAGGCGGCGACGGCGAGTTCGCCGAGGAGCGGCGCGGTGTCGAACGGCTCGTAGCCGAGCCGCCGGGCGATCTCCTCGCTCGACGGCCGGGTGCCCTCGAGGAAGAGCTCCCGCAGGAACGCGCCTGTTTCGGGCCGCTCCCACCAGTGCTCGCCGATCGCCTCGCGCAGGTAGGCGCGCAGCTGGGCCGAGCGGATCCACGCGCGCAGGTAGTCGGCCGAGTAGAAGCCGTCGTCCAGGTCGGCGAGGTAGTTGTCGGGCCGGTAGCGGAAGCCGACCGCGGCCTCGAGGCGGTCGGCGTACGTGGTCGCGTAGTCCGGGGCGTGCGGGAAGTCGCTCCACAGCTCGAGCTCGTACCCGAGCTTCGCCGCGTAGCGCCGGAAGAGCAGCGCCTCGAGAAAGCGCGTGCTCTCGGCGTTCTCCTCCGCCTCGCCGTCCGAGAGCGAGAAGTGCCGTGCGTGCCAGCCCGGCTCCCGCGTGATCGACTCGACGAGGAACGAGTAGATCTCCGTCAGCGCATGGTCGCGCGAGAGGCGGCGGAAGGTGTACGGGAGCGCGGGGTCGCAGCCCGCGTAGTGCAGCGCGTGCCCGGCCTCGTGCAGGAGCGCCTGGTAGTCGTGCAGCCCACCCTGCGCGCGGGTGATCAGGTGGACGACCGTCGGCGGGTCCGATGCGATCACGCAGGCCCGAGGGTTCTTCTGGGGGCGGTCGTCGAGGTCGAGCCGGATGCTCTTCTCGGCGGCGAGGTCGAACCCGAGCCGCGTCAGCGTGTCGAGGCAGACCGGGACGGCCCGCTCCTTCGTGTACGTGTCCGCGAGGGGCGACATACGCCGCAGGTACGCGACGTGCGTCGATGCGGGCACGACCTCGCGCTCGTCGCCGAGCAGCTTGTCGAGCCAGCGCTCGCGCAGCCGCTCCCACGAGGGCGCCTGCCGCCCGGCCGCCGTGGCCAGCTCGGCTGCGAGCTCGCCCAGGCCGATGCCCTTGAGCTCCTCGCTGCGCTTGACCGGATCGGGCTCGCCGGTGAGATCCTGCTCGAGGTCCTCGCCGCGGCGCATCAGGTCGAGGCGGTCGCCGTTGAACTCGGCGGAGACGTCGCCGGCCAGCCGCCCGAGCTCCTCCCGCCTGGCGTAGTCGTCGATCAGGGCGACCTGCGCCTGCGCGGAGCGAAGCGGGAGCGACTCGCCCTCGAACTCGACCCGCGCGGCGAGCAGCTTGTTCTGCAGCTCGTCGTAGGCCTCGGCCAGCTCGAGCGAGATCACCCCGCCGGCGGCGGACTCGCGCAGCCGGAGCAGCCGCTCGTGCTCGTCCGCGGGCGCCGCGTCGGTCGCCTCGGCCAGCGCGGCGTGCTGCTCGCGCGTGAAGAGATCCGCGTAGCGCGCGACGATCGCCGCGTGCTCGCTCGTCTCCTTCTCCCCGACGCGCACGGCGCGCGCCTCCTCGGAGCTCTCCAGCAGGTAGCTCCTGAGCCGCTCTTCGAACTGATCCGCAGGTACCCCCATCGTTCCCCTCGTCTCTCTAGATCCCAAGCCGCGCGAGCATGGCCTCGTCGCGACGCCAGCGCGGCCTCACCTTGACCATCAGCTCGAGGAAGACCGGCCGGCCGAGCAGCTGCTCGATCTCCGGCCGCGCCCGCGAGCCGATCTCCCTGATCATATGGCCGCCCTTCCCGACGACGATCCCCTTCTGGGACTCCGTTTCCACGAAGACCGTCGCCGACACGCGACCCTCGTCGATCTCCTGCACCTCGACCGTGATCGCGTGCGGCACCTCCTCGCGCGTCAGCTGGAGCGCCTTTTCGCGGACGAGCTCGGCGATCCGTTCCTCGACGGACTGGTCGGTGAGCTCGCCCTCGGGGTAGTAGGCCGGCCCCTCCGGGAGAAGCGCGACGAGCTCGTCGCGGAGCGCCTCGACGCCGTCGCCCGTGCGGCCGCTGACCGGATGGAGCGCATGGAAGTCGCCGAGCTGCGCGGCGCTCGCGATCGCGGCGGCGATCTGCTCCGGGCGCAACATGTCGACCTTGTTCAGCGCCACGACGACCGGCGCGTCGCCGCCGTAGACGCGCTCGGCGATGAAGCGGTCGCCGCCGCCGATCGCCTCGTCCGCGGCGAGGACGAAGAGCACCGCGTCCACGTCGGTGAGGGACTCGTCCACCGTGCGCTGCATGTGCTCGGTGAGCGGGTCGCGCGGCCGCTGGAAGCCGGGCAGGTCGACGAGCACGAGCTGCCAGCCGTCGCCGTTCGCGACTCCGGCGATGCGGCGGCGCGTCGTCTGCGGCTTGTCCGAGACGATCGCGACCTTGCCGCCCGTGAGCGCGTTCACGAGCGTCGACTTGCCGACGTTCGGGCGGCCCGCCACCGCGACGAAGCCGCTCCTCACAGCTCGAAGCTGTCGGGCAAGAGCTGGTCGGGCGTGCGCGTCAGCACCTCGCCCTCGTGCATGAAGATCACGCGCTCGACCTTGAACTCGAGCAGCCACTGCCGGCAGCCGCCGCAGGGCGAGGCGGTCACGGCGAGCGCCTCGACGTCGCCCGGCCGGACGCCGAGCCGGGCCGCCCGCGAGAGCGCGGCCCGCTCCGCGCAGACGCCGAGCGGATACGACGCGTTCTCGACGTTGACGCCGTCGACGATCTCGCCGTTCCGAAGCAGCATCGCCGCGCCGACGTGGAACTTCGAGTACGGCGCGTAGGCCGCGTCGGCCGCGGCGACGGCGCGCTGGAGGAGGTCCTGGTCGGTCATCTCACGTGAGGGTCTGGAAGAGCAAGAGCGTCACGAGCGTACCGAGCAGGCCGCCGAACGCGACCTCGGTGGTCGAGTGGATGCCCGACTCGACCCGGGTCTGCGCGACGAGGAACGCCATCAGGAACGCGAGCGTCGAGATGAGGACGCGGTGCTGGAAGTCGGCCGCGACCATCGTGATCGCCATCCAGCCGCCGAACGCGACCGCGGCGTGGCCGGAGGGCAGCCCGCCGCGCAGCGGCGTGCCACGGCCCGAGACCGCCTTCACGGCGATGACCGCGATCACGGTCAGCGCAAGCGCGATGATCGTCAGGTTCGCGGGGATCGCCCGCACCTCGTTCACGAGGTGGTACGTCGGGGCGCGGATCCGGTCGACGAAGACGAGGTAGCCGATCGTGGCCGCGACGACCGAGGCGACGAGGACGGCACCGGCGGCGACGTCCTTGGCGATCTTCGCGCGCGGGTCGTAGCGCTGGGTCGAGACGTCGATCATCTCCTCGATCGCCGTGTTGACCATCTCGGCGAAGAGCACGAAGGCGATCGAGACGAGCAAGACCATGAGCTCGACCTTCGTGACGTCGTAGGCGAACGCGAGCACGAGCACGACGGTCGCGAGCGCGAAGTGCACGCGCATGTTCCGCTCGCGCCGCAGGACGTGGATGACGCCCTCGATCGCGTAGTTGAACGAGACGAGCAGCGAGTGCTGGCGCTTCTCCGTCGGGAGGGGCGGCGGCAGCTCGACGAGGTCGGCGGCGTCCACCTCGCGCGGCGGCGCCTCGGGGCGCTGCGCGGTCACGGGACGAGCTCCTCCTCGCGGCGCTCCATCTCGGCGCCGTGCACGTAGCCGAGCAGGTGCAGGAGGCCGTGCACGAGCGGCGAGCGCCACGCGTCGCCGACCACGTCCGGGCAGATCACGATGTCCCCCAGCTGGCGCGGGACGCCGGCCGGAAGCTGCTCGCGCGCGTCGATCGGGAACGAGAGCACATCGGTTTCCTCGTCGACCCCCAGGTGCTCGCGCTTGAGGGCGCGCATCTCGTCGGCGGGCACGAACGCGATCCCGAGGTCGCCCTCGTCGATCCCCTCCGCCGCGAGCGCCGTGCGGGCGAACGTCGCCACCTCACGGGCGTCGACGGCCGCGCCGCTGCGGTTCTCGACCTCGACCTCGATCACGGCCCGGCTCCGTCGCCGTTCTCGGCGTGCTCGCGGTAGGCCTCGACGATCCGCTGGACGATCACGTGGCGGACGACGTCCTCGTTCCCGAGCTCGACGAACTCGAGCCCCTCGACATCGCGCAGGATCTCGCGCACGCGCACGAGGCCCGAGGCCTGCTCGCGCGGCAGGTCGACCTGCGTCACGTCGCCGGTCACGACCATCTTCGAGCCGAACCCGAGCCGGGTCAGGAACATGTGCATCTGCTCCGGCGTCGTGTTCTGGGCCTCGTCGAGGATCACGAACGAGTCGTTGAGCGTGCGCCCCCGCATGAACGCCAGCGGCGCCACCTCGATCGTGCCGCGCTCCATGTAGGCGTTCACCCGATCGGCGTCGAGCATGTCGTAGAGCGCGTCGTAGAGCGGCCGCAGGTAGGGATCGACCTTCGCGAGCAGATCGCCGGGGAGGAAGCCGAGCCGCTCCCCCGCCTCGACCGCGGGGCGCGTGAGGATGATCCGGTTCGCGGAGCGCTCCGCGAGCGCCGCGACGGCGAGCGCCATCGCGAGGTACGTCTTGCCGGTGCCGGCGGGCCCGATCCCGAACGTGATCGTCGAGTCGCGGATCGCGTCGACGTAGCGCTTCTGGTTGACGGTCTTCGGCGTGATCTTCTTGCCGCGGTGGCGCCAGACGACGTCGGAGAAGACCGCCCGCAGGTCGGCGTCCTCGCCGAGCGCGCCGAGCACGGCGTCGACGGTGCCGGCGCCGATCGCATGGCCGCCCTCGACCAGCTCGACCAGCTCGTCGACGACGGCGCGCGCCTCGCGCACGTTCGGCTCGTCCCCCTCGAGGGTCAGCCGGTTCCCGCGCAGGAGCACGGTGCAGCCCAGGCGGTCGCGCAGCCGCCGCAGGACGCCGTCGTCGACGGTCGCGAGCTCGGCGGCGACCTCGTTGGGAACGGAGATGACGTCCTGCAAGGAATCTCAGTGTAGTTGCGGGAAGCGGCCGTTTCCGGCCCGCGCGGCGCCTGAATTGACACCGCTCTCGGCCGAATGGGATCGTTTGTGGCGACCAGCACCAACCCCCGTCGGTCCGTTGTCGCCGCCAACCCCTCCCGACACCCCCACAAGGCCGCACCCGTGAGCGCCGTCTCCGGCGGCCCGGCCACGACCGGCGCCCTCAAGCCGGGCGATCGGGGCGACGCGGTCCGCGCGGTGCAGGAACGGCTCGCGCTGCTCGGCGTGATGACCGTCCCCGTGGACGGCGAATTCGGCCCGGCGACGCATGCGGGCGTGATCACGATTCAGCGCCAGCTCGGCCTGCCTCCCACCGGGGAGGTCGACCGACAGACCGCCGGCGCCATCGAGGCGGCCGCAGCGAGCGTGACGGTCGCGACGCCGACGGCGACCGGACTCCCTCCTCCGCGAGCCGCAGGACGCCGGGCGGATCGTCGTCAACGAGACGAACAGGCGACTCGTGATCACGGGTGACGACGGCAAGCTGCTCGTTCTCGCGCCGCTCGAGCGACGGAAGCTCCGGCAACACCGACTTCGACGACTTCGAGCCGCCTCCTCTGCAACCTCGAGCGGCAGTCGGTGGTGGCGCTGCCGCTGAACGAGGCGTCGATCGCGCGCGGCCTGATCCTCGGCGGCGTGATCTGGGCGCTGATCATCCTCGGCGTCATCGGGATCTTCATGGACAGCTCGCTGTACTGGATCCTCGGCCCGGCGGCGATCGCGCTCGCCGCGGTCATCTTCGTCGTCGCCGAACAGAAGGGCGCGACGGTCGTCCGCCGCTGGACGGCGCAGCTGGCCGCGCTCCTGATCGTCCTCGCGGTCGGAATCGCGCTGCCCGGGTCGGCGATCTACTTCAGCGCCGGCGTCGATCAGCTCGTCCAGGCCGCCTACATGGACGGGACGATCCCCAAGGACCAGCTCGACCTCACCTGCTCGGCCGCGGCCTTCAGCTCATCTTCCTCGCCGCCGTGTCGCTCCTCCCGGCGCTCCTCTACTTCCTGTTCGACCGCCAGCAGCTCCGGACGCTTCGCGAGCAGTTCGAGCGCCACATGTTCCGGCTCGATCCCGTCGGTCCGAGACGCTCGCCGACGTCCGCGCGAAGTACGGAACGCTCTCAGGCGAGGTCTATCGGATCGGCGGCGGCACGGGGAGGCGGCCGCCTGCTGCCCGGACGACGCTCACCGGTGCTCGTCGCGACGATCGTGATCACCCTCGGCTGGCTCCTGACCATGCTCAGCCCGGACGTCGGCCTGATCACCGACCGGGCGGGAATCGTGCAGCTCTTCCAGCCGGAACCCTCGACGATCGTCTTCGGCTTCCTCGGCGCCTACTTCTTCGCGCTGATGACGATCCAGCGCGGGTACGCGCGGGGCGACCTGCGACCGAAGACCTACACGCAGATCACCGTCCGGATCTTCATCGCGATCATCTTCGCGTGGGTGCTGCAGCTCCTGCCGGGCGACGATGACGCCGGCGTACCTCCTCCTGCTTGCCTTCGCCGCCGGGATCGTCCCGGAGACGGCGATCGTCTGGATTCGCGAGGACCTCCGCGGGGAGCCGGGTAAGCGAGTTCGGCCGCATGATGGCCGAGCGCGACCCGCTGACCAGCCTGGAGGGCATCGACCTCTACGACCGCGCCCGGCTACTGGACGAAGGGCATCACGAACGTGGAGGGGCTCGCCCACCACGACCTAATCGAGCTCCTGCTCCAGACGCGCATTCCGGCGCCACGACTGGTCGACTGGACCGACCAGGCGATCCTCTACCTCCACGTCGGCGACGCCGGCGACACGGGCGACGGGACGACGACGGCGACCGCGTCACGCGGCAGGAGACGCTCCGCTGCCTGAAGGCGCTCGGGATCCGGACCGCGACCGACCTCGAGCAGGCGCACTGGGAGGCAACGCAGCGCGGTGACCTGGACTGCGTTCCTGAGGATCCTCCCGGCCGCAGGGCGACGGGACGCCCCCCGGCTGTCGGTGATCCTCGACACGCTCCGCGACGAGGAGTGGATGGCGAACCTGCGCTACTGGCGCGACCCGGTGCACCTCGTCGAGGGACGGTCGAGTGGCCGACGCACGCGTCTCGGACGACCGAGCGCGAGGAACGAGCAGCCGCCGAGGCGGAGCTCGAGACGCAACGGCGGGAACGGCCTCCCAGTGGCGGTTACGCCAGCTTCTCCCGCACCAGCCGACTGACCTCGGAGCCGTCGGCCCGGCCGGCCACCTGGGGCATCACGTCGGCCATCACACGGCCGAGGTCGCGGAGCGAGGTCGCGCCGGTTTCGGCGATCGCGTCGTCGACGATCCGCTCGAGCTCGTCCTCGTCGACCGGGTCCGGCATGAACTCCTCGATCACGTCGAGCTCGCGCTCCTCCTGGTCGGCCTGCTCGTCGCGGCCGGCCGCGCGGAACGCCTCGGCCGCCTCGATCCGCCGCTTGCGCTCCCGCTGGAGCACCTGGAGCTCCTCCTGCTCGGAGAGCTCCCGCTGGAGCTCCTTCTCCGAGGCGCGGAGCGCGGCGAGCGTGAGCCGCAGCGTGTTGGCGCGCTCGGTGTCGCGGGCGCGGATCGCGTCCTGCACCTCGGCCTCGAACTCCTCGATCAGCGTCATTCGAAGCCTCCGAGCGTGTCGCCGCCGAGCACGTGCCAGTGGAGGTGGAAGACGGTCTGCCCGCCGCCCGGGCCGACGTTCACGACCACGCGGTAGTCCTCGAGCCCGGCCTCGCGCGCCGTCTCGGCGACGAACTCGAGCATGCGCTTCGCCTCGTCCGGCGGGAACGCGCCGACCTCGCGGAACGTGTCGACGTGGCGCTCGGGCAGGACGAGCAGGTGCACCGGCGCCTTCGGCGAGATGTCGCGGACCGCCACGAAGCCGTCCGCCGCGCGCACGTGGTCGCCCTCGGCGACGAGTCCGCAGAACAGGCAGTCAGGCTGGACGACACCGACGATTCCCTCCTCCGTGACCCGCGCCGCACGGACGCGGACGACCTCGCCGACAGGGGCGTCGACGAGCCAGGGAGTGTAATCGTCCGCGTAGCCGCGTCCGGGACGATCGACGAGCACCGTGTCCTCGCTGCCGAGCCGCGCGGCCCAGCGCCGTCGGCACGCCTCGTGCGACGCGCGCCGCAGCCGCTCGCCGCGGTCGCGCTTCACGGCGGGGGGAACGGTGTCGTCCGCGGCCGTCTTCGTGCCGGGCCGCGGCGAGTACGGGAAGACGTGCACCTTCGTGATCCCGGCCGCCTCGACCGCGCGCAGCGTGTTCGCGAACGCCGCCTCGTCCTCGGCCGGGAAGCCGACGATCGCGTCCGTCGTCAGGTTGAAGCCCTCGGCGCGCGCGACCCGGCGCAGGTACGTGGCGACCGTGTACCGGCGGCCCATCGCGCGCAGGACGCCGTCGTCGCCCGACTGGAGCGGGACGTGCAGGTGGCGCGAGACGGTCGGCGTCTCACGCAGCGCCGCGACGAGCTCCTCCGTCAGGTGGTTGACCTCGATCGACGAGAGCCGGAGGCGCTCGAGCCCCGGCACGGCGCCCGCCTCGCGGATCAGCCGCGGCAGGTCGTAGCCGCCTCCCGGTCACGGAAGCAGCCGAGGTTGATCCCCGTCAGGACGACCTCGCGATGGCCCTGGCCGACGCGGCGGCGGATCTCGTCGAGCACGGCCGCGGCGCTCCGGCTCCGCGACGCGCCGCGCACCTGCGGGATGACGCAGAAGTGGCACGAGAAGCTGCAGCCGTCCTGCACCTTCACGAACGCGCGGACCCGGTCGAGCCCGACGTCCGCCTGCACGCAGCCGACCGCGCCGACGTCGCCGGCCACGAACGCCGCGGCGCGCTCGCTCGGGAGCCGGACGACCTGGACGTTCTCCGGCAGGCCCGCGAACGCGTCGCCCGCGAGGTTCGCGGCGCAGCCGGTCACGTAGACGGCGCGGGCGCGGCGGGCCGCCTGCCGCGCGGCCTGGCGCGACTTGCGCACCGCCTCGTGCGTGACCGAGCACGTGTTGATCACGGCCACGTCGGCGTTCCCCGCCTCGACGTGCCCGTCCGCGACGAGGCGCTCACGCAGCTCCTGCGCGTCCGTCTGCGAGACCTTGCAGCCGAGGAAGCGGACGGAGAACGTCGTCATCGCGGCGATCGTAGCGCCGGGCCGCGGCTACTCCGGCAGGCGCCGGGCGACCGCGTAGGCGACGACGCCGGCCGCAACGAGCCCGAGGCCGATCAGGAGCCAGGGCGCAGAACGCTCGCCCGCGGCCAGCGCGGCGATCAGCAGCGACACGAGCCCTGCGCCGGCGACCATGCCGAGCATCTCGCTGCCGCCCGCACTGCTCCGAGCCACCAGCACGAGCGCCAGAAGGGCCAAACGGCAGGACGAAGAGGCCGATCGACGCCGCCGACAGGAACGCGAACACGACGAGCGCCCCGGCGAGCGCCCAGGCCGCGAACCAGCGCCAGCCGGACGACATCGGCACGAACTCTAGATCCGGACGCTGAGGTCGGCGGCCCAGCCGTCGGCCACGACGCGCCGCGCGTGCTCCCACCCCGGGAGCGACGGCCGGTCCGACTGGAGGTAGCCGGACGTCACGAAGGTCGCAGCGCGCACCGACCGGGCGAGCGCGTCGACGGCGGCGAGCTCGATGTTCGCGACGGCGACGGCGGTCTCGGGCAGCGGGTCGGTGAACACGTCGGCGCGGCGGGCGTCGACCGTCACGCCGTTCACGCGCGCGTTCTCGGCGGTCGACCTCGACGGCGACCTCGTCGTGGTCGAGGGCGATGACCGGGGCGAACCCGAGCTTCGCCGCGGCGACCGAGAGGACGCCGGAGCCGCACCCGAGGTCGAGGAGCGACGCAGGCTCGAGCTCGAGCAGGAGCTCGAGACAGAGGCGCGTCGTCGGGTGGGCGCCGGTGCCGAACGCGCGGCCGGGGTCGATCACGACCGCGAGCGCGCCGCCGTCCGGCTCCTCCCACGGCGGGCCGATCCAGAGCGGGCCGACGCGAACCGGTCGGTGGAACGCGCGCCAGGCGTCCTCCCAGCCGGGCGCCACGTCGGCCGCCTCGACGGCCGTGCCGAACGCAGCGCGGACAGCTTCCTCGCGTCGGGCGTCGCCGTAGGCGGCGAGCTCGACGCCCTCGGCCGTCTCGCAGCTCCTCGAACCCCTCGGGGAAGAGCGCGAGCATGCGCGCCCGCCCCTCCTCCGCCTCGGCGGCGGGCACTCGGACGGCGATCCGGCGGAGGCTCAGCGGAAGGCGGCCCGGAGCTTGTCCAGGAAGCTCTCGTCCGGCCGGTACGTGTCCTCGCCCGCGAGCCGCTCGAACTGCTCGAGCAGGGCCCGCTGCTCGTCGGTCAGCCGGCTCGGGACGGCGACGTTCACGACGACGCGGTGCTCGCCGCGGCCGAAGCCCTGGAGCACCGGCATCCCCTTGCCCTTGAGGACGTGGACGGTGCCCGGCTGCGTGCCCGGCTCGAGGTCGAGCTCGTGCTCGCCGTCGAGCGTCGGGACGGTCAGCGTCGCGCCGAGCGCCGCCTGGGTCATCGTCACGTCGAGCGTCGAGAGGATGTCGTTCCCGTCGCGCACGAAGCGCGCGTCCTGGCGCACGTGGACGAGGACGTAGAGGTCGCCGGCGCGCCCGCCGGCCGGCCCCGCGTGGCCGTCGCCGGCGAGGCGGATCCGCTGGCCGTCGTGGATGCCGGGCGGCACCTCGACGTCGACCGTGCGCTCCTCGACCACCTGGCCGGCGCCGTCGCACTCCGGGCACGGGCTCGTGACGATCTCGCCGGAGCCGGCGCAGTCCGGGCACGTCTGCGTGCGGACGAACTGGCCGAAGACCGAGGAGGACACCGCCTGGAGCCGCCCCGAGCCGCCGCAGCGCGGGCAGGTCTCCGGCTGCGTGCCCGGCTCGGCGCCGGAGCCGTTGCACGTCGGGCAGGTGACGGCGACCTGGTAGGTGACGGGAACGGTCACGCCCTCCGCCGCCTGCGCCAGGTCGATGGCGGTCTCGACGAGGACGTCGCTGCCGCGCCCGCCGCGGCGGCCCTGCCTGACCGGGCCCGGCGCCGAAGATGTCCTCGCCGAAGAAGATCGAGAAGATGTCGCCGAGGCTCGTGAAGTCGAACGACGTCGGCCGGAAGCCGCCGGTGTTGAGGCCCTCGTGCCCGAAGCGGTCGTAGAGGCCGCGCGTCTCCGCCTTCGACAGCACCTCGTAGGCCTCGGCGGCCTCGCGGAACCGCTCCTCGGCGTCCGGGTGCTCGGAGACGTCCGGGTGCAGCTCGCGCGCGAGCCGGCGGAACGCCTTCTTGATCTCCGCGTCGCTCGCGCCGCGCTGCACGCCGAGCACCTCGTAGTAGTCGCGCCTCACGCTCGCCACGATCGAAGCGTACTCAGCGCCGCCGCCGGTTCCGGCGCCTGAATCGGCTCGGTCCCGTGACGAAGCCGGCACGACCCGCCACGGTTCCGTGCGCCTTCGACGGATAGCGTTCGTGTTGGGGCGCTTCCGCCCCCGACGGGGGAGCCGGCCGGCCTTCGCCGGTCGCGTCGCGCATGGGCTCCGCGGCGCGCGCGCGAGTCAGGCCGCGCGCGGCGCTACTCCTCGTAGAGCTCCTCGACGAAGAGCGAGAGCTCGTGGGCGGCGCCGCGGACGGCGCCGATCGCCTTCACGTAGTCCATCCGCGTCGGGCCGAGGAGGCTGACCGTCCCGAGGTTCCGGTGGTGCAGCCCGTACGGCGCGGCGACGAGCGAGATCGACGCGAGCCCGGGGTCGCCGATCTCGGAGCCGACACGCACGAACGGCTCCTTCGAGACGAGGTTCGCGCGCACGAGCTCGAGCATCGCGGCCCGCCCCTCGAGGATCTCGAGCAGCCGCCCGTAGCCGCGGAGGTCCTCCTCGCGCAGCTCGTCCAGCAAGCCGGCGGTGCCGCCGACGTACAGGCTCCCCTCCCCCGCCTCGACCAGCTCGGTGAAGGCCGGCGAGATCTCGCCGAGGAACGCCCGCTCGCGCGGCGCCAGCTCGGGATCCTCGAACCGCGCCCGCAGCAGCCGCGCGCCGAGCTGCAGCCCTGCGACCCGCTCGTTCAGGTACTCGCGCGCCCACTCCGCGAGGCCCGGGTCGACCGGCTCGGTGAACGCGAACACGCGCTTCGTGACGCCGCCGGTGGACGTGATCACGACCACCATCACGAGCTGCGGCTGGAGCCGGATCACCTCGACGTGGTGGACGATCGTCGTCTCGAGCGGCGGCGCCGACACGAGCGCGACGAGTCGCGTCACCTGCGCGAGCGCGTCCGTCGTCGCCCGCAGCGCCTCGTCGACCTGGTTCCGCGCCTCGGAGAGGTCGAGCTCGAACGCGCCCGGGACGCGGCTCGAGCCGGGCGAGCACCTGGTCGACGTAGTAGCGGTAGCCGGCGTCGGTCGGAACCCGGCCCGCTGACGTGTGCGGATGGGTCAGGAGCCCTGCTCCTCGAGCACCGCCAGCTCGTAGCGAACGGTCGACGACGACACGTCGATCCCGGCCCGCTCGACGAGCGTCTTCGAGCCGACGGGCGTCCCCGTCGCGACGTAGCCCTCGACGACGTGCGCCAGGATCTCCTCCTGGCGAGCGCTCAGATCGGGTGTCCGCTGGACCGGCATGGCCTTGTCCAAAGGGTACTCCCGAGGGGTCAGGCCATCAGCTCGGCGGTGACCGCGCCGCCGAGGAACCGGCCGCGCTCGGTCAGCGCGAGGCCGCCGTTGCGCCGCTCGGCGAGCCCGAGCCGCTCGACGCGGGCGAGCCCGTCCGGCTCGACGGCCGCGGCCACGTCCGCGAAGCGGAGCGGCCGGTCGAGCCGCAGGCCGAGCATCAGCCGCTCGCGCAGGCGGCGTCGCCTCGGTCGAGCTCCTCGAACTCGCGTGCGGGCGCGCAGCCCGGCCCGGAGCGACGCGACGTACGCGGCAAGCTGCGGCGCGTTCCGCCAGCGTCGGCCGCCGACCGTCGAGACGGCGCCGATCCCGACGCCCGAGGTAGTCGCGTCCGAGCCAGTAGCCGAGGTTGTGCCGCGCCTCGCGCCCGGGCCGGCAGAAGTTCGCCGTCTCGTACCAGCGGAAGCCGGCGCCGACGAGCGTCTCGACCACGCGCTCGAAGTAGCCCTCCATCGCGTCGGCCTGCCGCTCGAGCTCGTCGCCGTGCGCGTGCGTGAACCGGGTGCCCGGCTTCGCCTCGAGCTCGTAGTACGAGACGTGCTCCGGGCCGAGCGCGAGCGCTTCCGCCAGGTCGGCCTCGAGGTCGCCCTCGGTCTGGCCCGGGATCCCGTAGAGGAGGTCGAGCGAGAGGTTGTCGAAGCCCGCGTCTCGCGCAACGTCGCGAACGCGCCGGCGCACCGCCTCGGGCCCGGCCCGCCGCTCGAGCACCTCGAGGAGTGCCGGCTGGAAGCTCTGCGCGCCGAGCGAGACGCGGTTCACGCCGGCCGCACGCAGGCGCTGCGGCGAGCTCCGGCGTGACGGTCTCCGGGTTCGCCTCGACCGTCACCTCCTCCGCGTGCCGGGAGCGCCGCGAGCAGCCGCCCGAGCGCCTCCGCCTCGGTGTAAGTCGGCGTCCCGCCGCCGAGGAAGATCGTCTCGAGCCGCGGCGCCAGCACCCCGCCCTCCAGCTCGAGCTCGGCGAGGAGCGCCTCGACGTAGGCGCCGTGCTCGCCGTGCCGCCCGACGAGCGTGACGAAGTCGCAGTAGCCGCAGCGGTGCGCGCAGAACGGCAGGTGGACGTACAGGTGGCGGACGCCGCTCATCGCCGCTCCCCGTCCAGGTCGAGCACGGCGAGGAAGGCCTCCTGCGGCACCTCGACCGTGCCGACCTGCTTCATCCGCTTCTTGCCCTTCTTCTGGCGCTCGAGCAGCTTCCGCTTCCGCGTGATGTCGCCGCCGTAGCACTTCGCGAGCACGTCCTTGCGCTTCGCCTTGATCGTCTCGCGCGCGATGATCCGCGACCCGATCGCCGCCTGGATCGGCACGTCGAACATCTGCCGCGGGATCTCCTCGCGCAGCCGGTCGACGAGCGCCCGCCCGCGGCCGTAGGCGGAGTCGCGGTGGACGATGATCGAGAGCGCGTCCACGGGCTCGGCGGCGAGCATGATGTCCACGCGCACGAGCGCGCCCGGCCGGAAGCCGATCACGTCGTAGTCGAAGCTCGCGTAGCCCTTCGTCCGCGACTTGAGCTGGTCGTAGTAGTCGTAGACGACCTCGCCGAGCGGCAGGTCGTACTGGAGCAGCACGCGCTCCTCGCTCAGGTACTCCATGTGGTCGAAGCGCCCGCGGCGGTCGTTGTTCAGCTCCATGACCGCGCCGACGTGCTCCTTGGGGACGATCGTGCTCGCGCGGATGTACGGCTCTTCGACCTCCTCGACCTCGCGCGGGAAGTCGGCCGGGTTGTGCACCTCGACCTCCTCGCCGGCCTTCGTCAGGACGCGGTACGCGACGTTGGGCGCGGTCACGAGCAGGTCGAGGTCGAACTCGCGCTCGAGCCGCTCGCGGACGATCTCCATGTGCAGGAGGCCGAGGAACCCGCAGCGGAAGCCGAACCCGAGCGCCTGCGACGTCTCCGGCTCGTAGAAGAGCGAGGCGTCGTTCAGCTTCAGCTTGTCGAGCGCGTCGCGAAGCTCCGGGTACTCGTCCGAATCGGTCGGATAGAGGCCGGCGAACACGGTCGGCTTCACGTCCTTGTAGCCGGGAAGCGGCTCGGCCGCGGGCTGCGACGCGTGCGTGAGCGTGTCGCCGACGCGGAGCCGGCTCACGTCCTTGAGGCCCGTGATCACGTAGCCGACCTCGCCGGCGGAGAGGCGCTCGCGCGGCGAGCGGTCCGGCGAGAAGACGCCGAGCTCCTCCGTCTCGAACTGCGTCCCCTGCGCCATCGCGCGCAGCCCCTCGCGCGGGCGGAACTCGCCGTCGACCACCCGCACGAACGCGACCACGCCGCGGTACTGGTCGTACGACGAGTCGAAGACGAGCGCGCGCCCGGGCGCGTCTGGGTCGCCCTGCGGCGGCGGGATGCGCTCGACGATCGCGTCGAGCACCTCCTCGACGCCCTCGCCGGTCTTGGCCGAGATGCGCAGGACGTGGTCGGGCGTGTCGCCGATCAGGTCGGAGATCTCGCGCGCGGCCGCGTCGGGGTCGGCCGAGGGCAGGTCGATCTTGTTCACGACCGGGACGATGTCGAGGTCGTTCTCGATCGCGAGGTAGGCGTTCGCGAGCGTCTGCGCCTGCGCTCCCTGCGCCGCGTCGACCACGAGCAGCGCGCCCTCGCACGCCTGCAGCGCACGCGACACCTCGTAGGTGAAGTCGACGTGCCCGGGCGTGTCGATCAGGTTGAGCGTGTGGCCCTTCCACTGCACCGTCACGGCCTGGGCCTTGATCGTGATCCCGCGCTCGCGCTCGAGCTCCATCGAGTCGAGCACCTGCTCGCGCATCTCGCGCTTGGTCAGCGTCTGCGTGACCTCGAGGATGCGGTCGGCCAGCGTCGACTTGCCGTGGTCGATGTGCGCGACGATCGAGAAGTTGCGGATGCGGTCGAGGCTCATGGGATGCGGGAGCGCCGCACGAGCGACAGGATGGCGTCCAGCTCCCGGATGCGAAGGATACGGGCGGCCGCGAAGTACACCGCGACCGACGCCGCGATCCCCGCGGAGACCGAGACGATCTGGGCGAGGATCGACCGGCCCATCGCGTCGTCGGACAGGTACCACGCGCCGAAGGCGGCAGCGCCCGCGAGCGACGGACGCGACGAGGATCCGCCCGTACGCGTCGAGCACGCGGCGCCCGTCGAGCCGGCCGATCCGCCGGCGGAAGACGACGACGAGGGCGATCGTCCCGGCGAGGTTCACGAGCGACGTCGCGAGCGGGATGCCCCACACGCCGAGCCGGAAGAACGCCGCGTTCAGGACGATCTGGAACCCGAGGTTCCCGAGCGCGATCCACGTCGGGATCCAGGGCGACTGAAGGCTGAAGAACGCGCGGTTCAGCATCAGCATCGTCCCGTTGAACGTCAGGCCGATCGAGAACGCGGCGAGCGCCTCGGCGACGACCTCGGTCTGGTCGGCCGTGAACTCGCCGCGCTGGTAGAGGAGCCGGACGATCGGCTCCGCGAGCACGGCCGCGACGGCGCTCGCCGGCAGAAGCAGGAAGCCGATCTGGCGCAGCCCGAGCGAGACGGTCGAGCGGAAGCCCTCGACGTCCTGGCGGGCGGCGAGCCGCGACAGCGAGGGGAAGAGCACGGTCGCGATCGCGACCGAGAACATCCCCTGCGGGAGCATGTAGATGCGGAAGGCCGCCTCGATCGCGCTCGGCGCGAGCTCCGGGTCGATGTAGCGGGCCGCGAAGAACGTGTTGATGACCTGGTTGAAGTTGATCAGGCCGAGCCCGAGCGTCACCGGGAGCATCAGCGTCAGGAAGCGGCGGATCGCCGGGTCGCGCCAGTCGAACGAGAACGAGAGCCGGCCGTCCAGGCGCCAGAGCCAGGGGAGCGGCAGGAGCAGCTGGACGATCGTCCCGGCGACGACCGAGCCCGCGTAGACGTAGAGCGCGCCCGACTCGGTGTCCGCCTGCGGGACGCCGATCACGAGGCCGAAGATGATCACGAGGTTCCAGAAGACCGGCGCGATCGCCGGCACCGTGAAGTGCTCGTACGAGTTGAGGACGCCGACGACGATCCCGGTCAGCCCGAGCAGGACGACGGTCGGGAAGAGGACGCGCGAGAGCCCGACGACGAGGTCCTCCTGCGCGCCCTCGTAGCCGAACGGCCGCATGAGCCACGGCGCGAGCAGGATGAAGAGCGCGGTCAGCGCGCCGAGCACCATCAGGACGAGCAGCAGGAGCGTCGAGGCGACCCGCCAGGCGCGGGCCTTCTCGCGCTTCTCGAGCAGCTCGCTGAAGACCGGGACGAACGCCGACGAGAGCGCGGCGTCGGCGACGAGCGAGCGGACGAGGTTCGGGATCTGGAACGCGACCGTGAACGCGTTGATCGAGCCCTCGACGCCGAAGTAGCGCCGGACGACGATCTCGCGGACGAGCCCGAGGATCCGGGAGGCGCCCGGTGGCGATGGAGAAGATCGCCGTCGAGCGTGCGAGCCGGCGGTGGTGGCGGGCGCCGGTCGTGTCCGGGTAGGCGAGCGTCGGGTCGACGGGCGCCGCGTCGGAAACGGGCTCGTCGCTGGGCCGGTCGCCGGGCGGCGGCATGGGGCGGATCGTAGGGAAGGCGCCGCCCGGAGCGGCCTGTCGAGGGCGCGCGCCCTGGGATCGTTCGGCACGAAGCCGGCACGCGCCCGTGACCCATCCGCGCGGATTTCGGCGCTACGCTCGAGATAGGGGGTCGAGGGCCGAAGGCCCCGGGGGTGAGTCTCACGCGCGAGAGACGGAACGGACAGGTCGTGCCGAAGGTGGCGAGCGCCGCGCCGCCGCTGGTACCATCCGCCGCGCGCGGCTCGGGCCGCGCCTTTCTATGCCGAACATCAAGCAGCAGGAGCGTCGCGTCCGGAGTGCGGCCCGTCAGCGGGCCGAGAACCTCCGCTGGCGCTCGACCGCGAAGACGCTCTACAAGCGGCTCGAGACCGCCGTCGCGGACGGCGACGGCGACCGGATCGCGTCCGAGCACGCGGAGCTCGTCCGCTGGCTCGACCGCGCCACTGCGCGCGGCGCGCTCCATCCGAACAAGGCGGCGCGCAAGAAGTCCCAGGCCGCGCGCCTCGTCGCGCAGGCTTAGTCCGAGCTCGTCAGCGTCCCGCCGGAGCCGCCGCCGGGCGACGCGTCTCCGTGAGCTCGAGCAGGGTGCGCTCCAGCTGGAGCTCCGCGCCCAGCCGGCTCGCGCCCTTCAGCGCCGCGTCCAGCTCCGCCAGCCGGACGATCGCCGAGTCGAGCTCGTCCCGCGTGAAGTTCTTCGCGTGTCCGAGCGCCTTGCGGGCCGGATAGTCCTTGATCCGGAGGCGCTTCGCGACCTCCGCGGCGCCGAGCCCCTCCTCGGCCATCGCCTGCGCCGCGCGCACGCGCCCGACGGACGACGCGAGCGCGGACGCGACCGCGAACGGCTCCTTTCCCGCGCCCCTCGAGCACGGCCTCGCACGCCGCGAGGACTCCGGGGACGTCGCGCGCGCCCCACGCGTCCGTGAGCGCCCACACGAACGTGTCCCCCGCGCTGACTGCGAGGCTCTCGACCTCGCGTCGCCCGATCGGGTCGCCGGCCGACCACGTGACGACCTTGTCGATCTCGCTCGCGAGCTCGGTCACGTCGTCGCCGACGATCTCGACGAGCGCGCGCGCCGTGTCGGCGTCGACCGGCGCGCCGCGGCGCTCGAACTCCGCCCGCACCCACCCTGGCAGGTCGCGCGGCTTCGGGGCGTCGTAGCGGAGCACCTTGCCCGCGCTCCCGACCGCGTCGGCGAGCGCGGTCGTTCTCGGCGCCCCCTCGGCGACGAGCGCGAGGACGTTCGTCTCCACCGGCGAGGCCAGATATGCGACGACCTCGTCGACGTCCTCGCCCACCCAGCGCTCGACGCCCTCGACGAGGACGAGCCTGGCGCCATCGTCCCCGAAGAGCCCGATCGCGTTGCAGACGGCGACCGCGTCCGCACCCGAGACAGCGTCGGCCGTTAGGTGCTCGACCGATTCGGCCGGGAAGCGCGCGCGCAGCCTCGCGACGGCGCGCCGCACCTTGGGCCGGTCGCTCCCGAGGAGGAAGTAGGCGGGTAGGAGCGGATCGGCGGACACGGCGCGAGCATAGTCGTCCTCGGACCCGCCGCCGGCCTCGCGCTCAGAAATCGGATCGGACGGTCAGGCTCTGCCCGTCCGACTCGACGATGACGGCGCCGTCCTCGTCCGTTCGGTAGGTCGCGAGCTCCGGAGCCGACGTCAAGCGCGCCGAGCGTCGACGGCGTCGGGTGTCCGTAGTCGTTGCCCTCGCCGCAGGAGATGACGGCGATCCGGGGCCGCGTTCGTCGCAGCAGGTCCGGGAGGCCGTCGTCGGCGGAGCCGTGGTGGGCGACCTTGAGGATCTCCACGGGCGGCAGGCGCAGCGGCAGCGTGACGTTCGACTCCGCGTCCGCCGTCAGGAGCACGTCGGTCTCGCCGTACGAGGCGATCAGCACGACGGCGTGCTCGTTCGGATCCTGGCCGCGCGGTTCCGGGGCCGTCGGGCCAGACGACCCGGATCCGCAGACGGCCGAGCCGGAGCCGGAGGCCCGCGCGGGCGGGGACGACGCGCACGTGGCGGCGCGCGGCCGCGGCCAGCGCCGCCTCCTCGTCCGGGCTCTCCGCGGGCAGGCCGGGATCGAGGACGGCGTCCACCGAGAGCTCGTCGAGGACGTCCGCGGCGCCTCCGACGTGATCCCGTTGCGGGTGGGTGAGGACGAGCGCCTCGAGCCGGTGCAGGCCCATGCCGTTCGAGCTGGTCGGCGACGTCGGCCTCGGGCGGGCCGCCGTCGACGAGGATCGCGCCCTCGGGCACCTGGAGCAGGATCCCGTCGCCCTGGCCGACGTCGAGGAACGTGACGCGGAGCCCGGCGGGCGGCGCCGCACGACCGCCGTCGGCGAGCCACACCCGCCAGCCGCCGGCGGCGAGCGCGAGCGCCGCGGCCGCGACGACGAATCGCCCGACGCCGCTCGGGTCGCAGCCGGATCGCGAGCGACGACGACCCCGACGGCCACAGCCGTCGCGAGCAGCACCGCCCCGGAGGAGACGCGCGCGTGCGGGAGCTCGGCGACCGTGCGCGCGCACCACGCGAGGTACGCGGCCAGCCAGCCGTTCGCCCAGGCGAGTGCGGTCGCCGCGGAGGGCAGCAGCGGGTCGAGCGCCGCGCAGGCGAGCGCCAGCCCGAGGAGCGGCGCCACCACGGGCCCGCCGAGCGCGTTGGCGAGCACGGCGTAGACCGGGACGGTTCCGAACTGGAGCCAGAGGATCGGCGCCGTCACGAGCCCGCACGCTGCCGACACGACGGCGGCGTCCGCCAGCGGCCTCGGGATCCGGATAGCGCTCGACCCGCCGCTCGAGGTGCGGGACGAGCACGAAGATGGCGGCGACGGCCGCGAACGAGAGCTGGAACCCGGGCTCGAGCAGCGAGTACGGGTTGACGGCGAGGAGCACGCACGGCGCCGAGGAGCAGGAAGTACCAGCGGTCGGCCGGGCGCGAGGCCAGCCAGGCCAGCGAGGCGAGCGATCCGGCGATCCCGGCCCGCACGACCGAGGGCTGCCAGCCGACGGCGCACGTGTAGCCGAGCACGCCGCCCAGCGCGGCGAGGTGTCCGGCCCAGCGCGGCAAGCCCGCCAGCCACGCCAGCAGCAGCATCCCGAAGACCACGTAGGCGATGTTCTGGCCCGAGACGGCGAGCACGTGGTAGAGGCCCGACGCCCGGAAGTCGTCGCGAAGCGGCTCGCTCAGCCGATCGTCCTCGCCCAGGACGACGCCCGCGACCAGCGCCCGGCGTTCCCCGTCGAGCCCCGGGCGCGATCGAGCCCGCGAGCCGTTCGCGGAGCCGGTCGACGAGGCCCAGCGCACCTCCCCGCCGGCCGAGCTCGCGGTAGAAGCCGGCCTCGAGCACGACGTGGACTCCCTGCCGCCGAAGGTAGGCGGCCTCGTCGAAGCCGCCCGCCTCCTCCGCAGGGCGCGGCAGCTCGATCGTGGCGACGACCTGCAGGATCGCTCCCTGCGGCGGCGCCCGGCCGAGCGGCAGCTCGAGACGGGCCGGCTCGTCGACGGCGCGCCCGTCGAAGCTCCGGACGCGAACCGGCACTCGGAGCGCGAAGCGGCCGGCCCGGGCGGGACCGGTGACCTCGACCCGGGCGAGCCCGGCGTCGCCGTGGCGCGGCGCGAGCGCGCTCGCGTCGAGCGCGTCGAGCCGCGCCGTCCCCCACCACGCCCCGGCGAGCCCGAGCGCAAGCGCGAGCGCGACGAGGCGGTGTGGAGCCGCGGAGCAGCGGCCCGGCGAGCGCCAGCGCAGCGCGCCGTGAGCGCGAGACCGGGTCCGTCGACGGGCACGACGAGCGAGGCGGCGAGTCCTGCGCAAAGCGCGCCGGCGAGGACGTGCGGCCCTCGGAGCGCCCGCCCTGGTCACAGGTCGACCAGCTCCCGCAGCTGCTCGAGCCGGGCCGGCCCGATCCCTGAGACCGCGTCCAGCTCGTCCACGGACTGGAACGCACCGTGTTCCTCCCGGTAGTCGAGGATCCGCTGCGCCGTGACGGGGCCGATCCCGGGCAGCGCATCGAGGTCCTCGAGCGTCGCCGTGTTCAGGTGGACGCGGCCGCCCGCGCCCGGACGATCCGGGCGCGTCGGCGACCGGCGCCGCTCCGGCGCGGCCCTTCGCCGGCACGACGATCTGCTGGCCGTCCGCGATCGGAGAGGCGAGGTTGACGCCGGCGAGCAGCGCCTTGCCGGTGGGGCCGCCCGCCTCGGCGATCGCATCGTCGACGCGGCTGCCCTCGGCCAGGCGGTAGAGGCCCGGTTGCCGGACCGCGCCGACCACGTGCACGACGAGCTCCGGCGACTCGGCGGGCTCCGCCTGCGAGACCGCTTCGCCGGCGCGCGACGGCATTGCCGTTGTCGGCCGGCTCGGACCCACCCAGCATCGCCTTGCCCGCCAGCGCGAGCACGACCAGCGCGAGGCCGCCGTACGCGAGGGCGCGGCCGCGTGAGATGGACGGCATCTCCATCCGCTCACGGTCGCAGGAGCTTCCGCGCGGAAGACGCGCCGAATGCGCCGATTGTGTGCCGGGTCAGCGCCGAAAGGCGCGCAGGCGGCTCGTCAGCCCACGCAGGGACCGGGCGCGACCTCGCGCAACGTCCCCGACGCAGCCTCGCGGATCTCCTCGGCGGGGACGCCGAAACCGCCCGCCCCGTTCCGCGATTTACCGAAGATCATCGCGACGACCTCGCCCGCCGCATCGAGGACTGGGCCGCCGCTGTCCCCCTTCTGCACGCGTCCGCGCAGGGGGACGACCTGCCGCCGCACGACCCCGCGGCCGTACGCGTTCGGCGCGAACACGGTGCGCGGGGGACCGGCGGTCCCGGGGGCGGCCTCGAGATCGCCGCCGCCCGGATACCCGAGCAGCACGACCTCGCGCGGGAATTCCCCGCCGGTCGACGTCGGCAGCGCCCGCGCGCGCAGCCCGGTCACCCGGAGGAGCGCGACGTCGTTGCGCGGGTCGAGGTAGACGATGGTCGCGTCGCGCCGGCCCTCCTCGCCGGGGACGAAGACCTGGGTGTCGTGCTGGCCGGAGACGACGTGGGCGTTCGTCGCGACCAGGCCGCTGCGGACGACCCAGCCCGACCCGCGGACGCCGAGCCCGCACGACGTGCCTTCGATGCGCAGCACGCTGCCCCGCGCCTGCGAGGCGACGGGGCTCCGGAGGACGCTCCCGTCCGGCTCGGGCAGGCGGCCCGGGCCGAGCTCCAGGATCGGCAGCGGGTCGAACCGCTCGAGCGTCCGCAGCACGGGCTCGGGCGGGATCGCCTGGACGAGGGCCGGCATGATCGCCGACGCCTGCACCGTGCGCCGGAGCCCGAGCGAAGGCTGGTTCAGGAAGAGGACCGCGGCGACCCACGCGAGCGCCAGCGCGACGAGGCCGCCGACGAGCGCGCCGCCGACGCGGTCGGCGAGGTGGAGCACGGGCGTCCGCGAGAGCGTGGCGCGCGCGACGGCGGCGAGGCTGCCGGTCGCGAGAGCAGCGAGGAACGCGCCGAACGCGGCGCCGACCACGCTCGCCACCGGCACCAGCTCGGAGCCTCCGGGCAGGACGTGCGGCCCGAGCCAGGCGCCGAGGAGAACGCCGAGCGCGACCCCGGCGAGCGAGAGCACCTGGCCGACGAAGCCGCGGTAGTAGCCGGCGACGCCGAAGAGCAGGACGGCGGCGAGCAGGAGCAGGTCGGTGAGCGTCATCTCGATCCGCATACCCGCCCGGCGCCCGGCCGGGCGGGTGAGAACACCGTACGCGCGCGGCCAGGCCGGGCCCGCGGTGAGGACGTCGCACGCCCGCACGCGAGACGATTCCCCCGGGGCCTTCGGCCCCTCGCCCCCGCTGTCGACGCTAGCGGAAACGTGTCGCGCAGGTCAGTGACGGATCTGGGCCGGGTTCGTGCCGATCCGTCCACAGGCGAGGCTGCCACGCTTCGCTGCGCTCGCACCCGAGCGCCGCGAAGACGCGCAGCGGCTGCCGAGCGTCCGACGCAACCGCGCGCCGAGCCGCGACGCCCGCCTACACCACGAGGTTCACGAGCTTGCCGGGCACGACGATCGCCTTGCGGACGTCCTTGCCGTCCAGCATCGCCTGCACCCGCGGCAGCTCGCGCGCCCGCTCGACCAGCTCGTCCTCGCTGAGGCCGACGGGCACCTCCGTCTTGCCCCGCACCTTGCCGTTCACCTGGACGACCAGCTCGAACGTCTCGTGCTCGAGCATGGCCGGGTCGGCGACGGGCCACGGCGTCTCCCACAGCCGCTCGTGCCCCAGCTGCTCCCAGAGCTCCTCGGCGACGTGCGGACGCGTACGGCTGGATCAGCGACACGGCCGTCTCGGCCGCGAACCGCGCGGCCGGGTCGTCCGGCCGGCGGGCGATCTCGTTCACGAGCTCCATCACGGCCGCGATCGGCGTGTTCAGCGCGAAGCGGCGGCCGATGTCGTCGCTCACCTTCGCGATCGTCTCGTGCGCCTTCTGCGCGAGCGGCCCCTCGACCGGGCCCTCCGGCGACTCCCGCTCGCACTGCTCCATGACGACCCGCCAGAGCCGGTGCAGGAACCGCACGATCCCCTCGAAGCCCGCGTCCTGCCACTCGGCGTCCTGCTCGACGGGCCCGATGAAGAGCAGGTACATCCGCACCGCGTCCGCGCCGTAGCGCTCGACGTAGTCGTCGGGCGTGATCACGTTGCCCTTCGACTTGGACATCTTCGCGCCGTGGCGGTGGAGCATGCCCTGCGTGAACAGGCGCGCGAACGGCTCGCGGAAGCCGACCAGGCCGAGCTCCTGCATCACCTTCGTGAAGAAGCGCGCGTAGAGCAGGTGCAGGATCGCGTGCTCGACGCCGCCGATGTACTGGTTGACCGGCAGCCAGTAGTCCGCGATCTCGCGGGCGAACGGCGCCGTCTCGTTCCGCGGGTCGGTGTAGCGGATGAAGTACCAGGACGAGTCGACGAACGTGTCCATCGTGTCCGTCTCGCGCCGCGCCTCGCCGCCGCACTTCGGGCAGGTGGTGCGCACCCAGTCCTCGGCGGCCGCGAGCGGCGAGCGGCCCTTCGGCAGGTACTCGTCCACCTCGGGCAGCAGGACGGGCAGCTCGTCGTCCGGCACGGCGACGATCCCGCACGTGTCGCAGTGGACGACGGGGATCGGGCAGCCCCAGTAGCGCTGGCGCGAGAGCAGCCAGTCGCGCAGGCGGTAGCGGACCGTCGCCTCGGCCAGGCCCTCGGACTGCCAGCCACTCGACGATCCGCGCGCGCGCCGTCGGGCGCGGCAGGCCGCTGAAGTCGCCCGAGTTGACGAGGATCTCGTCGTCGGTGTGCTCGACGAAGGCGCCGCCGTTCGCGACCGGGCCGTCCGCGCCGTCCGCCGGCGCGACGACCGTCCGGATCGGGAAGCTCGTAGCGCTCCGCGAACGCGAAGTCGCGCTCGTCGTGCGCAGGGACGCCCATGATCGCGCCGGTGCCGTACTCCATCAGGACGTAGTCGGCGACCCAGACCGGGATCGGCTCCTTCGTGGCCGGGTTGATCACGTGGCGGCCGGTGAAGACGCCGTCCTTCTCCTTCTCCTCGCGCTCGACCGCCGAGCGGCCGCCCGCGCGGCGGACGTACTCGAGCACCTCCGCCTCGTGCTCGCCGCCGGCGACCAGGCGCGGGACGAGCGGGTGCTCGGGCGCGAGCACGAAGAACGTCGCGCCGAAGATCGTGTCCGGCCGCGTCGTGAACACCGGGATCTCCTCGTCGAGCCCGTCGACCGGGAAGCGGATCTCGGCGCCCTCGGAGCGGCCGATCCAGTTGCGCTGCATCGTGAGCACGCGCTCGGGCCAGTCCTCGAGCAGGTCCATCTCCTCGAGGAGCGCGTCCGCGTAGTCGGTGATCTTGAAGAACCACTGCTCCAGGTTGCGCGCCTCGACCTCGGCGCCGCAGCGCTCGCAGCGGCCGTCGATCACCTGCTCGTTCGCGAGCACGGTCTGGTCGTTCGGGCACCACTTGACGGGCGCCTCCTTGCGGTAGGCGAGCCCGCGCTCGAAGAAGCGCAGGAAGAGCCACTGCGTCCAGCGGTAGTACTCGGGCTCGTGGCTGGCGAGCACGCGCTCCCAGTCGATCGCCCAGCCCATCCGCTCCATCTGGGCGCGGATCGCGGCGATGTTCCGCTCGGTCACCTCGCGCGGATGCCCGCCCTCGCGGATGGCGGCGTTCTCGGCCGGCAGGCCGAACGAGTCGAAGCCCATCGGCCGCAGCACGGCGAAGCCCATGCGCCGCCGGTAGTGCGCGACGATCTCGCCCAGCATGTAGTTGCGCACGTGCCCCATGTGCAGCTCGCCCGAGGGGTACGGGAGCATCTCGAGCACGTACGTCTTGCCGGCCTGCTCCGGGGCGCCGGGCTCGCCCGGGTTCGGGACGTGGAACGCGTCCTCGCGGCGCCACACGTCCTGCCACTTCCGCTCGATCGTCTGAGGGTCGTACCGCTCCATCGCTCGCTCTTTCATTCGGCTCCAGATACAGAAAAGCCTCTCGGTCGAGAGGCTCAGGGATCGCGTGGCCGGCGCCGGTTGCCGGCTGCTACCCCTGTGGCTCGGTAAGGAGGAGGCGCTCCATCGGACCCAGCCTAGCCGATGGAGGCGGCCTCCGGCTCGACGACGCCGAGCTCCTCGACGAGCGCGAAGAAGGCGCGCGCGTAGGGCGATCCGTCGGTGCGGCGGCGGACGTCGGCCCAGTCGATCTGCTCGCGGAGCGGCCGGGCGACGCCGAGCGGGCCGGCGAGGTCGAGGTGCGTCTCGCCGAGCGCGAGGAGCTTCGTGACCATGACGTCCTCGAGCGCCATCACGCGCATCGGGGTCGCGAGCACCTCGCGCTCCTCCCCGCGCGCGATCAGCTCCTCGGTGACCGGGCCGGTGGTCGGCTCGAAGATCAGGTCGACAAGGACGTCGCCGTCGTGGGCCTTGATCAGCCAGCCCTCGGGCGGCCGCTCGATCCGGAAGCCCTCCTTCTCGAGCGTCCCGGCCGCCCGCTCGGCGTCCTTGGGCAGGACGAGGAAGTCGACGTCGTGGTCGGACGAGGAGCCGCCGCGCGCCCAGGCGGCGAGCCCGCCGGCGAGGACGAACGGGATCTCGGCCGCCGTCAGCGCGGCGGCCGCGCGCTTCATCGTGTCGCAGAGGTCGGAGAACTCGCTCACGGCCGTCGGTCGTACCCGCTCGAAGCGGATGACGGAACCGGAGGCGGCCGGCGTGCGACGCGCTGGGTGAGCCAGTGCGCCCGCGCGCTATCGACACGAAGTCGGCACACCGCCGCGCAGATCCGCGTGCCCGTTCCCGGTAGCGTGAATGTTGGGGCGCTCGCTCCCCCGTTGGGGGGCCGCGGACCGAACACGGACGCGCTCGAAGGCATCGAGTCGGGCGAGGCGGGAACGACCCTCGGGATGGTTCGGATCGCCGCCGCGGGAGACGTGCACGCCGCGCCCGACCGCCGGGACGTCCTGGCGGAGGCGTTCGCGTCGCTCGACCCGGACGTCGACCTCGTCCTGCTCGCGGGCGACCTGACGACCCACGGCGAGCCCGAGCAGGGCGCGATCCTCGCGGAGGCGGCGGCCCGCTCGCCCGCGCCGGTGATCGCGGTGCTCGGCAACCACGACTGGCACGTCAACCGCCGCGACGAGCTCGTCGAGGCGCTCGAGCGCGGCGGCGTCACCGTCCTCGACCGCTCCTGGACGATCCACGAGGCCGACGGCACCCGCATCGGCGTCGTCGGGACGAAGGGCTTCATCGGCGGCTTCCCCGACTCGCAGCTCCCCGACTTCGGCGAGCCGTCGCTGCGCCGCGTGTTCGCCGAGACGACCGACGAGGTCGTCGCGCTCGAGCGCGGCCTGCAGGCGATCGAGGACTGCGACGTCCGCGTCGCGCTCCTCCACTACGCGCCCACCTCGGCGACGCTCCAGGGCGAGCCGACCACGATCTTCACGCTCCTCGGCACCGACCGGCTGGCCGAGCCGATCCACGTCCACCGCCCCGACATCGTCTTCCACGGCCATGCCCACGCGGGGACGCACGAGGGCAGGATCGGCGACGTCCCGGTCTACAACGTCGCGGTCCCCGTCATGCGGCGGGACTTCGCCGTCTTCGAGCTGGAGCCGGCACGCCGTGCCCGGGCCGGTCCGGCGCCCTAGGGCTGCGGCGGCGCGGCCGGGCGCGGCTGGTCGAGCAGGCGGGCGTCGACCCGGCGCCGCCTGGCGCGGAGCGCGATCCACACGAGCAGTACCAGCGCGACGAGCGGCGCGAGCAGGATGCCCGCGAAGACCGCGATCTCGCCCGCGCGCCCGAGCGTGTCGAGCGCGTCGCGGGCGGCCCCGCCGATCCCGCCCTCGGGCGCGGGCGCGCCCGCGGCCTCGCGCGTGTGGAGCGCGAGCGTCACCTCGGCGTACGCGGCCTCGCGGAGCAGCCGGCTGCGCTCGCGGGTCAGCTCGCGGAGGAGCCCGCGCTCGCGTAGGAGGCGGAGCTCGACCTCGAGCTTCTCGCCCGGATCGAGCGTGCCGCTCGCAAGCCGCAGCTCGTCGGCGCGGATCGCCGTCTGGAGCTGCTCGATCCGCCGACCGCGCCGGTCGATCCCACCCTGCAGGTCGCGCGTCGCGATTTGCTGCTCGGTGATCGTCCCGAGCGCCGAGAGCCGAACGATCGCCTCGTCGAGCCGGCGGGTCGGGATGCTGAGCTCGAGCCGGGCGGTGCCCTCCCGCCCGGCCGTGTCGACGCCGGACGCGGCCACGACGCCGCCGAGGTCGTTCGTGATCTGGAGCGCGTCGTTCGCCGCCTCCGAAAGCGCGTCGGCATCCTTGAGCCGCAGAGCCAGCAGGAGGTCGACGTCCTGCGCGCGCTCGGCGGCCGGGCTCGGGCCTGCGGACTCCGCGACGGCGCCACCGCTCGACGCCGTGGCGCGCCGGTCCTTCGCGAGCGGGCCGGCAGAAGTCGATGCTCGTCCTCGGATCGGGGACCGACGCCGTAGGGGGCCTTCGGGAGCGGACTCGCCGGATCCGCGCATGTCCTCATTGCCCGCCACGGTCGGTCACGGCCGCGCGCTCCCGGATGCTCGGGTCACCCGATCCCTCGCGGGCGACGAGGGCGGCAGCCACGAGAGCGACCGCGACGATCGCCGCGGCAGCGAGCACGGGCACGAGCCGCCGACGGCGCGGAGCCGGAGGCGCCGAGAGGCGGCCGACGCGCTCGCGCAGCTCGGCCGGCGCGGGCGCGGCGAGCGCGCGCAACTCGCGGACGATCCGCTCGACGTCGGCCTCGCGGGCGGTCTCGGGCGGGGCGCCGGCGAGCAGCCGCTCGGCGCGGTCGGGGGCGAGGAGCTCAGGCGACGGCATCGGTGGTCATCCTTTCGGCGAGCTTGTCGAGCGCCCGGGCAAGGCGCATGGAGCAGGCGCTGCGGCCGATCCCCAGCAGGCGGGCCGTCGCCTCCGCGTCCAGGTCGAGCACGACGCGGAGCGCGACGACCTCCCGCTCACCCGCCGAAAGCGACCCGAGCGCGACCTCGAGCTCGGGCGAGAGCCCGGCCAGGGACGGCTCGGCCTCCGATCGCATCGCGCGGGCGAAGCGCTCCTCCCGCCGGCGCCGCCGCGACTCGGCGCGGAAGTGGTCGAGCGCGACACGCCGGGCAATCCCGCACAGCCACGGAAGCTCGGGACCGCGCCGCGGGTCGTAGCGGCGCCAGCGGCGGAATGCGCGCTCGAACGTCTCGGCCGTCAGGTCGTCCGCGAGGGCGGCGTCCCCGGTGAAGACGACGAGGTAGCGGCGAACGTCGTCGAGCGTCCGCTCGGCGGCCTCGGCGAACGGAGGCCGCCCGGCACGGGCGCCGACCCAGGGCGTCGCGAGCGCGCTCACGTCACCCATACGGCACCGCCGCGACGATCCGTCACAAGGGACGAATCGTAGGCCGCGCGCTAGCGATCGTCGTCGGCGCCCTGCTCGGGCTCGTCGCCCGGGAGCTTGACGCCGGGGACGCCCGGATCCTGCGGGACGTCGCCGTCCGGCGTCTCCTCGAGCTCGTCCGGGCGGTCGGTGCGTTCCTCCTCCACGGCCCCGGCCTACCCGTTCGAGCGCGCTTCGAGCCACGGAGAGAAGCGGCTCGCCCGCGACCTCGACTAGCCGCGGGTCGACTCGCGCCCCGGCGGCCGTCAGCCGCTCCGCGACGCCGACGTAGTCGCGGCCGGGAACCTCATGCTCGCCCGAAGCGAGCGCGGCCCACGCGAGCGGCGTGCCGAACTCGGCGTCCGACGCGGCATCGGCCTCGACCCCGGCGGCGAGCAGCTCGCCGACGAGCTCCGCGTCCCCGACCCAGCCCGCGTGGTGGACGAGCGTCCCGGCCGGGGACCCGCCGACGACTCCGCGGAACTCCGGGCCGACGAGCTCGAGCACGAGAGCGGCCGAGCCGTGCAGTGCAGCGAGGACGAGCACCTCCTGCGCGTCCGGGTCGAGCTCAGCGGGCAGATCGCCTTCCGGCCGCTCGCCGCGCGCGACCGCGGCGATCGCCAGATCTCCCACCGCGACAGACGTCGAGCCGCCCAGCGCAGCGAGCACCTCGGCGTCGTCGGGCCGCCCGCGCAACACGGCGTGCTGATACGGCGTGCGCAGCGGGACGTCGCCGCGCCAGAGCTCGCCTCCGGGCCGGTCGACGTCGGCGCCGTGCTCGACCAGGAGCCGGAGCGTCTCCGGGCCGCGGCCCCGCCGCACGGCGTGCGCGAGGATCGGCCCCTCGTTCGGGTCGGCGCCGGCTTCGAGCAGCAGGCGCACGTGCTCGAGCCGGTCGTCGTCGAGTGCGTGCGCCAGCGCGTTGGTGTCGCGGGTCTGCGCGCCCGGCGTCGAGGAGCTCGCGCAGGCAGTCGGTGCTCTCGGCCTCGACGGCGTGGTAGAGCGACTCCCCGTCGTCGGGCTTGGCGCCCGCGGAGAGGAGGAGGCCGGTCAGCTCGGGGTCATGGAGGACGCCGGCCGCGCCGTAGAGCGCCGTCATCCGGCCGTGCTCGTTCGTGAAGGCGGCGTTCGGGTCGGCGCCGCGCTCGATCAGCCCGAGAGCGAGGTCGAGGGAGGCGAAGCACGAGTGGCAGACGTAGACGAGCGGCGCCCAGCCGAGCGGCCCGCCGGGCTCCTCAGGATCGCCGTCCCAGCCGCGGCCGAGGACGAGCGCCGCCCACGGGTCGTCGGCAATCTCCGGGTGCGCCTCGAGCAGCCCCTGGGCACGGTCGCGGCGGCCGAGAGGTGGCTGCCGCGACGAAGGATGCGACCGCGTCGCCGTGCACCCGACCACTGTTGCACGCGCGCCGCCTCGGTGATGGAGCCAACGGGACTCGAACCCGTGACCTTCTGGCTGCCAGCCAGACGCTCTCCCAGCTGAGCTATGGCCCCGCTTGGAAAACGATAGCGCACGGCCGCGCGAGGCCCGGCCGCCCGCGGGCGCGGTCTACGCGCTGCCGGCGGCGAGGGGCTCGACGAGCGGCACGTCGCCCCAGAGCTCCTCGAGGCGGTAGAACGCGCGCGCCTCGGGCGTGAAGACGTGCAGGACGACGTCGAGGTAGTCCGCGAGGATCCACGTCGCCTCGTCCGTTCCGGCCGTGCTGTGCGGGACGACGCCCTCGTCGGCCTTGAGGCGCTCGCGCACTTCGTCGTAGATGGACTTCGTCTGGCGGGGGTTGCCGCCCGTCGCGACGACGAAGTAGTCCGTGTACGAGCACACGGGCCGCATGTCGAGGATGGTGACGTCCGTCGCCAGCTTGTCGTGGGCCAGACCCGCGATGCGCTGCGCTTGCTCGAGCGGGGTCAGCGGCTCCCCGGCTCCTGGTCGTCGTACGTCACGGTCTGAGGGTACCACCGTCGCGGTAGAGCCCAACCTCCTCGATCACACGCGCGACGGCAGGCGGCACGAGGCCCTCGATCGACTCGCCGCGGGCGACGCGGGCGCGCAAGTCGCGGGACGAGATCGGGATCGGCTCGAGCTCGAAGAACGTGACGCGGTCGGGGTGGGCGAGCCCGGCGCGCACCTCGTCGAGCCGGTCGTGCGGGATGCCCGGCCGGGTCGCGACGGCGAGGCGCGCGTGCTCGAGGATGCGGTCCGGGTCGCGCCAGGACGGGAAGTCGGCGAACTCGTCCGCGCCGAGGAGGAGCACGACGTCGCCGAGCTCCCGCTCGGCCCAGACGGCCGTGTCGACCGTGTACGAGGGGCCGCCGCGCTCGAGCTCGACGCGCGAGAGCTCGACGCCGGGGAGGTCGCCGAACGCGGCCTCGGCGAGACGGAAGCGCGTCTCGGCGTCGGTGCCGACCGACTTGTGCGGCGCCTCGCCGACCGGGACGACGACGAGCCGCTCGAGGTCGAGCGCGTCGAGCGCCGTGCGCGCGAGCGCCACATGCCCGTTGTGCGGCGGGTCGAACGTCCCGCCGAGGAGCCCGACGGTCATCGGCGGCCCTCGCGCGTGACCTTCTCCCCCGGGGGACCCCCTTGGTTTCCCCTCTGCGGTCAGCGTAGCCGGGAACCTGTGCCGTGTCTGTGACCGTTCGTGCCGGCATTGCGTCGGGATCGTGACGGAAGCGCGCGCCGGACGCGCGCCGCCGCCCGGCCGCGCCGGCCTCACTCGAACGTGAACGTCCGCTCGCCGACCTGCACCGGGTCGCCGGGCTTCGCGCCGGCGGCGCGCAGGGCCTCGCGGAGCTGCTCCTCGGAGAGCGCCCCCGCCTCGGGGCCCGGTGACGCGGAACGCGCCGTCGCCGCGGAAGATCCGGTACGGGCGGCGGCGCGGCGGCTGCGGGCGGTAGACGAGGAAGTCCGCGAGCTCGTCCTCGGCCGGCGAGGCGGTGGCCGGCTCTCCGGCGGCCTCGGCGGCCGCGAAAAGCGCCTGCCGCAGCTCGTCCAGCCCGGCTCCGGTCGCGGCCGAGACCGCCACGACGCCCACCACCCGCGGATCGTCCACGCCGAACGCGGGCGGCTCGCCCACGAGGTCGGTCTTGTTCAGGACGACGAGCTGCGGCCGCTCGGCGAGGCCCGCGCCGTACGCGGCCAGCTCGCGGTCGATCGCGCGGAAGCGCTCGTCCACGTCCTCCGTCACGTCGATCACGTGCAGGAAGAGCCGCGCGCGCTCGAGGTGCGCGAGGAACTCGTCCCCGAGGCCGACGCCCTCGCTCGCGCCCTCGACCAGGCCGGGGACGTCCGCGACCGTCAGCTGCCGCCCGTCCGGCGCGTCGACCGTCCCGAGCACCGGCGCGAGCGTCGTGAACGGGTACTCCGCGACCTTCGGCTTCGCGTTCGAGATCCGGCGCAGGAGCGACGACTTGCCCGCATTCGGGAAGCCGAGCAGCGCCGCGTCCGCGAGCAGCTTCAGGCGCAGGTCGTACGTGCCCTCCTCGCCGGCCTGCCCGACCTCGGCGACGCGCGGCGCCTGCTCGGTCGGCGTCGCGAAGCGGCGGTTCCCCACCCCGCCCCGGCCGCCGCGCGCGAGCACCACCCGCGCGCCCGGATGCGCGAGGTCGGCGACGAGCCGGTCGGCCTCGTCGAAGACCTGCGTCCCGACCGGCACGCGCAGGTCGACGTCGTCTCCGGACGACCCCGTCTTGTTCGCGCCCTCGCCGTGCCGACCCCGCGCCGCCTTGAAGTGCGGCGAGCGCGCGAGGAAGCTCAGGTCGCGCAGGTCGGGATCCGCGACGAGCACGACGTCGCCGCCGTCGCCGCCGTCACCGCCGTCGGGCCCGCCCTTCGGGACGTACTTCTCCCGCCGGAACGACAGCGACCCGTCCCCACCCCGGCCGCCCTGCACGTGGATGCGGGCGCGGTCGTGGAACACGCGCCGTCCTAGAGGACGGAGATGACGCGCCCGCCGCCGTTCTCGTGGAACGAGACGCGGCCGTCGCGCGTGGCGAAGATCGTGTGGTCGCGGCCGAGACCGGTGCCGTCACCGGCGCGGAAGCGCGTCCCGCGCTGGCGGACGACGATCATCCCCGCCTTGACCTCCTGGCCGTCGAAGATCTTGACGCCGAGCCGCTTCGACTGCGAGTCGCGCCCGTTCTTCGAGGAGCCGAGTCCCTTCTTGTGTGCCATCAGCTCTCGTCCTTCTTCTTCCTGGTCGTCGTCCGCGGCTTCGCGGCGGCCTTCGCCCTCGGCTTGGCCGCGGCCTTCGGCTTCGCGGCCGCCTTCGGCTTCTCCTCCGCGGTCTCGGCCTTCTTCGCCGGGGCGCGCCGCGTCGTCTTCGCGCCGATCGACTGGATCTCGATCTGCGTCAGCCGGCTGCGATGGCCGTTGCGGCGCCGGTACCCGGTGCGCTGGCGGTGCTTGCCGACGATCACCTTCTTGCCGAGGACGTGCTCGGACACGACGGCCGTGACCTTCGTGCCCTTCGCGTCGTCGCCGAGCTTCGGCTCGCCGTCGCCGCCGAGGAGCAGGACGTCCGGGTTGAACGTCTTGCCCTCGTCGTGCGGAAGCCGGTCCACGAGCAGCCGCTGGCCCTCCTGGACCCGGTACTGCTTGCCGCCGATGCCGATGATCGCGTAGGTCATGTCTTTCTCCGCAAACGAGCGGGCTCTCGCCCGCTCCGGGTCAGTCTAGCCGAGGCGGTTCCGGCTCGGCAACAGCGGTGGCGGACTCGCCGGACGGGCCGTCCGTGCCGGCCGCGGCGGCGGGCTTCTTGCGCCGGTTGCGCCCGCCGCGGGAGCCGCGGCGCGTCTTCTTGCGCTTCGGCTGCTCCGGCTGGGCCTCGTCCCCCTCGGCGGGAGCGCCGTTCGCCGCCGCCTGCTCGGCTACCGGCTCGGGCTCCGCCACGCCCGGCTGCGCCTGGTCGCCGTTCGGCGTCGCCGCCCGCCTCCGCGGTTGCCGCGGCTGCGCTCTTGCGCTTCCGGCCGCGGCCGCCGCGGGAGCCTCGGCGCGTCTTCTTGCGCTTCGGCTGCTCCGGCGGGGTCTCGCCGTCGGCGACGGGCTGCTGCTCGGCGGGCGGAGCCTCCTCGGCCGGTCTCGAGCTGCTGCCTCTCGGCTGCTTCGTCTCGGCCGGCTTCGCCGCCGGCTTGCGCTGGGAGCGGGAGCCGCCGCGGCGCGAGCGCTTCGGCTGCTCGCCCGTGTCCTCGCGGTCGAGCTCGGTGCCGGCCTCGACCGGCGCCTCGACCTGGTCGGCGCCGACGAGCGTCGCGTACGCGACGTTGCGGGTCGGCCGCTCGATCCGGACGCGCACCTTCTTGCCGACCTTCCCGGCCGCGCCCGCGACCGCGATCACGTAGCCGTTCAGCCGCGCGACGGCGTCGCCCTCCGAGTGGAGGTGCGGCGCCTCGAGCTTGACCTCGAGCTCCTCCCCGGCCGCGACCGGCAGCGACTTCGCCTCGAGCCGGGAGACCGGCCCGCGGTCGAGCACCGCGAAGTGGTCGGCTGTGGAGGTCGTCCTTGGTCTCGAAGAAGAAGCGCCGCCCGTCTCGCGCTCGAGCTCGACGAGCCGCGACGCGCCGGGGCCGATCAGGATCCCCGCGACTCGCGAGTTCAGCTCGATCAGGTACGCCTGGTGCCGCGACGTGAGGACGAGCCGCCGCAGCTCCCGCTCGACGTTCACGGCGTTCGTCTCGTCGGAGACGACGATCCCGTCGCCGCCGCAGGTCGGGCACGGGAGGGTCATGATCTCGCGCGGCCCGTCGGTGACGTTCTGGCGCGTCATCTCGACCAGGCCGAGCGGCGAGATCTCGACCACGTAGGTCTTCGTCCGGTCCTTCTCGAGCTCCGCCTTGAGCGCGTCCTCGACCAGCTGGCGGTTCTTCGGGTTCGCCATGTCGATGAAGTCGATGACGATGATCCCGCCGATGTCGCGCAGCCGGAGCTGGCGCACGACCTCGGAGACCGCCTCGAGGTTGTTCTTGGTGATCGTGTCCTCGAGCCGCGCGCCGGACTGCTTCCCGCGCGCGCCGACGAAGCGGCCGGTGTTGACGTCCACGACCGTGAACGCCTCGGCGTAGTCGAAGATCAGGTAGCCGCCCGACGGCAGGTCGACGCGCTTGTCGAGCGTCGAGCGCACGGCCGCCTCGACGCCGCCCGCCTCCATGAGCGGCTCGCGGCCCTCGTAGAGCTCGACCCGCTCGGCGAGGTCCTTCGACGTCCGGCGCAGGTAGCCGACGATCCGGCGGTACGTCCGCTCGTGGTCGACGACCACGCGCTCGAAGTCGCGGATGAAGAGGTCGCGCACGATCCGGAGCGGCAGCTCGGCCTCCTGGTAGACGAGCGCCGGGGCGTCGGTCCGGTCGGCGCGGCCCTTGATCGTCGCCCAGAGCTTCTGCAGGAGCTCGAGGTCGCCCTCGATCTCCTCCTTCGAGGCGCCCTCCGCCGCGGTGCGGACGATGATGCCGCCCTCGCGCAGGTCGAGCCCCTTCGAGATCTTCTTCAGCCGCTCGCGCTCGTCGTCCTCGAGGCGCCGGGAGATCCCGATCGCCCTCGCCGAACGGCGTGTAGACGAGGAAGCGACCGGGGAGCGAGATCTCGGTCGTGAGCCGGGCGCCCTTGGTGCCCATCGGGTCCTTGACCGCCTGGACGAGCACCTTCTCGCCGCGCGAGATCAGCTCCTGGATGCGGCGGCCGTGGCGCTTGCCCTCGAGCTCGGGGACGACGATCTCGTCCACGTAGAGGAAGCCGTTCTTGTCCAGGCCGATGTCGACGAACGACGCCTCCATGCCGGGCAGCACGTTGTCGACGGTGCCCTTGTAGACGTTCCCGGCGATCGAGCGGCGGCCGGGCCGCTCCATGTAGACCTCGCTGACGCGTGCCGTCCTCGACGAGCGCGACGCGGGTCTCGCCGACGCCGACCGAGACGAGGATCTCCTTCTTGACGCCGGCAAGGGCGGCGCGGCTGCCGCCCGACGAGCGGCGCGGCGCAGGCTTGCGGCGCTTCGCCTTCGCGTCGCCGCCACGCGCGCGGCCGCCGCGGTCCTTCTTCTCCGGCCCCGTGCGGGCCGGCGCGTCGGCGACCGCCTCGGTCTTCGGCGGCCTGGCCGGTCTTCTTGCGGCCGCGGCCGCCGCGACTTCCCGCGGCGCCGGCGGCGCTTCTGCGTCTGCGTCAGCCCCCGAAGCGGGGGCGTCGTCCTCTGCTGGTCGGCGCCGGCGGGGCGGCCTCGTGGGGCGCCTCCTGCGCGGCGGCCGCCTTCCGGCGGAACCACTGCAGCACGATGATCTCCTTTCGGGCGCACGTCGCGACGCTGCCCGATCAGGGCGCAGGTAGCGGACGTGGCTGCCTCAAAATCCATGTGGGTGTTTGGCGGACGTCGGATCCCGCTCGCCCGATCCGGGCTCGGTGCTCCCTGAACGTCCTGCAACCACAGGGTAGCAGTGCGCCCTCGGCCCCCCGACGCGCGCGGCTACGCGGCGGCCGGGCGGAGGCTGTCTTTTTCGATCGCGACGATCCGCAGACGTTGCGTCAGGCGCGCCCACGCCCATGGCTCGACCTCCTCGTAGCGGCCCGTGTGCGAGTGCGAACGGACGGACTCGAGGTATTCGAACCAGGCGTCGGCCTCCTCGATCGCAAGCGCTTCCTGCGCCTCGTGCGTGCTCTCACTCAACATGCGCGCGAAGGCTAGGACCCGGACCGGACGGACCGGACCGGCTCAGCGCTCGGCCGCGAGGCGGCCGCGGACGTTCACGGCCTGGAGCAGCCCGATCATCGCGAGCGTCGCGATCATCGACGAGCCCGCCGTAGCTCACGAACGGGAGCGGGATGCCGGTGATCGGCGCCATCCCGACCGTCATCCCGATGTTCACGAACACCTGGAAGATGAACGCGACGACGCAGCCGGCGGCGAGCGCGGCGGTGTAGAGGCTCGGCGCGATCGCGATCGTGCGGACGCCGCGCCAGACGACGATCGCGTAGAGGAGCAGGAGGAGCGCCGCGCCGAGGAAGCCGCGCTGCTCGGCGAGCGACGAGAAGATGAAGTCGGTCGAGTGCTCGGGCAGGTAGTTCATGTTCGTCTGCGTCGCGCCCGCGACGCCGCGCCCGTCGAGCCCGCCCGACCCGACTGCGGTGATCGACTGCGTGATGTTGTAGGTCGCGCCGCTCGGGTCGGAGTCCGGGTTCCAGAAGCCGATCAGGCGGTCGATCTGGTACTGGCGCAGGATCTCGATCGCCGGCCGCCGGGAGGATCCAGAGCATCGAGGTCAGCGTCAGCACCGTGCCGGCGGCGAGCGCGCCGATGTGGAGCCAGCGCGTGCCGGCGATGAAGAGGACGGCGGCGACGATCGCCGCGTAGACCATCGCCGTCCCGAAGTCCGGCTCGAGGAAGACGAGCACGGCCGGCGCCGCCGCGAGGCCGACCGCACCGAACGTCGTGCTCCACTCGTCGATCCGCCTGGCCCGGTCGGCGACGAAGCCGGCCAGCATGAGGATCAGCACGATCTTGCCGAGCTCGGACGGCTGGAAGCGGAAGAAGCCGATGTCGATCCAGCGGCGCGTCCCGCGGACCGGGTCGGCGACGAAGATCGCAGCGAGAGCGACGAGCGACACCGCGTAGAGCGGCACGCGGATCCGGCGGTAGATCTCCGGGTCGAGCAGCGCGACGGCGGCAAGCACGATCACGCCGATCGCGATGTTCACGCTCTGGCGGAAGACGAAGTAGTCGGGGTCGCCGGGCACGTCGTTCCGCGAGACCGCGCTCAGCACCCAGAGGCCGTACGCGATCAGGCCGGCGACCGCCGCGAGCAGCGCGTAGTCGAGGTGGCGGAGGATCCGCGTCGCCTCGGCGCCGAGGGGCGCGATCTGCTGCCTGGGCTCGACCCGGACGGCCATCAGTCGGACTCCACCGCGCCGCGTCGTGTAGCTCCCCGGCTCGACGCCGAAGAACTTCTCGAACACCTTGAGCGCCGCCGGCGCCGCCGCCTCGCCGCCGTGGCCGCCGTTCTCGATCACGGCGCAGACGACGAGCTCGGGATCCGCGTACGGGCCCCAGCCGCACCACCACGACTGGTCGCGGAGGCCGGACCACTTCCCGATCGTCACGAACTTCTCGGCCGTGCCGGTCTTGCCCGCGATCGGCACCGGGAAGTGCGAGAACACGCTGGTCGACGTCCCGTACGAGGCGTGCGTCGCGTCGTAGAGGCCCTCCTGCACGGTCGAGACCGCCGTCGGGTCGAGGCCGATGTCCTCCGGCTTCGTCCCCGGGAACGAGCGGATGACCACCTCGGCGTCGCCCTCGGTCGCGGGCTGCACGATCCGCTGGACGATCCGCGGCTGCACGAGGCTGCCGCCGTTCGCGATCAGCGCGTACATCCGGGTCATCTGGAGCGGCGTCGCGAGCATGTCGCCCTGGCCGATCCCGAGCTGGATCGAGTCGCCCGGCCGCCACTGCTGGTCCCAGGCGCTCTCGAAGTGCCGCTTGCGCCAGGCAGGCGTCGGCACGAGCCCCTCGCCCTCGGGGCCGACGTCGATGCCGGTCTCCTGGCCGAAGCCCATCCGCCGCGCCCACTTCTGGATCGGCGAGTCGGGGCGCTCGTACGCGCGCAGCGCGACGTCGTAGAAGTACGTGTCGCACGAATTGGCGAGCGCGGTCGTCAGCGTCATCGGCTCGTTCTTGTTGGGATCCCAGTTGCGGAAGACCTGCTGGTCCTCGCCCGCCTTGATCGAGCCGGTGCACTGGATGACCTCGCTCGGCGAGAGCAGCCCCTCCTGGATCGCCGCGAGGGCGGTGACCGGCTTGAAGGTCGAGCCCGGCGGATAGAGCCCGGTGACCGCGCGGTTGAGCGTCGGGTAGTTCTCCTCCGGCGCGGCGAGCCGCTTGAGCGCCTGCGGGCGGACCCGGCCGACGTAGACCGACGGGTCGAAGGTCGGCGAGGAGCGCGAGCGCGAGCACCTCGCCGTCGTTCGGGTTCATCGCGACGATCGCGCCGCCGTCCGCGGCCCACTCGCCGTTGTCCTGCGCGAGCGCGACGCCGTACTTGAGGGCGTTCTCGGCCGCCTCCTGGAGCCCGGCGTCGAGCGTCAGCTGCACCGAGTAGCCCGGCTCGGGGAAGCGGCTGAACTGCCGCTCGCTCGTCACGCGCCCCATCGCGTCGACGTTCACCTCGCCGACGCCGGCGACGCCGCGCAGGTAGCGGTCGTAGGCGGACTCGATCCCGACCTGGCCGATCCGGTCGCCGGCCGCGTAGCCCTGCTCCTCGAGCTTGGCGAGCTGGTCGGGCGGAGATCTCGGACACGTAGCCGAGGAGCTGCGCGGCCGAGGTTCCCCTTCTCGTAGCGGCGCAGCTCGACCTCGCTGATCTCGACGCCGGGGAACTGCGCCTGGTGCTCGAGCAGGAAGCGCACCTTGTCGTCGCGCACCGCCTCGCGGACGGTCACCGGGGTGAGCGGGTCGTCGCGGTGCGCCTTGAGCTCCTTGCGGATCTCCCCGACCGGGACGTTCAGGATCTTCGAGAGCCGCTCGAGCAGGGCGGCGCGGCGCTCGGGCGCCATGCCCTCGAGCGCGGCGGGCCAGATCTGCACGCGCGTCCCCGGCCGGTTCGAGACGAGCGGCTCGCCGTTCCGGTCCGAGATCGCCCCGCGCGGGGCCGGGACGCGGAACGTCCGCACCTGGTTGTTCTGCGCCGTCTGCAGGTAGCGCTCGCCCGAGATCACCTGGAGCGCCCAGAGGCGGAAGAAGAGCGCCGCGAAGAGCGCGATCGCGATCACGCCGAGCACGGCGATCCGGATCGCCAGCTGCGGGGTGACGCGGTACGGCTCCTCGACACGCGGGATCGGGAGGCAGGAAGCCCGGGACGCTAGACAAGCGCGGGCACCTCCCTCCGCTCGCGCTGCTCCGGCGGGAAGAGCCGGCACGTGAGGCGGTAGACGGGGATCGTCAGGAGCAGGTTGAGCGCGAGCGTCGGCAGCAGCACCTGGCCGAAGAGCTCGGAGGCCGGCACGCCCTCGCCGAGCAGGAACTCGAGGAACGCCGACCCGACCGCGACCCACACCGTCGCGAGCGCGATCGCGATCAGCGGCGGGTGCGGCGAGCTGCGCGTCGTCAGGACGCCGAAGCGCCCGGCCCAGTAGCCGGCGAGCGTCAGGACGAGCGACAGGAGCCCGACCGTCCCGAAGGAGGCGAGGTCGAGCACGAGGCCGGCGGCGAAGCCCATGATCGCGCCCACGGTCGGCCCGCGCAGGAGCGCGAGCGAGACGAGGAAGCAGAGCACGATGTCCGGGTGCCCGCTCGCGACCTCGAACGGCGTCACGAGCGTGAGCTGGAGGAACGCGACGCCGAGGAGGATCCCGGCCGCCTTGGCCCACTCGACGCCGGTCACCGGCTGCCCTTCTTCACGAGCACGATCACCTCGTGCACCGCGTCGAAGTCGACGAGCGGCGTGCACTGGATCTGCTTGTACGAGTCGATGTCGCGCTGGCTGACGCTCGTGACCGTGCAGATCGGGATCCGGCGCGGGAAGAGCGACTGGAGCTGGCCGGACTGCGAGCCGGCGGTCACGACCGTGTCGCCCTGGCTCACCTCCTCGTCCTTCGGGACGCGGTCGAGCGTGAGCGCCGCGCTCGTGCTCGAGCCGCGCTGGATGACGCCGCTCGCGCCGGTCTCGAGGACGTACGCCGAGGCCGCGCTCTCCTGGTCGGTGAGGAGGCGGACGTTCGCGGCGTTCGACGTCGTCGCGACGACGATCCCGACGAGGCCCTCGTCGGTGACGACCGGGTCGTTCACCTGGATCCCCGAGGAGCTGCCGGCCGCGACGACGACCTCCTGGCGGAAGGCGCTCTGCGGCTCGAGGATCACGCGCGTCGTGACGGCGTCGTAGTCGTCCGGGAAGCGCGGGCCGTCGCGGTACTCGAGCAGCGCGCGCAGCCGCTCGTTCTCGGCCGCCGCGGTCGCGTTCTCGATCGCCTGCGTGCGGAGCTCCTCGACCTGCTGCTCGAGCTTCTCGTTCTCGCTCTTCGCGTCGAGGACGTCGGACGCCCAGCCCCAGGCGTCGCGGAACGGCCGGGCGACGCGCTCGGCGGCGGCCTCGAATGGGGTCAGCACGGAGACGGCCGCCCGCTGGGCGCCGTGGATGGGACCGCCCGACGACTCGCGGAAGTAGATGGTCAGCAGGCCGAGCGAGAGGAGGACGAGCCCGAGCGCGACGAGCCGCGCCCGGAACGCGCTTCCCCCGCGGGTGCGGCGGCCCTCTGAGCCGGCTGCGGTCGGGTTGACGAGCGGGATCCGTGCTGTGCGTTGCCGAGGCACGGGGGCCGTAGTCTACCGGGGCGTCGCGGCGAGGCCGACCGTTCCGCGAGGCCCCTCGGGCCGCGCCGGAAGCGGCTTCGCTACCGCCGGCGCCCGTTCCGCTGGCGGGCCTTCGCGGCCGCGTGGATCGCCTCGAACTCCTCGAGGCTGCGACCCGATCCGACCGCGACACAGGTGAGCGGCGACTCCGCCAGGTGGACGGGCATGAGCGTCTCCTCGCGAAGCCGGACATCGAGCCCGGAGAGGAGCGCCCCGCCGCCGGCGAGCACGATGCCGCGGTCCATGATGTCCGCGGCGAGCTCGGGCGGCGTCTTGTCGAGGGTGGACTTGATCGCGTCGATGATCTGGCCGACCGGCTCGTCGAGCGCTCGGCGCACCTCCTCGGAGGTGATCACGATCGTCTTCGGCAGCCCGGTGAGCATGTCCCGCCCGCGGACCTCGGCGCGAACCTCCTCGCGCAGCTCCCAGGCGGAGCCGATCTCGAGCTTGAGCTCCTCCGCGGTCTGCTGCCCGATCAGGAGCTTGTACTCCTTCTTGATGTGACTCATGATCGCCTCGTCCATCTCGTCCCCGCCGACGCGGATCGACTGGGAGACGACGATCCCCCCGAGCGAGATGACCGCGACCTCGGTCGTGCCGCCGCCGATGTCGACGATCATGTTCCCGGTCGGCTCGGAGACGGGCAGGCCGGCCCCGATCGCGGCCGCCATCGGCTCCTCGATCAGGTACGCCTGCCGGGCGCCGGCGGAAAGCGTCGCCTCCTCGACGGCGCGCTTCTCGACGCCGGTGACGCCGCTCGGGACGCACACGATCACGCGCGGGTGCGCGAAACGGTTGTGGTTCACCTTCTGGATGAAGTGCCGGAGCATCTGCTCGGTCACGTCGAAGTCGGCGATCACGCCGTCCTTGAGCGGCCGGATCGCAGAGATCGTCCCCGGCGTCCGCCCGAGCATCCGCTTGGCCTCGACCCCGACCGCGTGCACCTCACCCGTGCGCTGGTCGATCGCGACGACCGACGGCTCGGACAGGACGATGCCCCGGCCGCGGACGTAGACGAGCGTGTTCGCGGTCCCCAGGTCCACCGCGATCTCGCGGCCCCCAAGCCCGCTCATGTAGCCCCAGACTCCCATGCAGCCGCGGAAGTCTAGCGAGAGCAGCCATTTCTCTCTATGGGGGGCGACGCGGTCGGGTAGGCGGCTGCTGGCGGGCGAGCTCGGCGATCGTCCGGAGGACGTAGACGAGCGAGAAGAGGAAGAACGACGATCGCGAACGCGGCGCGGACCTGGTCGCCCGAGGCGGGCGTCTTCCGGTCGGCCGTGTCCGCGGCCCGCTCGGCCACGCGGCCCTTCCAGCCGTGCAGGCCGGCGTCTCCGATGCGCTTCGTGTCCATGCCCGGCGCCTACCCGCACCGCGCGCCGGGCGAACCGCCGCTACTCCCAGGCGATCGAGACGACCTCGACGGGCTCGCGCAGGCCCTTGAGCTCGAGCGCGCGCGGCTCGCCGTGCGCGAATGACGCCGTTCGGGCCGACGCTCGCCGCGGTCACGAGGATCTCGCGGCCGGTCGCGGCGGCGCCGACCCGCGCGGCCGTGTGCACGCCGCGCCCGCGGAAGCTGTCGCCGCGCTGGAGCGCCCCGTCCGTGTGCATCCCGATCCGCACGTCGAAGACGAACTCCTGGTCGACGGCCCGCTGGACCGCGACCGCCGCCTGCAGCGCCTTCTCGACCTCCTCGAACGCGACGAAGAACCCGTCGCCCGTGTGATCGACGACCTGGCCGTCGTAGTCGGTGAAGATCGCGCGGAGCGTGTCGTCGTGGCGGCGCAGGGTGTTCGCCCAGTTGCGGTCGCCGATCGTCTCGAGGAGCTCGGTCGACTTCTCGATGTCGGTGAAGACGAACGTCTTCGTGACCGTCCGCTCCTCGCCGCGCCGCAGCAGGTCGGCCACGCGCTCGGCGTCGCGCACCGCGCCGATCCGCTCGAAGCGAACCGCCGCGGCCTGCAGCTCCCAGGTCGCCGTCTCCTCGTCGCCGTCGAGGCTGCGCGGCGCGGCCGAGCTGCTCGCGCGCGCGTGCGACGTCGTAGGTCGCGCCCGTCGCGTCCCAGAGGCGGCGCGCCTCGCGGAAGGACGCGAACGCGCCCGCGGTGTCGCCGCGCTCGAGCTCCACGCGCCCGCGCGCGAACGCCGCCTCGGCCTTCACGGCCGAGGTCTCGAAGCGCGTCGCGAACTCGCCGAGCCCGGCTGCGTACTCGGCCGCCTTCACCTCCTCGCCGACCGCCAGCGCGATCTCGACGGCGGGCCCGAGAAGGCGAGCGCGCGCCGGCAGCGTCAGCGACGGATCGCCGAGCGTCCGGCGGATCGACGCCCAGGCGCCCTTCGCGTTCCCGCGCGCGAGGCGCAGGAGCGAGAGGCCGGGCTCGGTCGACTGCCCGAAGTCGTCGGCTTCGCGGAACGCCTCCTGGGCGGCGTCGAGGTCGCCGAGGCGCAGCCGGATCTCACCGAGCTCGTAGAACGCGGCGCCGGCGACCCGCGGCGACCACACGCGGAGCTCCTCGCTCGCCTTTCCGGCCTGCTCGTCGGCCTCGCCGAGCCGCCCCTTGAACCGCATGACCTCCGCGTAGTTGACGCGGCAGAGGCCCGGGAACGCCGACATCGAGTTCGATGTTGCAGAAGTCGTGCGCGAGCTCGGTCCACTCGCCCGGCGCGGTCGAAGTCGGCCAGATCGCGGCAGGCGCCGATCGTGTTGCAGTAGACGACGACGGTCGAGTACGGGTCGAGCTCGCCGGCCACGGCGGCGGCGCTCGCCTCGTCGATCAGAAGATTCCCCTCGGCCACGTCGCCGCGCGTGATCATTGACGGCGCCGCGGCGCTGCAGGCCGCGGATCTCGAGGTTGCGGTCGCCGTGCTCCGGCCGAGCTCCTCGGCCCGTCTCGCCTGCGCGATCGCCTCGTCGAGATCGCCGCTCGCGATCGCGCGCAGCGACTGCTCGAGCGCCAGGTACCCGTGCTCGGCCGCCTCGGGGACCTCGTCGAGATGCCGGGTCGCGCGCCCCATCCAGCCCTGCGCGACGGCCGGCTGCAGGAGCGTGATGTGCTCGTGGGCGAGACGCGTCGCCATGAAGCCGGCGCGCAGCCCGTTGCCCGCCTCGACGTAGGACGCGTAGGCGCGCTCTAAGAAACGGGACCGCCTCCTCCATCCGACCGCTCCAGAGTGCGGACTCGGCCAGCACCTCGAGCTCCGCGCCGCCCAGGCTCTCCTCCGCGTCGGCGGCCTTAAGGAGCTCGTAGGTCCGCCCCCAGTCACGGGCGGCCGCGGCTTCGAGCGCGGCGGCGACGCGCGATTCGGCGGTTTCGACCACGGCTACCTCCAGTCGAGCGAGACGACCGCGACCGGGTCGGAGTAGCCCTTCAGCTCGACCTGCTTCGCCTCGGAGCGCCGGTAGCGGGCGGGTACCTCGTTCAACGTCTGCTCGCTCGCGAGGATTTCCCCCGCGCCCGCGAGCGCGCCGATGCGCGCGGCGACGTGGACGTCCTGCCCGCCGTAGTCGCGCTCGTCCTTGGCGAACGCGCCGCCGGCGTGGATACCGATCCGCACGTCCGGCGCGACGCCGTCGTGGCCGTCGAGCGCGCGCTGGATCCCGACCGCCGCCTCGACCGCCGCCGCCGGCCGCTCGAACGCGGCGAAGAACCCGTCGCCCGTCTGCTTGATCACCTCGCCGCCGGCGTCCTCGAGCATGGCGCGCAGCGTCTTGTCGTGCCAGGCGAGGAGCTTCTCCCACTTGCCCTCGCCGAGCACCTCCGCGAGCTTGGTCGATTCGACGATGTCGGTGAAGACGAACGTGCGCATGACCGACGTCTCGCCGAGCAGCTGGGCCGCCTCCTGCGCGTCGAGCACCGCGCCGAGCCGGACGAAGACGTCGCGCGCCGCCTGGATCTCGTCGCGCCCGCCGTCCTCGTCGCCGAGCCGCTGGAGCGTGCGGCCGAGGAGCAGCCGAACCTGCGCCGCCTCGAACGGCGCGCCGACGCCCTGCCAGGTGTCGAGCGCCCGCTGGAGGTGCTTCGCCGCGCCGTCGAGGTCGTTCTCCTCGAGGCGGATCCGGCCCCAGGCGAGGCAGACGACCGCGTCGTACGCCGGCGTCCGCTCGCCGTCGACCCGGAACTCGTCCACGAGCTGCTCGAGCTCCTCGGCGGCGTCGCGCGCGGTCTTCAGGTCGCGGAGCGCGATCGCGATCTCGACCTGTGCCGGCAGCCGGCGGATGCGCGCCATCGGGTCGGGCGTCGTTTCGAGCGAGCGCTTGATCGCCTTCGCAGCCGCGTCGGCCTTCCCCTCGGCGAGGCGGAGGAGCGCGAGTCCCGGCTGCGGGTCGCGCGACCATTCCTTCGCCTGCGCGTACGCCTCCGAGGCGGCGACGAACTCGCCGCGCTGCCGGCGGATCTCGCCGACCTCGTACCAGCCGACCGCAGTCGTCCACGCGTCGAAGCCGTGCAGCTCGTCACAGGCCTGGAGCATCTGCTCCTCGGCCTCGGCCCAGTTGCCGCGCAGGCGCAGGAGCGTCGAATGGTGGATCCGGCACGCGCCGGGGAAGCCCTTCACGTCCTGCTTCGTGCACCAGCGGTTGGCGGCGTCCGTCCACTCGGCCGCGCGGCGCAGGTCGCCGACGCCGTTGCAGGACGTGATCGTCACGCAGTAGACGAGCCCGGTCGAGAACGAGCTCAGCTCGCCGGAGAGGGCGGCGGCGCTCGCCTCGTCGAGGAGGCGGAGGCCCTCGCTCGGGTTCTTGTTCAGGAGGTGCGCCCGGCCGAGGACGGCGAGCGAGAGCGCCTGGAGGTCGCGGTCCTCGAACCGCGTCCCGAACTCCTGCGCACGCGTGCCCGTCTCGAGCGCGCGCTCGATGTCGCCGCCCGCCTGCGCGTTCAACGCCTGCGTGAGCGCGAGGTAGCCGTGCATGACCGACTCCGGCTCGTCCGCGAGCAGGCGCTCGGCCTTCTGGTACCAGCCGGTCGAGGGCGCGAGCGCCGCCTTCCCGAAGTAGTCCTGCGAGATGAGGAGCGCGAGGTACGCCGCGCGCGGCTTGTTCCCCGCCTCGAGGTGGCGCGTATGCGCCTGCTCGCGGAGCCCGATCGCCTCGTCGAGCTTGCCCGTCCACCAGGCGGCCTCGGCCAGGCGCTCGAGGTCGTCGGGCCCGAGCTCGGACGCGACGGGATGGAGGAGGTCGTACGCCTCCCTCCACGCTCCGCGCGCGGCCGCGTCGCGGCCGGCCGCGAAGGGTTCCTCGACACTTGGCTCATCGGGCTCAGGCGAATTGTACGTCCGTAGAATCGGGGCACCGTGGAGCCGCTCTACCGCCCCGAAGGCGTCGAGGAGCGCTGGCAGCGGATCTGGGAGGAGGAAGGCCTCTACAACGCCGACCCCGACCCGTCCCGGCAGCCCTTCGTCGACGCGCACCCCCCGCCCAACGTGACGGGCGAGCTGCACATGGGCCACGCCCTCCAGCTCGCGCTCGGCGACGCGCTCTGCCGGCTCCGGCGGATGCAGGGGTACAACGTGCTCTTCCAGCCCGGCTACGACCACGCCGGCATCTCGACGCAGAACGCGGTCGAGAAGCATCTGGCGAGCGAGGGCCGCGACCGCCACGAGCTCGGGCGCGAGGCGTTCGAGGCCCGCGTCTGGGAGTGGCTCCGCGAGTACGGCGGCAAGATCATGAACCAGTTCCGCCGCATGGGCGCCTCGCTCGACTACCGCCGCGAGCGGTTCACGATGGACGACGAGTACGTGCGCGCGGTCATGCACACGTTCGTGCACCTGTACCGCAAGGGCTGGATCTACCGCGCGAACCGGATCATCAACTGGTGCCCGTTCCACGAGACGTCGCTCTCGGACCTCGAGCTGATCCACGTCGAGATCGACGATGCGCTCTCGACGATCCGCTACCCGCTCGCGGACGGGTCGGGCCACGTCGCGATCGCGACCGTGCGGCCGGCAACGATCCCAGCGGACGTGGCCGTCGCAGTCCACCCGGACGACGAGCGCTACCGCGACCTCGTCGGCAAGGAGGCGGTCGTCCCGTTCGTCGAGCGCCGCGTGCCGATCATCGCCGACGAGCGCGTGCAGCCCGAGTTCGGGACGGGCGCGCTCAAGGTGACGCCCGGCCACGACCCGACCGACTTCGAGATCGGCCGCGACCACGAGCTGCCGGAGCTGACCGTGATCGGCCCGGACGGGCGGATGAACGACGAGATCCCGGAGCTCGCCGGCCTCACGCAGGAGGAGGCGGGACGAGCGGATCGTCGCGCTGGGCGCGCGAGCGCGACCTGCTCGAGAAGCGGGAGTCGTACCGCCACACGGTCGCGCTCTGCGAGCGGTGCGAGAGCCGCATCGAGCCGCTGATCTCGCTCCAGTGGTGGTGCGCCATGGACGAGCTGAAGCGTCCCGCGCTCGAGGCGCTGCGCGACCGGCGCGTCCGCTTCCACCCCGAGTCGCAGCACCGGTTCGCGCTCGACTCGCTCGAGCAGGCGCCGGACTGGTGCATCTCGCGGCAGCTCTGGTGGGGCCACCGACTGCCGATCTGGGAGTGCCCGGACGGCCATCTGACGGTCGAGGAGACCGAGCCCGAGGCGTGCGCCGAGTGCGGCTCGACCGAGCTGCGCCGCTCGGAGGATGTGCTCGACACGTGGTTCTCTTCGGCGCTCTGGCCGTTCGCGACGCTCGGCTGGCCCGAACCGACGACCGACCTCGAGTACTTCTACCCCGGCCATCTCCAGACGACGGCGCGCGAGATCATCCGCCTCTGGGAGAACCGGATGATCTTCATGGGGCTCGAGTTCCTCGGCGAGATCCCGTTCGAGGACGTGATCATCCACTCGACCGTGCTCGCGCCCGACGGGCGGCGCATGTCGAAGAGCCTCGGCACCGGTATCGACCCGCTCGACGTGATCGCGGAGTACGGGACCGACGCGACGCGCTACGGGCTCCTGAAGATGTCCTCGACCCAGGACGTCCGGTTCTCATACGACGCGGTCGGCGAGGGACGTAAGCTCGCGAACAAGCTCTGGAACGTCTCGCGGCTCCTGCTCGGCGCCGCCGAAGGCGCGGAGCCGGCGCTCCGGCCCGAGGCGCTCGAGGAGCACTGGATCCTCGCCCGGCTCGAGGACGCACGCGTTTCGGTCGAGCGCGACCTGGCCGAGTTCCGGTTCGCGGCGGCGGTCGCGACGCTCTACCGGACGACCTTCGACGACTTCTGCGACTGGTACGCCGAGGCGATCAAGCCGCGGCTCTACGCCGGAGACGAGGCGGCGGTCGCGACCGCGCTCGCGGCGCTCGAGCGGCTGCTGAAGCTCCTCCACCCGGTCATGCCGCACGTGACGGAGGAGATCTGGACCAACCTTCCCGCGCGCGAGAGCCGGCTGATCGTCGCGCCGTGGCCGGAGCCGTGGGCCGGCGAGGCCGCGGCGGGCGACGCGCTCCAGCGGGTGCAGGACGCGGCGGCGATCTACCGGCGGAGCGGCGTGCGCGTCGCGCTCGGCGAGGACGAGGAGCGGATCTTCGCCGCGGTCGTCCGGCCGTCACCCGACGGGGACGGCGACGCCCAGGCGGAGATCGCGCGCCTGCGCAAGGAGGTCGAGCGCGGGGAGCGGATGCTCGCGAACGAGCGGTTCGTCGCCGGCGCGCCGGCCGACGTCGTCGAGGCGGAGCGCGAGAAGCTCGCGCAGTACCGCCGTGAGCTCGATGCCCTCGAGCGCTGACGTCGCCTGGCTCGAGCGCCTCGAGCTCTTCGGCTGGAAGCTCGGGCTCGAGCGGATGGACGCGCTGCTCGAGCGGCTCGGCCGACCCGAGCGGAGCTTCCGCGCGATCCACGTCGTCGGGACGAACGGCAAGACGACCGTGACCCGCACCGCCGAGGCGCACCTCCTCGCGGAGGGAATCCGCGCAGGCGCCTACACCTCGCCCCACGTGACCGGGTGGGCGGAGCGGATCCGCGTGGACGGCCGGGAGGCGGACATCGAGAGCGCACTCGCCCGCATCCGCCCGGCGGCCGAGGAGGTCGGCGCGACGCAGTTCGAGGTTCTGACGGCGGCGGCGTTCGCCGAGTTCGCGGCCGCAGGCGTCGAGGTTGCGGTGGTCGAGGCCGGGTTGGGCGGACGGCTGGACGCGACGAACGTCCTCGCCGCGCCGGTCGTCGTGCTCACGAACGTCGGCCTCGAGCACACCGAGCACCTGGGGACGACGCGGGAGGCGATCGCCGCCGAGAAGCTCGCAGTCCTGCCGCCCGGCGCGACGCTGGTCACGGCGGAGCCCGAATGGGAGTCCGCCGCAGTCGAGCGCGGGGCCGCCCGGGTCGTCGTCGCCGAGGGGAACGACGCGCTCGCGCGCGAGGCCGTGGAGGCGCTGCTCGGGCGACCCGTCGCGTCGCGTCCGTCGGTGCGCGTCCCGGGCCGGCTCGAGCGAGGTGGGCTCGCGGCCGCTCGAGCTCTGGGACGGCGCCCACAACCCCGCCGGCGTGGATTTCCTCGTGCCGCGCCTGCCCGCGCGGGACGACTGGACACTCGTTCTCTCGATCCTCGCCGACAAGGACGTCGAGGCGATGCTCGAACGCTTCGCCCGCGTCGGTTCGCGCCTCGTGGCCACGTCGTCGGGCTCCTCGCGAGCCCTCGGCGCGGCCGAGCTGGCCGAGCGTGCGCGCCGCTTCTTCCCCGAGGTCGAGGCGGTCGACGATCCCGCGGCGGCCCGCGCCCGCGCCCGCGAGCTCGCCGGTCCGGACGGGGCAGTGCTCGTCTCGGGCTCGCTGACCCTGATCGCAGCCCTTGCCGCCGTCCGACCTGCATCCGTACGATGACTCGCGTCGGAGAACGCCTCAGCGTCTTCGCGTTCGCCGCCGTCGTGCTCGCCGCGATCGTGGCCCTCGCGTTTGGCGCCGGCTGGCTCGTCGGAAAGATGCTTCTGTGATCCCGCTCAACATCCTGATCGCGCAGACGGAGGAGGACAGCGACGCCTTCGGCGGCGTCAAGGACTTCTTCGACTCCGAGATCTGGCTGCTGATCCGGAACATCACCCTCTTCTTCGTCGTCGTCTTCTGGCTCGCGTCGGCGTACTGGGTCTACAAGGACGCGAAGCGGCGGATCGAGGATCCATGGCTGCTCGCGATGGCCGTGGCCCTCGGACTCTTCCCGCCGTTCGTCGGGCCGCTGATCTACATGCTCTTCCGCCCGCCCGAGTACCTCGAGGACGTGCGCGAGCGCGAGCTCGAGATCAAGGCGATGGAGGACAGCCTCGTCGGCGACCGCTGTCCCGTCTGCCGCGCCGACGTCGAGCCGAGCTTCCTCGCGTGCCCGGTCTGCACGACGAAGCTCAAGCAGGCCTGCCGGCGCTGCAACCAGCCGCTCGAGCCGCTCTGGCAGATCTGCCCCTACTGCGAGACGCCGGTCGAGACCGCGCCGCGCGCGGTCGAGAACTTCTAGCCGCCGCGGCACCGCTCCTCCGTCGGGTAGCGCGCCGCCGGCGCGCAGAGCACGATCGCCTGGTCGAACGTGGCGACGTAGCGCTGGAGCGCGTCGTGGTAGCGGACGCGGACCCCGTCGATGCGGTAGCGGCCGGGTGCGTCGACGCGCAGCCCGACCACCAGCTCGCGCTCGTTCGTCCTCCCCGGCTCCGATCAGCGTCTCTTCGGGCTCGAGCCCGGACCGCTCCCAGCCGGCCAGGAAGCCGATCAGGCCGGACGTCGGCCGCACGACGCGCACGTCGAGGATCACGAGGCCGGGCGAGGGCCGGATCAGCTCGATCGTCGTCGAGCGTGACGGCGAGGCGCCCCTCGTTGCGGAGGAGCACCTCGCCCCAGCTGTACGGACGGCCGAGCTCGACCGGGAACGTGCCGTGCGACCGCGTTCCCGGCGGCAATGCGAGCGGCCCGCCGGCCAGCTCGGTCGCGCGGCGCCGGCGGGCTGAACGCGTCGGCGCCGCCACCGAGCGCGGAGCGCGACGCCCAAGAGCGGCGGCCCCGAGCGCCGCGGCGGCGACCAGCGCGCCGACGACGAGGAGGCCGGCGCGTCACAGCCCCGCGTACACCGTCCTCGCCCTGATCGGATAGTCGGTGTCGCCGCAGAGCCAGTGCTTGTCGTACTTGGTGCCGAAGTTGTACTTCCACTTGATCCAGCGCTCGCCGTAGGACTGGGCGCCGACGCCGACGCCGAACACGGCGGCCGCGTAGCCGTACTTCCGCAGCTTGCGGCCCTCGTGCTCGACCCAGCCCTTGCCGTAGCCCTGCTTGAAGCGCTTGAAGTTGTTGCCGCAGCGCCCGTTCAGATGGGTGAGGTCGCCGATCAGGTCGAAGCCGCCGATCCACCGCTTCGCGCTGATCGCGTCCTCGACCCAGTGGGTCGTCTGGCAGTCGAAGCGCGTGCGGATCTTCCGGTACTCGAAGTTCGTCCGGAACCACTTGCCGAAGCTCGCGTTCTGGCCGCGGAAGTCGCGCGACGTGCCGACGCTGTTGCTCTCGCCCGAGCCGCGGTTCACGAGGCCGTAGATGGCGAACGGCCCGCCGTTCCGGGAGACCAGCACGTCGATCGACGAGTGCGCCCGCTCGCCGTACGCGAACGCCATGTACGCGTCGTTGTAGATGTGCATCTGGCCGACCTTCGTCGGCTGCACGTCGGTGCCGAGCAGCGTCACCTGGTAGCCCGGGCAGCCCGAGGCCGGCGTGGCGACCGCCGCCTTGAACGTCCTGACCCCCGCGCCGCCGGCCGCGATCGCGCGTCGCCGAGTCGAGCTGGATGCGAAGCGGCTCGTCGTTCGCGGAGCGGTCCTCCTCGTCCACGAGCCAGTCGTCCGCTCCGAGCCGGCGGCTGAAGACCCGCGGGTACGAGCGGACGCCGGCGCTGACCAGGAGCTCGAAGTCGGCCCAGCCGCCGTTCTGCGCGCGCGGCGTCCGCGATGCCGGGCGCGGTGAGCGGAACCCGGAGGGCGAACGCGCCCTGCGCGTCGGTGACGGCGTGGCCGAGGCGCGGAACCTGCGCCGCCGTCGGCTCGCCGAAGAGGAAGGCGTCGACCGAGGCCCCGGCGACCGGGGCGCCTCCGGCCTCGACGACGATGCCGCGGACGAGCACTGGGCGGCGCGCCCGCGACGGTCGGCGGCGGAGGCGGGGGTGCGCCGACGCCCGCGAAGAGCGGCGGGCCGTTCACGACCACGTACGGGCCGTCCGGCTCGCCCGAGCCGGCGAACGAGCCGCTCGGTTCGCGGGACGCGCCTCGTCGCCGACAAGCGCGATGCCGAACGAGCCCCAGGCCCCGGTCGACCAGCGGCGGACGGCCTCCGTGACGTCGAGGGTCTGCCAGGCGTCGCAGCCGCCGCCGGGGATCGTCCCGAGGGAGGAGGCGAGCGTCGGCTGACCCGTCCAGCTCACCGTGTCCGCCGACCAGGCGCTGCCGACCCGGTACGCGGTGATCGCCGCGCTCGAGGGGCCGCAGCCGCGCTCGCGCAGGACGAGCGTCGCGTTCCAGAGCTCGTCCACGTCGACGGGCGGGAGGTCGAAGTCGAGCAGCACCCGCGCCCGCTCGCCGAGCGCCGTCCGGCCCACGCGCAGCCGGTCGGTGCCGGCCGTCGTCGCCGCGGTGTCGGAGAGCTGGGCCGCGCCGACCGCCGGGTAGAGGTCGCCGCCGGCCGAAGCCGGGGACGGGATCCGGGGGCGGCGGGCTCTCCTCTGCGTAGGCGAGCACCAGGTACGGCGGCGTGCCCGCGTCGGTGGCGTCGAAGGCGCGCACGGTCTCGCCCTCCTCGCCGGCGCGCACCTCGACCCCGAAGTCCGGCACGGTGCCGGCGAGCCACGCGGCGACCTCGCCGGTCAGGTCGAAGGTGAGCGCCGGCCCGATGCACGAGCCCGTGCGGACACCCGGGATCGGGCGGTCGAGGTCGACCTCGGGCTGCGATCCCCAGGACACGGATGCGCCCCAGTCGGAGGTGACCCGATAGGCGGACACGGCGCCCTCGAGGCACTCGTGCTCAGTGAGGACCAGCGTGGCGCTCTCCACGGCCTCGGCCGCGACGCCGCCGAGGTCGAAGCGGAGCAGCGTCCGGTAGAGGTCGCCGGACGCGCTCCGCCCGGCGACCAGGTGCTCCGCGATCGGAGGCGGGCCCGTACGAGACGGTGACCGCCGCGACGGGCGCGAGCACCTCGGACGACGTCGCCGCCCACGCCGGGCCCGCGCCGGCCAGCGCCACCCCTGCACTCAGACTGCACACCACCGTCCGCACGCTCGGGCCGCCTGCCGCGATCAGACCCACCGCAAATCACCTCCGTGGTTTCCTCCAAACGAACCACGGTCGTTATTGCCCCCAGGGCTGCGGCAGTCAATTGTCCTTTTTCGCCTTGGTGCATTTCCGTGCGCATTTCGTCACGCATTTGCGCGGAATCGGTCCAGGTCGGAGCGGCCGCGGCGACCCGCTAGCCTGCGCTCGATGGCAACCACGGCCGCCTCGCTCGCGCTCGTCCTGGCCCAGCACGCCGGCCACGGCGGGAACGGGAACGGCCAGACGGTCATGACCGTCTTCCTCGTCGGCGTCCTCACCCTGATCTGGACGCTGCTCGGCGTCGTCTGCTGGATCTTCTGGCGCGCGAAGAAGCGCGAGGACGCGGAGCTGGCGGAGAAAGCGAAGAACTCGGAGGCCCCATGGCAGAACGCACACTCGTCCTGATCAAGCCCGACGCGGTCGAGCGGCGGCTCGCCGGGCGAGATCCTCGGCCGGCTCGAGCGGCGCGGCCTCGCGCTGCGCGGCGCGAAGCTCGTCCTCGTCGACCGCGCGCTCGCGGAGGAGCACTACGCGGAGCACCGCGAGAAGCCGTTCTTCGGCGAGCTGGTCGAGTTCATCACCTCGACGCCGACGCTGGCCCTGGTCGTCGAGGGCGAGTCCGCGATCGGCGTGGTCAGGACGACCATGGGCGCGACGAACCCGACCGAGGCCGCGCCGGGCACGATCCGCGGCGACCTCGCGCTCGCGATGCCGAACAACCTCGTCCACGGCTCCGACTCGCCCGAGTCGGCCGAGCGCGAGATCGGGCTCTGGTTCAGCGCGGATGAGCTCGTCTGACGGGCTGACCGAGCACGCGCGGGCCAACCGCGCCAGCTGGGACGCCTGGGCCGAGGAATACCAGCGGGAGAACGACGCGTTCATCCGCCACGACGACCTGCGCTGGGGCATGTGGCAGCTCCCCGAGTCGGAGCTTCAGGTGCTCGACGACCTGGCCGGCAAGGACGTGCTCGAGCTCGGCTGCGGCGCAGGGCAGTTCGGCGTCGTCCTCGCGCGCGAGGGCGCGCGGCTCGTCGGGATCGACAACTCGGCGAAGCAGCTCGAGTACGCGCGCGCGACGTTCGCCGACGCGGGCCTCGACGTCGAGCTCGTCCACGGGAGCGCCGAGAGCCTCCCGTTCGGCGACGAGAGCTTCGACGCGATCGTCGCCGACCACGGCGCGAACCGCTTCGCCGACCCGTACCTCTGGGTGCCCGAGGCCGCGCGCGTGCTGCGACCGGGCGGCCAGCTCGCGTTCTGCGGCGGGACGCCGTTCGAGGTCGTCTGCCTCGACGAGCCGACCGACACGTGGGACACGCGGCTCCACCGCGACTGGTTCGGCATGCACCGGCATCGAGCTCGGCGACGACTCGGGGATCGAGTTCGAGCTCTCCTACGGCGACTGGATCGCGCTCTTCCGCGAGCAGGGGCTGAGCGTCGAGGCGCTGCTCGAGACGCGGCCGCCCGAGGGCGCCAAGTCGACCTACCGCAACGAGGCCGAGACCGCGTGGGCGCGCCGCTGGCCGATGGAGCAGATCTGGAAGCTCCGCAAGGAGGCGGCGTGAGCCTGCCCGAGCACGCGGCGCGGAACCGCGAGTTCTGGGCGGACGAGGCCACCCGCTACGTCGAGGCGGGCCGGCGCAACTGGGCGGAGGAGGACTTCACCTGGGGCATCTGGGATCTCCCCGAGTCCTCGCTCGGCGTCCTGCCGGACGTGGCCGGGAAGGACGCGGTCGAGCTCGGCTGCGGCACGGCCTACCTGTCTGCGTGGTTAGCGCGGCGCGGCGCACGGCCGGTCGGCGTCGACCTCTCGCCCGAGCAGCTCGCCACCGCGCGCGAGCTCCAGGCCGAGCACGGGCTCGAGTTCCCGCTCGTCGAGGCGAACGCGGAGGACGTGCCGCTCCCGTCCGCCTCGTTCGACCTGGCCGTGTCGGAGTACGGCGCGTCGATCTGGGCCGATCCGTACACGCTGGATCCCCGAGGCGGCGCGGCTGCTCCGGCCCGGCGGAGAGCTCGTCTTCCTCGTCAACGGCACGCCGCTCGTCCTCTGCTGGGCCGACGACGACGAGCCGGCCGGCGAGGAGCTTCAGCGCGACTACTTCGGCCTCCACGCCGTCGAGGACTCGGACGGGACGACGACGTTCCACCTCCCGTACGGCGAGTGGATCCGGCTGCTGCGCGAGAACGGGTTCGAGGTCGAAGGCGCTCCTCCATCTCCAGGCGCCGGCGGGCGCGGATCCCGGCCGGTGGGACTTCGTCACGCGCGACTGGGCGCGGCGCTGGCCGTCCGAGGAGATCTGGAAGGCCCGCAAGACCGGGTGAGCGCGCCGCCCGCCCTGCCGCTGCTCCTGGCGTCGACCTCGCCGCAGCGGCGGGCGATCCTCGAGCAGCTCCGGCTGCCGTTCGACGTGGTCGCGCCGCGCTACGAGGAGCGGGACGAGCCGGGGCTCTCCCCGGTCGCGCTCGTGCGGCGGCACGCCGAGGGCAAGGCGCGCTCGGTCGCGGACGAGGCCGGCGACCGGCCGGTGCTCGGCGTGGACACGGCGGTCGTCCTCGACGGCGAGGTGTACGGCAAGCCGACGACGGCGGCCGACGCGGAGCGGATGCTCGAGCGGCTCGGCGGCCGGACGCACGAGGTCGTCTCCGGGCTCTGCGTGATCACGCCGGGCTGGACGGCGACGCTCGACGAGCGGACGCGCGTCACCTTCCGGCCGCTGACGCCACGCGACCTCGCGCACTACGTCGCGAGCGGCGAATGGGAGGGCCGCGCCGGCGGGTACGCCGTGCAGGGACTCGGCGCGAGCCTCGTCGAGCGGATCGAGGGCGACTACCTGAACGTCGTCGGGCTTCCCGCGGCCGCGCTCGTCCGGCTTCTTTCGCAGCGTTTCCCGGGACGTACGGGTTGGGTTAGCGACTGTGCGCCCCGGGCTAGGGCGGTCGCGTCGGGCCTGCGTCGAGCAGGTGGTCGACGAGCGCGGTGGGCGGACTGAGGTCGTACAGGACCTCGAAGAGCACCCGGGTCGTGTCCTTGCGGCGGAGGTCGCGGAAGCGGCGGACGATCCGCACGAGCCGGCGGACGTGCTCGTACGACGGGCGGAAGAGGCCGAGCGTGCGGGCGTGGCCGGCGAGGCGGCGGTAGGTCTCCGCGATCGGCCTCGACGGGTCGTCGAGCTTGCGCGAGCACCCGATGGAGCCGCGGATCGAGCCGAGGCGCGAACGCCAGCCTGGGCACGCGACGAGCATCGAGCAGTGGGAGCCGATCTGACCACGCCCCAAGCGTGCCGCCGCCGGCACCCCACAGCGTGTGTCAGAAGTGCGCCAACCGCAGGCTAGTTGCACAGTGTCACAAGGTTCTGCTCGGATCCGCGCCCGCCCCGCTTCGCTGCGAGCGAACGCTCGTGACACAGTGCAACTTGACCCCGGGCGCACTCGCGCCGATCGCGCCGCCTGCGGCCTACGAGGGCAGCGGAAGCGCGCGCAGTCGGACTACGCCGACTCTTCGGCCAGCTCTTCGACCTCGCCGCCGCCACCGGAGGTGACGAGGGTCGGCCGGAGGTTCCGCTCGATCGTCTCCTTCGTGATCACGCACTTGTTCACGTCCTTGCGGGACGGGAGCTCGAACATGACGTCGAGGAGCGCGTGCTCGATGATCGAGCGGAGGCCGCGGGCGCCGGTCTCGCGCTTCAGCGCCTTCTCGCTGATCTCCCAGAGGGCGTCCTCGGTGAAGATCAGCTCGATGTCGTCGTAGTTGAAGAAGCGCTGGTACTGCTTGACGAGCGCGTTCTTCGGCTCGAGGAGGATCTGGACGAGGTCCTCCTTCGTCAGCTGGTGCACCGCCGACACGACCGGCAGGCGGCCGATGAACTCGGGGATGAGGCCGTACGACAGCAGGTCCTCCGGCATCACGTCGGAGAGCAGCTCCGTCGCCTCCGCCGACCGGCGGGACTTGATGTCCGCGCCGAAGCCGACCGCGTTCTTGCCGATCCGCTTGCCGATGATCTTCTCCAGGCCGGCGAACGCGCCGCCGCAGATGAAGAGGATGTTCGTCGTGTCGATCGAGAGGAACTCCTGGTGCGGATGCTTGCGCCCGCCCTGCGGGGGCACCGACGCGACCGTCCCCTCGAGGATCTTGAGCAGCGCCTGCTGGACGCCCTCGCCCGACACGTCGCGCGTGATCGACGGGTTGTCCGCCTTGCGCGCGATCTTGTCGACCTCGTCGATGTAGATGATCCCGGTCTCGGCCTTCTTCACGTCGAAGTCGGCCGCCTGGATCAGCTTGAGGAGGATGTTCTCGACGTCCTCGCCGACGTAGCCGGCCTCGGTCAGCGCCGTCGCGTCGGCGATCGCGAACGGGACGTTCAGGATCCGCGCGAGCGTCTGCGCGAGGAGCGTCTTGCCGCAGCCGGTCGGGCCGAGCAGCAGGATGTTCGACTTCTGCAGCTCGACGTCGCCGTCCTGCGTCGCCATCTGGACGCGCTTGTAGTGGTTGTAGACGGCGACGGAGAGGGTCCGCTTCGCCTCCTCCTGGCCGACGACGTAGTCGTTCAGGACGTCGTAGATCTCCTTCGGCCGCGGGAGGTTGTCGAGATCGAGCTGCGCGGGAGCGGTCAGCTCCTCGTCGATGATCTCGTTGCAGAGATCGATGCACTCGTCGCAGATGTAGACGCCGGGCCCGGCGATCAGCTTCTTCACCTGGCGCTGGCTCTTGCCGCAGAAGCTGCAGAGGAGCTGCTCGTTGCCGTCGGTCGCGCGGGCCATTGTCTACTTGTAGCGCCTTTTCGGCCGGCTGCCTAGGACCTAGGCGGCCGCGGCGACCCCGGCGCCGCGCTGGAGCTGGACGACGTCGATGATGCCGTACTCCTTCGCCTCCTCGGCGGTCATGAAGTAGTCGCGCTCCATGTCATGGGAGACCTTCTCCTGATCCTGGTTCGTGTGCTCGGCCAGGATCTCCTCCAGGCGGCGCTTGATGTTGATCACCTCGCGTGCCTGGATCTCGATGTCCGTCGCCTGGCCCTGGAAGCCGCTCGAGACCTGGTGGATGAGGATCTTCGAGTTCGGCAGCGCCATGCGCTTGCCCGGCGTCCCGCCCGCGAGCAGCACGGCGCCCATCGACATCGCCATCCCGACGCAGACCGTCTGGATGTCGGGCTTCACGTACTGCATCGTGTCGTAGACCGCGAGGCCGGCATAGACCGAGCCGCCCGGCGAGTTGATGTAGATCGAGATGTCCTTGTCGGGATCCTCCGACTCGAGGTGGATCAGCTGCGCGATCAAGAGGTTCGCGATCTGATCGTCGATCGGGGTTCCCAGGAAGATGATGCGCTCGTTCAGCAGGCGCGAGTAGATGTCAAAGGCGCGCTCTCCGCGCGACGTCTGCTCGACCACCATGGGGACCAATGGACTCATCGTGTGGGTGCCTCCTCGCTACCTGGGGTCCAGATGTTCACGTTCGACGGTTGGTTTTCCTTCTCGGGCGTCCAGAGCTTGTCGCGCGCGGCCGCCAATTCGACGGGGATCGGCTTGACGCCGGCGGCCACCTCGTCGAGCGCCTTCCGCAGCCGCAGATCGGAGCGGAGCGACTCGAGCGTGCCGTGCGCGCGCAGGGCCTCGAGCGTCTCGTCGGGATCGTCGCCGCCCAGCTCGGCCTGCTCGCGGACGAAGGTCTCGAGCTCGTCGTCGCCGACCTCGAGCCCGAGCTTCGCGGCCACGCCCTCGAGGACGAGCTCCCGCTTGACCGCGCGCCGGGCCTCGTCGCGGAGCCGCTCGACGACCTCGTCCTGCGACTGGCCGGTCATGGTCAGGTACGTGTCGGGCGAGATGCCGCGGCGCGCGAGCGAGCGGGTCATGCCCTGCCAGAGCTCCGCAGCGCGGCGGTCGACGAGCTCGTCCGGGACGTCGAACCCGGTCGCCTCGACCAGCGCGTCCACGGCCGCCTCGCGGAAGGTCGCCTCGGCCTCGGCCTCGAGCTGCTCGCGCAGGCGCGCCTCGACGTCGGCGCGGAGCTCCTCGAGCGTGTCGAACTCGCTCGCCGCGCGCGCGAGCTCGTCGTCGAGCTCGGGCAGCACGCGCTCCTTCACGTCGTGGAGCGTCAGGTCGACGTCCGTGGTCGCGCCCTCCTCGGCGGGCAGCGTGATCGTCTTCGTCTCGCCGGCCTGCATGCCGACGAGCGCGTCGTCGAGCTCGTCGACGAGCCGGCCGGAGCCGACCTCGGTCACGTAGTCGCGCTGCTCGCCGGTCCGCTCGCCGATCAGGTCGACGACGACGGTGTCGCCGTCGGCGGCGGGACGGTCGCCGGCCGGGACGAGCTCCGCGACGGTCTCGCGCAGCGCCTCGATCTCCCGGTCGACGAGCTCGGCCGGAATCTCGGCCTCGGCCCGCGGCGCCTCGAGCTCCGACCAGTCGGCGGGCTCGGGCGGCGAGACGACGGCGAAGGTCGCGCTGAAGCTATAGGTGCCGCCGTCGTCGGGCGCCTCGCCGAGGTCGAGGTCGGGCGAGCCGAGCGGCTGCATGCCGGAGGTGGCGGCGGCGGTCCAGAACCAGCCCTCGAGGTGACCGCGCAGCGCCTCCTCCCAGACCGCGTCCTTGCCGACGCGGGCGACGATCACGGGGAGCGGGACCTTGCCCTTGCGGAAGCCGGGGATCTTGGCGCTCTGCGCGAGATCCGACGCGGCGTGCTCGATCGCGTGGCTGACGTCGCCCTCGGGGACCTCGACGGTCAGGCGGACGCGGTTCTCGGCGAGCTCTTCGACGTTCGTCTTCACGGGCCCGGCCATTGTGCCAGTGCTCCGCCGGCCCGCGGACGGGACCGGGAATCGCGAGCAATTCGCCGGATGGGCACATACAGTGCGGCGCGAGGCCGATGAGCTCGCTCGCGGACGCGCTCGACATCGTCAATCTCGTTCTGTTCTCCGCGGTCGCGGTGGTGGCGCTGCTCCAGTGGCGGGCCGGACGGGGGCGGGCGGCGCTGTGGGCCGCGCTCACCTTCATCACGCTCGCGGTGATCATCGATGTCGCGAAGGCGATCCCGGAGGACCCGACCTCGACGGCCGACAAGGTGATCCAGCGCGGCCTCGTGCTCGGCCTCGTCCTCTTCCCGTACTTCCTCTACCGCTTCACGACCGCCTTCCAGCCGCCCTCGCGCCGGGTCGAGCTCGCCGTCGTGAGCGTGACGTTCGCGGTCGTCGTCTGGACGATCCTCCTACCGGACATCCCCGGACCTGACGAGCCGCGCTCGACCATGTTCGAGGCGTGGCTGATCGCGTTCGTGATCCACTGGACGTTCCTCGCGACCGTGGTCGCGGTCCGCTTCTGGGGCGCGCGCCGCGGCCAGCCGACGGTCGCGCGCCGCCGGATGCAGCTCCTGAGCATCGGTGCCGCAACGGTCACGGCCGCGCTGATCGTCGCCGCGACCGCGCCCGACGAAGCACTCGTGGGCGGAGGTCGTCCAGGCCGGGCTCGCGACCGTGAGCGCGATCGCGTTCCTGCTCGGGCTCGCGCCGCCGGCGTCGCTCCGGCTGCTCTGGCGGCAGGCCGAGACCGAGCGGATCCAGGGGGCGATCATGCGCCTGATGGGCGCGACGACCGAGGAAGAGGTCGCCGAGGAGGTCCTCGAGCCGATGGCGCGGATGGTCGGCGCGCGCGGGATCGCGCTCCGCGCGGTAGACGGGCGGCTGATCGGCTCGTACGGCGCGCCCGCCGAGACGCTCGACGTGCCGGACGCAAACCGGAGAGGCGGCGAGGTCGTGCGCCTCGAGGTTCCCGCCGGATCGCTGGCCGTGCGCACCAGCCCGTACGCGCCGTATTTCGGACGCGAAGAGCTTGCGCTCCTGCGGACGCTCGGAGCCCTCACCGGGCTCGCGCTCGACCGCACGCGCCTGTTCGCCGAGGAGCGCGACATGCGCGCAGCGCTCGAGCGGACGAACGAGGTGATGGCGAACTTCGTCGCGCTCGCCTCGCACGAGCTGCGTACGCCGGTGACCGCGATCGCCGGCCTGTCCGAAACGCTTGTCCACCGCTCGGAGGAGCTCGACGAGCGCCGGCGCGCAGCGCTCGAGCAGACGCTCCTCGTCCAGAGTGCCCACATGCGCGTGCTGGTCGACCAGCTCCTCGACCTCTCGCGGCTCGACGCCGACGCGGTCGACCTCCGCCCGGCCCGCGTCGAGATCCGCCCGCAGCTCGAGCGCGTCGTCAACGCGGCCGCGGGCGAGCGCGCGGCCGAGATTGCGCTCGACGCTCCCGCGGGCGCCGAGGTCGTGCTCGACCCGACGGCGCTCGAGCGGATCGTCTCCAACCTGGTCGTCAACGCCCTCCGCTACGGGGAGGGGCCGATCACCGTGCGCGCGGAGAAGCGCGACCGCCACTTCCGGCTCGCGGTCGAGGATCGCGGCCCGGGCGTGCCGCCCGACTTCGTCCCCGCCCTCTTCGAGCGCTTCACCCGCGGCGGGCCGAGCCGCGAGCGAGCGACCGGCACCGGGCTCGGCCTCGCGATCGCGCGCTCGTACGCCCAGGCGCACGGCGGCGACCTGCTCTACGAGCCGATCGACCCGAACGGAGCGCGCTTCCGCCTCGTGATCCCGCTCGACAGCGCCTCGGCGGCAACGCCCGACGCCCGCTAGCGGCGCTCGCGCGCGCGGCCGATCAGCTCGTCGGTCAGCCGGTCACGGAGCTCGACCAGGTCGGCCCGCCACGAGTCCGGATGCCGCGCGAGCCACTCCGCGTCCGCGAGCATCCCCTCGCAGATCGAGATCAGCATCACGAGCGTGTCCGGCGCCGGTCGGCGCTTGCTTGTGGGCCCCGATCCCACAATGAGGTGCTCCTTCCCCACCCGGCGACGCTTTACTCCTCCGACCACACCTTCGCCACGGGATCGATGCGGGCGAGAGGACTCGAACCTCCAAGGGCTTTCGCCCAACGGGACCTAAACCCGCCGCGTCTGCCAGTTCCGCCACGCCCGCGTGGACAAAGGATAGAGCGGCGCCCCGCGGGGTAGACCGCATGCGGTGCCCCTGCCGCCGCAGATCCGTGAGGCGACGAAGCCGGAGCCGCAGCCCGAGCGGCACGAACCTCCGCTCGAGGATCCCGGCCTGACCGACCTCTCGACCCGCGACTGGCGCGCGGTTTTCATGCGTGCGGGCAAGGAGGCGCTCGCCGACGGGATCACGGACGTCGCTGCGAGCCTCGCCTACTACGCCTTCCTCGCCATCCCGGCCGTGCTCCTCGTCACGCTCGGCGTCTTCACGAACGTGGCCGGGCAGGACACGGTCGACGAGCTCCTCGAGCCTGCTCGACGGGGTCGTCCCGCCGGAGGCGATCCAGCTGATCGACGAGAGCCTCACCCGCACGCTCGAGAACCAGGGCGGCGGCGTCGTGATGATCGTGGTCGGTGGTCTTGTCGCGCTCTGGACCGCGACCGGTGCGATGGGCGGCCTCATGCGCGGCCTCAACCGCGTCTACGACGCGACCGAGAGGCGCAGCTTCGTGAAGCTGCGCCTGACCGGCCTGGCGATGCTGGGCTGCATCGTCGTCGCCTTCGCGCTCGTCTTCGGGCTCCTCATCCTCGGGCCCGTGCTGTCGGGGTGGGTCGGCGAGGAGGTGCATGCCGAGACGCTCGTCGGGTGGCTCTGGTGGACGCTCCAGTGGCCGATCGTCCTCGCCGGGCTGCTGCTCGCGTTCGCAACCGTCCTCTACTACGGGCCCAACGTCGACGTGCCGAAGTTCCGCTTCATCACGCCCGGCGCGCTCCTCGCCGTGCTGCTGTGGATCGTGTCGTCGGCGCTCTTCGGGCTCTACGTCAGCCTCTTCGGCTCCTACGACAAGTCCTGGGGCTCCCTCGCTGCCGTGATCGTGATGCTGACCTGGCTCTGGCTGACCGCGCTCGCGCTCCTGCTCGGCGCCGAGGTGAACGCGGAGGCCGAGCGCAGCCGCCGCCTCCGCGAGGCGCGCTGAAGACGCCGGGCCCGGGGCTAGACTGGCCCGGCCGGGCCCCGTAGCTCAGTGGATAGAGCGGCAGACTTCGAATCTGCGTGCGGAGGTTCGACTCCTCCCGGGGCCATAACGCCTCGCATGGCGTCACGAAACCCGCATGGTTGCGTGAGTCATTCGTGCCAGGCGTGCCAGAAATGCCGCGCGCGTGCGTACCTGGAACCCGCGTCAGCTCAGAAGCGAAAGCGCCCATTCGAGCACGTCCGAAACGGCCATCTAGCCTTGCCGTCCTGAGCCGCGTTGGTGCCTACGTCTCGTCGCCGCCGCACTCTTGCAAGCCGATGTTCTGGGCGATGCGATCCGCCTGCGCGTCCTTGGCGCGGAAGCTCTGAGCGAGGTCTTGCATGCGCTGCTCGTCACCCTCCGCCCTTGCTGCCTCGAGGGCAACTAACCCCGCTATGCCCTCGCGGGTGAGCTCGATCCACTTGTCGTAGTCCTCTTCGAGCTCTTCCGGGGGGCGGAGATCGTCGAGTGCGTCCGTCCTCTCCTCCGCGATTCGCTTCGCCTCCTCGACGTAGCGTGGGAACTCGTCCGCCGTCGCGGGCTCGCCGAGCTCGTCCATCCGAGACTCGTATTCCGCGCAGATGGCATCGCCTTCTTCGATCAGCTCTTCACGCGAGAGCCGGTCACCGCCATCACCGCCACCACCGCACGCCGTAACCGACATGACCAGCGACGCAAGAACGACCGTACGGACTGAATCCCTGATCATCGAGTACCTCCGGTCTGGGCGAGGAAAAGTTCCGGGTAGCGCGTCCCCGCTCCGGGTGAAGGCAACACCGCCCGGGCACAGGATCGCGTTCGGATCGCCCCGGCCCCGCGCAACAACAGCGGGTAGGTGCTCTCTGTGCGCACCCCGGTCAAGCCGTACCGTGAGCCTGCCGAAACTTGGTGACGTGAGGAAGCCGACCGTCATCGTTGTCGGGCTCATCTTGCTATTCGTTGTCTTCCTGCTCGTGACGACCCACGGCAAGAGCTGCCACTACAACGTGCATTTCAGCAAGCGGCTGGTCTGCACCAACGACGCCTCCTGAGCGTCGAGGCCTGTCGTTCACGGCTGCGCGTTCGCCCAGCGCATCAGCACCTCGGACGCCTGGGGATAGCCGGTATCCCCAAGGAGGTCCGCGGGGGCACGGGCTGCGGGTTGCGGCCGCGGACCGGAGATCGCCAACAGGAGAGCGAGCACCGCTGCGGACTCGGCGCCGCTGACGCCGCGTCCCTCGACGACGTACTTGGCGTGCCAGCGAGCGACGGCGCGGGCGTAGCGGGCCGGGTCGCCTCGAAGGACTAAGCAAAGCTCGAGCGAGTCCGTCAGCCGGATCTGGCGAAGGTCCTTCGCTGCGGCGAGAGCGACGACGGGGCTGCCGGCGTCGAGTGCACGACGGAACCTGGCGTACGCGCTCCCATGCTCTCCCACGAACACATGTTCGCACGACCGCGTGTGGCTCGAGGGAAACCGGGCAGCCGCCCTCGGGCGGCTCGGTTGTTGTCTACGGCTCCGAATCGCTAGCCCAGCAGGTGGGCCAGCGCGTCTGCCTACTGAAGAGCGCCCGTGCCAAGTTGGAGCGGGCAGTGATCCAGCGACGCGAAGAACCAGACAGCTACTTCCAGGACGAATAGGAGGACGCCGAGAACCGCGGCGGCCACAGCGGCCATGGTACGAACGCCACGGATCATGATCGAAGCCACCAGGAGAGCCGGGCCAGCCACGAGGCCTAGAGGAACGAGCAGGGAGTTGCACGTCTGCGCGAGCAAGAACGGGGCTGCGAAGACGGCGATCAGGCCGAGCAAGAACACGATGGCTGCCGCATCGCGGCGAGGGTCTTGGATTAGCCCTCGAGCCATCCGGCTCGGTATCGGCCGGGGGCGACTAGCCGTTGAGCATCGGGCCCAGCCCGGACCACCGCCGCGAACCTCCGCTGAGAGTTCGGGCGAGCCTGCCAATACCGCAACTCGTCAAAGAACAAGCCGGGATCTGGCGTCAGCGCATCGGAGAGATACAGCCCACCCAGTTACTCTCAAGGCTGACGAGGTTTTACGAAGAGCCTGCTATCGCGTGGAGCGTCTGAGCCGCGCCGAACGGAGGAGAACGAATGAGTGTCTACGCGGTGACGAACCCCGCAACAGGAGAGCAGGTCAAGACCTTTCCGACGTTCACGGACGACGAGCTCGATTCGGCTATCGCCCTGGCGTACGACACGTATCAAGATTGGCTGCGATCGAGCACGGTCGAGGAGCGTGCCAAGCTGGTGCGTCGAGTCGGGGAGCTGCACAGCGAGCGGCGGGAGCAGTTGGCCGAGATCACCACCCGTGAGATGGGCAAGCCGTTGGACCAAGCGCTCGGTGAGGTCGACTTCTGCGTCGACATCTACGGCTTCTACGCGGACAACGGGCCCGATCTGATGAAGGACGAGCCGATCGAGCTGCTCGCGGGTGAGGGATCCGCGATCATTCGCCGCAGCCCGTACGGCGTGATCCTCGGGATCATGCCGTGGAATTTCCCCACCTACCAGGTCGCGCGCTTCGCCGGGCCGAACCTGGTCATCGGCAATGCCGTGCTGCTGAAGCATGCGCCCCAGTGCCCCGAGACGGCAGCGGCGCTGCAGCAGATCTACCTCGACGCCGGCTTCCCCGAGGGCGCGTACGTCAACATCTACGCCACCAACGATCAGATCGCCCGGGTGATTGCCGACCCGCGCGTGCAGGGCGTATCGGTGACCGGGTCGGAGCGCGCCGGCGCGGCGGTTGCCGAAGTCGCCGGCCGCAATCTGAAGAAGGTCGTGCTGGAGCTGGGCGGTTCGGATCCGTTCATCCTGCTCAGCACCGACGATCTGGATGCGACCGTCAAGGCGGCCGTGGAAGCACGCCTGGACAACGCCGGCCAGTCCTGTAACGGCGCCAAGCGGTTCGTCGTGATCGACGAGCTCTACCAGCCGTTCCTGGCGAAGTTCACGGCCGCCATGACCTCGTCGAAGACGGGCGACCCCACCGCCGACGGCTGCCAGCTCGGCCCGCTGTCCTCGAGCACGGCGGCCGATCGCCTGCAGGATCAGCTCGACCGGGCGATCAAGGGCGGCGCCAAGGTCGTCGCCGGCGGGGAGCGCGACGGCAACTACTTCTCGCCGATGGTGCTGACCGAGGTAACCCCCGACAACGATGCCTACCGTGAGGAGCTGTTCGGTCCGGTCGCGGTCGTCTATCGCGTCGGCTCGGAGGAGGAGGCGGTCAAGCTGGCGAACGACACGCCGTTCGGGCTCGGCTCCTACCTGTTCACGACCGATCCCGAGCAGGCCGACCGCGTGGCCAACAAGATCGAAGCTGGCATGGTCTACGTCAACATCGTTGGCGCCGACGGCGCCGAGCTGCCATTCGGCGGCGTCAAGCGGTCCGGCTGGGGGCGCGAGCTCGGCAAGTACGGCGCGGACGAGTTCGTCAACAAGAAGCTGATCCGAGTCGGCTAACCAACCACGTCTCTGACCAAGCGCAAGCGTGAAGTGCTCGAGCTCGTGTCACAGGTTTACCGCCAGTCGGAGATTGCGAGCGCGTCAGACACCACCCGCGAACCTACTGGTGAGGTGGTGAACCTCGGTCGCCCGGGCCCCGCACCACGGGTTCACCCGGCCTACGCGCCCTCGACCGCCTCGGCGGCGACGCCGACCTTCTCGACGACGGCGTAGTGCTCCGTCAGCTCGACGAGGATCTCCAGGTCCGCGTCGACGTGGTCCGGCCGGACGAGGAAGCGATGCTCGTGCTCGCGCACGGCCTTGTAGGCGTCGAGCGGCACCGGGAACGCCGTCATGCATTCGGGTCGCGCGCACTCGCACAGGTACTCCGCCGGGGCGGCGTTCATGAGCGAGAGCTCGCGGATGCGCTCGTTCACCTCGCGGAAGAGCGCTTCGTTCCGGGCCCTTCGCTCGGCCTTCACAGATCGACCTCCTCGTGAAAGTGGGCCAGCGCGCGCCGGAGCGTGCGGAGAGCGCTCCGGCAGGCGACGACGAGCACCGCGTGGTCGGGAAAGCCACCCGGGATGCCGACGGTCTCGTCGAGCTGCTCGAGGAGCCGCGCCGTCGCTGCGACGGCGATCCACGCCTCCTGGGGATCGGTCCGCACGCGGCCGGCGGCGACCTCGCCAAGGGCGGCCGCGAGCACGAGCACCTCACGGCTCTCCTGATCCGGCTCGACCGCCAGCACGAGGTTGACGGCGGCCACCACCTCGTCGCAGGCGCGCGCAGCCGCGAGCAGAACCTGGTCGTCCTCGTCCGGGCCTTCCTCCCAGGAGGCCGGAAGGTATGACGGGACCTCGGTCACAATCTGCGCGGCCCAGAGCTGCCAGTGCTGCTGGAGCGCCGACTCTTGCGCAGCGTTCACGAGCACCTTCAGCTCGCGCGATCGCCGACGGACGCGCTGGGCGTCCGCGATCGTCACCTGACGAAGACGCCGCGAGCGAACGACCTCGGCACGTGTTGCCTGCGCCCGCTCGACGACTGTTGCAACTGCCACGCGCGCAGCGTATCCCAGACCACCGGCCCGATCCGGTTTCTGCACCGAGAGTCTCCGGCGCGCTCGCGCCGCGCTCCGATCGGGCAAGATGACCGTCTGAACGCTGGCCGGACGCGAAGGAGGAAGCACTGATCTCGGCGGCCGGTCCACCACTGGAACTCGATGCACGCGACGCACCCCGGTCGCCGTGCGCTTGGCTCTCGTGCAGCGGGGATGACCGTGACCGCCGCGTCCGTCACCTTCCCGCCGGCGCCGATCGGCCTCGCCGCTTCCGCTGGCGGCATCGACGCGATCGCCCGGGTGCTCGGAATGCTGGGCCCGGACTTCGGCGCCCCAATCGTCGTCGTCGAGCACCTGACCGCGCACCACAAGAGCCACCTGCCGGCGATCCTGGCGCCGGAGCACGGAGCTGCGCGTGAAGGAGGCCGAGCGCGGCGATGAGCTCCGGCCGGGCACCGTGTACGTTGCGCCGCCCGATCAACACACAACGGTGACCGGCGGCCGGATCGCGCTCGACGCGGGACCGCTCGTCCGCTACGTCCGGCCCTCCGCCGACCGACTCTTCGAATCCCTGGCCGCCGAGTACGGCGATCGAGCGGTGGTCGTCGTCCTGAGCGGAACTGGCTCGGACGGCTCGGCAGGCGCGCTGGCGGTCAGCCGGGCCGGGGGCACCGTCATCGCGGAAGACGCCGAGTCCGCCATGTTCGCGGGCATGCCCGCCTCCGCGATCGCGACGGGGACCGTCGACTCGGTCCTGCCGCTCGACGACATCGCGGGCGCGCTCCTCGCCCACCTCGCCGCGAGGACCGACTGATGCCGGCCGAGCTGCGGGACGAGGCGTTCGAGGCCCTCCTCGAGTTCGTTCGCGACTCCCGCGGCTTCGACTACACGAACTACAAGCGGCCCAGCCTCGTCCGTCGCGTCCAGAAGCGGATGCGAGACCTCGGTGTCGACAGCTACGCCGACTACCAGGCCGTCCTCGCGCAGAACGAGTCCGAGTACACGGAGCTCTTCAACACGATGCTGATCAACGTGACCCGGTTCTTCCGCGACCCCGAAGCGTGGGAGTTCCTGGCCTCCGACCCGCTGCCGCGTCTGATCGAGCGCCGGGCGGGCGAGCCGATCCGTGTTTGGTCGACCGGCTGCGCGACGGGCGAGGAGGCGTTCACAGCGGCGATCCTCCTCTGCGAGGAGCTCGGCTCCGAGGCGTACCGCCAGCAGGTGAAGATCTACGCGACGGACGTGGACGACGAGGCGCTCGCGCAGGGACGCCGGGCGGCGTTCTCGGCGCGCGACGTCGAGCGGATCCCCGAGGACCTCCGTGAGCGTTACCTTCGGCCGGTCGACTCGACGTTCGTCGTTGCGCAACGACCTGCGTCGCTCGGTCATCTTCGGGCGGAACGACCTCCTCCGCGATCCTCCGATCTCACGGGTCGACGTACTGATGTCGCGCAACACACTCATGTACTTCGGGCGGCCCGCCCAGGACCGTGTCGTCTCCAACTTCTTCTACTTCGTTGCGGCCGGACGGCTTCCTCTTCCTCGGCAAGGCGGAGGCGCTCCAGTCGCGCGACGACCTGTTCGTCGCGTACGACCTGCGGCGGCGGGTTTTCACCAAGAGCCCGACAGGGATCGCCGACAACCGGTATGACGCTCCTGTGACGTCACCGCCGGAGCGCCCGCTGCCCGCCCCAGGCGACCAGGCCCGCGACTCGGGCTTCGAGCAGTCGCCGTTCGCGCAGCTGATCGTCGATGCCGAGGGACCTCGTGGCGGCGATGAACCAACAGGCGCGCGTGATGTTCGGGCTGACCCCGCACGACGTGGACGGCCGCTCCGGGATCTCGAGATCTCGTACCGCCCGCTCGAGCTGCGCTCCCGGATCGACGAGGCACGCGAGAGCCGCCTGCCGCTGGTCGTGAACGAGGTGCCTTGGCCGCAGCCGAACGGCGAGCACCGGTTCCTGGACGTCTCGTTCATGCCTCTGCACGGGCGCGGTGGGAACCTCGCCGGGGTGGGGATCGGCTTCACCGACGTCAGCCGCTTCCGCGTGCTCCAGAACCTGGTCGAGCTCAACCAGCGGGAGCTCGAGACGGCCTACGAGGAGCTCCAGTCGACAGTCGAGGAGCTCGAGACGACCAACGAGGAGCTCCAGTCCACGAACGAAGAGCTCGAGACGACCAACGAGGAGCTCCAGTCCACGAACGAAGAGCTCGAGACGATGAACGAGGAGCTCAACTCGACGAACGAGGAGCTCGAGACGATGAACGACGAGCTTCGCGACCGGACCGACGACGCGCTACGGGCGAACGTCTTCCTGTCCTCGATCCTCGGGAGCATCCACCAGAGCGTCATCGTCCTCGACCCGGAGCTGCGGGTAGTCCAATGGAGCGCCGCCTCGGCCGACCTCTGGGGCCTGCGGGCGAACGAGGTGGAGGGAGAGCACTTCCTCAACCTCGATATCGGGCTGCCGACCGCGGAGCTGCGGGCGCCGGTCCGCGAGGCGCTCGCGGACGGCCAACCCCGCGCCGCTCGCGATCCGGGCCCGCGACCGCCGCGGCCGGCCGGTCGAGTGCGCGATCTCCCTCTCTCCCCTCGTGAATCACGCAGGCGAGGTGCAGGGCGTCATCCTCGTCACGGAGGCAACGCAGATCCCCGAGTAGACGAACGGCGCCGCGGGGGCGCCGTTCGCGTTTCGCTCGTATTGCTCGTGTGGGGTGCTAGGACACCTCGCCCCGCCACGCGCCGGTCTCGACGCCGCGGCGCTCGATCATCTCCTTGAACCGCTCGAGGTCGCCCTTCACGCGGCCCGAGTCGGCGCCGATCGCCGAGCCGATCTTCTCCTTCATGCCCTCGGGCTCCCAGTCGAGCTGGAGCATGACGCGGGTCGTGTCCGGAGCGATCTTGTGGAAGGTCACGACGCCGGCGTTGCCCTTGCCCTGCACGGCGCGCCACGCGACGCGCTCGTCGGGCCGCTGCTCGACGATCTCGGCCTGCCACTCCTCGCGCTCGCCGCCGATCTCGGCGATCCAGCGGAGGTGGGTGTCGTCCAGCTGCGTCACCGACTCGACGCCCTCCATGAACTGCGGGAACTCCTCGAACTGCGTCCACTGGTTGTACGCGGTCTCGAGCGGGACATTGACTTCGATCGACTGCTCGATGGTGGTGCTCATACGGACCCCCTTGGAGTCTGGTTTTCGGCTTCGCCGACCGGTACCCGGGCACTTCTTCGACAAACGCGACAACCGTTGGACAGGGCAGACTTCCGGCATGGCCACCTACGACCTGATCCGCGACCTCCCGTTCGTGCTCGAGGACTACGTGCTCGAGGGTCTCCAGCAGGAGGTCTCGAGCCAGTTCGTCCGCCGGACGACGGTGATCCGGCTGCGCGGCGAGGGCCACGAGGGCGTCGGCGAGGACGTCACGTACGAGGGCGACGACCAGGTCGCCCTCCAGGACGAGGGGCCGACGCTGCCGCTCGCCGGCGAGCACACGATCGAGTCGTTCTCGCGGCTGCTCGACGCACTCAACCTTTGGCCGGCGGGGCCCTCGCGTGAGGACTACCGCAACTACCGGCGCTGGGCGTACGAGAGCGCGGCGCTCGACCTAGCGCTCCGGCAGGCGAGCCGCTCGATCGGCGACGCCGTCGAGCGCGAGCCGCGCCCGGTGACGTACGTGGTCTCGATGCGGTTTGCGGACCCGCCGACGACCGAGCCCGTCCGGCGCCTGCTCGAGCACTATCCGAACCTCCGCTTCAAGCTCGACGCGGTCAGCAGCTGGACGGACGAGCTCGTCGCCGAGCTCGCCGACCTGGGCGTCGTCGACTCGATCGACCTCAAGGGCGCCTACAGCGGGACGGTCGTCGACCAGCCGCCGGACCCGGCGCTCTACGCGCGCATCGTCAACGGCTTCCCGGACGCGTGGATCGAGGACCCGGCGCTCACGCCCGAGACCGAGCCGGTCCTCGCCAAGGCGCGCGACCGGATCACCTGGGACGCGCCTATCCATTCGGTGGACGACATCGACGCGCTGCCCTTCCCGCCCAGGACGGTGAACATCAAGCCGTCGCGCTTCGGCAGCTGGCGCGCGCTCTGCGAGGCCTACGACGCGTGCGCGGAGCGCGGCATGGGCGCGTACGGCGGCGGCCAGTTCGAGCTCGGCCCCGGCCGCGGCCAGATCCAGCTCCTCGCCTCGCTCTTCCACCCCGACGGCCCGAACGACACGGCGCCGCGCGAGTTCAACCGCGCCGACACGCCGCCCGGCCTGCCCGAGAGCCCGATGCCCGCGAGGCCAAGCGCGACCGGTTTCCGCTGGGACGACGGTTCCGAGGCCTAGGACGGCGCCCGGTCGGGCACACTGACGCGCATGTGGAAGCTCCTGTTTCTCGCCGCACGCGGCTGGCGCTACATCCCGAAGCGGCAGCGCCGCGCGCTGATGTTCGCCGCGGCCGCGACGGCCCGCCGCCACGGCCCCGTGATCGCCCGCGCGGCGGGACGGGCCTACAAGGGCGCGCGCAAGCTGCCCTAGCGCGGTGCGCGACAGCCTGACGCTCGGCCGCATCGCCGGCATCCAGGTCGGGGTCAACTGGAGCTGGCTCGTCGTCTTCGCGCTGATCGTCTGGACGCTCTACTCGGGGATCTTCCCCGAGACGAACCCCGGCCTCTCGGACACGGCCTACGGCGTCATGGCCGTGATCGCCGCGGCGCTCTTCTTCCTCTCCCTCCTTCTGCACGAGCTCGGCCACGCGGTCGTCGCGCGCCGCGAGGGGATGGAGATCGACGGGATCACGCTCTGGCTCTTCGGCGGCGTGGCGCGCTTCAAGGGCATGTTCCCGTCGGCCGGCGCCGAGTTCCGGATCGCGATCGCCGGGCCGCTGGTCTCGCTCGCGCTCGGCGTCGTCTTCGTCGCGCTGGCCTGGCAGGCCGGGCTCCCGGGCGAGGCGGACGGCGTGCTCGCCTGGCTCGGCTACATCAACCTCGCGCTGCTCGTCTTCAACCTCCTCCCCGCGCTGCCGCTCGACGGCGGGCGCGTGCTCCGGTCGGCGCTCTGGGGCGCGAAGCGGGACTTCGTGTGGGCAACGCGCCTGGCCGCCGCGATCGGCCGCGGCTTCGGCTACCTGTTCATCGCCGGTGGGCTCGCGCTCGTCTTCTTCCAGGGCGCGTTCAGCGGCGTGTGGATCGCCTTCATGGGCTGGTTCCTGCTCTCGGCCGCCGGCGCCGAAGACCGCTACCTGCTTGCGCGCCAGACGCTCTCCGGCCTCCGCGTGCGCGACGTGATGAATCCGGAGCCGGTCACGGCCTCGCCGGACGAGACGCTCGGCCGCTTCATGGACGAGATCGTCTGGTCGCGGCGGCACACGACGTACCCGGTGGTCGAGGACGGCCGGGCCGTCGGACTCCTGCCGTTCCGCTGCGTCGCCGCCGTCCCGCGGACCGAATGGGACACCCGGCGCGTGCGCGACTGCATGCTCGGCCTGGACGAGGTGCCCGTGCTCTCGCCCGACCTCGACCTCGTCGACGCCGCGGCCGAGCTCTCCGAGACCGACCTCGGGCGCGCCCTCGTCGTGGACGGCGACCGGCTGGTCGGGCTCCTGTCCGTGTCGGACGTCGCCCGCGCGTTCGAGCTTCGGCGTGCCGCCTAGCTAGGCGATTTCGTCCAGCTCTCGCTCGGCGGTGCGCAGGCGGGCGAGCGACTGGTCGAACGCGAGCGTCAGGCGGTGCTCGATCCGCGCGAGCCGCTCCCGCGCGGCGCGGACGCCCTCGAGCGCGTGGTCGAGCTCGTCCAGCGCCTCGCTCAGGAGCTCGAACCGCTCGCCGGCCGGGAGCACGTCGCCGTAGCGGTCACGCAGCGCGGCAAGCCTGCGTCTGGGCGTCCGCGAGCAGCTCGGGCAGCGGCGGCGCCTGGATGGAGCTCTTCGCCGAAGAGCGACGACGGGCTCGCGGGCGGCGGAGTCCTCGGCCATCGCCCTGAGGGTAGCGATCGGAGCGCCGCCGCGGCCCGGCCGCTGAGGGCGCAGCGGAAAGGGGTGGCGGACGGGACTCGAACCCGCGACCACCGGGACCACAACCCGGGGCTCTACCAACTGAGCTACCGCCACCACGCAGCGAAATCCATGGTATCCGAGTGCTACCGTCGCGCCCGGAGCGCCTGTAGCTCAGTGGACAGAGCAGCGGACTTCTAATCCGCGGGTCGGAGGTTCGAATCCTCCCAGGCGCACCTCGAGAAATCCCCGCCCAGGACGCAGCGCCAGACCGTCGGTGACCGCGAGCACGCCGGTAGTGCCCCCGCAATGGAGCCTTCGTTCTCGGCCGCCGCGAACCCCGCCGGCGGAGGGGCCGGGATCGAGCCCCGGCCCCTCCCCCCGGTCCCGCTCAGGAACTCGCCGGCATGAGCTGAAGCTCACCGGTCCAATGCGTCTTCGTCCCGTCGACGCCATCGAGGTTGCTTCGCTGGTGGACCTGCGCACCGGCGAACGGTCCGCTGGTGACGGTGCCGTTCAGCACGATGAATCCGGCCGGGCTCTGATGCCCGGTCAGCGCGGCCGTGAACGGGATGCCGCCGACCGTGATCGTCTCCGTCAACGTCAGCTGGGCGGCGTGGCCGGTGGCCCGGAAGCCTGTGACCTCCATCTTGATCGTGTCCCCGTCCACGTCCCCGACCGAGCCTGTGCACTTGCCGGTTTCGTCACACGTCTTCTCGTACGAGAACACCATCGGCGCGCTGGACGCGAACGCCTGCGCCACCCCGAACACCCCGACCGCAACGACCGCTGTGAGTCCCACGATGCGCTTCATGACGGATCTCCTTCCTCGGGAGGGATTGGTTACGCGGAGTCCGACCTCCTCGGCAGCTTCTAGCCAGCCCCCGGCTGCGTTCAGGGAGAAAGCGCTCTGCGAGGTAGGTCGGCATCCGCGTTCACGATTCCGCCCGATCGCGGACCCATCAACCGCACGAACTTGTGGATTTACTCGGGCGTGGCGCCCACGCGTGCCGCGAGCTCCGTTCGCGAGCTGACACCGAGCTTGCGGTAGATCTTCGAGAGGTTCCACGCGACGGTGTTCGGGCTGAGGTTGAGGTCGGCGGCTACGTCGCGGTTCCTGCGACCGGCGACGACGAGCTCGACGATCTGCCGCTCGGTCTCCGAGAGCTGGTCCTGGGAGGCAGTTCGCCCGCCGATCCGCCGCAACTCCGAGCGCCCCTTCTCCAGCCAGAGGCGGGCGCCGAGCCCTCGAAGATCTCGACGGAGCGCTCGAGCGTGTCCCGCGCGACACGCTTTTGCTGCGCCTGGCGTTGCACCGTCCCGAGCGCGAGAAGTGTCCGCGCCAGCTCGAACGGATTCGCCTCTTGCGGCGGTTCCGGCTCGACGGCCGCCAGCCTCAAGCTCGGCGATCGCACGTTCCTGGTCGCCCCTCGACGCATGGAGAAGCGCACGCGCGCGATGCGCGAGCGCGCGCGCCGCCGTGTCTGACCCGGCCGCGTGCTCTTCGAGCACGATGAAGCAGACGCTCCGCGGTCCGAAGGTCGCCGATGCCGATGAGCGCCTCGATTGCGACGGAGCCTGCGACCTGGGCGCGATATTCGTCCATGTCCAGCCCCCTCGCGAGCATGGGGCTCGACGTGTGACCAGGCGGCTTCGGCGTCGCCCACGGAGAGCTCGAACGTCGCCAGCGCCCGACCGAGTTGGTACGCGTAGTCCGCGATGCCGGTCCGGTCCGCGACCTGGAGCAAGTCGGGTGTCTCTGTTCGTACTCGCTCGACCTCGCCTCGATAGGCAGCTATCTGGACGAGGATGTTGCGGCACAGCGGAAGAAAATTGTCCCAGCCCGTCTGGCGTGCGAGCTCCATCGTCTCGTCGCACAAGTCGTGCTGCCCGATCCCAGTCACCCGAGAGGACCTCGACCTCGGCAAGGAAGAACAGTCGGCCGACGATCCACGGATCGCCCCGCTCGCGCGCGTCGGCGACAAGCTCTTCCAACATCGTGCGCGCCTCCGCGTGGCGGTCGCAGCGGCCCAGAATCCTCGCCAGCACAATCCGTGCATCAGCGCGTCCGTCAACGCGCTCCTCGATCTCGATGGCGCGATCCAGCAGGTCGCGGCGGAGACGCCCGGAGCGCCAGAAGGTCACCCTCGCGAACGTGATCAGGCTGACGGCGAGCGTCTCCGCTTCGGCCAGTTCCTCGGCGAGGATCAGGGCATCCTCGGCATACCGTGCGCCGCCCTCGGGATCCCATCCGGCGGCCGCCATCCACGCAAGCTCGCAGAGAATGTGCGCCTTCTGGCGCTTGGTCGAGACCGGGCTCGGCAAGCGCCCGGCGGTGAAGAATCTGAGCCTTTCGAAACCCCTCCGTCGGCGGCCCCATGCCCGCGAGCCGACTCAACGCTTCGGCTCTGATCGGGCCTGGACCGGAAGAACTCAATCGCGTCGCCGAGTAGGGCCCTTGCCCTTCGTGCGTCGCCCGCGGACAGGCAGTGCCGGGCTGCGGTGATCCGACGCTCGTTCACGCTCTCGACCGCATCGACCGGCGTCAGCGCGACGGCACGCTCCGCCAGCTCCGCCGCAACCAGAGCCGCGCCCCGCGCGTGGGCGTGCGCTGCCGCCGCGTCCAGGGCTGCCGCGATTTGCTCGTCCGGCCCGGTGGCGGCGATGGCGAGATGGCGGGCGCGCTCTTCGAGATCGACCTCCAGCTCGGCGAGGCGGCGGTGGAGCCGACGCCTCCTGTGCAGCGGCATCGCCGCGTAGCTGGCGGGGGCGAGCAGCGGATGGGTGAAGTGGATCCGGTCGCCGTCGAGCTCGATGCACGCCCTGCTTCTCGGCCACCTCGATGTCGTCGACAACGTCCGCCCCCAACGGCTCGAGCAGGGTGACCGAGGGGGCCGCGAGGGCGGCGACGGCAACGAGCGTGTCGCGGGCACGCGCCGGAAGCGCACTGCAACCGTTCCGCCACGAGGGCGCTCAGACTCTCGGGGAGCGCGACGTTCGCGCTGTCCACGCGGATAGCGCCCCGTGCAATCGCCCGCCCGAGCTCGAGCGCGAAGAACGGGTTTCCGCCGGCGATCTCGTGCACGCGCATCAGCTCAGGTCGTGGCAGGTTGAGCCCAAGCCGACTCCAAAGGAGCCGATGAATCGCCTCGGCAGGAAGGGCCTCGACCTCGACGCCACCGGAACGCCGCGAACGCCTTGTCGAGCTCGAGCGGCACCCCGACGGGTCGTCCACGTACGGTCGCGAGAACACCGACCGGCTCCCCTTCCAGCCGCCGCAGCATGAAGCGAAGAACTTCGGCCGAGCTCGGGTCGACCCATTGCACGTCGTCGAGGCCGAGAAGCAGCGGGCCGTCCTGAGTCAGCGCCCGCACGACCGAGAGAAGCGCGAGCCCGAGTAGGCGCACCTCCGGAGGCGGCCCGTCCGGCTCCCGCATCAGCAACGCGGTCTCCAAGCGCGCGCCGTTGAACCGGCGTCAACTGGGGCAGCGTCTCGCTCCACCACCGGCGCGAACAGGTCGCCGACGGTTGCGAACGCGATCTGCGTCTCGGAGTGGGCCGAAGCGCGTGCCTGCAGCACACGGAGGCCGTGCTCGCGTGCGGCCCGCAGCTCCTCTTGCCAGAGCGCCGTCTTGCCGATTCCCGCATCGCCCTCCAGGAGCAGTGCCTGACCGCCCGCAGGGCATGGCCGTCGAGAAACGCGTCCGATCGTGAGCAGTTCCTCGCGCCTGCCGATGATCTCAACTGCCATCGCACCCTGCTTTGCCGAGCGACGCCCGACCGATCCGCGCAACGGGTCGACTCGTGGCAAACCGGACAACCGGCCCCGATTATTCTCCCGCTCGTCCAGAGTCTCAAGGAGCGCCGCGGCGCTGTATTCGACGTTCAGTCTCCCTCGACGCCTCGGCCACCATGTGGCCCCGGCGAGGGAGCGAATCTCCTTCGTGAGCCTCGCGATGTCCTTGCGGTCGACGAACGAGTCGGCCAGGGTCCGGACTTCCTACGTGAGCGACAGGATCCGGTTCGAGAGCCGCAGCAGCTCGACGTTCTGCTTGTCCTCCTCCTGCACCGTCTTCCACTGCTCGTCGGCGATCACCTGTCGCTCGGCATCTGCCCGGTTCTGGCTGATCAGGACGAAGGTCGAAAGGAAGATCGCCTCGAGCGAGACGATCATCGTCAGCAGCTAGAGCGCGACGCCGTAGGCCTCGGTGAACGCCTTGCGCGCGTAGTCGTCGCGAGGCGTAGGCGAAGCCCTTGTCGCCCCAGCTCGTGCCCCAGCTGTTGCGGACGATCAGGCGGTCCGGCGTGTAGCCGACGATCGCGACCGCGTGGCCGCCGCGCGCGGTGCTCGCCTTGTACGTGTCGAGGTTCCCCTTCGTGAGCGAGGCGTCGTCCCAGGTCTTGTCGACATCGAGACGCGTGACGATCGGGCCCTGCGCGGCGATCCAGTTGCGCAGCTCGTCGGCCGACTTCCCCGACAGGTTGAAGTACGAGCTGATCTTCAGCTGCGCGGCGGTCGCGTAGAACGTCTGGGTGTCGCCGACGTAGAGGCCGCCGGTCTTGAACGGCAGCACCGCGTCGCGCACGAGGCCGAACTTCCGCGCCACGTCGAGCGCCGTCTTGATGCTCGTCCCCGCGCTCTCGATGAAGGTCGTCGGCTGGGACGTGAAGGGGTCGGTCTCCTTCGACGCCATCCAGACGAAGCGCGGTGCCAGGAGCTCGTCCTTGCGGAGCCGCCCCGCCTTCACGAGGTACCAGCGGAGCACCGAGTCGGCGGTCGCCCAGCCGACGCAGGAGCCGGTCGAGCCCTGGTCGGCGACCTTCCACCAGGTGTCGCGCAGGTCCTTGCGCGTCGGGATCCGGGCGGCGGCGTCGCCCGCCACGCCGGCCGCGCGGGCGATGCTCGACGCCGCCAGTCGCGCTCCGTGCCCCGCGAGGGGACGCAGTTCAGGACACGCTTCTGGCGACGCGGCCTCGCCATGCGCCCGATCCTTGCAGAGCCGACCGGCGACGGCAAGGCGCCCGAACGAGGGACACGCGAACGAGGCATGGCAGCGACCCGCTCCGGCGCCGATCTAGAGGGAGGAACCGGAACGGCGGCACCCGGATCGGAGACGAGATGCGACTACGGGTACTGCTGTCAGGACTGAGCTTCTTCGCCGCGGCGCTCCTCCTCGGATGGGGCCCGCTCGCCGCGAACGCGCATTCGGTCGATCCGTGGAAGCCGTGCACGATCCGCGGCACGCAGGGCGACGATTTCATGCTCGGGACGGCCGGCCCGGACGTCATGTGCGGCCTCGGTGGGAACGACACGATGGCCGGCATCAACGGCAACGACATCCTCCGAGGCGGACTCGGCAACGACCGGCTCGAGGGCGGCGGCGGCAAGGACGTCATGCTCGGCGGGAACGGCCGCGACAGCTTCGCCGCCTACGACGGCACGCACGACCACCTGAACGGCGGTCCCGGCACCGACTCCGGCCGCGGCGACCGGCTGGTCGACCTCTTCAAGTCGGTCGAGATCCACCCCTAGCCGGAAGGCTCGGGCGAAGACGGAGCGGGGCTTGCCGTCTGCCCGCCGCGCTCGCGCGCGTACGCGAGGAACTCCTTGACGATCGCCGAGAGCGACCCGGCGACCGGGATCGCCGCGAGCGCGCCGAGGACGCCGGCCAGCTCGGCGCCGATCAGCACGGCGATCAGCACCGTGAGCGGCGAGAGCTGCACGGTCCGCCCGTAGATCACCGGCTGGAGGACGTGGTTCTCGATCTGCTGGTAGACGATGAAGAACCCGGCCACGATCAAGGCCTGCACCCAGCCGAGCTCGACGAAGATCACGAGGCTGACGAGGACCGCGGCGAGCGTCGCGCCGGCGAGCGGGATCAGGTCGAGCAGGGCCGCGACGACGCCGAGCGCGACTGCGAAGTCGCTCCCGACGGCGAAGAGCGCGATCGTCGTCGCGACGCCGGCGATCAGGCTGATCACGAGGTTGCCGGTCACGTAGCCGCCGACCGTCTTGTAGATCTCCTCGCCGACCCGGCGCCAGCGCTTCGACGTCTCGGCCGGCAGGGCGCCGAGGAAGCGCTCGATGATCTTCGGCCCCTCGAGGAGCATGAAGAAGGTCAGGAAGGCGACGGTCACGATCCCGACGATCGCGGTGATCGACGCTGCGCGCGACGGCGACGGCCGGCTCCGTGATCCGAGCACGCCGGCGGCGCCGCGGTCCTCGATCGCCTCCCGGACCCGCTCGACGAGGTGGTAGTCGCGCTCGAGGAAGCCGAGCCGGCCGCGCCCCTCGGTGACGTCGGCGACGAGGTCGGGGACGGCGTCGACGAAGTCCGTGATCTGCCGGACGAGCGGCGGGATCAGCAGGAACCCGAGCGCGGTCAGGACTCGCGATCGCCGCGATCGCGACGATCGCCGACGACGTCCCGCGCGAGCGGCCACGCCGCACGAAGAACTCGACCGCCGGGTTGAGCGCGGCGGCGAGGAAGGCCGCGATCAGGATCCACGAGATGACGTGCCAGGCGAGGTAGAAGAGCAGCAGCCCCGCCGTGACGAGGAAGGTGACGCCGAGGACGAGGATGATCGTCCGCGGGCGGATGATGACCACGCGTTCGGGAGGCCCCGGCACGCACCTCAGTCTCCCAGGGGCACCTGACGCCAGCCGCGACCGCTAGCCGAACGTGAAGGCGTACGCCTGCGTGCCGGGCGCGAAGCGGAGCTCGAGCACGTGCGTCTCGGCCGGGCCGGGCAGGGTCGCGAGCGTGTAGATGTCGTCGCGCGCGCACCTCGACGCGGCCCTGCGCGCTTGCCGTCGACGTAGACCTCGACGGCGCCGGGCCGGTCGTCGATCCCGAGCACGAGGTTGACGCTCCGCGCGTGGAAGCCCGAGCCGGAGGCGGGCGTCGCGCCCGGCGACGATCCGCTCCTCCTCGACGCGCCAGCGGCCCGAGTAGGCGAGCCCATTGTCCGGCAGGGCGGCCGGGAACCGGTACTCGGCCTCCTCGTCCGGCTCACCGGGCTTCCGCTGAAGCGCTCGAGCCGGCCGTAGCCGAGGTACGTCTCCGGCGTGCCGAGGTCCATCGCCGCCGTCGGCGCCCGCACCTCGTCCGACACGGGCTTCGGCAGGCCGGGCTCGGCGAGGAGCTCGCGGATCACGCGCTCGCTCTTCTCGTAGTCGCCCTCGCCGAAGTGCGCGTAGCGGACGTGTCCCTCCCGGTCGACGAAGTACTTGGCCGGCCAGTAGCGGTTGCCCCACGCCTCCCAGGTGCCGTAGTCGGAGTCGAGCGCGACCGGGTACTCGAGCCCGAGCCGGTCGACGGCGTCCTCGACGTTCGACCGCTCGCGCTCGAACGCGAACTCCGGCGTGTGGACGCCGACGAGCACGAGGCCCTTGTCCCGGTAGGCCTCGTCCCAGCGCTTGAGGTAGGGCAGCGTGCGCAGGCAGTTGATGCACGAGTACGTCCAGAAGTCGAGGACGACGACCTTGCCGCGGAGCTCCTCCATCGAGAGCGGCGCGCTGTTCAGCCACCCGTCGATCCCGGCGAAGTCGGGCGCGGGCCCGAAGTCCTCGAGCTCCGAGTCGCCGCCCTCGGTCGCGGCCGCCGCGACACCCGGTGCGCGGGCCGAGCAGCCCGTCGATCCGGTCGGCAGTCGAGTCGGAGGTCTCCAGCCTCTGGAGCGCCTGCGTGTACTCGGGCACGCGCGTGCGGAGCTCGGTGTCGACGCCGAGCGCCATCAGCACCGCGACGGCAAGCACGGCGCCGCCGAGGACGCGGCGGATCGTCGGCGCCGCGCGGCGGAAGCGCGGGAGCTCGAGGCCGCGGCGTCCCGCCAGCGCGAGGCCGAGCAGCACGAGGCCGGACCCGAGCGCGTACGCGAGGGTGACGATGACCGCGTCGAACGAGACGCTCTGCGTCGCCGCGACGGTCGCGACGGCGCCGATCACCGGGCCGGCGCACGGCGTGTAGACGAGCCCGAGCGAGAGCCCGAGCAGGAAGCCGCCGCCGACGTCCCCAGGCGCGCGGCGGCCGAGGCGCGCGAACGGCCGCTCGAGCAGATGACCGAGGCGCGGCCAGAGGAGCGAGAGCCCGACGAGCGCGACGACGACGATCGCGATGTTCCGCAGCAGGTCGTCCGGCAGGCCGAGCGCCGAGAGGAGCGCGGTCGCCGCGAGCGTGAACGCCGTGAACGAGACGACGAGCCCGGCGATCACGGCGTAGGGCCGCCGGCTGCTCCCTCCGGTCCCGCCCGCGAGAACGACCGGGAGGACCGGGAGCACGCAGGGCGAGAGGGCCGTCACGACCCCGGCGACGAACGCGACCGCGATGAGCAGCAGCACGACGGAGACCTAGTACTTCAGCAGGGCCTTGGCCCCGATCTGGCCGAGGCAGGGCGTGCAGTCGGCGAACTCGTCCTGGTACAGGCCGCCGATCGCGCCGAGGTTCGACTCCGGCTCGTCGCCGTCGAGCACCTGGAACCAGCCGGACAGGCCGTTGTCGGTGAGCCGGGACTGGTGCGCGTGGAACATGTAGAGGCCCTTGTGGTGGAAGTCGATCTCGAGGATGCACCGCTCGCCCTGGGAGAGCGTGACGGCATCAGTGAGTTCGTACGCGTCGCCCGTCCCGGTTCGGTAGAGGCGGAAGAACTCGCCGTGCAGGTGGAAGGTGACGACGGGGTCGTACTCGGTCACGTTCGCGAGGTAGACCCGCACGGTCTGGGCCCGGCGCACCTGGATCGGCGCCAGCTCGTACTGGAACGGCCGCCCGTTGAAGCCGAAGAGGTCGTTGCGCCCGTCGCCGTCCGTGTCGAAGCCGCTCATCATCAGCACGAGCTCCTGCGCGCGAGGGCGCGGCTTGGGCGGGTCGATGATGAAGGCGCCGTAGAGCCCGCGCGCGAGGTGCTGGGCGAGCGGCTTCGTGTGGCAGTGGTAGAGGTGCATCCCCCACGGCTTCACCGTCATCTCGTAGATGTACGACGAGCCGGTCTTCACCGGCTCCAGCGAGCCGTCCATGTCGGCGGGGTGCGTGCCGTGGAAGTGGATCGTGTGCGCGTGCGACGAGCGATTGGTGAAGAAGACGCGCAGGTCGTCGCCCTGGGTCGCGCGGAGGATCGGCCCGGGGATGGAGTCGTTGTAGGCGTATCCCGCGAAGGTGATGCCGCGCATCAGCTCGAGCTCCTTGTCGACCGCGGTGAGCTCGGACCGGCGCACGCGGCCCTTCTTCGCCGGCTGCGGGCGAGGCGGGATCAGGAGGCGCAGGTCGTCCTGCGTCGCGGAGAGGATCGACTCGGTCGAGTGGTCGCCGGTGTGGCCCTCCATCATCCCGGCGTGCTCGCCGCGGTCCTGCTCGGCTGCGCGGGCGAGCGGCGCCCCGGCCAGCGCGGCAGCCGCGCTCGCGACGAAGCCCTTCCGGCTGAGTCGTCTCGCTCCCATCTCCCTGGCCCTAGGGTAGAGACGACGGGCGGCGGCGCGGGTTTGCGCGCGGGCTAGGCCTCCGCGAAGGTGGTCGTCCGGCTGGGGCTGACGAAGACGACCTGGCCCGAGCGCAGCCTGAGCTCCTCGGCCTCGTCCCTCGTCACCTGCGCGGACGCGGCACGGCCGTCCTCGAGGAGCAGCTCCACCCGCACCTCGAAGCCGAGGTGGACGACGCGCTGGACGATCGCCTCGCGTGTGATCCCGTTCGGCTCGAGGCGGAGCTCGAGGTCGTGCGGCCGCACCCAGCTTTCGCCCAGCCGGTTCACCGGGCCGACGAACGACATGACGAACTCGTTCGCGGGGTGCTCGTAGAGGTCGCGCGGCTGGCCGGTCTGCTCGATGCGTCCCTCGTTCATGAGGACGATGCGGTCGGCCACGTCCATCGCCTCCTCCTGGTCGTGCGTGACGAGGACGGTGGTCACGTGCACGTCGTCGTGCAGGCGGCGAAGCCACGCACGCAGGTCCTTGCGCACGCGCGCGTCGAGCGCCCCGAACGGCTCGTCGAGGAGGAGGACGCGCGGCTCGACCGCGAGGGCGCGGGCGAGGGCCATCCGCTGGCGCTGGCCGCCCGAGAGCTGGGACGGGTAGCGCTCGCCGAGGCCGTTCAGCTGCACGAGCCCGAGCAGCTCGTCCACGCGCTCGCGGATCTCCTGCTTCGGCTTGCGCCGGATCGAGAGCCCGAAGCCGATGTTGTCGCGGACGGTCATGTGCTTGAAAGCCGCGTAGTGCTGGAAGACGAAGCCGACGCCGCGCTCCTGCGGGGGCAGCATGGTCGACTCCTCGCCCTCGATCGAGACGTCGCCCTCGTCGGGCTGCTCGAGGCCCGCGATCACGCGCAGGAGCGTGGACTTGCCGCTCCCGGACGGCCCCAGCAGGGCCGTGAGCGAGCCGGTGGGAATCGCGAGCGAGACGCTGTCGAGCGCTACGAACTCGTCAAAGCGCTTCGTCACCTGGCGGATTGCTATCCCCACGTGGAGCCTCCTTGTGGCGTGGCTTGAAGACGTTCATGGCGACGAGGGTCAGGACGGCGAGCAGCGCGAGGACGAGCGACGTCGTGTAGGCCGCGACCTCGTTGAAGCGGAGGTACTGCTCGTCGACGTGGATCGTGAGCGTCTCGGTCTGGCCCGCGAGGCGGCCCGAGACGACGGCGACCGCGCCGTACTCGCCGAGTGCGCGCGCGGTGGTGAGGACGACGCCGTACGCGACGCCCCAGCGGATCGCCGGGAGCGTGATCCGCCAGAAGGTCTGCGTCTTCGAGGCGCCGAGCGTCCACGCGGCCTCGTCCTGGTCGATCCCGACCTCGCGCAGCACCGGAACGACCTCCCGCACGACGAACGGGAGCGTGACGAACATCGTCGCGAGCACGATCCCCGGCGTCGAGAAGATGATCGGGAAGCCGTGGTCGACGAACCAGCCGCCGACCCAGCCCTGCTTCCCGTAGACGAGGATCAGCGAGAGGCCGACGACGACGGGCGAGAGGGCGAGCGGCAGGCCGATCGCCACCGTGAAGAACGGCGCCCCGCGCGGCCGGCGGCGGACGAGCGCCATCGCGCACATGACGCCGAAGATCGTGTTGGCCGGCACCGCGATCGCGACCGCGACGAGCGTCAGCTTGAGCGCGTGGACGAACGCCGGGTCGGTGAGCGCGTCCCAGACCGGGCCGAGGCCGTCCTGGAACGTTCGCTGGACGATCATCGCGCACGGGATCACGAGCACGAGCGCGAGGTAGCCGAGCGCGACGGAGCGGAGCCCGTACCTAGCGAGCATCGTGCCTCCGGCTGCGGCGCTCGAGCAGGTCGGCCGCGAAGAGGACGACGAGCGAGAGCACGAGGAGCACGACCGAGACGGCCGCCGCGGCCGCCTGGTCGTCCGACTCGATCGCCTTGAAGATGTTGACCGAGGCGACCTCGGTGTCGAACGGGATGTTCCCCGAGATGAGGACGACCGAGCCGAACTCGCCGACCGCCTTCCCGAACGAGAGCGCCGCGCCCGAGAGGATCGCCGGCATCAGGTTCGGCAGGACGATCCGCCGGAAGGTCGTCAGCTGCGACGGCGCCGAGCGAGGCCGCCGCCTCCTCCATCTCGCGGTCGAGCTCGAGCAGCACCGGCTGCACGGCGCGCACGACGAACGGCAGCGTGACGAAGAGGAGCGCCAGCACGACCGCTGCTCGCGTGTACGCGAGGTTCAGGTTGATCGGGCTCTTCGGCCCGTAGACCGCGAGGAGCACGAGGCCGGCGACGATCGTCGGCAGCGCGAACGGCAGGTCGATGAGCGCGTTGACGACGCTCTTGCCGCGGAACTCGTCGCGGACGAGCACCCAGGCGATCAGCGTCCCGAAGATCGCGTTCACGAGCACGACGAGCAGCGAGGCGACGAAGGTGAGCTTGAGCGCCGCGACCGCCGCGGGCGCGGTGACCTCGTCCCAGAAGGCCTGCAGGCCGCCCTCGAGCGACGCGGCCACGACGGCCGCGATCGGGATGAGGACGATGATCGTCAGGTAGGCCGTCGAGAGGCCGAGCGAGAGCAGGCCGCCGCGCGGGCGGGTGCCCGCCCGGCGCAGCGGCCTGCTCTGGAGGACGGCACTACTCAGTCGGGACTCCCAGCTCGTTCTCGATGTCGAGGAAGATCGAGTCCTCGCGGTCGAAGAAGCGCTTCTTCACGTCGGGCCAGCCGCCCACGTCGGCGATCGTGAAGAGCCCGGACGGCTCCGGGAAGTCGAACTCGGCCAGGACGTCCTCGTCGACGGGCCGGTAGCCGTTGCTCGCCGAAGATCCGCTGCGCCTCGGGCGTCCAGAGGTAGTCGACGAACGCCTGCGCCGTCTCCGCGTTCTTGCTGATGCTCGTCGCCGCGACGGGGTTCTCGATCAGGATCGTCTCGTCCGGGACGACGTAGTCGAGCGGCTGGCCCTGGTTCTTGGCGAAGATCGCCTCGTTCTCGTAGGCGAGCATCACGTCGCCCTTGCCGCCGGCGAACGTCTGCAGCGCCTCGCGGGCGCTCTTGTCCTGCACCGGCACGTGGTCGACGAAGAGGTCCTTCAGGTACTGGATGCCCTCCTCCTCGGACTTGCCCTGCTCGAGCTGGGCGCCGTAGGCGGCCATGATGTTCCACTGCGCGCCGCCCGAGGTGAACGGGTTCGGCGTGATGACCTCGACGCCGTCGCGCAGGAGGTCGTCCCAGGTCTGGATGTTCTCCGGGTTGCCCTCGCGCACGACGAAGACGACGACGGAGTCGGTGACCATCCCCTTGTGCGCGTTCTTGTTCCAGTCGGCGGCGACCATGTCGGCGTCGACGAGCCGGGTCATGTCGGGCTCGAGCGAGAAGCGCGACGACGTCGGCCTCGAGCCCGGCCTCGACGGCGCGGCTCTGCTCGCCGGAGGCGGCGTAGGACTGCTCGAAGTCCACGCCGTCGCCCTCCGGCGTCTCGTTGAACTTCGGGATGATCGCCTCGTACGCCTCGCGCGGCGTCGAGTACGCGACCAGGGTCAGCTTCTTGTCTCCGCCCGCGGAGGCGCTCTCCGATCCACCGCAGGCGGAGGCGACAAGCACGAGCGTGAGCCCGGCCAGCGCGGCCAGTGTGAGGGTGATGCGACGCGTCACAGACAAATCCCCTTTCTCTAGTGATTTCGTGGAGAGCGGTCACACTTCTAGCCGACCCGGGGGACGGACGTCAAACGAGAACCGCCGAAGCGGCTTCCCGAAGAAGGGCTAGCGGCGCTCGACGAGCTCGGCGAGCGGCTTGCGGTTCGCGCGCGCGCTCCAGTCCGCGGCACTGCGCCGCTCGGGGTCGCGCGGCCGTGACGGATGGCCGAACGAGAGCAC
>CAVOKD010000002.1:0-380678 GCA_963696365.1 uncultured Actinomycetes bacterium
TGACCGTCACCGCCGCGCCCACCTCGAACTCCTCGACATCGCCGAAGCCGACTCGCTCGAGCTCGCGGCGCAGCGTCGCGGGCGGCACCCAGATCGGCGTCTCGGGCCCGCGCGAGAACGCGATCGCGAGCCGGCCGCCCGGCTCGACCACGCGCGCCAGCTCGTCGGCGAACGGGATCATGTTCAGCAGGATCACGAGGTCGAAGCTGCCGTCGCCGAAGGGCAGCCTCGACGCGTCGGCGACCTCGAACCGCACGCGCGCGGGGTGCGACCGGCGCGCGAGCTCGATCATCCTCGGCGAGAGGTCGACGCCGACCACCTCGGCCTCGGGGAAGCGCTCGGCCAGCGAGGCCGGCGACGAACCCGGTGCCGGTGCCGACGTCGAGGACGGGCGCGGGGGCTCGTCCAGCCGATCGAGAGCGGCGAGGACGGGAGCGGCGTGCCTCCGGCCGCGGATCTCGTCCCACTTGGGCGCGAGCGCGTCGAAGTTCCGGCGCATGAGCGGCCGGAAGAGCCACCAGAGCCGCGGGTACGCGACCGCGGCGCGCGTCGCCAGCCGCGCGTAGCGTCGCCCGAGCGCCGTGACGCGGTCGTTCACGGCGCGAGCCGGATGCGGAGCTCGCCGCCGGCCCGGCCGCCGAGCATCTCCGCCGCGCTGCCGCCGTTGATCGCGAGCGCGACGTTCCAGTACGAGTCCTCGTAGAGGAGGATGTCGCCCGACCCGGACGTCGGCGAACGTCCGCGCGACCGTCGCGAAGTACGACTCGAACCCGACGTCGATCTCGACGCGCGCGCCCGGCTCGATCCCCGCGCGCTTGAGATCGTCGGTGGTGGCGCTCACCTGCACGTTCCCGTACCGGTCGACGTAGAGCACCTGCGCGCGCAGGCGGCCGGTGCCCACCTCGGCGGCGGGAACGTCGAGCCGCTCAGCCCGTCGGGGTCGACCGCGGGCCGAAGTCCGCGAGCGCCGCTCCGCGCGCGAGGTGCGCGGCCGCCGGGGCGAACACGTCGCGGCCGTGGAAGGTGTGCGAGACCGGATCGAGGCGGTACTCCGGGTTCTCGAGCACGACCGCCTCCTCGATCCCGCCGAACCGCTCGGCCGCCGCGATCAGGAGCGCCGTTGTCCGGACCCACGAAGAGCCGGTCGGGCGTCCGCAGCGCGAGCGCGCGCCGGTCGCTTCCCACCTTCGGATCGACGATCGCCAGGTGCACGCCGGCGGGCATGTACGCGAGCGTGTTGCGGAGGACGAGCGACCCCTGGAGGACGTTCTGCGGCTCGATCCCGTGCGTGATGTCGAGGATCCGGACGTCGGGCGCGATCCGCGTGATCACGCCCCGGCAGACCCCGACGAAGTCGTCCTCGAGCCCGAAATCGGTCAGGAAGGTGACGAAGCGATGCTCGATGCCGCGACTCTAACCGCTCGCTCGAGACCGTCCAGATCGTGCGCCTCGGCCTCCGCGAGCACCGTCAGCCCGGCCTCGCGCGCGGCCGCGGAGGTGACCGGGCCGATCGACACGACCGGAGTCGGCAGCCCGAGCGCAGCGAAGGCCCGCGCGGCCGAGGCGGACGCGAGCACGACCAGCTCGGCCGGTGGGAACGGCGTCGAGCCTGAGCGGGACGGTGCGGTAGAGCACGACGACGTCGGCCCCGAGCTCGCGCGCCAGGTGATCGCGGGCGTCCTCGGCGCCGGCGAAGAGCACGCGGCCCGGGTCGGCCGGGAATGCGGCGACGAGCCCTTCCTGCGTGGACACGTCCGGCACGAGGGCCGGCTCGAGGCCGTGCTCGCGCGCGGCCGCGGCGGTGCCGGGCCCGATCGCGGCCACGCGGGCCTCGCCCGTCCAGCCGCGAGCCGCGAGCGCCTCGACCCCGTGGCGGCTCGTGAGGACGAGCCAGTCGTACGGGTCGAGGTCGAGCGGCGGACCCGGGAGCGGCTCGACCGCGATCAGCGGACACTCGACCGGCTCGAGCCCGGCGTCCGTAAGTCGCCGCGCGAGCTCGTCGTTTCCGCCCGCGGCCCGGGTGAGCGCGACGCGGATCACGCGCGCGCGGCCGCCGCCGCCAGCAGCTCCTCGGCGAGCGCGAGCGGGTCGCCTCCGCGGCGGCGCTCGAGCCACGCACCGTCCTCGTCGGCTACAAGCGCGAGGAGCTCCGTTCCGTCGTGGTAGGCGGCGACGGGCGCGAGGCAGCCGCCGCCGATCGCGGCGACGCAGGCCCGCTCGGCCTCGACCCGCCGCCGCGTCTCGGGGTCGTCGACGCCGCCGACCGACGCCTCCTCGCCCGCGCGCACCTGGAGCGCGACCGCGCCCTGGCCCGCCTCGGGCACGAGCTGCTCCGGGTCGAAGCGGTGGCCGATCTCCTCCTCTCGGCCCAGCCGGACGAGCCCCGCCGCCGCCAGGACGATCGCGTCCAGGCCGCGCTCGTCGCGCTTGCGCAGCCGCGTGTCGACGTTGCCGCGAAGCGGCTCGATCGAGAGCGACGGGTCGAGCGCCAGCAGCTGCGCGCGCCGCCGCACCGAGGCGGTGCCGATCCGCATCTCCGGGCGGAGCCCGTCGGCGCCGCAGAGCGCGTCGCGCGGATCCTCGCGCGGCAGATACGCGCCGACCGCGAGCCCGGCCGCGTTCGTCGAGGTCATGTCCTTGGCCGAGTGGACGGCCGCGTCGATCCGCCCGGCGAGGAGCGCCTCCTCGATCTCCTTGACGAAGACGCCGCGCTCGCCGATCTCGCCGAAGGGGCGCGTGCGGTCGCGGTCACCGGCGGTCGTGATCGGGACGATGCCGACGTCGAGCTCAGGCCGCACCGCACGCAGGCGGTCGGCGGCGAGCTCGGCCTGCGTGAGGGCGAGCCTACTCCCCCGTGATCCGAGTCTCAGGAGCACCGGGTCGGGTCCGCGCGAGCTCGGCGATCTCCTCGACGTCGCGGGAGAGGCGCTGCAGCTTGAACGCGTAGATCACGAGGTAGAGGAGGACGACGGCGAGGACGACGAGGTAGGCCGCGGTCGCGTACTTCTCGGCCGACGTCACGCGAGCGACTCCCTGAGCTCCCGAAGCCGCTCGTCGACGCGCTTGCCCGGTCAGCTCGTTCAGGTAGAGCGCGGCCGCGAGTTTCAGCATCCCGGCGAGGCAGACGAGGAACGTGACGATCTGGCTCGTGGTCAGGTTCGTCCCCACGTTGCGGTCGAAGACGACCGGGTGGATGAGCCCCTCGGCGAGCCGGATCGCGAGGAAGCTGACCGGGATCAGCACGACGCCGAAGAGCGCATAGACGGCCGACATGTTCGCGCGCCGCGGGCCGGGGTCGACCGAGTAGCGGAGCATGAAGTACGCGGAGTAGAAGAGGAACAGGACGAGGAAGAGCACGAGTTGCCGCTCGCCCCAGCTCCACCAGACGCCCCATGACGTACGCGCCCAGATCGAGCCGGTCACGAGCGTGAGAACGCCGAAGATCGTCCCCATGTGGACGGCCGTGTAGCTCTCGAGGTCGTAGCGCTGGTCGCGCGTCCAGAGCAGCCGGAGCCCCTTCCACGCGGCCCAGCCGAAGCACGCGTAGGCCGTCAGTGCGACCGGCACGTGGATGTAGAAGATCCGCTGCCGGAAGCCCTCGATCGGCGCCATCGGCACCCAGTAGAAGGCGAGCGCGATGCCCACGAGGAGCAGCACCGCCGCGCCGATCGCAGCCGCCGGAGCGGCGTTATTCCGTAACCACGTACTCAAAGGTCGCCCACGCAAGAATCGCAAAGATGCCGTCGTAGAGGCCGAGGAAGGCGAGGTAGCGGCGCGGGATCCGGCTCGACGCTCGCGCCGACGCCGCCGACCACGACCGGGATCACGAGCGGCAGGAAGAGGAGCGGCAGGAGGAGCTCCCGCGCGCGGCTGACCGCGGCGATCGCGGCGAGCAGCGTTCCGACCGCGGCGATCCCGAGGTCGGCGAGCAGAAAGGCGGCGACGGTGGCGCCGTCGACCGGCGCGAAGAAGAGCGCCGAACGCCGGCAGCGCGATCGCCTCGGCCACGAGCAGGAAGGCGAGCACGCCGAGCGCCTTGCCGAGCCAGATCGCGCTCCGGTCGCACGGCGCGAGCACGAGCCCGTCCAGCACGCGCTGCTCCCGCTCGGCCACGAACGCCCGGGTCAGCGCGAGGATGGCGGTGAAGACGACGGCGATCCAGAGGAGGCCGGTCGCGGCGAGGTCGGACGAGTCCGCCGGGAGCGCGAAGCGAAAGACGACGAGCGCCGAGACGACGAAGAGGAGCAGCGCGGGCACGGTGTCGCGCGAGCGGAGCTCGAGCAGGAGGCTGGTGCGCGCGAGCGCCGCGACGTCGCCGAGGTAGGTCATCCGAGCGCCAGCTGCCCGGTCGCGAACCGGCGGATCCGATCCGGGTCGTGGGTGGAGACGACGATCGTCCGCTCGCCGGTCAGCTCCGCCGAGCTCGGCGTCGAGCAGCCGGCCGCCGGCCTCGTCGAGCGCCGAGTACGGCTCGTCGAGGAGCAGGAGCGCGGGGTCGTGGAGGAGCGTCCGGCAGAGCGCGAGCCGCTGCGTCATCCCGCGCGAGAACGCCGAGACGCGGCGGTGCCGGACGTCCCAGAGCCCGTGGCGCTCGAGCAGCATCCCGATCCGCTCGCGCCGCTCGGGCACGCGGTAGAGCCGGCCGTAGAGCTCGAGGTTCTCGAGCGCGGTCAGCTCGCCGTAGACGAGCGCCTCGTGCGCGAGATAGCCGATCTCCGCGCGGTCGGCCTCGACCTCGAGCGAGCCGCGCGTCGGCGCGAGCAGGCCGGCGAGAAGCGCGAGCAGCGTCGACTTCCCCGACCCGTTCGGGCCGACGACGGACAGGAAGCCGTTCGCAGCGACGTCGAGGTCGAGCCCGGTCAGGACGCGCGTGTCGCCGAAGCGCCGCTCGAGCCCGCGGGCGCGGATCACGCGAGCACGTCCGCGAGGACAGAAGCCGAGGAACGTCAGCGAGATCACGCCGTTCATGGTGAAGAACGCCGCGTCGAGCCGCCGCTGGTCGCGCGGCGAGACGAGCGAGTGCTCGTACGCGAGCAGGCCCGCGACCGCGGCGACGCCGAGCCAGTAGAGCGCGCCGACCGGCAGGCCGAGGCCCGGTCAGCACGAGGAACGCCACCGTCAGGACGTGGCAGGCGCGCGACGCCCAGAAGGTGGCGGGCACGCCGAAGCGGGTCGGGAACGAGTGCAGTCCCTGGGCGCGGTCGATCTCGAGGTCGAAGAGCGCGTAGAGGAGGTCGAAGCCGGCGACCCAGAACGCGACCGCGGCGCCGAGCGCCCACGCCTCCCACGGCATCTCGTTCGTGACCGCGATCCAGGCGCCGAGCGGCGCGAGCCCGTCGACCGCGCCCAGCCAGCCGTGCGCGAGCCAGGTCACGCGCTTCAGGTACGGGTAGACGACGAACATCGCGACCGGGATCGGCCAGAGCCAGCGGACGAGCGGCGCGAGCTGCGACACGGCCAGCAGGAACACGGCCAGCGAGACAAGGCAGAAGCCGATCACGGCCGGCCGCGACAGGGCGCCGCGCGGGATCTCGCGTCCGGCCGTTCTCGGGTTGCGCGCGTCGATCTCGGCGTCGATCAGCCGGTTGAGCGCCATCGCCAGCGAGCGCGCCCCGAGCATCGCCACCGTGACCCAGAAGAGATCCGCCGCCGAGGGGACACCGTCGACGGCGAGGAACGCGCCGACGTAGGCGAAGGGCAGCGCGAAGACCGTGTGCTCGATCTTCACGAGCGAGGCGAAGAGCCTCGGGTAGCGGACGAGCGCCTCCATCACGTCTGGCGGTGGCCGGCGCGTCGTTCGGTCGTCGAGCAGCGCGAGCGCGTGCTCGAGCGCGGGGCGGAGCACCGCGAACCCGTCGCGGCACGCGCCCGGCGAGCCGGGCAGGTTGACGACGAGCGTCGAGCCGACCGTTCCCGCGAGCCCGCGCGAGAGGACGCCGTGCGGCGTGCGCGCGACCGCGTCGGCGCGGATCGCCTCGGCGATCCCGGGCGCGAGCCGGTCGAGCACGTCGCCGGTCGCCTCGGGCGTCACGTCGCGCGGCGCGAAGCCCGTGCCGCCGGTCGTGAGCACGAGCCGGCAGGAGCGGGCGAGCTCGCGGAGCGCCTGGCGCGATCTCGGCGCGGTCGTCTGGCACGACCCGGCGCACGACGTCGTAGCCCTCGCCGGCCAGGAGCTCGGCGAGGAGGTCGCCGCTCGCGTCCTCCCGCTCCCCGCGCGCGACCCCGTCCGACACGGTCAGCACGGCCGCCTGGCTCAGGCCGGCTCCTTCGTCTTCTCGAGCAGGCGGATCTCGCCGATCGCGAGCTCGTCGTCGATCGCCTTCGCCATGTCCCAGACGGTCAGGGCCGCGACGGACACGGCCGTGAGCGCCTCCATCTCGACGCCCGTCTGCGCGGTCGTCTCGACGAGCGACTCGATCTCGACGCCGTCCGGCGCCCACGCGAGCGAGACGTCGATCCGCGTCAGCGGGAGCGGATGGCAGAGCGGGACGAGGTCGGCCGTCCGCTTGGCGGCCATGATCCCGGCCACCTGCGCGACGGCGAGCGCGTCGCCCTTCGGGAGCTCGCGAAGGCGCTGCGCCGTCTCGGGCCGCATGCGGACGGTGCCCGCGGCCCGCGCGCGCCGGCGCGAGACGGCCTTGCCGCCCACGTCGACCATCCGCACGGAACCCGTCTCGTCGACGTGCGAAAGGGGCGTCGGCTCAGGGGTGCTCACGGCACCGGAAGTGTACGGTCGACCCGCTCCCGGGCCGCGTCCAGCTCGGCCAGCTGCGTCGCGATCCAGTGCGCGATGTCGTGCTCCTGAACGTGGCGGCGGATCCCGTCGATCCGCCGATGCCGCTCCTCGGCGTCCATCACGATCGCCTCGTAGAGCGCGTCCGCCTGTCCGGCGACGTCGAACGGGTTGACGGTGAGCGCGAACGGGGCGAGCTCCTCGTGCGCGCCGGTGTTCTCCGAGAGGACGAGCACGCCGTCGCGCTCGTTCACGAGCGGCGCCTCCTTCGCGACGAGGTTCAGGCCGTCGAAGATCGCGTTCACGAGCAGGACGTCGTACTGCTTGTACGCGGCGATCGAGGCCAGGAAGTCGTCGGCGATCCGCAGGTCGAGCGGCTGCCAGCCCTCCTGCTGGAAGCGGTCGTTCACCGCGCGGGCCGAGCGCTGGATCGCCCCGAGGTACTCCGCGTAGTCCGGGATGTCCTGCCGGGACGGGTCGAGCAGCGCCAGCATCTGGACGCGCCGGTGGAGCTCCGGATGCGCGTCGAGGAAGAGCTCGTAGGCGCGGAAGCCGCGGACGACGTTCTTCGACGGGTCGGTGCGGTCGACGCGGAGGATCAGGTGCTCCGGCCGCACGGCCTCGAGCTCGGCCTCGGCCTCGCGCACGCGCTCGCTCGTCGCGAGCTCGGCGAACTCGGACGGGTCGACGGAGATCGGCGAGAACCGCACGGCCGTGCGCCGCCCGTGGAAGCGCGCCTCGTGCTCGGCGAAGTCGATCGACGCCTCGGTCAGGTCGGCGCACGAGCGGAGGAAGTTCACGCGCCAGCGGTCGGTGTGGAACGCGACGAGGTCGTTCGCCAGCAGGCCCTCGTGCACCGCCCGGCGAATCGAGTCCGGGAGCACGCGCCAGTAGTCCGGCTGCGGCCACGGGATGTGGACGAAGTGCGCGAGCGTCGCCTCGGGGTGCGCGGCGCGCACGAAGGCCGGCGCGCAGTAGAGGTGGTAGTCGTGGAAGAAGACCGAGGCGGTCGGCTCCCGCTCGAGCTCCTCCGAGACCGCGTCCGCGAAGCCGCGGTTGACGGTCACGTAGCCCTCCTCCCACGCGTGGTGGAGCGCCGGGTCGATGTCGGGCGCGGTCGCGAGGCCCCAGAGGTAGTGCTGCGCGAACCAGAGCGATCGGGTTCGCGACGACGTTGTAGTAGCGGTCGTAGGCCGTCTCCTCGTGCGCGACGAGCCGGAGCCGGTAGACGGAGCCGTCGCGCGCGGTCTCGTCGACCGGGCCGCCCTCGGCCTCGAGGACGACGGCGCGGTCCTCCTCCGTCATCGCGCTCGCGACCCAGGTGACGTCGTGGCGCGCGACCAGGCTGGCGAGCGCGGTCACGAGCCCGCCGCCGCCGCGGCGCCCGACGCGAGCGCCCGACGCGTCTCGCGTGAACGAGACCGGGGCGCGGTTCGACACGACGATCAGCTTGCGCCGGTCGGCCATGGAGCCGGACCCTACCCCGGCCCGGGGGGACGCGGGGTCAGCCGGCCGCGGCGACCGAGAGGCCCTGCGTCTCCTCGGTCTCGCGTCCGACCAGGACGTTGAAGAGCGCGAGCCAGTCGCGCAGGAGCCGCGGCGTCAGGAAGTTCGCCCGCACGAACTCCTTGCCCTTGCGGGCCATGGCCCGGGCGGACTCCGGATCGTCGAGGATCCTGATCACCGCGTCCGCGCACTCCTCGACCGAGTGCACGAGGTAGCCGGTCTCGCCGTCCTGGATCTGGTCGCAGATGCCGCCGACGCCGCCGGCCACGACCGGGCGGCCCTTCCAGAGCGCCTCGGTCACGGTCAGCCCGAAGCCCTCGCGGATCGACTTCTGGAGCACCGCCTGCGAGTGCACCTGGAACGCGTTGACCTCGACCGAGCCGACGTTGTTCAGGTTCGAGAGGATGTAGATGTCCGGGTCACCGCCCGCCGCTTCGACCGTCCGGTTGTAGTAGTCCCAGCCCTCGGGGTCGTCGTGCGCCATCGAGCCGACGAGCGCGAGTTGCACGTCGGGATGCTTCTCCCGCACGATCCGCCAGGCCTCGATCACGCCGAGCGGGTCCTTCCAGGGGTCGAAGCGGGAGACCTGCGTGATCAGCGGCCGCTCCACGTCGATCCCGAACTGGTCGACGATGTACGCGGCGTCCTCCGCCGAGAGGGCCATGTTCTTCGGCGCGAGCGGGTCGATCGCCGGCGGCCAGATGTACGCAGGTGGCATCGCGATCCCGTGCGGGACGTACGCGCGACGGTGGAAGACGGCCGCGTCGTAGAGACGGAGCGACGGCGCGAGGAACTCGATCACCTCGCGGTTCGGCTCGGAGAGGTCGATGTGGCAGCGCCAGATCCAGTTACCGCCGCCCGGCCGGCCGTCGTCGAGCATCGCGACGGGCTGCGGATCGTGGACGATCACGAAGTCGTACGAGCCGTCGAGCGCCTCGGCGTTCAGCCGGTTGTAGCGGCGGAAGATCTCCTTCTGCTCGTCGGTCAGGCCGGTCTCGGCGCCCTGGAGCGCGTTGTGGATCGCCTTCGTGACGTCGAAGAACTCATCCTGGCCGTAGATCACCTTCCACTCGGTGTCGAGGCCGGCCTCGCGCATGAGCGGGACGAGCGTGTAGAGGATCTCCGCCACCCCGCCGCCGAAGGCCGTCGCGGAAAGATGGAGGACGCGCTTGCCCGCGAGCGGCTCCGCGAGCGTGCGGATCTGATCCATGACGCCGCGGCTGGCGATCGTCGCGTAGTCCCCCAGGGCCTTGTGGCCGACATTGACCGTCTGCAGCTGCAACTGGCGGAGGATAGCCAGCGCCCCTACCGGAGCGAACCCCTTATTCGAGGTACTTGACGAAGCGCAGGCGCGACCCGTCGTGGTCGGACTCGATCGCGAGCTCGTCGCTGACGGCCCGGATGATCGCGAGGCCGAGCCCGCCCTCGTCGAGCAGGCCGGACTCGTCGTCCGCCGCGTCGACGTCGAAGCCGCTTCCCTCGTCCGTCACCTCGACCGCAACCTTGGAGCCGTTCAGCTCGAAGACAACGTCGACGACTCCGTCGCGGCCCTCGCGGTACGCGTGTCGGATCGAGTTGGAGCACGCCTCCGTCAGCGCGAGCTTCACGTCCGCGAGCGTGTCGGCCTCGACGGGTCGCACCTGGGCGAGCCCACTCAGCGCGAGGCGGCCCAGCACGATGTACTCGGGCTTCGCCGGAAATGAGAGGGAAACCACGCTGCGTGTCCTGGCCGTCGCTCATAGGCTCGGGGTCAGCGTTCCCACGGTCGATGGCGCGAAACAGCGAGGTGTCCTAGGCACGGCGGGCGGATGTTCGCACACGACCGCCCTCGGCCTCGACGGGAGTCACGAGCCGCGCCTGCATGACGTCGACCGCCTCGGGATTCGTATCGATCAGCACATAGTGCCTCCGGAGCTCAGCGGCCACGGCCCCGAGCGTCCCGCTGCCGGCGAACGGATCGAGGCACCAGTCGCCCGGCCGAGAGGACGCGTGGACGATCCGTCGCAGGACGCCCGCCGGCTTCTGGGTCGGATAGCCGGTCTTCTCGCGCCCCGTCGGCGAGACGATCGTGTGCCACCAGACGTCGGTCGGAAGCTTCCCGCGCGCGGCCTTCTCGGCCCCGACGAGGCCGGGGGCCATGTACGGCTCGCGCTCGACCGCCTCGGCGTCGAAGTGGTAGCGCTCGGGGTCCTTCACGTAGACGAGGATCGTGTCGTGCTTCGCCGGCCAGCGGCGCCGCGGCCGCGCGCCGTAGTCGTAGGCCCAGACGATCTCGTTCAGGAAGCACTCGCGACCGAAGAGCTCGTCGAGCAGGAGCTTGCAGTAGTGCGACTCGCGCGGGTCGGTGTGGAGGTAGAAGGTGCCGGTCTCGGCGAGGACGCGCCGGATCTCGCGCAGGCGCGGCTCGAGGAAGCCGAGATAGTCGTCGAACGCGTCTCGGTAGGACGACTCGCGGAGAAGCGTCGTCCGGTAGCGCCGCCCGCCGAAGCCCCGTGCGGTCGCCGTCGGCGTCGGCCGCAACCGCGATCGTGCGCCGCGTCTGCGTCCGGCCGGTGTTGAAGGGCGGGTCGGCGTAGACGAGCTGGAACGCGCCGTCGGCAAACCGCGGCAGGACCTCGAGGTTGTCGCCGAGGATGACGGTGTCGTCGTGCAGCGGGTCGGGCACGCGGCCGAGGCTAGCGCGGCGTCCGGCGGGCGCTAGCCGAGCGCCGGCGGCTGCGCCGGGCGCTCGCCGAGCTTGACCTTCACGTCTAACTGCTCGTCGCCGCGGACGATCGTGAACGTGGCCGTCTCGCCCGGGAGCCGGTCGGTCACGGCGCGGACGAGGTCCTCGGCCGACTCGATCGCCGTTCCGTCGACCGCGACGATCAGGTCGCCGCCGGTCGTGATCGGGATCCCCTCGATCTCGCGCTCCTGCGAGCCGCCCTTGAGCCCCGCGCGGTCGGCCGGGCTCCCGTCGACGACCTCCTGAATCGCGGCGCCGCGCTCCGCGCCGAGCCGCAGAATCTCGGCGAGCGAGGGCGTCACGGTCTGCGTGGTCACGCCGACCCAGGCGTACTTGACGCTGCCCGTCTCCTTCAGCTGCTCCATCGAGCGGACCGCCGAGTTGATCGGGACCGCGAAGCCGACGCCCTCGGCCGTTCCGCTCACGCTGCGGATCTGCGCATTGATCCCGATCGCGCGGCCGCGGCCGTCGAAGAGCGGGCCGCCGGAGTTGCCGCGGTTGATCGGCGCATCCGTCTGGATCGCGTCGACCAGCGAGTAATTCGAGGTGAGCGAGTCGATCGAGCGCTCCGTCGCCGCGACGACGCCGACGCCCAAGGAGCTCTCCTGTCCGAACGGGCTCCCGATCGCCGCAACGGGCTCGCCGACGACGACCTGGGCCGAGTCGCCGAGCGGCACCGGCCGGAGTTCGTGGTCGTCGGGATTCACCTTGAGCACGCCGACGTCGTCGTAGAGGTCGTAACCGACCACCTCGGCCTCGACCCGGTCGCCGTCGCGGAACTGCACGTACACGCGGCGGGCCGGCTTGACCGCAGACCCCGCCTCGCCCTCGCCCGCCGTCGTGATCACGTGCGAGTTGGTGAGGAGATAGCCCTCCTCGTCGACGATGAAGCCGGAGCCCTGCGCCGCGACCTGCTCGTTGTTCGCCCGTCTGTTCGAAGAACGAGTAGACGGTGACGACGCCGTCCGCGCGCTCACGGTAGATCTCGGCCGGATCGAAGTCGTTACCCGGCAGCGGCTTCGCCGCATCGTCGCTCGTGCCGGTCTCGACCTGGGCCGCCGGCGAGGCCGGATCCTGCTCCTGCAGGACGATCGTCTCCGACCCGTCGCCGAGCCAACCGCCGGCCTTCGCGAGCCCCAACGCCGCGGTGCCGCCCAGAAGGGCGCACACGACCGCAACGACGGCGATGCCCGATCCGCGCATCGTCACAGGGTAGTTACAGACGCCGAGTCGGCGGCACCTTCACCCGTGCCGGCGCCGTTTTCCCGTGAAATCGCTTCGGCGGGCGGCAGTTCGAGCACGAAACGCGTCTCACCCGGATCGGATTCGAGCGTCAGCCGGCCGCCCATGCGCGCGGCCAACTCGGCCGCGATCGCCAGCCCGAGCCCGCTCCCGGACGCCTTGCCGCCCTCGCCGCGGTAGAACCGCTGGAAGACGCGCTCACGGTCCTCCGGCGCGATTCCGGCGCCCTGGTCGCACACGGCCAGCACCGCGTGCCCGTTCTCGTGGCCGGCCACGATCTTCACGGGCGTTCCGGGCGGGGGATGGCCGAGCGCATTCTCGAGCAGTGCCCTGCCGATCCGAACCACCCGCTCTTCGTCACCCACTGCAGGGACGGGTGCGCCGGCCTCGACCTCGAGCGGCCGGTCGCCGGCCTCCGCAAGGAGCCGGAACTCGTCCGCAAGCAAGCGGGCGGCCTCGGCGAGGTCGACGGCGCCGCTTTCCACGTGCAAACGCCCCGCATCGAGGCGCGAGAGGTCGAGAAGGTCGGTCGCGAGCCGCGTCAGGCGCGACACCTGCTCGCGCGTCTCCGCCAGGAACTCTCGGCGCGTCTCCTCGTCGAGATCCTCGTCCGCGAGCAGCTCGAGGAAGCCGCCGAGCGAGAAGAGCGGCGTGCGTAGCTCGTGCGAGGCGTTGGCGATGAACTCGCGCCGCGCGCGGTCGAGGTCGGCGAGGCGCACGCGCATCGTGTCGAACTCACGCGCGAGCTCGGCGACTTCGTCCTCCCCCTTGGCCTCGATCGGCCGCGAGAAGTCACCCGCCGCGATCTGGGACGCGGCAGTCTCGAGCCGGCGCAGGCGTCTTGTTAGCCCGTACGCCGCCCAGTACGCGGCGATCGCGGAGGCGATCAGCGCGACGAGGCCCGCGACGAGCAGGCTCCGGCCGATCAGGCGGACGCCGGCGAGCGCGTCGTCGAGCGGCGCCGAGAGAAGGAGGATGTAGCCCTCGTAGCCCGGGACCGGCGTCGCGACCTCGGCGTACGAGCGGCCGTCGCGCTCGACCCGGCCGGACACTGCGCGGTCGGTCCGCGAGGCCAGCGCGACGATCGGGTCGCCGCTGACGTCGCCACCGACCTCGCTCGAGTCGCGGAAGACGAGCGTGCCGCTCTGGAGTAAGACGACCCGCGCGTTCAGCTCGATCGCGATCTGGTCGATCGCGTCCGGGAGCCCGAAGCCCTGGGCGCCGAGCTTGTCCCGGACGCTGAAGACGGCGCCGTCCTTCGACCGGCTGAGCTCGTCGAGCTTCTGGTCGACGAGGCGGGCCTCGAGGCGCGGCACGACCATCAGGTAGACGATCCCGAGCGCGCCCGACGACGACCCCGAAGAGGACAAGCGCGAGCTTGAGGCCGAGCGTCGCGCGGATCGGCAGGCGCATCAGGCGTCCCGGAAGCGGTACCCGACGCCGCGCACCGTGAAGATGAACTCGGGCTCGCTCGGGTTCCGCTCGATCTTCTCGCGCAGGTGGCGCACGTGGACGTCGATCGTGCGCGGGTCGCGGAACGCCGAGCCGCCCCAGAGCTTGTCGAGCAGCGTCTGGCGCGTGAAGACACGCCCCGGCGCCGCGGCCAGCGTGCGCAGGAGCTCGAACTCGAGGTACGTGAGCGCGACCGGATCGCCGTCCACCTCGACGACGCGGCGCGGCAGGTCGATCCGCAGCCCGTCCAACTCGATCTCCTCGTCGGCCTCGGGCGCCGCCGTCAGGCTGGCGCGGCGCATGGCGGCGCGGATCCGGCTGCGCAGCTCGCGGATCGAGAAGGGCTTCGTGATGTAGTCGTCCGCGCCGATCTCGAGGCCGAGCACCTTGTCGATCTCGTCGTCGCGGGCCGTGAGCATGAGGATCGGGACGGGGCTCTGGGCGCGCAGGCGCCGGCACACCTCGAGGCCATCGACCTTCGGCAGCGCCAGGTCGAGCAGGACGAGGTCGGGCCGCTCGCTCGCGAACCGCTCGAGCGCCTCCTCGCCGTCGCGCGCCTGGACGACCCGGTACCCGTCGCGCTCGAGCGGATACGTGAGGAGCTTCTGGATCGACTCCTCGTCGTCCACGAGGAGGATCGTCGGACCGTCGGCCATGCACAAAGGATAGGCAGCGGCCCCACGCGAACCGGGGGAAGAGGCCGGAACCTCGGCGTTTGGCACTACCATCGTTCCACCGTGTCCCCGCGCGAACGGCGCCGCCGACCTCCGCCACGAGCCCGGTTCGCCGCGCCCCCTCGCCGCAGGCGCCGCCCGGGGACGGTCGACCGACCCATCTCGATGCGGATCTACCGGGCCTCCTGGGCCGTCGTCGCGGTGCCGCTCCTCGCGGCCGCGTTCAGCGTCGTCCACCCCAAGCTGCTGGCGCAGCCGCGCCTCGAGCCGTCCTTCGACCAGACGACCGCGGTCAACTTCGCGGTCGAGCTGGCCCGGAGCGCCCCCGACCGGGCGCCCGGGAGCGACGGCGCCGCCAAGGCGACGAACTGGGTCGTCCAGCGCTTCGCCGACGTCGGCCTGCGCGCGCAGCGGGACATCTTCGAAGCCGACGTTGCGCCGTTCGGCTCGACGCGGCTCGTGAACGTGATCGCGGTCGTCCCCGGAAGCAGCCCCGAGACGATCGTCGTGATGGCGCACCGGGACAACTCCGGCACGTCGCCGGGCGCGAACGACAACGCGTCGGGCACGGGCGCGCTGCTCGAGCTCGCGCGGAGCACGGAGTCGGCGAACCTCGACCACACGATCGTCTTCGTCTCGACCGACGGCGGCTCGTTCGGCGGGGCGGGCGCGGCGCGCCTCGCGGAGCACCCGGAGATCCTGCGCCGGATCGTCGGCGGTGCGGCCTCGATCGTCGGCGTCGTCAACCTCGACGCGATCGCGAGCGGCGACCCGCCGCGGCTCCTCTTCGCGGGCGACGCGGCCAAGTCGCCGGCGGCGACGCTCGTCGCGACCGCGGAGGACAGCGTCGAGCTCGAAACCGGCGCCGCGCCACAGCGGCCGAACGGCTTCGCCCAGCTCGTCGATCTCGCGTTCCCGTTCACGCTCCACGAGCAGGGGCCGTTCGTCGCGCACGGAATCCCGGCGGTCACGCTGACCGCGGGCGGCGAGCGGCCGGACACGACCCGCGGCGACACGGTCGAGACGCTCGCGCCGGCGCAGCTCGGCCGCCTCGGGCGAGCCGCGCAGGATCTGCTCCTCCGCCTGGACGGATCGCTCGAGCTCGCCCGAGCGACCGAGTCCTACGTCGCGGTCGGGGACCGCTTCATCCGCGGCTGGACGATCCAGCTGCTCCTGCTCGCCGCGCTCGTCCCCTTCCTCGCCGCGACGATCGACCTCTTCGCGCGCGTACGGCGTCGCCACATTCCGCTCGCGCCGGCGCTCCGAAGCTTTCTCAGCCGGCTGGGCGTGTGGCTCTGGGCGGGTGCGCTCTTCGCGCTCTTCAGCCTGATCGGCCTCTTCGCCGACGGGGACGCGCGACCGATCAACCCCGACCTGCCGGCGGCGACCGACTGGCCGGTGGCGGCGCTCGCCCTCCTCCTCTCGCTGAGCACGCTCGCGTGGCTCGTGAGGCGGCCGCGACTCGCGCCGGACGGCCCGGTCCCGCCGGAGGAGCAGCTCGCCGGCCACCTCGCGGCGCTCCTCGTGCTCGGCGTCGTGGCGCTCGTCGTCGCGGCCACGAACCCGTACTCGCTCATCTTCGTCCTGCCGTCGCTGCACGCATGGCTCTGGCTCCCGCACCTCGCCCGGACGCAGTACGTGGGCCGCGCGCTCCTCTACGCGGCAGGATTTCTCGGCCCGCTCGTCCTGCTCGGCGCGTTCGCGCTCCGGCTCGAGCTCGGCCTGGACGCGATCGCCTACCTCGTCGCGCTCGTCTCCGTGGGCTACGTGACGCCGGCCCTCGTCGTCGCGGGGCTCGTGTGGGCCGCGGCGGCCGGACAGGTCGGCGCGGTCGCCTTCGGCCGCTACCGCCCGTACCCGCCCCGCGAGGAGCTCCCCGAGCGCGGACCGATCCGCGAGGGGATCCGGCGGGCAATCCTGTACAACCGGCGACGGCGCCAGCCGGAACCGGAGGCCGAGGAGCGCCCCGCGCTCCGCGTCGTCGACGACTAGAGCGCGAGGTAGCGGACGGCCGCGCCGGCCGGCAGCTCGTCCTCGCCGGCGTCGACGGCGACAAGTGCCGACGCGCCTGCACTGCGCGCGATCATGTGCGACTCCTGGCCCGCGAGCGGCTCGAGCACCGCGCCCGCCTCGCTCTCGCTCACGCGTGCACGAACGAACTCGTCGCGGGCGGGGTTGCGCCGCACGGGCGCCGCCAAGCGTCCCAGCCGAGAACCGCGGGAGCGGCTCCGGCAGGCCGAGCAGCGCGTTGACCGCCGGCCGCACGAGCAGCTCGAAGGTCACGAGCACGGAGACCGGGTTCCCCGGCAGGTTGAAGACGAGGTGGTCGCGCCGGACGCCGAACGCGACCGGCTTCCCAGGCTTCAGCGCGACACCCCAGAAGACCTCCTCGACGCGGAGTCCCTGCTGCACCTCGCGCACGAGGTCGTGCGGCCCGACCGAAGCGCCGCCCGAGGTGATCACCATGTCGAACGCAAGCAGCGCGCGCTCGAGAGCGCGCTCGAGCTCGTCCCGGTCATCTGCCACCGTTCCCAGCTGCCCGGGGACCGCGCCCGCCGCGCCGAGCGCCGACGCGAGCAGGACCGCGTTCGACTCGTAGATCTCGCCGTCGCGAAGCTCGGCGCCCGGCTCGCGCAGCTCCGAGCCGGTGACGAGGATCGCGACCCGCGGCCGTTTCGTGCAGCGCACCTCGGCGACCCCCGCCGCGGCGAGCCCGGCGACCTGCGCCGGGCCGAGCAGGACGCCCGGCTCGAGCACGGTCTCGCCGGCGCGGACGTCGCCGCCGCGGCCACGAACGTGGGCGCCCGACTCGACACCCTGCTGCACGACGACCGTCTCCGCGCCGCCGTCCGTCAGCTCGACAGGAACGACCGCGTCGGCGCCCTCCGGCACGACGCCGCCCGTGGAGATCCGAACGGCCTGGCCCGCCTCGAGCGTCCGTCCGAAGGGGCCGCCCGCCGCGGCCTCGCCGACGACCGGGAGCGAGCCGGGGCACGTCCGCGGCCCGCACGGCATAGCCGTCCATCGCCGAGCTCGGGAAGGGCGGGAGGTCGACGGCCGAGACGGCCGGCTCGGCGAGCACCCGGCCAGAAGCACGCTCGATCGGCACCCGCTCCGCCTCGAGCGCGCGGGCGTGCTCGAGAACGAGCCGCTGGGCCTCGGCGAGCGGAAGGAGGTCGGCCACGCCGCGATGCTAGCCGTTGCCGCATGCGACAACGGCGGGAGTAGCTAGCGGCGGCCGGGCCCGGTAGTGGTCGGCGGCGGCGGGGGCGGCGGTGGGCCGTCGTGGTCGGCGGCGGCGGAGTCGTCGTGGTCGGCGGCGGCGCGGTCGGCGCTTCCTTCGTCGTCGTCGACTCGGTCGACTCCGATCGTGGTCGTCGGCTCAGCGCCCGAGAGCGCGTACTGGCCCTGGAACGGCGACCACTCGGCCGGGTTCTTCGGGTACGGGAAGTCGCTGATCGGCGTGCCGATAGAGCGCCGCCTCCATGAAGAGGTGCCAGATCGTGGCCGGGAACGAGCCGCCCGAGACGGAGATCCCGTGGACGCTCCGCATCTCGATCTGCGCGTTCGGGTAGCCGACCCAGACGGCCGTCGCAAGGTCCGGCGTGTAGCCGCAGAACCAGGCGTCGGCGAAGTCGTCGGTCGTGCCCGTCTTGCCGGCGGCGGGCCGCCCGAAGTAGGCGCCGGTGCCGGTCCCGCCGCGGACGTTCGCCTCGAGGATCTTCGTCACCTCGTACGCGACCCCGTCCGAGAAGACCCGCTTGCGCTTCGACTTCGCCCCAGCCGGCCTCGTCGTCCTCCCTGCCGTTGGCGAGGACCACCTTGCGGATCGCCATCGGCTCCGAGTACACGCCGCCGGCCGCGAGCGTCGCGTAGGCCGAGGCCATCTCGAGCACCGAGACCGCGTTCGAGCCGAGGCCGATCGACGCGACTGGCTCGAGCTTCGTCTTGATCCCCATCCGGTGCGCGATGTCGGCGACGTTCTCCGGGCCGACGTCGAGCGTCAGCCGCGCGTAGACGCTGTTGTCCGAGCGCAGCGTGGCCGCCGAGATCGACGTCCGCCCGACGTAGGAGTTGTCGAACGTGGAGACGTCCCAGACGCAGTTCGGGTCGACCGAAGCCGAGCAGGTCGGGTCCGGCTGCCAGCGGAAGGGCGCCGAGAGGTAGGTCGTCGACGGGTTGATCCCCTCCTCGATCGCCTCGGTCAGCACGAACGTCTTGAACGAGGAGCCCGCCTGCCGCCGACCCTGCGCGGCGAGGTTGAACTGGAGGTTCTTCCGCTCGGGCGCCACCGCGTTCATCGCCCGGATCGCCCCGTTGTCCGGATTGATCGAGACGAGCGCGGAGGCCGGGTCGCCCGACTGGTTGAGCGTGTCCTTGATCGCGCGCACGGCGGCGTTCTGGTAGCGCGGGTCGATCGTCGTGTAGACCTTGAGCCCGCCGCTTCGCACCGTCGAGACGCCGTACTCCTTGATCAGCAGGTCGCGCACGTAGGAGAAGAAGTACGGCTCGCGGATGCGCGTGTAGAGCTCGCCGCGCTTCAGCTTGAGCGGCTTCGCGATCGCGTCGCGGTAGCGCGCCTCGTCGATGTCGCCGGAGTCGCGCATCGCCTTCAGCACGTCGTTGCGGCGCGCGACCGCCTCGGACGGCCGGTTGAACGGATCGAAGACCGAGGGCGCCTGCGGGAGCCCGGCGAGCAGCGCCGCCTCGACGAGCTTGAGCTTCGAGGACGGCTTCGAGAAGTACGTCTGCGACGCAGCCTCGACGCCGTACGCGTGGTTCCCGAAGTAGACCTGGTTCAGGTACGTCTCGAGGATCTTCTCCTTCGACCAGGCGGAGTCGAGCTTGATCGCGAGGCACGCTTCCTTCGCCTTGCGCGAGAAGGACTTCTCGTTCCCGATGTAGAGGTTGCGGACGAGCTGCTGCGTGATCGTCGAGCCGCCCTCGACGATCTTGCCGGCCTCGACGTTCTTGACGAGGGCGCGAAGGACGCCCGACACGTCGACGCCGATGTGGTTGTAGAAGCGGCGGTCCTCGATCGCGACCGTTGCCTCGGGCACCCAGTGCGCGATGTCCTCGATGCCGCGCGGCTGGCGGTTGCGCTCCGCGGGGATCGAGCCCAGGTTCGAGCCGTCGGCGGCGTAGATGAACGAGTTCTGGCCGATCGTGACCGGGCGCAGCGAGGAGAGGTCGCACGAGAGCGCGGCCGAGGCGCCGGTGAACGCGCCGCCGACGAGGGCGGCGATCGCCGCGAGCACGACGACGAGGACCGCGAGGACGATCAGCCGGCGGCGCGAGCGGGCGCGGGCCCTGCGGCGCGCGCGCTCACGGCGGCCGCGCGGCGGAAGCTGGACCCCGTTGCGCCCGTTGCGCGTGCCGTTGCCGTTCCGTCCGTTCGTGCGGCGGCCGTGGCCGCCTTGCCGCGACCGTTGGGCGGCACTAGAGGAGGCCCTCTGCGCGCAGGCGTCGATGGATCGCAACCCGCAGCTTCGAAGAGAGGTTCGCGACCTGGCCGCGGGGCGCCCACGCCTCCACGGTGACCACGGCCGTTGGGCCGGTCGTCTCGAACTCCGTCACTGTCGCCACTGCGCGCTTCTCCTCCGAACCGGTCGCCGTCTGGGCCTCGTCTTCGACCGCGGCGAGCACCCGGTCAAGATCCGAGGCTAGCGGAACGGGCACCGTGACCTGCGCCAGGTGCTCCGAGACGCCGATCGTCGAGTTGCGGATCGTCTCGGACGCGAGCTTCTCGTTCGGGACGAAGAAGCGCGCGCCGCCGGGCGTGCGGATCGTCGTGTACGTGAGGGCGATCTCCTCCACCGTGCCCTCTGCATCGGCGACTTCGACCTCGTCCCCGATGCGCAGCGGCTGGGTGAACGCGATCAGGATGCCCGGCGATGAAGTTCCCGAGCGTCGAGCGGGCGGCCATGCCGATCACGAGCGCGAGGACGGCCGACGAGGCGAGCAGGGCGCCCGCGACCGCGCGGATCTCCGGGATGACGAGGAGTGCGCTCAGGACGCCGACCGTGATCACAACCGCGGTGATGCTCCGGCGCAGCACCCGGTAGCGGGTGAGCGCCTCGGGCGGGAGGTCGAGGCGGCGGATCAGGGCACGGTCGACCAGCCGCGCCAGGAGCACGGCGAGGACGACGATCGCCGAGGGCGATCGCCAGGCGCTCCCAGTCGTTCTGATCCACGGATCTCCTGTTCTTCGGGGGCGGGTGATTGCCTGCCCGCTGCGGCGCGCGGCCAATACTCTGTCCCTATCGGCATGCGGCCCCTGCTCCTCGCCCCATTCGTCCTCCTCGCGCTGCTCGCGGCCGGATGCGGGGAGCGCTCCGAGCCGCTCGGCGAGAACGTCCTGCCGTACCCGGTGGAGGTGCAGGGCGCAGGTGCGGAGACGACCCGGCTCGACGAGCTGCCCGAGCGGGTCGTCGCCCTCACGCCCGGGGCGGCGGAGATCGTCGACGCGCTCGGGACCGGCGACCGGCTCGTCGGCGTCCCCGCGAGCGCCGACGTCTCGGGGAGCCCCGGGCGCCGAGCTGGTCACCCGGCCGAGCGGGCTCGTCGACGTGCCCGCCGTGGTGAACCTCCGCCCGAACCTCGTCGTCGCCGCGCCCGAGACGAGCCAGGACGACCTCGACCGCGCGATCCGCCGGTCGCACGCCGCCGTCTACGTCGAGCCGAACGAGTCGTACTCGGACGTGATCCGCGCCGTCCACGACCTCGGCCTGCTCGTCGGCGAGGCGGTCGAGGGCCGCAGGCTCGCCACGCGCCTGCGCGAGACAGCTCGGTCGAGGTCGCGCAGGCCGTCGGCGGCGAGGAGGAGGTGCCGGTGTTCATCGACGCCGGCCTGCTCGTGACCGTGCCCGACACCTCGCTGACGGCCGACCTCGTGCGGCGCGCCGGCGGGCGGCCGGTGGGAACCGACTCGGCCGGGCACCGCGCTCGACCCCTGCGAGGTCGTGAAGCTCCGGCCGGCGGTCGTCCTGCGGCTGCTCGACTCGTCGGTCACGCGTCCACCGGGCGCCCGCTTCGACGGCTGCCCCGGCGGCAAGGACATCCAGGTCGCGGAGATCCCCGCCGACCTCGTCACCTTCGCGGGGCCGCAGGTCGGCACCGCGCTCGAGCGGATCGCGCGCGATCCTCCACCCGAATGCCTTCTAGCGGCCTCGCGGCCGTCACCCTCGACGCCAACGGTACGCTCGTCGCGCTGGCCGACCCGGTCGAGTCGCTCCGGGCGGCGCTTCGCGAGCACGGCATCGAGCGCACGCCGGAGGAGGTGCGGCGCGCCTTCGCCGCCGAGCTCCGCCACTACGTCCCGCACGCGCACGAGGGACGCGACGCCGCGGACGCTCGCCGCTCTTCGCCTGGAGAGCGTCGCCGTCTTCCTCGGGGCGGCCGAGGCGGAGCTCGACCCGGACGCGTTCGTGCCGGCATTCCTGGACGCGCTGCGGTTCGAGCCGCTGCCGGGCGTCGAGCGCGCGCTCGTCGCGCTTCGCGAGCGCGGCCTGCGGCTCGCCTGCGTGGCCAACTGGGACATCACCCTCGCGGAGACGCTCGCCCGCGCCGGGCTCGCCGGAGCATCTCGACGTGGTCGTCTCCTCCGCCGAGGCGGGCGCGCCGAAGCCCGACCCACGCCCGTTCCTCCTGGCGCTCGAGCGGCTCGGTGTCGAGCCGGGCGAGGCCGTCCACTGCGGCGACGAGGCGGTCGACGTGGAAGGTGCGGCCGCGGCCGGGCTCCGCTTCGCCCCGCCGCCGGTCAGTACGCTTCCCGCGCGGCTGGCGAGGGAGGCGCAATGACGGACGAAGAGAAGGGAATATCGACCCGCGCGATCCACGGCGGTGAGCGGCCGCAGGCGCCGGGCGAGCCGATGAACACGCCGATCGTCGCCTCGACGACGTTCTCCTTCGAGACCGCCGCCCAGTTCGGCCGCGTGATGAGCGAGGAGGAGTACGGCTTCCTCTACGCGCGCCTGCGCAACCCGACCGTCGTGGAGCTCGGCAGCGCGCTCGCCGAGCTCGAGGGCGCCGAGGCGGCGCTGCCGTTCTCGTCCGGGATGGCCGCGATCTCGGCGACGCTCCTCACCCTGCTCGGACCGGGCGACACGCTCCTCTGCGCGCACCAGCTCTACGGGAGCACGTACTCGTTCGTCGAGACGCACGTCCGCCGGCTCGGCGTCGAGGTGACCTACGTGGACGCGACCGACGCGGCGCGTGGGAGCAGCCGGCGACCGTCCGCTACGTCGAGACGCTCGCGAACCCGGGTTCCCGCTCGCCGACCTCGCAGCGATCGCGGCGACGAAGGGCGACGGCCTGCTCGTCGTCGACAACACGTTCGCCTCGCCCGTCCTCTGCCGGCCGCTCGAGCTCGGCGCCGACGTCGTCTGCGAGTCGGCGACGAAGTACCTGAACGGCCACCACGACGTGACCGCCGGGGTCGTGGCCGGAAGCGCCGAGCTGATCGCGCGGATCCGCGCCTACCAGATCGACACCGGCGGGATCCTCGACCCCTTCCCCGCCTACCTCCTGCGCCGCGGCCTGAAGACGCTCGCGCTCCGGCTCGAGCGCCAGTCGGCGAACGCGCTCGAGCTCGCGCGCTTCCTCGCCGGGCACCCGAAGGTCGAGCGCGTGCACTACGTCGGGCTCGACACCGACCCGCAGCACGAGCTCGCGCTGCGGCAGCTGAACGACTCCGGCGGCATGCTCGCCTTCGAGGTCGCGGGCGGCCGCGACGCCGGCGAGCGGGTGATGGACGGGCTCCAGCTCGCGGCGCGGGCGACGAGCCTCGGCGGCGTCGAGACGGTCGTGCATCACCCCGCCTCGACGAGCCACCGGCAGTTCTCGGCCGAGCAGCTCGCGGCTGCGGGCATCTCCGAGGGGATGCTCCGCGTCTCCGTAGGCTGTGAGGATGGAGTCGACGTCGTCCGCGATTTCGAGCGCGCGCTCGCAGCCGTCTAGCCGCGAGCGCTGGGCACTCGCTCTCTGGCTCGCCCTCACGGGCATCCTCGTCGTCACGGCGTTCCTCGGCCAGACCGGCGACGACGGCGACTCGAACCAGCAGCTCTTCTTCGACTACGAGTTCGCGATCGGCTCGACGATCGTCTACGGGTTCTTCGTTCTCGTCACCCTGCTGATCGCGCGCCTGCTGCCCGACCCGCGCGTCGATCTCGGCTTCGTACGCCCGGCGCGCCGCTGGATCTGGATCGCGCTCGGCATCTCGGTCGGAGGGATCATCGTCGCGGCCGCGCTCGAGCCGCTCCTGCACGCCGGCGAGGATCAGGGGCTGACGCCGACGGAGTGGGAGTCGGGCCGCGCGCCTGCGTTCGTCCTCTCGTGCCTCGCCGTCGTGCTGGTCGCGCCCTTCGCCGAGGAGCTCCTCTACCGCGGGCTCGGTGTTCGCGTGCTCGCCTTCGCGGGCGCGCCCACCGCGATCGCCGTCACCGCGCTCGTCTTCGCCGCCTCGCACGGCCTCGTCGCGGCGCTCCTGCCGCTCGGGCTCTTCGCCGTCGGGCTCGGCTGGCTCCGCTGGCGCTCGGAGTCGATCTGGCCGTCGTTCACCGCCCACGCGGGCTACAACCTGATCGGCGTGATCGCGGCAATCGTCTTCTTGCTCTAGCCGACCAGTCCTGCGCACAATGCCGCCGTGCGCGTCGCCCTGGCACTCGCGGCCCTTGCGCTCGCCTGTCCGGCGATCGCGAACGCGCAGACGGTCTCGATCGGCGCCAGCCCGGCACCCGCGAAGTACGACCGCGTGGTCACGTTCTCGGGCGCGCTCGCCCCGGCGCAGGGCGGCCTCCAGGTCGAGCTCTACCTGACCGTCCCGTCGCCGCGGCTGCTCGGCTCGACGACCACGGCCGCGGACGGAAGCTGGTCGATCGCGACGCCGCTCCGGGCGCCCGGCCCGTACGTCGCGCGCGTGCACCTGAACCCCACGACCGTCGTCGACTCGAACCCGATCGGCGTCACGGTCCGGCCGCAGGCTGACCGCGCGCATCGTCGGCACGCGCACGGTCGGCTACCGGCTCGTGCTCGGCGGGCGCGTGCTCCCGGCCAAGGCCGGCAGGCTCACGTTCCGCATGGCCGGAAAGACGCGCCGCGTGCGTGTCGGCGACGCCGGCCGCTTCCGGCTCGCGCTGACCGGGACGCTCCCCGGGCGTTGGGCGTGGCGGCTCAAGCTGGCGCCGCGCTCCGGCTACGCGAAGAAGGTGCGCTCGAACGTCCTCGCCGTCCGAGCCGTCCCGCTCTCGTGGGGCGCGCGGGGCAGCGCGGTACACGTGCTCGAGCGCCGGCTTGTGGGGACTCCACTACGCCCTGAAGACGGTCGACGGCTACTACGGCGAGGACACGTACCAGGCGGTGCTCGCGTTCCAGAAGGTCTACGGCCTCGCGCGCACCGGCCGCGTGACGACCGGCCTCTGGGGCCGGATCGCCCACGCCTTCGTCCCGCGGGCGCGGGTCCCGCGCGGCACGCACATCGAGGTCTCGAAGACGAAGCAGGTGATGTTCGAGGTCGTGAACGGGAAGGTGGCGAAGGTCGTCCACGTCTCGACCGGCGCGACGGGCAACACGCCCGTCGGCACGTGGCGCGTCTACCGACTCGGCCCGGGCGGGAGCCTCTCCGGGATGTACTACTCGATCTACTTCCTGCGCGGCTTCGCGATCCACGGCTATCACTCGGTGCCGCCGTACCAGGCGAGCCACGGGTGCGTGCGGACGCCGCTCTGGTTCGCCCCCGGCTTCTACGAGCGCTGGGGCCGCGTCGGAACCGTCATTCGGATCTTCCCGTAACCTCAGACGCATGCCGCCCGACGAGGCCAGCGCCGATCCGGTCGTCCGCCAGCTGCGCGAGCAGATCTCGGACAACGACCGCGCCCTGCTCGAGGCGGTCAACAAGCGCCTGAAGCTCGTCGCGCGCCTGAAGGACTACAAGGCCTCGCGCGGCTACGAGTTCGTCGACCCGAACCGCGAGGAGCTGATGGTGCGCTACCTCGAGCGCGTGAACGGCGGGCCGCTCTCCCGCGACGGGCTGCACGAGCTCTTCGAGTCGATCCTCGCGCTGACGAAGCGCGAGGTCGCCGGCGACCGCGAAGCGGTCTAGTCGGACTCGGCCTCGGGCTCGGTCTCGAAGTCCTCGGGCTTCACGTCGTCGAGGAACTTCTTGAACTCCTCGACGACCTCTTCCTCGTTCACGTCGCCGCCCTCGAACTCGATCGCCGACTCCTCGATCACGGACTCGGCCGCGAAGATCGGCGCGTCGGCGCGAACGGCAAGCGCGATCGCGTCGGAGGGACGCGAGTCGACCTCGATCTCGGAGCCGTCGACGGCGATCGTGATCATGGGCGTAGAAGGTGTTGTCCCGGAGCTCGGTGACCGCGATCCGCACGACGCGCGCGTCGAGCTGCGTGAGCATCTCGGTGAAGAGGTCGTGGGTCATCGGCCGCGGCGTCGCGGCGCCCTGGAGCTTCATCAGGATCGCCGCCGCCTCGGGATGGCCGATCCAGATCGGCAGGAACTTGTTCCCGTCGGCGGTCTTCAGCAGCACGATCGGCTGCTTGCCGACCATGTCGAAGCTGACCCCGTAGATGACCATTTCCTCCATAGCCCGTCCTCGTTCGGATGATACTCACGGCCCTCTCGCGGACACCCCGGTCGCCCTGAGCAGCGCCTAACCGAGCGCGAACCGAACCTTTACGCGCTGCTCGCCCGGGCTTCGCCGGAGGCGCCGTACCGTCGGCTCCATGACCGACGAAGGGAGAGACATGCGATCGAGAAGCGCTCATGCTCGCGGCGGCCGCCGTGCTCGTCGCGGCCGTGGCGGCGGTGTTCGCCGCGCCGGCCTCGAGCGGCGACCGCGAGGTGCGCCGCGCCGGGGTCTGCGACGGCGCCGCGACGTCGAAGATCAAGCTGAAGGCCGAGAACGGCCGCATCGAGGTCGAGTTCGAGGTCGACCAGAACCGCAACGGCCGCGCCTGGACGGTCACGCTCAAGCGCAACGGCAACCGGTTCTTCCGCGGCGTCCGCACGACGCACGCGCCGAGCGGCTCGTTCGAGGTCCGCCGCCTGGCGACGAACGGCGCAGGGCCCGACAAGATCACCGCGCGCGCCGTCGCGCACCGAAACGGCCAGGTCTGCAAGGCCTCCGCGACCTGGTAACGAGGTCTCCTGGTGGAGAGCGCGCCGCCCTCGGCTCAGGCCGGGGGCGGCCGCGCGGTCCACGCGGAAGTGGGCGATCCTGGATTCGAACCAGGGACCTCCGCCTTATCAGAGCGGCGCTCTAACCAACTGAGCTAATCGCCCGCGCGACCGGGGATTCTAGCCAGGTCAGTTCAGCTGCCGTGCGCGCTCGAGGTAGAGCTCGGCGGCGAGGAGCACGGTCTCGTCCGCGGTCAGCTCGAGCACCCAGGCGCGCGTCGTCCTCGTCGAGCTCCGGGATCGTTCAGGACGACCTGCGCGAACGCGCTCGAGCCTGCCCGTATGCGCGAGGCGCGCGATCCGCAGGACGACCTCCGCGGTGGGATCGTGCTCGGCGATCGCCTCGATCATGTCCAGGGATGCGGCCCAGGCGCGTGGCGGCGTCACACCGGGCTAACGGGACCGGGCGGCGAGGAGTTACGTAACGGACCGCTCGAGCGACTCGACGATCTCGGCGAGCTCGGTCTCGTCGGCGAACGAGATCTCGATGCGGCGAGGCGCCGACCCGCACGCCGGCGCCGGTCGCGCGCTCGAGGGCGGCGCGGGCGCGGGCGGCGAGCTCCGGGTCGACCGGCGTGGAGCGGCGCGGCTTCGTGCGGGCGCCGGCCCAACGCGCCGCGCGCTCGGCCGCGCGAACCGAGAGGCCCTCGCGGACGATCTTCCGCGCGAGCGCCCGGCGCTCGTCGTCGCCAGGCACCGCGAGCACCGCCCGGGCGTGGCCTTCGGAGAGCGAGCCGCGCTCGACCAGGTCGAGGACGTCGTCCGGCAGCTCGAGCAGCCGCAGCCGGTTCGAGACGGTCGGCTTCGCGCGTCCGACGCGCTCGGAGAGCTCGCCGAGCGAGAGCGCGAACTCGTCCTGCAGGAGCGCGTAGGCGCGCGCCTCCTCGACCGCCGAGAGATCCTCGCGCGCGACGTTCTCGACCAGCGCGAGCATGAGCGACTCGCGGTCGTCGGTCTCGCGGACGACGGCCGGGATCGTCGCGAGCCCGGCCGCGCGGGCCGCCCGCCAGCGGCGCTCGCCGGCCACGAGCTCGTAGCGCCCGCCGCCGATGGGGCGGACGAGCACCGGCTGGACGACGCCCTGCGCGCGCACCGACTCGGCGAGGCCGCCGAGCGCGTCGGCGTCGATCCGCTTGCGCGGCTGGCGCGGGTTGGGCGCGATCTGGCCGACGGGGAGCTTGGCGAGCTCGGCCTCGGCGGCCGCGCCGCCCAGGAGCACCTCGAGGCCGCGGCCGAGGCCGCGGCGCGGGGAGGGATCAGCCGCGTGACTCGACATGGCTTCCGGCCGCGACGGGAACCGCGCCGCCGCCGGAGGCGGTCGACCAGCTCGTTGGCGACCCGGTAGTAGGCGTCGGCCCCGGCGGAGCCGGGGTCGTAGGCGGTGATCGGCAGGCCGTGGCTCGGCGCCTCGGCCAGGCGGACGCTGCGCGGGACGACCGCGTCGAAGACGAGGTCGCCGAAGTGCCGTCGCACCTCGGCCGCGACCTCGGCCGAGAGCCGCGTGCGGCCGTCGGCCATCGTCAGCACCATCCCGGCGATCGAGAGGCGCGGGTTCAGGCGCGACCGGAGCCGCTCGATCGACTCGAGCAGCTGCGAGAGACCCTCGAGCGCGTAGTACTCGCACTGGATCGGCACGACGATCTGGTCGGCGGCCGCGAGCGCGCTGACGGTCAGCGGCCCGAGCGACGGCGGGCAGTCGATGAAGACGAAGCCGTACTCGTCGCGCGCGGGCGCGAGCGCACGCGCGAGAAACGTCTCCCCGTCGTCGTAGGCGCCCGAGCTCGACGGCGATCCCGGCCAGCGTGCCCTTCGAGGGCACGAGGTCGAGGTTCTCGAACCGCGTCGGCTCGGCGACGCCGAGCACGTCGGCGCCGTCGAAGAGGTCGCCCGTGAACGTCCCGTTCGCCTGCGCGCCGAGCCCCGAGGTCGCATTCGCCTGCGGGTCGAGGTCGACGACGAGCACGCGCTCGCCGGCCTCGGCGAGGCAGGCGGCGAGGTTGACGGCGGTGGTCGTCTTCCCGACCCCGCCCTTCTGGTTCGCGAGCGCGAGGATCCGTCCCGGCACGAGGTCGAGGGTACTCAGGCGAGAGGACGTTTCCGGGCCACGCCCGGGCGGCGCGGGAAGCGCTCCGGCGTCGGCCCGGTCTTCGCGAAGACGAGCAGGCGGCGGCGCTCCGCCGTCGAGGACGGAGACGACCGAGTCGAGCCTGCCGGCCAGCTGCTCGGCCGCGGCGGCGGCGCGCTGCTCCAGGTTCGCCGCCTCGGTCGTGAAGCAGGACGAGCCGGCCGCCCGGGCGAACGAGCGGCAGGCACCACTCGACGGCGACCGGCGGCGGCGCGAGCGCACGCGCGAGGGCCGTGCCGTACGCGTCGCGGCCCGCGCCGGTCGCGTGCTCCTCGGCGCGGGCGCAGACCACCTCGACGTTCGGGAGCTCGGCCGCCCAGCGGCGCAGGAACGCGCACTTCCTGCCCGTCGCCTCGAGCAGGTCGAAGCGCAGATCGGGGCGCGCTGCCGCGAGCGGGATCCCCGGCGAGCCGCCGCCCGAGCCGACGTCGACGACCGGGCCCTCGCCGAGCAGCGGGAGCGCGCGTGAGGGCGTCCTCGACGTGGACGCGCCGCGCCTCCTCGAGGTCGCGGATCGCCGTCAGGCCCGGCGTCGAGACGAGCGCCTCGAGCCAGCGCTCGACGGCACCGGTCACGCAGGCGGCGCGGGCGCGACGACGACGCAGCGGTTGGGCTCGGCGCCCTCGCTCCCGGTCGTGACGTCCGCGCCGTTCCTGCAGCGCGAGGTGCACGATCTTCCGCTCGGGCGCGGACATCGGCTCGAGCTTCACGGGCGCGCCGGTCGCGAGCGCGTCGCGGGCGGCGTCCTCGGCCACCCGCTCGAGCGATGCCCGGCGCCGGGCGCGGTAGCCCGCCGCGTCGACGACCACGACCCGCTTCTCGCCCGCCGCCCGCGCGAGCGCGTTCGCGAGGTGCTGGATCGAGTCGATCGTGTGCCCGCGCTTGCCGATCAGGAGCCCGACGTCCGGGCCCGAGAGCCGCGCGACCAGCTCGTCGCGGTCCTCGTGGATCGCAATCGACGCGCGTACGGCGAGCGACGAGCAGACGAGCTCGAGGAACTCGCGGAGGAGCGCCGCCGGCGTGCCCGGCTCCTCGGCCGGCCGGCGAGGGCGCGGCCTTGCGCGGACCGCCGGGCCGCACCTGCGCGATCACGCGGGCCGGCACCTGGCCGACGCCGAGGAGGCCGCGCTCGCCTTCCGACAGCACCTGGAACTGGACGTCGCCCTTGTCGAGCCCGGGGAAGCGCTGCTCGAGCTGCGCGGAGGGCGGCCCACTTCGCCTCGCCGACCGTCTCGCCGGTCGCCTCGACGCTCTCCGGCGAGGACGCCTCTGGCTCGCCGGGCTCGCTCATCGCCGTGCTTGCGGGCCGCGGCGTCGCTTGCGCCGGCGCACGCGCTGGGTGCCGCTCCCGCCTGCCGCGGCGGGCGCGGCCTTCTGCTCCTTCTCCGCCTTCGCGCCGTCGGCCTTGCGGGGCGCCGCCTCCTTGGGCGGCGTTCGCGAGCTCCGTTTCGCCGGCGTCGCGGGTCGCGGCATCAGGCGCCGCGTGACGAGACCCTGCCCGATCGTCCACAGGTTCGTCGTCACCCAGTAGAGCATCAGGCCGACCGGGAAGTTGATGACGAAGAAGATGAAGACGAACGGCAGCGCGATGAAGATCGCCCGCTGCGTCCGGTCGGCGATCGGCGTGAGCAAGGTCGAGAGCAGCTGGCTCGCGACGTAGAGGACGAGGAGCAGGTAGCCCGACCAGTGGTCGCTCACCTGGTCGGTGATGTTCGGGACGACGTGCAGGAAGCCGAGGTCCGACCCCGGGTACTGCGGGAAGACCTCCTTCTCGAAGTCCCTGAGGACGAAGAAGAGCGAGATGAAGATCGGAATCTGGAGGAGAACCGGGAGGCAGGAGGCGGCCGGGTTGACCTTGTTCTCCTTGTAGAACGCCATCACTTCCTGCTGCTGGCGCGGCTTGTCGTTCTTGTACTTCTGCTGGATCGCCTTCAGCTCCGGCGCGATCATCTGGAGCTTCTGCATCGAGTGGATCTGCCGGACGGTGAGCGGCACCATCACGATCCGCACGAGCACGGTGAGGGCGATGATCGAGACGGCCCACGTGAGGCCGACCGTGCCGTGGAACCACTCGAGCAGGTCGGTGAGGATCCGCTCGATCGGGCCGAGGATCGCGAAGGGGATCACGCCGTCCTCCTCGGGCGGGCCGCGCGGAAGAGCGTCTGGTCGCGCGCGTGGTCGACGCCGCCGTGGCTCCACGGGTTGCAGCGGAGGAGTCGCCAGCCGGCGAGGATCGTCCCGCGGACGAACCCGTACTCGCGCAGCGCGTCGAGCGCGTACTGCGAGCAGGTCGGGTGGTACTTGCAGCGCGGGCCGAGGAGCGGGCTGACCGTCACCTGGTAGGCGCGCACGAGCAGAGCGGCGAGGCGGCTCACGCCGGGGCCTCCTCCGCCGGCTCCGCGGCGAGGCCGAGCGCCTCGGCGACCTGGGCCCGGAGCCAGCCGGCGCCGTGCTGCTCGACCGCCTCGGCCAGGCCGGGGCGGGCCGAGAGGACGTAGTCGGAGTCGGTGCGCGCGTCCGTCGCGACCTCGTCCCACGCGGCCCGCAGCCGGCGCTTGAGCCGGTTGCGCGCGACGGCGCCGCCGACCTTCCGCGAGACGGCGAGGCCGACGCGCGGGCCCTCGACGTCCTCGGGCTCCTCGCGCGGGAAGGTGTAGACGGTCAGGTAGCGCGTCGAGACGGAGCGCCCCTTGCGGTAGACCGCATCGAAGTCCCGCGAGCGGGACAGGCGGTGGCGGCGCTTCATCGCGGCGCCTGCCTCAGGCCGACAGGCGCTTGCGACCCTTGGCGCGGCGCCGCTTGAGGATGGCGCGACCGGCCCGCGTCTGCATGCGCGCGCGGAAGCCGTGGCGACGCTTGCGCCGGCGCACGTTGGGCTGGAAGGTTCGCTTCACGTCTCGGTCGAGGCCCCGGGTGGACGGGGCTGGTGCATCGGTTTCGGGCGGCCCGGCCGGACCGCGAGGCGGAAGTATAGAGAAGCCCCTCGCCCGCCCGCCGAGAGTCGCGAGGGCGGTGCATGAGCAGAAAACATCTCACAGAGAAATCCACAGGTGGAAAGGCGCTCGCCATGCGCCTTCCAACCGGATGTCCACACTGTGGAGATGCCTGTGGATAACTGCGAAACGCCTGCAAGCATGCGGTTTTGCGCCTAACGGTTTTCCCCAGGAAACACCGTTGTCGAGCCTCGGAACGGTTGCTAGTATCGCCGCTCCCCAGCCGTCGGAAGGAGCGAGTCAACGCGAGGTGGAGCGGCCTCTCGAGCTGAGTGCTGAGACCCTGTGGACCGAGGTCGCGGAGCGGCTTCGGGGGGCACTGAACGACCACACGTACTCGACCTGGTTCGGGGCGGCGCACGGGTCGACGCTGGACGACGAGGTGTTCGTCCTGGGCGTCCCCAACGACTTCACGCGCGAGTGGATCGAGAACCACTTCCGCGGTCTCGTCGAGGCCGGCGTGCGCGACACGCTCGGGAGCGAGCGCCGCGTCGAGCTCCAGGTCGAGGACGGCGCAGCCCCTCAGGCCCAGAGCCTCCCGAGCCCGACGAAGGGCTGGGAGCAGGCGCCTCGCCGCCGCTCCGCCGGCCGTCGGCTCCGGCGTGGAACGAGGAGACGCAGCTGCCGCTCCGCCGCGAGCGCTCGGGCCTGAACCCGAAGTACACGTTCGACCGCTTCGTGATCGGCTCGTCGAACCGCTTCGCGCACGCGGCCGCGCTCGCGGTCGCCGAGACGCCGGCGCAGGCGTACAACCCGCTCTTCATCTACGGCGGCACCGGGCTCGGCAAGACGCACCTCCTGCACGCGATCGCCGCGTACGTCGGCGAGCACGGCGACGGCCTGACCGCCCGCTACGTCACGAGCGAGACGTTCATGAACGACTTCATCAACTCGCTGCGCGACAAGCGGATCGAGGGCTTCAAGCACCGCTACCGCCACTACGACGTGCTGCTCGTCGACGACATCCAGTTCTTCGAGCACAAGGAGCGGATCCAGGAGGAGTTCTTCCACACCTTCAACTCGCTCTACGAGGCGGGCCGGCAGATCGTGATCTCGTCCGACCGGCCGCCGCGCGACATCGCGACGCTCGAGGCGCGGCTGCGCTCCCGGTTCGAGTGGGGCCTGATCACGGACATCCAGCCGCCCGACCTCGAGACCCGCATCGCGATCCTGCGCAAGAAGGTGCACGCGGACGGGACGCACGTGCCCGACCCGCAGCTCCTCATGTTCATCGCCGGCCGGATCTCGACCAACATCCGCGAGCTCGAGGGCGCGCTCACCCGCGTGGTCGCCTTCTCGTCGCTGACCGGCCGGCCGATGACGGTCGACCTCGCCCAGGAAGTCCTGAAGGACGTCTTCCCGCAGGGCGAGCTGCCCGAGGTCTCCGTCGAGCGGATCCAGGAGGCCGTGATCGAGCGCTTCGGAATCTCGCTGCAGGAGCTGACCGGCGACCGCCGCTCGCAGTCGATCGTCTATCCCCGCCAGGTCGCGATGTACCTCTGCCGCGAGCTGACCGACTCCTCGCTCCCCAAGATCGGCAAGAAGTTCGGCGGCCGCGACCACACGACCGTCATCCACGCGACCTCCAAGATCGCGAAGTTGATCAAGGAGGACCGCAGCGTCTACAACCTCGTCCAAGAGCTCACAGCCCGCATCAAGCAGGCTCGCTAACAGGCCGGTGGGGACAGTGGCTCGCGCAGCGTGTGGACAAGCCCGCCGTTTCGCCCGTTCTGGGGGGAACCGCGAGCTCTCCACAGCGCCCGTCCCCAACGCGATCCCGCATCGCGCCTGACCCGAGCGCCGTCTTCCCCGTAACCCACACTCCCTACTGCTATTACGAGGTTTCTTAAAACATGACATCTCTGGATACCGTTGCCGGCACGCAGATGAAGATCACCGCCCGAAGCGAGGAACTCGCCGACATCCTGGCCGTCGCAGGACGCGGCGTCTCGACGCGCACGAGCGTCCACGTTCTCACCGGGATCCTCCTTCGCGCGGAAGGCGGCCGCCTTGCGGTTTCGTCGACGGACATGGAGCTCTCGCTGCGGCTCGAGCTGGACGCGACGGTCGAGGACGAGGGCGCGGTCGTCGTCCCCGGGCGCCTCCTGGTCGACATCGCGCGCCTGCTCCCGCCCGGCGAGGTGACGCTCGAGTACCGGCCGGAGGAGGGGACGGCGAAGCTCACATGCGGGCCGGCGGAGTACTCGCTGAACACGTTCGCGGTCGAGGACTTCCCGCGCCTGCCCGAGCTCGACGGCGAGAACCGGTTCTCGGTCGATCGCCAGGCGTTCCTCGACACGATCGCGAAGGTCGGCCGCTCCGCGTCGCGCGACGAGTCGCGCCCGGTGCTCACCGGCGTCCTCGTCAAGTTCGAGGGCGGCACGCTCGTGATGGCCGCGACCGACTCGTACCGGCTGAGCGTCAAGGAGACCGACCTGCCGACCGGCCCCGGCCGCGAGCTCGAGGCGATCGTGCCGGCGCGTGCGCTCCAGGAGCTCGCGCGTGTGGGCGGCGCCGCGGCCTCGGACACGATCGAGGTCGGGATCCTCGAGAACCAGGTCGTCTTCGCCGTCGACGGCGTCACGCTGACCGCGCGGCGGATCGACGGGCAGTTCCCGAACTACAAGCAGCTCGTCCCCGAGCAGTTCGAGGCCGAGGTCGAGGTGCCGCGCGAGGAGTTCCTCGACGTCGTGCGCCGCACCGCGCTCATGGCGCAGCGCAAGTCGCCGCTTCGCCTTCGCTTCGAGGAGGGCGGCGTGACCGTCTCGGCGCAGACCCAGGACGTCGGCGAGGCGCGCGAGTCGCTGCCGGTGCGCTACGCGGGCGAGCCGCTCGAGATCGGCTTCAACGCGGAGTTCCTCCGCGACGGGCTCGAGTCGGTCGAGGACGAGAAGGTGCGCTTGAAGCTCATCAGCCCGCTGCGGCCGGGGCTGATCCAGGGCGAGGGAGACGACTTCCTCTACCTGATCATGCCGATCCGGCTCGCGGGCTAGCCGCGGCCGCCCGCGGCGCGTGGTCGTTTCGCGCGTGACGCTCCGCGACTTCCGCTCGTACGCCGCGCTCGAGCTCGAGCTGCCGCCGGGGCTCGTGCTCGTCACGGGCCGGAACGGCGCGGGCAAAGACGAACCTGCTCGAGGCGCTCCACGTCGGGGCGCAGGGCTTCTCTCCGCGCACGCGTGCGGAGGGGCAGCTCGTGCGCTTCGGCCAGGACGGCGCGCGGGTCGTGCTCGTCGGGCGAGGAGGGCGGATCGCCGGCCGAGACCGACGTGACGCTCGTCCCGGGCGAGGCGAAGCGCCTGCGGCTGAACGGCGCCGCGCTCGCGAGCGCCGAGGAGCTGCGCACGCGGCTGGCCGCGCTCGTCTTCGTCCCCGACCGGCTGGCCGTCGTGAAGGGCGGGCCGATCGTCCGGCGCTCGTACGTCGACCGCATGCTCGGCCGGCTCGAGCCGGCGCGTGCGTCGCTCCCGTCCGACTACGCGCGGGCGCTGTCGCAGCGGAACGAGTCGCTGCGGCGGGTGCGGGCGGGCGTCTCCGGCCGGGACGCGCTCGAGCCGTGGACGGAGCAGGTGGCCGAGCTGGGCGCCGAGCTCGACCGCGCCCGGGCGGAGCTCGCCGCGTCGCTCGGGCCCGTGTTCGCCGCCCGCGCGGACGCGCTCGGGCTCGGAGGACGCGCTGCTCGAGTACGAGCCGGACCCGCCGACGGCCGAGGCGCTCGCGGAGCGGCTCGAGCGAGACCTCCAGCGCGGGACGACCTCGCTCGGCCCGCACCTGCGCGACGTGCGGATCGCCGCGGGCGACCGCGACCTGCGGAGCTTCGGCTCGCAGGGGGAGCAGCGCACGGCCGTCCTCGCGCTCGTCCTCGCGGAGGCCGACCTGCTCGCCGAGCGGCGCGGCACGCCGCCGCTTCTCCTCCTCGACGACGTCCTGTCGGAGCTCGACGCCGGTCGCCGGCGCGCGCTCGTCGAGGCGCTGCCGCCGGACGGCCAGACGGTCGTGACCGCGACCGCCCGCGCGGCGCTGCCCGACGGAGTCGAGCCGGCGGCGCACGTCGAGGTCGTGCCCGGGGAGGCGCGGCTCGCGTGAGCGAGCGCTGGCATCTGCGGACGATCGGCGAGAGCGTGCTCGGCGAGTTCGGCCGCTTCGGCCCGGCGGGCGCGATCGGCGACGTCGTGGCCGCGTGGCCCGAGGCGGTGGGCGAGGCGATCGCGCGCGAGGCCTGGCCGGCGCGGATCGGCCGCGACGGGACGCTCCACGTCGCGACGAGCTCGAGCGTCTGGGCGCACGAGCTCACGCACCTCGAGGAGACGATCCTCGAGCGCCTGCAGGGAGGCCCTCGGCGAGACCGCGCCGACCCGCCTCCGCTTCGCCGCGGGGCGGGTTCCCGGGCCCGCCGGCGAGGCCCCGGAGGAGGCCGTTCACGAGCCGCCGCCGCCCCCCTCGGAGGAGGCGAAACGGGTCGGCGAGGAGGTCGCCTCGGCGATCGAGGACGAGGAGCTGCGGGCGCTCGTGGCACGCGCCGCGGCGCGCAGCTTGAGCCGTCCGGACGACCGGTCGCTCTGATACACTACGAACACCCCGGAAATGGCCCGCTAGCAGGGCTTTTTTGATGACCGAAACCACCTATACCGCAAAGGACATCACCGTGCTCGAGGGCCTCGAGCCGGTACGCCTGCGCCCGGGGATGTACATCGGCTCGACGGGCCAGCGAGGCCTCCATCACCTGATCTACGAGGTGGTCGACAACTCGGTCGACGAGGCCCTCGCGGGACGCAACGACAAGATCGAGATCACCCTCCATCCGGACAACTCCGTGAGCGTCCGCGACTACGGCTCGGGCATCCCGGTCGACGTGATGCCGGAGCAGGGGCTGCCCGGCGCTGACGGTCGTCCTGACGAAGCTCCACGCGGGCGGGAAGTTCGGCGGCGACGGCTACAAGGTGTCCGGCGGCCTGCACGGCGTCGGCGTCTCGGTCGTGAACGCGCTCTCCGAGTGGCTCGTCGCCGAGGTTCATCGCGACGGCAAGGTCTACCGCCAGGAGTTCGCGCGCGGCGCCCCGACGACCGAGATGGAGATCGTCGGCGAGGCGCCGAAGGACGACACCGGCACGCTGATCACCTTCCTCCCGGACGCGGAGGTCTTCGAGGAGCTCGAGTACGCGGAGCAGATCCTCACGCAGCGCTTCCGCGAGACGGCGTTCCTGACGCGCGGCCTGCGGATCGTCTTCGTCGACACGCGTGAGGTCGAGGAGCGGCAGGAGTTCTACGCCGAGGGCGGCATCCGCGACTTCGTCGCGTACGTGAACGACGCGAAGGACTCCGTCCACAAGCACGTCGTCTTCCTCGAGGGCGCGAGCGACGAGGGCACCGTCGAGGTCGCGATGCAGTGGAACACGTCCTACGTCGAGTCCGTCTTCTCGTTCGCGAACAACATCAACACGCACGAGGGCGGCACGCACCTCTCCGGCTTCAAGGCCGCGCTCACCGGCACGCTGAACAAGTACGCGCGCGACAAGGCGCTCCTCAAGGAGAAGGAGGAGAACCTCGAGGGCGAGGACGTCCGCGAAGGGCCTCGCCGCGGTCATCTCCGTGAAGCTCCGCGAGCCGCAGTTCGAGGGGCAGACGAAGACGAAGCTCGGCAACCCGTGGGTGCGCGGCCTCGTCGAGCAGACGGTCAACGCGAAGCTGGCCGAGTTCCTCGAGGAGAACCCGACCGAGGCGAAGCAGATCATCACCAAGGCCGTTGCGGCGCGGAACGCGCGCCAGGCGGCGCGCAAGGCCCGCGAGCTGACGCGGCGCAAGAGCGCCCTGGACGGCGGCTCGCTGCCGGGCAAGCTCGCCGACTGCCAGACGCGCGACCCGGCCGAGGCCGAGCTCTACCTGGTCGAGGGCAACTCGGCCGGCGGCTCGGCGACCGACGCGCGCGACCGCCAGTTCCAGGCGATCCTCCCGCTGCGCGGCAAGGTGATCAACTCCGAGAAGAACCGGATCAACAAGGTGCTCTCGAACGCGGAGATCCAGGCGATCATCACCGCGATCGGCACCGGGATCGCGGACGAGTTCGACATCGAGAAGCTCCGCTACCACCGCGTGATCGTGATGACGGACGCCGACGTGGACGGCTCGCACATCCGCACGCTCATCCTCACGTTCCTCTACCGGAACATGACCGACCTCTTCGACAACGGCCACGTGTACATCGCCGTCCCGCCGCTCTACCGGGTCAAGCTCGGCAACCAGGAGATCTACGTCGAGAAGGAGGCGCAGTTCGAGGAGCTGCTCGTCCGGGAGCGCGTGAAGGACATGGAGGTCGCAGCGCGCGAGGGCGAGAGCTTCCGGATGACGGAGGCCCGCTGGGCGCGCTTCACGCGTGACCTGAACACGTTCGAGGGCTGGACCGCGAAGCTCCAGTCCGAGCTGCGCGACTACCCGTCCGCGAGCCGCTTCGTGATCGAGCACCGGCTGGTCGAGCTGCCGACGACGTCGGCGGACGAAGTGCTCGCCTCGCTCGACGCGATCTCCGAGAACGGCTACGAGCTCGAGTCGGTCCCGCCGCTCGCCGACGGCACCTTCCGGATCAAGGTGGTCGAGCGCGCCACGAGCGCCGCGCACCACGTCGACGTGCCGGCGAGCGTCTTCGAGTCGCCCTCGTACGCGAGCCTGCGCCGCTCCTACGAGAAGGTCGTGGACGACGTCGGGTTGCCGCCGTACACGATCACCGTCGGCAAGAAGACCCGTACCGCGGAGACGTTCGAGGAGCTGCGCGCCGCGCTCCTCGACCTCGCGAAGGAGGGCATCCAGGTCAGCCGCTTCAAGGGGCTCGGCGAGATGAACCCGAACGAGCTCTGGGAGACGACCATGGATCCCGCCCGGCGCACGCTCATGCGCGTCGACGTCGAGGACGCTTCGATGGCCGACCGGATCTTCTCCACGCTCATGGGCGACCAGGTCGAGCCGCGCCGCGAGTTCATCGAGCAGAACGCACGGGACGTCCGCTTCCTGGATGTCTAAGGGGGTGACGCCATGACGACGGTCGAGCCGCTCGGGCCCGGGCGCATCGAGCCGCGCGAGCTCGAGCAGGAGATGCGCTCGAGCTTCCTGGACTACGCCATGAGCGTGATCGTCTCGCGCGCCTTGCCGGACGTGCGCGACGGCCTGAAGCCGGTGCACCGCCGCGTCCTCTACGGGATGCACGAGGCCGGCATGCAGCCGAACCGCCCGTACAAGAAGTGCGCGCGCATCGTCGGCGACGTGATGGGCTCGTACCACCCGCACGGCGACCAGTCGATCTACGACACACTCGTCCGCCTCGCGCAGCCGTTCTCGATGCGCTACCAGCTGGTCGACGGCCAGGGAAACTTCGGGAACATCGACGGCTACCCGGCCGCGGCGATGCGCTACACGGAGTGCCGCCTGTCGCGTATCGCGACGGAGCTCCTCCGCGACATCGACGCGGACACGGTCGATTTCGTCCCGAACTACGACGAGTCGCGCAAGCGAGCCGTCCGTTCTACCGTCGCGCTTCCCGAACCTGCTCGTGAACGGCTCGTCGGGGATCGCGGTCGGCATGGCGACGAACATCCCGCCGCACAACCTGGGCGAGACGATCAATGCGGTCATCGCCCTGATCGACGATCCCGACACGGACGTGGACGGCCTCGCCAAGCACGTGAGGGGGCCGGACTTCCCGACGAGCGGGATCATCGTCGGCCGGAGCGGGATCCGCGACGCGTACCGGACCGGCCGCGGGCGGATCATCATGCGCGCGCGGGCGCACATCGAGGAGCTCCGCGGCGGCCGCACGGCGGTCGTCGTGAGCGAGCTGCCGTACGGGGTCAAGAAGGGCGGCGACGAGGGCGTTGTCTCGAAGATCGCCGCACTCGTGAACGACAAGGTGCTGCCCGAGATCGCCGACATCCGCGACCTCTCCGACCGCTCCGGAATGCGGCTCGAGATCCACCTGAAGCGCGACGCGGTTCCGCAGGTCGTCCTGAACAAGCTCTACAAGCACACCACCCTCCAGACGACCTTCGGCTACAACGCGGTCGCGCTCGTCGACGGGGTGCCGCGGACGCTGACGCTGCTCGAGCTCGTCCGCCACTACCTCGACTACCAGCGCCAGGTTGTCACCCGCCGCTCGAAGTACGAGCTCCGCAAGGCGGAGGAGCGCGCGCACATCCTCGAGGGCTACCTGACTGCGCTCGAGAACCTCGACGCGGTGATCGAGCTGATCCGCAACTCGGCCGACTCGGACGAGGCACGCGCCGGCCTCATGGAGCAGTTCTCGCTCAGCGAGATCCAGGCGCAGGCGATCCTCGACCTCCGCCTCGCGCGCCTCACCGGGCTGGCGCGGAAGGAGATCGAGACCGAGCACGCCGATCTGGTCGAGCGGATCGGCGAGCTGCGCACGATCCTCGGCGACCCCGCGCGCATCGACGGGCTCATCCGCGAGGAGCTGCTCGAGATCAAGGAGGTCTACGGCAAGGGCGACGAGCGGCGCACGGAGATCGTCGCCGGCGAGGACTCGCTCGAGCTCGAGGATCTGATCGCGGAGGAGGACATGGTCGTCGCGATCACGCGCTCCGGCTACGTGAAGCGCCTCCCGGTCACGACGTACCGCGAGCAGCGCCGCGGCGGGATCGGCGTCATGGGGATGGACTTGAAGGAGGACGACTACATCGAGCACCTCGTCGTCGCCTCGACGCACGACTACCTGCTCTTCTTCTCCTCGCTCGGCAAGATCTACCGGCTCAAGGTGCACGAGCTGCCCCTCGGCTCGCGCCAGTCGAAGGGCCGCGCGCTGGTCAACCTCCTCCCGTTCAACCAGGAGGAGTCGGTGCGCGCGCTGATCCCGACCCGCGACTTCAAGGAGGCCGAGTACCTCGTCCTCGCGACCCGGAGGGGCGTGGTCAAGAAGACGCGCTTCCTCGAGTACGACACGCCGCTCAAGGCGGACGGGATCATCGCGATCAAGCTGCGCGAGGGCGACGAGCTCGTCGACGTCCTGCACTCGTCGGGCGACGACGACATCCTGCTCGTCTCGCGCAAGGGCCAGGCCGCGCGCTTCCACGAGAAGCAGGCACGCCCGATGGGCCGCGCGACCGAGGGAGTCATGGGCATCCGGTTGCGCGAGGGCGACGCGGTGATCGCCGCCTCGATCGCGCGCGACGACGAGGACTTGCTCGTCGTGACCGAGAACGGGTTCGGCAAGCGGACGCTCATCTCGCAGTACCCGGTCAAGGGCCGCGGCTCGATGGGCGTGAAGACCGTCCAGCTGACGGAGGAGCGCGGCCAGCTCGCCGGCGCGCTCGTCGTCCGTGACGGGCTGCAGGTGATGCTCATGTCGAACGGCGGCACGATGATCCGGATCCCGGTCGAGGACGTGAAGCGCCTCGGCCGCGCGACCCAGGGCGTGATCGTCATGCGCCTTCGCGGCGACGAGCAGGTGTCGACCATCGCCTCCGTCGTCGAGCAGGCGAGCGAGGAGGCGACCGAGGCCGCAGCCGATGCGGCAGAGGCCGCCGGCGCCGTCGTCCAGCCCGAGGACGACGTGGATCTCGAGACGGTCATGGATCCGATCGCCGAGCCGGGCGTCGACGACCTCGAGGTCGTCGAGCCTGAGGACGACAGACGACTAGGGCGCAGCTTCGCGCAGCCGCTCGGCCGCCTCGTTCGGGTCGAGCGTGTTGACGTAGATCCCGGCGCCGAGCTCGAGGCCGGCGAGGACCGTCAGGCGCGGGACGACCTCGAGGTGCCAGTGCGGGCCGTCGTGGAGCCAGGCGTTCACCGGCACGGGGCCGCCCTCGGCGGCGTGCAGGTGGCGGAGCGACTTCGCGAGCAGGCCGAGCGCCGCCGGCAGGAGGTGCGAGTCGAAACCGCTTTCCGCCGGATGCTCGACCGGCGCGAGAAGGATCTCGTACGGGACGCGGCCGGCCCAGCGCGCGAGCGCGACGACGCCGTCCCGCTCGCCGAGGACGCGCGACCCGTCGGCGAGCTCGTCCGTGAGGTGGGCGCAGACGCGGCAGCCGCCGTCCGTCCTCCGCGACCACCTCGGGCGGCGGCTCGCGGAGCCAGACGAGCTGACGAGTGCGAGTGGGCCCGGCTGGCGCCGGCGTCGCGGCCCTCGTTCACGAGGGCGTGGACGTATGGGAACCCCTCGGCCCGGGCGGCCGCGGCCCGCGACGACCACGCCTCGGCGACGAGCGCGAGCTCCTCGTCGGAGAGCTCGGCGACCGACCGCACGTGCCGCGGCGTGTGGACGACGACCTCCTGCCGCTCGAGCGCCGGGTAGAGGTTCGGGACGACGCGCACCCGCCAGCCGGGCGTGTCCGCCTCGCCGCTCTTGCGTCCGAGCGCGAGCACCTCGGGCGGCGTCCGGTCCTCGTGGCCCTCGCAGAACGGGCAGTCCTCGCCCTCGACCGGATCGAACGCCTCCGGCCGCCCGGCTCCCGGTCGACGCGCGCGGCCGGGCGCAACGGCGACGAGCCGGCCCGAGATCGGGTCGCGGCGCAGCTCGGGGGCTGCGGGCGCGCTCAGCTCGAGTCGCCGCCGCTGTCGCGGCCGGACTGGAGGAACGGACGGAAGAGATCGATCGGCAACGGAAGGATGATGGTCGACGTTCGCTCGGAGCTCATCTCGAGCACCGTCTGCAGGTAGCGGAGCTGGAGCGTGATCGGGTTCGCGGCCATCACGTCGGCTGCGTCGCGGAGCTTCTGGGAGGCCTGGAACTCGCCCTCGGCGGCGATCACCTTCGCGCGCCGCTCGCGCTCGGCCTCGGCCTGCCGGGCCATCGCCCGCTGCATACCGGTCGGGATCTCGACGTCCTTGACCTCGACGATCGAGACCTTGATCCCCCAGGGCGAGGTGGCCTCGTCGATGATCTGCTGGAGGATCGCGTTGATCTTGTCGCGCTCGGAGAGGAGCTCGTCGAGGACGTGCTGGCCGAGCACGGAGCGGAGGGTCGTCTGCGCGATCTGCGAGGTGGCGACCATGTAGTTCTCGACCTGCACGATCGCCCTCTCCGGGTCGATGATCCGGAAGTACGCGACGGCGTTCACGCGGACGGGGACGTTGTCCTTCGTGATCACCTCCTGCGGCGGGACGTTCAGCGTCACCGTCCGCAGGTCGACCCGGACCATCTTGTCGATGATCGGGATCAGCAGGAAGAGGCCCGGGCCCTTCGGCGGCGACTTGAGCCGGCCGAGCCGGAAGATGACGCCGCGCTCGTACTCGCGCGCCACTCGGACCGACGCCGAGAGCAGCAGGAGGATGAGGACGATGACAGCCGCGATCGCGATCAGCGCTACGGACATGCGGCCATCCTATGCGGTCTCGGCCGTCGTCCCGGCGGCCACGGGCTCGTCGGCCTCGACGCGCTCGGCGCGGCTCACCCCGAGGCGGAGACCGTCGATCCGGTCGACGCGCACCTCGTCGCCCGGGTCGAGCGGGCCGTCGTCCGTCCACGCCTGCCAAAGCTCGCCGTGGACGAAGACGTGGCCGTCCGGGTCGAGCCGCCGGCGCACGATGCCCACCGAGCCGACCAGCTCCTCCTCGCCGGTCTGAGGCCGGGTGCGGCGCACCTGCCAGACCTTCGCCATCGCGCCGCCGATCACGAGCGCGAGCGTCAGCGCGATCACGAGCGCGACCCAGATCGAGACGTCGTAGATGTCGCCGGCGGGGTCGAAGAGGAGGAGCGCTCCGAGCACGAACGACACCGCGCCGGCGAGGGCGAGCGCCCCGTGGCTCGGGACGAAGGCCTCGGCGACGAAGAATCCGAGCGCGAGCAGCATCAGGAGCAGGCCGGCCGCAGCTGATCGGCAGCACCTGGAGTCCGAAGAACCCGAGGATGAGCGAGATCGCGCCGACCGTGCCGGGCAGGATCAGGCCCGGGTTCAGGATCTCGATCGTGATCCCGAGCAGCCCGATCGACATCAGGAGCACGATCAGGTTCGGGTCGACGAGGAAGTCGAGGATCTGCTTCCAGAGGCCCATCTCGATCGTGTCGACCTCGGCTCCGGCGGTGTTCATGACGATGCCCTTCGGCTTCGTCTTCATCCCGTCGATCTCGTTCAGGAGCGTCGGTAGGTCGGGCGCGACGACGTCGACGACGTTCTGCTCGAGCGCCTCGGTGGCGCCGAGGTTCGACGCGACGCGGACGGCGTACTCGGCCCACTCGGCGTTCCGCCCGTGCTCGCGCGCGAGCTCGCCGATGAACGCGGCCGCGTCGTTCACGACCTTGCGGCGCAGGTCCTCGGGGATCTCCTCGCCGGTCGCCGAGATCGGCGTGGACGAGCCGATGTTCGTCTGCGGCGCCATCGCCGCGATGTCGGCCGCCATGGCCAGGAAGACGCCGGCCGACGCGGCCCGCGAGCCCTCCGGGTAGACGTAGAGCACGACCGGCACCTCCGAGTCGAGCTCCTTCTTGATGATGTCGCGCATCGAGGAGTCGAGCCCGCCGGGCGTGTCGGTCAGGAGGACGACCGCGTCGTAGTCCTCCCGGTTGGCCCTGTCGATCGCGTCGGTGAGGTAGTCGGCCGTGATCGGGTTGACGTCGTTCTCGAACTCGACCGCGAGGACGCGGGGCTTCTCGCTGTCCTCCTGGGAGGACGCCGAGCCGACCGCAACGAGGCTTCCTGCCACGAGGGCCGCCAAGAGCGCCAGGGAACGCAGGAATGCCGGCATCGGGGCTGTAAGGATTGTATCTGCAGGACTTTTGTTCCCTTGCGACGCCGGCCGATGTCTGCTGTCGTCGCTTCTTCCCCCCTCGTGAAGCTGCCGCGCCTTCACCTCGTGCTCTTGCTGGCCGCGCTCGCGCTGCCCGGCACGGCCGACGCCGGGGTCCGCGTCGTCGCGCGTGACCTGCCGGTTGCCGCCGCGAATGCCTCGCGCGCCACGGCCGCGACGGCCGAGCGCACGCTCGCGCCGCGGACGGCGCCGCTCAGGTTCAACCTCGTCGGCTTCCACTGGCGCGGCGCCGGGCAGGTGTGGTTCCGCACCGCGACTGCGACCGGCGCGCTGGAGCGCCTGGTCTCCGGCGCGGCCCGAGGAGGAGGACCGGCCGGACGCGCGGAGCGGCGAGAACCGCGCCGATCCGGGACTGGAAGCTCGGCAACCCGTACTGGACGGGGTCGGCGCGACGACTCCAGCTACGGGTGCGCGGCGACGTCACGCGCGTGCGCGCCTTCTACCTCTGGAGCCCGGTCACGGCCGCGCCGGCCGCGCGGACCGTCGCCGCCGGCCCGGCGAGGCCGGCGATCATCACGCGCGCGGCCTGGGGCGCCGACGAGCAGATCGTCCGCGGCACGCCGGCCTACGCGTCGCGGCTCGCGTTCTCGGTCGTCCACCACACGGCCGGGGCGGCGCCGACGAGCAAGGCCCAGTCGGCGGCGATGGTGCGCGGGATCCAGAGCTACCACGTGCGCTCGAACGGCTGGAACGACATCGGCTACAACTTCCTCGTCGATCCCTTCGGCCAGGTCTTCGAGGGTCGGAGGGGCGGGATCACGAAGCCGGTGATCGGCGCGCACGCGATGGGCTTCAACACCGGCAGCGTCGGCGTCGCCGTGCTCGGCACGTACGAGTCGCGCGGGATCGGCAAGGCCGCGCGGGCCGCGCTCGTCAAGCTGCTCGCGTGGAAGCTCGACATCGCGCACGTCGACCCGACCTCGCGGCTGACCTGGATCTCGGCCGGCAACCCGAAGTACCCGGCCGGGAAGGCCGTGTCCATCCGGGCGGTCTCCGGTCACCGCGACACCGGGCCGACCGCGTGCCCGGGCGCCGTCCTCTACGGGACGCTCGGCTCGATCGCCGCGGACGTCCGCCCGCTCGGCGGGCCGAAGATCTTCTCGCCCCGCGCGACCGGCTCCGTCGGCGACCCGGTCCGCTTCACCGCGCGCCTGTCGGTCTCGCTCCCGTGGACCGTGACGGTGCTCAACGGCGCCGGGGTGACGGTCGCCTCTGGCAGCGGTACCGGGCTCACGGTCGACTGGACGTGGGAGTCGGCCGGCGCGCCGCCCGGCTCCTACCGCTACCGGATCGAGGCGGGGCCGACCGTCCGCGCGGCGGCCGGGCCGATCGCCGGCCTGCCGCCGCTCGCGCTCACGTCGCTCTCGACGAATCGCGCCACGGTCACGCCCAACGGCGACGGCGACCGCGACTCGCTCTCGATCCGCGTCGGCGTCACGCGGCCCGCGACGCTCGCCGTGACGCTCGAGAACGCGTCCGGCGCGACGGTCGCGACGCTCTTCACCGCGCGGGCCGTGAACACCGGGACGAACACCGTCACGTGGTCGAACGGCAAGGCGGCGAACGGGACGACCGTCCCCGACGGCCGGTACACGCTCGTCGCGCGGGTGACGTCGGGCGTCGAGGCTTCGACCCGCAGGAAGGCGATCACCGTCGACCGGACGCTCTCGCGCTCGGCCGTCGCGCCGAGCCTCTTCTCGCCGAACGGCGACGGGCGCCGCGAGACGGTCACGATCGGGTTCACCCTTTCCCGCCAGGCGCAGGCGCGCGTGGGCATCTACGCGGGCTACCGGCTCGTGGCCACGGCGTTCGCCGGGACGGTCGCGGCCGGGCGCAAGACCGTGACCTGGAACGGCGGCGGCGTGGCCGACGGGCGGCTGCGCGTGATCGTGTCGGCCACGACCTCGCTGGGCACCCGCAAGCAGGAGCTCCCGCTCGTCCTCGACACGACGCGACCCGCCGTCAGGGTTCTGGTCGCCCGGCGCGAGCGGCGCGGGACGTTCGTCCGCCTGCAGGTCAGCGAGCGCGTGAACCTCGCTGTCCGGCTGGGGACGCAGCTCGTCCGGCTCCAGGGCGGGCCCGGCGTGGTCGAGCTCTGGCGCCGGGTCCGCGCGACCCGCGTGACCGTCTACTCGACCGACCTGGCCGGGAACAGCGGGCGGCCGGCATACGCCGGCGTCAGCTACCGCAGGTAGCGCACCTCGCCGCTCTCGACGAGCCGCCGCTCGCCGGCGACGGTCACCTCGAGCCGGCCGCTGCGGTCGATCTTCACCGCCTGCCCCTCCTCGTCGCCGACCGTGACACGGCGGTTGCGGAGGAAGTCGCGCGGGCCGAGCTCGTCGTAGAGCGCGTCGAGCCCGCCGTCGCGCCAGGCCGCGTACGCCTCTTCGAGCTTCTCGAGCAGCGCGGCCAGGAGCGGCGCACGCTCGCGGCGCACGCCGTCGACGGTCAGGAGCGACGCAGCCGGTACGGAGGCGTCGGCGGGCAGCTCTTCGCGCGTCTGGTTGACGTTCAGCCCGATCCCGAGCACGAGGTGGCCGTCGCGTGCCTCGGCGAGCACCCCGGCCACCTTGCCCCTGTTGACCATCACGTCGTTCGGCCATTTGATCTGACTCGCGAGGCCGAGCGCGTCTTCGACCGCCTGCGCGACCGCGACCCCCCCGACGAGCGAGAGCTCCGGGATCGCCCGGTTCGCGGGTGGCCGGAGGAGCACCGAGACGAGGACGCCGGCGCCCGGCGGCACCTCCCACGCGCGCCCCAGCCGGCCGCGGCCCGCGGTCTGCTCGTCGCAGACGGCGACGGCGCCCTCGGGATCCTCCGGGCCGAGCATCGCCTGGCTCGAGTCACATTGCGCCGCGAACCGGTATGGACGCCCCCAGGTCCCCCGGAGGAGTGGCTCGACGACCCCGGGCTCGAGCGAGTCTCCGGCCCGGTTCGACGCCGCCCATGGCCTCTAGACTACTTTCGGCCGTGCAACCAAGTCTTCCCACCTTCCGTCTGTCCGAGGAAAGCGTGCCCGTTCCGATCCTCCAGGCCTACCGCAAGCTCGGCGACCTCGCGCTGGTCGCGAAGGCGCGCGCGGGCGACCGGCCGGCACTGCACGTGCTCGTCGAGCGCCACACGCCGCGCGTGAACCGGATCGCCACGCAGCTCATGGGCAACGTCGAGGACGCGCGCGACGCGGCGCAGGAGTCGCTCGTGAAGCTCTGCACGAGGCTCCGCCAGTTCCGCGGCGACGCGCAGTTCACTACGTGGCTGCACCGGCTGACGACCAACACATGCCGCGACTTGCAGGAGCGCACCCGGCTGCGTTCGACCGAGCCCCTGCCGGAGGAGGACACCCTCGCGGGCGAGGACACCGACCCGGCGACCTGGAGCATCCTCGGCGACGTGCGGCGGGACCTCGTCCGCGGCCTCGGCTCGCTGCCGCACGACCAGCGCTCTGCCGTTGTCCTGCGCGATGTGATGGGCCTCTCCTACGAGGACGTCGCGCGCGCGGCGAGCATGCCGGTCGGCACGGCGAAGAGCTACGTTCATCGCGGGCGCAAGCGCCTCCGCTCCGCGCTCGAGGACCCGATCGGCTCTCGCGCGGCCGCCGGGCCGGCGAGCCTGCCGTGACCGGACTAGACCGGGCCGGCATCGAGGCGATTCTGCCCCACCGGGAGCCGTTCCTCCTGCTCGACGAGGTGACGGAGATCGAGCCGGGCGCCCGCGTCGTGGCGCGCAAGCGCGTGCGCGAGGACGAGTGGTACCTCACGGGGCACTTCCCCGGGAATCCGATCATGCCTGGCGTCCTGATGGTCGAGGCGATGGCCCAGTGCGGCGCGGTCGCCGTCCTCTCCGAGGATGCGAACAAGGGCAAGCTCGCCCTCTTCGCCGGGATCGACGACGTGCGCTTCAAGCGGATCGTCCGCCCGGGCGACGAGCTGGAGCTCGTGTGCGAGCTCGAGCGGATGCGCGGCCCGGTCGGGAAGGGCAAGGCGCGCGCGACCGTCGACGGCGACCTCGCCGTCCGCGGCACGCTCACCTTCGCGCTCACGGAGATGCCGGCTCCTTGATCTCGAACGTCGCCGGAAACGGGCGCCGGGTCGGCATCACCGGCATCGGCGTCCAGGTGCCCGACCGGGTGATGACGAACCACGAGCTCGAGCAGATGGTCGACACCTCGGATCAGTGGATCGTCGAGCGGACCGGCATCCGCGAGCGGCGGATCGCGCGCGACGACGAGGCTGCGAGCGATCTGGCGATTCCGGCCGCGAAGCAGGCGCTCGCGCAGGCCGGGGTCGCGCCGGAGGAGCTCGACCTGGTCATCATCGCCACGTCCACTCCGGACATGCTCTTCCCCTCGACGGGCGCGATCGTCGCCGACGCGATCGGCGCGAAGAACGCAGCGGGCTACGACACGCTCGCCGCCTGCAGCGGCTTCCTCTACAGCGTCTCGCAGGCCTACGGGCAGATCGCCGGCGGCGTGGCGGAGAAGGCGCTCGTCGTCGGCTCGGAGACGCTCTCGAAGATCGTCAACTGGTCAGACCGGAGCACCTGCATCCTCTTCGGTGACGGCGCGGGCGCTGCGGTGCTGCAACCGGTCGAGCAGGGCGGCTTCCTCGGCTTCGAGCTGGGCGTCGACGCGCAGCACGGCCCCGACCTTTGCCTCCCCGCGGGCGGCTCGCGCGAGCCGCCGAGCATGCAGACGGTCGCGCAGGGCCGCCACTGGGTCGAGATGAACGGCCGCGAGGTCTTCCGCGTCGCGACGCGCCTGATGGTCAGCTCGGCCGAGCAGCTGCTCGCCGAGGTGGGCGCGACCATCGACGACGTCGACCTCTACGTCGCGCACCAGGCGAACCAGCGGATCATCGACCACGCCGCCAAGCATCTCGGCCTGCCGTCCGAGAAGGTCTTCCTGAACATCGAGCGCTACGGCAACACGTCGGCCGCGTCCATCCCGATCGGCCTGGCCGAGGCTGTCGAGTCGGGTCGGCTCCAGCCGGGGATGCGCGTGCTCATGACCGCGGTCGGCGGCGGCATCACGTGGGGCTCGGCGTTCATGGAGTGGTCGCCGAACGGGAAGGCCGCGTGAAGGTCGCGTTCTGCTTCCCGGGCCAGGGCTCGCAGGACGTCGGCATGGGCCGCGCGATGGCGGAGGCGTTCCCCGAGTCGCGCGCCGTGTACGACGAGGCGTCCGACGCGATCGGCTTCGATGTCGCGGAGCTCTGCTTCGACGGGCCGCTCGAGGAGTTGACCCGCACCGAGCTCCAGCAGCCCGCGCTCGTCGCGACCGAGCTTGCGTGCCTGCGCGGCGTCCAGACGACTGGCGTCTCGCCCGACGTCGTGATCGGCCATTCGGTCGGCGAGTACGCGGCGCTCGCGGCGGCCGGCGCGCTGCCGGTGTCGGAGGCCGTGGCGCTCGTCCGGCTACGCGGCGAGGCGACCGCCGAGGCAGCCGCCGCCCATCCGGGCGCGATGGCGGCCGTGATCGGGCTCGAGGATGCCGCAGTCGAGGAGCTCTGCGCCGGGATCGACGGCGTGTGGCCGGCGAACTACAACTGCCCGGGTCAGCTCGTCGTCTCGGGCGAGAGCGCGGCGGTCGACCGGCTGCTCGACGCGGCCGCCGAGGCGGGAGCCCGCAAGACGGTCAAGCTCCCGATCACCGGCGCGTTCCACTCGCCGCTCGTCGGCCCCGGGGTCGACCGGTTGCGGCCGGCCGTCGAAGGCAGTGGCGTGGGCCGAGCCGTCGCCGCCGTTCATGTCGACCGTGACCGCCGAGCTCGAGGGCGCCGAGGCGCTGCCGCAGATCCTGCTCGACCAGCTGACCGGGCCGGTCAAGTTCACGCAGGCCGTGCAGGCGCTCGTCGCCCAGGGCGTCGACACTTTCGTCGAGATCGGGCCGGGCAAGGTGCTGGCCGGGCTGCTCCGCCGCTGCGACCGCTCGCTCACGACCGTCTCCGTCGGCGACCCGGCCGGCGTCGCCGCGCTCGAGGAGGCGCTCGCCGCTGCCTGACTTCTGCTCACTCGAGGGCCGGAACGCGCTCGTCACCGGCGGCTCGCGCGGGATCGGCGTCGCCGTCTGTCAGGAGCTCGCCGCCGCGGGCGCGAAGGTGGCCGTGAACTACCGCGCGAGCGCGGACGCGGCGGAGGCTCTCGCAGGCGAGATCGGCGGGGTCGCCGTCGGCGGGGATGTTGCCGACGCCGAGCAGGCGCAGGCGGTCGTCGCCGCGGCCGAGGAGGGCCTCGGCGAGCTCGACATCCTCGTGAACAACGCCGGCATCACCCGCGACACGCTCCTCGCACGCATGAGCGAGGACGACTGGCACGCGGTCATCTCCACGAACCTCGACGGCGCCTTCCACACGTGCAAGGCGGTGGCCCGCAAGATGCTCAAGCGCCGGTCGGGCTCGATCGTGAACATGACGAGCTTCGTCGGGCTGCACGGGAACCCGGGCCAGGCGAACTACGCCGCGTCGAAGGCCGGGATCATCGGCTTCACGAAGGCGCTCGCGAAGGAGCTCGGCCCGCGCGGCGTGCGCGTGAACGCGGTCGCGCCGGGCTACATCGACACCGAGCTGACCCAGGGCCTGCCCGAGGATCTGCGCGGGTTCCTGCTCCAGAACACGCCGCTCGGCCGGCTCGGGGAGCCGCGGGACGTGGCCACCGCGGTACGGTTCCTGTGCTCGGACGAGGCCAGCTTCGTGACGGGCGAGATCATGCTCGTCGACGGCGGGCTCGGGATGTGAGGGACAGCGTGAACGCCTACAACGGACAGCGCCGCATCGTCGTGACCGGGACTCGGCGCGGTGACGCCGCTCGGCAACGACCCGGAGACGTACTGGAAGAACCTGACCGCGGGCGAGAGCGGGGCGGGCCCGATCACGCTCTTCGACGCGAGCGAGTTCCCGGTCACGTTCGCCTGCGAGGTCAAGGACTTCGACCCGACCGACTACGTCGAGAAGCGCAAGGCGCGGAAGATGGACCGCTTCGCGCAGATGATCATCGCCGCCGCGCGCCAGGCCGAGGCCGACGCGGGCCTGGACATCGCCGCCGAGACCGAGCGGATCGGCGTGTCGGTCGCGACCGGCATCGGCGGGCTCGGGTCGTTCCAGGACTGCGCCTACACGCTCAAGGACCGCGGCGCCGACCGGGTCAACCCGCAGTCGATCCCGGCGATCATCCCGAACATGGGCGCGGCCTGGGTCTCGATGGAGCTCGGGACGCGCGGGCCGCTCTCCTCCCAGTGCACCGCCTGCGCCGCGTCGAACATGGCGATCGGCGAGGCGATGGACGCGATCCGCCTCGGCCGCGCGGACGTGATGCTGGCCGGCGGCACCGAAGCCGGGATCACCCAGGTCGGGATCGCGGGCTTCGGCGCGATGCGCGCGCTCTCGCGGCGCAACGACGCGCCGGAGAAGGCGAGCCGCCCGTTCGACCTCGGTCGCGACGGCTTCGTGATGGGCGAGGCCGGCGCGATCGTCGTGGTCGAGGCGCTCGACCACGCGGAGGCGCGCGGCGCGAAGGTCTACGCGGAGATCGTCGGCTACGGCGTCTCTTCGGACGCCCAGCACGTGACCGAGCCCGATCCGACGGGGCAGCACCCGGCCCGGGCGATGGCGATGGCGCTCGCCTCGGCCGGGATCGGCCCGGAGGACATCGACTACGTGAACGCGCACGGGACCTCCACGCCGCTCGGCGACGCGAGCGAGACGCGCGTGATCAAGATCGCGCTCGGCGAGGAGAAGGCGCGCAAGACGCCGGTGTCCTCGACGAAGGGTGCGACGGGCCACTGCCTCGGCGCCTCCGGCGCGATCGAGGCGATCGCCTGCATCTTCGTCCGTCCGCGACGGCATCGTCCCGCCGACGATCAACTACGAGGACCCGGATCCGGCGTGCGACCTCGACTACATCCCGAACGAGTCGCGCCAGGTCGACGTCCGCCACGCGCTCTCGAACAACTTCGGGTTCGGCGGCCACAACGCCTGTCTCGTCGTCAAGCGCTTCGAGGACTAGCCCGTGGCCGACCGCTGGGCGACGTTCGACGTCTACGGGACGCTGATCGACTGGGACGGTGGGATCCGGGCGACGCTCGTCCGGCTCTGGCCCGACGCGGATCATGACGCGCTGCTCGAGCGCTACCACGAGCTCGAGCCGCGGGTCCAGCTGGACGGCGGGTTGCCGTATCGCGAGGTGATGGCGCAGTCCCTCCGCCTCCTCGCCGACAGCGAGGGGCTCGAGCTGGCCGCGTCCGATGAGCAGGATCTCGGTGACTCGCTGCCGGGCTGGCCGGCGTTTCCCGAGGTCCCGGGCGAGCTGCAGGAGCTCCGCGACCGCGGGTGGCGGCTCGCGCTCCTCTCGAACACGGATCCCGACCTGCTCGCGGCGTCGCGTCAGCAGATCGGCACGCCCGTGGACGTGACGATCACCGCCGCCGAGGCCGGGTCGTACAAGCCGGCGCACGGCCACTGGCTGCGGTTCTTCGAGCGCGACGACGTCGACCGTGAGCGCCACGTTCACGTCGCGGCGAGCGCGTTCCACGACCTCGGGCCGGCGGCGGAGCTCGGGTTCCCCGCCGTCTGGATCAACCGGACCGGCGAGACGAGCGACCTGCCGCGCGACGCCGAGCTCTCCGACCTGCGTGGCCTCGCCGACGCCCTCGACGGGATCCGGCCGGCGTGATGTCGAGCCTGCGCGCCAAGTGTCCGAACTGCCGCACGCTGACCGCGGTGGCGATCGACGACGGCTACGAATGCCACTCGTGCGGCGCGACCTTCCGCGCGGGGATGGTCCGCGTGCCCCGAGCGTGGGGTGACGGCGGCGAGCCGATGGTCGAATCCGCGTCGCTCGACCTTCCCTATCCCGAGGCCGCGGTGATCGAGGCGGGGAGCTGGGCCGAGCAGAACGCCGCGCTCGCCGACGCGTTGCCGGTGCGGCCGCTCGTGATGGGCGGCTGCTGCTGCTCCCACGTCGGCGCCGTCCAGGCGCTCGCCGCCCGCCACGGACGCGTCGCGGTCGTCTGGTTCGACGCGCACGGCGACCTGAACACGCCCGAGACCTCACCGAGCGGGAACGAATGGGGGATGCCGCTCCGGGCCCTGATCGACGACGGGACGATCCGGGCCGAGGACGTCGCGCTCATGGGCGCGCGCAGCCTCGACCCGCCCGAGGTGGAGTTCATCGAGGCCGCCGGCGTCCACCTGGACGACGTCGACTCGGCCCTCGACGGGGCCGATGTGGTCTACGTCGCCCTCGACGTCGACGTGCTCGACCCCGACGACGAGGTGCGCATGTTCATGCCCGAGCCGGGCGGGCCGTCGGCGGCCGAGGTGGAGGAGATCCTGCGCCGGGTCGCCGCGGCGAAGCGCCTCGTCGGCGCCGGCTTCACGGGCGTCGCCGGCGATCCGGCCAACGTGCCGCATCTGACGCGTTTCGCGGCCGCGATGGGCCTCTGAAGCCGCGCCGCGGTCCGGGCATAGGATGTCGGGCTAATGGCGGAGCGGTACGAGGCGGTGATCGAGGACCGGCGCGAGCCGGCCGACGACGGCGGGAAGAAGCACCCGAACACGTGCCCGAAGTGCGGCTCGCACTACCGGGACGACGAGCTCGAGGCGAACCTGCGCGTCTGCCTCCAGTGCGGCCATCACTATCCCGTCCGCGCGCGCGAGCGGATCGCCCAGCTGGCCGACCGCGGCACGTTCGTGGAGCAGGACGGGGACCTTCGCTCGGGCGATCCGCTCTCGTTCTTCGATCTGAAGGCCTACACGGAGCGGATCGCTCAGGCCGAGATGGCGACCAGCCTCGGCGACGCGCTGGTCGCCGGCGGGGCGGCAATCGAGCGGCGCCCGTGCGAGCTCGCCGTCATGGACTTCGCCTTCATGGGCGGGTCGATGGGGAGCGTCGTCGGCGAGAAGTTCGCGCGCGCCGCCGACCGGGCGGCCGAGCGCCGCGCGCCCCTCGTGGCCGTCACGGCGTCGGGCGGTGCCCGCATGCAGGAAGGGATCCTCTCGCTCATGCAGATGCCGAAGACGGTCGCGGCGGTCGACGTCCTGCGCGAGGCGCGCGCGCCCTTCGTCACGGTGATGACCCACCCGACCACGGCCGGCGTGCTCGCGAGCTTCGCGAGCCTCGGCGACGTGATCGTCTCGGAGCCGGGCGCGCTGCTCGCGTTCACCGGGCCGCGGGTCGTCCAGCAGACGACGCGCGAGAAGCTCCCCGAGGACTTCGGCCTCGCCGAGTCGAACGCGCGCTTCGGACACGTGGACGCGATCGTCCGCCGGCCCGACCTCCGGCCGTACCTCGGCCGGCTCCTCGCTCTCTTCGCGGACGAGCGGGATGGCGGCTGAGCCCAAGGCCCACGAGGTCGAGCAGCTGCGGCTGCGCGACCGGCTCGCCCGCCTGCGGACGCTGCCGCTCCTCGGCGGAGTCGGAGTCTCGCGCGAGCTGGAGAAGCTCGAGAGGCAGATCGAGCAGATCGCCGTCGAGCCGAGCGCCGACGAGGTCTGGCACTCGGTCGAGCTCGCCCGCCACCAGGACCGGCCGTACACCCTCGATTACGTCGAGCGGATGTGCGACGACTTCGTCGAGTTGAAGGGCGACCGCACGTTCTCCGACGACCCCGCGATCGTCGCCGGCCTCGCCCGCTTCCGCGGCCGCACGGTCGCTGTGGTCGGCCACCAGAAGGGTCGCGACATCCGCGAGCGCACGCACCGCAACTTCGGGATGCCGTACCCGGAGGGCTACCGCAAGGCGATGCGCGTGATGGACCTGGCCGACCGGCACGGGTACCCGATCGTCACGCTCGTCGACACGCCCGGCGCCTACCCGGGCCTGACCGCCGAGCAGCATGGCCAGGGCGGCTGGATCGCCCGCTGCCAGCTTGCGATGGTCGGCCTGACCGTGCCCTCGATTGCGTGCGTGATCGGCGAGGGAGGCTCCGGCGGCGCGGTCGCGATCGCCGTCGCCGACCGCGTCCTCATGCAAGAGAACGCGATCTACTCCGTCATCTCGCCGGAGGGCTGCGCGGCGATCCTCTGGCGGGACGCGAGCGAGGCCAAGAAGGCCGCCGCCGCGTTCAAGCCCGACGCCCGCCATTGCCTCGAGCTCGGCGTGATCGACGGCATCGTCCCGGAGCCCGAGGGCGGCGCTCACGTTGACCACGACGCGGCCGCGACGCTCCTGTGCGAAGGGCTCGGCGTGGCGCTCGAGGACGCCGAAGCCGTCGACCCGGGGCAGCGGCGGTCAGCACGCCGGACGCGCTTCCGCTCGATGGGCGTCTTCACCGCCTGACGGGCGTTTTCGCTCGTCGTCCACAGCTTCCACAGGCTTTTCCGCAGGGCCGCCGAAGGTGAGAAACCTGCAGGAAACGGCCGCTTTCCGTCTGATAGTGCTTGTGGGTCCCCGCCGGTTGTCAGCACCAGAGGTTCTCAACGCAGAACGAGACCGGCGGCGAACCGCCGGCCTCGCGTGCCAACCCCCCCAGATCGGCAGGTGTCTGCTACCCCGGACGCCCCACGCCTGAACCTCCTCGAAACAATGGTCCGGCCGCGCGTCGGGCATTCTTGCGCCGTGGCCCGTCTCGACGAGTACGAGCGAAAGCGCACGCGCGGCAAGACGCCGGAGCCGTTCGGCGGCAAAGCGGCGGAAGCGGAAGGAGCCGATCTTCGTCGTCCAGCGCCACGCGGCGCGCCGCCTCCACTACGACTTCCGCCTCGAGCGGAACGGCGCGCTCGCGAGCTGGGCCGTCCCGAAAGGCGTGCCGATGGACGTCGGCGACCGGCGGCTCGCGGTCCACGTCGAGGACCACCCGCTCGAGTACGCGACCTTCGAGGGCGAGATCCCGGCCGGCGAGTACGGCGCCGGCACGGTCGAGATCTGGGACTCCGGAACCTACGAGCTGCTGGAGGAAAAGCCAGACGGCGGGCTGACGGTACGGATGCACGGGAACCGGCTCGAGGGCGTCTGGACGCTCGTCCCTGCCAAGCTGGACGGCGACGAGAAGAACTGGCTCCTGCTGCGGAAGCGCGACGAAGACGCGAAGAGCGCCAAGGCGCCTCGCAAGGAGCCCCGCCGGCGGTACGCCCCGATGCTCGCGACGCTCGCCGACGAGCTCCCGACCGGCCGGGGCTGGCTCTTCGAGGTCAAGTGGGACGGCTACCGCGCGATCGTCACGATGCGCGGCGGCGAGGCCGAGCTCCGTAGCCGGCGCGACCAGGACCTGACCGAGCGGTTCCGCCCGGTCGCGCGCGGCCTCGCCCAGGCGGTGCGCACGCCGAACTGCGTCCTGGACGGCGAGGTCTGCGCACTGGACGAGCAGGGCCGCGCGAGCTTCTCCGCCATGCAGCAGGGCGGCCACCAGCTCGTCTTCTACGCCTTCGACGTGCTCGAGATCGAGGGCGAGGCGGTGGTCGACCTGCCCTTCACCGAGCGGCACGAGCGGCTGCGCGACCTGCTCATGCCGGACAGCGCCGCCGTCAGGCTCTCGGAGACGTTCGACGACGGCCCGGCGCTCATGAAGGCGGCGAAGAACCAGGGTCTCGAGGGTGTGATGGCGAAGAAGGCGAGCTCGAGGTACGACCCGGGCAAGCGCAGCCGTGACTGGCTCAAACTGAAGACGACCTTGCGACAGGAGTTCTTGATCTGCGGGTGGACGAAGGGCAAGGGCCGCCGCGAGCGGCTCTTCGGCTCGCTCGTGCTCGGGATGCGTCGCGGCGACGAGCTCCTCTGGGTCGGGAACGTCGGCACCGGGTTCTCCGAGGACGAGATCGAACGGCTGCTTGCGAAGCTCCGTTCGCTCGAGCGCAAGACGTGCCCGTTCACCGCCGAGCCGGCGATGCCCCGCGTGCGCAAGGGCGACATCGTCTGGACGACGCCCAAGCTCGTCTGCGAGGTCGAGTTCGCCGAGTGGACGCACGACGAGCATCTCCGCGCGCCGCGCTACCTCGGCCTGCGCGAGGACAAGGAGCCGGAGGAGGTACGGCGCGAGCGGCCGGTCACCGAGGTGATCCGGCGCGGCAAGCGCGAGCTGCGGCTCTCGAGCCTCGACAAGGTCTTCTTCCCGAAGGACGGGATCACGAAGGGCGACCTGCTCTCGTACTACCGCCGCGTCGCGCCCGTCCTCGTTCCGCACCTGCGCGAGCCGCCCGTTCACGATGAAGCGCTTTCCCGACGGGATCGACGGCAAGTTCTTCTTCCAGAAGGACGCGCCCTCGCACATGCCGGAGTGGATCCCGCGGGTCGAGTACCGATCGACCTCGCGCGAGTCGCGGGAGAAGCGGACGATCGCCTACCCGCTCGTGAACGACGAGCTCGCGCTCCTCTGGATGGTGAACATGGGCTGCATCGACCTGAACACGTGGTACTCGCGGGTCGACAAGCCCGACCGGCCGGACTTCTGCCTCTTCGACCTCGACCCATCGGCCGACGTCGGCTTCCGCGAGACGGTGCAGGTGGCGCTGCTCGTGAAGGAGCTCCTCGACGCGCTCGGGCTCGAGAGCTGCGTGAAGACGAGCGGCTCCGACGGGATCCACGTGCTCGTCCCGATCTCGCGCCGCCACACGTACGCCGACACACGCCGCTTCGCCGAGGTGGTCGCCGGCGCGCTCACGCGTGCGAATCCGAAGCTCGTCACGACCGAGTGGGCGAAGGCCAAGCGGCGCGGCGTGCTCGTGGACGCGAACCAGAACGGCGAGGGCAAGACGATCGCGTCCGTCTACTCGGTGCGGCCCCACGACGGCGGTCCCGTCTCGACGCCGCTCCGCTGGGACGAGGTCACGCTCGATCTCGATCCGGGCGACTTCACGATGGAGGTCGTGCTCGACCGGATCGAGCGCGAGGGCGACCTCTTCGAGCCCGTTCTGCACGGGAAGCAGTCGCTCAAGGCAGCGCTTGCGTCGCTCGAGTCGTGAACCGACTCGGCCGCAGTTGACTTCAACGTCGTCGGGCTCGTGAGACGTGTACCCGGAAGGACGGCTTGCAGCACCGCGCGTTCTTCCGCTTCGTCGCCTCGTAGCGACCGCGGACGTCAGGGGGAGCGCTCGCCTTCGGGCGGGCGCTCCCCACTGTCCGTCGGCTCGAGCCGGGCCGGCTCGGCGAGCATCGAGAGCTCGGCCACGTCGCGGCTGAAGAGGAGCGACGTCGTCCAGTCCATGACGACACGGAGCTTCCGGGTGATGAGCGGGAGCTGGTAGAGGTGGTACGTCCGCGTCACCCACCAGCCGATGAACCCGCGAAGGCGGAGGCCGAGGACGTCCGCGATGCCGCGGTAGCGCCCGAGCGTCGCCACCTGGCCGAGCATCTTGTAGCGGTAGGGCTGCGGGTCGCCCTGCAGGTTCTTGGCGAGCCTGCGGGCCTGGCGGAGCGCGTGCTGCGAGGTCGGCGGATCCGGGTGGTCGGGCGTCGCGAGGTTGGGGACGTTCGCGTTGTCGCCGAGCGACCAGATCCGCTCCTCGCCCTCGACGCGGAGGGTGGAGTCGACCCGGATCCGGCCGCGCTCGTCAAGTGGCAGGTCGAAGAGCGAGACGGAGGGGTTCGCCCGCACGCCGGCCGTCCAGACGAGCGTGTGCGTGAGGATCGTCTCCCCGTCGGAGAGGCGGACCGTCCCGGGCCCGGCCTCCTCGAGCGTCGTCGAGACGCGGATGTCGACGCCGCGCCGCGCCAGCTCGCGGGCGGCGTACTCGCCGAGCTTCGTCGGGATCTCCGCGAGGATCCTCGGGGCCGCGTCGACGAGGATCCAGTGCTGCTCGTCGCCCTTGAGCTCGGGGTAGTAGCGCGACGCGTCGCGCACGAGGTCCGAGAGCTCGGCGAGCGCCTCGACGCCCGCGTAGCCGGCGCCGACGAAGACGAACGTCAGCTCGCGCTTGACGGTGCACGGGGGTCGTGGCGGCCGACGCGGCCTCGAGCCGGCGCAGGACGTGGTTGCGGAGCTGGATCGCGTCGGCGAGGTTCTTGAAGCCGAGGCCGTGCTCGGCGAGGCCGGGGATCGGGAGCGTGCGCGCGATCGCGCCGGTCGCGACCACGAGGTGCTCGTACTCGATCCAGACGAGGTTCTCCTCGGTCTGCACCTGGACGCGCCGGCCCGCCTTGTCGTGCGCGACCGCCTTCCCGAGCACGAACTCGGCATGCGGGCACATCATCCGGATCGGAACGACCGTATGGCGCGGCTCGATCGTGCCGGAGGCCGCCTCGGGCAGCATCGGCGTGAAGAGCATGAAGTTCTCCGGACTGACGATCGTCGCGCCGCGCTTGCCGAGCAGGCGCGCGACGTAGCTTCCCGCGAAGCCTCCGCCGACGACGAGCACGCCGCCCCTGGCCTTCGACCCCTGGCTCACGGGTCCATTCTTGCCACAGGTCGAGCTGCGGCGGCGCTGCGCCGGAGAGTGTTCTAGACGGCGACCGGAAGCTCGGTGGTGCGGGCGAGGACGCGGCCGAGCGCGTCGACGCAGCGGCGGTCGAAGAGATCGCCGGCGCCCTCGTGCAGGAGCCCCATGGCGCGCTCATGCGACCAGGCCGCGCGGTAGACGCGGTTCGAGATCAGCGCGTCGTAGACGTCGCAGACGGCGAGGATCCGGGTTTCGAGATCGAGTTGGGCCTGCGTCAGTCCGCGCGGGTAGCCGCTGCCGTCGAGGCGCTCGTGGTGGTCGAGCACGAGCCGGCGGATGTCGGACTGAGAAGTCGCCGAGCTCGCCGAGCAGGTGGTGGCCCCACTCGGGATGGCGCCGGATGACCGCGAACTCCTCGTCGTCGAGCGCGCCCGGCTTCTTCAGGATCGCGTCCGGAACGGCGAGCTTGCCGATGTCGTGCAGGAGGCCGCCGGTCGCGAGCGAGCGCAGCCGGAGCGGCGGGAGACCGAGCTCCTCGCCGACCTGGACGCCGAGCATCGCGACCCGGCGCGTGTGCTCCTCCGTGTACTCGTCCTTGTCGGCGAGCCGGAGGACGAGCGCGCGGACGCGGGAGCCGAGGAATGCCTCGCTCGCCGCGACGAGGTCGGCCGCGGGGACGCCGCCTGTGAGCGGCCGCGACTGGTTCGCGCGGTGCAGGTCGTACGCGACCGCGGTGCCGACGAGCGCGATCCCGACGATCTCGTACGCATGGCCGAGCCACCAGCCGAGCTCGAAGTACTCGTAGACGAGGGCGCCGGCGAGCGCGGCCGCGAGGAAGGCGATCCCGATCACGACGGCGGCGTCGCTCGGCCGCCGGGTGAGCAGGTAGGTGTCGAGCGAGCGGAGCGCGAGGAGGGCGAAGATCGCGAGCCCGCCGAAGAGAAGCGCGAGGGCGGCGGGGCTGCCGGCCTCGGGGACGCTCGGGACGACGGACTCCCACGTCAGACCGATCACGCCGACCCCGACGATCACGACGAGGACGGCGGATTGGATCGCGAGCAGCGGGGCGACGCCGCGCGGCCCGCGGAAGGTGGGGAGCTGCGAGAGCGCGAGGATCGCCGCGCCGGCGGGCAGCGTGGCTGCGCCGGAGAGCGCCGAGACGCCGCTGTACTCGACGATCACGCCGGGCGTCGCGAGGCCGTGGACGAGCAGGAACGCCGCCATGGCCGAGAACGCGGTGCCGACGAGCACCGTCCGTCCGTCGCGTCGGCGTGCGCCGACGATCGTCAGGGTGAGCGATGCGGCTGCGGCGACCGCGGCTGCGGCGCCGACGCCCGCGAAGTGGAGCCACGTTCCGAGGTGGACGTGCTTCGAGCCGAAGGCGAGGAGCGTCACCGCAGGAACGGCAGCGCCGATCGCGCAGATCGCGAGGGACGGTGCCAGCCGTGGCCGCGCAAGCATGGGCACGAGCGCAAGTATCGGCGGGTGCAAGGCCGGGCTTTAGCCCCCGTTTTCGGGGCGTGTCAGCATCTCGTAAGCGCGCGTTGACCCGGTCCACGGGGCACGCCCTACGGTCCGACCAATTCATCCCGTCGGGCGGCGGACGGGCACGCGAATCCAAGGTGGTGATTTCGACGATGCCTGACAATCCGAAGCTCGTAGGGAGGGCGCTTGCGCTCCTCGCCGTGGCGGCGCTGGCCTTCGCGGCCATGAGCGTGGCGGGCGCGAGCGGCGCCTCGGCGGGGCCGAACTGTCCGAACCCGAACGTCGTCCGCGGCACCGCGGGCGACGACGTCCTGAACGGCACGCCCGGGAACGACCTGCTCCTCGGCGGGCGCGGCGACGACACGATGAACGGCCTCGGCGGCGACGACTGCGTGTTCGGCGGCCGCGGGGACGACACCGTCCAGGGCGGCGAGGGGAACGACCGCGTCCGCGGCGGCCCCGGCGACGACGTGACCGACGGCGGCACGCTCGGCTGCTGCCAGACCGGCGACGACGAGGTGTACGGCGGCCCCGGCGCCGACACGGTCTTCGCGAGCGACTTCGGCCTGCAGCTCCTCTACGGCGGCCCCGGCCCGGACACGGTGCAGGGCTTCCAGGGCACCGACACCGCGTACGGCGGACAGGGCGCGGACACGGTGGCCGGCTTCACGGGCAACGACTTCCTGTCCGGCGGACAGGGCCGGGACACGGTCGGAAACGCGGCCGAGTCCGGCGACGACGTGCTCGTGGGCAACGCGCAGAACGACAGCCTCGACGGCGGACCCGGTGTCGATTCTCTCGACGGCGGGGCCGGCAGCGACGCCTGCCTGAACGGCGAGACCGTTCGGCGCTGCCCGTAACGGGCACGAGGCGGCGGGGTCCGGCGACGGGCCGGCCCCGCCGCTCTCAACCCTCCACTTCCGATAGCCGTCCGGCGAGGAAGCGCCGCTCGCTCTCGCTCGGGGCGAGCTCGAGCGCGCGGCGGTAGGCCTCGGCCGCGTCCGCGCGGCGGTCGAGCCGGCGCAGGAGGTCGGCGCGGGCCGCGTGGAGCATGTGGTAGCCGTCGAGCTCGGCCTCGAGCGGCTCGACGAGCGCGAGCCCGGACTCCGGCCCCTCCGCCATCGCGACCGCGACGGCGCGGTTCAGCTCCACGACCGGGGACGGGCTCGAGCTCCGCGAGGCGGCCGTAGAGCGCCGCGATCTCGCACCAGTCGGTCGGCTCGTCGGCGTGGAGCGAGGCGATCGCGGCCTGGAGCTGGTACGGCCCCGGCCGGCGCAGGCGGATCGCCCGGTCGAGCACGCGCCGTCCCTCGTCGATCCGCTCGCCGTCCCAGAGCTCCCGGTCCTGGTCCTCGAGCAGCACGAGGTCGCCGTGCTCGTCGATCCGGGCCGCGCGGCGGGAGTCGTGCAGGAGCATGAGCGCCGAGCAGGCCGAGCGTCTCGGCGTCGTCCGGCATCAGGACGGCCAGGAGCTTGCCCGAGGCGGATCGCCTCGTCGAGCAGCTCGTCGCGCGGCGGCGGGCCGTAGCCCTGGTTGAAGACGAGGTAGACGACCGCGTGGACGGGCCGGAGCCGGTCGGTCAGCTCGTGGGCCGCCGGCACGCGGATCGGGATGCCCAGCCGTCCGGACCTTGCGCTTCGCCCGCAGGAGCCGCTGCGCCATCGTCGGCTCGGGGACGAGGAAGGCGCGGGCGATCTCCGCGGTCGTGAGGCCGCCGAGCAGGCGGAGCGTGAGCGCGACCTGGGCCTCGGTCGCGAGCGCCGGGTGGCAGCAGGCGAACACGAGGCTGAGCCGTTCGTCGGGGATCGCGTCGTCGGTCATGTCCGGTTCGGGCGGGGCGTCGGCCTCGAGGCGGGCGAGGAGCTCGCGCTTGCCGGCGAGCGTGCGGTCGCGGCGGATCCGCTCGATCGCCCGGTTGCGGGCGACCGTCAGCACCCACGCGCCGGGGTTCAGGGGCGCGCCCGTCCGGGGCCAGTGCTCGACCGCGCTCGCGAAGGCGTCCTGCACCGCCTCCTCGGCCAGGTCGAGGTCGCCGAGGATCCGGGCGAGGATCGCGACCGTCCGGCCGAACTCCTCGCGGAAGGCGGAGGCGACCGCGTCTACGCGGCCGCCTCCTGCGCGAGCGGCCGGATCTCGACGACCCCCTCACGGGCCTTCAGGATCCGTGCCGCGACCTCGATCGCCTCGTCGAGCGTCGCCGCCACGAGCAGGTCGACCCGGCCCAGGTGCTCCGCCGGCGCGTCGGCCGGCCCGTCGCCGAGCACGGTCTCGCCGGCGCGCACCCGAACCGTGGTCGCCGTCCACGCCGGCTCGAGCTCGTGCGAGACGAGCACCTCGTCCGGCGCGGCCGAGCCGGCCAGCCCGTCCGGCCGCGTAGACGAGGAGCAGGTAGCGCACGCCCTCGCTCCGCGGCTCGGCTAGGAGGGCGCCTCGTCGAACGTCATGATCTCGCGCACCTCCACGGAGCCGTAGGGCGCGGACGGGATCTTGGCCGCCCACTCGAGCGCCTCGTCCTTCGACCCGACGTCGATCAGGTAGAAGCCGCCGAGCTGCTCCTTCGTCTCCGCGAAGGGGCCGTCGGTGACGATCCGCTCGCCGTTCGGCGTCTTGACGGTCGCGGCCGTCTGGGTCGCGTGGAGCGCCTCGCCGCCGCGGTGGACGCCGGCGCTCTTGAGCTCCTCGGTGTAGGCGAACCACCTGCCCATATCGGCCGCCTGCTCCTCCTCGCTCATGCCGGCGTAGCGCTCGTTGCCCGCCGCCTCGTCGCCGTAGATCAGGAGTGCGAACTGCATCGGGTTGCTCCTTTCCGTAGGTCTACGACTCTACGACGAACGGGACCCCTCGAAATCGACACCGCGGTCGAGCGCGTACCAGACCACGTCCGTCTCGTGCCAGTGCGTCTCTCCGCGGTAGGTGAGGCCGAGCCGCTCCATCACGGCGCGGGAGCGCGTGTTCGCCGGCGTCGTGATCGAGATCAGCTCGTGCTCGTCGGGCAGGTGCTCGCGCCAGGCCTCGATCGCCGCGCGGCCGCCCTCGGTGGCGAGGCCGCGGCCCCAGGAGGCGCGGTCGAGCGCCCAGCCGACCTCGACCGGCGCGCCGCCGGGCGTCCAGTCGCGGTGGCGCAGGAGCCCGATCCGCCCGAGCGAGTCCGCCGGTTGCGAGCTCCTCCACCGCCCAGTGGCAGAAGCCCTCCTCCGCCCAGCGCAGCCGGAAGCGCTCGACCTGCGCGCGCGATTGCGTCGCAGGTCGAGGGCCGGCATGTGCTCGAGGTACTCCGGCTGGGCGTAGATCGCCGCGAGCGGCTCGACGTCCTCGTCGCGCCACTGGCGCAGGAGCAGCCGCTCGGTGCGGAGCTCGAGCGGGATCACCGCGCGGCCAGCATCCGCTCGAGGAGCGTCCGCGCGCCCGCCTTGTCGAGCGGCTCGTTCAGGTTCCCGCACTTCGGCGACTGGACGCACGAGGGGCAGCCGCGCTCGCACGGGCAGCCGGCCAGCATCCGCGCCGTGTCCGCGACCCAGCCCTCGAACTGGTCGTAGCCGCGCTTCGTCAGTCCGACGCCGCCGGGATGGCCGTCGTAGACGAACACGGTCGGCCGTCCCGTCTGGAAGTGGACGTTGGTCGAGAGCCCGCCGATGTCCCAGCGGTCGCACATCGCCCAGAGCGGCAGCAGCGCGATCATCGCGTGCTCGGCCGCGTGCAGCGTGCCCAGGAGCCGCGGCATCTCCTCGAGCTCCTCGAGCTGGCCGGACTCGGGCAGGTACCAGATCGCCTCCGTCTCGAAGGTCGTCTCGGGCAGGTCGAGCGCGACGAGGTCGAGCGTCGAGCCGTCCGAGATCGCCTTCTTCTGGTACGCGACCACCTGCTCCGTGACCGAGACGCGGCCGAAGGCGAGGTCGAGCCCGAGCCGCCGCGACTGGAGGTCGGCGGACTCGATCACGGTCATCGTCTCCTTCTTGGCCTGCGTGTAGTAGTCGGCCTGGAAGCGCTCGACCAGCGCGGCGCGGGCCTCCAGCTCGAGCTCGAGCACGCGGTACGACTCGCCCAGGTGCAGGTAGACGGCGCCCTCGTGGACGGTCGAGTACGCGCGCTCCTTCTCGACCGTGCCGAGCACGTCGCCGGTCGCGGCGTCCACGACCGCGAACGACTCGGCGCTCGTGGCGCGCAGGCCGACGCCTGCGGCCGGGTAGTCGCGCCCGGCGTAGACGTAGCCGGCCTTCGTCTGCTTCAGGTCGCCCGCGTCCGCGAGGACGGCGGCGCGCTCGAGCGCCTCGGGGCCGAGCGTCGGGACGTCGCGCGCGTCGAGCGGCGCCTCGAACGCGGCCGAGCGGACGTGGCCGTCGAGGACGCGCGGGTTCGCGTGGTCGAGGATCGCCGCCTCGACGCGGCGGCCCATCAGCGCGTCGGGCTCGCGCATGAAGAACTGGTCGAGCGCGTCCTCGGAGGCGACGAGCACCGCGAGCCCGTGCGCGCGACGCCCGGCCCGGCCCCACTGCTGGCGCAGGCTCGCGACCGTCCCCGGGAAGCCGACCGAGATCGCGCAGTCGAGCAGGCCGATGTCGATCCCGAGCTCGAGCGCGTCGGTCGCGGTGACGGCGAGGAGCTCCCCCTCGACGAGCCGCCGCTCGATCTCCCGCCGCTGCGCGGGCGTGTAGCCGGCGCGGTACGGCGAGAGGCGCGCGGCGAGCTCGGCGTCGAGGCGGTCGGACGCGAAGCGGTGGATCAGCTCGGCCGCGCGCCGGCTCTTGGCGAAGCAGATCGTCCTGAGGCCGCGCTCGACGAGCCCGGCGACGAGCCGCGACGCCTCCCCGAGCGGGCTCGCGCGCAGGCCGAGCTCCTCGTCGAGGAGCGGCGGGTTCCAGAACGCGACCGTGCGCTCGGCGCTCGGCGCGGCGTCGTCCGCGACGACCGAGACGTCGAGCCCGGTCAGCGCGTGCGCCTGCTCGCCGGGGTTCGCGATCGTCGCCGAGGCGAAGAGGAACTGCGGCTCGGCGCCGTAGATCGCCGCCGCCCGGCGCAGCCGCCGCAGGACGTTCCCGACGTGCGAGCCGAAGACGCCGCGGTAGACGTGCGCCTCGTCGATCACGACGTAGCGGAGGTTCTGGAGCACGTCGCCCCAGCGGTCGTGGTGCGGCAGGACGCCGACGTGGAGCATGTCCGGGTTGGTCAGGATCACGTTCGCCCACTTGCGGATCTGCCAGCGGCGCTCGGACTCGGTGTCGCCGTCGTAGATCGCGGCGCGCAGGCGCGGGAGCTTGAACTCGGCGAGCGAGCGGGCCTGGTCCTGGGCGAGCGCCTTCGTCGGGTAGAGGTAGAGCGCGCGCTGCTTCGGCTCGGCCGCGATCCCCTCGAGGACGGGCAGGTTGAACGCGAGCGTCTTGCCGCTCGCCGTGCCGGTCGCGACCATCACGTGCTCGCCGCGCGCGGCCGCCTCGTACGCGGCCGCCTGGTGGGCGTAGAGCTCGGTCAGCCCGCGCCGCTCGAGCGCCGCGAGCACCTTCGGGTGCGAGCCCGTCCGGCAGCGGGACGACGCGCGCCTCCCGCGCGGCCTGCTCGGTCCGGAAGGCGACCTCCTCCGCGGCGAGGAGCTCGTCCCAGGCTGCGGTCTCGACGGCCATCCCACCATTCAAGACGACGGGGAGGAAGCCGGGTGCGTGCTAGCCTCGGCGGACCGGGGTGCCCCGCATCGGGGCTGAGATCACACCCGTCGAACCTGATCCGGTTCGCACCGGCGAAGGGAGTGGAGTGTCCGTTCCGAGGTGTCTCACGATCGCGACGTCCGACTCGGGCGGCGGCGCCGGCATCCAGGCCGATCTGAAGGCGTTCGCGCGGCTCGGCTGCCACGGCTCGAGCGCGCTCGTCGCGCTGACGGCGCAGAACACGGTCGCGGTGACGGACGTGCACGAGCTGCCGCCGGACTTCATTCGCGCGCAGCTCGACGCGGTGCGTCGACGACATCGGCGTCGACGCGGCGAAGACGGGGATGCTCTTCAGCGCGACCGTGATCGAGACGGTCGCGGACTGGCTGGAGCGCAATCCGACGCTGCTCGTGGTCGATCCGGTGATGGTCGCCGCCTCGGGCGCGCGACTCCTGCAGGAGGACGCGGTCGCCGTGCTGGTCGAGCGGCTACTGCCGCTCGCGACGGTCGTGACGCCGAACCTGCACGAGGCCTGCGTGCTCGCGGGCGTCCCGTACCGCGACGATGCCGACCGCTCCGACGCTCGCCGAGGCGATCCACGCGCGCGGCGCCCCGGCGGTGCTCGTCACCGGCGGCCACGGCGTCGACGCGGTCGACTGGCTCTTCGACGGCGGCCGCCACGTGCCGATCCCCGTCGCCCGCTACGGCGAGGAGACGACGCACGGCGCCGGCTGCACCCACTCGGCGAGCCTGACCGCCTTCCTCGCGCGCGGGGAGAGCCTCGAGGACGCAGCGCGCGCGGCGGCCGAGATCGCGACCGAGGCGGTGCGCTCCGGCTACCGGGTCGGCGCGGGAAGCGGGCCCGTGGACGTGATCGGTCTTGCGGCTCAGCGAGCTGGGTGAGTTCGGGCTCCTGCGGGAGCTCGAGCGGCGCGGCCTCGTCGCCGGGATCGCCGACGACGGCGCGCAGCTCGGCGACGGCCTCGTCGCCACGCAGGACGCGCTCGTCGAGGGAGTCCACTTCCGGCTCGAGTGGACCTCGTGGCGCGACCTCGGCTACAAGGCCGCGGCCGTCAACCTGAGCGACCTCGCCGCGCTCGGGCGCCGAGCCGACGGCGCTCCTCGTCGCGCTCGCGGCGCCGCCCGACACGGACGCGGACGACGTCGTCGCGCTCTACGAGGGGCTCGGCGAGCCCGGCGTTCCGGTCGTCGGCGGCGACACGACCCGGGCCGAGCGGCTGACCCTGGCCGTGACTGCGCTCGGCCGGAGCGACCGCGTGCCGGGCCGCTCGGGTGCCCGCCCCGGCGACGTCCTCGTCGTCACCGGGCCGCTCGGCGGCGCGGCGGCCGGCCTCGCTGCGCTTCGGGCCGGGCAGGGAGAGCCCGTTCGTCGAGCGGCACCGCCGTCCGCCGATCCGTCTCGCCGAAGGCCGGCGCCTGGCCGCCACGGCCCACGCTCTCATGGACCTCTCCGACGGGATCGGCTCCGACGCGGCGCGGATCGCCGAGCGCTCCGGCGTCCGGCTCGTCGTCGACGTCGACACGCTCCCGCTCCCCGACGGGCTCCCGGACGACGAGCCGTACTGGACGCTCGGCGAGGACTACGAGCTCCTCGCCGCGCTCGCGCCCGACGATCCGCTCGCGCGCGACTTCCCGGTCGTCGGCCGGGTCGAGGAGGGCGAGGGCGTCGAGCTCCGCCGCGACGGCGAGACCCTCGACCTCACCGGCTGGGACAGCTTCGCGGGCTAGGCGGCTTCGCTCGCCGCCTGCGACGGCGGCCGCGCGCCGCGCGCTCCAGCGGGTCGCGGCGCTCGCGCGCGAGAACACCCGGGTCAGCACTCTCGTCGACGGCCAGCGTGACCGGCCCGTGGACGATCAGCCCCTCGTAGGCCCGCTCCTTCATCAGGTCCGGGATGAAGTCCTCGGCGAGCCACTCGCGGCCGGGCGCGACGGTCGCGCGCACGCGGATCCGGACGAGCTCGGGCGAGAGCTCCTCGACCTGCTCGATCCAGGGGCGGCGGATGAACGTCGTCGGGCCCTCGGGCACCATCAGCGACACGGTCTCGACCACGTCCTGGCCGGCCTCGCGGTCCGAGACGAAGAGCTCGAGCGCGAGCTCCTTGACGCCGGACGGGAGCACCTTCACGGCGTAGATCTGCGAGTTGTGGACGTTGACCGTCTCGCCGGTCACGGCGCGCAGGCGCGTGCGGCGGAGCGAGACGTCCTCGACGACCCCTTCGAGCTCGTGCGCCGAGAGGACGACGATCGTGTCGCCGACCGAGTACCAGTCCTCGATGAACATCGTCAGGCCGGCGATCAGGTCGATGAGCAGCCGCTGCGCGACGAACGCGCCGGTCAGGACGAGGAACACACCTCCGGCGATCGCGGCGAGGCGGTCGACACCGCCCGCGAGCTGGGCGACCGAGAGCACGGCCGCGGTCGCGAAGGCGAGGTAGGCGATCGACGTGCGGACGATCGCGACCGACGTCTCGCGGCGCTTGATCGTGCCGATCTTCCTGCGGAGGTCGGTCTCCTCGATGTCGGCCTGCCGCCCGGTCGTGCCACGCGAGGACGCGCCCGGCGATGCGAGCGGCCACGCGCGACACGCCCCACGCGAGCAGGAAGAGCGCCGCGATCACGACGATCCGGCCCCACGGCGCGGCGACCGGCGTGCGGCTGTTCAGGACGTCGATCGCGGGATCGAGGACGAAGGCGAGCATCGGGTTCACGCTACCGAGAGGTTCGGCAGCCGAACGCCCGATTCCGACCGCTTGGGGCCAGGGTTAGCGCGTTCTTAACGTGCGGCCGTCAGGCGGCCTGGAGCCAGCGCTCCCAGGCGCCCTCGTAGTAGCTCTTCGGGCGCGCGCCGACGACCGTCTCCTGCGCCTCGCCGCCCTCGAAGAGCGTGACCATCGGGATCGAGAGGACGTTGAAGCGCGCGGCCGTCTGCGGGTTGTCGTCCACGTTCAGCTTCGCGAAGCGGACGCGCTCCCCGTGCTCGCCGGCCAGCTCGTCGAGGATCGGCGCGATCATCCGGCACGGCCCGCACCACGGGGCCCAGAAGTCGACGACGACGGGGAGCTCCGAGCGGAGCACCTCGTCCTCGAAGGTCGCGTCGGTCAGCTCGAGCATCTCGCTCACGGCGGCGACTATACCCGCGCCCGCCGACGCCGCTCAGAGGCGGCCGGTGAGCGCCGCGAGGCGGAGGAGCGGCACCTTCCAGACCGCCTCGAGCACGATCGAGCGGCTCATCTTCGAGGTGCCCGTCTCGCGGTCGGTGAACGTGATCGGGATCTCCTCGACCGTGAAGCCGGCCCGGAGCGCGCGGTAGGTCGTCTCGATCTGGAAGGCGTAGCCCTTCGAGTGGATCCGGTCGAGCGGGATCGTCTCGAGCACGGCCCGCCGGTAGCACTTGAACCCGCCCGTCAGGTCGCGCACCCGCAGGCCGAGCAGCACCTGCGCGTAGAGGCAGCCCCAGCGGCTGATCGCCCGGCGGACGAGCCCCCAGTTGCGGACGCCGCCGCCCCCGACGTAGCGCGACCCGATCGCCAGGTCGGCGCGTCCGGCCGCCTCGACGAGCCGCGGCACGTCGGCCGGGTCGTGCGAGAAGTCGGCGTCCATCTCCATCACCAGCTCGGCGCCGTCGGCGAGCGCGCGCCGGAAGCCGGCGAGGTACGCGGGGCCGAGCCCCTCCTTGCGCTCGCGGTGGAGGACGGAGACCCAGTCGAGCTCGGCGGCGAGCCCGTCGGCCAGCTCGCCGGTGCCGTCGGGGGAGCCGTCGTCGATCACGAGGACGTGGCCGTCGAGCCCGGCGGAGGCGAACACGGAGCCGAGCGCGCGGACGATCGCGTCCAGGTTCTCGCGCTCGTTGTACGTCGGCAGGCAGATGGTGAGCCGCACGGTGAATATCATCGCCGGGATGGCGGGCGAGTCGCAGCAGCCGTCCGGGTCCGCGACGCGGGAGGGCCTCCCGAGCAACGCGGACCTCGCCGAGCGCTTCGAGCACCTCGCCGACCTGCTCGAGCTGGACGGCGCCGACGCCTTTCGCCTCTCCGCCTACCGGCGCGCGGCCGCGCGGATCAGGGAGTCGGCCGCGCCGGTTGCGCGACTCGCGCTCGACGGCACGGCCACGCAGATGCCCGGGATCGGCGGCACGATCGAGGCGAAGATCGTCGAGCTCTGCGAGACGGGCGACCTGAAGGCGCTCCAGAAGCTCCGCGACAAGATCCCGGAGGGGCTCGTCGAGATCATGCGCGTCCCGGGCCTCGGCCCGAAGACGGCCAGGCGGCTCTGGCAGGAGCTCGGGATCACGACGGTCGACGAGCTCCGGGCTGCGGCGGAGGCGCAGCAGCTCCGCGACCTCTCCGGGCTCGGGCCGAAGACCGAGGAGCGCGTGCTCGCGGCACTCGCGAAATCGGCGTCGGGCGAGAGCGCCGACACGGGCCGCGTCCTGCTCGGGCGCGTCCTGCCGGTCGTGCGCGCGCTCGTCGAGGAGCTGGCGGCGCACCCGGCGTGCGACCGCGTCTCCGAGGCGGGCAGCGTCCGCCGGCGCGCGGAGACCTCGCGGGACGTCGACCTGATCGCGACCTCGTCCGATCCGGCGCGCGCTGATCGAGGCGTTCGTGACCCACGAGCGCGTGGCCGAGGTCGCGGCGCACGGGCCGACGAAGGCGACGGTCGTCTCCTACGACGGCTTCCGCTTCGACCTGCGCGTCGTCCCGCCGGAGTCCTACGGGAACCTGCTCCAGCACTTCACCGGCTCGAAGGACCACAACGTCGCGCTGCGCGAGGACGCCGTCCGGCAGGGGCTCTCGGTCTCCGAGTACGGGATCCAGGACACGGAGAGCGGCGAGACGTTCACGGCGGCGGACGAGTCGGAGGTCTACGAACGGCTCGGCTACGCGTGGATCCCGCCCGAGCTGCGCGAGAACCGGGGCGAGCTCGACGCCGCGCGGAAGGGCGAGCTTCCGGAGCTGGTCGAGCTCGCCGACCTGAAGGGCGACCTCCACATGCACACGACGTGGTCGGACGGCCGGGCGACGCTCGACGAGATGGTCGCGGCCGCCAAGGCCGAGGGCCGGCGCTACGTGGCGATCTGCGACCACGCGCGGCGGCTGCGCGGCGAGCTGCTCGCGCAGCAGGGCGAGGCGATCGCGGCCGTGAACGAGACGGTCGACGGGATCCAGGTGCTGCGCGGGATCGAGGTCGACATCCGCCGCGACGGATCGCTCGACATGGACGACGAGTCGCTGGCGGGGCTCGACTGGGTGATGGCGTCGATCCACTCCGGCTTCGACGCGCCGCGGGACGAGCTGACGAAGCGCCTCGTCTCCGCGATGGAGAATCCGAACGTCGACTGCATCGGCCACCCGACCGGGCGGAAGCTGAACAAGCGGACGCCGTACGAGCTCGATCTCGACGCCCTCTTCGCGGCCGCGGTCGAGACCGGGACGTTCCTCGAGATCAACGCCCAGCCCGACCGGCTCGACCTGCGCGACTCGCACGCGCGCGCGGCCGTGCAGGCGGGCGTGAAGATCGTCGTCTCGACCGATGCGCATCGGCTGCACGAGCTCGCGAACCTCGAGCTCGGCGTCTTCCAGGCCAGGCGCGGCTGGCTGACGAAGGCCGACGTCGTGAACACCCGAACCTGGCCGCAGGTGCGCAAGCTGATGAAGGCATGAGCACGGACGGCTCGTCCGTCGACCTGCGGCGCGACGGGCAGGCCGCGGTCGAGTGGGTCGCGCGCTACCTCGAGGGAATGCGGGAGCTGCCCGTGCGCGCGCAGGTCTCGCCAGGCGAGGTCCGCGACGCGCTCCCGGCCTCGCCGCCCGAGCAGGCCGAGCCGTTCGAGGCGATCCTCCGCGACCTGGACGAGGTGATCGTCCCGGGGACGACCCACTGGAACCACCCGCGCTTCTTCGCCTACTTCGCGATCACGGGCTCGGAGCCGGGGATCCTCGCGGAGCTCCTCTCGGCCGCGTTCAACGTGAACGCGATGCTCTGGCGCACCGGGCCGGCGGCGACGGAGCTCGAGGAGCTCGTGCTCGACTGGCTGAAGCAGCTGCTCGGCCTGCCCGAGTGACGTGGCACGGGCACATCGAGGACACGGCGTCGACCTCGACCCTCGCCGCGCTCGCCGCCGCGCGGGAGCTGCGGCCGAACGGCCTCGTCCTCTGCTCCGAGCACGCCCACTCGTCGGTCGACAAGGACTGCCGGATCCTCGGGCTCGAACTGCGCAAGGTCGCGGCGGATTCCGAGTATCGGATGCGGCCGGACGCGCTCGAGCAGGCACTCGCCGCGGAGGAGGTCGCCGCGGTTGTCGCGACCGTCGGCACGACGTCGGCGACCTCGGTCGACCCGGTGCCCGCCGTCGCGGAGCTGTGCGAGCGGTTCGGCGCGTGGCTCCACGTGGACGCGGCGTACGCGGGCTCGGCGATGGTCTGCGAGGAGCTCCGGTGGGCGTGGGACGGCATCGAGCGCGCGGATTCGCTCGTCGTCAACCCGCACAAGTGGCTCTTCACGCCCGTCGACTGCTCCGTCCTCTACACGCGCCGGCCCGAGGCCCTGCGCGACGCCTTCAGCCTCCTGCCGGAGTACCTGCGGACGAACGTCGACCAGGTCACGAACCTGATGGACTATGGGCCCGCGCTCGGCCGGCGCTTCCGCTCGCTCAAGCTCTGGACGGTCATCCGCTGCTACGGGCGCGAGGGGCTGCAGGCGCTCATCCGCGAGCACATCCGGCTGGCCCAGCTCTTCGCCTCATGGGTCGAGGCCGAGCCGGGCTGGGAGGTGGTCGCGCCGGTGCCGTTCTCGGTCGTCTGCTTCCGCCGCGAGGGCTCGGACGAGGAGAACGAGGCGCTGATGGAGCGGGTCAACGCGACCGGCGAGATCTACCTCTCGCACACGCGGCTCGACGACCGGTTCGTCATGCGGCTCGCGATCGGGAACGCGCGCACGAACGAGGCGGACGTCACGCGCGCGTGGGAGCTCCTCCGGTCGGCGTGATCGTCACCGCGGTCGACTACCACACCGCCGGCGAGCCGTTCCGGATCGTGACCGGCGGCGTCGAGCCGCTGCGCGGGGCGACCGTGCTCGAGAAGCGGCGCGACGCGGCCGAGCGGCTCGACCACGTCCGGCAGCTGCTCGTGAACGAGCCGCGCGGCCACGCGGACATGTACGGCTGCTACGTGGTCGAGCCGAACGACGCGGGCGCCGATCTGGGCGTCGTCTTCTTCCACAATGCCGGCTACTCGACCGCCTGCGGCCACGGGACGATCGCGCTCGCTACGGCGGCGCTCGAGCTCGGCATGCACCCCGTCTCCGGACCGGAGACCGAGCTGACGATCGACGTGCCTTCCGGGCGGCTGCCCGTGCGGGCGGCGGTCGAGGACGGGACGGTCGGGCGCGTGTCCTTCCGCAACGTGCCCTCCTACGTCGAGGCGGAGGGGCTCGTCGTCGAGGGGGTCGAGGCGGATGTCGCCTTCGGCGGCGCCTTCTACGCGTCGGTCCGCTCGCCGCTCCCGGTCGAACCGGCGTCGCTCCCGCGGCTGATCGAGCTCGGGAGGGCGGTCAAGCGCTCACTGGAGGCGGAGCGGGAGTGGGTGCATCCGCTCGAGCCGGAGCTTCGCGACATCTACGGCGTCATCTTCTGGCAGGACGAGGGCCCCGGGCTGCCAGCGGAACGTGACCGTCTTCGCGGACGGCGAGGTCGACCGCTCGCCCTGCGGGAGCGGGACGTCCGCGCGGCTCGCGCTGCTCGACAGCCGGGGCGAGCTCGAGCGCGGCGCGACGCTTCGCCACCTGAGCATCGTGGGGAGCGAGTTCGAGGGCCGCGTGGTCGACGGCAGCGAGGTGGCGGGCCGCCCGGCGGTCGTAACAGAGATCGCGGGCACGGCCCACCTGACGGGGTACCACCAGTTCGTGCTCCAGCCAGGCGACGAGCTGGGCACCGGTTTCCTGCTTCGTTAGGGGTCACCGTCCGCGTGGGCGGATGACCCGTCGGCATCGGACGAGGCGCCGACGCCGAGCCGCAATCGTCATGGCGCGGCCGTACCCGGCCGTTCTGGAAGGAAAACCCTTCTACAGGCGCGCGAGCAGGTCGGCCATGGCCTCGGGCCCGTCGACGACGAGGTCGGCGGCGTCTCGGAGCTCGGTCGGGCCCTCATCCGAGGCGACCGCGACGCAGACCGCGTGCTCGAGCCCCGCGCCGCGCAGGCCGGCGAAGGCGTCGAGGTCGGTCGTGTCGTCGCCCGCGTAGAGCGCCCGCGTCGCGCCGGAACGGGCGAGCAGCGTGCGGACCGCGACGCCCTTGTCCGTGTCGACCGGCGGGCGGATCTCGAGCACCATCCGGCCCCAGCGCGGCACGAATCCGGCCTCCTCGGCGCGGCGGGCGACGTCCTCGAGCGCCCTGCGGGCCGCGTCCCGGTCGGGCGCCTCGCGGTAGTGGTACGAGAGTGAGAGCCGCTTGTCCTCGACCGGGAGACCGACGGACTCGCGGAAGCGGGCAAGGTCGCCGGCGAGCTCCTCGGCCCGCGGGTCAAGCTCGAGCCCGTGGTTCCCGACGACCTCGATTCCGCGGACGCCGACGAGCCGGGCCGCGTCGTCGCCGGCGCGACCGCTCACCGCGGCGACGAGGGCGTAGCGCCCCACGAGGCGGCGGAGCTCGGCCCTGGTCGGCTTGGGAACCGCCGCGAGCTCGGGCCGGGCGACGATCGGCGCGAGCGTTCCGTCCACGTCGAGGAGCACGGCGCTCCGGTCGGGAGCCTCCGCAAGCGGTGCGAGCAGGGCGTCGGCGTCGGGCACGGAGGCCATTTGTACCCCCGGGGGACCCCCCGAGGTTTCCCCGCACGGTTGACGCTAGCGCCGAAGGGCGCACCTGTGGGTGACGCGAGTGCGCCGCAAGCGTGCCGAACGATCCACAGCCGCCGCCCGTCGCCGCCTGCCAAAGCCTGACGCCGCCGGGGGCGCTCATACGATGTGGACGTGCCCCGGGCCGCCCCGTCCGCCGTCGTGCTCGCCGGGATCGGGCTGGCCGGCGGGTTCTTCAGCGCGCTCTTCGGGGTCGGCGGCGGCATCGTCGTCGTGCCGCTCCTCATCCTCGCCGGGCTGGCCGCCCGCGAGGCGACGGCCACCTCGCTCGCCGCGATCGGCTTCACGGCCGCGTTCGGCGTGATCGCGTTCGCCGCGCTCGACCACGTCGTCTGGCGGGACGCCGCGCTCGTCGGGCTCCCCGCGATGGCCGGCGCGCTCGTGGGCACGTCGGCCCAGCGACGACTGTCCAACCGCGGTCTGACGATCCTCTTCGCTCTCTTCCTCGTCGCCGTCGCGGTGCGGCTCCTCGCCGAATGACGGAGGTTCTCGAGGCACTCGCGCTCGGTTTCGCGGCCGGCGTCCTGTCGGGCCTCTTCGGGGTCGGGGGCGGGATCCTGTTCGTCCCGACGCTCACGCTCGTCGTCGGGCTGACCCAGCTCGAGGCGCAGGCCACCTCCCTCGCGGCCATCATCCCCGTCGTCGTGGTCGGCGCCTGGCGCCAGCACCGGCGCGGGCTCGTCCGCGAGCGCGCAGCCGTGATCGTCGGACTCGCATCCGCGGGCGGCGTCGCGGCCGGGGCGGTGCTCGCGAACGAGCTCGGAAACGACACCCTCCGGATCCTCTTTGCCGTCCTGCTCCTCGTGACGGCCGTCCACCTCGTCGATCTCGGCGCTTCGCAACGACCCGCGCGCGACCGGCGACGGCCCTGCGACGCCTGCGTGAAGGGGTCGATACCCTTCTGCCGATGCGCGTCCCTGTCGCGGCAGCAAGCCTGCTCGCCCTGGTCGTGACGCTCTCGGGGGCGTCGGCGCACGCCGCGCCGCTCCCCGCCTCGGCGTCGGCGCGGTCGCTCGCGGTCCGCGTCGTCTACCCGGACGGGAAGGAGGACGTGCTCGCGGAGGCGGTCGCGCCGCCCGCCCGCCAGGTCACGTCGGGCGGACTGAACTACGGGGACGGCGTCGTCACGACCGGCGCTGTTTGGTCGCGCGCACGGGCGCTTTCGGACGTGCGCGCCGACTCGTGGGGCTCGTCGACCGTTCGCGCCGTCTCGCTCTTCGGCGGCGAGATAACGATCGGCGCGGTGAGCACGAAGGCGACGGCCAGCGCATCGGCGAAGGGCGCGCAGGGCGGCCTGTCCGGCTCGTGGCTCGCCGAGGTCGAGATCCTCGGGGAGCAGGTTCGCGCGACCTCGAACGCGCGCGTGCAGCTCGGCGACTGGGGCTACGCCGTCCTGCTCGAGCAGGCTGTCGTCCGCGATCGCACAGCGGATCGGGCGGCGGACGCTCGTCACCGGCATCCACGTCTACCTGACGAAGGAGCACGGCGGGCTGCCCGCCGAGACGGAGATCCTCGTCGGCTACGCCGAGGCAGCCGCGAGCGTGCCGCGCCCCAAGCCGGCCCAGACGGATGTGCCCGACGACCAGCCCGAGAGCGGTTCGCCGATCACGCCGCCGAAGGGCCCGAAGCGCGACCCCGAGCCGCGGTCGCCGAACGCGCCGCCGAGCAAGCCCCCGCCCGCAGTCCGCAACCCGCCCGACAACGTCCGCCCGCAGCTCACGGCCGACCGCTACGTGTTCCCGGTGTACGGCCCGTCCTCGTTCTCGAACGACTTCGCCGCGTCGCGCGCGATCACGGGCTGGCACCACGGCAACGACATCTTCGCGCCGCTACGGCGCGCCCGTCCTCGCGGTCACGGACGGCACGCTCTTCCTCACCGGCTGGAACGACGTCGGCGGGAACCGCGTCTGGTTACGCGACCGAGAGGGCAACGAGTTCTACTTCGCGCACCTCTCCGCGTTCTCGCCGCTCGCGTTCGCCGGGTCGCAGGTGCGCGCGGGCGACGTGATCGGCTTTGTCGGCACGACCGGCGACGCTGCCGGGACGCCGCCGCACCTCCACTTCGAGATCCATCCGGCCGCGCTGCTCGGGCTCGGCTACGACGGCGTCGTCAACCCGTACGAGTACCTGCTCGCGTGGCACCAGGTCGCCGACCGGGCGTTCGACTGGGGCTCGCTGGATCCGGGCGAGGCGCCCCCGCCGGCGACCGTTCTGCTCCAGTCGGAGGACATCTCGACGGCGAGCGGGCTCGACCCCGACGCGCTGACCGAGCTGCTCGAGCTGCCGGCCTTCATGGGCGAGCCCGAGGCCGCCCGCAAGCCGACCGTCGTGGGCGCCGGCCCGGGCCTCTAGCGCGGGAGCCCGGCCTCACGCCGGGCGATATCGTTTCCGCATGGACGTCGACGCGGCGCAGCGGCTCGTCGGCTGGTCGCTTCCCCAAACGCGAACCGGCCGCTCGGCCCTCGTTCCCCCGCCCCCGTGGCACTACTCGGGCGACTTCCTGATCGTCGAGTACCGCACCGATCCCGACGCGGCGCGGGCGTTCCTGCCGCCGGAGCTCGACCCCGGGGACGACCTGGGTGCCGCGGCCGCGATCTTCGTCGACTGGCAGTCGTGTTCGGACGGCGGCGAGGAGCTGCTCGACCCGGTCCGCGCGCAGTACAAGGAGTTCTTCGTCGTGCTCGCCTGCGAGTACCGCGGCGAGCCGGTGACGCGCTGCCCGTTCATGTGGGTCGACCAGGGCATGCCGCTCGTGCGTGGGCTCGTGCAGGGCTTCCCGAAGAAGGCGGGCTCGATCTGGATGACGCGGCCGGTCACGGTCGGGAAGGCCGGGCCGCGGCTCGAGGCGGGCGGGCGGTTCGGCGCCTCGCTTGCGGCGAACGACCGCCGGCTGGCCGAGGCGACGCTGACGCTGACCGGTCTTTCCGAGGAGGGCCCGACGGTCAACTCGCCGCCGCTCTTCAACACGCGGCTCTTCCCTGCGTGGGAGGCGGGTGACGAGCCGCTCCACGAGCACGTCTGGGCGGGCGGCGAGGAGCGGGAGATCTCGCCGGTCTGGGAGGGTGACGCCACCCTTCGTCTGCTCGAATCCCCGGCCGACGAGCTCGCGCAGCTCGCGCCCGTCGAGGTCGGCAAGGGCTTCTGGTTCTCGTTCGGCTACACGGTGAGCGGGGGGCGGCGGGTCGAGTGAGGCGGCCGGTCGAGCTCGCGCCGTCGAAGATCGTCGCCGTCCACCTGAGCTATCCGAGCCGGGTCGAGGAGTACGCGGCACAGACCCCACCCGATCCGTCGTACTTCCTGAAGCCGCCGTCGGCGCTGGCGCGAAACGGCGACGAGATCGTGCGCCCGCGCGGCTGCCGGTACCTGAACTACGAGGGCGAGGTTGCCGTCGTGATCGGGCGGCAGATGAAGCGCGTGGCAGTCGAGGACGCGCTCGACTACGTGGACGCGTACGCGGCGGCGAACGACGTCGGTGTGCACGACTTCCGCCACGCCGACCGCGGCTCGATGCTGCGCGTGAAGGGACAGGACGGGTTCCTGCCGATCGGGCCGGAGCTCGTGGACGCGGCGGACGTCGACCCGACCGACCTCGCGCTCCGGACGTACGTGAACGGCGAGCTCGTGCAGGAAGGGAACACCGGCGAGCTGCTCTGGTCGATCGCGTACATGCTCGCCGACCTCTCGCGGCTGATCACGCTCGAGCCGGGGGACATCCTGCTCTCGGGGACGCCGGCGAACTCGCGTCCGCTCGAGCCGGGCGACCTCGTCGAGGTCGAGGTTGACGGGATCGGGCGGATCTCGAACCGGATCGTGGAGGCCCGCGAGGATCTGGCGGAGATCGGCGTCATGCCGGCCGACACGCCGAACGCGCGCCACGTCGCGCTGGCGGTTCCCGAGGAGACCGCGTGAAGTCGGTGCTCTTGCGTCACGTTCTCGGTGCGAAGCGGCACAGTCCCGCGCGCGTTTCGGCGGTACGCTCGAAGCGGGACGAGGGTGGCGCCCCACGCCCCACCCAGGGAGGGGGTGTGGGGACATGACCGCTCTGGCCACGGTTGCCGGGGTCGATGTTTCGCCGCTCCACTTCATCGGCGGGGAGCGGGTTGCTTCGGCCGACACATTCGAGGACATCTCGCCGATCGACGAGTCGGTGCTGGCCGAGATCGCGCGCGGTGGGGCGGCCGAGGCCGACGCGGCCGTTCGGGCCGCCCACGATGCCTTCCCCGCGTGGGCCGCGCTCGGGCCCGAGGGCCGCGCCGAGCACCTCTTCCGGATCGCCGATCTGATCGAGGAGCGCCAGGAGACGCTCGCGCAGGTCGAGACGCTCGACAACGGCTCGCTGCTCGAGGCCTCGCGCCTCCGCCTGATGAAGCGCGCGGCGCTCAACTTCCGCTTCTTCGCGCAGCTCGCGCTCGACCTCGAGGGCCGTGAGTGGGACGCGAACGGCACGCACTACCGCGTCCGCCGCGACCCGGCGGGCGTCGCAGTCCTGATCGCGCCCTGGAACGCGCCGCTCATGCTCGAGAGCTGGAAGTGCGGGCCGGCGCTCGCGGCGGGGAACACGGCCGTCCTCAAGCCGTCCGAGTGGTCGCCGCTCACGGCCTCGCTTCTCGCGGACATCGCCGAGGAGGCCGAGCTCCCGCCCGGCGTTCTGAACGTCGTGCAGGGGATCGGCGAGGAGGCCGGCGCCGCGCTCGTTGCCCATCCCGGCGTCGCGCGTATCTCGTTCACCGGCTCGGTCGAGACTGCCCGCCTGATCGGCGCCGCCGCCGCCCGCAACCTCACGCCCGTCAGCTTCGAGCTCGGCGGCAAGAGCCCGTTCATGGTCTTCGCCGACGCCGACCTCGATCGCGCCGTCGAGACGGCGACCTACCAGTACGACAACGCCGGGCAGGTCTGCCTCGCCGGCACCCGCCTGCTGGTCGAGGAGGCGATCGAGGACGAGTTCACGGAGCGCTTCCTCGCCGGCGTGGCCGTGCGCAAGCTCGGCGACCCGCGCGAGCCCGACACCGACATCGGCCCGCTGATCACCCGCGAGCACCTCGCGCGCGTCGAGGGCTACGTCGAGGGCGCCAGGCGCGAAGGCGCCGAGCTCGTGATCGGCGGCCGGATCTCGCCCGAGCTCGGCGGCCTCTACTACGAGCCGACACTCTTCACCGGCGTCCGGCAGGAGATGGAGATCGTGCAGCGCGAGGTGTTCGGTCCCGTCCTGACGCTCCAGACGTTCGAGACCGAGGAGGAGAGCATCGAGCTCGCGAACGGCACCGAGTACGGGCTTGCCGCGACCGTCTTCACCGAGGACGACGCGCGGATCGAGCGCCTGGGTGCCGAGCTGGTCGCCGGCACGACCTGGTTCAACTGCTTCTACGCGCGCGACCTCGCGGCGCCGTTCGGTGGGGCGAAGAGCTCCGGGATCGGCCGCGAGGGCGGCGAATGGAGCTTCGACTTCTACGCAGACGTGAAAACCGTGGCCCGAAAGGTGGACTGATGGCGACGACGGAGACGACGGGAGCGCGCACGGGGGAGCAGTTCCTCGAGGGGCTCCGCAGCGACGAGCGGGAGATCTACCTCGAAGGCGAGCGGATCACGGATCCGTCCGCGCACCCGAAGCTCGAGGGCGCCGCGCGCAGCCTCGCGCGGATCTTCGACCTCCAGCACGAGGAGCCGGAGACGTTCCTGATGGACTCGCCCGACACCGGCCAGCCGGTCAACGTGACGCACGTCCAGCCGACGAGCCGCGACGACCTGGAGCGCCGCCGCGCCGCGAGCAAGCGGATCGCCGACGCGACCGTCGGGATGATGGGCCGCACGCCCGACTACCTGAACTACACGTTCGCGTGCTTCGCCGCGCGCGCCGACGTCTGGGGGCGCTACGGCAACGAGGAGGGCGCCGCGAACCTCGTCGCCTACCAGAAGCACATGCGCGACAACGACCTGTCGCTCACGCACACGCTGATCAACCCGCAGGTCGACCGCTCGGTCCCCGAGGCGGAGCAGGCGGCCGGCGAGGTCTCGCTGCACAAGGTCGAGGACACCGAGAACGGCATCCTCGTCCGCGGCGCGCGCATGCTCGCAACGCTCGCCCCGTTCGCGGACGAGCTGGCCGTCTACCCCGGCTCCGACCTGCGGCTCCAGGACGGGAAGTACGCGATCTGCTTCGCGATCCCGATGGCGACGCCGGGGCTCAAGTTCGTCTGCCGCGACTCGTTCAGCGTCCAGCGCGACCCGTGGGACTACCCGCTCTCGTCGCGCTTCGACGAGATGGACGCGGTCGTGATCTTCGACGACGTCGAGATCCCCCGCGACCGGATCTTCCTCGACGGCGACGCGCAGCTGCACACCGAGGTGATCACCGACACCCACTGGCGCGCGCACATCATCCACCAGGCGATGACGCGTGCCTGGGCGAAGCTCGAGTTCGCGTTCGGGCTCGGCCACACGATGGCGGAGATGACCGGCGTGAACCGCTTCGACCACGTCCAGGAGAAGCTGGGCGAGATCTGGTCGATGCTCGAGCTGACGCGCGCCGGCGTGATCGCCGCCGAGGCGGGCTCGTTCCAGGCCGAGGGCTCGACCGACTGGGTGCCGGACGAGCGCTCGTTCGTTGCGCTCCGCGGCCTGATGCCGCAGTGGATCCCGCGCTCGATCGAGCTGCTCCAGCTCGTCGGCGGCGGCGGGTTCATGGCGACGCCGTCGCGTGCGGACTTCGACAACGACGAGATCCGACCCGAGCTGGACAAGTACTTCCAGGCCCGCAACGCCGACGCGGAGCGGCGCACGCGCGCCTATCGCCTCGCGTGGGACTTCGTCGGTTCCGCGCTCGCGGGCCGCGGCGAGCTGTACGAGCGCTTCTACCTCTCGGACGCGTTCCGGATGACCGCCCTCGCCTACATCCTGGCCGACAAGGAGCACCCGTCGGCTCTCGTGGAGCAGTTTCTGCAGGACGAGTAATGCCCGCTGATCCGGTCGGCTTCCGCAACGTCATGGGGCACTTCGCCACCGGCGTGACGGTGGTCACGACCGTGCACGACGGGAAGCTGCACGGGATGACGGCCAACTCGGTCACGTCCGTGTCGCTCGACCCGACGCTCGTCCTCGTCTGCCTGACGAAGGGCGCGCGCACGTCGCTCGCGATCCAGGCGGCCGAGCGCTTGGCGATCAACATCCTCGGCGAGCACCAGGAGGACCTCTGCCGCCGCTTCTCCCGGGCCGGGCGAGGACCACTTCGAGGGGCTCGAGCTCCAGGAGGGCCCGCACGGGCTGCCGCTCCTGCCCGGGTGCCTCGCCCACCTGACCGGGAGCGTGACCGAGGTGGTCTCCGCCGGCGACCACGACGTGGTCTTCGCCGAGGTCGACCACGTGCACGTCAACCCGAACGGCGGCGCGCCGCTCCTCTTCTTCCAGGGCGGCTACCGGCGGCTGCCCGGGATGACGCGTCTGGGATGATCCCGGCGTGAAGCTCGCCGGCATCCACCACGTCGCGCTGCGGGTCTTCGACCTCGACGAGGCGACCGGGCGCTGGTCGCGCCAGTTCGGGCTGTCCGTGCGGGAGCGCCACGCCGACCGGGTCTACCTCGCGTGCGGGTTCGAGGACTACGCGCTCGAGCTGATCCAGTCCGCCGAACGGCCGGGGTTCGACCATGCGGGCTGGGAGCTCGCGCCCGGCGAGACCTGGGGCGACCGCGCAGGTGAGGTCGAGGAGCGACCAGGCGGCCGCGCGCCCTCGCTCCACCTGGCCGACCCGGACGGCTACGGCGTCGAGCTCGTCCCCTGGACGGAGCGCGAGAGCGTCTTCCCGGACATCGCCCGCCACTCGACCGAGCTGCCGGCCTTCCACCCGACGAGGCTCGGCCACGTGAACGTCCTCACGCAGGACGTCAAGCGGCTTGCAGCCTTCTACGTCGACGAGCTCGGCTTCCGGCTCACCGACCGGCTCGGCGACGAGGGGATCTGGCTGCATCTGAACGCCGACCACCACGTCCACGCGATGCTCGAGAAGGACGAGACCCATTTCCACCACTTCGCGCTCGAGCTGCGCGACATCGGCGAGGTGCGGCTCCTGCTCGACCACCTCGCGAAGCACGGCCGCTGGGTGATCTGGGGCCCGGGCCGCCACGGCGTCGCGGCGTCGATCTTCGCCTACATCCGGATCCCGGAGGAGGACCTGATCGTCGAGCTCTACTGCGACATGGAGCAGATCGCGCCCGACCACGAGCCGCGCGACTGGGAGGACACGCCGCATTCCTCGAACACCTGGGGCACGCTCCCGCCGCGGACATACTTCCGCTTCGACGCCGAGGCGATCGAGGCCGAGCGCGGCCAGCTGCAGGCCCTCGGCCGCGCGCCCGGCTAGCGCCCCACCGCGCTACGGTTCCGCCGATGCGCCCGCTCGCGCTTGCTCTGACGCTCGTCTTCGTCGCGCTTGCCGCACCGGCCGTCGCGCAGGCGGAGCCGAACTGGGACGCGAACAAGCGTCGCGCGATCGCCTACGCGCAGACGCGTTCGGGCATCGAGTCGTTCGTGGTGCTGGACGAGCACGCGGTGCGCCACGGCTGGCACGGCTACCGGGCCTACGGGTCGGCGAGCGTGCTCAAGGCGATGCTGCTCGTCGCCTACCTGAACCGCGCCTCGGTGCGCGGCCGGGATCTGACCGCGCGGGAGCGGGGGCTGCTCGAGCCGATGATCCGCTGGTCGGCGAACGAGCCGGCCTCCTACCTCGTGAGCCTGATGGGCGCCGGGCCGCTGAACCGCCTGGCCGCGCGCGTGCACATGGGCCACTTCCGCCTCGTCACGCCGCTCTGGGGCCTGTCGGAGATCACGGCCCTCGGCCAGGCCCGCTTCTTCCGCCGCATCGACCTCCTGATTCCGGCGCGCCACCGCGCCTACGCCATGAACCTCCTGAACACGATCATCGCGGCGCAGCGCTGGGGCATCCCGCCCGTGAAGCCGCCCGGCTGGCGGATCTACTTCAAGGGCGGCTGGGGCGCGGGCACCGGCCTGCGGACGCACCAGGTCGCGCTCCTGCGCCGCGGCAAGGAGCGCCGCTTCTCGCTCGCGATCCTGACCGAGGGAAACCCGAGCCACGCGTACGGAATCGAGACGATCCGGGGGATTGCGCAGCGGCTGCTCCGGGGAGTGGACTGAGCGTGACGGTCGTCGTCCTCCTCCTGATCGTCGTCCTGCTGCTCCTCTTCGGCGGCTGGGCGATCGGCGTCACGTTCGCGCTGCTCGGCTACGCGCTGACCGGCCTGATCGTCGGGCGCGCTCGCCCGGCTGATCGTCCCCGGCACGACGGGGCTCGGGATCCTGGCGACGATCCTCTACGGCATCGCCGGCAGCCTGCTCGGCGGGATTCTCGGCGACGCGGCCGACCTCGGCGGACTCCTCACCCTCGTGCTCTCGGTCGTCGTGGCGGCGCTCCTGATCGCGATCTTCTCCGCCGGCTCGGCGCGGCGCGCTCCGGCCGCCTAGCTTCGTCGCTTGTCTCCGGCCGCGCGATCCATCAGGATCGGCGGGCCGTCCAGGCGTAGGCGAGCGGAAGGAGTCTTTTCATGGCGACACGGGCTGAGAGCGAGAACGTCGGCCTCGAACGGCGGGCGGTCGGCCTGCCGACGGCGATCGGCACCACCTTCGGGCTGATCGTGGCCTCGACCGTCCTCGCGACGGTCACGGCCGGGTTCTTCGCGAGCTACGTCTTCCTGGCCGCGCTCGCGGTCGCGCTGCTCGTCATGTACCTGCAGTCGATGAGCTTCGCCGAGCTCGCGACGATGATCCCGAAGGCCGGCTCGATGAACGAGTACGTGCGCGCCGGGCTCGGGCCGTTCTTCGCCACGCTCACGGTGCTCGTCGGCTACATCGCCGTGATGCTCTTCCCGACGACGGCCGAGGCGTACACGCCCTCGGCGATCATCAAGAACTTCCTCTGGACGGACGGGCCCTCGACGACGTTCTGGGTGATCGTCTTCGTCGTCTTCGTGTCGGCGCTGAACATCGCCGGCATCCGGCCCTACGGCGCCGTCGAGGTCGGCCTGACGGTCTTCGTGGCCCTCTCGCTGCTCGTCTTCGGGCTGATCGGCGTGCTCGGGCTCGGCTCGACCGACCCGATCGGCGGGATCTTCCCGCACGTCGACTTCACCTGGAGCCTCTTCTCCACGCTGCTCGGGATCGCGATGTTCACCTTCGTCGGGATGGAGTACACCTGCCCGCTCGCGGAGGAGATCGAGGATCCGGGCCGCAACATCCCGCTCGGCATCTTTCTCGGGCTCACGCTCGTCAGCGTCCCGGTCGTCCTCTTCGGGCTCGCCGCCGTGCGCTACGTGCCGGGCGACCAGCTCGCCGCGTTCAGCCCGGTCGCGCAGATGGACGCGGCGATCGCGATCCTCGGCGACACGGGCAAGTGGTGGATGGCGCTGATCTCGATCGGGGCGACGCTCTCGACCCTGAACGCGCTGATCGCCGGGATCCCGCGGATCCTCTACGGGATGGGGCTGACCCGGCAGCTGCCGAGCGTCTTCTCGTACCTCCTGCCGTCGACGCGCGCGCCCGTCGTCGGGATCGTCGTCGTCGCGCTGATGCCGATCCTGATGAACGTCTTCATCGACCTCGGGACGAACTCCAACTTCATCAAGCTGATCCTGGCCGGGGTACTCGGCTGGGCGACCGCCTACATCATCATCCACCTGACGGTGCTGATCCTGCGGCGGACCGATCCGGACGCGCCGCGGCCGTTCCGCTCGCCGGCGGTTCCGATCCCGCAGCTCGTCGGCTCGGCGCTGATCGCGCTCGCGGCGTACAAGATCTTCCCGGTGCCCGACGTCAGGCACGACGCCTACGTCTACTACGGAATCTTCCTCGGCGTCGCCGCGGTGCTGTCCTTCCTGATCAACGCGGTGTTCATGGGCAGCGCGACGGCGCAGTTCCGGCGCGTCCCGCTCGCCGAGGTCTACCGCGAGACGCAGGTGATCGACACCGAGCTGCCGCCGCCCGTGGAGCCCGGCGGGCCGCACATCGGGCACGATAGGGAGTAATGGCTATCGGCCAGAACCTCCCCGCGGAGGAGCGCGTCGCCCGGGCCCTCGAGGCAGGGGTCGAGCGCGTCCGCGTCCACTTCACCGACCTGCTCGGCGTCTCCCGGAACAAGGTTGTCCCGGTCACGCTCCTCGACGAGTGCGCCGAGGACGGGATCAACTTCTGCATCTCGGCGTTCTGCGTCGACCACGCGGGCGAGGTGATCGAGGGGACGGGTCTCGGCGCGGAGGTCGACTTCCGCGACGCGCAGGTCGTGCCCGACCTCGAGACGCTCACCGATCGTGCCGTGGGAGCGCGCGACGGCGGTCGCGATCGGCGACGTCATGTTCGGGGGCGAGGAGCTCCCGGCCTCGCCGCGGCAGCTGCTGAAGCGCGCCGTCGCGGAGCTCGACCAGCGCGGCCTGCGGGCCGTCGCCGGCCACGAGCTCGAGTTCTTCCTCCTGCGCCCGAACGGCGCCGGGTACGAGCAGTACGCGAAGACGCCGGGCCTCGTCTACACGATGTCGCCCGGGGTCGATCCCGAGGGCGTGCTCCGCGAGATGGAGGACGCGGTCGGCGCCATGGGCCTGCCGGTGATCGCGTCGAACCAGGAGTACTTCGGGTCGCAGTGGGAGATCAACCTGCGTCACGACGACGCGGTCAAGGCGGCCGACGACGCGCACCTCTTCAAGCTGGCGGTCAAGGAGATCGCGGCGAAGCACGGCTTGGTCGCGACGTTCATGGGGAAGCCGGTGCAGGAGCTCGGGACGTCGGGCTATCACCTCCACCTGTCGCTCTGGAACGAGGACGGCGACAACGCGTTCTTCGACCCGGAGGCGGAGGACGGGCTGTCCGTCGTCTGCCGGCGCTTCCTCGCGGGCCAGCTGGAGCACGCGCGCGGGATGACGGCGATCATGGCGCCGACGATCAACGCGTACAAGCGGTTCCTCGCGCAGGCGTTCGGGCCCTGGAACGTCACGTGGGGCCACGACAACCGGACGGTCTACGCGCGCATCCCCCGTGAGCGTGGCAAGGCGACGCGGATCGAGAACCGGGCCGGCGACGGGACGGCGAACGCGTACCTCGCGTCAGCCGCGGCGCTCTTCGCAGGGATCGACGGGCTCGACCGCGAGCTCGATCCGGGCCCGGACGTGAGCGGCGTCGCCTACGAGCTCGAGGACCGGACGCTGATGCCGTTCTCGCTCGGGGAGGCGCTCGACGCGCTCGAGGCCGACCCGTTCTTCGTCGAGCGGCTCGGGCCCCAGTTCGTGCAGGCGTTCCTCGCCATGAAGCGCAGCGAGGTGTCACGGTTCGCGAGCGCCGTGACCGACTGGGAGCTCAACGAGTACGCGAACGTGCTGTGACCGGCGTGCCGTCGTTTGCGCAGGACATCCGGCCGCTCTTCCGCGACGACGACCGCGACGCGATGGAGTGGGCGTTCGACCTGCACGACCACGGCTCGGTGAGGGAGAACGCGCGCGGCGATCCTCGAGCGGCTCGAGGACGGCTCGATGCCCTGCGACGGCGAGTGGCCGCCCGAGCAGGTCGAGCGCTTCCGCGCCTGGATCGAGGCGGGCACGCCGGCCTAGCGTCGAGCGCGCTGCGGCGAATCGGCACGCTCTCGACCCACGATCGGCACACCGAGGAGCGCGGCGAACCCTAGGCTGGACGTGGGTGGCGGGAGCGCCCCTACCCCCTCCCAGGGTGGGGCTATGGCTGATCTCCGGGCACGACCTGCTGTGTCCGGGAGCCGCTCAGCCCTGCTCGCGCTCGACCGGGTTCGTCAGGGTGCCGGCGCCGTCGACCGTCACCTCGACCACGTCGCCCTCGCGGAGGTAGCGCTTCGGGTCGCGCGAGTCGCCGACGCCGCCGGGGGTACCGGTCGCGATCACCGTGCCCGCCTCGAGCGTGATCCCCGTCGAGCAATACGCGACGAGCTCGGCAAACGGGAAGATCAGGTCGCGCGTGTTCGCGTCCTGGAGCACCTCGCCGCTCACCGTCGTCCGCACGCCGAGCGCGTCCAGATCGGCCCCGTCCACCGAGGCCAGCCCGGGTCCCATCGGCGCGAACGTGTCGAAGCTCTTCCCGATCGTGAACTGCCGGAGCGGCGTCTCGAGCTGGGCCCGCCGACCGGACACGTCGTTGAAGGCCGCGTACCCGCCGATCGACGCGCGCGCCTCGTCGAGCAGACGCGTTCTTCACCGTCCGCCCGAGCACGATCGCCACCTCGCCCTCGTAGTCCGGCCGGTTCTCGTCGCGCGGGACGACGATCGGCTCGCCCGTCCCGATCAGCGCCGAGGGCCACATCGCGAAGACGACCGGCACCGACGGCACGTCGAGCTCCGACTCGCTCGCGTGGTCACGGTAGTTCAGGCCGATCCCGATCAGCTTTGCGGGCACGACCGGGTGCAGGAGCCGCACGTCCGCCAGCGCAAATTCGGGCCCCGACGCGCCCGCGACGCCTTCCCAGCCCTCGGCCGAGGGGACGAAGCCGCCCAGCCCGGCCGGGCCCGCGTCGACGACCGACGTCTCTTCCAGCCGCCCGATCCGCTCGGCGCCGGAGGGGTCGACGAACCGCGCCGCCCTCACCGGCCCTGCTCCTCGCGCAGCACCTTCATCGCGTTGACCGCGCGCGGGATGCCGGCGTACGGCGCCGCCTGGATGATCGTCTCCTCGATCTCCTCGTCGGTCGCGCCCGCGGCGCGCGCCGCGCGGATGTGCGCCGCGACCTGCGGCTCCGTTCCGCCGAGCGTCGTCAGCACGGCGAGGATGATCAACTCGCGCTCGCGGGCGGTCAGGCCCGGGCCGCGAATGGACGTCGCCGAACGCGAAGTCGACGGTCAGGTCGCCGAGGTCGCCGAGCCGCGCGAGGAACTCCTCGCCGCCGGGCTCGTCGTTCAGCTCGGCAAGCCGCGCGAGGCCGCGCTCACGTCTCGTCTTCTCCTCCATCAACGCGGATACTTCCACGGATGGCACAGGCCCCGACGCTCGAAGGGATCAGCCTCGACAACGACGCCTTCGTCGAGCGCGTCCCGCACGAGACGTTCACCCTGCTCCGCCGCGAGGCGCCGGTCTGGTGGTACGACTGGCCGGGCGGCCGCGGCTACTGGTGCGTGACGAAGCACGCCGACGTCGTCGCCGTCTCGCGCGACACGAAGACGTTCTCCTCGGCCCAGGGCGCGAATCTCGAGGACCTCGACCAGGAGATGATGACGGCGCGCCGGTCGATGCTCGAGACCGACCCGCCGCGGCACACGCGCCTGCGCGGCCTGGTCGGTCCGCCGTTCACGCCGCGGGCGGTCAAGGCCTACGAGGTCGCCCTGCGTGAGCTGACCCGCACGATCCTCGACCGCGCGATCCCGCTGGGCGAGTTCGACTTCATCGAGGAGATCGCGAAGGAGCTGCCGATCCGCGTCCTCGCCCGGCTCCTGGGCGTGCCCGAGTCGGACACGGACGACCTGATCGACTGGGGCGACCGGATGATCATGAACACCGATCCCGACTACGCCGACGTCCTCTACGACAGCCCGGAGAGCGAGGCGTACCGGCTGGTCCCGTTCCGGAGCCCGGCCGCGCTCGAGCTCTTCGAGTACGGCGCACGCCGTCGCGGCGGAGCGGCGCGCCGAGCCGCGCGACGACCTCGTCTCGAAGCTCGTCCACACGGAGATCGACGGCGAGCGGCTGACCGAGCAGGAGTTCGACACGATGTTCCTCCTGCTCGTCGTCGCCGGGAACGAGACGACGCGGCAGGCGATCGCCCACGGCATGCAGGCGCTCGTGGAACACCCGGACGAGTGGGCTCGGATGCGCGACGACCCCGAGCTTGCGTGGCAGACGGGGGCGGACGAGATCCTGCGCTGGTCGAGCCCGGTCCTCCACTTCCGCCGTACCGCGACCGTCGACACGGAGATTCGCGGGCAGCCGATCGCGGCCGGGGACAAGGTGGTGGTCTGGTACGTCTCGGCGAACTTCGACGAGGAGGTCTTCGAAGAGCCGCATGTGCTTCGACGCGGGGCGGGCGCCGAACCGGCACATCACGTTCGGCGGCGGCGGGCCGCACTACTGCCTCGGCGCGCATCTGGCGAAGCTCGAGGTGCAGATTCTCTTCGAGGAGCTCCTCCCGCGGATCCGCGACCTCGAGCTCACCGCGGCGCCCGAACGGATGCGCTCGAACTTCACCAACGCGCTCAAGCGGATGCCGGTGCGCGTCACGCCGGCGTAGTGCGCGGCCGCGCCGGCAGGGCCGCGCTCGTCAGCCTCGATCGCACAGCGGAGATCTTCGAGGCGCTCGGCTACGGGCGAGGCGAGAAGGAGGGCGCGTTCGCGTTCAGGCTCGAGCCGCCGCAGGGCGCGCGGGCGCGTGGTCGCGCGCATGGCCGTGGGCGGACGGATCTTCGGCGGGAGCTTCGCGCTCGAGCTCGCGACCGCCGAGCCGGTGCTTCCGCCGACCGAGGGCCTCGCCGCCCGCGGCCGCGGGGTCGTGCGGCTCCAGAGGGTCGACTTCCGCCCGAAGCGAGACGACCCGGCCGGCGAGGAGCTCGCCACGCGACTCGGCGAGAACGGGGCGCTCCAGGCCGCGCTGGCCGACGTTCACTTCGAGCGGATCCGCGTCGACCCCGACGGCACGCCCGTCGATCCGGCACATGGGCGGGTCGGTCGTCTGGATGCTCTTCCCGCCGCTCGTCCGCCCGGTCCCGCTCACGGTCGCGCAGGCACGCGCGACCGTGAAGGCGCTCGAAGCCTTCTAGGACGGCAGCCAGTCGAGCCCGCGGGCACGGCCGCCCGGGGTCTGGAGGAAGTGCTCGGGCCGCACCTGGACGACGTCCGCCTGCGCGTGCGCGAGCACGAGGCCGCTGCCGTCGAGCATGCTCGCCTCGACCTCGACGCGCCGGTCGCTCCTCCCGACGACCTGGGCGGAGATCCGCAGCGGCTCCTCGATCGGGACGGGCGCCAGGTAACGCACCTCGAGCCGCGACGTCACGCCGGGCGTGATGAGCAGGCGCGCGACCTGGCCGCAGGCCTCGTCGAGGAGCGCGGCGACGATCCCGCCGTGCACCATCCCCGGGGCGCCCTGGAAGCGCTCTGGGACGGTGTGCTCCGCCTGGAGCACACCGGCCTCGAGGCGCCACTCGAACTCGAGCCCGCCCGCGCCGACTCCGCAGCCCCAGCAGAACGCGTAGTGGTCGGTCCGGAGCTCGTCGCTCACGGACCGATTATCGCCACGCCGACGGTTGGCCTAGTTCTCGTTCGCGCCTGAGCTCTGGAACTCGAACGGCTCCTCGGGGCCGAAGATCTTCTCCTTCAGCCAGCTCCGCGTCTCGGGGCCGGTCATCGGGTTGAAGAGGACGCCGATCGCGATGCCCATCACGAGCAGCGTGAAGTTCCGGCCGGTGTGCGACGTCTCGCCCCGTGCCCGCCGGGTCGCCTCGCGGAGCTCGTCGGCCGCCTTGCGCAGCTCGTCCTGGACGTCCTTGTCCCGCGCGACCCGCATCGCGACCGCAGTCGCGCCCGACGGCCCGATCACGTCGTCGTAGATCTTCCGCGCGGATTCGTACGCGCTCTTCACGTGGTCGTGGAGGTCCTCGTCCTTCGCCAGCCGCTCGACGTAGGGCCGGGCCGTCTCCACTGCGTCATTCACCCTGTCCCTCATCTCGTGTCCCTTTCGTCGCTTGTCGTGTGGATTCTTACCTGAGCGGCCATCGGGGGAAACTCTAGGTGCGTTCGGCGATCACTAACCTGGCCCTCGCGTGGAACGCTGGACCCGCTACGTCATTCGCCGCCGCTGGATCGTCGTCGGCACCTGGGCCGTGGTCTTCGTGCTGTCCCTCGCCGCGATGAGCGGGCTCGCCGACCTGCTCACGAACCGCTTCTCGCTGCCTGGCACGGACACGGCGCGCGCGGAGAAGATCCTCCACGACGAGTTCGACCAGAAGACGACCGGCTCGTTCTCGGTGGTCGTCAAGGCCGAGGAGCCCGGCACCGCGCGGCGGCTCGTGCGGCAGGTCGAACGGGCGGCCGAGAAGGCGGCGGCCGAGCTTCCGGGCGGCCGCGTCACCGCGGTCGTGCCGGTCTCCGACGACGTGGTCGTCGCCTCGATCGCCTCCGACCTCGAGGCCGCGGATGCAAAGGGCTACACAGACGACATGCGTGCCGCGGCCGGCTCGATCGAGGGCGCCGAGCTGCTCGTCAGCGGCCAGGCTGCGATCGAGCACGACCTCGACCCGGTGTTCGCGCACGACCTGAAGATCGGGGAGCTCTTCATCGCGATCCCGATCGCGCTCCTGATCCTCGTCTTCGTCTTCGGGACGCTGGCGCTCCTGATCCCGTTCCTCTTCGCGGCGGCCTCGATCCCGGCCACGCTCGCGATCATCTGGGTCGTCGCGCACTTCATGGAGCTGACGACGTACCTGCAGAACCTCGTGATGCTGATCGGGCTCGGCATCGCGATCGACTACTCGCTGCTCGTCGTCTATCGCTACCGCGAGGAGCTGCGCTCGGCCGCGACGAAAGAGGACGCGCTTCTCAAGACCATGGCCACGGCCGGGCGCGCGGTCGTCTTCAGCGGCAGCGCCGTCGGGATCGGGCTCGCGCTCATGCTCTTCATGCCGCTGCCGTTCATGCGCGGCTTCGGGGTCGGCGGGCTCGTGATCCCGCTCGTCTCGATCGTCGCGGCGCTGACGCTGCTGCCGGTGCTCATCTACTTCCTCGCGCGGCCGCTCGACCGCGTCCGCCTGCTGCCGCGGCGGATCACCAAGCGGCGCGACTCCGAGTACGACTTCTGGGTGCGGCTCTCGCGCTGGATCATGCGGCGCCCCGGGCCGGTCGCCGCCGTGACGGTCGCGCTGCTGATCCTGCTGACGCTTCCGGTGTTCGGGCTCGAGCTCGGGCCGGGCTCGAACAAGGGCATCCCGCAGGATCTCGAAGGCGTCCGCGGGCTGAACATCATCGGCGACGCGGTAGGGGACGGGGCGCTCGCGCCGACCGCGATCACGATCGACACCGGCCGCGCGGGCGGAGCCGAGGACCTCGAGGTGCAGGCGGCGGGCAGGCGGCTGATCGAAGGGCTCGAGGCCGACTCGGAGGTCGCGCGCGTCGACTTCGCGCTCGGGCCGGAGTTCGTGGACGACACCGGCCGCTACGTGCGGATCGACGTGATCGGGAAGAGCGAGTACGGCGCTCCCCCGGCGCTCGACTTCGTCGACCGGCTGCGCGACGACATCGTCCCGGCGGCCGCGTTCCCGGCCTCGGTCGCCGTCTACGCGGGCGGCGGGCCTCCGGGCGGCCGCGACTTCCTCGCGGTCTCGTACGGCGCGTTCCCCTGGCTCATCCTCGGGGTGCTGCTCCTCACGTACGTGCTCTTGCTGCGCGCGTTCCGTTCGGTGCTGATTCCGCTCAAGGCGATCATCCTGAACCTGCTCGGGATCGGCGCCGCCTACGGGCTGATGACGCTCTTCTTCAAGTACGGCGGCGCGGAGGAGGTCGGCCTCATCTCGTTCGACCAGATCGAGGGCTGGATCCCGATCTTCGTGTTCGCGATGGTCTTCGGGCTCTCGATGGACTACGAGGTCTTCCTCGTCTCGCGCATGCGGGAGGAGTGGGACAAGACGAAGGACAACGAGTACGCCGTCTCGATGGGCCTCGCCAAGACGGGCCGGATCGTGACCGCTGCCGGGCTGATCATGTTCTCGGCCTTCATGGGCTTCGTCGCCGGGTCGATCGTCGGGCTCCAGCAGTTCGGGTTCGGGCTCGCGATGGCGATCCTGATCGACATCACCATCATCCGCAGCTTCCTGGTGCCGTCCGCGATGGCGCTCTTCGGCCGGTGGAACTGGTGGCTCCCGAGCGGGGTCGCGCGGGTGTTCCGGGTGCCGCCGTCGCCGCTCGAGCCGAAGGGGACTGCCGTCCCGGCCCCGAGCGGGCGATAGTCTCCCGCGCGATGCAGATCGAGGTCGTCGAAGGGGACATCACCGCGCTCGAGGTCGACGCGATCGCGAACGCGGCCAACGACCGGCTCTGGATGGGCGGGGGCGTCGCCGGCGCGATCAAGCGCGCGGGCGGCACCGAGATCGAGAATGAGGCGACCGCCAAGGGCCCGATCCCGCTCGGGACGGCCGTCGAGACGGGCGCCGGCCGCCTGCCGATCCGCTACGTCATCCACGGCGCCGTGATGGGGCAGGACCTCCAGACGACCGCCGACCTCGTCGCGCAGACGACGCGGAGCTGTCTCGCGCTCGCGGACGAGCTCGGCGCCGAGACGCTCGCGCTGCCGGCGTTCGGCACCGGCGTCGGCGGCTTCCCGCTCGAGGAGGCGGCCGAGATCATGGTCCGCGAGGCGCGCGCGATACGAGCCCTCGTCGCTCCAGCGCGTCGTGTTCGCCGTCTACGGGCGCCAGGCCGAGTCGGTCTTCGCCGAGGCGCTCGAGGCCGCATGAAGGGCGTCATCCTCGCCGGCGGCTCCGGGACGCGGCTCCACCCGCTCACCCGGATCACGAACAAGCACCTGCTGCCGATCTACGACCGGCCGATGGTCACGTACGCGATCGAGGCGCTCGTTCGCGCGGGGATCACCGAGCTGATGCTCGTCACGGGCGGGACGCACGCCGGGGAGTTCCTCCGCCTGCTCGGCAACGGGCACGAGTGGGGCATCGACCGGCTCTCGTACGCCTACCAGGAGCGCGCCGGCGGGATCGCCGAGGCGCTCGGTCTCGCCGAGCGGTTCGCGGCCGGCGACCGGATCTGCGTGATGCTCGCCGACAACGTCGTCGAGCGCTCGATCCGCGCAGACGGTCGAGAACTTCGAGCGCCAGGAGCGGCGGCGCCCGCATCCTGCTCGCCCGCGAGGAGGATCCCCAGCACCTCCGCCACCTCGGCGTCCCCGAGCTCGACGGCGGCGAGAAGGTGATCCGAATCGTCGAGAAGCCCGAGAACCCGCCGAGCCAGTTCGCGGTGACCGGGATCTACTTCTACGACGCGGACGTCTTCGAGGTCATCCCCGGCCTCGTCCCGTCCGGCCGCGGGGAGCTCGAGATCACCGACGTGAACAACTGGTACGTCGACCAGGGGACGATGGAGTACGACGTGCTCGACGGGTTCTGGGGCGACGCAGGCGAGTCGATCGAGGCGTACTACGCCGTCAACGACTTCGTCCGCGAGAGCGGGGCCAACAACCCGTGAGCGCCGTCGCGACGCTGCCCGGGATCGTCCGGCTGCCGCTCCAGGTCTTCGAGGACGCGCGCGGCTGGTTCGTCGAGGTGCGCCGCGCGTCGCTCCTGCCGCGGCCGACCGCGCAGACGAACGTCTCGTTCTCGCGCCGCGGCGTGATCCGCGGCCTGCACTACCACGAGCGCGGCCAGGACGACCTCTTCACGTGCCTGACGGGCATGGCCCGCGTGGTCGTGCTCGACCGCGAGTCGGGCGACGTCTACACCGAGGACATCGGCGAGGACAACCCGGTCGCCCTCTACATCCCGGGCCATTTCGCCCACGGCTTCGAGGCGCTCACCGATCTCCTCTTCTGCTACCACGTGACCGAGGAGTACGACCCCGCCGACCCCGACGAGCACGGGATCCCCTGGGACGACCCGCGCGTGAAGGACCTGTGGAGCACGAAGGACCCGATCCTCTCGGCGCGCGACGGCGCATCCTGATCACCGGCGCCGGGGGGCAGCTGGGAACCGCGCTCGCGCGCGTCTTTCCCGAGGCGGAGGCCCGGTCGCGCGAGGAGCTCGACGTGACGGAGCCGATCGACCTGGACGCCTCGCTCGTCCTCCACGCCGCGGCCTGGACGAACGTGGACGGTGCCGAGTCCGACCCCGAGGGCGCCGAGCGGGTGAACGTGGTCGGCACGCGCAACGTCGCCGCCCTCGGTGCGCCGGTTGTCCTCTACTCGACCGACTACGTCTTCGACGGCGAGAAGCGCGAGCCGTACGTCGAGTCCGACCCGACGGCGCCGCTCGGCGTCTACGGGCGGACGAAGCTCGCGGCCGAGCGGGAGATCGAGGACGGCTGGATCGTCCGCACGTCCTGGCTCTTCGGGCCGACCGGCCACAACTTCGTCCGCACGATGCTTCGGCTCGGCGCCGAGCGGGACGAGGTGCGCGTCGTCGCCGACCAGCGCGGCTGCCCCACGTACGTCGGGCATCTCGCGGCCGCCACCTGCGAGCTCCTCCACCACCCGGGCGGCGTCTGGCACCTGGCCGCCGACGGCGAGTGCACGTGGGCCGAGTTCGCCGAGGCGATCTTCGAGGAGGCCGGCGTCGAGTGCCGCGTCGTGCCGATCACGACCGAGGAGTTCGGCGCTCCGGCACCGCGCCCCGCCTACTCCGTCCTGCGCAGCGAGCGCCCCGGCGCGCCGAAGCTCCCGCACTGGCGCGAGGGCCTGCGCGATTGCCTTCGGCTGCTTCCCGACTAGCATCCGATCAGTGCGGATCCTCGTCACCGGCGGCGCCGGCTTCATCGGGAGCCACTTCGTCCGGCGCCTCGCGGCTGCCGGCGAGGACGTCGTCGTGCTCGACAAGCTGACCTACTCGGGCAATCCCGCGAACCTCGAGGGTGTCCCGCACGAGTTCCACCAGGGCGACATCGCCGACCCCGAGGCGGTCGCGCGGGCGGGCGCCGGAGCGCGGCGCGGTCGTCAACTTCGCGGCCGAGACGCACGTCGACCGCTCGATCCTCGCGGCCGGCGAGTTCATCACCACCGACGTGGTCGGAACGCACGTGCTGCTCGAGTGGGCGCGCGAGACGGGGGCGCGGTTCGTCCAGGTCTCCACGGACGAGGTCTACGGGGACGTGGCCGACGGCGCCTCGACGGAGAGCGACCCGCTGCGGCCGTCGAGCCCCTACGCCGCGTCGAAGGCCGGCGGCGACCTGCAGGTGCTCGCGTACGTGCGGACGTACGGCGTGAACGCCTCGATCACGCGCGGCTCGAACACGTACGGGCCGAACCAGTACCCGGAGAAGCTGATCCCGCTCTTCGTCACGAATGCGCTCGACGGCGAGCCGCTCCCGGTTTACGGCGACGGGCGCCAGACGCGCGACTGGCTCCACGCGTCCGACCACTGCGCCGGGATCGAGCTCGTCCTCCGCGAGGGCGCGCCCGGCGAGGTCTACAACGTCGGCGGCGGCGAGGAGCTCGAGAACGGCGACGTGACGCGGCGGATCCTCGAGCTGACCGGCCGCGACGAGTCGCTCATCCGCCACGTCGAGGACCGGCCCGGCCACGACCGGCGCTACTCGCTCGACTCGTCCAAGCTCGGCGCGCTCGGGTGGAAGCCGGAGCGGCGCTTCGACGAGGGGCTCACCGACGCGGTCACGTGGTACCGCGACAACCGGGCCTGGTGGGAGCCGCTCAAGTCCGGCGAGTACCGCGCGTACTACGAGGCGCAGTACGCGGCCCGGCTCGGCTCGTAGCCGCCTCCGTGCCGGCTAGCGCGTACGAGGCCCGCGCGGATCGCGCGCCGCATCCACCTAGTAACAGACTGTTGCAAGGTCACCGCGTGGCCACGGCTCGGCTTCGTCCTATCGACCGGCGCTAGTTGCACTCTGCAACGAACTGGGACACGGCTAAGCGACCCACGTCCCGGAGGAACCCGGTCAGTCCTGGCACTGCTCGCGGGCCTCGTCGATCTCGTCGCGCTGGCCCTGGATCTCCTCCGAGCGGTCGAGCAGCGGGAGCGCGATGTCGCAGCGGCCTAGCTGGGCGGCGGCCGCGCCAGCGTCGTAGGAGGCGTACGCCTCGTAGATGTTGCCGGTGTCGCGCAGCCGGCCGTCGAGCGCCTGCGCCGCGAGCGTGTACGCGCGCTCGTAGTCGCCGTTGCGAAGCGCCTCGGTCGCCTCGTCGGTGAGCGCGCGCGCCTCGGCCATCGAGACCTTGCCGCTGTTCCCGCTCTCGGTGGGAGGAGGAGGTGGCGGCGCAGGCGCGGTGACGGTCTCCTGCACCGTCGTGCCCTCGCGCGTTTCGGTGACCGTGACCTTCTGCGGCGCCGGCTGCGTCGTCTGCGCCGGGCGGGTCGTCGTCCCCGGTCGTCATCGCGAGCGCGAGCCCGCCGAGCGCGACCACCGCGAGCAGGAGCCCGAGCACGAGCGGCGCCCAGGATCGATTCCGTCGCGGGCCGCGCGGCGGCGGCCCGGCGTAGACAGGCTCCTCGCGCTCCATGCGCCGCGTCGCGGCGGTCGGCGGGACGGGCGCGGCGAGCACCTGGGTCCGCCCGGCCTCGTCGAGCGCCCTGCGAAGATCATCGCGCGAACGCGCTCGCGCTGCCGTACCGCTCGGCCGGCTCCTTCGCGAGCGCCCGCTCGAGCACGCGGTCGACCTCGGGCGAGAGCCCGACGCCGCGCTCCGACGCCGGCGGCACCGGCTGGTGCAGGTGTGCTGCGGCTTCCTCGGTCGCCGAGCCGCCTGCGAACGGCCGGCCGCCGGTGAGGAGCTCGTACGCGACGACGCCGAGCGAGTACACGTCGGACGCCGCGCTCGCCGGCTCGCCACGCGCCTGCTCGGGCGAGAGGTAGCCGGCCGTGCCGAGCACCGTGCCCGCGATCGTCATCCCGGAGGTCGTCTCGTCCACGACCCGGGCGATCCCGAAGTCGGCCACCTTGAGCGAGTCGCGGTCGTCGAAGAGGAGGTTCGCCGGCTTGACGTCGCGGTGGACGATCCCCTGGCGGTGCGCCTCGTCGAGCGCGTCGGCCGCCTGCGCGAGCCAGCGGACCGCGTCCTCGTGGGCAATCGGCCCCTCGCGGCCGCGCTCTGCGAGCGTGCCGCCGCCCAGGTACTCCATGACGATGAACGGCCGCCCGTCCGCCTCGCCGATGTCGAAGATCGTGACGATGTGCGGGTGCCCGGAGAGCCGCGCGGCCGCGTGGGCCTCGCGGGTGAACCGCCGCCTGATGCCCTCGTCGCGCGCGAACTGGTCGCCGAGGAGCTTGATCGCCACGGTGCGCTCGAGGGTCCGGTCGTGGGCGACGTAGATCTCGCCCATCCCGCCGACCGCGATCCGGCGCACCTGCTCGTAGCGGGGCGGGAGCATCGCAGCCCCGTCCGACATGACGCTGAGACTAGCCGCGCCGCGGCCGGGCGAAACGTCGGAACCGTCCGGAACTTTGGACATTCCTTACCGCGCTTCACTACCCTGAATGCAGGGGCCCCTCTCGATGCGACGTGTCTTTCTCCTCACCGTGCTCGCCGCGCTGCTCGCCGTTCCGAGCGCCGTGGCGGCGCCGCCCGTGTTCTGGGTGACCGGCCACGGCTGGGGCCACGGGATCGGGATGCCGCAGTACGGCGCCTACGGCTATGCCCGCGACGAGGGCAAGAAGTACGACTGGATCCTCGCCCACTACTACAAGGGCACCACGCTCGGGAACGCGCCGATCTCGACCGTTCGCGTGCTCCTGACGGAGGGCCGGGCGTCGATCAAGGTCGGCTCGACAGGGCCGTTCACGGCCACCGACGCGCGCGGCCGCACCTTCGCCTTCCCCGCCAAGACGCTCACGCTCGGGCCGGGCCTGAAGGTGACGGTCGGCGGCCGCCAGCGCACGCTCGCGAGCCCGGTGACGTTCAAGCGCGGCTCGCGGAACCTGCAGCTCGGCGGGCACGCCTATCGCGGGAAGCTCGTCGTCCGCTCGAACGGCTCGAAGATCAACGTGGTCAACTCGGTCAGCCTCGAGCAGTACCTCTTCGGCGTCGTGCCGGACGAGATGCCGCCCTCGTGGTCGCCCGAGGCCCTGAAGGCGCAGGCGGTCGCGGCGCGCTCCTACGCGGTCGTCTCGCGCAAGACGAGCGGCAACTTCGACCTCTACGACGACACGCGCAGCCAGGTCTACGGCGGCGTCCCCTCCGAGGACTCGCGCTCGACGGCGGCGATCCAGGCCACGGCCGGGAAGGTCGTGAAGTACAACGGCGCCGTCGCCTGGACGTTCTTCCACTCGACGTCGGGAGGCCGGACGGCGGCGATCCAGCACGTCTGGAACGCCGCGCCGATTCCGTACCTCGTTTCGGTCACGGACCCGCACGACACGATCTCGCCGTACCACAACTGGGGCCCCTTCCGGTTCTCCGCGACCCAGTTCAAGACGTCGCTCGGCTCGCTGGCGCCTGCCGGCGCGCTCCGTGACGCGACCGTCGCACGCAACGCGTCCCAGCGCGTCGACACCGTCACCTTCCGCGGGAGCGGCGGCACGAGGCAGGCGGGCGGCACCTCGGTGCAGGCGCGCCTCGGGCTGCGCTCGAGCTGGTTCGCGATCACCGTGCTTCAGCTGGGCGGCCCGACGACCTCGACACCCGGGAAGCGGCAGACGCTCACCGGCATCGCGCGCGGCTTCGGCACCGTGTCGCTCGAGAAGAAGATCGGCAGCGGCGCCTGGACGAAGGTTCGCGACCTGACGCCGGAGGCCGGCAAGGTGCAGACGACCGTCCGGCCGCGCGTGACGACGTGGTTCCGGCTCGCGAGCTCGCGCGGGCCCAGCCCGGCCCACCGGATCAAGGTCACCACCGCGGCCTCGCTTCGGGCCGTGGCCCTGGGCGCGTCGCTGACTCCGTGATCCGCGTTCTCGCGGTGCTCGTCCTCGCGGGGGCGCTCGCGGGCCCCGCCGCGGCCGACACGATCGTGGTCGGCGTCGAGGACGGCGTCTCCGAGACCGCGCTCGCCGACTCGGTCGAGGCCGCGACCGGCGGCCGACTCGTCGACGACCTCGGCCCGCTGGACGCGCTCGTCTTCGCGGTGCCGGACGATCGCGCGGCCGGTGCAGTGGCCTCGCTGCCCGGCGCCTCGTACGCCGAGCCCGTCCGCGCCGGCCAGCGACGGCTCTTCTTCGTCCCGAACGACCCGCTCTTCCCCGCGCAGTGGCACCTGCCGGCCATCCACGCGTTCGACCACTGGGCCGTGCGGCCGCCGCAGCCCGCCGTCCGCGTCGCCGTGATCGACTCGGGCGTCGACGGCACGCATCCCGAGCTCGCCGGGAGGATCGCCGCCTCGCGCAGCTTCGTCGGCGGCTCGGCGCTCGTGGACGACTTCGGGCACGGGACGATCGTCGCCGGTGAGATCGCCGCGGGGATCGGCAACGGCGTCGGCATCGCGGGCGCGGGGATCCCGGTCGAGCTCCTCGTCGCGAAGGTCGTCGCGGACGCCGGGACGATCTCGATCCTCGCCGAGTCGCGGGCGATCCGCTGGGCGGTCGACCACGGCGCGCAGGTGATCAACCTGAGCCTCGGCGGGCGCCGCGACCCGACCCATCCGGCCGTGGACACCTACTCCGCGCTCGAGCACGACGCGGTCGACTACGCGACGCGCCACGGGGTGGTGGTGGTCGCGGCCGGCGGCAACTGCGTCGCGCTGCACTGTCCGGAGCGGTACGCCTCGTGGCCGGCCGCCCTCCCGCACGTGATCGGCGTCGGCGCGCTGACCCCGTCGGTCATGACGCCGACCTTCTCGAACCGCGACCGCCGACACATCGACCTCGCCGCGCCGGGGACCGACATCGTCTCGCTCTACCCGACGACGGTCGTCGAGCCGGGCTGCACGACCGGCTACACGAACTGCCCCGACCGGCTGGCGGACGGCACCTCGTTCGCGTCCCCGCTCGCCGCGTCGGCCGCGGCGGTGCTCCTCGGCGAGCGGCGCATGCTCGCAGCGCCCAAGCCGCACGCGAGCCAGACGACGCTCGTGCTCGAGCGCTCGGCGGACGACCTCGGCCCCGCCGGGCGTGACACCGCGTCCGGGAACGGGATCCTCGACGTCGACGCGGCGCTCGACGCGCTCGGCGGGACGCTGCCGCCGCGCGATCATTTCGAGCCGAACGACGACGCGGGCCACCGCGCGCACCGGCTGACCGCCCGGACGAAGGCCCTCCACGCGACGCTCGAGCGCTGGGAGGACAGCCGCGACGTCTACCGCCTCCCGCTGCGCGCGGGCGAGCGGCTCGTCGCCTTCGTGGCCGGCCCGGCCGGCTCGAACGTCGACCTCCTCCTCTGGCGCCCGGGCACCGAGACCGTCGGCCGGCGCTGCCGACCGCGTCGCGGCCGCGATCGGCCCGGGCCGGAACGCCCGCCTCGTCTACCGCGCGCCGCGCACCGGGGTCTACGCGCTGCGAGCTGCGGCTGCCCACGGGCCGCGGCGGCGCGTACGGGCTGACGCTGGCCCGCCGCTAGAGCAGCTCTTCGGCCGGGACGTCGCGGAGCAGCCGGGCCGGGTTCCCGACCACGACCGTCCGCGGCGCGACGTTCCGCACCACGACCGCGCCCGCGCCGACGAACGCCTCCTCGCCGATCTCGATCCCCGGGAGGAGCACCGCGCCGCCGCCGATCCGGGCGCCGCGGCGGATGGTCGGGCCGCGCATCTCGTCCAGCCGCTTCTCGGTGCGGCCCATGTAGTTGTCGTTCGTCGTCACGACGCCGGGCGCGATGAAGACGTCCTCCTCGAGCGTCGAGTACGCGGTCACATAGGCGTTCGCCTGGATCCGGGTGCGCGCGCCGATCGTGACGTCGTTCTCGACCAGGGAGCCGCGCCCGATCACGACCTCGTCGCCGATCTGGCAGCGCTCGCGGACGCACGCCTGGTCGCCCACGACGACGTTGCGCCCGAGCCGCGTGCCGGCGAAGACGACCGCCAGCGCGAGGATCGCCGTCCCCTCGCCCACCTCGAGCGGGCCGAGCGCGTCGCGCTTCGCGGTCGAGCTGCGCCCGAGCGTCGGCTGCTTGCCGACCACCGACCCCGGCCCGATCGCGACGCCGTCCCCGAGCACGGTCCCCTCGAAGACGACCGCGGTCTCGTGGATCACACGCGCTCCCGCTCGAGCGACGTCTGCAGCTCCTCGAGCACGCGGACGACCGCGAGCCCGTTCGCGCGCGCGGGCGCCGGGTCGATCCGCCCGCGGACCACGGCGACGAACTGCTCGCACTCGCGGCGGAGCGGCTCGACGGCGGGGATCTCGGGGCTGAGGACGTCGCCGGAGCGCGTCATCCACTCGCCGTAGCCGTCCGGCGGCTCCTGCGGGCCCTTGTCGTAGACGGTCACCTTCCGGTCCGGCTCCATGTCGTCGAAGACGGCCATCTTGCGGGAGCCGACGACGGTCAGCTTCCGCATCTTGTGCGGGTCGAGCCAGGAGAGGTGCATGTGCGCGACCACGCCCGAGGGGAAGCGGAGGTAGCAGAAGACCACGTCCTCGACCTCCGGCGTGAGGAACGACTCGCCGTGGGCGGAGACCTCGACGGGCTCCTCGCCGACCAGGTCGAGGATGACCGAGAGGTCGTGGGCGCCGAGGCTCCAGAGGACGTTCTCGTCCTTGCGGATCTTCCCGAGGTTCTGGCGGTTGCCGTAGACGACGAGCAGCCGTCCGAGCTCGCCCGACTCGACGATCTCCTTCAGCTTGAGGATGCCCGGGTGGTAGAGGAGCAGGTGGCCGGGCATGAGCGCGAGGCCGCGCTCCTCGGCCAGGTCGGCGACGAGCTCGGCCTCCGAGGCGGTCAGCGCGAGCGGCTTCTCGACGAAGGCGTGCTTGCCGGCGAGGAGCGCCCGGCGCGCGAGCTCGGCGTGCGTCGTCGCGGGCGTCGCGATCACGACCGCGTCGAGCGTCTCGTCCTCGAGCAGGTCGTCGAAGCGGTCGGTCGTCCGCGCGTCGGGGTGGCGGGCGCCGTAGCGCTCGAGCCGGTCCGGGTCGAGGTCGCAGAGCCACACGAGCTCGGCGTCGGGGAGGTCGGCGAAGTTCCGCGCGAGGTTGGGACCCCACGTGCCGAGGCCCGCGAGGCCGATTCTGACCGGGGCCTCGGTCATTCGGAGATCGTATAGAGCAGGCGCGCGATCCTCTCCGCAGCCTGGCCGTCGCCGTAGAGCGGCGGATGGTGGTGGCCCGGCCCGGCCCGCTCGACCGCCTTCGCGATCGCGTCCGGGTCGGTGCCGGCGAGCGTGTTCCAGCCGGTCTCGATCGTCTCGACCCACTCGGTGCGCTCGCGCAGCGTCACGCACGGGACGCCGAACCAGTACGCCTCCTTCTGGACGCCGCCCGAGTCCGTGGCGACCACGCGGGCCTGCGACGCGAGCGCGGCGAAGTCGAGGTAGCCCGCGGGCGGGCGCAGCCGCACGTTCCCGGGATCGGCACGTCGAGGTCGGCGAGCGCGGCCCGCGTGCGCGGGTGCGCAGGGAACACGACGGGCTCGTCGAGCCGGCCGAGGCCCTCGACGATGCGCGCGAGCGGCTCGGGCGCGACGTTCGCCTCGCGGTGGACGGTCGCGAGGACGTAGCGGCCCGGCACGACCTCGGAGTGCGTGAGCGCGAACGAGCGCTCCCGCGCGATCGGGCCGAAGCGCAGGTTGGCGTCGTGCATCACGTCCCCCACCTCGCGGACGCCCTCGACGATCCCCTCGCGCCGCAGGTTCGTGACCGCCGTCTCGCTCGGGCAGAGGAGGAGGCTCGAGAGCGCGTCGACGAGCACGCGGTTGACCTCCTCCGGCATCGTCCGGTCGAACGAGCGGAGCCCGGCCTCGACGTGCGCGACCGGGACGTGCAGCTTCGCGGCCGCGAGGGCGCCCGCGAGCGTCGAGTTCGTGTCGCCGAGGACGACCACCGCGTCAGGCTGCTCCGCGAGCACGACCTCTTCGATGCCCGGGGAGCATCCGCGCCGTCTGCGCCGCGTGGCTGCCCGAGCCGGCCTCGAGGTTGTACGCCGGCCGCGGCAGGTCGAGCTCCTCGAAGAACACGGCCGAGAGCTCCCGGTCGTAGTGCTGGCCCGTGTGGAGGACGACCTCCTCGATCCCTCCCTCGCGGTACGCAAGTGAGAGGGGTGCCGGACTTCACGAACTGGGGACGGTTGCCGACAACAGAGAGGACACGCATGACCGCGCGCGAATCTATCCGTCCCATGCTCACTCGGCATCTCGTTCGGTCGAGCCTCGCCGCCGTCACGGTCGGCTTCCGCATGACGCGGGACGTCCGCTGGTACGCGGCGCGCCGGCTCCAGCGCACCGCGTAGGGCACCAGAAGACCCTGCGCCCCTCGCTACAATCCCCGGCCCGGGCCGTTAGCTCAGCTGGTAGAGCAGGGGACTCTTAATCCCAAGGTCGCAGGTTCGATCCCTGCACGGCCCATTTGGGGCCGCATCGCAACGTGCGAATCCAGATTCCATGTGGGCCGGACGCGAACATGCGTGCCGTCCGGGCTCAGGATCGCGTTCAGATCGACCCGGCTCCGCGCTAGAAGCCCGGCCACCAGCCCAGTCCTTCTGTGCAGTGGCGAGTCGTCCGCCAGCGAGCGAGCAAACATCATCGAACGACGCCTGATGTCCGGAGGTTATTTAGCCTGGCCAATAGTGGCGACGGTCGCTCTAATCCACGGCGGCGGCGGAAGCGCGTGGGACTGGCATTTAGTCGTGCCCGAGTTGCGGGAGCGCGGCCATGAGCCGCTAGCGGTCGATCTTCCGAGTGAGGACGAGTCGGCGGACTGGTGGGAGTACGCGGACGCCGTGGTTCGTGCGGTCGGCGATCGACAGGATGCGATCGTCGTGGGCCATTCGCTCGGCGGGTTCACCGCGCCGCTCGTGTGCGCACGCATCCCGGCCGATCTCCTCGTACTCGTTGCCGCGATGATCCCAGCGCCCAAAGAGCGCTTCGACGACTGGTGGGCGAACGCCGGCTACACGGAGAGCGGGCACGACGACGTCTTCTACCACGACGTCCCGCCGGAGCTCGCAGCCGAGGCGAAGCGGCGAGAAAGAGACGAGGTCGCGAAGGCGTTGCGGGAGCCGTGGCCGCTCGAAGGCTGGCCGAAAACGCCGACGAGGTACCTTCTGTGCCGCGAGGACCGCATGTTCACCGCCGCGTGGGCGCGGCGCCACGCACGCGAGCGGCTCGGGATCGAGGCCGACGAAATGCGCGGCGGCCACTACGTCGCCCTCAGCCGTCCGGGCGAGCTTGCGGACCGCCTCGACGCATACGCCGCGAGCGTTCGATGACTGGGGACGGCGCCGGCGCAGAAACAGCCGGCACGCGAGAAACGCCCCGTTCAGCTCCTTCGGGCATGGGCCCGCGCGCGATGGCCATCCTCCCCGAGTCGCTCGCCGACCGAAAGCTCGCACTGCGCAGTGAAGGCGCAGGATGAGCGCACCCGTGGCGTTTCGCCATATCGGCGTACGGGACGGCTTCGAAGTCGCGTGGTTCACGCCGCCCACGCTCCGCGGCGGCTCGACGTTCGTCGAGGAGGGCGCCGGACATCACATCGCGTACGAGATCACACTCGCTCCGGACGGCAGGACGTCGGCGGCGACGATCCGTTCACTGGACCGCGCAATTGCGTTGACGCGAGCCGGTGACACTTGGCTGATCGATGGCGTCACCCGGCCGGATCTCTCCGACTGCCCCGACGTCGATCTCGAGTCCTCGGCTGTCACCAACGCGCTGCCGGTTACGCGGCTAGTACTCGAAGTCGGCGAAACAGCGCGTGCGCTTGCCGCCTGGGTTCGCGCCGACCTCACCGTCGAGCGCCTTGAACAGACGTACACGCGGCTGGACGAGCGCCGCTACGACTACGTCAGCCACTACGACGGCTTCCGCGCCGTGCTCGAGTATTGCGCCGACGGGCTGATCGTCGACTACCCCGGGATCGCTATTCGCGCCTGATGCCGCGAATCCCCATGGCTCGTCATCGGCGCCGGTGGCGGATACGCGCGCGCCGTGGTGTCGTCTCGGGCACGAATGCGACCCCGCTCACGACGCTATCCCTGGACGCGAACGTCACCGTCTTGCCGGCGCAGCGTTCGATCGGCTTTTCGCCCGGCGCGAACGCCCAACCGGGCACGTCGATCCGCTCGCCGTCGTCGGTCTGCAGCACCCCCCGATCCTTCATCAGGTTGAACCAAAGCATCGTGCCACGCCTGTCCACGCCCGCGGTCATCCGTCGCGGTACACGATTCGGCCGGGCTCAAGGTCATATGGCGCGACCTCGACGCGGGCCCGGTCGCCCTCAAGCGCAAGGTTCTCTTCCATCTCCACGCGTCCCTTCGTCGGAGATACCAAGGGGCGGCGTGATCCGCCGCCCCCGTGGCGAAGCTAGGCGACCGGAGCGACGTTCGTCGCCTCCGGCCCCTTCGCACCCTCACGCTCCTCGAAGGAGACACGCGCGCCCTCAGCGAGCGACTTGAAGCCATCGCCGGAAATGTTGCTGTGGTGGACGAAGAGATCCTTCGATCCCTCATCGGGCGTGATGAAGCCGTAGCCCTTGTCGTCGTTGAACCACTTGACGGTTCCGTTTGCCATATACACCTCCCCCACTCGGTCAGGAACGGGTGGGATGGCGCCGAAACGCAAACCGAACTCGCTCTAGTCGACCAGGACGATAGCAGGCCGCCCGGGGATGGCTCTCGCGGTGGTGCGTACCTCGACGGATGGAATGGCCGCATTTGCAAGGGGTGCTCGAGTCCTGCACGGCCCATTCCGGGCCACATCGTTCGACTCGAGGGGAGCCCTCACCTCCTTTCGGGTTGTGGTGAAAGGGACCAGAGCTGAGCTCGGCACGGGCGGCGCTGAGAAGATGCGCGATCGAGCCGAGCGGCAGACTCGCCTAAGCGAGGCTGAAGCGCCCGGCCACGCGGGCGGATCCGACGGGGCGCGGGTGATCCGTCACCGGACACGGAAGGAGGTCGTTCCGAGCAGGGAGCCGTACCTCGCCGCGGCCGGCCGACCGAATCCGGGCCAGACGTAGACCGTGTACCGCGCCGCGGTGAGCCTGTAGGCCCGACCTTGGAAGTGCCACGTCGACCTGAGTTGGAGGCTTGACCGCAGCGGCCAGCGACTGAGGATCTTCCGCCCGCTTCGCCACACCTGGATGTTGTAGTACGTCGCCGTCCGAACCGCGGTCCAGTCGATCAAGGGCGGCCGAGTGAGCGCCGCGTCGTACTGCGGCGCGAGGATCCGGCTCGGTCGCTCGACGGTGTATGCGGCCGCGGAGGCGTTCCCGGCCGCGTCGTAGCTCCGGATCCGATAGCGGAAGCGGACGTCGTTCTGAACGGTGCGGTCGGAGAAGCGCGTGGCGGAGGTGAGGTCACGGAGCACCCGCCACGGCCCGCCCAGCCGCTGACGTGAGATGCGAACCTTCTTGTAATCGGGATCGGTGGGCGCCAGCCACGTGAGCGCCACCGCGCCGGCACGAGCCCGGCCGTTGAAGCTCGCGACGGGCCCCGGCGCCGCGGTGTCGACCAGCCAGGAGTACGTCGCCTGGCTGATCGTTCCGATCTTCGCGTCTCGGACCTCGACCGTGAAGACGTAGGGGCCGTCATGCGAGACCGGAGTACGTCTTCGCGGACGTGCACGGCTCGGACGGCACCGGTGAGGGCCCGTCGAGCCGGCAGGTCGTCGACACGTCGCCCGACGCGGAGAACTCGAACTCTGCGATCGGGGATGTCGAGAGGTCGCGTGGATGTGCGGTGATCGTCGGCTCGGGCGGAGCCGCGCCCGCGTTGACGATGACGCGGAAGAGCGTCACGGACGCGGAGGCGTTCCCGGCGCTGTCCGTTGCGCCGCAAACGACAGGGACAGGCGAGTCCGCGAGCGCGAAAAGCTTCGGCGACTCGATCGTCGCATTCGGCGAGCAGGTTGCCGCGAGCTGGCCATCGACCACGTCGACCGCCGTCGGCCAGGGGTCGAACCCGACCGTTGCCCCAGCCGGCGAGTCCTGCTGCACGACGATGTCCGGATACGGGTTCAGCGTCGGCGCGGTCGTGTCTCGGACGCGCAGGTCGAAGGTCGCGGAGGCCCCGACGTTCTTCGCATGGTCGGTGGGGGTGCACGTGATCGTCGTCGCTCCGATCGGGAAGAGCGACCCGGGTGACGGCGTGCAGGCGACGGTCGGCGCGTCGTCGAGGTTGTCGGTCGCCGGCGGCAGCGGATAGGTGACCGTTGCCCCGGACGCCGACGTGGCTTCGGCGGCGACGTCCACGGTGGGATCGAGGACGGGTGCGGTCAGGTCGATCGTCCACGTGTACGTCCGCTCCTGCCCCGGGGTCGGCGTGAGATCGACCGCGCGGACACGGAACGTGTGAACCCCTTCGGCGAGCCCGACGTACTCCTGCACTCCATCGGGCGGCACCGGATCCGGGACGCAGGGCGTGTACGGAGCGGCATCGAGCCGGCACTCGAACGCTGCCACGTCCTCGGACACGGCTTTCGTGAACACGAACGTCGCGGTCTGTGCGGTCGTCCACTCGGGCGGCTTCGCCGTCAGCGCCGGCTTTTGCGGCTCCGCCGCCGCCGTCGCACCCGGCACGGCGGTGACGGCCAGGGCGAGGAACCCGAGTGCCAGCTTGCCCCCTCGCATCACGTACTCAGCACGAGGAAGGCGAACCCCAGCAGGGTGAGCGTCGCCAGGCCAAGAACGGCCACGTCGCCGCGAGAAGACGCAAGCCGATATGCGAAATCGGCCAGCGTCCGCGACGGAATCGCGCTCGACGCACGGAGATAGAGACGAGACGGAACGAGGCTCACGGCCAGCGCCCCGACCCCCAGTGCGGCGAGGGCCAGGATGATGGCGACCGCGGTCGGGTGCGAGGGCCGGTCGAACGCGGACCGGCGACGCCTGCGCGCTGCGAAGCGGCCCGAAGGCTCGAGCGGCACGCTCGCGTCCGCGCCGGCCTTGGCTTGTTTGACGAAGGCGCGGATGGAAGCTGCAGCCGAAGCTGCCGCCCGCGCCCGCTTACGCCGGCGCTCCGCTCGCTCGCGCGCGATCGCGCGCTGTCGCTCCGCGCGCCTCTCGGCCGCCCTATCTCGCGAGCTTGTCTGGATCGACTGAGGAGGCGCGGGCGGGGCCGACGTCGGGCTCGAAGCAGGCGCGGGAGGAGGGGAGGAGGAGCGGGCGCCGGCACGGGATCGGGCGTGGGCATGGGGTCGGGCGACGGCACCTGCGCAAGCGCGGGCGATGTACAGAGCGCGAGTGCCGCAATTGGAGCAACTAAGGCTCCGACGTACTTGATTCCTTGGATGGCCGCTTCCCCCAGGTAAAGGTCACTCGATGGTATGGGTTGTCCTCGTGCGTCGCAACGTCGCAAACCGCACGAGCCCGATCGGCAAGAGGACTCTGAGGCCGGGACTCCAGACGGATTCAGAGCGTGGCGTCGCTTGGCTCGAGGAGGTCAAAGCCGACTGCGGGGGCTTCGCGTCCGCGTGCTTCCCGGCCGCGGCTGACCGCTGGGCGTTTGGGGGATTGCCAGGCGGGCTCCGCGGCTGAGACTTAGTAGGCGCGGTGTCTCCGGGGGCGTCCCCCAGGGCGCCCGCTCTGCGGCCATGAAAGTCTCTGCGGCACCCGAACGGGTAGATGACCTCCTGCGCTTCTTGCGCCAGATCGGCTACGACGCCGAGGAGACCGAGTGCGGCGTCGTTCGGGTCGAACAAGCAGAGAACGCGGCATCACACGGCGTGTTCGCGCTCTCGCTCTCCCTGCAACTCCGTGTGTGGAATGTCGTAAGCGACGCGGGGGCCCGGATCATCGAAGTCAGCGGGCCGCTCGAGCCGTAGTTTGAACTCGAACGCCACGGCTGTACGGACGGTCCGCGGCCTCGGCGGCATGTCACCCTTTAAGGGTTACCTGTGCGGCCAAGCGGAACCTTTTCTCTGAGGCCGGGCAATCCGCTCATCCCGGGCGGAACGGGCTCCGTACGTGCCGCAGCGTGCGCGTCCCGCCCGGCCTCACCGGGTGGACATGCACAAGGCCCGCCGCGACGACCCTGACCCAGTCGCCGGATTTCCACCGAATGCGTGGACGGGACTGGCCATCGGGATCTCGATCCGGATGAGCTCCGACCAAGCCCAGTCGTGCCCGGTGGAGCCGAGGGAGGTCAACCGGGTAAGGCGTCAGCTCGTGAGCGGCCTACCGCGGAGGCAGGCTCTCGTAGTACTGCTCGACGAGGGCCTCGGTCTCGTCGTCGATGCCGTGCTCGTCGTAAGCGGGTGCCTGTTCGACCTCCTCGGCGGTCATGGTCACGTGGATGGTCTCGTCGTCGAGGTCGACCGATCGGATTGCCGTTGCCGGGATCAGGTGCCTCGTCTTGCTCAGCAAGCCCACCCGTTTGGATCGAAAGGCACGTGCCTGTGTAGTTGACGTGGTCGATCTTGCCGATGTCGTCACCACCGCTCACCACGGTGAACCCCACGAGGGTGTCGTTGACGGCGACTCCCTGGCCACTGCTCGTCCTGGCTTCCTGCATGTCCCCCTCCTTTTGCTTTCACCGCGCGCGTACCCGTTCTCGTCCGAGTTACTCACGGTCGCGCGTGACGCGTAGAAACGCCGTGATCGGGAGAGAGGAGGGAGACACGGAGGGGAGGTGCTCGTTCCTCGGACGGAGTGGTTGTGATCGTCGACAGAAAGCTCGCGGCAGAGCCATTCGTTGAGGACGATTCTTGTGGCGCAGCGCGTCGCTAGTCGGAGACGGGCTGCCAGCGGCCTCTTTCTGACGTTCGTCCTCTCGTTCGTCAATCTCGTCGGCATCATCTTCACGCTGATAGCGCTGGGCGGCCTTGAGCCCTGGTCGCGCTGGCAGTTCATCGGCGCTTTCGGCGTCCTCGAGGCGGCGTCGGGGCTCGCGAACGTCATTTCGCCGAACATCTGGCGGCTCCCCGTCGCCCAGCTCCAAACGAGCGAACGGACACAGATCGAGCTGGCCGGATCAGCCTTGCTCATCCCGCATTGGGCGGCGTTGGCCCGCTTCGCCGCCGGGGCCGTATTGATGGCAGTCGCCGCCTGGCACGAGGGTCTCGCGCCGGCTTCGCTGGCACTGGTGCCGTTCATCCTTGCGCTGGCGGGGCTCATCCTCGTGATCTCCGCAGCCTTCGCGCGGGTGGCCTTGATACGCCCCGAGATCGACGTCGTCCAAGTCGACGTGCGCTGGGGCGGGCGTCTCAGAGAGTTTCCTCCGGTGAGCCTCAGCGCCGTCGTGCTTCAGTTTCTGCTCAGCATCTTCACCGTCCCCGCGGCGATGCTTCTTGACCCGACGGTCCTCTATCAACCGGACCTTGCACCATCGCTCGAGTCGTTGCTCGCTGTGCTGATTGCGACGGCGATTTCCGGCGTCCTCGTGTATCTGCTCTGGTCCGGCCGCGTCGCGGGGACGGCGCCGGCGGAACAGCAGCGGGAAGCTGAGGAGCACGCCTGAAGGCGGCTACCGGCCGGTCGTCGGCTCGATCGTCCCCACGTTGACGGGCGGCCAAGGTGGCCGGCTGGGACCGCCGACGAACGAGCTCGCGAAGCCGGCGCTCCCGAGTCCGCCGGGGTGTCCGCTTCCGGGCTGCGGCTCTGACCCTCCCCGTCTCGGCGCAACGTCAGCCCAGGCTGGCCGGATAGTTCAGAATCGGGCCTTCGTCCGCCTCATGTCGATGGTGGCGGTGCCGGTCCTTGGATGCTCGCGAAGGAGGTACATGGTGGAACACGGGAAGCTCTTGCGAATTGGAGGCTTTCTCTCGGGTGGCGTGCTGATTCTGTTCGGGATCGCGGTGATCGTCCTCGGAATCTGGGGGTTCATGTTCACGCGCGACAACATCAAGGAGGAAGGGATCGTCTTCGGGCCGGCCAGTGACCCGGCGGTCGCAGAGCATGCTGAGCAGTGGGCCGGTGAGCCGGTCGAGACCGGCAGCCAGGCGCTCGCGTTCGCCGAGATCATGCGCGAGCACACCCTGAGTGCCACGGGCGGGTTGACCTACGCCGAGATGGGCCAGTACCAGTCGGCCGACGACCCAGCAGACAAGGCTGGAACGAACGACGAAGCCGCGGCGGCCAAGGACGAGAACGGCGAGCCGATCTCAAACGGCGCGCGGGATATCTGGGTCACGGAGACCGCCCTGACGACCGCGCTGAATACCGGATACATGGCCGAGATGCTTGCCATCTTCAGCGTCGTAGTCGGCATCGCCCTGCTTCTGACCGGTATCGGATTCGTGATCCTCGCGCTCGCGGTGTTTCGACGATCGACGCAAGGCGATGCAGCCAGGCCTTCAGCCCCAGCCACCGGGGAGGCCGCCACCTAGTCGTCTTGGGTTCGATCAGCGCGCGCGGCCTCAAGCGCGGTAGCCGTGCGCGGCCGCGTACTCCTCGGCCACGCGCTTCGGCACGCAGAACGCCCAGGCGTCCTCGACCAGCTCGCGCATCTCGCGCTCGTCGATCGCGTCGAGGTCGACGTGCACCCAGTGGTAGCGCATGTCCGACTGGCTCGGGAGCGAGAACTTCTCCGGCTCGGACTCGACGAGCGCGGCCCGCCAGTCCTTCGGGTACGCGAAGCCCATCGTCCGCCCGTCGCGCGAGAACGCGAGGTAGACGATCCGGCCGATCCGGAACTTGACGCGCCCGCGGACGAAGCCCTCGCTGCTCCGCGGCAGCGTGCTCGCGACCGCCCGGACGTCCTCGACCGTCACCGGCACTCCACGGAGGATACGAGCCGTCGGTCGGGCTAGAGGTCGCTCCGCGCGAAGGCGACGCCGCCGACGAGCGCGAGCGCCGCGAGGTAGGCGAGCGTCCAGGGGACGAGCATCGGGCCGGCCGACTGCGCGCCGCCGAACGGCCCGAGCTGGAGCACCTGGCCCGTCAGCCCGAAGCTCTCGCCGCTGATCGCGTCGAGCGCGTCCTGGTAGAGCGCCTCGAACGGGAGCGCCCAGGACGTCGTCCGCGAGACGTCGGTCAGCGTCTCCGAGCCGAGCGCCTCGCCGATCTGGCCGAGCAGGCCCGGCCACGAGGCCGGCGCCGAAGAGCATGAAGACGGCGATCCCGTTCGCGGTCGCCGACAGGAAGACCGAGCCGACGATCGAGAGCGCCGCGATCACGACGACCGCCGCGGCGAGCTGGGCCGCCGGCAGGACGATCGTGTCCGGCCACCAGCCGCCGGCCCAGTAGACGATCCCCGCGGTGGCGGCGAAGACCCCCGCGGTGTAGACGGCGCAGACGCCGGCCGCGGCGAGGAAGCGGCCCGCGAGCAGCGCCTCGCGCCCGACCGGCCGCACGACGAGCGGCTGCAGGAGCCCGCGCTCCGCGTCGCCGCGCACGACCGAGATCGTCAGGAAGACGGCGAGGACGGCGCCGAGGAAGAGCGTCCCGAACATGGCCAGGCCGAGGAGGGTCGCGCCGGTCAGCGTCTGCTCGTCGACCACGGTGACGAGCGGCGACTGCGCCACCTCCTTGAACGCCTGGTTCGAGCCGAGCGCGAACAGCCCGAGGAACGCGGCCGTCAGGAGCACGACGATCACGAAGACGCGGCGGCGCAGGCTCTCCTGGAGCGCGTAGCCGACCACGATCCCGATGCCCCTCACGACTCGGCGTCCTCGACCGCCTCGAGGTACGCCTCCTCGAGGCTGGTCTGCACGACGCGCACGCCGTAGATCGCCTCGCCGGCGGCGACGAGCTCGGCGACGATCCGCGGGACGTCGTCGCGGCCCGGCCTGCGGGTAGGTGCGCAGCCCGGCGCCGGTCTCGATCTCGACGCCCTTCGGGCGCGAGAGCTCGGCCGGCGTCCCCTGCGCGACGACGCGGCCGCGGTCGATGATCACGACCCGGTCGCAGACGAGCTCGACCTCGGAGAGCAGGTGGGAGTTGAGGAGGACGGCGGTGCCGCGGCTGCGGAGCTCCTCGAGCAACCCGCGCACGGTGCGGCGCCCGGCGGGGTCGAGGGCGCTCGTCGGCTCGTCGAGGAGGAGGAGCGGCGGGCGGCCGACCAGGGCCTGCGCGATCCCGAGCCGCTGCTGCATCCCCTTCGACATCGTGTCGACGCGGCGGTTGCGGGCCTCGGTGAGGCCGACCAGCTCGAGCAGCTCGGCGCGCTCGGCGTCGCCGCCCTTCGAGCCGGCCAGCCGCTGGTGCAGGCCGAGCAGCTCGTCGGCCGAGTACCAGCCGGGGAAGCGGAAGAGCTCGGCGAGGTAGCCGAGGCGCCCGCGCGCGGCGCGCGAGCCGGCCGGCGCGCCGCAGATCTGCGCCGAGCCCGTCGTGGGCCGGATCAGGCCGACGGCCGCCTTCACGAGCGTCGACTTGCCGGCGCCGTTCGGGCCGAGCAGCCCGACGAGCTCTCCCTCCGCGACGTCGAGGTCGACTCCGATCAGCGCCTCGACGCGGCCGTACCGCTTGCCGAGGCCGCGCGCGGCGAGGGCAGGCGGCACGCCTGGAGTCTAGGCAGGGCGGCCGCTAGGCTCGCGCGGTGACCAGCCGGGACGAGGTGCTCGCCCGCCTGCGCGAGCTGGGGTTCGACGCCGCGCCCGCCGAGACGCTCGCGGCGCACTTCCTCGAGGCGGACGCCCTCGGCCGGCCGTCGCACGGCACCTCCCGCATCGACTGGATCGCCGAGCTTCCCGGGCTCGACCCCGGCGCGCGTCCGGAGCGGGTCGTCGCGGAGGACGGCTTCGAGCGCTGGGAGGGACGCGGCGCGCTCGGCTACCTGACGCTCGCCGCGATCCTGGAGGCGACCCTCGCCGCGCCGCCCGAGCGGGCGCGCGTGATCGTCGCCGCCGACTGCTTCCCCACCGGCGTGCTCGGGATCTGGGTGCGGCGTCTCGCCGACGCCGGCCTCTGCGCGTGGCTGACCGCGACCTCCCCCGCGCGCCTGCCCCATCCCGACGGCGGCCCGCCGCTCACCGGGACGAACCCGATCGCGATCGGCGTGCCGTCCTCGGACGGGCGGCCGCTCGTCGCCGACGTCTCGATGGGCAAGGTGACGCACGGGGACGTCCTCGCCGGCGAGGCTGCGCCCGAGGACCTCGTCCCGTTCGGCGGCGAGCAGGCGCACAAGGCGTTCGCGCTCGCCGTCGGGATCGAGGCGCTCGTCGGCGCCCTCGTCGGGCCGGGCCACGGCGCCCTCCTCGTCGTCGCGCGGCCGGAGGCCGACCCGGTGCCGGCGCTGCGCGAGCGCGCGGCCGGAGCGCCGGCTCCCCGGCGACCGCGGTCTCGGCGTCGGCCGAGCGGGGTAACGTCGGGCCATGGCTCCGCCTGACGTCGGCGACCACCCCTGGCTGACGGAGGACGTCGAGCCCGAGCCGCTCGACGAAGGCCCGGTCCGGCGCTCGTGGCGGCTCATGACCGTGGCGTGGATCGGCGCCGATCGCGGCCTGGATTCTCGCCTCGATTCGCCCGGAGGCCGGCCGGGTCGCGATCGTCCTCGGCGTCACGTTCGTCCTCGCGCTCGTCGCGCGCTTCGTCTACCTGCGGATCTTCCTCGGCCGGGCGGCCCTGGCGCGTGTGGTCGCCGTGGCTCTTCGTCGTCGCGGCGTCGCTCGGCGTGCTCTCGTTCGGCGGCGTGTGGCTGGCCGAGGAGCGGAACGAGCGCAACGAGCGGCTCTCCGGCTCCGAGCTGGCCGACTGGCAGGAAGGGTGCCGCTCGGGCGGGATCGAGAGCTACGACGAGCTGCCCGCCGACCACCCGACGAGGACGTCGTTTACGCGCGAGCGAGATGGTCCAGCGTCCTCGACCGCTTCTGCACGACCGCGGCCGAGGAGGGATACGCCACCGACCGGGCGCCCACCGAGGACGAGGAGGTCGAGCTCCAGCAGCTGATGCAGGACGTCCTGGCGGAGATGGAGTCGGAGGGCGCGCTAGGCGCGACGTAGCTCGGCGAGGACGACCGGGTCGATCCGGTTGCCGGGCTTCGTGCGGTCCTCGAGGTTCTCGCGCCCGACCCACGCGCGGAACGCGGCGTCGGTGTCCGGGTCGTCGAAGCCGAGCCGCGTCAGGCGCTCGCGGATCTCGGCGCCGAGCTCGTCGTCGATCGGGAGCCACTCCTCGTCCGGCGTCTGGCCGAAGTAGAGGGTGTGCAGCCCGTACAGCCGGGCGAGCTCCTCGATCGGCTCGGGATGGTCGTCGACGCGCAGGTCGACGGCGGTGTCGCTGAGGCCGCCGTAGCCGCCCTCGGGCGAGACGACGAGGAGCGCGGCCGACTGGCGTCCGCGCGAGTCGCCGCCGGCGTCCTCTCCCGGCGGCGAGCGCGGCGAGGAGCCGCTCGGCGAGCGGGCCGCTCGACGCCTCGAACGTCTCCGGCCAAGCGCGTCCACGGTCGCGCCCGAGACGAGGATGTTCCCCTGCGCCGCGTAGCTCGGGCCCGGTGCGGCCGCCGGCCCAGTCGAAGCAGGCCGAGCCGGTGTACGTCGCCGAGCCGCCGTGCGCGTCGACGACGCCGAGCTGGCGGTCGTCGCGCCCGTCGTCCGCGCCGACGAGCGCCTGGACGACCTCGTCCGCGGACCGGCCCTCGCGCAGCAGCGTCAGGCCGTCCGGGCCGTAGCGCGGGTTCGCCCACGCCTGCGTCGCGACCGCGCCGACCTTCGCCTCCGCCCACGAGACGACCGACCCGACCGCGAGGAACTTCGACTGGACGACCACGCCCCATTCCCCGCGCTCGAGGTCGCAGGCGCAGAGCGAGTAGGTCGCGACGCGCATCGCTAGCCGTAGGTCAGGCGGCGCAGGTCGAGCTCGAGGAGCTCCGGTCGGTCGGCCGGGACGATCACCGAGCAGATCTCGGGTCGTGCGAGCGCGCGCTGCACGGCTTCGGCCGAGTCGGCGCGCGCGACGACCGGTCGGCCGGCGCGGTGCGCCTCGGCGAGGGCGGCCACGTCCGCGACGTCGTCGACGACGAGCGCCTCCTCGACCGGCACCGCGGGATCGCCCTCGACCGCGATCTCCGGCACCCGCCGCCCGGTCGCTCCGAACCAGCGCTCGCGCATCAGAGCGTCACGGTCTCGCCCGGCTCCATCGCGAGCACGTCGCAGCCGGAGATCAGCTTCTTGCAGGCCTCGGGCGTCCCGGTCAGGAGCGGGAACGTGCCCCAGTGGCACGGCACCATCTTCTTCGTGCCGAGGAGCTCCGTGGCGACGGCCGCCTCCTCCGGGCCCATCGTGTAGTGGTCGCCGATCGGCAGGATGGCGACGTCGGGCTTGTACAGGCGGCCGATCAGGCGACATGTCTCCGAAGACGCACGTGTCGCCGGCGAAGTAGACGTCGGCCCGTCCTCGCATGCGCAGGATGATCCCGGCCGGCTCGCCGACGTAGATCGGCAGGTCGCCTTCGCCCAAGACGCTCGACGAGTGCTTTGCGTCGGTGAACGTGATCGAGACGCCGTCCACGTGGGCGGTGCCGCCCTTGTTCATCGCCTGGGTCATGTCCTCCGAGCAGGCCCTGGCTCGGAGAGCCAGCCCGCGCAGCTCGACCACGGCGTACACAGGGCAATCGAACTTCTTCGCGAGCTCGACCGTCTCGCCGAGGTGGTCGTCGTGAGCGTGGGTGAGGACGATCACGTCGACGCGCTCCGGCTCGCGCTCGTCCTCCGGGGCACTTCGGGTTGCCAGCCACGGATCGACGTAGATGCGCTTGCCGCTCGGCGTGTCGACGCGGAATGCCGCGTGGCCGAGCCAGGTGAGCGAGACGTCTGCCATTCGTTCCTCCTCGTCGAGACCGAGGTCGAGGGTAACGCAGGAACGGACCGTGGACGCGCCGAACCGTGCGGCAATGGCGCCCGGGGCAAGGGACACGTTTCGCCGGACCGTTCTGCCGGCCGCGGCGATCCTCGTGCTCGCCGCGCTCGCGGAGCGCGTCGGCGCCGACTCGGCGACGTTCTACCTCTTCCTCGCCGGGATCCCGATCAGCGCGGCCGGCGGTCTCGTGGCGATCGCGCGCTCGGTCGACGCCTCGTCGGGCGGCGAGCCCGTCGCGCTCGGCCGGCTGCAGGCGTGGCTCTCGGGGCTCCTGGCGGTCGTCTTCTTCGTCGGCGCCGCGGCCCGCTCGCCGGTGCTGCTCGAGCACGGAGGTCCGGGGCTCGTCCCGGCCGCCGTCACGCTCGGTCTCTGCCTGCTCGCGCTCCTCGCGCTAGCCGCCGCCGTCCCCGCCGGCCGGCGGTAGCGCCCGCACGACGTACGCCTCGACGGGTGCCTCCTTGCCCTTCACCTGCACGCCGCCGAGCGGCTCGACCTCGGTCCCGTCCGGGAGGGCGCGGAACGTGTCGCCGCCGATCACGACCTCGCCCGCCGCGGCGCGGCCTTCGAGCCGTGAGGCGAGGTTGACGGCGTCGCCGAGCGCCGTGTAGTCGCGCTTGCCTGCCGTCCCGACGAGCCCGACGTGGGCGCGGCCCGGTGTTGACCCCGACCCGGAACCGCGGCCACGTCCGGGTTGGCGCGGGCGACTCCGGCGGTCGCACTCCTGGAGCGCGAGGGCGGCGCGGACGGCGCGCGCGGCGTGGTCCGGCTGGTCGCCGCGCAGGTTGAAGACGGCCATGATCGCGTCGCCGATCAGCTTGTCCACGTCGCCGCCCTGCGCGCGGACCGCCGGGATCCCGGCCGCAAGGTACGTGTCCAGCATGGCCGAGACCTCCTCCGGCGGCGACTGCTCCGAGAACGTCGTGAAGCCCTCGAGGTCGGCGAAGAGGACGCTGACCGGCCGCACCGTGCCGGCGGTCGCCTCGAGGTAGAGGTCGGCGAAGCGCTCCTCGCGCCACTCGCGGCGCGCGCTCCATGCGACGAGGCCGAACGCGATCAGCATCAGCAGGTGCCACTCCCACCAGCTCGCGTGCCAGTTGCGGGCGGCCGCGATCGCGACCATCGCCTCGGCGAGGAGCACGTACGCGGTCACGACCATGAGCAGGAGCGGCGCCGGCCGGCGGCGGTAGAGCGCGAGGTAGCCCCAGGCGGCGAGCGCGAAGAGCGCGATCCCCGGGATCGCGAACGCGAGCAGCCAGCCGCGTGCCTCCTCCTCGGTGAGCGCGCCCTCGAGCGGGGCGACGCCGGCGAGCGAGGCGGCGGCCCAGGCGCCCATCGCGGCGAAGAGCCCGAGGCGGAGCCACCCGGCGCGGGCGACGAGGCGCCGCGACGTCTGCGGCGAGAGCTCGAGCGCCGATGCGGCGGCGAAGGCGGACGCGACGAGGAGTCCGACCGGCGTGGCGACGACGAAGCCGGCGTTGGGCGTGTCGAGGAGCACCTGCGGCGTCGCGAGCGCGTGGAGGCCGAGGAAGCCGGCCGCGGCGAGGAAGGCGAGCGAGACGAGCAGGAGCCTGCGCGTCGCCGCGGCGCCGGGCCGCGTCGCCCGTCACGACGGCGAGGACGACGTTCGTGACCGCGGCGAGGAGGACGAGCCAGAAGTGCGAGGGGTGGTCCTCCCAGTGCACGTCGAACCGCGGCACGGCCACGAGCAGCACGAGCCCGGCAAGCGGGATCGCGACGAGCGCGAGCCACGCGAGGGTGGTCGCGCCGGTCCGGTCGTCGGCGGGGGAGTCGGTCATCTGCGGCGCTCGCCAGTCCCGGCGAGCGTACTGCGGCAGGCGGGCCGGATGCTTGTAACAGACTGTTACTTGCTCGTCGCGCGGCGCACCGAGCGTCCCGGGTCGGAACGCTGCTGCTCGTACCAGTCTGTTACTTGCCGGCGTCCGCTGCGAGCGCCTCGAGCTCGGCGCGGTAGCCGGGGCCGTCATAGGCGTGGAGGGGGTCGGGATCGAGGACGCGCTCCTCGATCCGGCCGCCGCGGCGGACGTAGACGACCGGGTAGATCTCGCCGGCGGCGTTCGTCTCGATCGTCGCGGCGAGCGCGTCCGGCTCGTCCGCGTCGACGAAATGCGCGAGCGGTTGGATGCCCGCCCTGCCGCGGCGTCGCCGTCCAGCTCGACCACGGACGCGAGGTAGGCCTTCTGCGTCCAGAGCTCCGGGCCGTGCGCGAGCTCGTGGCCGAGGAACCCGGCGACGTCGTCCACGGCGGGCCGCTCCACCGGCCGGCCGAACACCGATCCAGCGAGGTGCTCCGCCAGCACGCGGGCGTTGTAGCGGAACCCGTGCACGGCCGGCGAGCTGGCGCCGACGCCGTGCTTGCGCAGGCCGCCGGAGCCCTGCGTCGCGTTCCCGGCGAAGTAGATCCCGGGCGCGCCGGTCGCCTCCCAGAACGGCGTCTGCGCCGGTATCCGCCCCTGCGCGACCGTCTGCACGCCGAGCGACGGGAGGTCGAGGAGCGGCGTGCAGAACCCGGTCGCCGCGATGACCGCGTCCGCCTCGAGCACGAGGTCGCACGGACGAGTCGTCCCGGTCGCGTGGATCACGGAAGCCGTCCGCGGTCCGCTCGACCCGCTCGATCGCGGCGTCGAGGGCGAACGTCCCGCCGCCGAGGCCGTAGTCCTCGAGCGGCTGCATGTAGCGCACGCGCACGGACGCGAGCGCGAGCACCGACGTCTGCACCGGCCGCGGCGAGACGAGCAGCACCTGGCTCGCCCAGGGGAGCAGCCCGTCGGCGATCTCGAAGCCGGAGTTCCGCTTGCCGATCACGACGACGCGCTTGCCCGCGTACGCACGCGGCTCCTCCGTGTCGACGTAGTGCGGAACGTCCTCGGTCCCGGCGATGTCGGACTTCCACGGGTCCGTCACGCCGAGCGCGAACACGGCGGCGCGGCAGCGGTACTCGCCGTCGGTCGTCGTGAGCGTGAGCGAGCCGTCGTCCTCGCGTCGGGTCGACTCCCACCGGCAGCCGTAGCGGATCGGTAGCCCGGTCCGCTCCGCGAAGGCGGCCAGGCCGCGCTCCATCTCGGGGCGGGAGGGCACCGCCCAGGTGCGGTCCATCTCGAGCGGGACGAGGGCACGCGCCTCGGGCTCGTCGGCGAGCAGGCTGTTGTGGTCGTACCACTCGTACTCGCGAGAGCCGCGCTCGGCGGGCGCGTCGGGCTTCGACCAGGAGAGGAGCCGGCCGAAGATCGGGAGCGACCGGAACATCCCTCCGGGCGCGTCGTCCTGCGAGATCGCGGCGACGTTCACGCCGAGCGCGCGCAGCGAGTACGCGGCCTGGAGCCCGCCCGGGCCGCTTCCGACCACGACGGCGTCGTAGGTTCCGGGCGGCGACGGGCGTGCGTCTAGTTCAGCCACTGGAGGGTGTCGGCGAGTCGCTGCACCTCCACCTTCAGCATGCGCACGGCGACCGAGGGGTGGTCGGTCAGGAAGCGCTCGAGGCCGTCGGCCGCGACGACCAGGCAGCGGAGCGCTGTCGTCGCGACGACGTCCGCGGTGGGCGGGCTCCCGAGCAGGGCCGAGGCCTCGCCGAAGAACTCCCCACGTCCGAGCCGCAGCCGCTCGATGCCGTCGATCACGACGGCCGCCTCGCCGTCGAGGATCACGTAGAGGTTCGAGCCGGAGAGCCCCTGGCGCAGGACGCGCTGGCCCTCGGGGAACATCTCCTCGTCGTACGTGTGGGCGATCCTCTCGAGCTCGGGCCGGCTCAGATCGGCGAAGAGGGCGAGGCGGCCGAGCGAGCCGATGTCCACGCCGTTCGCCATCGCGGCAAGGCTACAGCGGTAGGTCTCGCGCGGCGAAGAAGACCGCTTCCGAGAAGGTGGGGAAGGGCTGGATCGTGTCGCGGAGCGTCTCGACCGGCACCTCGGCCTTGACCGCGAGGGTCAGCTGGCCGAGCCACTCGCCCGCCTCCGGGCCGACGCACACGGCGCCGACGAGGACGCCCCGGTCCGGGTCGGCGAAGAGCTTCACGAACCCGGGCAGCTTGGGCCGCGCGTAGGTGGACGCGCGCGAGACGCCCTCGATGTTCCAGCTCGCCTGCACCGTGCCCTCGCCCGAGGTCTGGCCGACCGACGCGATCTGCGGATCGGTGAAGACGGCCGCGGGGACGGCGCGGTAGTCGGCGCGCGCGTCGCCGCCGAGGACGTTCCGCGCGGCGATACGCCCCTGGTACTTGCCGACGTGGGTGAAGAGCGAGATGCCGGTCACGTCGCCGACCGCCCAGACACCCTCGGCCGCGCAGAGGCGGTCGTCCACCTTGAGGCCGGGCTTCTCGACCGTCACCGGGAGGTTCTCGAGCCCGAAGCCGTCGACGCGAGGTCTGCGCGCCGATCGCGAGCAGCAGGTGCGTGCCCTCGAGCTGGCCGCCCGCCTTGCCCTCGCACGTGAGCCGGATTCGCCCGCCGCCGGTCTCGACGCCGGTCGGCCGCGTGCCCGGTCCGCACCTCGACGCCGTCCTCGCCGAGCGCCTTCGCCAGCAGCTCGCCCGCCTCGGCGTCGATCCGGTCGAGGAGGGTCGCGCCGCTCTGGACGAGGACGATCTCGCTCCCGAGCCGCGCGTAGAGCTGGGCCAGCTCGCAGCCGACCGCGCCGCCGCCGACGATCACGAGCCGCTCGGGGACGACGCTGCCGGCGGTTGCGTCGCGGCTCGTCCAGTACTCGACGTCCTCGATCCCGTCGAGCGGGGGCGCGGCGGGATCCGAGCCGGTGGCGACGAGAAGGTGGTCGTACGGGAGCTCCTCGCCGCCGGCGCGCACGAGGCCGGGCTCGACGATCTCGGCGCGCGCCGCGCACCAGCCGCGCTCCAAGATCCTCGAGCCACGAGACCTGGCTCGAATCGTCCTGCTCGGCGACGACGTCGCGCCAGGCGAAGACGCCTTCCGGGTCGATCGGCCCGATCCGGTCGGCGAGCGGCGGCGCGGCCTTCGCGCGCGCGAGCACCTCGAGCGGGCGCAGGAGCGTCTTCGACGGGATGCACGCGAAGTAGGAGCACTCGCCGCCGACGAGCTCCCGCTCGACGACCGTGATCTCGGCGCCCGTGTCCTCCCGCGCCAGTGCGGCGACGAACGCCTCGCCGGCGACGCCGGAACCTAGGACGACGACCCTCAATGCGGGAACTGGAGGGACTCGACCGCGTCGCGGGCGAGGTCGATGAGCGGGTCGGCCACGATCAGGCTGCCGATCGAGACCACGAGCGCGCCGACGACGGCCGCGGTCAGCGGCCAGTCGCGCGGCGGCGAGCCGCCGGCGGGCAGGGCGCGCAGCTGCGCCGGGCTGAAGAACATCGCGCGGATGACGCCGAGGTAGTACGGCACCGAGAGCACGGTGGCGATCACGCCGGCGAGCGCGAGCCACGTCCAGCCGCGCTCGTACGCCGCCGCGAACGCGTAGAACTTCCCGAGGAGGAGTCCGCTCGTCGGCAGCCCGATGAAGCCGAGCATGAAGAGCGCCATCGAGAGGCCGAGGAACGGCCGCTCCCAGCCGAAGCCGCCGAGGTTCGCGAACGTCACGTCCTCGCCGAGCTCCCGCTCCCGCGCCGCGACGACCGCGAAGGCCCCGATCGAGAGCGCCGCGTACGAGACGAGGTAGTAGAGGAGCGCGCGGCCGCCGAGCGCGTTCGCCGACGCGACCGGGATGAGCAGGAAGCCGGCGTGCGAGACGCTCGAGTACGCGAGCATCCGCTTGACGTTCGTCTGGACGAGGGCGGCGAGGTTCCCCCACGCGAGCGAGATGCAGGCGATCACCGCGAGCGCGATCGTCCAGAGCTCCTCGTCCTCGGGGAACGCGACTACGAGCAGGCGGACGGTCACGACGATAGCCGCGACCTTCGTCGCCGCCGACATGAACGCGGTCACCGGCGTCGGCGCGCCCTGGTAGACGTCCGGCGTCCACATGTGGAACGGCGCGGCCGAGATCTTGAAGGCGAGCCCGACGATCAGCATCGCGAGCCCGGTGACGAGGAAGAGCTGGTCGGCGTCGCCGCTCGCCGTCGGCGATCGCCCCGAACTCGAGCTCGCCGGTCGCGCCGTAGACGAGCGCGGAGCCGAAGAGCAGGATCGCCGAGCCGAAGCTCCCGACGATCAGGTACTTGAGGCCGGCCTCGAGCGACGCGAGCCGGTGGACGCCGATCGCGGTGAGGATGTACAGGGCGATCGAGAACCACTCGAGGCCGAGGAAGAGCGTCATCAGCGTGTCGGCCTGGACGAAGAACGCCATCCCGCCGACCGCCGAGAGGAGCAGCGTGTAGTACTCGATCACGCGCTCGCGGTCGTCGGTCAGGCCGCGCGGCGCGTCCTCGCCGCGGGGCGAGCGGCTCTCCCAGTACGAGACGCCGACGGCCAGGAGCCCGGCGCCGCAGACGAGGATCTGCGCGAACTCGGCGAAGCCGGTCGCGGACGAGCGTGTCGCGGACGAGCGTCGACGCCGTGTCGTCCATCGAGAAGAGCACGCCGGCCGCGATCCCGGCCGCGACGAACGCGAGCGCGGCCACCGTCGCGCCGAAGGGCCGGCGCGCGACGCGCGGCATCAGCACGCCGAGCACGAGGACGACCGCGGCGGCGCCCATCAGGATCAGGCTCGGCGAGAGCGCGGCCCAGTCGATGTCCGGCTGCTGGAACTCGGTCACCGGCCGCCCTCCACGAGGGTCGTCACCTTCCCGGCGGGCTCGCCGCCGAACGTGTGGTCGGTGATCCCGGCCGGCCAGAACGAGAGCACAAGCAGCACGGCGAGGAGCGCGCCGACGATCCCGACCTCGGCTGGGCGGAGGTCGAGCGCGTGCGCGGGCACCGACGGCCCGGGCTCCTGGTGGAGCACGGCGGAGATCAGGCGCAGGACGTACATCGCCGCCAGCACGATCGCCGCGGCGCCCGCGACGGCCCAGCCCCAGCCGTGGACGAAGACGCCGTTCAGGATCAGGAACTCGCCCGCGAACGCGGCCGAGAACGGCACCGCCAGGGCGATCACGCCCACGGTGATGAAGTACGTCGCGAGCACGGGCCGCCCGCGTGCCATCCCGCCGAGGCGCCCGAGCTCGCCGGTGCCGGTGCGCCGCTCGACCGTGCCGGCGAGGAGGAAGAGCGAGGCGGAGATCAGGCCGTGCACGACGCTCTGGAGGAGCGCGCCGTTCAGTCCGGAGTCGTTGACGGCGAAGAGCCCGAGGAAGATCAGGCACATCTGCGCGAGGCTCGAGTAGGCGATCACGCCGCGCACGTCCGGCGCGCGGAACGCGAGGAGCGACGCGTAGACGAGCCCGGTCGCGGCGAGCGCGAGGACGACCGTCCGCCAGTCGGCCACCGGGTCGGGGAACGTCGGCAGGACGATCCGCAGCACGCCGTAGACGGCCGTCTTCGAGATCACGCCGGAGAGGAGCGCCGAGACCTCCGAGGGCGCCTCGCGGTACGCATCCGGCAGCCAACCGTGGAAGGGGAAGAGCGGCGCCTTGACCGCGAAGGCGACAAGGAAGCCGAGGAAGATCCAGGTGTTGTCGCTCGGCGAGAGCTCCGTCATGTCGAAGGTTCCGTTGCCGAGCCCGAGCGCGATGATCGCGACGAGCATCAGGAGCGAGCCCGCCATCGTGTAGACGATGAACTTGAGCGTCGCCGCTGTCCGCCGCACGCCGCCCCACGCCCCGATCAGGACGTAGAGCGGGATCAGCATCGCCTCGAAGAAGACGTAGAAGAGCAGCAGGTCCTGGGCGGCGAAGACGCCGACCGTCGCGCCCGCGAGGAAGAGCAGGAGCCCGAAGTACGCGCGCGGCCGCTCCCGCCCGGCCCACATCCCGTAGGCGATCGCCGCAACCGTGACGAGCGCGGTCAGCCCGACGAGCCAGAGCGAGAAGTCGTAGAGCCCGACCTTGTACGAGACGCCGAGGTCCTCGAACCAGACCGTGTCGGCCGAGAACTGGAGGCCGCCCGACTCGAAGTCCATCTGCTGGAGCGCGACGACCCAGAGGAAGAGCTCGGCGAGCGCGATCAGGAGCGCGAGCCCGCCGGCGGCCCGCGCGCTCGCCCAGGGGATCAGCCAGAGCAGGAAGGCGCCGGCGACCGGGAGCAGGATGAGGGTGGTCGTCAGCATCTACGAGACCAACAGGAAGACGATCGTGAGGACGGCGAGGCCGATCGCGAGCATGAGGGCGTAGCCGCGCACGACGCCGGTCTGTGCGGCGGCGACGCGGCCGGACAGCCCGCGCACCGACGAGCCGAGGTCGGTCAGCGTGGTCAGGATCACCGGCCGCTCGACGTAGCGGCCGAGGCCCGACGCGAGCCAGCGACGTCGGGCGGTAGAAGAGGAAGTCGTAGAGCCGGTCGAACCAGAGCTTCTCCTCGAACGCGTGCGCGAACCAGCCCGTGACGCGCCGGGAGCGGAGCCGCGCGGGCGCCTCGCTCGGGTGCCCGTAGAGGCGCCAGGCGAGCCCGATCCCGAGCAGCGCCAGCGCGAGCGCGGCGAGGGCCGAGAACCAGGCGAGCGCGCCGGTCGACTCCTCGATCGACTCGACGACCGGCTCGAGCCAGTCGTCGACGACGTGCCAGAGCCCCGGCACCTGGAGGAAGCCGCCCACGACCGAGAGGACGGCGAGCACCGCGACCGGCCACATCATCGCGAGCGGGCCCTCGAAGCGCTCCTTGTGCAGGTGCTCGCGCGCGTAGTCGGTGAGCGGCGGCCGGAAGACGATGAAGACGAGCCGGAACGTGTAGACGGCGGTCAGGAACGCGCCGATCGCGCCGAACGACCAGAGCATCCAGCCGAGGCCGCCGGAGTTCGCTGCGCTCGAGAGGATCGCGTCCTTGGAGAAGAACCCGGCGAACGGCGGGATGGCGGCGAGCGCGAGCGCGCCGACGAGGAAGAAGCGGTACGTCCACGGCAGCTCGTGCGCGAGGCCGCCCATCCGACGGATGTCCTGCTCGCCCGCGAGCGCGTGGATGACGAGGCCCGCGGCCATGAAGAGCAGCGCCTTGAAGAAGGCGTGCGTCATCAGGTGGAACATCCCGGCGCCGTACGCGCCGAGGCCGACCGCGACGAACATGTAGCCGATCTGGCTCATCGTCGAGTACGCGATCACGCGCTTGATGTCCGTCTGGACGAGCGCGATGAAGCCGGCGACGAGGATCGTGACGCCGCCGAGGATCGCGGCCAGGTCCGAGATCGACGGCGCGAGCTCGAAGAGCGGGGCCGTGCGCGCGATCAGGTAGACGCCCGCCGTGACCATCGTCGCCGCGTGGATGAGGGCGCTGACCGGCGTCGGACCCTCCATCGCGTCCGGGAGCCAGGTGTGGAGCGGGATCTGCGCCGACTTGGCCACCGCGCCGCCGAGCAGCCCGAGCGCGACGAGCACGGCGAGCGCCGAGGACTCACCGAGCGCCTCGGGCGCGCGCGCGAAGACGACGTCGAAGTCGAGCGAGCCCGTGTGCTGGATGAGGATGAACAGGGCGAGCGCGAAGGTCGCGTCGCCGACCGCGTTCATGATGAACGCCTTCTTGCCGGCCTCGACCGCCGTGCGGCGCGCGTGCCAGAAGTTGATCAGGAGGTACGACGAGAGGCCGACCATGCCCCAGCCGCACAGGAGCATGAGCAGGTTCCCGCCCTGGACGAGCAGGAGCATCGAGAAGACGAAGAGCGCCTTGTACGCGTGGTAGCGCCGCTCCTCGTCGTCGCCGGCCATGTACCCGAGCGCGTAGCTCAGGATCAGGAAGCCGACGCCGGAGACGACGAGCATCATGAAGACCGAGAGCGGGTCGACGAGGACGCTGAAGCCGACGTTCAGGTCGCCGGCCGAGAGCCACGTCCAGATGGTCGAGACCTCGCTGCGGTCCTCGGCGTCGCGCCCGGCGAGGGCGACGAGGCAGACGACCGAGGCGACGAACGAGACGAAGGTCGCGCCGGCCGCGATGAGCCCGGCGGTGCGCCGCGAGATCCGCTGCCCGCCGAGCGCGATCGCCACGACGGCCACGGCAGGCGAGAAGAGCGCGATCCAGGCGGCGACGTCCACGCCTACCCCCGGAGCGTGGTCAGCTTGTCGACGTCGAGGTCCACGCGCAGCCGGGACATGGCCACGATCAGGCCGAGCCCGACGACCGCCTCGGAGGCGGCGACGACCATCACGGCGAGCGCGAAGATCTGGCCGTCCTCGTTCCCCGCGTGGCGGGAGAAGGCGAGGAACGCCAGGTTGCCCGCGTTCAGCATGATCTCGAGCGCGAGCAGCACGATCAGCGGACTGCGCCGCACGAGCACGCCGAAGGCGCCGATCGCGAAGAGGATCACGGAGACGATCAGGTAGGCGGCGATCCCGGGGCCGACCATCAGCGCTCCTCGTGCCCCTCCGCCCGGTGGTGCGGCGGCACGGTGCTCCCGAGGATGACCCCGCCCACGGCGGCGACGAGCAGGATGATCGACGTCACCTCGAACGCGAGCAGGTGGTCGGAGAGGAAGAGCGTCCCGATCGAGGCCGGCGAGCCGAAGGACTCGGGGACCTCGGGCGCCTCGTTCAGCCGGTCGCCCGCGGCGAGGACGATCACGACGGCGACCTCGACCGCGATCGCGGCCGCGGCGACGATCGCGGCGAGGCGCTGGAGCGTCCGGCCGCTCGCCCACGGCGCGTCCGCGCGCCCGCCCAGGTAGGCGGTCACGAAGAGGAACATCACGACGACGGCGCCGGCGTAGACGAGCACCTGCGCCGCCGCGACGAACTCCGCGGTCAGGAGCAGGAAGAGCACCGCGAGCGAGGCGAGGTTCAGGATCAGCGAGAGCGCGCTGTAGAACGGGTTCTGGAAGAGCACGACCGCGAGGCCCGACGCGAAGAGCGCCGTCGTCGCGACGAGCCACACGATCCAGACGAGCGTCTCTTCCATCAGCTGTCGGTCTTCCAGACCGGCTCGGGCGTGTCGTAGATCTCGCCCTCGGCGACCGGCGTCTGCTTGATCGGCGGGGCGAGGAGCATCTCCTTCGTGTAGATCTGGTCGTCGCGGTGGTACTCGGAGAGCTCGTAGTCGTTTCCGAGCGTGATCGCGTCGAACGGGCAGGCCAGCTCGCAGTAGCCGCAGAAGATGCAGCGGCTCATGTTGATCTCGTAGATCCGCGCGTAGCGCTCACCGGCGGAGACGCGATTGTCCGGGGTGTTCTCCGCCGCCACGACGCGGATGCAGTCGGCCGGGCAGGCGGCGGCGCAGAGCGAGCAGCCGACGCACTTCTCGAGGCCGTTGTCGTGGAGGTTCAGCCGGTGGCGTCCGCGGAAGCGGGGGTACACGGGGCGCTTGAACTCCGGGTACTCCTGCGTGATCGGCTTGCGGAAGATCTGCCGGAGCGTGACCCCGAATCCCTTGAGCGACGGCAGTGGCTGGATCGGCATCGGCGAGACCCTAGAGAACGACCACGAGGATGGCCGTGACGACCGCGTTCAGCGTCGCCACGGGGAGGAGGACCTTCCAGCCGAGCGACATCAGCTGGTCGTAGCGGAGGCGCGGGAGCGTCGCCCGCAGCCACATGAAGACGAAGATGAAGACGGCGAGCTTGAGCAGGAACCAGATCGGGCCCGGCAGCACCGGGCCGCTCCAGCCGCCGAAGAAGAGCGTCACGCCGAGCGCGGAGAACGTGATCATGTTGATGTACTCGGCCGTCTGGAAGAGGCCGAAGCGCATCCCGCCGTACTCCGTGTGGTAGCCGGCGACGAGCTCCTGCTCCGCCTCGGGCAGGTCGAACGGGGCGCGGTTCGTCTCGGCGACCCCGGCGACGAAGAAGCAGAGGAAGCCGATGAACTGCGGCGCGGCGTACCACATCGAACCCTGCTGCTCCGTGACGATCTCGGTCAGCTGGAGCGACCCGGCCATCAGGACGACGCCGAGCACGGCGAGCCCGAACGAGACCTCGTAGGAGACGAGCTGGGCGCAGGTGCGCATGGAGCCGAGCAGTGAGTACTTCGACTCGCTCGACCAGCCGCCGATCACGAACGAGTACACGCCGAGCGCGCCGAGCGCGAAGACGAGCAGGAGCGAGATCGGGACGTCCACGACCGTGCCCGAGATGTAGTAGTCGTCGATCGTCCAGCCGGGCCCCCACGGGATGACGGCGAACGCGGCGATCGCGGTGAACCCGGCGAGCGCGGGCGCGAGCACGTAGAGGACGTCCACGCCGGCGGCCGGGAAGAAGCTCGCCTTGCGGAGGAGCTTGATCAGGTCGGCGATCGGCTGGAGGAGCCCGAACGGCCCGACACGGTTCGGCCCGTAGCGCATGTGCATCCGCGCGAGGAGCTTGCGCTCGATCAGGGTCAGGTACGCGAACGCGCCGAGCACGAGGTTCGCGATCACGAACGCCTTGATCAGCGAGATCCACCAGGGCTCGTTCACGCCTTCGCGACCTCCACGTGGCCGGTCGAGTCCGGCGGCGTGCTCCTCGGCGATCCGGACGACGCCGGCGCGCAGGCGCCGGTTGACGCGCGCCTCGAGCTCGCGGCTCGTCCCGTTCGAGCCGACCGTGACGGGGTCGCCGGTCGCGACGCCCAGGCGCTCCGCATCGTCGGCACTGAGCTCGGCCTCCGCGTGCGGGCGCTGGAACTGGAGCGCGTCGATCCGCTCGACGGCCGGGCCGCTGAAGAGCGCGCGGTAGGTGAGGAGCTCGAGGCCCGGCCCGTCGCCGTTCCGCGACGGCGACGAAAGCGAGACCTCGGGGTCGAAGTCGAGCGACGCGCGCGGCGGCAGCTCGGCGCGCTCCGAGGGCGAGGCATCCCCTGCCCACGGCGCGATCGGGATCCCAAGCTCCGCGCCCACGCGCGCGAGGAACTCGAGCTCGTCCGGGAACGGCGGGTCGACGGCGCGACGCTGGCGCTGCGCGCGGCCCTCGAGGTTGACGGTCGTCCCGTCGCGCTCGAGGTAGCTCGTCCCGGGAACGACCACGTGCGCCCAGAGCGTGTGGTCGCCGGTGAACATCGTCGTCGCGAGCACGAACCGCGCCCGCTGGGCGAGCTCGGCGACGCGCGGGTCGGCTGCCTCGTCGCCGGAGATGATCAACGCGCCGATCTCGCCCTCGGCGGATGGCTCCTCGCCGCGGCCATCGCCGGCCTCGCGCCAGGCGGCCGAGACGCCGCGGCCGTTCGGGGTGCGCGGCAGCGACGTAGACGCCTGAGCCCTCGCCGAGCCCGAGCGACGCGGCCAGCCCGGCCGCGCGCCAGCCTCGGTCGTGATCGTCGCCCGACCAGACGATCGCGACGCGCGAGGCGCTGCGCAGGTGGTCGGCGATCTCGCGGAGGTCCTCGGGCGGGTCGTCGCGCAGGAGGTCGGCGGCGACGTCGGGGGCGCTCCCCGGCGCGGCCGAGATCGAGCCCGACGGCCCGATCGTGACCACCTCGGCGCCGGCGCGGCGGGCCGCGCGCAGCCAGAGGTCGACGACCGGCGCCCGCTCGACGACCGGCTCGTCGCCGAGCACGAGGCAGACCTCCGCGCTCCGGATCGCCGAGAGCGGCGCCCGGTACGCGTCGACGACCGAGTCGAGGTCATCGGGGAGGAGCGCGGCGTTGGCGCCGAGCCCATGCCGCACGAGGCGCGAGAGCGCGGAGGCCTGCTCGACGCTCTCGCTCCCGGAGAACGCGACCACGACCGAGCTGCCCGCCTCGCGGAGGCCCTGCGCCGCTTCGCGGACGGCCTCGTCGTAGGAGACGGACTCGAAGCCGCGCCGGCGGATCCGGATCAGCGGCTCGCGCAGCCGGTCGGGCGCATGCAGGTGATCGAACGCGAACCGGCCCTTGTCGCAGAGCCAGCCGTCATCCACCTCGGGGTGGTTCCGGGAGAGGATCCGCGCGACGTTGCCCTCGCGGGTCGTCGTCCAGGTGTTGCACCCGACCGGGCAGAGCCCGCAGACGGTCGGGACGTTGTCGATCTCCCATGGCCGCGCGCGGAAGCGGTAGGTCGACGGGAGGAGCGCGCCGACCGGGCAGAGCTCGGTCACGTTGCCGGAGAAGTGCGCGCGGTAGGGCTCGTTTCCGAAGGTCGTGATCATCGACTGCGCGCCGCGGTTCGTGGCCACGAGCTGAAGATCCTCGGAGACGTTCTCGGAGAAGCGCGTGCAGCGGTAGCAGAGGATGCAGCGCTCGCGGTCGAGCGAGATGGTCGGCGAGATCGGGATCGGCTTGTCGAACGTCCGCTTCGGGAAGTGCATGCGCGTCGAGCCGGGGCCGAAGCGGAAGGTCAGGTCCTGGAGCGGGCATTCGCCGCCCTTGTCGCAGTCCGGGCAGTCGAGCGGGTGGTTGAGGAGGATGAACTCGAGGATCGCCTGCTGGCCCTCAGCCGCCTTCGCGCTCGTCTGCGCCGTGCGGAGCTGGAGCCCGTCCTGCGCCGTCAGCGTGCAGGCCGCCTGGAGCTTCGGCATCCCCTCGACCTCGCAGAGGCACATGCGGCAGGCGCCGACCGGCGGCCCGAGCCGCGGCTCGTAGCAGAAGACCGGGATCTCGATCCCCGCCGCGAGCGCGCTCTCGACCATCCCGGTGCCCTTCGGGATCTGGACCTCCCGGCCGTCGACCGTGACCGTGACCAGCTCGGGCGCGCTCACGCCGGGCGCTCCGAGGGCAAGTAACAGACTGTTACAAGCGCTGTTCCGCGCTTCGACCGGCCCGCGTCGAGCGGCGGACATGCCCTCGTAACAGTCTGTTACGAGGAAGGGCCGCGCCCCGAGCGACAGTCCGGAAGTGGACACGTCACGCATGGGCGGGGACCTCGATCTGGCCGCGGAGGTGGGCGTGGTGCTGGTCGACCGGCGCCATCACGCCGGCGAGGGAGGACTCGCCGCCGAAGGGACAGCCGCCCTCGTCGATGTGCTGCTGGTACTCCTCGCGGAACTTCGCGACGTAGCTCGCGATCGGCATCGCCGCCGCGTCGCCGAGCGGGCAGAGGCAGTTGCCGAGGATCCGGTCGCAGACGTTCAGGAGCAGGTCGAGCTCGCCCTGCTCGGCGTCGCCGTCCTCGAGCTTGCGGAGGATCTGCACCATCCAGCGCGTCCCCTCGCGGCACGGCGTGCATTTCCCGCACGACTCGTGCATGTAGAACTGCGCGACCCGCAGGCCGAGCTGCACCATGCACGCGCGGTCGTCGATCACGATCACCGCGCCGGAGCCGAGCATCGTGCCCGCGGCCGCCATCGAGTCGAAGTCGAGCGGCGTGTCCACCTCGTCGGCCGTCATCACCGGGACCGACGACCCGCCGGGGATGATCGCCTTCAGCGAGCGTCCGTCGGGGATGCCGCCACCGATGTCGTAGACGAGCGTCCGGAGCGGCGTGCCCAGCTCGAGCTCGTAGTTGCCGCCGTTCGCGACGTTCCCGGAGAGCGAGAAGAGCCGCGTTCCCGCGGAGTTCTCGACGCCGAGCTCTGCGTACTTCTTGCCGCCCATTTCGATCACGGTCGGGACGGTCGCGATCGTCTCGACGTTGTTGATGAGGGTCGGCGAGGCGTAGACGCCCGAGATGGCCGGGAACGGCGGCTTCGAGCGCGGCTGGCCGCGCTTCCCCTCGAGCGACTCGAGGAGCGCGGTCTCCTCGCCGCAGATGTAGGCGCCGGCGCCGCGGTGGATGACGATCGTGACGGACGTGTCCGACCCGGCGACGTTCGTCCCGACGATACCCGGCCGCCTTGGCCTCCTCGAGCGCGGCCGCCATCACGTCGAACTCCTCCAGGTACTCGCCGCGCAGGTAGACGAAGGCCGTGTCCGCGCCGATCGCGTGGCAGGTGATCACGATCCCCTCGATCACGGCGTGCGGGATCTTGAGCATCAGCTCGCGGTCCTTGAACGTTCCGGGCTCCGACTCGTCGGCGTTGACGGTCAGGTAGATCGGCTTGCGGTGACTCGCCCGGCTTCGGGATGAAGCTCGCCTTGCGGCCCATCGGGAAGCCCGCGCCGCCGCGGCCGCGCACGGCCGACGCGAGCAGCTCCTCGACGATCGCCTCGCCGGCCATGCCGAGCGCCTTGCGGAGCGACCCGTAGCCGCCGACCGCCTCGTACTCGGAGAGCTTCGTCAGGTCGCGCTCGTCCGCGTGCGCGAAGAGCACGTGGCGCAGGCCCTTATCCGCCATCTGCCGTCCCCTCCGGCTCGGGCGCCGGGGGCCTCGCCGCGCAGCTCCGCGACGATGCCCGGCACGTCCTCGGCCTTCACGTGCTCGCGGTAGCGCCAGTTGACGGCCACGACCGGCGCCCAGCCGCACCCGCCCAGGCACTCGAACGACGTGAGCGTGAACTCGCCGTCCTCGGTCGTCTCGCCGGCGTGGATGCCGAGCTCGCCCTTCGAACGCCTGGAGGACGTCCTGCGCGCCGACGAGCGCGCACGAGATGTTGGTGCAGATCGCGACCTCGTTCCGGCCGACCGGCTCGAGGTGGTACATGTCGTAGAAGCTCGCGATCGACTCGCAGTAGGCCGGCGTCAGGTCGAGCGCGTCGGCGACCTCGCGGAGCGCTTCCGGCGGCAGCCAGCCGTAGCGCGCCTGCGCGAGGTGGAGGGCCGGCATGACGGCCGAGCGGCTCGACGGGTACGCGGCCGCGACCTCGCGGATCTCGTCGTAGAGCGGCGGCGCGCTCACCGGTCCACCTCGCCCATCACCGTGTCGAGGGAGCCGACGATCGCGATCAGGTCGGCGACGAGCGCGTCGGTCATCACGGTCGGCGCCGCCTCGAGAGCGACGAACGAGGGGGCGCGGAACTTGACGCGCCACGGCCTCGGGCCGCCGTCCGAGACGAGGTAGCAGCCGAACTCCCCGCGCGGCGACTCGACCGCGACGTAGACCTCGCCCTCCGGGACGCGGTAGCCCTCTGTCACCAGCTTGAAGTGGTGGATCAGGCTCTCCATCGAGGTGTGCAGCTCGTGCCGCGGCGGGAGCACGACCTTGCGGTTGTCCGAGATCCACGGCCCCTCCGGGATCCCGTCGAGGCACTGCTGGATGATGCGCACCGACTCGCGCATCTCGTTCATCCGCACCTTGTAGCGGTCGTAGGTGTCCCCGTTCGGGTAGGACGGGGACGTCGAACGCGACCTCGTCGTAGGCGAGGTACGGCTCGTTCGCGGCGAATGTCCCAGTCGACGCCGGACGCGCGCAGCACCGGGCCGGACTGCCCGAGCGCGATCGCGTCCTCGGCCGAGAGGAGCCCGATCGCCCTTCGTCCGCTCGAGGAAGATCGCCTGCCGGTCGAGGAGCGCCTCGTACTCGTCGACGCGCGCGGGCATCGTGTCGCAGAACTGCTGGCACGCGTCGTAGAAGCCGACGGGGATGTCCTCGGCGAGCCCGCCGGCCTGGAAGTAGCGCGTGTGCATACGCGACCCGGCGACCATCTCGAACAGGTCGAGGATCGCGTCCCGCTCGCGGAAGCAGTACCAGAACATCGAGATCGCCCCGAGCTCGAGCGCGCCCGGTCCCGAGCCAGACCAGGTGCGAGTGGATCCGGTTCAGCTCGAGCATGAGCGTCCGCATCCACACGGCCTTGGGCGGCACGTCGATCGCGAGCAGCTTCTCGATCGCCGCGACGAACGCGTACTCGTTCGCCTGGAACGCGACGTAGTCCATCCGCGGCGCGTAGGTGATCCCCTTCCAGTAGGTCTTGGCCTCCATGTTCTTCTCGAAGCCGGTGTGGAGGTAGCCGACCACCGAGCGGAGGCCGACGACGCGCTCGCCGTTCAGCTCGAGGACGAGCCGGAGGACGCCGTGCGTGGACGGGTGGTTCGGCCCGAAGTTGATCTCGAGGATGTCGCCCTCCTCGTAGAGCGAGGGGTCGACGCGCAGCTCGGTCGGCACCGGGGCCGGGATGCGGGTGCCCTCGTAGATCGGGCTGCGGCGTGTCGGGCGGGCGCGGACGGCCATGGTCTACTCCGCGTCCGAGAACCGGACGGGCTCGCCTCCGAGCGGGTAGTCCTTGCGGAGGGGGTGGCCCTCCCAGTCGTCGTCCATGAGGATCCGCTCGAGGTTCGGGTGGCCCTCGATCGCGATGCCGAGGAGGTCCCAGGCCTCGCGCTCGTGCCAGTCCGCCGTCGGCCAGACGGCCACCACGCTCGGGACCGGCTCGCCGTCGTCGGCCCAGACCTGCAGCCGGATGCGCTGCGGCGTCGGGCGCATGCGCAGGAGGTGGTACGAGACGGAGAAGCGCTTCGGCTTCGGCTCGGGCGCCTTCTGCAGGCCCCACGAGCCGGGCGCGTTGATGTCGCGCGCCGGCGGCGTCCAGCCGCGCTCGGCGTCGGACGGCGGCGTGCCCCAGTAGCCGGCGACGCCCTTCTCGCCCCAGCCGAGGTAGTCGGCCCCGGCCAGGTCGGCGAGGAACGTGAAGCCGAGCTCGTCCCGCAGGTGCGTCCCGGCCTCGACGATCCGCTCGGTCTCGATCGTGATCGTCGTCTCGCCGTGCTGGTCGCGGCGGTTGACGAAGCCGGGGATCGCGTCGAAGTCGATCCGCTCATCCCTGCGCCGCCTTGCGGAGCTCGTACGCGGGCGGGACGCCCGCCTTGATCCGCTCGTGCAGGCGCACGATCCCCTCGAGCACCGCCTCGGGTCGAGGCGGGCAGCCGGGGACGTAGATGTCGACCGGGCAGATCTTGTCGACGCCCTGGAGGACGGCGTAGTTGTTGAACATCCCCGCCGAGCTGGCGCAGGCGCCCATCGCCATCACCCACTTCGGCTCGAGCATCTGGTCGTAGATCTGCCGGAGCGGCGCCGCCATCTTGTGGGAGACGCGGCCGGAGACGATCAGGAGGTCGGCCTGGCGCGGCGACGAGCGGAAGACCTCCATCCCGAAGCGCGAGACGTCGTAGCGCGAGCGAGACGATCGACATCATCTCGATCGCGCAGCAGGCGAGCCCGAACGTGTCGGGCCACATCGAGCTCCGCTGCGCCCAGGCGAGCGCCTTCTCGACCGTCGTCAGCATCAGGCGCTCCTCGAGGTCCCCGAGCTCCTTCTCGAACGCCGGCGGCTCGTCGCGCTTCGGCCCGTGCTTCTCCATCAGGATCCGCTCGGTGTTGAGCCCGTAGTCGGCGAGCTTCTTCTTGCCTACCGCCACTCGAGGGCTCCCTTCCGCCAGATGTAGACGTAGGCGATCGCGAGGATCCCGATGAAGAAGCCGAACTCGGCGAGCGCGAACGTGCCCACCTTCTCCAGCACGACCGCGACCGGGAAGAGGAACACGATCTCGATGTCGAAGACGATGAAGAGCATCGCCGTGAGGTAGAAGGACACGGTGAAACGCTGCTGCTTCGGCGGCCCGGTCGAGACGCCGGACTCGAACGGAATCACCTTCGCGCGGCTCTTCCTCGGCTTGGCGCCGAAGATGAACGACATGGCCACCATCGAGGCCGGGATCAGGAACGCGATCACGGCGTACGCGAGGAACGGGAACCAGTCGGCGAGCGCAGCGTGAACCACGGGAACCGTGCGCATACTAACCCGTCACAAGCGGCCTGGAGGGCGGCGCCAAAAGCGGCCGATGTGCAGGGATTTCGTGGTCAGCAACAGGCGTCACAAGCGCCCATGGCGACCGCAGATCACGCTGCTACACTCCGACGAGGATGATCACGATCACCGAGAACGCCGCGCAGAAGATCCGCTCGCTCATGGCGGAGGATCCCGAAGGGGACGTCAGCGTCCTCCGCGTGGCGATCGAAGGCGGCGGCTGCTCGGGCTTCCAGTACGCGCTCGGATTCGACCGCGGACCGCAGGACGGCGACAACGAGATCCAGATGCACGGCGTCACCGTCGTCGTCGATCCGTTCAGCGCGCCGTACCTGACCGGGTCCGAGATCGACTACGTCGACGCGCTGATGGGCGCGGGCTTCGCGATCAACAACCCGAACGTGCAGGCAGCGTGCGGCTGCGGCTCCTCCTTCCAGGCGAAGGAGGACGTCGCGGAGGGTGATCCCGCACCGGCCGCATCCGGCGGCTGCGGCCCCGGCTGCGGGCACTGAGATTCACGCCTCGCGGGTAGCATCGCGGCCGGCGTGAGCGACACGGTCTACGACATCACGATCATCGGCGGCGGCCCCGTGGGGCTCGCGGCGGCGTACTACGCCGGCCACCGCGAGGCGACCGTTTGCATCGTCGAGTCGCTCGAGCAGCTCGGCGGCCAGGTCGGGGCCGTCTACCCGGAGAAGCACGTCTTCGACGTCGCCGGCCATCCGAAGATCCAGGGCCAGGCGCTCGTCGACCTCTGCGTGGAGCAGGGCCTCCAGTTCGGCGCCGACGTCTTCCTCGGCGAGGAGGTGCACGACCTCGTGCGCACGGGCGAGGGCGACGACGAGATCCTCACGCTCACGACGCACGGCGGCCGGTCGATCCGCTCGCGCGCGCTGATCGTGACGGCGGGCCACGGCGCCTTCGAGCCGCGCAAGCTCGGCGTCGACGGGATCGACGAGTGGGAGGGCAAGGGCCTCCACTACTTCGTCCGCCAGAAGGACGCGTTCAAGGGCAAGAGCTGCGTGATCGTCGGCGGCGGCGACTCGGCCCTCGACTGGACGCTCGGCCTGCAGGACACGGCCGCGCTGCCGATCACGCTCGTCCACCGGCGCGACCGCTTCCGTGCGCTCGAGTCGTCGGTCACGGCGGCGCGCGCGCTCGAGGAGGAGGGCAAGGTTCGGATCGTCATCCCGGCGGAGGTGCGCGAGATTCGTGGGAACGGCGAGGTCGAGGCGCTCGTGGTCGAGAACACGGCCACCGGCGAGGCGGAGGAGGTGCCGTGCGAGGCGCTGATCACGCTGCTCGGCTTCCACTCCCACCTCGGCTCGATCGCCGAATGGGGCCTCGAGCTGCACGGCAAGCGCCAGATCCTCGTCAACCCGGCGACGATGGAGACGTCGATCCCGCGTGTGTACTCGGCCGGCGACGTCGCCGGCTACGACGGGAAGATCACGCTGATCACGGTCGGTTTCGGCGAGGCCGCGGTCGCGGCGAACAACGCCATCGCCGTGATCCGCGGCGAGAAGGTCCAGCCCAAGTACTCGACGGACTAGCCGCGGGCCCTCCCCCGTTCGGGGCTGTGCGGGGCGGGCGGCGGGCCCGATGCTCAGGGGGTGGATGCGGTGAGGATCGAGTGTCTCGGCTGCGGCGAGGCGCGGGCGGTGGACGCCCATGCCCACAGGCCCGACCCCGGCGAGTGCCCGCGGTGCGGGTACCTCGGGTGGGCGCCGTCGACGTCGCTGACCGAGCCGATGCGCCGCCGGATCCGCGAGCGCCCGGTCGACCGGCGCGCCGCCATCTACGCCGTCTAGCGGCAGGCCCGCTCGGGGGTAGACTCGGCTCTCGTGAGCGAGACTGCGCCGCAGGAGCTCTGGGGAGGCGAGACCACGAAGGCCGTTGCCAACTTTCCCGTGTCCGGCGAGCCGATGCCGACCCCGGTCGTGCGCTGGCTCGGCCGGATCAAGGCGGCCGCCGCGCGCGTGAACGCCGAGCTCGGACTGCTCGACCCGGACCTCGCGGAGCGGATCGCCGCCGCCGGGGACCGCGTCGCGGCCGGCGAGTTCGACGACCAGTTCCCGATCGACGTCTTCCAGACCGGCTCCGGCACGAGCTCGAACATGAACGCGAACGAGGTGATCGCCGCCGCTCGCCGGCGAGGGCGCGCACCCGAACGACCACGTCAACCTCGGCCAGTCGTCGAACGACGTCTTCCCGTCGGCCGTCCACCTGGCCGCGCTCGGGGAGCTCCAGAGCGACCTGCTCCCGGCGCTCGGCCGGCTCGCCGAGTCGCTGGAGGCGAAGTCCGAGGAGTTCGCCGGCCTCGTGAAGTCCGGTCGCACGCACCTGATGGACGCCGTCCCGGTCACGCTCGGCCAGGAGTTCGGCGGCTACGCCGCGCAGGTGCGCCAGGGCGTCGCGCGGATCGAGGGGACGCTCGAGCGCCTCGGCCAGATCCCGCTCGGCGGCACCGCGACCGGCACCGGCCTCAACACCCATCCCGAGTTCGCCGAGCGCGTCCGCGCCCGGCTCGCCGAGGAGACCGGCCTCGTCATCTCGCCGCCCGCCGACCCGTTCGAGAGCCAGGCGGCCCGCGACGCGCTCGTCGAGACGAGCGGCGCGCTCAAGACGGTCGCGGTCTCGCTGACGAAGATCGCGAACGACCTCCGCCTGATGGGCTCCGGCCCCCGCGCCGGCCTCGCCGAGCTGCGCCTGCCCGAGCTCCAGAAGGGCAGCTCGATCATGCCGGGCAAGGTCAACCCGGTCATCCCGGAGGTCGTCACCCAGGTCTCGGCGCAGGTGATCGGGAACGACGCCGCGATCACGGTCGGCGGGCTCCAGGGCCACTTCGAGCTGAACGTCTTCATCCCGCTGATGGCGCGGAACCTGCTCGAGTCGATCCGCCTCCTGGCGAGCGCGAGCCGGCTCTTCGCGGAGAAGTGCGTCGACGGGATCGAGGCGAACGAGCCGCAGCTGACCGAGTACGCCGAGCTGACCCTCTCGGCCGCGACCGCGCTCAACCCGTTCATCGGCTACGACCTCGCGACGGAGATCGTCAAGGAGGCCGCGACCTCGGGACGGTCGCTGCGCGAGGTCGCGCGCGACAAGGGCGTGGACGAGGCCGTCCTGGACGAGGCGCTCGACTATCCGTGCGATGGCGCGGCCGCACGACAAGAACTAGCCGGTTCGCTCAGCTTTCAGGCCGGTTCGAGGACTTTCCGGCCGCTATCAGAATCTCGTAAGCATCCCTTCGTCCCTCCGATGGGTCTGGCAGGGTGCCCGCTGAGATACCGACACAAGGAGGGCAATGCTGACCCCCAGCGTCAGGCTCCTCGTCCTCGGCGTTCTCGGATTCCTCGCCTTCCCGCTGCCCGCCGAAGCTTCGATCAAGATCGCAGGCGACGCGCGGAATGCGGCGTTCCGGGTCAACGCCAACGGGCTACGCGACCGTGTTCTGGACGACGGCATCGGGCACGCGCCGCACCGCGGTGGTGACCCCGACGAAGCAGATCAGGTACGGCCGGCAGGCTCCCGGCCGCGATGTCACCCATCCGACGGACAACGTCCGAGATCCCCATGAAGGTGGCGCTCCGGCAGGGGCCGAGCGGCCGCTTCTGGGCGCTCCAGTCCTGGCGACGGCTCAAGGGTGGGCCCGTCGAGCTGCGGCTCTCGCGCTGGCGCGGGAAACCGACCGTGCTCGCGCTCTGGACGACGTGCTGCAAATGGCGGAGCGAGGTCGTCGCACGGCAAGGCGACCTACCACGGGAAGGCGATCTACGGCTACAGCTCCACGTCTGCGGGCGTGCCGCTCGACCCGTACGGCCGCAATGTCTACCTCGACTCGATGCGGAACGGGAGCTGGATGCGAATGATGGGCGTGTTGACCCATCGTCCGTACGGCACGTTCCGCCTCTGGATCCGCAAGTACTGGCGCGGCAGCTCGTACCGCGGGCGGATCATCGGCCCCAACTGGGGCAACCTGCTCGGGCCCGACGCGCAGGGCTGGGCCCGCTCCTCGATGTAGTAGCGACGACGCTGCCTCCCCGCCTGCCAGCAGTCGCGGCGGGGAGGCGGCGCGTGCTGCCTCTTGACACGACCTGTCGCGCGTCCTACCGTCGGCCGGCGGCTCCGGGACGACGCCGCAACTGAGTCCACGGGGCCGCAGGACAGGCGACGCCTTCGGGTGCCGCGAACCCAGGACAGAGGAGAATCCTGTGAGAGCCCCCACCGCTCGGCCGACCGTTCGGTCGCCGGTTGCAGCTCGTCGCTGCTGGCAGCGCTCGCGACGCTCGTCGTCGCCGGCGGCGCTGCGAGCGAGCCGAGCTACGAGGCGACGTCGCTCACGCCCGACGCGACGATCGTCGCCGCCGACACCGCGAGCGGCCGGCTGGCCGAGTCCGACCCGTCGCTCCTGGGACGCACCGACGACTCGCTCGTGCACGTGCTCGTGAAGTACGACCTCGACCCGACCGCCTCGTACACGGGCGGCATCCCCGGGCTCGAGGCGACGAGCCCGAGCGTGACCGGCAAGTCGCTCAAGGCGAACCGCGGTGCGGTCGCCGCCTACGAGCGCTACGCGGGCGGCCGCACGGAGCGCGATCAGCGCCGACGTCGAGGACGCGGTCCCGGCAGTGGAGATCTCCCGCTCGTTCGAGACCGCCTACGGCGGTGTCGCGGCAAGCCTGCCCGCGAGCGAGATCGACGCGCTGCTCGCCGTCGACGGCGTCGTGGCCGTCCAGCCCGACACGCCCGAGCAGCCGCAGACGGACGCGACGCCGCAGTTCATCGGGGCGACGGACGTCTGGCCGTCGATCGGCGGCGCCATCCACGCGGCGGACACGGTCACGGTCGGCGTGCTCGACAGCGGCATCTGGCCCGAGCACCCGTCGTTCCGCGACACCGGGCTCTCGCCTCCGTCCCGCAGCTACGGCTGCGAGTTCGGGGACGGCACCCTCGGCCCGGCCTTCACCTGCAACGACAAGCTCGTCGGCGCCTACGTCTTCACGGACACGTACATGTCCGTCTTCGCGGCGCTGCCGGGCGAGTACTGCAACAACGTCACCGACGTGTGCTCGGCGCGCGACGCCAACGGCCACGGGACGCACACCGCGTCGACGGCCGCCGGCGACCCGGTCGCGAGCGCCCCGATCTTCGGCATCGAATCGCGGGCCGATCAGCGGGATCGCCCCCGGCGCGCGGGTCGTCGCGTACCGCATCTGCCTCGAGCAGGGCTGCTTCCCGTCCGACTCGGTCGCGGCCGTGCAGCAGGCGATCCTCGACGACATCGACGTGATCAACTACTCGATCTCGGGCGGCGCCAACCCGTACGGCGACGCGGTCGAGCTCGCGTTCCTCGACGCGTTCAACGCGGGGATCTCCGTGAACGCCTCGGCCGGAAACAGCGGACCGGGCCCGGCGACGGTCGACCACGGCGGGCCGTGGGTGACCACGGTCGGCGCGTCCACCTCGAACCGCAGCCTCTCCTCGACGCTGCACCTGTCGGCGTCGAACGGCGACACGTTCGACCTCGGCGGGCGCGACGATCACGCCGGGCATCGGCCCGACGCCGGTCGTCCTCGCCACGTCGATCCCGGGCGTGGACGCCCTCTGCGTCAACCCGATCCCGGCCGGCGCGGCCGCGGGCAAGATCGTCGCCTGCGAGCGCGGCGCCGAACCGGGTGCTCAAGAGCTTCAACGTCCGGAACGGCGGCGGGGTCGGGATGATCCTCTACAACCCGACCCCGCAGGACTTGATGACGGACAACCACTGGGTCCCGACCATCCACGTCGACGGCCCGAGCACCGCGCTTCTCGCCTTCCTGAACGGCCACACCGGCGTGCTGGCGAGCTGGGGAACGGGCGTCAGGACGGCCCGGCAGGGCAACGTGATGACGACGTTCTCGTCGCGCGGCCCGCAGGCCGACTTCGTGAAGCCCGACATCACCGCGCCGGGCCTCCAGATCGTCGCCGGGAACACGCCGACGCCGGCCACGCCGGCGGGCGGGCCCCCGGGCGAGCTCTTCCAGGCGATCGCCGGCACGTCGATGGCGAGCCCGCACTCGGCGGGCGCGTCCGCGCTCGTGAAGGCGGCGCACCCGAGCTGGACGCCGGCCGAGATCAAGTCGGCCCTCATGACCTCGGCCACGCAGGACGCGGTCAAGCAGGACGGCGTCACGCCGGCCGATCCGTTCGACGCGGGGGCCGGTGCGTTGAACGTCGCCCGGGCGGTCGACCCGACGCTCGTCTTCGACGAGACGTTCGCGGACTTCCTCTCCTCGGCTGGGACGCCGCTCGACCGGATCGACCTGAACATCCCGAGCGTGGACGCCCCGACGATGACCGGGACGATCTCGACCACGCGGACGGCGCGGAACGTTTCGGGCGCCGACCAGCAGCTCGAGGTGGAGATCCAGGCGCCCGCGGGCGCGACGATCACCGTCGGCCAGGACAACCACAAGATCCACATCCAGAAGGGCGCCGAGAAGACCTTCTCGATCGAGATCAGCGCGCCGACGCTGCCGAACGGGCAGTACTTCGGCCGCATCACGCTCGACCCGAAGCAGAAGGGCTACAACGCGGTGACGATCCCGGTCGCGTTCTTCAAGCGGCAGGGAGCGGTGTCGCTCACGCAGACGTGCGCCCCGACCTCCTTCCTCGAGGAGACCGGGTCACTCGCACTGCGTGGCGACCATGACCAACTCCGCGCAGGTCGCGGCTGACGTGAGCCTCTCGGTCAGAAACCACGACCCCGTCAAGGGCCTCGAGTTCGCGAATCCGACGCCGCCCGCGACGCTGTCGGCGAAGGCCGATGCGGTCGAGTGGACGCGGACGCTCTCGCCCGTCGTCCCGCCGCAGGTGACGGCGATCAACCCGACGGTCGGCCCGAACGGCGGCTACCTGCCGCTCGCGGCGCTCGGCATCGGGCCGATCGCCTCGCCCGGGAACGACACGCTGTTCAACTTCAACGTGCCGGCGTTCAGGTACGGCGGTGAGTCGTACACGCGGGTCGGCGTCGTCACGAACGGCTACCTCGTTGTCGGAGGCGGCACGGCCGACGACATCGTGATCGCGCCGCAGACGTTCCCGAACGCGGCGAGGCCGAACAACGTGATCGCGCCGTTCTGGACCGACCTCAACCCCGGCGCCGGTGGTGGGATCCGGGTCGCCATCCTCACGGACGGGACGAACCGGTGGCTCGTCGCCGACTGGGGCGCGGTCCGGAACGCGAGCAACGCGACCACGCACTCGTTCGAGGTCTGGCTCAGGCTCGGGACGACCGCCGCAAGCGAGGAGATCACGCTCTCGTACGGGGTGAACGGCGCCGGCGACCCGGTGTCCGGCTCCAACTGGGGCGCGGAGAACCGCGACGGCACGAGCGGGCGCAACCTGACGCCGCAGCCGGCGAACGGCTCCGAGTGGCGGGTGGTGCTCTCGCCGCCACAGCCCGGCGGATCCGCGACGGTCGAGTGGGACGTCCTCGCGCAGAAGGCGGGCGCCTACAGCTCGATCACGAGCATGAGCTCGAACGTGACCCGCGGCGTCACGCAGGTCGTCCAGGCCTTCGAGGTCACGGAGCCATAGATGTCGGCGTGCGGGAGGGGCCTCAGGCTCGGGGCCCCTCCCGCTCACGCCGAGGCGGCGACGTACCAGTCGCCGGCGAAGAGCGGCGCGCCGCCGATCTCCGCGGCGAGGCCCTCGGCCGTGAACGTGCGCTTGTAGACGCGGTGGCGCGAGCCGTCGCCGAGCGTCCGCTCCTGCACCTCCTCGGGCACGGTGCCCGGCCCGAGCGCCGTGTCGACGACCACCAGCCGCGCTCCGACCCGCCGGGCCTCCGCGAGGAAGCGCGTGCGGTCGGGCTCGCGGAGGTGGCCGTAGAAGTGCGCGGTGAAGACGAGGTCGAACGTCTCGTCGGGGAACGGGAGCGCAAGAGCGTCGCCGACGACGAGCTCGGCGTCCGGCCGCCGCTCGCCGGCGAGCTCGAGCATCGCGGCGCTCTGGTCGAGCGCGGTCACCTCGCCGGGCAGGTGCTGGGTCAGGAACCCGGTGCCGCAGGCGGCGTCCAGCACGCGCCCGGCCGGGAGGCCCGCGACGACCTCGGCGAGCCGGCGCGTCTCCTCGTCCCAGCCCGGCCGGTCGCGGTCGGCGAACGGGCCGCGTCCGAGGTACCAGTCGTCGTACTCGGGCGCGCGCAGGTCGTAGTAGCGGCGCTCCTCGCGGTTCACGCGGCGATCGCCGCGAGCGCGGCGTCAACGTCGTCCTCGGTGTTGTAGACGTGGAACGAGGCGCGGAGGCCGCCAGCGCGGACCGCGGCTTGGATCCCCGCGTCCTCGAAGCGCGAGGCGTCGGCTGAGGTGGTGACGATCGCCGTGTCGGACGGCTCGAGGCCGAGGCCCGAGCGGAAGCGGTTGGCGAGCCCGACGTTGTGCTCGTGGATCTTCTCGACGCCGATGTCGAGGAATGTCCGAAGCGACGCCTCGGTGCCGACCCAGGAGAACCACGCCGGCGACGTGTCGAGCGACCGCGCGCTCTCGGCCAGGTCCATTGGGGGCCCGTAGTAGCTCGCGTACGGGTCTACGCCCGCGTACCAGCCCGCGTTGTTCGGGCGCAGCCGTTCGCGAAGCTCCGGCCGGACGTACATAAACGCCGTTCCCCGCGGGCTGCAGAGCCACTTGTAGCCGTGGACGACGACCGCGTCGACCGCGCTCGCGTCGAGCGGGAGCCAGCCGCAACCCTGGATCGCGTCGATCACTACGAGCGCGCCGTGCGCGCGCGCCGCGCCGATCACGGCGTCGAGATGGAGCACCTCGCCCGACGACGACTGGACGAGGCTCGCGGCGACGAGGTCGGTGCTCTCGTCGATCTCCTCGGTGATCCGGTCGAGCGGAACGACCCGCACCTCGATCCCGCGGTCGGCCTGGGCCATGAACGGGAACATCACGGAGGCGAAGTCGCCGTCGGGCACGATCACGCGCGAGCCGTCCGGGACTGCCGCCGCGACGAGCCCGACGAGCGCCGAGATCGCAGGGCCGGTGACGACGTCCTCCGCGGGCACGTTGACGAGCTGCGCGAAGAGCGCCCGCGAGCTGTCGGTCTTGTCGTTCCAGTGCTCGTAGCTCGTCCGGCCGTGATGCCAGTCCTCGAGCGCCGACTGGACGGCGTCCCAGGTCGGCTCGGCCGGCAGCCCGTACGTCGCCGTGTTCAGGTACGTCCCCGCCGGGCTCCAGAGCTTCTGAGCTTCGGCGACGTCCACTAGTACGCGACGGCGCCGCGTCCGGTCGCGGCCGCGTGGCGCTGCTCGTCGGCGCGGTACGAGGAGCGAACGAGCGGGCCGGAGAAGACTGAGCCGAACCCGAGCGCCTCGCCTTGCTCGCGGAACCAGCGGAACTCGTCCGGATGCACCCAGCGGTCGATCGCCGCGTGCTTGGGCGACGGCTGCAGGTACTGGCCGATCGTGACGACGTCGACGCCGTGCGTGCGCAGGTCGCGCATCGTCTCGACCACTTCGTCGTTCGTCTCGCCGAGGCCGACGATGATCCCGGACTTCGTCAGCACGTCGTAGTCCGCGACCTCCTTCGCGCGTTCGAGGAGCCAGAGCGCCTTGTCGTAGTCGGCCTTCGCCCCGCGCATCCGACGGTGGAGCCGGCGGACGGTTTCGATGTTGTGGTTGAAGACCTCGGGTCGCGCGCCGAGCACGGTCGCGAGCGCCTCCTCCTCGACGCCGAGGAAGTCGGGCGTCAGCACCTCGACGGTCGCGTTCGGCAGCTTGCGTTTGAGCGCGCGGATCGTGGCCGCGTAGTGCCCGGCGCCGCGGTCGGGGACGTCGTCGCGGTCGACCGACGTCACGACCACGTGCTCGAGCCCCATCTGGGCGGCCGCGTTCGCGAGCCGCAGCGGCTCGAGCGGGTCGGGCGCCTCCGAGGGCCGCCCCGAATGGACGTAGCAGTAGCGGCACGCCCGCGTGCACGTCTCGCCGAGGATCTGGAAGGTCGCCGTGCCGCGACCCCAGCATTCGGCGATGTTCGGGCAGCGGGCCTCCTCGCAGATCGTGTGGAGGCCCTGGCCGTGGATCAGCTGCTTGACCTCGAAGTAGCGGCTGTTCGCGCTCGGGGCGCGGACCTTCATCCACTCGGGCCGACGTGGGCGCGGTGCGACGGGGAGCGACGTCTCCATCGCCCCGCAGTCTAGTTTCAGCGTCCGGGCTAGCGGCTGCGGAAGGGATCCAGGAAGACGTTGTCGACCTGGAACTGCGCGCCCGTGCCCTTGGCCTGGAGCCGGAAGCTGACGGACTTCGTCAGGCCGAGCAGCCCGCCCAGGTTGGTGAGCGTGGCGCTCACCTCCGGGCGAGGGATCCCACGTGCCGTCCGCCCTGACCGCGCCGCCGTCGAGAACCGAGACGACGCCGAGGAGGCTCCGCACGAGGATGTCGACCTCGAGCCGCGCCGTCGACGCGCCCGTGTTCCGGACGACGAAGCGGGAGTGCCAGTCGCCGAAGGCGAAGCACATCGCTGGCGAGGTCGCCGTCGAGCCGGCCGGCATCGAGAGCGAGCGCGTGCCGTTCACGAGCCGGTAGGGCTCGTTGCCGGAGACGACCCGAGCGCCGCCGCCGAGCGACCACGAGGGGCCGCTGTCGAAAGAACCGCCTGGGACGAGGCGGTAGTACGCGTCGTCGCCCCAGGCTTGGAAGACCTGCGCGGTGTCGGGATCGCATTCGGTCGACGTGCCCGTGGTGAGCAGGCCGGCCGACGCGGGCGCCGGGGCCGCGAACGGCCGCCAGCAGAAGCACCGCCGCGAGTGCGAAGGTCAGTGCCGCTTTGATCCCGATCCGGTGTCTCACAGATCTTCCTCCCGATGGAAGTTCGCCGCAGTAGCGAGTGATCTCAGTCTCCTGGTCGATCGCAGGCGCAGGTATCACCCGAAAAGGTGGTCTGAGGCGCGATCCTGGATCCCTCGTTCGAGGGACTCCCGGGAAACGACGTAAAGCGACGCGCGCGCGAGGCCGATTCCCTTTGCCGTGGCTAGTGCGGTAACCGTCGACGGGAGGGCCGAGGCGCGCCTCGACGTCGAGGTGCAGCAGTCGATCGAGGAGGGGCGCGCCCGGCGTCTCGGCGAGCTTGCTCGCGGCGAGCGCGTGACGCTCTTCGTCTCGAACGCGCTATTCCTCGCGGTCGCGTCCGCGCTCGCGCTGCTGATCCCGTCCGGCCGCTCGCCCTCGATAGCGACGGTCGCGGTGCTGGTCACCGCCTACGTCTGCGCGTACCGGCTCGAGTTCGAGATCAACACCGGCTGCGCCGTCCCGACGCAGCTCGTGCTGGTCCCGATGCTCTTCGTGCTCCCGCTCGGGATGGTCCCGTTCGCGGTGGCAGGCTCGATCGCGCTGGCATGTCTGATCGACGTCGTCCGCGGTCTGATGCACCCGGAGCGCATCCTGCTCCAGGTCGGCAGCAACGCCTGGCACTCGGTCGGGCCGGTGATCGTGCTCGGCGTGGCCGGCGAGGGGCCGCCGCAGCTCTCGCAATGGCCGCTCTACGTGGTCGCGCTCTTGGCGCAGTTTGCGTTCGACTTCGCGGCGCCCGCGCTCCGTGAGTGGGCGGTGCTCGGGATCGCGCCCCGGATCCAGCTCCACCAGATGGCGTCCGTCTACCTGATCGACGCCGGCCTCGCGCCCGTCGGGCTGGCCATCGCCTTCGCGGCCGTCGAGTCTCCACTCGGCGTCGCGCTCGCGCTCCCGCTGATCGGCCTGCTGGCGGTCTTCTCGCGGGAGCGGCGCGTGCGGATCGACTCCGAGCTCGAGCTTCGCGATGCCTACCGCGGCACCGTGTTCCTCCTCGGCGACGTGGTCGAGGCGGACGACGACTACACGGGCGCCCACAGCCGGGACGTCGTCGATCTGTCGCTCGCTGTCGCGGACGAGCTCGGCCTCTCCGTCGGCGAGCGGCGCGACACGGAGTTCGTCGCGCTCCTGCACGACGTCGGGAAGGTGCGGATCCCGAACGAGATCATCAACAAGCCGGGGAAGCTGACCCCGGAGGAGCGCGCGATCATCGAGACGCACACGGTCGAGGGCGAGCGGATGCTCCACCGCGTCGGCGGGCTCCTCGGCGAGATCGGTCGGCTCGTGCGCTCGTGCCACGAGCGTTGGGACGGGACCGGCTACCCGGACGGCCTCGCCGGCGAGCAGATTCCGCTCGTCTCGCGGATCGTCTGCTGCTGCGACGCCTTCAACGCGATGACGACCGACCGCTCCTACCGCAAGGCACTGCCGCGCGAGGAGGCGGTCGCCGAGCTCGTCCGCAACCGCGGCACCCAGTTCGATCCGGCCGTTGTCGACGCCCTCGTCGACCTCGCGAAGCGCGACTCCCGCGCGGCCTGAGCGTTGCGTTCCCTCGAGCCTGCGGCGCGCCGGGCGGGGGACTTCGTTGCAGTGTGTTACTAGCCGTGGACTTCCGGCGGCGCACGCCTTCCGGCCAGGCTCGGGGCTAGTAACAGTCTGTTACGAAGTCTGATGCGCGACGGCCTTGGCGCAGTCTCGGCTCGTCTCGACGGCTAGGTCGTGGCGAGGCGCTCGTGGACGGGCTGGGCCCAGAGGCCGGCGCCGTCCTCGGCCGGGAGCTCGTCGAGCGCCAGGTCGAAGACCTCGGCGATCGCGGCGATCGCGGCCGGGCGGACCTCGTCGACCGAGATCGGACGGTCGAGCTCGCGTGCCATCGTCGTGAAGGCCGCGTCCTCGAGCCCGCACGCCGTGATCCACTCCGTGAACGGCGCCGGGTCGAGGTCGACGTTCAGCGCGTAGCCGTGCGTCGTCACCCAGCGGGAGATATGGACGCCGATCGAGCAGATCTTCCGCGGCGGCCGCTCGAGCCAGACACCCGTGAGCCCCTCGATCCGACCCGCCTCGAGGTCGAACTCGGCAAGCGTCCGGATGACCGATTCCTCGAGGTCGCGGCAGTATCGCTTCACGTCGCGGCCGTGGCGGTTCAGGTCGAAGATCGGATACGCGACCAGCTGCCCCGGTCCGTGGAACGTCGACTTCCCGCCGCGGTCGGTCTCGACCACCTCGACCGGCGCGTCCTCGGGGACGTGGAGCTCCTCCTCCGTCGGTTCGCCGCCCGAGCGTCACGACCGGCGGGTGCTCGAGCAGCACGACCGTGTCCGGGATCGCGCCCTGCGAGACCGCGCCGGCCAGGGAGCGCTGGAGCTCCCACGCCTCCAGGTACGGAGTCGCGCCGAGCTGCAACACGTATCCGGGCCGCGGGCTCACCGCCTCAGCCTAGCCCGCGAGAACTAGTACGCGGCCTCGTCCCAGGTCTCGAGCCGCTGCTTGATGTCGCGGAGGAAGCGGCCCGCGTACGCGCCGTCGACCAGCCGGTGGTCGTACGTCAGCGTCAGGTTCATGATCGGCCGGATCGCGATCACGTCCTGGCCCATCTCGTCCTGGACGACCCACGGCCGCTTCACGACCGCGTAGGTGCCGAGGATCCCGCTCTGCGGCTGGCTGATCACCGGCGTGCCGTGGAAGGTGCCGTAGCCGCCGGGGTTCGTGATCGTGAACGTGCCGCCCTGGACGTCGTCCGGCAGGAGCTGCTTGTCGCGCGCTCGCTGCGCGAGGTCGACCACGCCCTTCGCCACCCCGAGGAGGTTGAGCGTCTCGGCGTTCTTGAGCACCGGGACGATCAGGCCCTTGCCCTCGGCGAGCTCGACGGCGAAGCCGAGGTTGATGAACGGCCGTGTGACGATCTGGTCGCCGCGGATCTCGCCGTTCACCCACGGGTAGTCCTTGAGCGTCTCGACCGCGGCGCGGGCGACGAACGCGAGGTACGTCGGGTTGACGCCGTAGGCGGCCTGGTACTCCTTCTTCAGCTTCTCGCGGATCGCGACCACCCTGGACATGTCCACTTCGATCGCCGAGGTGACGTGGGCCGACGTGTCGAGGGAACGGCGCATGTGCTCCGCGATCCCGCGGCGCATGGCCGTCATCGGCTCGAACTGCTCGCCCGCGACCGGCTCGGCCTGCGGCGCGGGCGCCGGTGCAGGAGCGGCGGCGGGTGCGGCAGGAGCGGAGGGGGTCGCGGCCGGAGCCGCGGGTGCAGCGGGCTCGGCAGCCGGTGCCGCCGGCGGTGCGGCGGGCTCGGCGGTCGGCGCCGCCTGCGCGGGCGCGCCGGACTCGATGAACCCGAGGATGTCCTTCTTCGTCACGCGGCCGCCGCGGCCGGTGCCGGGCACCTGGCTCGGATCGACCCCGTGCTCGGCCGCGATCCGTGCCACCACCGGCGAGACGAATGCCTTGTCGCCGCTGCCGTCCGCGGGCGGCGGAGCGGCGGGAGCCTCCGCAGCGGGGGGAGGAGCGGGCTCGGCGGGTTCCGCCGCCGGCTCGGCCTGCGTCGTCTCCGCGCTCGCCGTCTCGCCCTCGGCCGAGGACGCCTCCTCGGTCTCCTCGGCGGCCTGGGCGGTCGCGGGCTCGGGCGGCGCCTCGGCGGGCTCGGCCTCGCCGCCCTCGGGCCCGATCAGCGCGATCGCGGTGCCGACGGCGACGGTCTCGCCCTCCTGGGCGAGGATCTTCTGGACGACGCCGGTCGCGGGGCTCGGAACCTCGGTGTCGACCTTGTCGGTCGAGATCTCGAGCAGCGGCTCGTCGGCGGTGATCGTGTCGCCTGCCTGCTTCAGCCACTTGGTGATCGTGCCCTCGGAGACCGAGACGCCCATCTGGGGCATCACGACCTCGACTGCCGTCTGCGTCGCCATGCCGTCTAGTACCCCGCCAGGTCCTTCAGCCCTGCCACGACGTCCTCGACCTGCGGGATGTACGCCTTCTCGAGCGGCGGGGAGAACGGCACCGGGCTGTCCGGCGCGGTGATCCGCCGTACGGGCGCGTCGAGGTTCTCGAACGACTCCTCGGTGATCGTCGCCACGATCTCGGCGCCGAAGCCGCCGGTGCGCGTGTCCTCGTGGAGGACGAGCACCTTCGACGTCTTCTCGACCGACTTGAGGACGGCCTCCTTGTCCCACGGGATGATCGTCCGCAGGTCGACGATCTCGACCGAGACGCCCTCGTCGGCCAGCGTGTTCGCCGCCTCGTCCGCGGTGTAGACCATCGCGCCCCACGTGACGACGGTGATGTCGTCGCCCTCGCGGTGGAGCCGCGCCTGGCCGAACGGGACGGTGTAGCGCTCGTCCGGCACCTCGTCCTTGATCCGGCGGTACAGGTGCTTGTGCTCGAAGTAGAGGACGGGGTTCGGATCCTCGATCGAGCTCGCGATCAGGCCCTTCGCGTCGGCCGGCGTCGCCGGGCACACGATCTTGAGGCCGGGGATGTGCGCGAAGCTCGACTCCGGGTTCTGCGAGTGGAACGGCCCGCCCGAGAAGCCGCCGCCGGATGGGAGGCGGACGACGATCGGAACCGGCGTGCCCGCACGGTAGAACTGCTTGGCAGACACGGTGACGAGCTGGTCCCACGCGCACGAGATGAAGTCGGCGAACTGCATCTCCGCGACCGGGCGCATGCCCATGATCGCCGCGCCCGTGCAGGAGCCGACGATCGCCGTCTCGGAGAGCGGCGCGTCGATCACGCGCCACGGGCCGAACTCCTCCTGGAAGCCCTGCGTGACCTTGAACGCGCCGCCGTAGACGCCGACGTCCTCGCCGATCACGTACACGCGGCGGTCGCGCTGCATCTCCTGCCGGAGCCCGTCGGAGATCGCCTGGAGGTAGGTCTTGACGGCCATTACTTGTGGTGGGGCGTGTCGAGGTCCTCGGCGGACGCGAACACGTTCTCGGCCAGGTCCTTGGCCTCCGGCAGCGGGCTCTCGTCGGCACGCTTGATCGCGTCGCCGAGCATCTTCTTGATCCCGGCCGCGATCTCGTCCTCCTCGGCGTCCGTGAGCTCGGCGTTGTCGCGAAGCCACGTCCGGAAGCGCTCGATCGGATCGCGCTTCGCCCACTCCTCGAACATCTCCTTCGGGACGTAGAAGGCGTCGTCGTGCACGGCATGGCCCTCCATGCGGAGCGTCATGCACTCGATCAGCGTCGGGCCGCCGCCCTCGCGCGCCTTCTCGATCGCTCGCTTGGCCTCGCGGTAGACGGCGAGCACGTCCGTTCCGTCCACCACGACGCCCTCGAAGCCGTAACCCTGCGCGCGGTCGGCGAGCGTCTCGCACGCGTACTCGAGATGCGTCGGCGTCGAGTAGGCCCACTGGTTGTTGTCGCAGACGAACACCACCGGCAGGCGACGCGTGCCGGCGAGGTTCATCGCCTCGTGGGCGTCGCCGCGAGCCGAGGCGCCCTCGCCGTACCAGCCGACCGCGACCCGGCGCTCCTCCCGGATCCGGAAGGCGAGCGCGCAGCCGACCGCGACGGGAAGCATCGCCGGGAGGTGGCTGACCATCGCGATCAGGCCAAGGCGGGCGTCCGCCATGTGGACGTTGCCGTCGCGGCCGCGGGTCGGCCCGTCGGCGCGGCCCATGTACTGCGCGAAAATCCGCCACGGCTCGACGCCGCGTGTGACGTGCACGCCCATGTCCCGGTGGAGCGGCGTGCCGACGTCCTCGTTGCCCATCGCCGTCGCGACGCCGACCGACGCGGCCTCGTTGCCGCGCCCGGTGTAGAAGCTGCCGGGAATCTTCCCCTGCTTGTAGAGGATGTGGCCCCGCTCCTCGATCGCGCGGGTGAGGAGCATGTTGCGGTAGACGCCGAGCAGGTCCTCGCGGTCGAGACCCGCTTCGCGGACCTCCTTCAACGTGCCGACCGGCTCGGCCTCTCTCGCAATCGCCACTCGTGTCCCCTCCTGGTCGCCCGGGCGAGTGTACCCGCTGGCGCACGGCGCGATTCCGGTGCGCGCGGGGCTGGCAGGATGGGGGCGTGGGCAAGGCCTCAGACTGGCTCCGCGAGGAGCGGCGCAAGACCCTGGGCGACTGGGTCGCCTTCTGCCTCGCGTGCGGACACGCCCAGCGCTACTTCACCGATCGGGAGGACGAGACGGTTCCCGCGGCGTGTCCTCAGTGCGGCGGCGAGCTGCGTTCCAGATGTCCGGTGTGCAGCGCGCGGATCAGCTCGATGTTCGCGGTCGAGTGCGAGGAGTGCGGCGCGGCGCTGCGCGCGGCCGAGCAGTTCGGCTCGCCGATCCGCAAGCCGGGGAAGTGACCGGCTAGCCCGGGTGGAAGGCCGCGAAGCCCGGGTTCAGGATCTCGCTGAAGTGGATGACCGTGACGGTCGCGTCCGGTGCGATCTCGCGGTTGTAGAGGCGGCTCAGGAAGGTGAGCATCTCCTCGGGCCGGCGGATCTCCGGGTTGTCGTGCTCGATCTCGCGCGGCGACAGATCCATCAGATCCTTGACCTCGACCTTGTCGATCACCGCCTCGAAGATCTTCTCCCGCGGGCCGAAGCGGGTGCCGACGAGCACCTGCACGACCATGCCCTTCTTGTACTTCCCGGACTTGTCGCCCAGGCGGATCGTGGCCGTCTTGCGGCGGGAGCGGAGCTGGTCCGCGACCATCGGGGAGTAGAAGTTGAGCGCGTACATGGAGGGTTTGTGCGCCAGCGGCGACCGATGATAGTGCCTCAGGTCGGCTTTTCCGTCTCCTCGGCGGCGGCGAGTGCGGCGAGAGCGCGCTCGGCCATCTCGCGCTCGCCGCGGTAGGCCAGCAGGCGGGGCGCCTCGGCGAGCGGGAGCCAGCGCGCCTCGGCCACCTCGAACGGCGAGCGCGGGGTCGAGGTCGCCGATCCGCCCGCGCGTCGCGCGCACGAGGAAGAAGGAGACGATCTTGAAGATCCGCTCGCCGTCCCACGTGTAGACGTACTTGACGTCGCCGAGCTTGCCCTCGAGGCGGCCGTCGAGCCCGGTCTCCTCTTGGACCTCGCGGAGCGCGGTCGCGGCCGGGTCCTCGCCGTCGTCGACGAGACCCTTCGGGAGCGCCCAGGTGCCCTCCGGCTTCCCGCCCGGCCGGATCGCCGCGAGGCGCCACTCCCCGCGGATCCGCCGGACGACCACTCCGCCCGCCGAGAACTCGCGTCGCACGAGCCCGATGCTACGCGGCCGCTGACCTCGACCCTTCGAGTCCTGATGAAGTGGCCGTGTCTTTCCTCGTAACAGTTTGTTACGAGCCGACGTCCGTCGCGAGTCGGTGACGCTCGGGCATGCCTCGCGGCTTCGGCCCGATCGACTAGCGTCGGGCGCGTGCGCCGGCTGCTCGGTCTCGTGTCCGCCGTGGTCCTCGTGGACACGATGCTGTACGCCGCGCTCACGCCGCTCCTGCCGCATTACGCGGAGGAGTTCGGCCTCTCGAAGGGCGGCGCCGGGTTCATCGTCGCGACCTACGCGCTCGGCGTCCTCGTCGGCGCGTTCCCGGCCGGAATCGCGGCGGCGCGAATCGGGGCCAAGCCGACCGCCCTCGCCGGCCTCGTCGTGATCGCGGGTGCGAGCGTCGCCTTCGCGTTCGCCGAGGACGTCTGGACGCTCGGGCTGGCTCGCTTCGGCCAGGGGCTCGGGAGCGCCTTCTCGTGGTCGGGCGGCCTCGCCTGGCTGATCGGCGGCCGCGCCGCGTGGGCGGCGAGGCCAGCTCCTCGGAACCGCGCTCGGCGCCGCGATCTTCGGCGCGCTCCTCGGGCCGGTTCTCGGCGCCGTGGCCTCCTACGCGGGCACGAGGCTCACGTTCACCGTCGTCGGAGTGCTCGCGCTCGTCGTCGCGGCCGCCGGCACCCGGCTCGAGGGCGTCCGGCGGGAGGAGCCGTCCGTCGCCGCGGTCGGTCGCGCGCTGCGGGACCGCGAGCTTCGTCGGCGGCCTCTGGCTGATGGTCCTCGCCGCCCTCCTCTTCGGGCTCCTGGCCGTGCTCGTCTCGCTCGACCTCGACCAGCTCGGCTGGAGCGCCGTGGGGATCGGCGCCCTCTTCTTCGTCACCGCCGGGATCGAGACCGTCGTGGCGCCGCTCGTGGGCCGCGAGGTCGACCGCCGCGGCGCGCTCGTCCCGGTGCGCCTGGCCCTGACCGGCGGCGTCGTGGTCGCGCTGGGGCTTGCATGGGCCGGCCGGCCGGCCGCGATCGCCGCCTTCGTCCTCCTGGCGGCGATCACGTGGGGCGCGCTCTTCACGCCCGGGATGGCGCTCCTCTCGAGCGGCGCCGAGGACGTCGGGCTGTCGCAGGGGATCGCCTTCGGGCTGATGAACGCGGCCTGGGCGACCGGTGCCGTCGTCGGCCCCGGGCTCGGCGGCGCACTCGGCGAGGCGCTCGGCGACCCGGTCGCGTACGGGCTCGCGGCGCTCGCATGCGCGCTCACGCTCGTTTCGGTTCTGCGCGTCGGCACTCGGGTCACAACGAGTGCCGACAGAACCTTGATCAGCCCACCTCTCCTTCGCTAGGATGGCATCGGCACTCGGGCACCCCGAGTGCCAGAACCCGCTACAGAAGCAGATGGAAGGAGGCCGCATGGACCTGAAGCCGCTAGGCGATCGCCTGATCGTCGAGGTTCTCGAGGACGAGGACACGACGGAGAGCGGCATCGTCCTGCCCGACACCGCGAAGGAGAAGCCGCAGCGCGGCCGCGTCCTCGCAGTCGGACCGGGCGGGCGCGACGAGGACGGCGAGTACATCCCGATCGACCTCGCCGAGGGCGACGAGATCATCTTTTCGAAGTACGGCGGCACCGAGATCAAGCTCGGCGTCGACGAGGTCCTGATCCTCCGCGAGTCCGATGTGCTCGCGAAGGTCGTCGGCACCCGCGAGCCCGCGGGCGCCAAGGCGTAACTCACGTAGAGAGGTGAATGCATGGCTCACAAGGAGCTGAAGTTCGACGAGGAAGCGCGCCGCTCGCTACAGCGGGGCGTCGACATCCTCGCGGACGCCGTCAAGGTCACGCTCGGCCCGAAGGGCCGGTACGTCGTGCTGGACAAGAAGTTCGGCGCCCCGACGATCACGAACGACGGCGTCACCATCGCCCGCGAGATCGAGGTCGAGGACGTCTTCGAGAACCAGGGCGCCCAGCTCGTCCGCGAGGTCGCGACGGCGACGAACGACGTCGCCGGTGACGGCACGACGACCGCGACCGTCCTCGCCCAGGCCATCGTCCGCGAAGGCCTGAAGAACGTCTCGGCCGGTGCGAACCCGATGGCGCTCAAGCGCGGCATCGAGAAGTCGGTCGACGCGGTGGTCGAGAACCTCAAGTCGCAGTCCAAGGAGATCTCGGGCAAGGAGGACATCGCCCGGGTCGCGACCATCTCGGCGCGCGAGCGCGAGATCGGCGACGTGATCGCGGACGCGATCGAGAAGGTCGGCAAGGACGGCGTCGTGAACGTCGAGGAGGGCCAGACCTTCGGCCTCGAGCTCGAGTTCACCGAGGGCATGCAGTTCGACAAGGGCTACCTGTCCCCGTACATGATCACGGACTCCGAGCGCATGGAGGCCGTGCTCGACGACCCGTACATCCTGGTCGCGAACCAGAAGATCGGCGCGGTCAAGGATCTCCTTCCGGTGCTCGAGCAGGTGATCCAGGCGGGTCGCCCGCTGATCATCGTGTCGGAGGACGTCGAGGGCGAGGCGCTCGCGACGATCGTCGTCAACAAGCTCCGCGGCACGTTCCAGGCCGTCGCCGTCAAGGCGCCCGGCTTCGGCGATCGCCGCAAGCGCATGCTCGAGGACATCGCGATCCTCGTCGGCGCCGAGGTGATCACCGAGGAGATGGGCCTCAAGCTCGAGAACACGAAGATCGCCCAGCTCGGCCGGGCCCGCAAGGTCGTCGTGGACAAGGACTCCACCACGATCATCGACGGCGCCGGCGACGCCGAGGCGATCAAGGGCCGGATCAAGCAGCTGAAGCAGGAGATCGAGAACACCGACTCCGACTTCGACCGCGAGAAGCTCCAGGAGCGGCTCGCGAAGCTGTCCGGCGGCGTCGCCGTCGTGAAGGTCGGCGCGGCGACCGAGACCGAGATGAAGGAGAAGAAGCACCGCGTCGAGGACGCGCTGCAGGCCACCCGGGCCGCCCTCGAGGAGGGCATCGTCCCGGGCGGCGGCGTCGCGCTCCTGAATGCGACGTCGGCGATCTCCATCGACGAGTTCGAGGGCGACGAGCGCACCGGCGCCGCCATCGTCACGCGGGCGCTCGAGGAGCCGATCCGCCAGCTCGCGTCCAACGCGGGCCTGGAGGGCTCGATCGTCGTGAACGCCATCCGCGAAGGCAAGCCGGGCTTCGGCCTGAACGTGGACTCCGGCGAGTACGAGGACCTCGTGAAGGCCGGCATCATCGATCCGACGATGGTCACGCGCTCGGCGCTGCAGAACGCCGCGTCGATCGCGAAGAACATCCTCACCACCGAGGCGGTCGTCGCCGAGGCCCCGGAGAAGCACCCCGTGGGCGCCGGCGCCGGCATGCCGGACATGGGCGGGATGATGTAGCCGTCCCTTTCGGGACGAGATGTGCGAAGGGCGGCCGAGAGGCCGCCCTTCGTCGTTCAGGATCGGATGCGGCTCAGCGCGCGTCGCAGTCGTCGTCGCTGCCGTGGATCACGTCCTCGAGCGTCCGCATCGAGAGCTCGAGATTCACGTGGTCGGGGTTGTTCTCGTCGTAGTCCGGCAGGCCGTCGCCCGTCCAGCCGACGATCGGCGTCACGCCCGGGCCCATCGCGTGGGCTCGGTACTTCTGGCCGTTGCCCTCGGGACGACGCGGGCCGTCGGGGTAGCCGGCGTAGCGCTCGTGCGAGTAGAAGCCGTAGCAGAAGTTTCCGCGCGGGTTGTGGGCGAGGAAGGAGTTCTCGCGCTTCCAGCCGGCGCCGTAAGCCGAGTTGTAGGTGTCGACGTAGACGTTCCGGCCGTAGGTGTCGAGCGGGGCGCCGCTCGACGTGTGGAGGTAGCCGTGCACCGGCTCGCCCTTGTACGTGAACGTCCCGAAGAGGTGGTGGAAGCGCTGGCTGTAGACCCAGTCGCGGTAGATCTCGAGCTGGGGCAACCCGCCCGACCAGTGCGAGATGTGGAACTCGCGGACCGTCTGGGACGCCTTCCACGGATTGAGCCCGAGGTTCGGGAGCATCCGGCGCCAGACCTGGATCGCCCAGTACGAGCCGTTGGGCGCCTTGCAGGCGGCGACGAGCATCGGCAGCGCCGGGCCGTCGTACGGGCGGCACTTGTTGCGCACCGTCTTCCAGACCGGCTTGCGGAAGGTGCCGTAGCCGCCGGAGAAGTCGATCTTGAAGTGCACCTGCTTGACGCGTCGGGCTCGGGGGCCGCGCGTTGACCGCGCCCCAGACGAGCACGTGGTACGGCTTCCCCGCGCGCGTGTAGTGGACGACCGTGTAGTTGTCGCCGACGACCAGACGGAGGTTCTTGGCGTTGCGCGTGAGGATCTCGCTCGCGCTCGCGGACGGCGCGATCACGGCGGCAGCCGCCAGGGCGACCGTCACTAGCATGACGGTGCGGCGGCATACTGTCCCGAGCAAGCAGGCCACGTCTCTCATATCGAAGGCGGCGTGGTGATCCTTGAATCCCCCGTTCGGGCGGCGGTCGGGGCCGCAGGCGCGGGACCATAGCGGATTCGATGACAATAGGAAGCGAAACACGGGTGGGACGGCGGCCGCGGGGGTTCGTCGGGCTCCGCGGGCCGCAGGCGGCGGACTATCTGCAGCGGATGGTCTCGAACGACGTCGAGGCTCTCGCGGTCGGCGAATCGTGCGACGCGCTGCTGCTCACGCCGAAGGCCCGCGTCGTCGCGCCGCTCCGGGTTCTGCGTCGCGCGGAGGACGACTTCCTGCTCCTGACGGAGCCGGAGCTGGCCGAGACCGTGCGCGACCACCTCGTCCGCTCGCGCTTCGCGGCCAGGGTGGAGATCGAGGTCGAAGAGCACGCGAGCCACGTGGTGCTCGGCGCGCGTCCCGAGGGGCTCGCCGCGCGGGCGGACGACTACGGCGAGCCGGGCTGGGAGGTGCTCGACGCCGAGCCGGATCCGACGGCCGACACGCTCTCGGACGCCGAGCTCGAGACGCTTCGGATCCGCGCCGCGACGCCGCGGTACGGCCGGGAGATCGACGACCGGGTGCTGCCGGCGGAGGCGGGCCTCGTCGAGCGGGCCGTCTCGCTCACGAAGGGGTGCTATCCGGGCCAGGAGCCGATCGCGCGCCTCCACTACCGCGGTCACGCGAACCGGTCGCTGCGTGTGCTCTCGATCGCGTCGACCGAGGTTCCCGAGGCGGACGCCGAGCTACGGTTCGAAGGGAAGGCGGTCGGCCGCGTGACGAGCGCGGTGCCGGAGAACGGCGCCGTCCTCGCGCTCGCGTACGTGCGCGCCGAGGTTCCCGACGACGCCGTGCTCGAGGTCGGGGGCGCCGAGGCCCGGCCGCTACACTAGGTCGCCTCGCGCCCGTAGCTCAGGGGATAGAGCGCAGCCCTGCGGAGGCTGAGGCCAGAGGTTCGAATCCTCTCGGGCGCATCTCCGCCCGAAAGTCCGGCCTGTCGGGGGCCATGACGACTTTCGGGCGGTCGCGTGCTAGCGGAGAACGTCGGGTAGCGAGCCCGGGCCGAGCCCGGACTCGCGGCGCGCCCTACTTCGTTGCACGTTGTTACTAGCTCTCCGGCGCCATTTCGACGACGATCTCGTCGTCCTCGAGGGTCGCCGCGAAGCGTGTGAGGGGGCGGTCGCCGTGGAGGCACGCGCCGGTCGCGAGGTCGAAGCGCCACTGGTGGAACGCGCACGTGAGCGTGCCGCCGGCGAGCTCGCCGAGGACGAGCGGGTTGCCCTCGTGGGGGCAGGCGTTCTCCGACCGCGTGCGGCACGCCGTCGACGAGGAAGACCGCGATCTCCGTGCCCTCGGACTGGATCACGGCGCGCCCCTCCCGGTCGAGCGCGGCGAGGGGAACGCGGATGCACCGCTCCACCCGGCCTAGACTAGTCCGCCCGTGCCGCTCTACCTGCGCGAAGCCGACGTCGAAGCGCTCCTCCCGCCGGCCGACGCGGTGGAGGCGGTCGAGGCGTGCTTCGAGCGGCTTGCCCGCGGCGTGGTCGAGAACCGCCCGCGCTACCGCCTCGGGCTCGAGGAAGGGAAGTTCCACGTCATGGCCGCCGCCGACCTCGAGCTCGGGGTCGCCGGTCTCAAGAGCTACGCCGGGTTCGAGTCCGGCGTGCGGTTCCTCGTCACGCTCTTCGCAACCGACCGGCCCGAGCTCCTCGCAGCTCATCGAGGCCGACCGGCTCGGCCAGCGCCGCACCGGGGCGGCGAGCGCGGTCGCCGCGCGCCACCTCGCGCGGCCGGACGCGACCAGCCTCGGCGTGATCGGCTGCGGCTGGCAGGCGGAGGCGCAGGTCGAGTGCATCCGCGCGGCGCTCCCGGGGATCGAGACCGTGGTCGCGTTCTGCCGGAACGAGGCGCGCAGGCGGGCGTTCTGCGAGCGCTACGGCGCGGAAGAGGCCGAGTGGTACAAGGACGCGGCCGAGCAGGACGTGGTTGTGACCGTGACCGAACTCGCGCGACCCCGTGCTCCGCGGCGAGTGGCTGCGGCCCGGCGCGCTCGTCTGCGCCGTGGGCGCGAACCGCCTCCAGGCGCGCGAGCTCGACAACGCCGTGCTCGAGCGCGCGGCTTTCGTCTGCTGCGACTCGCGCGAGCAGGCGCGGATCGAGGCGGGCGACCTCGTCGAGCCCGTCGAGCGGGGCGTCCTCGACTGGCTCGAGGTGCACGAGCTCTCCGAGGTCGTCGCAGGCGAGGTGCCAGGTCGCCAGCAGGACGAGGACATCGTGCTCTTCAAGAGCCTCGGGATCGCCGCCGAGGATCTCGCGGTGGGGAAGCTCGTGCTCGACCGCGCCCGCGAGCGCGGCCTCGGCACCGACCTCTAGCGGACGCTTCTCGCGGGCCACCTCGGCGGTGTGCTCGCCGATCGCCCGGATCACCTCGGGCCGCTCGAGCAGGCGGACGCGCTGCTCGTCCGAGGCGCGGTTCTTGAGGTACGGGTCGTTCATGATCTCCTCGATCGCGCGCCCCTGGGCGTGCTCGCGGATCACGTACGCGGCCAGCGCGTCCTCCTTCGACATCCCGCGCTGCTGCGGCTCGCGCTCGGCGTCGTCACCCTTGCCGAAGAGGCGTCCGAGGAAGCTCACGCCGCGATTGTATCCTTGGCCCGTGGGCGAAGAGTCAGGCCCCATGCGCTTCGCGCAGCGCGTCCTTCGCGGCGTCGGCGAGGACGGGTCCAGTGACGACATCATCATCTGGATCGAGCGGAGGCCCGGCGCGGTCTGGGCGGTCGGGCGCGCGATCAACCTCGGGCACCGGGCGCAGCCGCACCCTCGGGCCGACGACTACATCTTCGAAGGCTACGAGCTCGGCGACGCGCTCGAGGCGGCGAACGGCGCTTTGAGCGACGACCTCGAGATCTCGAACGGCGACGGCATCGTCTCGAACGCGGGGCCGTTCCAGGAGGAGGAGCTCCTGAAGCCGCTCGAGCGCTGGTTCTTCGGCCACCGCCCCTGAGGGCGGCCGCTTAGGCGACACCGATCTGGCCCGCCAGCTCGCGGGAGATCGCGTGCTCCTGGTCGTCGACGCTCACGCGCACGGGCCCGCCGAAGGGCTCGGACGTCCCGCGGCGGACGCGCCGGCCCGGCACGAGCGCGAGCTCGGCGAGGTAGCGGAGGACCTCCGCGTCGCCGTCGGGCACGCGGCGGACGATCGCCTCCTCCCCCGGCTCCAGCGCCTCGAGGCTGCGGAGGGTCGAGCCGTCGAGCTCGAGCTCTGCGGTCGGGATCGGGTGCCCGTGCGGGTCGTGCGTTGGGATAGCCGAGCGCCTCGTCGATCCGCCGCTCGAGCTCCTCCGAGAGGACGTGCTCGAGCCGGTCGGCTTCGTCGTGCACGGCGTCGATCCCGAGCCCGAGCGTCTCGGCCAGGTACTGCTCGAGCAGGCGATGGTGGCGGATCACCTCGAGCGCGATCTTCTCGCCGGCGGGCGTCAGCTCCGCGCCGCGGTAGGGCGCGTGCTCGGCCAGCCCGAGGGCGGAGAGCTTCTTGAGCATCGAGGTCGCCGAGGAGGGGGCGACGCCGAGGCGCTGTGCGATCGCGGACGTCGTCGCGCGTTCGCCGCTCGCGGAGAGCTTGTAGATCTCCTTCAGGTAGTCCTGGATCGCCTCGCTCAGCTCGTTGCTCGGCACACGGGAAATGGTAGTGGGCGCACGGCCGGGTCCTGCCGCGGTTCCGCGGAGGCGGTGGTACCCTCGGCCGCTTGCTGATTCGCCTCGGCCACAGCCCGGATCCGGACGACGCGTTCATGTTCTGGGGCCTCGCGTCGGGCGTGGTCGACCCGCGCGCGTTCGAGTTCGAGCACGTCCTCGCGGACATCCAGACGCTCAACGAGTGGGCCCTCGAGGCGCGCCTCGAGGTGACCGCGATCTCGCTGCACGCGTACCCGGCCGTCCAGGACGACTACGTGATCCTCCCGCACGGCGCCTCGATGGGCTCCGGCTACGGGCCGATCGTCGTCTCGACCGAGGCTATGTCCGTGGACGACCTGCGCGAGATCGAGATCGCCGTCCCGGGCCGGCTGACCACGGCGTTCCTCGCCCTGCGGCTCTGCCTCGGCGGCGACTTCCGCTACCGCGAGGTGCCGTTCGACGAGATCCTCGACGCGGTCAAGCGCGGCGAGGCCCCGGCGGGGCTCCTCATCCACGAGGGCCAGCTCACGTACGCGCAGCACGGGCTCCAGAAGGTCGTCGACCTCGGGCGAGTGGTGGCTGCTCGAGACGGGTCTGCCGCTGCCGCTCGGGATCAACGTCGCGCGCCGCAACATCGGCGAGGACACGCTCCGCGAGCTCTCCGACGTGCTCGCCGAGTCGATCGAGGCCGGGCTCGAGCGGCGCCCGCAGGCGCTCCGCTACGCGATGAAGTTCGGCCGCGGCCTCGACCCGGAGCTGACCGACCGCTTCGTCGGCATGTACGTGAACCGCCTCACGCAGGACTACGGCGACGAGGGCCGGGAGGCAGTGCGCGAACTGCTCGCGCGCGCCGAGCAGGCCGGCGCCCTCGAGCGGCCGGTCAAGGTCGAGTTCGTCTCGTAGCGGGGCCTAAAGGAAGCGGAACGAGGCGGCCGACGCCTCGAAGTCGTCCTGGTAGCGGTCCTCTGCCTCGGGCACGGTCGTGTAGGTGACGACGTAGGCGTCGGTGCCGTTGACGAAGTAGTACTGGACGAACGAGAACGTCTTCTGCTGGCCGCCGGAGTTGAGGTTCGCGCGGTAGCGCGCGACGGCGGCGTCGCCGGCCTCGTGGTCGACCTCCTCGCTTTCGATCGTGCCCTGGATGTCGAGCGACGAGGAGAGCCCGGACCTGTTCAGGTCGGCGTAGTCCTTCGCCGACGTCCCCTCGGGGACGTCCTGGACGAGGACGTTTACGTTGGTCGCGAAGTTGCCCTCGAGCTCCGGGTCGGCCGCGAGCAGCTTCATCGGCGAGTTGCCCGCCTGGAGGGCGCTCACGTACGGCGCGAGCGACGGGTTCTCCTTGCCGAACTCCTCGAGCGCGCCGCTCTTCGCGAAGTCGTCGCCGTCCAGGCCCTTCCACGAGGACGGGACGCCGAGCGAGAACCCGGCCGACTCGACCTCGAACGTCTGCAGGTCGGCGTCGGTCTCGGTCGCCCGGTCCGCGGCCGACGTGTCGGTCGTGTCCGCGGGCTGCGTCGCGGCGCCCTCGGTCGAGCCGCCGTCGGAACCGCCGCAGGCGGCGACGACGAGCAGGAGCAGGACGAGCAGGAATCCGGCTGTCGTCCGCATGTGGCCCTGCCTACCCAGTTCGCGCCGGATCATGCCCGCGGTGGCCCGGAACCCCGGCACTACACTGGGCGCGCCATGCCCGAGGCCGTGATCCTCTCCGCCGTCCGCACGCCGATCGGGCGCTACGGCGGCGCGCTCGCGGGGGAGCGGCCGGACGATCTCGCGGCGCTCGTCGTGCGCGAGGCGGTCGAGCGGGCGGGCGTCCCGGCCGGGGAGATCGAGGACGTCTACTTCGGCTGCGCGAACCAGGCGGGCGAGGACAACCGGAACGTCGCGCGGATGGCCGCGCTCCTCGCCGGGCTGCCGCAGGACGTGGCCGGCGTGACGGTCAACCGGCTCTGCGCGTCGGGGCTCTCGGCGGTGGTCGAGGCGTGCCATGCGGTGCGGGCAGGCTCCGGCGACCTGTTCGTCGCGGGCGGGGTCGAGTCGATGAGCCGCGCGCCGTTCGTCTTCGCGAAGGCCGAGCGGCCGTTCGCTCGCGGGGACGTGACCGCGTGGGACACGACGCTCGGCTGGCGCTTCCCGAATCCGCGGCTCGAGGAGCTGTTCCCGCTCGAGTCGATGGGCGAGACCGGCGAGAACGTCGCCGAGCGCTGGGACGTGTCGCGCGAGGATCAGGACGCGTTCGCGCTCGAGAGCCAGCGCCGCTGGGCGGCCGCGCAGGAGGCCGGCCGGTTCGCGGACGAGCTCGTGCCCGTCGGGGACGTCGACCGCGACGAGCACCCCAGGCCGGACACGTCGGCCGAGAAGCTCGCCGCGCTCAAGCCGGCGTTCCGCGAGGGTGGCACCGTCACCGCCGGCAACTCGAGCGGGATCAACGACGGCGCCGCCGCGCTCGTGGTCGCGAGCGAGGAGCGCGCCGCCGACCTCGGGGTCGAGCCGCTCGGGCGCTTCGTTGCGAGCGCGGTCGCGGGAGTCGATCCCCGCGTGATGGGGATCGGCCCGGTGCCGGCCGTGCGGAAGGTGCTCGCGCGGGCGGGGATCGACGCGGGCGACCTCGACCTCGTCGAGCTGAACGAGGCGTTCGCCTCGCAGAGCCTCCAGGTGATCCGCGAGCTCGGGCTCGATCCGGAGCGCGTGAACGTGAACGGCGGTGCGATCGCCCTCGGCCATCCGCTCGGGATGTCCGGCGCGCGGCTGGTCGTCTCGCTGCTTCACGAGCTCGGCCGCCGGGCCGGCCGCTACGGGCTCGCGACCCTCTGCGTGGGCGTCGGGCAGGGTCAGGCTGCGGTCTTCGAACGTTCCGGCACCTCATAGGCGTCCCAAGCCTCCTCCCCAAGGCGATTCTATTGCCGCAATGCGCACCGGAGAGGCCTCGAATGTGATGGATTCGGCGCAGAACAGCGCCGTGAGCGCACAAAACGCGCAATACCGATTTCGCAAGTGTTTAGACAATTCCGCTTGCAATCCGTCACCCGGTCCGACATTGATTGTCGCCGGGTCCTGCGGCTCCATCGCCCAGACCCAGGGCAGCCAGCCGGTTCGGGGGGTGACGACGACCAAATCGGCAAGGCGCCCGGCCTGAGGATTGCGTCGGCTTCGCCGGCGTGATCCTCTGCCCGCAATCGGCCGTCGCCGGGTATCGTCCCCCGGTCGAATGTCGGTCGCCACGGGACGCGAATACGGTCTGTTCATCGACGGTGAGTCGGTTGAGCCGACCTCCGGTGACGTCCGCGATCTGATCGAGCCGGCGACCGGAGCTCCGCTCGCCCGCGCCGCGATCGCGGGCGAAGCGGACGTCGACCGCGCGGTCGCGGCGGCCCGCGCGGCGCTCGAGGGCCCGTGGGGCAAGACGCCCGCGACCGAGCGCTCGCGGCTGATGCACGCGCTGGCCGACGCAATCCACGCGAACCGCAAGGAGCTGGCGGAACTCGAAACGCGCAACGTCGGCAAGGCGATCTCGAGCGTCAAGGCCGAGGTGGCCGTCGCGGCCGAGAACTTCCGCTTCTTCGCCTCCGCCACCGCGTCGATCGCGGGCCGCTCGCATCCGCTCGGCGGGTCGCTGCTCTTCTACTCGTTGCGCGAGCCGGTCGGCGTCTGCGCGCAGATCGTCCCCTGGAACTACCCGGTGATGATGGCCGGCTGGAAGCTCTCACCCGCCCTCGCGGCCGGGTGCACGGTCGTCCTCAAGCCCGATCCAGCCACGCCTCTGACGGCGCTCCGTCTCGCCGAGCTCGCCGTCGAGGTCGGGATCCCGCCGGGCGTCGTCAACGTCGTCCCCGGCGACGGGCCGACCACCGGCGCGTATCTCGTCGCCCACCCGGGCGTGGACAAGGTGTCGTTCACCGGATCGACGCGCTCGGGCAGCGAGGTGATGCGTCTGGCGGCCGAGCCCGTCAAGCGGCTCTCGCTCGAGCTGGGCGGCAAGAGCCCGAACCTGATCTTCGCCGACGCGAACCTCGAGGACGCGATCCCGAGCTCGGCCTACGGCGATCTACTACTCGGCCGGCCAGAGCTGCGACGCCCGCTCCCGCGTTCTGGTCGAGGAGTCGATCTACGACGACGTCGTCCAGGCGTTCGCCGACGCCGCGCAGCGCGTCAAGGTCGGCGATCCGCTCGACGCCGAGACGCAGATGGGCTCGCTGATCTCGCAGACGCACCGCGACAAGGTGCACGGCTACGTCGAGCAGGGCGTCGGCGAGGGCGCGGAGGTCGTCACGGGCGGCGAGGCGACGAACGGCGACGGCGCGTTCTACCCGCCGACCGTCCTCGCGAAGGTCGAGAACCGCATGACGGTCGCGCAGGAGGAGATCTTCGGCCCGGTCGTCGTCATCGTCCCGTTCGCGGACGAGAAGGAGGCGATCGCGCTCGCGAACGACTCCCGCTACGGGCTCGTCGCAACCGTCTGGACGGGCGACGCCGCCCGCGGCCACCGCGTCGCCGGGCGCCTCAAGTCGGGCACGGTCGGGATCAACATGCCGTACACGGCGTTCCCCGGCATCCCGTTCGGCGGCTACAAGCAGTCCGGCTTCGGCCGTGAGACGGCGCTCGAGACCCTCGACATGTACCTCGAGGGCAAGGGCGTGATCGTCCAGACCGGCCCGAAGCCGGTCAATCCCTTCGGGCTCTAGGAGCCCGTCGTGGCGTGACTACGGACTCCGCGACGGCGTCGGCGGCTCGCGCCCTGGAGCGGCTCGAGCTGCTCTACGCCCTCGGCGGCGGCAGAGGTGCGAATCGGCCGGGCCTGAGCCGCGTCGAGCAGCAGGCGCACGACCTCGTCGCGGAGTGGATGCGGGAGGCCGGCTGGTCGTCGACGTGGATCCCGCGGGCAACCTCATCGGCCGCCTGCGTGGGACGAGGCCCGACCTGCCGGAGGTCTGGACCGGCTCGCACCTCGACTCCGTGCCGGACGGTGGGCGCTTCGACGGAGCGCTCGGGGTGGTCGGCGGGCTCGAGGCGATCCTGGTCGCCGCGGCAGGCGGCCCGCACGAGCGCACGCTCACCGTCGTGGTATTCCGCGACGAGGAGGGATGTCGCTTCGGACGCGGGCTCTTCGGCAGCCGGGCGCTGTGCGGGCGGCTTGTCCCCGACGATCTGGATCAGCGAGACGCGGAAGGGACAACCGTGCGCGAGGCGCTGGCGGCCCTAGGCCTCGCGCCGCCCGACCCGGCCGGCTGGCTCGAGCCGGAGCCCGCAGCGTTTGTCGAGTGCCATGTCGAGCAGGGAGCTGTGCTTGCAACGCGCGACGCCGCGCTCGGGGTGGCCACAGCGGTCGTCGGTGTCGCCCGGGGCGAGGCCGAGTTCTCGGGGCTCGCCCGTCACGCCGGCACGACGCCGATGGACGTCCGGCAGGATGCGCTGTCGGCCGCCGCCGAGTTCGTCCTCCGTCTTCGGGACGCCGCCAGCGCCGTCGAGGGCGCAGTCGCCACCGTCGGGCGGGTGGACGTCGAGCCGGGCGCGGTGAACGTCGTGCCCTCACGCGTAACCGTCAGTGTCGACGTCCGGGCCCCGGATCGCGCGCGGCTCGACGCCGTCCTCGCCTCCGTCCCGGAGGCGCGCGTGCACATCACGGATCCGGTGCCGATGGCCGCGGCTCCGAGCGAGGCGCTACGCGGAGCGATCGCCGACGCCGGCCTGCCGGTCGTCGAGCTCGCGTCGGGGGCAGGGCACGATGCGATGGTGCTGGCGGCGGCCGGCGTGCCGACGGGTCTCCTCTTCGTCCGGAGCCTCGCCGGCGGAGCGAGCCATTGCCCCGAGGAGGACACGAGCGGCGACGACGTCGCGGTTGCGATCCAGGTGCTGGCGGACGCGCTCCGCCGGCTCGCCGCGTAGGTGCGCTACCCCTCGGCGAAGCGGATGTCCTGGGCGCCCTCCCAGATCACGAGCCTCCCGAGCTCGACGAGCGCGTCCGCGCCGTCCACGATCGTCGCGAAGTGGTTCCCGGCCAGCTGGCCCATCTTGCTCGCGAAGCAGGTGGCGCCGTACGGGAAGAGGATCTCCGTCTCGGACAGGCCCCCGGGATAGAGCAGGAGCTCTCCGGCCGCCGGATACGAGTTGGCGTTCTCGGGCCCGATGCCGGTCTGGAGATCGCCGAGCGGCACCCAGGCCGATTCGCCGCTCCAGCGCGCCTGCATGATCGTGCCGTCGAGCGGGAGGAGCGCCCGGAGCGCGGCGCACGTCTGCGGCGCCAGCTCATCCTCGAGCCGGGCGCGAAAGCGAAGCGGCCCCGCGGTGATCTCGAGCATCTGCGCAGCCTAACGCGACGGTGAACGGGGTTTCCCCGGCTCCGCCCGGCCTCTAGGGTCCTCCGCGGCGGTGGATCCCTATCTCAACGAGTGGCTGAGCATCCTCCTGCGGTGGCTGCACATCGTCGCGGCCGTCGCGTGGATCGGGGCGTCGTTCTACTTCGTGTACCTCGACCTGTCGCTGCGGCCGCCGAAGCGCCGCGAGGACGCCGAGGCGGGAGTCGGCGGCGAGTTCTGGGCCGTGCACGGCGGCGGCTTCTACCACACCCAGAAGTACCGCCTCGCACCGGGCGCGCTCCCAGAGCCCCTCCACTGGTTCAAGTGGGAGGCCTACACGACCTGGCTCTCGGGCTTCTCGCTCTTCGTCGTCCTCTACTACGTGAACGCGGACGAGTTCCTGATCGATCCGCAGGTCGCCGACCTCACTCCGGCGGTCGCGATCGCCGCGAGCGTCGGGCTGCTCGCGCTCGCGTGGCTCGTCTACGACCTCGCCTGCCGGCTGCTCGCAGGGCGGGAGCTCGCGCTCGGTGCCGCCGTCGTCCTCTTCACCGTGGCGGCCGCGTACGTGTCCGCACAGCTCTTCAGCCCCCGGGCTGCCTTCCTCCAGGTGGGCGCGATGCTCGGGACGATCATGGCCGGGAACGTCTTCTTCAACATCATCCCCGCCCACAGGAAGCTGGTTGCGGCGAAGGTGGCGGGGCGTGAGCCGGATCCCGTGCCCGCGCTCCGCGCGAAGGAGCGCTCGGTGCACAACAACTACCTGACGCTCCCGGTCGTCTTCGCGATGATCGCGATCCACTTCCCGATCGCCTACGGGGCCGCCCGGAACTGGCTCGTCCTCGTCGTCCTCATGGCCGCGGGCGCCTGGATCCGATACTTCTTCAACCTGCGCCACCAGGGCCAGACGCACTGGGAGATCCTCGTGATGGCGGGGGCCGTGATCCTTGCCGTCGCGCTCGTGCTTCGACCGGACGACGACGCGGCCGGGAAGGTCGCCGAGCCGGTCGCGTTCGCCGAGGTCGAGGCGATCGTCCAGCAGCGGTGCGCCGTCTGCCACTCGTCCGAGCCGACCGAGGTTCCGTCGGCGCCGGCCGGCATCACGTTCGACACGCCCGAGGAGATCGCGGCGCGTGCGGACGCGATCCAGCGCCAGGCGGTCGACGCGCAGGCGATGCCGCCCGGAAACGTGACCGGGATGACCGAGGAGGAGCGGCAGGTGCTCGCCGACTGGATCGCGCAGGGAGCGCCGGTCAGCCCGTAGCTGGATCCAGTCCCGCCCGGTCGCGGGCGATCGCGACCAGCTCGTCGAGCCCGGTTTCGAGCTCCTCGGCGCGCGGGCGCGTGAGCCGCGCCTCCAGCACGGGGACGATCTCCCGCCGGGGCCGGCGGTTCACGAAGACGAGGAAGCGGAAGCCGAACGTCGCCTCGTAGCGCTCGTTCAGCTCGGCGAGCCGCGCGAGCACGGCCGCGTCGTCGTCCGAGCCCTGCTCGGCAGCCGACCGTCCGGTCAGCCCGCCGGCTCCGATCGGTGGATGGGCGTTCAGGGCCTCGATCTGCTCGTCCTCTGGTAGTCCGCGGAGCACGTCGCGGGCGTCGCCGAGCGGGTCGGCGTGCTCCGCGAGGTGTTCGACGAAGCGCGTTCGCCCGCCGAAGAGCTCGGCGAGCTCCTCGACGCTCAGCTGCCCCGGTACGTCGTGCACGAGTAGGGCGCGACGAGCAGCGGCACATGGTAGTGGCCCTCGCCGAGCTCGACCTCGAGCTCCACGCGGCGGAAGAACGGAGACGGCGGGTGGAACACGAGGCGGTATGCGCCCGGGGCGACCTCCGCCAGCTGCCCGATCCGCCCGTCGGCGTCGGTCTCCGCCGCCGCGACGAGCTCTGCGGCCTGGAAGAGCTCGACGCGCACGCCGGGGGCGGGGCGGCCTGTCGCCGTGTCGAGGACGTGGGTGGAGAGCGTGGCGGTCATGCTGCGAATCGTGCCGCCTGCACGCGGTGCTCGCGGGCGATCTCGTCCTCCTCGGCGCGGACGAGGCGGCCCTCGGCGACGACGTCCTCCCCGCCGACGAGGAGGCGCTCGACGCGATGCGGCCCGGCGAGGACGAGCGCGGCGACCGGATCGTCGGCGCCGCCGAACTCGAGCCCGTCGGTCCGCCAGACGGCGATGTCGGCGCATTTCCCCGGCTCGAGCGAGCCGAGGTCGTCGCGGCCCAGCACCTCGGCCCCGCCGCGGGTGCCGAGCCTGAGCGCCTGGCGCGCGGTGAGGGCGGTCGGCCCTCCGCGCCCCCGAGCGACGAGCAGCGCCTGCTTCACCTCGAGGAAGAGGTCGCTGCGCTCGTTCGAGGCCGAGCCGTCGACGCCGAGCCCGACGGGCACGCCCGCTCCCAGCATCTGCGCGACGGGGGCGACGCCTGCGCCGAGGCGCAGGTTCGAGGTCGGGCAGTGGGCCACGCCGACCCCTGCTGCGCCGAAGCGGCCGATGTCCTCGTCCGAGAGGTGCACGCAGTGGGCGCACCACACGTCGCCGTCGAGCCAGCCGACCTGGTCGAGGTACTCGACCGGCCGGCAGCCGAAGATCCCCTGGCAGTACTCCTCCTCCTCGACCGTCTCCGCGAGGTGCGTGTGGAGCCGGAGCCCGAGCCGGCGGGCGAGCTCGGCCGACTCCGTCATCAGCCGCTTCGTGACGGAGAAGGGCGAGCAGGGCGCGACGGCGATCTGGGTGCGCGCGCCCGGGCCTGGCTCATGCAGCGCCGCGAGCTGCTCCGTGGCCGCGAGCGCGTCGTCCCCGTCCTCGACGAGCCCGTCCGGCGGGAGCCCGCCCTCCGACTCGCCGAGGTTCATCGAGCCGCGCGACGCGACGATGCGGACCCCGAGTTCGCGCGCCGCCTGGACCTCGGCCTCGACGAGGCCGGTCCGACCCGGGGGGAAGACATAGTGGTGGTCGAAGACGGTCGAGCAGCCCGAGAGCGCCAGCTCGGCGAGGCCGGTACGGGCGGCGGCGTACTCCGACTCGGCGTCGATCCGGCCCCACACGGGGTAGAGCGTCTTGAGCCAGGTGAACAGGTCGGCCTGCTGCGCGCGCGTCCGCGTGAGGGTCTGGTACAGGTGATGGTGCGTGTTGACGAGGCCCGGCGTCACCAGCGCCCCGCCGAGGTCTGAGACGCGCTCGGCCTCCGGACGCGGCCCGCCTCCGACCGCTTCGACGAACCCGTCGCGCACGAGGACCCAGCCGCTCTCGTGCTCGGTCCCGTCGTCGTCCATCGTGACCACGTAGGCGTTCACGAGCAGGAGGGTCACGAGCCCAGCCTCCAGCGGGACGAGCCGGAACGCGTCGACGTCGACCAGCCCGCGGTCGGTGATCTTCAGCTTCGGGATGACGGAGAGCGCGAGGAACGCGAGCGTCTGGAAGGGCGAGGGAAGCGGACACCCGAGCGCGTGCGCGGCCTCGACGCAGGCGCGGCTGGCGGCGACGACCTCCGCGAGCGGCGCCGTCGACACGAGCCCGGCGACCGGCAGCGGCAGCTCGGCGCGGGTCTCCCCGTCCTCGACGACGACGACCCCGCCGCCCAGCTCGCGCAGGCGCTCGACCGCCGCGGCCATGTCGCCGTCGTCGACGCCGACGACGACGATGTTGTGCGCGTCGTGCGCCACCGTGGATGCGAGCGCGCCTCGCCGGAGCCCGAACCCGCGGACGAGGCCGAGCCCGATTCGCCCGGTGCCGAGGTGGCGCTCGAGCACCGCGATCTTGGCGATGTCCCGCTCCGGGTCGGCGACGATCTGCCCGTCCGCGACCGGTGCGTCTTCGATCAGCTCCTCGGTCACGATCTGGTCGCTGCACGAGGCCGATCAGCCGCACGCGGCCGTCGCCGGCCGCACGCGGGAATCGCGAAGCGCTCCGGCTCGACGGCGCCGATGCGGACGGTCTGCTTCACCCACTCGGGCACCTCGGGCGAGGAGATCTCGCCCACGGGCGCGCCGCCCTTCAGGACGAGCTCGGGCTCGAACCGCTCGAGGTCGGCGAGCAGGACGACATCGGCCCGGTAGCCCGGCGCGAGCGCGCCGTGGTCGGCCAGGCCGTGCCAGAGCGACGGAGTCAGGGTGGCCGCGACGAGCGCGTCCTCCGGTGGGACTCCTGCCGCGACGGCCTGCCGGATCATCGAGTTGACGTGGCCCTCGTCCGCGATGTGCTCAGGCTCGCGGTCGTCGGTGCAGAACGCGATGCGGCCCGGCCCGTACTCGCGCAGGAGCGGGACGAGCGCCTCGAGGTTTCGGGCGCCGCTGGCCTCGCGGATCAGGAGCCACATCCCCGCCCGCAGTCGCTCGCGTCCCTCCTCGACCGTGATCGCCTCGTGATCCGAGCGGATCCCGGCCGCCGCGTACGCGTTGAGCGGCTTGCCGAGCACGCCGGGCGCATGCCCGTCGACGTGCGTCGCGCCCTCGAGGCGGAGCTTCGCGAGCTCGCCCTCGTCGCCGGTGACGACGCCGGGGAAGTTCATCATCTCGCCGAGCCCGAGGACCCGCCGGCGCCGGAGCAGGCCTTCGAGGTCTCCGGGCAGGAGCTTCCGGCGCGGCGATTCGAACTCGGAGGCGGGGACGCACGACGGCGCCATGAAGTAGATGTCGAGCGGGAGGTCGTGGCAGAGGTCGGCGAGCCAGTGCACGCCGTCCGTCCCGAGGACGTTCGCGATCTCGTGCGGGTCGGCGACGACAGCGGTCGTCCCGAGCGGCAGCACGAACCGCGCGAACTCGTGCACGAGCACCTTCACCGACTCGAGGTGCATGTGGGCGTCGACGAACCCGGGCACGACCTACCGATCGGAGGCGTCGATCTCCTCGACGCCGTCGTAGTCGCCGAGCCCCGCGACGTACCCGTCCGCGACGGCGACGTCGGTCTCGAGCCACTCCCGCGTGAAGACGGAGAAGACGCGGCCGCCGCGGATGACGACGTCCGCCCGCTCGTCTCCTCGCGCCACCGCGAGCCGCCGCGCCAAGTCGGTCATGGCGACGTAACGTACTACCCTTCCGCCCCGTGGACGTGCTGGCCCCGCGGACGCTCGACGACGCGCTCCGGCTGAAGGCGGAGGTCGCCGACCTCTGGCCGATCCAGGGCGGGACCGACGTGATGGTCGAGCTGAACTTCGACCGCGCCCGGCCCGCCGGCGCTCCTGAACCTCAACGAGGTGGCCGAGCTGCGCGGGTGGTCGCGCGAGAACGGGACGCTCCGGCTCGGCGCCGGCCTCACCTACACCGAGTGCCGCCATGAGCTCGGCGAGGCTCCTGCCCGCGCTCGCCGAGGCCGCCCGCACGGTCGGCTCGCCCCAGATCCAGAACCGCGGGACGGTGGGCGGGAACCTCGGGACGGCCTCGCCCGCCGGGGACGCGCTGCCGCCGCTCCTCGTCGAGCAGGCCGAGGTCGAGGTCGCGAGCGTCGCGGGGCGCAGGACGGTCGCCCTCGAGGACTTCCTGGTCGGCCCGAAGCGAAACGGGCTCGCGGCCGACGAGCTGATCGTCTCCGTCGCCGTCCGCCCGTCCGGGGCGCGCCAGACGTTCATGAAGGTCGGGCCGCGAAACGCGATGGTGATCGCGGTCGTCGTCGCTGGCGCTCGCCGTCGACCGCGAGCGCGGCGAGATCCGGGCCGCGTTCGGGTCGGCGGGCCCGGTGCCGCGGCTCGTGCGCTCCCCGCTCGACGAGGCCGACGGGTTTCCCGACCGTGTTGCCGAGGCTGCGAGCCCGATCGACGACGTCCGCGGGAGCGCCGAGTACCGCCGCCACGCCCTCCGCGTGCTGACCGGCCGCGCGCTCGAGCGGTGCGCCGCATGAGGGTCTCGCTGACCGTCAACGGCGCTCGGCACGAGGCCGACGTCTGGGCGGGCGAGAGCCTCCTCTTCGCCCTGCGCGAGCGCCTCGGCCTGCCCGGCTCGAAGAACGCGTGCGAGCAGGGCGAATGCGGCTCGTGCTCCGTCCTCCTCGACGGCGACGCTCGTCTGCGCCTGCCTCGTCCTTGCGGCGCAGGCCGAGGGACACGAGATCGTCACCGTGGAGGGGCTCGCCGAGGAGGGCCGCCTCCACCGCGTCCAGGAGGCGTTCGTCGAGGCGGGCGCCGTCCAATGCGGCTTCTGCACGCCCGGGCTCGTCGTTGCGGCGGCCGACCTCCTCGCGCGGACGCCCGACCCGACCGACGACGAGATGCGCGAGGCGCTCTCCGGCAACCTCTGCCGCTGCACGGGCTACGCGAAGATCTTCGAGGCGATCCGGCTCGCAGCGGAGACGGCATGAGCGCGCCCGCGCGGAAGCTCGAGGTCGGGCGTGTGGGCGACGTCGTGCCCCGCGCGGACGGGATCCCGAAGACGACCGGCGAGTTCGCGTACGCGAGCGACCTCCAGGCGGCCGGGATGCTCTGGGGACACACCGTGCGGAGCCCGCACGCGCACGCGCTCGTCCGCGAGATCGACATCGCCGAGGCGGTCTCGATGCCCGGCGTCCACGCCGTGCTCACGCACGCCGACATCCCGGGCACGAAGGTCTACGGGCTCGAGTACGCCGACCAGCCGGTGCTCGCGATCGACCGCGTCCGCTACCACGGCGAGCCCGTCGCGCTCGTGGCCGCCGAGCACCCGGAGCAGGCCCGCCGCGCGGCCGAGCGGGTCCGCGTCGCGTACGAGCCGCTCGAGCCGGTCGTCGACATGGAGCGCGCCCTCGAGCAGGAGGAGCTCCATCCCGACCGGCCGACCCACGAGCCCGGCCACTACCGCGACGACCCGCGCTCGAACATCGTCCGCTCGATTCTGATCCGCCACGGCGATCCCGACGCGCCGGGAGACGTCACGGTCAGCGGCGAGTACGAGCTCGGCATCCAGGATCAGGCCTTCCTCGGGCCGGAATCGGGGCTCGCGGTCCCCGACGGCGAAGGCGGGGTCGACATCTACGTGGCGACGCAGTGGCTGCACGTCGACCGCGGCGCAGGTCGCGCCGTGTCTCGACCTGCGGCCGGAGCAGGTGCGGATCCACCTGGCCGGCGTCGGAGGTGCGTTCGGCGGCCGGGAGGATCTGTCGATGCAGATCCACGGCGCGCTGCTCGCCCTCCACACGGACCGGCCGGTGAAGTTCGTCTACACCCGCGAGGAGTCGTTCGTCGGGCACGTGCACCGCCACCCCGCACGGATCCGCATGGAGCACCGTGCGACCCGCGACGGCACGCTCGTCTGCGTCCACGCGCGCGTCCTGCTCGACGGCGGCGCCTACGCGTCGAGCTCGACGGCCGTGACGACGAACGCGGCCTCGTTCGCCTGCGGTCCGTACGTCGTCCCGAACGCGCTCGTCGAGGCGGTCACCGTCTACACGAACAACCCGCCCTGCGGCGCGATGCGCGGATTCGGCGCCGTGCAGGTGTGCTTCGCACACGAGGCGCAGATGGACAAGCTGGCCGACGCGCTCGGGCTCGACCCCGTCGACCTTCGGCTGCGGAACGCGCTCTCGACCGGCGACGTCATGCCGAACGGGCAGGTCGTCACCGGGTCGCTCCCGGTCGCCGAGGTGATCCGACGCTGCGCGGAGCTGCCGCTGCCCGAGCCCGAGGAGCTGCCCCGCGATCCCATTCGGCTCCCGGGCGGGTCCGGGAACGTCACGCGCGGGGAGGGCGTCCGGCGCGGCGTGGGGTTCGCGGTCGGCTTCAAGAACCTCTGCTACTCGCACGGCTTCGACGACTACTGCGCGGCCCGCGTCCGTCTCTTCACCGGCGCCGACGGCCGGCTCGCCGCCGAGGTGCACTGCGCCGCCGCCGAGGTCGGCCAGGGCGTGGTCGGTGTGATCGCCCAGGTGGCCCGGACGGAGCTCGAGCTGGACGAGGTGACGCTCGCGCCGCACACGACGGCGACCGTCGACTCGGCGGGATCGGCCTCGGCCTCGCGCATGACCTGGATGGTCTCCGGGGCGGTGGCGGAGGCGTGCCGCGCGGCGCGGGCCGAGCTCGATGCGCGCGGCGGGACGCTCGGTCCGGACGACGAGATCGACGTGGAGCGCGTGTATCGGCATCCGCAGACCTGGCCGCTCGACCCCGAGACGGGCCAGGTCGCTCGGGGAGCGCGCGCACGTCGCGTTCATCTGCTCGGCGATGCGCGCGGTCGTCGAGGTGGACACCGAGCTCGGGCTGACGCGCGCCGTCTGGATCGGGACGGCGCAGGACGTCGGCAAGGCGGTCAACCCGCAGGCCGTCCACGGCCAGATCGAAGGCGGCACCGCGCAGGGCCTCGGCCTCGCGCTCATGGAGGAGATCCAGACCCGCGACGGCCTGATCACGAACGCCAGCTTCACGGACTACCTCATCCCGACCACGCTCGACATGCCGCCGGTGGACGCGGTGCTGGTCGAGGAGGCGGAGCCGGATGCGCCCTACGGGGCCAAGGGGGTGGGCGAGCCGCCGACCGTCGTCGCCACGGCCGCCGTCGCCGCGGCGCTCCGGGACGCCACCGGGCGCGCCGTCGCACGGGTGCCCGCCCGCCCCGACGACCTGATCGGCCCGAGCCTCTAGGGCCGGTAGAGCGTCAGCCCGGCGCCGAGACCGAGTAGCGCGATGCCGAGGACGCGGACCGGGGTCAGTCCGATCCGGTCGAGCCCGAAGAGCCCGTAGCGGTCGATCACGGCCGCCATCACGAGGTTGCCCGCGATGATGAGCGCGATCGTCGTCGTCGTCCCGATCCGCGGCGGGCCGAGCGCGACCGCGAACACGATGAGCGCGCTCATGACGCCGGCGAGCCACATCCAGGGCGGGGCGCGCAGCCCGTCGGCCAGGCCGCTCACGGACTGGCGCACGACGAGCAGTGAGGCGAGCGCGACGAGCGTCGTCACCATGCTCGCGAAGGCGACCGCCTCGACGACGCCGATCCGCTCGCCGAAGCGCCCCATCAACCCCGCCTGAACCGCTCCCGCGAGGCCTGCGACGAGACATACGACCACCGCCGCCGCCGTTCCACCCGCCACACACCCTCCTTCCTCCGGAACCGGGGGGAAGCTATACGCTCGCGGGCGACCATGAAGGGGGACGCCGCGTGAGCCAGCCGACGTACCCGAGCCCGCTCGATCCCGCCGAGCTCGGCTTCGAGAAGATCGTCTACGAGAAGGCGCCGCCCCGCGCCACGATCACGATGAACCGGCCGGAGGTGCTCAACGCCTTCGACTTCCAGATGCTCCGCGAGCTCGCGCGCGCGTGCGAGGACGCGTCGTACGACGACGAGATCCGCGCCGTCGTCCTCACCGGCACGGGCCGGGCGTTCTGCGTCGGCGCCGACCTCAAGTCCTGGGAGCGCGAGTACCTGGGCAAGCCGAACGAGTACTGGAAGTGGTTCGGCGCGTTCAAGGACGCGCACGACCGGCTGCGGGAGATCGGCAAGCCGACGCTCGCGCGCATCAACGGGATCTGCGTCGGCGGCGGCAACGAGCTGCAGATGGCCTGCGACCTCGCGGTGATGGTCGACGACGCGTTCATCCGCCACGTCGGGCCCGAGCACGGCTCCGTGCCGGCCGGCGGCGCGACGCAGTGGCTGACGATCATGGTCGGCGACCGCCGCGCGCGAGAGATCGTCCTCATGTGCGAGCCGATTCCGGCGGCGACGGCGGCCGAGTGGGGGCTCGTGAACTGGGCCGTCCCGGCGGCGGAGCTCGATGCGAAGGTCGACGCGGTGGTCGAGAACCTCGAGCGCAAGCTGCCGCAGACGACGCGCTACGCCAAGCAGCACCTGAACTTCTGGAAGGACCTGGCCTGGCACGAGACGATCAACCACGCGCGCGACTGGCTGGCGCTCTCGATGGCGACCGAGGAGCCGCAGGCCGCCGTGCGCAAGTTTGTCGAGAAGGGCGACTAGCCGGCTCGGCGTGACCGGTGTGACGATGCCGCTCGTTGAGCCGGAGACCCGCTACGCGAAGAGCGACAGCGTCAACATCGCCTACCAGGTGACGGGCGAGGGCCCGCCCGTCGTCCTCGTTTCCGGCTTTGTCTCTCACCTCGAGCTGGACTGGGACGAGCCGCGCTCGGCCTACTTCCTCGAGCGCCTCTCGTCGTTCTCGACGCTCGTCCGCTTCGACAAGCGCGGCACCGGCCTCTCGGACCGGCCAGGCGGCCTGCCCGACCTCGAGACGCGGATGGACGACGTGCGCGCCGTCCTCGACGCCGAGGGGATCGAGCGGGCGGCGCTCTTCGGCTACTCCGAGGGCGGACCGATGTGCGTCCTCTTCGCGGCCACGTATCCCGAGCGCACGACCGCGGTGGTCGTCTACGGCTCCTACGCCAAGCGCCAAGATCCGGACGACGACTACCCCTGGGCGGCGACGCGCGAGGAACGGGCGGCGTATGCGACCGAGGTCGAGCGGACGTGGGGCGAGGAGGGCGATCTCGGCAAGCTCGCGCCGCACGCAGACGAGGCGTTCGCCCGGTGGTGGGGCGCCCGCGGCCGCGCCGCCGCCAGCCCGGGCGCCGCGCGAGACCTGATCCTCGTGAACAGCTCGATCGACGTCCGCGACGTACTGCCGGCCGTGCGGGTCCCGGCGCTTGTCCTTCATCGGACGGGCGACCTCGACTCGCAGGCTGCCGAGGGTCGCTACATCGCCGAGCGGATCCCCGGCGGGCGCTTCGTGGAGCTCGCCGGCGACGACCACCTGCCGTGGATCGACTCCGACCAGATCCTCGACGAGGTGGAGGAGTTCCTGACCGGGCGCCCGCCGCGGCCCCGCCCACGACCGGGTGCTGGCGACCGTCCTCTTCACCGACGTGGTGCATTCGACGGACCGGGCGGTGGAGGTCGGCGACCGCGCGTGGCGCGAGCTGCTCGCGCGCCACGACGCGCTCGTGACAGACATCGTCGCGCGGTACGGCGGCACCGTCGTCGACACCGCGGGCGACGGCGTGCTCGCGCGCTTCGACGGCCCCGCGCGCTCCGTGCGGGCCGCAGGCGCGATCATCTCGGCGATGCGAGGGCTCGGCCTGGAGGTTCGCGCGGGCGTGCACACCGGCGAGGTGGAGCTCACCGCCGACGGAATCGCCGGGCATCGCCGTCCACGTCGGCTCGCGGATCTCGGCGCTCGCCGCAGCCGGGGCAGGTGCTCGTCTCGAGCACGGTCAAGGATCTCGTCGCGGGCTCGGGGCTCGAGTTCACCGACGCGGGCGAGACGGAGCTCCGCGGCGTGCCCGGCAGCTGGCGGCTCTACGAGGCGGTTGCTCCGTGAGCGAGGACGCGCTGGTTCTCGTCGAGCGCGACGACCCGATCGCGGTCGTCACGCTCAACCGGCCGAAGCAGCTGAACGCGCTCTCCGAGCCGCTGATGGAGGAGCTCGTCGCGCGGCTCCACGGAGCTCGACCGCGACGAGGCGGTCCGCTGCATCGTCCTTGCGGGGTCGGAGCGGGCGTTCGCGGCCGGCGCCGACATCGGCGAGATGGCCGAGGCGTCCGCGATGGACATGCTCTACGCGCGCCGGGTCGAGCGCTGGGACGCGATCCGCAAGCTCTGGACGCCGCTCGTCGCGGCCGTGTCCGGCTTCTGCCTCGGCGGCGGCAACGAGCTGGCGATGAGCTGCGACCTGATCGTCGCGTCCGAGACGGCGAAGTTCGGCCAGCCGGAGACGAGCCTCGGGATCATTCCCGGCGCCGGCGGCACCCAGCGGCTGACGCGCGCGGTCGGCAAGGCGAAGGCGATGGACGTGATCCTCACGGGCCGGTTCCTCGACGCGTGGGAGGCCGAGCGCGCCGGCCTGGTCGCGCGGGTCGTCGCGCCCGAGGCGTGGCTCGACGAGGCGAAGCGGGTCGCGCGCGAGATCGCGTCGAAGGGCCCGGTCGCGCAGCGGCTCGCGAAGGAGGCCGTCAACCGCGCGTTCGACTCGACCCTCGAGCTCGGCCTCGAGCACGAGCGGCGGCTGCTCTACCTCGCCTTCGCCTCCGAGGACGCGCGCGAGGGCCTGACCGCGTTCCGCGACAAGCGCGACCCGGAGTTCGAGGGCCGCTAGGTGACCGCCGTCCTGACCGAGCGCGACGGCGGCGTCCTCACGATCACGCTCAACCGGCCCGACGTCCTGAACGCGTTCGATGCGGAGATGCAGGCCGGCTTTCGCGACGCGCTCAAGGAGGCGCGCGACGCCTCGGTGCGCGCGGTCGTCCTCACCGGCGCCGGCCGCGGGTTCTGCGTCGGCCAGGACCTGAACGCCTTTCGCGACGAGGCGGGGGACATCGCGACGCGCCTACGCACGACCTTCAACCCGAACGTCACGGCGTTGCGCGCGCTCGAGAAGCCGGTGATCGCGTCGGTCAACGGCCCGGCGGCCGGGGCGGGCATGTCGCTCGCGTGCGCCTGCGACCTGCGGATCGCGGCCGACTCGGCGAGCTTCGTCCCGGCCTTCATCGGGATCGGGCTCGTCCCCGACACGGGCGGCTCGTGGTTCGTCGCCCAGCTCCTCGGCTACGCGCGCGCGTTCGAATGGCTGACGTCGGGCCGCAAGCTCTCCGCTGCGGAGGCACTCGAGTGGGGTCTCGTCACGGAGGTCGTCCCGGCGGACGACCTGGCGGCACGGACGGCCGAGGTGGCCGGGCGCTACGCGGCGGCGCCGACCAAGGGGATCGGCCTCACGAAGCGCCTGCTCGACCGGGCGTCGCGCTCACGGCTCGAGGAGCAGCTCGAGTTGGAGGCGCAGCTCCAGGCCGCCGCCGCGGCGTCGGACGACTTCCGCGAGGGCGTCGCCGCGTTCCTCGAGAAGCGCGACCCGCGCTTCACGGGGACCTAGCCGGGAGCGGCGCACTCCTCGAGGCCGATCCGCTTCGCGAGCGCGTCGGCCTTCCGCTCGTTCTCGACCGCGCGCTTCGGACACCGCCCGCGCGGCCGCCTCGTCCGAGGCCGCCGCGGCCTTGCGGAGGTCGTCGATCGCGTCGACGTTCGCCTGGTTCAGCGCGAGCCACGCGTCGACGTCCTCCTGGAGATCCGTCGGCGGCCGCAGCTTGCGGAGCTCGGCGAGCCCGCGCTCGGCGATCGGCTTCGACTCGTCGGCGAGCGTCACGACCTCCTCGATCGTCTTCGGCTCCGGCAGCTCGTCCAGCCGGTGGTCGAACGCCGCGCAGACCGCATCGGCCCGCTTGAGGTAGTCCTCCTTGCTCAGCCGGTCGGCGCCCTTCGACTCGCCGCACCCCGCGACGGCGAGGGTTCCGGCCGCTACCACGGCTAGTAACAGTGTGTAACTAACCGGGACGCTCACGAGTCGCTCGAGCGCGGCACGAGGTCGACGCGAAGATCGCAGTCGAGCGCGTTCGCGAGCCGCAGGAGGGTGTCGATCCGCGGCGGCCGTCCGCCGCCCTCGAGCCGGGCGATCGCCGACTGCGTCGTGTCGCAGAGCTCGGCCAGCTGCGCCTGCGAGAGCCCGAGCTCCTTGCGCCGCTCGGCCACCCGCTCCGCGATCTGGGCGAAGAACCAGCCCTCCTCGGCGCCGGACAGCTTCCGGCGCAGGCGCTCCAGCGGCTCGGCCATATCGTGGATGCTATATACGCGGGCGGGCGTCTAGACAGCCTTGAACTGCTCGAACGGCTGGCGGCAGCTCTCGCAGTAGCGGATCGAGCGGCACGGGGTCGGGCCGAAGAGGTTGTCGAGACGCGTCTGCGTCGAGCCGCAGTACGGGCACGCGAACGGGCCGCGCCGGAGGTCGACGAGCTGCAGGCCGCCGGCCGGACGCGGGCCTGGCGGGGCGAAGCCGGCCTCGCGGAGCTTTGCGCGGCCCTCGGCCGTGATCCGGTCGGTCGTCCACGGGTCGTCGCTCCGGACGACCACCTCGGGCTCGCCGCCCAGCCCGCGCACCGCGTCGGCCATCAGGCGCTCCATCACCTCGAGGGCGGGGCAGCCGAGGAACGTCGGCGTGAAGTCGATCCGCACGTGCTCGCCGTCCACCGCGACGTCGCGGACGACGCCGAGGTCGACGAGCGAGATGACCGGGATCTCGGGATCCGGGATCTCGGCGAGCGCCTCCCAGACCCGCTCCGGCGTCAGCTCGGTCGCGACGCTCACCACGCGCTCCCCGGCGCCGAGCGGCGCACCATCGTCATCTCCTCCCAGAGCGGCGCCCAGTCGGCGGCGTGCTCGCCGCGCTCGACCGGCTCCGCCTCCGGCGGCGTGAAGAACGGCATCCGCGCCGTCGCCGCCTCGACGAACCGGTCGCGCTGCCCGCCCGTCGACGAGCCCGAGCGCGTAGGGCCAGAGCTCCTCGAGCGCCGCGGTCAGCCGGCTGCGGCCCTCGTCCGTCTCGGCGAGCCGGTCGGCCCACATCTCCGCGTGCATGCGGTGGTACGCCTCCTCGCTCGCGATCTTGCGCGCGAGGCCGGCGACGTCCGCCGAGTCCGACTCGAGCAGGTCGTCGATCCGGATCGCGTCGGCCGTCTCGTAGAGGACGTGGCGCGCGATCGTCCGGCCCCAGTCCGGGACGAGCCGGAGCTCGACGAGCTGCGCCGAGCGGTACTCGGCCGGGTCGCGGTCGAAGGCGAGCTCGTCGGCGGTCGTGCCGAGCTCGGCGGCGGCGAGCTCGTAGAACGCCCGCGCATGGCCGATCTCGGTCTGCGCGATCGACGAGAACGCGACGTCCTCCTCGAGGAACGGCGCGATCCCCGTCCACTCCGAGTCGCGCCAGCCGAGGACGAGCTCGTCGTCGGCCAGCTCGAGCAGGAGGTCAACGCTCGGCGGTGCCAGCGAGCTCACGCGCCTCCCTCAGCTTGACCTTGATCGAGTACCCGTCCACGCGCCGGTAGTCGCGGTCGAAGACGGGCGCGACGTACGGCTCGCGCACCTCCAGCACCGCGTCGCGCGGGACGATCCAGAGCGCGAACGACTCCGCGCGCCGGCCGTAGAACTCGCGCGCGTACGCGTCCGCGAAGGCGGCGTTCGGCGCCTCGAGCGAGCCGCCGTGCTGGAACGGGGCGCCCTCGCGCTCCTGCCGGAACACCTCCCACACGGCCATGCCTAGGCCGCGTCGGCCAGCACGACGTCGCGCACCCAGGCGGTCTCGTCGCGCGACATGCGCCGGAACTCGAGCCGCTCGGCCGTCTTCGGGCCGTGGCCGGTGACGACGTGCTTGAGCTCGTCCCAGTCCGGCTCCGTGTACGCCCAGACGCCGGTCTCCTCGTCCTTGCGCAGGTTCGGGATCCGGGATCTCGAGGCCGAGCTCGCGGATCTGCGGGACGTACCCGTCGAGGAACTGCTGCCGCGCCTCCTCGTTGCCCTGGCTCTTGATCCGCCACTGGAACATCGGGTCGTCCTCGGCCTGGATCGGGTTGCCGTGGAACATCATCAGCGGCGGCCACCAGCGGATCGAGCGCCTCCTGGACGAGCTCGCGCTGCTCGGGCGTGCCGGTCACCATCGCGAGGATCACGTCGCGGCCGTGGAGGATGTGGAACGACTCCTCCCAGCAGATCTTCTTCATGATCCGCGCGTACGGCGCGTAGGAGCACTTGAGGAGCGCCTTCTGGCTGATGATCGCCGCGGCGTCCACGAGCCACGCGATCACGCCCACGTCGCCCCAGGTCTTCGTCGGGTAGTGGAAGACGTTGTGGAACTTCGACTTGCCGGAGATCAGGTCATCGAGCGACTGCTCGCGCGGCTTGCCGAGGTCCTCGACGACGCGGTAGATGAGCTGCGCGTGGCCGGCCTCGTCCTGCACCTTCGCGGTCAGGGCGAGCTTCCGCTGGAGGGTGGGCGCGCGGAGGATCCACTCGCGCTCGGGCAGGACGCCCATGAGCTCCGAGTTGCCGTGCATCTCGATGAACTTGATCAGCTTCGCGCGGTAGTCGTCGGGCATCCAGTCGCCCTGCTCGACCTGCCCGCCGGCCTGCACGTACTCGAGGAACTGCTCTTCGGTGCGCGGCTGCATTTGCCCCTCCTACCGAACGATCGTTAGGGTGGCCAGATTAGCACCCCTCGCCGCCAGCAGCTCTCCGAGGAAGCGGCCCGTCTCTTCGCCGAGAAGGGCTACCACGGCACGTCCGTCGGGGACATCGCGGACGCGCTCGGCGTGCAGAAGGGCTCGCTCTACGCGCACATCGCGGGGAAGCAGGAGCTCCTCTACGAGACGATGCTCGTCGGCGCGCACGGCTTCCACGCGGCGCTCGACGCGATCCCCGAGCAGCTGCCCGCGGTCGAGAAGATCCGGCTCGCGCTCCGGGCCCACCTCGCGCTCGTGGCCGACCAGCAGGCGGTCGCGACCGTCTTCGTGCAGGAGTGGCGCTCGCTCGACGACGAGCGGCGCGAGGAGATCCTCGCCGAGCGGCGGCGCTACGAGGAGCGCATCCGCGCGCTCTTCCGCGAGGGCCGCGAGGGGAGCGAGCTGCGCACCGACCTCGACGAGGACGCCGCCGCGCTCCTCTTCCTCTCGGCGGCGAACTGGGCGTACACGTGGCTCCGGCCGGGGCAGGACACGGACGCCGTCGCGGACGCGTTCTACGCGCTCCTGATCGACGGGATGCGCGGCTACTCGACGCCGGCCTGAGGCTCCCGAGCGCCGGCAGTCGTTCCGGGCGCGTACGATCGGCGCCGTGGGCGGCGCTGCTGATCGTCAACCCGTGGGCCTCGCGCGTGACGCCCGAGGTGGTCGCCGCGGTCGAGCGGGAGCTCGAGGCGGCGGGGCCGCTCGAGACGGTCCTGACACGGCACGCCGGGCATGCGACCGAGCTCGCCGCCGAGGCGGCCGGGCGGAGCGAGCGGATCTACGTGCTCTCCGGGGACGGAGTGTTCAACGAGGTCCTGAACGGCGTCGGCGACGAGGTCGCGGTCGGGTTCATCCCCGGCGGCGGCACGAGCGTGCTCCCGCGGGCGCTGGGACTGCCGCGCGACCCGGTCGCCGGGGCGCGGGCGCTGGCGCGCAGCGAGGCCGAGCGGCGCCTCTCGCTCGGTCGGGTGGAGGGTCAGGTCGACGGCGCCCTGGTGGTCGACCGGCGGTTCGCGTTCGCGGCCGGACTCGGCGTGGACGCGGCGCTCGTCCGGGCGGTCGACGCCCGCGGGCGGCGCGGCGGCAAGCGGCCCGGGGACCTCGCCTTCGCCGCGGAGGCGGTGCGCCTGCTCGCCTCCCGCCGCGGTCGCCTCGCGCCCCAGCTGACCGTCGTCGGCCGCGGCCGGGCCGCGTTCGCGCTCGTCGCCAACACCGACCCGTACACGTACGCGGGCCGCATCCCGCTCCACGCCGCTCCGCGCGCGAGCTTCGAGGGCGGCCTCGACCTGGCCGCGCCGGTCGCGGTCGGCCCGGTCCGGCTGCCGGTCGCGCTCGCGGCGTTCGTCGGGCCGCGGCGCGTCCATCCGCGGTGGATCCTCCGCGCCCACGACCAGGACGAGCTGCGGATCGAGGCCGACGCGCCGACTCCGCTCCAGGCCGACGGCGAGGACCTCGGCGACGTGACCGCGGCGACCTTCACGGCCGAACGCGGCGCGCTGCGGGCCCTCGTCGCGCGATAATCCGCGCATGGCCCAGGTGCTGGGGGAGGAGCGCGAGCTCCGGCGTGTGATCGGCGACGGCGAGGGGGTCGCGGACGGCGAGGTCGAGGGCCTCACCGAGGCCGACCTGATCGCCCTCTTCCGCGACCTCGTCCTCCTGCGGACGTACGACGAGCGCTCGGTCGTCTACCACAGCCAGGGCCGGATCGGGACGTACGCGATCTTCTGGAACCACGAGGCGATGCAGGCCGGCTCGGCGTACGCGCTCGGCGACGACGACTGGATCTTCCCCTCGTACCGCGAGTCCGCGATCGGGCTCCTGCGCGGGATGCCGGCCGCGACCGTCCTCTCGTGGTGGCGAGGCCACCCCGCCGGCTGGTGGAACCCGGCCGACTACAACGTCGCGTCGATCTGCGTCCCGATCGGCACCCACGTGCCGCACGCGGCGGGTCTCGCGTGGGGCAAGAAGCTGCGCGGCGAGGACGCGGTCGCGATCGCCTACTTCGGCGACGGCGCCACGTCCGAGGGCGCGTTCCACGAGGGCGCGAACTTCGCCGCGGTCATGCGCGCCCCGCTGGTCCTCTTCTGCAACAACAACCAGTGGGCGATCTCGACGCCGCTTTCGGCGCAGACCAAGGCCGAGGCGCTCGTGGACAAGGCCGTCGGGTACGGGATGCCGGGTGTCCGCGTCGACGGGCTCGACGTGCTCGCCGTGTACGAGGCGACGCGCGACGCGGTCGAGCGCGCCCGCGCGGGCGAGGGACCGACGTTCATCGAGGCCGTGTCCTACCGCGCCGCGCCGCACGCGACCGCCGACGATCCGAAGGCGTACATCGACCTCGAGCGCGTCGAGGAGGAGAAGCGGCGCGAGTGCGTCGGTCGCTACGAGGCGTACCTGCGGCGGCTCGGCGTCCTCGACGACGCGGCCGTCGAGGCGATCCGCGCCGAGGCCGCCGACGTCATGCGCGCCGGGATCGCGGCCGCCGAGGCCGAGCCGCCCGCCGATCCGGGCCTCGTCTTCGAGCACGCCTACGCCGACCCGCCGCCGCAGCTGGCCGCCGACCTCGCCGAGCTGCGCCGCATCCTCGGAGGCTCCAGTGGCTGAGAAGCTCCTGGTCGAGGCGATCAACGACTGCTTCCACGTCGAACTCGACCGCGACGCGGACGTGATGGTGATGGGCGAGGACGTCGGGCGCGCGGGCGGCGTCTTCCGCGCGACCGCCGGGCCTGCGCGACCGTTTCGGGCCCGACCGCTGCGTCGACACGCCGCTCGCCGAGGCCGGGATCCTCGGCACGGCGGTCGGCCTCTGCATGGCGGGCTGGCGGCCCGTGTGCGAGATGCAGTACGACGCGTTCTCGTACCCGTGCCTCGACCAGCTGATCACGCACGTGGGGCGCTATCGGTGGCGGTCGGGCGGCGGGATGGACTTCCCGATCACGATCCGCATGCCCTACGGCGGCGGCGTGCGCGCGCCCGAGCTGCACGACGACTCGCCCGAGACGTACTACGTCCACACGCCGGGGATCAAGGTGGCGATCCCGTCGACGCCGGCCGACGCGAAGGGGCTGCTCGCGGCGGCGATCCGCGATCCGGACCCGGTCGTCGTCCTCGAGCCGAAGCTCCACTACCGGACGATGCGCGGCGACGTTCCCGACGGCGAGCACGTCGTGCCGCTGGGGAAGGCGCGCGTGGCGCGCGAGGGGACCGACGTGACGCTCGTCGCCTACGGCTCGATGGTGCCGCTCTCGGAGCAGGCGGCCGACGCGCTCGCGGGCGAGGCCTCGGTCGAGGTGCTCGACCTGCGCTCGCTCAAGCCGCTCGACGAGGACGCGCTGCTGGCCTCGGCCGGGAAGACCGGGCGCGTCGTGATCGTCCAGGAGGCGCCGCGCGTGGCCGGGTTCGGCGCCGAGATCGCGGCCGTCCTCGCCGAGAAGGCGATCCTCGACCTCCGCGGGCCCGTGCTCCGCGTGACCGGCTACGACGTGCCCTACCCGTACTGGCAGATCGAGGACGCGTACATGCCCTCGGTCGAGCGCGTCGCGGATGCCGTCCGCCGCCTCCTCGCGTTCTAGCTCGCCGTCGGCGGTGCGCGGGGTCGGCGCTCACGGAGGCAAGTTGCACAGTGTTACAAGCCTCGGCCCGCGGCCCGGCCCGGAGCGGGGCGTCAGGTCGAGCGCAAGTAACAGTCTGTTACAAGCGGGGACCGGCGTGAGCGAGCGGCTGCGGCTCTGGCTGGAGCGGGGCGATTCCGGCTACTGGCTTCGCGACGCGGCGACGAACGAGGCGGTTCGCTGGAGCGACGAGCGGCTCTTCGTGGTGCCGCTGGCCGGCGCGTCGTACCGCCCCGAGGCGCTCGCGGACGACGCGTTCGCGCCCGGGCGGAGGCTCGCGCTCGTCCCGGAGCCCGACAACGAGCACGACCCGAACGCGATCGGTGTCTGGGACGCCGACCGGCGGCTCCAGGGCGGCTACGTCCCCGCCGACGTCGCGCCACGCGTCTGGCCCGCCGCGCAGGCGGTCTCGCTCTGGGAGTTCCGCGACGACGAGGGGACGCGCGTCGGCCTGCGCGTGCTGATCGTCCCCGCCGACGCCTGGGTCGGGACGCCCGGCTAGGCCCCGATATCCTCCGCCGCCGGATGGCGTACGAGTTCAAGCTGCCGGATCTCGGCGAGGGGCTGACGGAGGGAGAGGTCGCCCGCTGGCTCGTCGCGGTCGGCGACGAGGTGGCCGAGGACCAGCCGCTCGTCGAGATCCAGACGGACAAGACGACGGTCGAGATCCCGTCGCCCGCCGCCGGGACCGTCTCGCAGATCCTCGTCGAGGAGGGCGCGACCGTCCCCGTCGGGACGGTGCTGGTCGTGATCGGCGGCGACGGCGCCGCGCCGGCCGCCGCCGAGGAACGCGCCACGCGCCGAGCCGGCGGCCGCGCCGGCCGCTCCCGCCGCCCCCGCGACCGAGCGCGTCCGCGCCACCCCGCTCGTCCGCCGCGTGGCGGAGGAGCTCGGCGTCGACCTCGCCGCCGTCCAGGGCACGGGCCCGCAGGGGCGGATCACCGAGGACGACGTCCGCGCCGCCGCGTCCGGCGCACCGCCGCCGCCGAGCCGGCGCCCGCCGAGACCGAGGGCGAGCGGCGCGAGCCCCTCCGCGGCGTCCGCAAGCTGATCGCGCAGCACCTGACGACCTCGCACCGCGAGGTCCCCGCCGTCACGGTCGTCGAGGAGTGCGACTTCACCGAGCTCGACCGCGTCCGCGGCGAGCGGAGCTACCTCGCCTACCTGATCGAGGCGACCGTCCACGGCCTGCGCGCCGTGCCGGAGCTGAACGCGCGCCTGGACGGGCGACGAGGTCGTGTATCTCGAGCGCTACGACCTCGGGGTCGCCGTCCAGACCGACCAGGGCCTGGTCGTGCCGGTGCTCCGCGAGGTCGACGCCGAAGAGCCTGGACGAGATCGAGGCGGAGGGGAACCGGCTCGCCGAGTCCGCCCGCGAGGGAACGCTCAAGCCGGAGGAGCTCCGCGGCTCCACGTTCACCGTCTCGAGCGGCGGCAAGCTGGGCGGCCTCCTCGCGACGCCGCTCGTCAACCACCCGGAGGTCGGGATCCTCGGCCTGCACCGGATCGCGGAGCGGCCGGTCGTGCGCGACGGCGAGATCGTCGTCCGCAAGGTCGGCCTGCTCTCGTGCACGTTCGACCACCGCGTGGTCGACGGCGTGCGCGCGAGCGCCTTCCTGCTCGACGTGATCGCGCGGCTCGAGCGCGCGGGCTAGGCGGGACCCGGCCGCCCCTTTCTCCGTAACGGCCGGGCCCCGTCCGTCCGCTCGCCTTACTCGAGCTCTCTCTGGTCGCGGTCGTTGATCTGCCCGCGGATCTCGCCGCCGGGCCACCGCGTCGTGTGGATGTTCGCGTAGGCGTCGCCCGCGCGCATGCCGCGGAGGATCTCCGCGAACGAGCCGGGCTCGATGCCCTGGCGCGTTCGGCCCGACCACGTCCGCTGCGGTGATGTCGCCTTCGATGACACCGGTGACGTTCGGGCACGGGGTGGGCTTCGTGCTGCCGCCGCACATGAAGTACGAGACGCCGCCGTTCACGCTCCGCTGCCCGAAGTGGACGTGCGCGAAGAGCGAGTTCCCGCCCTCGAGCCCGTCGTACTTGAAGACGAAGTGGAGCGTGTCGTCGTCCACGAGCCACGCGTCGAACGTGCCGAAGCCGGTCGACGAGATCGCCGGAACCTCCTGGAGCCCGCTCAGCTCGGCATGGAACCGCATCTTCTGCGGGACGTTCGGGGGTCCGTCGCCCCCGCCGGCGATCGCGAACGACACGGCGCCGAGCGCCACTGCCGCCGCGACGCCGATGGCGTAGAGCCTGCGTCTGCGAACCATTCCCTCCTCCTCTCCTAGGGGTGGCCGGATCCGGCCAGGCCGCAGCCGGCCGTGGTGCCCATTCGCGGACCCCTACGAGGCGGAGGGCGCGCCGGATTGGCGCTCAGGCGGCCGCGGCGGTCTCGGTCGAGGTGCGGCTCGAGCATCCGCTCGATCTGCGGCGCGCTGACGCGGCCCTCGAGCCGGTCGACCGGGCGCCGGTCCTTGATCAGGACGAGCGTGGGAACGTCCTCGACGCCGAGCTTCTCGGCGAGCTCGGGGCTCTCCGCCACGTCGATCCGCGCGACGCGGAGGCGCGCCCGCTCCTTGCGGGCGAGATGGGCGAGCAGGCTCTCCATCCGCCGGGCGGGACCGGACGTCTGCGCCGTGAAGAAGAGGAGCATGGGCGATGCGTCGGTGTCGGTGCCGGGCAGCTGAGCCTCCTTCGAACGCCGGGCCGGAAGGGGTGGTTCCCGCTCGGCCGCGCCGCGAAACGGCTCAGGGCGGCGTGCCGGGGCCGCCGCCCCTGCGCATCGGCGGCGCGGGGAGCGGCACGTACTGCACGCTCGGCCGGCGCCGACCGCCCTGCGGGAAGAGCGCCATCAGCTCGTACGTCTCCTCGGGCACGCCCTCCTCGACCGGGAGCTTCATGCGCCGGGCCTCGTCGAGCGTGATCGGGTCGTCGTGCGTGTAGTGGCCGCCGGCCAGCTCCTCCGCGAGCGTCTCCGCCGCCTTGTCGTCGAGCCGCGTCGCGACGAGCGAGCGCACGACCTCCTTCATGTGCCGGACGGCCTTCTCGGCCACGTCGGCCAGGATCAGCGTCCGGTCGTCGAGGCGCTCGACGCGGCTTCTTCGCCGCGACGCGGAGGATCGACGCGGCCGGCAGGTCGCCGAGCTGCGGGTCGACCGGGCCGAGCACCGCGGCGGGGTCGAGGCGGATCTCGTCCGCCGCGAGCGCGATCAGCGTCCCGCCCGACATCGCGTAGTGGGGGACGAGGACGGTCACGCGGCCGGGGTGGTCGCGGAGCGCGTAGGCGATCTGCTCCGACGCGAGCACGAGGCCGCCGGGCGTGTGGAGGACGACGTCGATCGGCCGGTCGTCCGGCGTCAGCCGGATCGCGCGCAGCACCTCCTCCGAGTCCTCGATGTCGATGAAGCGGAAGAGCGGGACGCCGAGGAACCCGACCGTCTCCTGGCGGTGGATGAGCGCGATCACGCGCGTGCCGCGCGCCTTCTCGAGCGCCTCGATCGCGCGGACGCGGGCCCGTCCCGTGGCCATGCGCTGCAGCACGGGCGCGAGGAGGAACAGGACGAGGACGAGCGCGAGGATGGTCCCGAGGCTCACGCGGCGATCCTAAAGAGCGGGGCTAGACTGGGCCGGATGGACGGGTTCCTCGACTGGTACCTGCTCGGCCTCGCGCTCGGCCTCGGCATCGCTGCCGGGATCCCCGGGCTGCCGCGGGAGGAGGGCCGGCCGTTCGCGGTCGCGGTCGTCACCTTCGTCGCCGTCGTGACGGGCGTGATCGCGGCGCTCTGGCTCGTCTGGGCCGTCTTCGCGACGCTCGTCGGGGTCGCGATCGGCGTCTTCTCGTTCCGCAAGCTCGCGCGGGCCGCCGTCCCGGCCGCGTCGCTCGCCGTCGCCGCGCTCGCGTTCATCCCCGTCGTCGGGTACCTCGAGGCGGTGCTCGCGCCGATCCTCGGCGACCGCCTGCGCCGCCGCGCCTCCGGCCGCTACGCCGGGCTCCGGGTCCTGGCGAAGGACTAGAGCCCGTGCCCGCCGCGGGCAAGCAGGTGATCCTCGTCGTGATCGACGGGCTGACGCCCGCGCTGCTCGACCGCGCCCTCGACGAGCAGCCGCGTGCCCGCGATCGCCGAGCTCGTCGCGCGCGGGACGCTCGGCACGGGCGTCACGACCTTCCCGTCGGTCACGCCCGTCTGCCTGACGACGATCGCGACCGGCGCGCACCCGGACGTCCACGGCGTGCCGCACCTCGCCTGGTACCACCGCGGCGAGGGGCGGATCGTCGAGTACGGCTCGTCCTTCCCGGCCATGCGCGCGGTCGGCGCGCGCCAGGCGTTCCGCGACGCGATCTTCACGATGAGCCACGAGCACGTGAGCCGCGGCGCGACGACCGTCTTCGAGGCGGTCGAGGACGCGGGGCTCGTCCCGGCCGCGATCAACTTCACGTCCTACCGCGGGCGGACGCGCCACCCGATCCGGCTGCCCGCGCTCGCGGCGCGCAACCGCTGGTACGAGGCGGTCTACGGCCCGCAGCGGTTCTTCTTCTTCAACCTCTTCGAGTCGGACGACACCGGAGCCGGGCTCGCGGTGCGCTCGCGGCACGAGGGCTCGAACGACGCCTACGCCGGCGCGATCGGCCGCTGGCTCGTCACGCGGGACGGCTTCGACTTCCTCGTCTTCTACCTCCCGGACTTCGACTACGCGTCCCACCTGGTCGGCCCGACTTCGCCGGTCGACGCGCTCGCGCGGGCCGACGCCGCGGTCGGCCAGCTCCAGGATGCCGCGGGCGGGCCGGACGAGCTGCTCGACCGCTACGGCATCGTCCTCTGCTCCGACCACGGCCAGACGCACGTCGAGCAGGTCGCGCGGCTGCAGGAGCCGTTCGCCGACCTCGAGCTGCTGGCGCGCGCGGCGCGGCGACCCGTCGCGCGCCGCAGGCGGTCGTCACAGGGTCGAACCGCTCCGGGATGGTCTACCGGCTGCCCGGCTGCCCGCTCGACGTGCGCGGGCTTGCCGAGCGGCTGGACGAGCTGGGAGCCCGCGGACGTCGTGCTCTTCCGCGAGGGCGACGAGGCGGTCGCGCGGCGCGAGCGCGAGGAGCTTCGCTTCCGGCCGGAGGGCGACGGCTGGCAGACGAACGGCGACCCCGACGTGCTGGACGAGGAGCGCTACCCCGACGGCCTCTCCCGCGCGTGGCACGCGCTCGCCTGCCCGAACGCGGGCGAGGTGCTCGTGTCCGTCCGCGAGGGCTGGGAGCTCGCCGACCTGGGCGGCCGGAGCCACGCGGGCGGCGGCAGCCACGGCTCGCTCCTCGCCGGCGACTCCCGCGTGCCGGTGCTGACCGCCGGGCTCGCGCGCGCCTCGATGCCCGACGACCCGTCGCTGACGGAGCTCGCGCCGCTCGTGCTCGCCGAGCTCGGCGTCGACCCGCCCGCCTCGATGCGGCCGGCCCGTGTTTCCGTCTCGGCCTGACCCGGCGACCGCGCGGGCGCGGATGGTCGAGCGCCAGCTTCGGCGCCGCGGGATCACGGACGCGCGGGTGCTCGGATGCGATGGGCCGCGTGCCGCGCGAGCTCTTCGTGGACGAGTCCGAGCGCCGAAACGCCTACGACGATGCCCCGCTCGGGATCGGCTACGGCCAGACGATCTCCCAGCCGTACATGGTCGGGCTGATCGCCCAGAACGCCGACGTGCGCCCGGGCGACCGCGTGCTCGACGTCGGCTCGGGCTCCGGCTATTCGGCCGCGGTCTTCGCCGAGCTCGGCGCGGAGGTCGACACGATCGAGCGGATCCCCGCGCTTGCGGACCGTGCGCGGGCGGCGCTCGAGGCGGCCGGCTACCCGAACGTGCGCGTCCACGTCGGCGACGGGTCGGTCGGCCTCGCCGAGGAGGCGCCGTACGACGCGATCACCGTCGCCGCCGCGGCGCCCGGCCTGCCGGAAGCGCTCTACGGCCAGCTCGTCCCGGGCGGGCGGCTCGTCGTCCCGGTCGGGGACGCCGACGGCCAGCGGCTGCTCGTCGCCGTTCGCAGCCCCGAGGGACCGGCCGTTCTCCGCTCGGTTCCGTGCCGCTTCGTCCCGCTCCTGGGCGCCGAGGGCTTCCGGTCCCGGTAGGGACGGGCCTGGCGCGCGTCTACCCTTCCCGTCATGCCGACCCGCCTGGACGCCGGCGCATCGGGCGTGCCCGACCGTGGGCGTCTGCACCTGGCGCTGCGCCGGACGGCGAACTGGGTGCAGCTCGCGAAGTTCGTCACCGTCGGCCTCTCCGGCTACGTCGTCAACCTCGCCGTCTTACGCGACGCTCGTCCATTTCGGCGTCCACTACCTGCTCGCCGCCGTGTGCTCGTTCCTCGTCGCGGTGACGAACAACTACCTGTGGAACCGCCTCTGGACGTTCCGCCACCAGCGCGGGCAGCTCGTCCACCAGGGCCTGCGGTTCCTGGTCGTCTCGACGATCGCGCTCGGCGCCAACCTGCTGTTTCCTCCAGATCCTCGTCGCGCTCGGGGTGGGCAAGATTCCGGCGCAGGCGGCGGCGATCGTCCTCGTCACTCCGTGGAACTTCGCGGCGAACAAGCTCTGGAGCTTCCGACGCCGTTGAGGGCGCTGCTCCCGCTCGCGGCCGCCGTGCTCCTCGGGCTCGCGGTCGCGAGCCCCGCCGCCGCGCAGACGCCGACCTCGCCGGTCTACGACGCCGACGGCAACGTGATCGGCGCGCCGTTCGTCCCGCAGGAGGACACGCCGCCGTCGCGGATGCGCGAGCCGCAGGTGCTCGCGCTCGCGCTTGCCGATCCGAAGATCGCGGACTGGGTCGACCGCTACGAGGGCCAGAAGCTGACGAAGGACGCGACGTTCGACGAGGACACGCGCACCTGGGACGTGAAGGTCTGGGCGCCCGCGCCCGCGGGGCAGATCGTCGAGGCGAAGGTCGACGACGCGACCGCCACGGTCACCGAGGCGTGGACGGGCCCGCAGGTGGCGTGGAAGATGGCGCGCGGCTACGACGGCGCGTTCGGCAAGAAGATCAACAACCCGTTCGTCTGGCTCGGCTTCTGCGCTGCGTTCCTCATCGGCCTCGCCAACTTCCGCCGGCCGCTCTCGATCCGGAACCTCGACCTCCTCGTCCTGCTCTCGTTCTCGCTCTCGCTGCGCGAGTTCAACCAGGGCGACGTGTTCACGGCGATGGTGCTCGTCTACCCGCCGTTCCTCTACCTGCTCGGCCGGCTCGTCTGGATCGGCGTGCGCGGCCGCGGCAGCCCCTCGTCGCCCCCGCTCTGGCCCGTGTGGGTGCTGCTCGCGGCGACCGTCTTCCTGGCCGGGTTCCGGATCGGGCTGAACATCCAGGCGTCGAACGTGATCGACGTCGGCTACGCGAGCGTGATCGGCGCGCAGCGGATCGCCGGCCAGGGCGAGATGCCCTACGGCCACATGCCGACCGACGACGGCAAGGAGTGCGGCCCGGCCGACTCGGAGGGCTACGTCCGTGAGCGGATCCAGACGAACGGCCGCTGCGAGTCTGCCAACGAGCGCGGGGACACATACGGGCCGGTCACGTACATGGGCTACATCCCCGGCTGGCTCCTCTTCGGCTGGACCGGCCACTGGGACTCGCTCCCGGCCGCGCACTTCACGTCGATCCTCTTCGATCTGCTCGCGATCGGCGGGCTGCTCCTCGTCGGCCGCCGCTTCGGGGGGAACCGGCTCGGCGTGACGCTCGCCTTCGCCTGGGCCGCGTATCCGTTCACCCAGTACATGTCGAACTCGAACTCGAACGACGCGATCATGCCCGTGATCCTGATCTGGGGCTTCTGGCTGCTCTCCTCGCCGTTCGGGCGCGGCGGCGTTCGTCGCCCTCGCCGCCTGGGCGAAGTTCGCCTCCTTCCTCCTCTGGCCGCTCTGGGCCTCGTACCCCGAGGCGACCGGCCGCGGCGTGCCGCGCCGCCTCGCCGTCTTCGGCGCTGGGCCTGCTCGTCGGCACCGCGCTCTCGCTCTGGATCCTCCTGCTCGAGCCCGACCCGCTCCACGCGGCGCGCGTCTTCTGGGATCGCACCTTCGGGTGGCAGCTCTCACGCTCGTCGCCGTTCTCGATCTGGGACTGGGATCGCTACGGCTACCCCGACCTCGCGTGGCTCCAGGGCGTGCTCAAGATCGTCTTGCTCGTCGGCGCCCTGGCGCTCTACTTCGTGCCGCGGCGCAAGAGCCCGCTCACCGTCGCGGCGTTCTCCGGCGCGCTCCTGATCGGCTTCGAGCTCGTGCTGACGCACTGGTTCTACCTCTACATCCCGTGGTTCTTCCCCTTCGCGGCGCTGGCTTTTCTCGCGCCCGCCGTCCGCCGGGTGCCGCCCCCGGCCCAGCCTCCGCCCGATGGTCGCGAGGTCCGAGAGCTCGTCCCTGCAGGTTGACCGGCCCACCGTCGCGCTCGTCGCGGCGGTCGGGGTCGCGCTCTTCGTCGGCGCGTGGGCGATCCTCCACGGCGCGCACTACGACGACGTCGTGATCACGGACGTCGGCGTCTACCAGGAGTACGGCGAGCGGATGGCCGACGGCGAGGTGCCCTACCGGGACTTCGACCTCGAGTACCCGCCGGCCGCGCTGCCCGTGTTCCTCCTCCCGGCATTGGGCCCCGCGGACGACTACGAGGCGATCTTCCAGACCCTCATGCTCCTCTGCGGCTGCGCGCTCGTCGCGCTCGTCGCCGTCGCGCTGGCCCGGGCGGGCGCGACGCCCGTCGAGCTCGGAGCCGGGGTCGCGCTCACGGCGTTGGCGCCGCTCCTGCTCGGGCAGGTGATCCTGACCCGCTTCGACCTCTGGCCGGCCGCGCTCGTCACCGGCGCGCTCGCGGCGCTCGTCGCTGGACGGCCGCGCCTGGGGCTCGGCGTGCTCGGCGCCGCCGTGGCCGCAAAGCTCTACGCGCTCGTGCTCCTGCCGCTCGCCGTGCTCTACGTCTGGCGGCACCGCGGTCGGCGCGAGGCGCTCGTCTCGCTCGGGATCTTCGGCGCCGTGCTCGTCGCGATCGTGGGCCCGTTCCTCCTGCTCGCGCCGGACGGGGTCGTCGACAGCGTGACGCGCCAGACGGGCCGGCCGCTCCAGATCGAGAGCCTCGGCTCGGCGCTCCTCCTGGCGGCCGACCGCACCGGGCTCTACGACGCGACCGTCGTGTCGAGCCACGGCTCGCAGAACCTCGCCGGCGAGCTGCCCGACGACCTCGCGAGCGCCGAGACGGTGCTGCTCGTCGCCGCGATCGGGCTCGTCTGGTTCCTCTTCGCCCGCTCGAGCCGCAGCCCGGAGCGGCTGCTCGCCGCGTCGGCCGCGGTGGTCGTCGCCTTCGTCGCCTTCGGGAAGGTGCTCTCGCCGCAGTTCCTGATCTGGCTGATTCCGCTCGTCCCGCTCGTGCGCGGGCGGGCCGGGGTCGGGCCGGCGCTCCTGCTCGCGCTCGCGCTCGTCTTCACGCAGCTCTGGTTCCCGAGCCGCTACTGGGACGTCGTCGCGGTCGGCCCGCCGGTCTGGTTCGTGCTCGTCCGCGACCTCTTGCTGGTCGCGCTCTTCCTCGTGCTCCTGCCCCTTACGGGACGGACACGCGAAGCGCGCGGCAGTCCGTAGCGCGCCCCTCGGCGTCGCACTCGAGCACGACGCCCTCGAGGCGCACGCCGTCTTCCGCGGGCTGGAACCGGACGGGGCGGCCGCTCCGCATCCGCTCGATCGCCAGGTCGGCGCGGACGCCGATCACGGAATCGTGCGGACCGGACATGCCCGCGTCGGTGATCGCCGCCGTCCCGCCAGGCTGGACGCGGGCGTCGCTCGTCTGCACGTGCGTGTGCGTCCCGATCACGGCGGTCACCTGCCCGTCGAGCATGCGCGCCAGCGCGACCTTCTCGCTCGTCGCCTCGGCGTGGAAGTCGACCACGACGACGGGCGCCTGCCCGCGCGCCTCGGCCACGAGCCCGTCGACGATCTGGAACGGGTGGACGGCGACGTCGAGGAAGAGCGAGCCCTGGAGGTTCACGACCGCGACCGGCGTCCCGTCCGCCGCCGGCTGGACGGCGATCGCGCGCCCGGGCGCGCCGAGGCCGCCGACGTTCGCCGGTCGCACGATCCGGTCGCTCGCGTCGAGGAACGGGAGCAGGTCGCGCTGGCGCCAGACGTGGTTCCCGGTCGTGAGGACGTCGGCCCCGGCGGCGAGGAGCTTCTCGGCGAGCTTCGTCGTCAGGCCGACGCCGTCGGCCGCGTTCTCGCCGTTCACGATGCAGAAGTCGATCGCGAGCTCCTCGCGGAGCGAGGGCAGGCGCTCCTGCACGCCGCGGCGTCCGGCCGGCCCGAAGACGTCGCCGAGGAAGAGGATGTTCACGCGGCCTCCGCCCGGAGAAGCAGGTCGTCGAGCGTGACGTCGGCGAGCGAGTCGACGACCAGGTCGGCCTCGTCGAGCGCGAGGCCCGCGGTGACGACGTTCGGGACGGCGACGGTGAAGATCCCCGCGGCCTTCGCCGCGCGGACTCCGTGCAGCGAGTCCTCGAAAGCGATCGCCTCGTCGGCGCGCAGGCCGATGGCCTCGAGCGCTTCGAGGTAGAGCTGCGGCGCCGGCTTCGCGCGATCCAGGTCGCCGTTCGCGCAGACGATCGTCCGCCAGACCTGTTCCAGCCCGAGCCGCCCGAGGTGGCTCCGCACCCACCGCTCGCTCGCGCTCGACACGATCGCGACCGCGATCCCCCGGCGCTCGGCCTCGTCGAGCAGGGCGGCGACGCCGTCGCGGAGCTCCTCGGCGTCGACGAGCTCGAGCTCGCGCGCGCGGCGCCGGTCGTGCACCTCGTCGCGATCGAGCGGCAGCCCGGTCAGCTCGGCGAGCCGCACGGCCGGGTCGAACGGGTCGCCGAGCGTGCCGACGTTCTGCGTCCAGCGGTCGAGCTCGAACTCGTGCCCGTGCTCGGCGTACACGGCCTTCCATGCGTCGAAGCGCGCCCCTTCCGTGTCCACGAGCAGGCCGTCGAAGTCGAAGAGCAGTCCCCCGATCACCTCGTGAGCCTACGGGGCGGCGAGCGATGCAGCGGGATGCACTTCCATGTGGACGTGCTGTCCCTCGTCCTGCGTGTAGCGGGCGAGGCCGGCCCGCTCGACCGGCGAGAGGTCGACGACGCGGCCGAGCTTCGTCGCCGAGGCGACAAGCGGCGAGCCGACGCGGAGCACCGGGTCGGCGTCGAGGTTCGTCAGGACGACCACGAGCCCGGGGTTCCCCGCCGGCTGGATCTCGAGCCGCTTGCCGTACGGCTTGCCGTCGACGATCTGGTCGGAGATCGCGATCAGCGTCCCGTCGACCGGCGCGTAGACGTCCGTGCCGACCGGCGCGCCCACGTCGAGCCCGCCCGTCCGCGAGCCGACGCCGCCCTCGAGCTGGTAGTAGCGGACGCCCGAGCCGTCGTCGCCGACGATCCGCTGCCAGAGCCGGCCGAAGAGTCCCGCGTTCGCCTGCGAGCCGACCGGCTCGAGCGGCAAGGGCGTCGGCCCGGAGGCGTGGTAGCCGATCGCGGTCACGCGCCCCTGGTTGATCGGCAGCTTGATCTGGAGCGTGTCCTGGGCTGCGATCACGAGCGGCTGCGGCGGGCCCGAGGGCAGGAGCCGCTGCGCCGGCGCGGGGCCGGCTTCGCCGATCGGATCAGCCCCGCCGGGGCTGAACGCGGTGAGGAGGAGCACGATCAGCGCGACCGCTGCAAGCGCCACGAGGGCGGCCAGCTGGCGGGTGCGGCGGACCTTGGTTCGCTCGCGTTCCCGCAGCGCTGCCCTGGCGGCGAGTCCCCCTGCTGGGGAGCTAGCCATTCGCGGCACGGTACCCGAGCCCGGAACGGGCATCAAATGGCGACCCGCGCTCGGTTCGGGCGGAGGCGGCTCCTCCCAGTCGAGCGCGAGCGCCCCTTCGGTCGCGGGCCAGTCCCACGTGTAGGGGCCGGTCGCTCGCGCGCCCGCTCGAGCGGGTGCCGTCGTGCTCGTGGTCGAACGGGCGCGAGTCCACGGTTCCGCCGGGCCGTTCGCTGGGTCGATTCGGCCCGTCCAACCGTGCCACGGCCGCCGGACGCCGCTCGGGCGCTCGGCTGGCGTACCCTTTCCGCGTGGCCACCTTCCCCGTCACGCGCCTGCGGCGCTTCCGGCGGACCGGCGCGCTGCGGGCGCTCGTCCGCGAGAACGCCGTCTCGCTCGACGACCTCGTGTTCCCGCTGTTCGCCTGCCCGGGCGAGGGCGTGGTCGAGCCGCTGCCCGGCCTGGCCGGGATCGCGCGGCGCTCGGTGGACGAGCTCGCCGCCGAGGCGGAGCGCCTCCACGGCCTCGGCATCCGCGCCGTCCTCCTCTTCGGGATCCCGGAGGAGAAGGACGACGTCGGCTCGGGCGCCTACGACGACGACGGGATCGTCCAGCAGGCATTGCGGGCGGTTCGCGCCCGCGTCCCAGACCTCGTGCTGCTCACGGACGTCTGCCTCTGCGAGTACACCGACCACGGCCACTGCGGGCTCGTCGAGGACGGCGAGATCGTGAACGACGCCTCGCTCGACCTGCTCGCGCGGACGGCGGTCTCGCACGCCGAGGCCGGCGCGGACGCGGTCTGCCCGAGCGACATGCTCGACGGCCGGGTCGGCGCGATCCGGGCGGCGCTCGACGGGGACGGAGTTCGAGCGGACGCCGATCGTCGCGTACTCGGCGAAGTACGCCTCCGCGTTCTACGGGCCGTTCCGCGAGGTGGCCGATTCCGCGCCCGCCTTCGGCGACCGGCGGAGCTACCAGCTCGACCCGCCCAACGTCCGCGAGGCGATCCGCGAGTGCGCGCTCGACCTCGACGAGGGCGCCGACGCGATCATGGTCAAGCCGGCGCTCCCGTACCTCGACGTGATCCGGGCGGTGCGCGAGCGCTTCGATGCGCCGCTCTTCGCCTACAACGTGAGCGGCGAGTACGCGATGGTGAAGGCGGCCGCCGCGCAGGGCTGGCTCGACGAGCGGCAGGCCGCCCTCGAGTCCCTCACGGCGATCAAGCGCGCCGGCGCCGACGTGATCGTCACCTACTGGGCCGAAGAGGCCGCGGCCTGGCTCTCGTGACCGTCGGCGCGGCGGTCTGGGAGACGATCGCGGCCGAGGCGGCCGAGGAGAGCGGCCTCTGGGCGGCGGCGCTCCGCCCGGAGGACGAGCGCGAGGAGATCGCCGTGTTCTCGCCGCTCGCGCCCGCCCCGCTGGCGCTCGGACTCGAGACGATCTACGAGGGCTACCTCATGCACTACGGCCGGCCGCGGCTCTTCGCAGCCGAGGACCGCGACACGCGGATCCTGCTCGGGGACTATCTCTACGCCCACGGCCTCGTCCGCGTCGCGGAGGCCGGGGACGTGCGCGTGGTCGCCGACCTCGCCGCGCTCCTCTCAGTCTGCGCGCAGCTCCGCGCGGAGACCGAGCCGGGACGGCCGGTGCCGGACGGCGTCGTCTGGGCGGCGACCCTCGCCTGCCTCGGCCGCGACGACCCGGCGCTCGCTGCCGCCCGCGCCGAGCTCCGCGACCGGGGCGAGCCGGGCGCGCTCGCCGACCTGGCCGTGACGGCCGCCGGTCCGGACGCGGTCGAGGACGCGCTCGTCCGTCACGCCGAGCGGGCGGCAGCCGACACCACTAGAATCCCGCCGCGATGAGCATGCTCCTCGCCGTCCTCGATCTCGTCGCTCAGGCGGAGGCGCCGGAGCAGAATGCCGACGTGGCGGAGGAAGGGCTCCACATCATCGTCGGGATGCTGATCGTCGGTCTCGTCTTCCTCGGCGTGATCCTGCTCGGCCAGCTGGGGCGCTACCTCTCGCACCGCCGGCACGACCGCAAGGCCGCTGAGCGCGCGTACTAGGCGCTTCGGCCGCCCTCAGGCAGCCGGATAGACTCGATTCCGGTGCCCCCATCCGACCTCCGCTCCTGGCTCGACCTGCTGCGGCGGGAGGGCGAGCTCGTCGAAATCGACGCCGAGGTCGACCCGTACCTCGAGGTCACCGAGATCGTCGACCGGACGGTCAAGTCCGACGGCCCGGCGCTCCTCTTCACGAACCCGAAGGGCTCGGAGCACCCCCTGCTCGTGAACCAGTTCGGGACGGAACGGCGGATGGCGCTCGCGTTCGGCGTCGACTCGCTCGACGATCTCGGGCGGCGCGTCGCCGACGTCCTCGAGCTCCAGCCGCCCCAGGGCCTCATCGACAAGGTCAAGGGCCTCGGGAAGCTGAAGCAGCTGGCGGACTCGATGCCGAAGACCGTCGGCCGCGGCGCCTGCCAGGAGGTCGTGCTCGAGCCGAACCTCGACCTCCTGCCGATCCAGCACTGCTGGCCGGGCGACCCGGCGCCGTTCGTGACGCTCCCGGCCGTGATCACGCGCGATCCGCGCACCGGCCAGCGCAACGTCGGCATGTACCGGATGCAGAAGATCGACGCGCGCACGACCTTCATGCACTGGCAGCTCCACAAGGACGGCGCGGCCGACTGGCGCGGGATGGGCGACCGGCTCGACGTCGCCGTCGCGCTCGGGTGCGACCCGGTCACGACCTACTCGGCGAGCGCCCCGCTCCCGAAGCACATCGACGAGCTGATGCTCGCGGGGTTCTTCCGCGGCGAGCCGGTCGAGCTCGTGAAGGCGAAGACGGTCGACCTCGAGGTGCCGGCGAACGCCGAGATCGTGCTCGAGGGCTACATCGAGAAGGGCGAGCTCGGCACCGAGGGACCGTTCGGCGACCACACCGGCTACTACTCGCCGGCGGAGCCGTTCCCGGTCTTCCACCTGACCGCGATGACGATGCGGCGAGACGCGATCTACCCGTCGATCGTCGTCGGCGTCCCGCCGCAGGAGGACGCGTGGCTCGGCAAGGCGACCGAGCGGATCTTCCTGCCGGCCGTGCGCATGACCGTCCCGGAGATCGTCGACTACGACCTGCCGGTCTCGGGCGCGTTCCACAACTGCGTGATCGTCTCGATCCGGAAGGCCTTCCCCGGCCACGCGCGCAAGGTGATGAACGCGATCTGGGGCCTCGGGATGCTCTCGCTCTCGAAGGCGGTCGTGGTCGTGGACGAGTGGGTCGACGTGCACGACTACGACGAGGTGTTCTTCACCGTCGGCGCGAACGTCGACCCGAAGCGGGACGTCGTGCATTGGCGAAGGCCCGCTCGACCAGCTCGACCACGCCGCCGCGGCCTTCTGCTACGGCGGGAAGATCGGCATCGACGCGACGCACAAGCTCGAGGCGGAGGGCGGCCGGCCCTGGCCCGAGCGGATCGAGATGACCGACGACGTGCGCGAGCTCGTCGACCGCCGCTGGGCCGAGTACGGGCTCGGCGGCGACGCGGCCGAAAACGGCCGCCCGCAAGGCCGTATGCGCCGAAAGCTACGTCTTTGACACCATCCGCGGCCCCGGGGAGAATCCGCCGTGCTCGTGACTAGGCCTGAACAGCGGGAAGGGGGATGATGGCCGACGAGCCGGAGCGGCCGGAAGGCCACGAGGACGACGCCCCGCACGTCCCCGCCTCCACGATCGGGCCGTTCGTCTTCGCGCTCGGGATCGCGCTCCTCCTCCTCGGGCTGATCGTCTCGTGGACGATCGCCGCGATCGGCGGCGCCATCGCCGTGATCGCCGGCTTCCTCTGGATGCGCGACGCGACCCGCGAGCTGCGCGGCCTGCCCGCAGGGCCGCCGCCCTCGCGCACGGCCGACGACGTCGAGGTCGTCGACGAGGAGGGCGCGCCGCGCTACCCGCGCAACGTGTTCCTCGAGGGCGCGACGCTCGGGATCGGCGCCGCGATCGGCGTCGTCGTCACGCTGCCGGCGCTCGGCTTCATGGTGCTCCCGTCCTTCACGGGCCAGGAGTACGACCCGGTCGACCTCGGCCCGCTCGACAACTTCCCGCCCGACCAGTGGGTGATCACGAAGTTCAGGTCGGTGAAGGACGAGCCCGAAGACGTGTCCCGCCGGACCGTGTTCGTCCGCAACAACGGCGAGACGAAGGACGGCCAGCCGAGCTTCACGCTGATCTCGAACCGCTGCGTCCACCTCGGCTGCCCGGTGCAGCCGCAGGGGCTGACCGAGGAGCCGAAGGAGATCGAGACGGACAGCGGCCGCGTCGAGCTCCTGAACACGGCGCCGAACGGGTTCGGCTGCCCCTGCCACGGCGGCGCGTACGACATCGAGGGCAATCGCATGGCCGGCCCGCCCGTCCGCGCGCTCGACCGCTACGAGTACTCGATCGTCGACGGCAGCCTCGTGCTGGGGACGCCGTTTTCGGTCGCCGAGGTCGAGGGACGGGCGCCGACGCGGTCCTGAAGTCGTACAAGATCGTCGACCCGGGCCAGCACGTCGACGGCCTCGAGGCCTACTTCTACCCGTACGTGCCGTAGGGAGCCGGGATGCCGAAGACCAAGCGCAGACAGCAGGTCGAGCACGTGGTGATGATCCCGGTCGACTGGCTCGAGGAGCGCTCGGGGATCGTCGGCGGGATCAAGTACTTCCTCTTCCGGAAGGTCCCCGCGGAGACGAACTGGTTCCACACGCTCGGCTCGGCGACGCTGACCGCCTTCATCGTCCAGCTCGTCACCGGCGTGATCCTGGCCATGTACTACAAGCCGGATCCGGAGAACGCCTACGCGTCGATCGAGCGGATCACGAACGACCTGACGCTCGGCTGGCTGGTTCGCGGGATGCACCGCTGGGGCGCGAGCGTCTTCATCATCCTGCTCTTCCTCCACATGGGCCGCGTGTTCCTCTTCGGGTCGTACAAGTACCCGCGCGAGCTCAACTGGCTGGTCGGCGTCTTCATCCTCCTGCTCGCGATGCTCGAGGGCTTCACGGGCTACCTGCTTCCGTGGGACCAGACGGCGTACTGGGCGACGGTCGTCGGGATCAACATCAACGCGAACGCGCCGATCGCCGGCCCGTTCATCGCCGACTTCCTCCGGAGCGGCACCGAGATCGGAGTGGACACGCTTGCGCGCTTCTACTCACTGCACATGCTCCTGATCCCGGGCGCGCTGATCGGCTTGATCACGCTGCACCTGTACCTCGTCGTCCGCCTCGGCGTGACCGCGCCGCCGTGGTCGGAGAACGCCGGCGGCTACGAGCCGACCGGGAACGGCGGGCGGCCGGCACGCGCCGGGCTCGTCGAACCGAGGCCGCGCGGCAACGGGAACGGCGGCGACGACCGTGAGCGGGTGAGCTAGTGGCGAACAAGGAGCAGCGCGAGAACTTCGAGCGCTACAAGGAGGACGTCAAGAAGCGCGGGAAGCCCTTCTTCCCGTACGCGATGTTCCACGACACGGTCATGAGCTTCGTCGTGGTCTGCGTGATCGCGGGGCTCGCGGCCGTCTGGTACTACACGTCGAGCGAGGCGGCGGGCGACGCCGGCTGGCTCGGGCCGCGCTACGCGGAGGAGGCCGACCCGGGGACGACGTCGTTCGTCCCGCGGCCGGACTGGTACTTCTACTTCCTCTTCTACCTCCTGCGGATCTTCCAGTGGCCGGAGTCCGTGATCCTCGGCACGGTCGGGATCCCGACCGTCCTGATCATCCTCCTGCTCGCGCTGCCGTTCATCGACCGGCGCGTCGACCGGCGGCTCCTGCACCGGCCGGTCGCGATCGTCGCGGCGCTGCTGGTGATCGCCTCGATGGGGATCCTCACCTACAAGGGCGCCACGGCCGAGGAGCCGAGCGCCACGGCCGGCGCGACGCTCGTCGAGGCCAACAACCTGCCGGACGACCCGGAGATCATCGGAGGGCGCCGACCTCTTCTCCCAGGTCGGCTGCATGAACTGCCACACCTACGCCGGTGAGGGCGCCTCCAACCTCGGCGCGCCCGACCTGACGGACATCGGAAACGCGGGTCGCAGCAACGAGTACTGGATGCGGTGGATCTCACAACCCGCAGGAGATCAAGCCGGGAACGCAGATGCCGCCCTTCCCGCTGCTCTCCGACGAGCAACTGTCCGCACTCGCGACGTTCCTGAACGCGTCCAAGGGCGGCGGGTAGCACCCGCCCCCGCATGCGTGTCTTCCTCGGCATCACGGGCGCGTCGGGCGCCCCGTATGCCGCGCGCCTGCTTCGCGCCCTGGCCGAGGGCGGCAACGAGGTCGGAGTGGCGATCTCCGCGGCCGGCTACGAGGTGCTCGCGACCGAGCTGCACGGCGATCCGTCGCTCCCCGCCGACGAGGTTCGTGACGGGCTCGTCGCGGGGCTCGACGGCGTGACGGTCTACGGCATCTCCGACTACTCGAGCCCGTACGCCAGCGGCTCGGCCAGGGTGGACGCCTACGTCGTCTGCCCGTGCTCGATGGCGACGATCGGGACGATCGCGGCCGGGGCGATGGCGAACCTCATCCACCGCGCCGCCTCGGTCGCGCTGAAGGAGGAGCGCAAGCTCGTGCTGATGCCGCGCGAGACGCCGCTTTCGGAGATTCACCTCGACGGGATGCTGCGGCTGCGGCGCGCAGGCGCGACGATCCTCCCCTTGGCCCCCGGCTTCTACCACGGCGCGAAGACGATCGACGACCTCGTCGACTTCGTCGTCGCGCGCTGCCTCGACCAGCTCGGCCTCGAGAACGATCTGATCCGGCGGTGGGGGGAATGACGAACCCATGAGCGTGAAGTCGGGAACCCTGCCGCCCGCCGAGGTGCAGCGGATGTTCGACCGGATCTCGCCGGTCTACGACGTGATGAACCGCGTCATGACCGTGGGGCTTGACCGCCGCTGGCGGCGCCTGACCGCGCAGGCGGCCGTGCGGCACGGCGACCGCGTGCTCGACGCCTGCTGCGGGACCGGCGACCTCGCGCTCGCCGCGCTCGAGGCCGGCGGCGACGTGGTCGGGCTCGACTTCTCCGGGCGGATGCTCGAGCGCGCGAGACGGAAATCGGACGCCGTCGAATGGGTGCAGGGCGACGTCACGGCGCTCCCGTACGAGGACGGCTCGTTCGACGCCGTCACGGTCGGGTTCGGGATCCGCAACGTGCCGGAGCTCGAGGCCGGGCTGCGCGAGCTCGCGCGGGTGCTGCGACCGGGCGGACGTTTCGGCTGTCTCGAGATCACCCGCCCACGCGGTGTCCTGCGGCCGTTCTTCCGGCTCTGGTTCGACGGGCTCGTCCCGCTCCTCGGCCGCATCCTCCCGGGTGGCGCCGCGTACACGTACCTTCCGGCTAGCGTGCGCCGCTTCCCGGGTCCCACGGATCTCGCCGCCGCGATGGAGCAGACCGGCTTCCGCGACGTGCGCTACCGGCTGCTGGCGGGCGGGATCGTCGCGCTGCACACGGGAGAGCGCGCGTGAGCGCCCTCGCCACCGTCCGCGCCGCGCCGGGGCTCGAGTCGTACCTCGAGGTGCTCGAGCTGCGCCTCGAGCGGGCCGTCGGGTCGCATCCCGGGCTGGTCGGCCGGATCGGGACGGAGACGCTGGCGGCCGGCGGCAAGCGCCTCCGGCCCGTGCTCGTCTTCCTCGCGACGCCGGCGGATCTGCGGGGCGGCGAGCGCCCTCTAGCCGGCGGCGCCGCCGTCGAGCTCGTGCACATGGCGACGCTCGTCCACGACGATCTGCTGGACGGTGCGCGGCTGCGGCGCGGGCACGCGACCGTCTGGTCGGCGCACGGCGAGGACGCCGCGCGCGCGGCCGGCGACTACCTGTTCGCGCGGGCGTTCGCCGAGCTTTCCGCGGCGGGGGATCCGGACGCGGTGTCGCTCCTTGCGGGCGCGGCGCTCTCGCTCGCACGAGGCGAGGCGCTCCAGCGGCGGCAGGCGTTCCGGGCGGACACGTCCGTCGAGGACTACCTGCGCCGCTGTTCGCTCAAGACCGGGAAGCTCTTCGAGGCCGCGTGCCTGCTGGGCGGCGGGCGGCGTGGCCTGGGCGAGTTCGGCCTGGCGCTCGGGATCGCGTTCCAGATCGCCGACGACATCCTCGACTGCACGGGCACGCCGGGCGCGACCGGAAAGGCGCCGGGCGTCGATCTGCGTGACGGGACGCCGACGCTGCCGCTCATCCTGGCCGCCCGCGAGGACACGGCCGTCGCCCGAGCGCTCGGCGGCGGCGACGTTCCCGACGCGCTCGACCGCGTCGTCGCCAGCGGCGCGATCGAGGAGTCGCGCGAGCTGGCGCTCGACTACGCGCGCCGCGCGCGGGCCGCGCTCGAGGATGGCGAGGAGCGCGATACCCTCGAGCCGCTCACCCACGTCGTGGTAGACAGGGAGACATGAGTACCGTCGCCCGCCAGTCGGCGCTGGACGAGATCCGCGACAAGGTCGAGGCGGGCGAGCGGCTGGACTTCGACGACGGGCTCACGCTGATGGAGTCCGACGACGTTCTCGCGCTCGGCGAGCTGGCCGACGCGGCGCGACGGCGGCGGGGCGGCACGGACGACGTCTACTTCGTCCAGAACCTCTACTTGAACCAGACGAACGTCTGCCGCGTGAAGTGCAAGTTCTGCGCGTTCGCCGCGACGCAGAAGCAGGAGCACGCGTACACCATCACCCCCGACGAGCTGGTCGCGGACGCGCTCGCGCAGCGCGAGCTGACCGGGTTCACCGAGATCCACATGGTGAACGGGGAGAACCCGCACGTCGGCTTCGACTTCTACGTCGACACGATCGCGAAGCTGCACGGGGCAATGCCGGACGTGCACCTCAAGTGCTACACGGCGAGCGAGATCCACCATATGACGACGCTCTCAGGCCTCTCGCACGAGGCGGTGCTGCGGGAGCTGCAGGCGGCCGGGCTCGGGTCGCTGCCCGGCGGCGGGGCGGAGGTGTTCGCCGATCGCGTGCGCCGGCTGATCGCGCCGGGCAAGGAGCACCCGGACATCTGGATCGAGACGCACCGGACGGCGCACGGGCTCGGGATCCCGACGCATTGCACGATGCTGTACGGGCACGTCGAGACGTACGAGGAGCGGATCGACCACCTGCTCCGGCTCCGCGCGCTCCAGGACGAGACGGGCGGCTTCCTCGCGTTCATCCCGCTCGCGTTCCATCCGGAGAACACGGTCTTCGAGCGGCGAGGGTGGAAGCAGTCGGCCGGGACGGACGACCTCAAGGTGATCGCGGTGTCGAGGCTGATGCTCGACAACATTCCGCACGTGAAGGCCTACTGGATCATGATGGGCATGCCGCTCGCGTCCGTCGCGCTCCACTTCGGCGCGAACGACGTCCAGGGAACGGTCGTGCGCGAGACGATCTTCCACGCGGCCGGCGCGACGACCGAGACGGAGCAGAAGGTCGAGGAGCTCGTGCGCTACGTCAGCGAGGCGGGCCGCGTGCCCGTGCAGCGCGACACGCTCTACAACGAGCTGCGGCGGTGGGAGAGTTGACGCAGATCCGGCACATTCCGGCACAGACACGTGCGCAGTTCGGGCGTAGGCTGAAGCCGAGCAGGGGGCGGGTCGGGACCCGCAGTTACACGGGCACGCGTCGAATCGAAGGGCGGCTCACGTGATTCGCCTCGGCCGCATCTCGTACGTGAACATGGCGCCGCTCTTCTTCCGCCTGGACGCGGACGTCGAGGAGGTGCCGGGCGTCCCGACGGCACTCAACCGGGCGCTCCTGGACGGCGCTGTGGACCTCGCGCCGATCTCGTCGATCGAGTACGCGCGCCACGCGCCGACGCTGCGGATCCTCCCCCGCCTCTGCGTCTCCAGCGAGGGCGCGGTCGACTCGATCCAGCTCGTCTCGCGCGCGCCGCTCTCCTCGATCCGCTCGGTCGCGATCACGCCCGAGAGCGCCACCTCGGTCGCGCTCGTTCGCGTACTGCTCCCCGAGGCCGAGCACGTCACGCTCGACGCCGAGGCGGACGCAACCCTCCTCATCGGCGACGCGGCGCTCCAGTCGATGTTCGAGGACCCGACGCCGCACTACGACCTCGGGCGCCTCTGGCGGGAGCAGACCGGCCTGCCGATGGTGTACGCCGTCTTCGCCTGCCCGGACCCGGTGCCCGAGGGGATCGCCGCCCTCGAGGACGCGCTGCTCGCGGCCCACGAGGACGCCCGGGCGCACCCCGAGGACCTCGCCCGCGAGGCGAGCTCGGCCTACGGCTATCCGGCCGGGTTCCTCGCGCGCTACTTCGAGAAGCTCCGCTACCGGTTCGGGCCGCGCGAGCGCGCCGGCCTGCTCACGTTCTTCGAGCTCGCGCGCGACGTGGGCGAGGTCGAGCGCGTCCCGGAGCTCCGCTTCGTCGCGACCGAGGCGGTGACCGCATGAGCGTTGCCGAGCGCGCGACCACCACCGCCGCAGTCCTCGACCGCGCGCTCTCGGGGGAGCGGATCACCGACGACGACGCGACGACCCTCCTGCGCTCCCGCGACCTGCTCGCGGTCGGGCGCGCGGCGGACGAGCTCCGCAACCGCCAGGTCGACCCCGACCGGATCACGTTCGTGATCGACCGCAACGTCAACTACACGAACATCTGCCACACCGACTGCGACTTCTGCGCCTTCTACCGGCGTCCCGGCGACACGCGCGAGGGCTACCTCCTCCCGAAGCCGGTCATCTTCAAGAAGATCGAGGAGACGCTCGCCCTCGGTGGCACCGCGCTCCTCATGCAGGGCGGCCACCACCCCGACCTCGGGGTCGACTACTACGAGGATCTCTTCAGCTCCATCAAGGCGCGCTACCCGATCCACCTGCACGCGCTCTCGCCGCCCGAGGTGCAGCACGTCGCGCGCCGCTCGAAGCTCACCATCCCGCAGACGCTCACCCGCCTGCGCGACGCGGGGCTCGACTCGCTCCCGGGCGGCGGCGCCGAGATCCTCGTCGACCGCGTCCGCGACCTGATCGCGCCCAAGAAGACGAAGTCGGCCGAGTGGCTCGGCGTCATGCGCGACGCGCACCGCCTCGGCATCTCGACGACCGCGACGATGATGTACGGCCACGTCGAGACGCTCGAGGAGCGGGTCGAGCACATGCGCCGGATCCGCGAGCTCCAGGACGAGCACGGCGGCTTCCGCGCCTTCATCTCGTGGACGTTCCAGGCCGACGGCAACCGCCTCGCCGCGCAGGTCCCGCGCGAGACGATGCCGACCTCGTTCGACTACCTCCTGACGCAGGCGGTCAGCCGCATCTACCTCGACAACGTCGCGCACATCCAGTCGAGCTGGGTGACGCAGGGGATGAAGGTCGGCCAGGTCGCGCTCGGCTTCGGCGCTGACGACCTCGGCTCGATCATGATCGAGGAGAACGTCGTCTCGGCCGCCGGCACGACGTATCGCGCGACGACGGAGGACTTCGTCCGCGCGATCAGGGCGCTCGGCAAGACGCCGGTCCAGCGGGACACGCTGTACCGCGACGTCCGCGTCTGGAACTGACCGCGGGCGAGCGCACGTAAGGGAAGCTCGGCCGCGCCTTCCATTGGCGCGCCGCCTGTGCTTACCTCAGGGCGGGGTTGTGACACGGCTTCTGGCATGTGCGGCCGCGTCGGGGTTGCTGGTCCTCGCCGCAGCTTTCGTTGGGACGGCGGCTGCCGAGGCGTCGCCGAAGACCGACGCGCGCGCGATCAACGCGGGGCTCTCGCGTGCCGTCGCCGGCGGCCGGATCACGCAGAAGGAGGCGATCGCGCACCGCGCGATCCTGAAGAGCGCTCGGGCTGCGATCGCGCGCTTCCCTTCGAGCCGACGGACGACGCTTGCGCGCGTCCTCCACCTCGTGGCGATCCAATCGGCCGGGTACAGCCGTCCGCGCGCGCTCGCGCTCTTCGCGATGCTCCAGACGAACACCGCGTACCTGTCGCGCTACGGCGTGCCGCCGACCGGCAAGGACGTGATCGGCCGCGACGGCGTCCTCTACCGGGCCGGCTGGGGTGTCGGGCTCCAGTTCCACCCGCTCGGCAACGCCCAGAGGCTGAACATGCTCCTGATCCAGAGCAAGCGCGAGAAGGCGCTTCGGCTCGCGCGGTCGCTCGCGCGCCGGCTCGTCTCGCGGAAGAGCGGGGCGGTGCTCGAGTACTACTTCCCGTACGGGGGCGGCCGGCCGCCGTGGTCGTCCGGGATGGCCCAGGCGGTTGCGGCGCAGGCGTTCGCTCGTACGGGCCGACGGCTCGGCGTCCCGAGCAACTTCGTCCCCGCCAGGCGCGCGTACCTCTCGATCCCCCGCCTGACGCGCGCGATCGACGTCGGCTCATGGATCCGGCTCTACAGCTTCAGCCGCATGGTCGTCCTGAACGCCCAGCTCCAGGCGTCGCTGTCGATCGTCGACTACGGCCAGATCGTGCTCGACCCCGACGCCGTCGGGATGGGCGACCGACTCGAGGACGCGGGCCGCGCGGCGCTCGGCCGCTTCGACACCGGCGCGTGGACGAACTACACGCCCGGCAGCGAGGCGCCGCTCAAGTACCACCTCTACCACGTGAACCTCGCGAAGCGGCTTGCCGACCGGACGAAGCTCGACTTCTGGATCGACGCGCACGCGCGCTTCAATCGCTACACCCACGAGGCGCCGCGGTTCCGCTCGGGCGCCGCCGTCCCGACGCTCTACCCGTGGCCGTCCGACGGCTTCCGCGACGCGACGAGGATCCGCTTCTTCCTCTCGAAGATCTCGAGCAGCGTTCGCGTGCGGGTCGCGGGGAAGGCGTGGTCGCTCGGCCAGGAGCGCCGCGGCTGGCACTCCGTCTATTGGCGGCCCGGGCGCCGCGAGGCGCGCGTCTACTCGCCGCTCGTCACGGCCGTGGACCTCGCCGGGAACCGCGGCGCCGCCTACCTGCGCGGGATCCGGATCGCCGTCGACCGGACGCCGCCCGTCGTGACGGCCCACGTCGAGGGCCGCGTCCTCCACTGGACGGCGGTCGACAAGACGACGCCGTGGGTCAAGCTACGCCTGCGGCTCGAGCGGAACGGCGTCGTGCGCGTGCTCGAGCTGGGCCGGCGGCCGCTGAGCGGGTCGCTCACGCTCAGCCTCCCGCGCGGACGCCACCAGGCACGGCTCGCGGTGTTCGACTCGAGTGGGAACCGGACGCGCGTGCCGCTTGGCGCGATTCCCGTCCCGACCGCGTAACTAGAGTTCCGCCGCGTGGGCGGGATCACCGAAGCGGTCACGGGGTCGATCGCGGACTACGGGCTGTACGCGATCTTCATCCTCTCCGTCATCGACGCCGTGTTCCCGGCGGCGAGCGAGGTCGTGATGGTCTACGGCGGCGCGCTCGCGGCCGGCGCGTTCTCGGAGGAGCAGCTGAAGCTCTTCGGCCAGCCGCTCGACTCGACGTTCGCCGGCTTCCTCGCCGTCGCGCTCGCGGGGACGATCGGGTACGTCCTCGGCTCGGTGCTCGGCTGGGGAATCGGGGTCTGGGCGGGCCGGCCGTTCCTCGAGCGGCACGGGCGCTGGCTCCACCTGGACGAAGCGAAGCTGGACAAGGCGGAGGTCTGGTTCGAGCGCTGGGGCGCGTGGGTCGTGCTCGGCGGGCGCTGCCTGCCGGTCGTGCGCTCGTTCATCTCCATCCCCGCCGGCGTCGCCGAGATGCCGCTCGGCCGCTACACCGTCCTGACCACGATCGGCTCGATCCCCTGGTACTTCGGCCTCGCCGCGGTCGGCGTGGCGGTCGGCGCGAGCTGGGAGCGCTTCAACGAGGCGTGGCACTACGCGGACTACGCGGTCATCGCCCTGATCGCGGCCGGGATCGTCTTCCTCGATCGTCCGCGAATGGCGCAAGAGGGCGCGGCGGCGCGCGCCGGAGCGAGCGTAGACTCGCCGGCATGGCGATCCCGCTCGTCGACGTCCGCGCGCAGTACGAGCCGCTCCGGGAGGAGCTCCTCGCGCGCATCGGCGAGGTCCTCGACTCCGGACGCTTGATCCTCGGCCCCAACGTCGACGCGTTCGAGCGCGAGGCGGCCGAGTTCCTCGGCGTCGGCGAGACGATCGGCGTCGCGAACGGCACCGACGCGATCTCGCTCGTCCTCGAGGCGCTCGGCGTCGGCCCGGGCGAGGAGGTGATCTGCCCGTCGTTCACGTTCTACGCGACCGTCGAGCCGATCGTCCATCGCGGCGCGACGCCGGTCTTCTGCGACATCGACCCCGTCACGCTCAATCTCGACCCGGCGGACGTGGCCGCGAAGGTCACGGGCCGCACGCGCGCGATCCTCGCCGTGCACCTCTTCGGCCGGCCGGCGCCGCTCGACCGGCTGCCGGACGGCGTTCCCGTCGTCGAGGACGCCGCGCAGGCGTTCGGCGCCCGGCTCGGCGAGCGGCGCGTCGGGTCGATGGGCGCGGCCGCGACCTTCAGCTTCTTCCCGACGAAGAACCTCTTCGCGCTCGGCGACGGCGGCCTCGTCGCGACCTCGGACTCGGAGGTGGCGCGGCTCGTCCGGATGCTCCGCTTCCACGGGAGCCGGGACAAGCAGACGTTCGAGCTGGTCGGCTACAACTCGCGCCTCGACGAGCTCCAGGCCGCGGCGCTGCGGCTCTTCCTCGGCCGGCTCGAGGGCTGGAACGAGCAGCGCCGGGCGGCCGCCGCCCGCTACGAGGAGCTCGGGCTCGGCGAGCTCGTCGAGCTCCCGGCCGACGACCCGGGCCACGTCTACCACATGTACGTCGTCCGCTCGCCCGAGCGCGACCGGATCCTCGCGGCGCTCCGCGAGGCCGAGATCGGCGCGGCGGCGTACTACGCGACGCCGCTCCACCTGCAGCCGGCGCTCCGCGCGCTCGGGCTCGCGCCGGGCTCGCTGCCGCGGACCGAGCAGGCGGCGGCGGAGAACCTCGCCCTCCCGCTCTGGGCGGGCATCGCCGCCGGAGCAGCAGGAGCAGGTGGTCGAGACCGTCCGCGCCGCGCTCGCCGGCCGCGCCGCCGTGTCGCGCGGCCCGCACCGCCTAGACCCGTGCGCGAACGGCTGCGGAGGTTCTCGGCCAGGCTCGAGGCGCCCGGCGTGCGGCCGCGCGTCATGTCCGGCTTCGTGCTCGCGCTCCTCCTGGCGAGCGCGGCCGCGTTCGCCGTCGCCGAGCGACTCAAGCTGGAGCGCTCCCCGGTGGCCGCGCCCGACCTCGAGCGCGTGATCGGCCCGGTCTGCGAGTGCGAGAAGGCGGAAGCGGCGCTCTCCGTCCGGCTCCGCCAGCCCGCGGTCGTGACCGCGTCGGTCGTGAACGCGGACGGCGACACGGTCCGCGTGCTCGCCGAGCGCGAGCGGCACCCGCGCGGTCGCGTGACCTGGCCGTGGGACGGACGCGACGGCGCCGGCGAGGTGGTCCCGGACGGCCTCTACCGCCTCCGCCTCGAGCTCGTGGACCGCGACCGCGCGATCACCGTGCCGACGCCGGTCCGCGTCGACACGAAGCCGCCGCGCGTCCGTCTGCTCGAGGCCGGCGCCGACGACGATCACGCCGGATCGCGACGCCGGCGGCGCGCACCAGATCCGCTACTCGTACGTCTCGACCGAGCTCGGCTACGCGCAGATCGAGGTCGAGGGCGACATCGTCGTTCGCGGCCGCCAGTACCCGGCGGGCGAGGGCCGCGTGCGCTGGCGAGGCCGCAAGGACGGCGGCCCCGCGCCGCCCGGCGTCTACCGGACGGTGCTCGTCGTCGTCGACCGGGCCGGCAACCGGTCGAACCCGACGCGGCCCGTCGAGGTGCGGATCCTGCCGGTGGGCGGATGACGCGCGACCTTCCCGGCGGGTTCGTCCTCGACGACGACCCAGCCCGGATCGACCGCGCCGAGGTGCACCGCTTCCTCTCCGAGGAGTCGTACTGGGCGGCCGGGCGGCCGCGCGAGACGGTCGACCGGCTGATCGACGCGGCGCAGCGCGTCGTCGGGCTCTACGACCCGGACGGACGCCAGGTCGGCTTCGCGCGGACGGTCTCGGACGGCGTCTCGTTCGCGTACCTCGCGGACGTCTACGTCCTGCCGGAGCTGCGCGGCCGCGGGCTCGGCCTGGAGCTCGTCCGCGAGACCGTCGACCGAGGGCCGTACGCGCACTGCCGCTGGCTCCTCCACACGTCGAACGCGCACGACCTCTACGCGAAGCTCGGCTTCCAGGAGCCGAGCCCGTCGCTCATGCAGCGCCCGCCTGCCGACGCGGCCTAGCGGCAGCTCGCGCAGAGCCCGACCACCTCGAGGCGGTGGCCGGTCACGTCGACGTCGTGCTCCGACGAGACCTCGTCGAGCCAGGGCTCGAGCCGGCAGTCGCCGAGCTCGACCACCCGGTGGCAGCGGGAGCAGACGAAGTGGTGATGGTGGTCGGCGCCGCACCAGCGGTAGCAGAGCGCGCCGGGCTCGTGGGAGAGCGAGTCGATCACGCCGGCGTCGGCAAGCCGGCCGAGCGTCCGGTAGACGGTCGCGAGCCCGAGCTCCGAGCCGCGCCGCTTCAGCCGCTCGTGGAGGTCCTGCGCGGTCACGTCGTTCGCCTCCGCCATCAGCTCGGAGACGATCTCGACCCGCTGGCGGGTGGGGCGTACGCCCGCAGCATGGAGGGCTCCCATCGCCTGGCGCTCGGTCTCGGTCCCTCCCACGCCCCCGTGCGTGCTTGCGCTGCTCGGCACGACGCGGATACCGTACCAGATGCATGAGAATCGTTCTCATTCTGCTCGGCGTGGTCGCGCTGGCGGGCTGCGCGGGCGGCGACGAGCAGGCGGCCGGCGCGGAGGGGCAGACGGTCGTCGCGTCCTTCTATCCGCTCGCCTTCCTCGCCGAGCAGGTCGCGGGTGACGGCGTCACGGTCGAGAACCTCACGCCGCCCGGCGTCGAGCCGCACGACCTCGAGCTGCCGCCGCGGGACGTGGCGAGCCTCGACGACGCCGACCTCGTCCTCTATCTCGGGGGCGGGTTCCAGCCGGCCGTCGAGGACGCGGTCGAGCAATCCGGCACGCGCGCCGTCGACGTGCTCCCGCCGGACGCGGACGATCCGCACGTCTGGCTCGACCCGGGGCGCTTCGCCGACGTCGCGCGCCGTGTCTCGGTCGCGCTGACGGGAAGCGAGGCGGCGGCCGCGCCGACGGTGGCTCGCCTCGAGGAGCTCGACGCCGAGTACCGGACAGGGCTCGCCGACTGCGAGCGGCGCGAGCTCGTGGTCGCGCACGAGGCGTTCGGCTACCTCGCCGACGCGTACGGGCTCGAGCAGGTCGCGCTCGCGGGGCTCTCGCCGGAGGCGGAGGCAGCGCCGCGCGACCTGGCCCGCGCGGTCGAGCTGATCGAGGAGCGCGGGGTCACGACCGTGTTCGTCGAGCCGCTCGCGCCGCCGGAGGAGATCGAGACCGTCGCGCGCGAGGCCGGCGTCCGAGGTCGAGACGCTCGACCCGATCGAGGGGCTGACGGAGGACGAGGCGGAGCGCGGCAAGGACTACTTCTCGCTCATGCGGGCCAACCTGGCGAAGCTGCGGGAGGCGCTCGGGTGCCGCTAGCGGTCGAGCTGCGCGACGTCGCGTTCGCCTACGACGGCGGGCCGCCGGTGCTCGAGGGAGTCGACCTCGCCGTCGAGGAGGGCGAGTTCGTCGCGATCGCCGGGCCGAACGGCGGCGGCAAGACGACGCTGCTGCGCGTCGCGATCGGTCTCGAGCGCCCGACCGCCGGCGAGGCGCTCCTCTTCGGCCAGCCTGCGCAGCGGATGACCCGCGGACGGCGGCTCGGCTACCTCGCGCAGCGCAGCCGGCTCGGGATTGACGCTCCTGTCACGGTCCGCGAGGTCGTCTCCGCGGGCCGCCTGGCGGGCGGCCGGCTGCTCGGGCCTCTCCCCGGCTCGGACCGCGCGCTCGTCCAGGACGCGATTGCCGAGGTCGGGCTGACGGAGCACGCCGACCGGCCGCTCGCCCAGCTCTCGGGCGGCCAGCAGCAGCGGGCGTTCATCGCGAAGGCGCTTGCCGGCGAGCCGAGGCTGCTCGTCCTCGACGAGCCGACCGCGGGCGTGGACGCCGACGCGCAGGAGGCGCTCGCCGCCCTGCTCGCCCGGCTGCATGCCCAGCGCGGCGTGACCGTGCTCTACGTCTCGCACGAGTTCGGCGCGGTCGAGCACATCGTCCGCCGGCTCGTGCTCGTCCGCGGCGGCATCGTCTTCGACGGGCCGCCCGAGGATCTCCCGGGCGCGTGGCACGACCCCTCCCACGTCCATGCCTGAGATCTTCCAGCTCGAGTTCATGCGGATCGCGTTCGCGGCCGGCGCGATCGTCGGGCTGCTCGCGCCGGCCGTCGGGTTCTTCGTCGTCCAGCGGCGGATGAGCCTGATCGGGGACGGACTCGGCCACACGGCCTTCGCCGGGGTCGCGGCGGGGACGCTGCTCGGGATCTCGCCGGTCGCGACCGCGCTCGTGGCGACCGTCGCCGGCGCGGTCGGGATCGAGTGGCTCCGCTCGCGCCACCGCGCCGCGGGCGACCAGGCGCTCGCGCTCCTCTTCTACACCGGGCTCGCCGCCGGCGTCGTGATCGCCTCGGCCGCCGGGTCGTTCGACGCGGGGCTTTTCGCGTTCCTCTTCGGCGCGATCCTGACCGTCACGCCCGAGGACCTGCTCCTCGTCGCGCTGCTCGCGGCCGGGTCTCTCGTGGTCGTAGGGCTTCTCTACCGCGCGCTGGCCGCGGTCGTCCTGGACGAGGAAGGGGCGAAGGCGGCCGGGCTGCCGGTCGCGGCGCTGAACATCGTGATCGCCGGGCTCGTCGGCATGACGGTCGGCGTCTCGATGCGGATCGTCGGAGTGCTGCTCGTCGCAGCGCTGATGGTGCTCCCGGTCGTCGCTGCGAGCCGCGTGGCGCGGAGCATGCGCGGGACGCTCCTGCTCGCGATGGCCTTCGGCGTCGCCTCGTCGGCGGTCGGGCTGACGATCGCCTACTACGCGAACCTCGCCGCGGGTGGGACGATCGTCCTCGTCGCGGCGGCGTTCGCCGTGCTCGCGATCGTGCTGCGCGGCGTCCGCTAGGCGATCGCGCGGGTGAGCGCGGTCGCGACCGCGGCGGCGAGGACGACCACGATGATCGGCGCCCGCAAGAGGAGCGCCGCGACCGCGGCGAAGAGGCCGACCACCCGCGCGTCGAGCACGAGGTCCTTCCCGAGGCCGAAGATGCTGACCGCGACGAGCGCCGCGAGCAGAGCGGGTGCGAGGAGGTCGACGACGGAGAGGGCGCGCTCGGGCAGCTCGCGGCCGCCGAGCAGGACGGGGCCGACCGACTTGAGCACGATCGTGAGCGCGCCGACCGCGACGACGACGATCCAGACCTCGCTCATCGCCGCAGCAGCCCCACGAGGCAGGCCGAGCTGGCCGCGATGATCGGGACGCCCGCGGCCGACACCGGCACGAGCGCGAGCGAGATCGCGGCGCCGAGGAGCGCTGCGGCGACGGCCGCGCGGCTTTTCAGCTGCGGGACGAGCAGCGCGAGGAAGAGCGCCGGGAAGGCCGCGTCGAGCCCGAAGCGCTCGGGGTCGCCGATCAGCTCCGCGCCGAAAACGCCGACGACCGTCCCGCCGACCCAACAGGCGTAGAGCGTCGCGCCGGCGCCGACGAGCAGCCGCCGGTCGACGCGGCCACCGCCGACCTGCGAGACCGCCCACGACTCGTCCACGATCAGCTGCGACTGGAGGAGCCGGGACGCGAGCGAGCCCGACATGCCCGGCGCGACCGTGATCGAGATCGGCGCGTAGCGGGCGTTCAGGAGCCCGGCCGCGCCGATCGCCGCGAGCGTGCTCCCGGTGCCGAGCAGCGACACGGCCGCGAACTGGGCCGAGCCGGCGAACGTCGTTGCCGACATGACGATCGGCGCGAGCGTTCCCATGCCCGACGCGGTCGCGAGGACGCCGAAGGACGCGGCGAAGATCGCGGCCATCGGGGCGATCGGGGCGATGGCGCGGACGCCGTCCCGGTAGGTCGGCGCGGTCCGCGCGGGGGTGGCGCTGTCGGCGGCGAGGGCGATACTCCCGATAACGATGCGCGGCCCGAATCTCCTCCTGGCGCACCTCGAGTCGCTCGCCCGCCTCGTCGACGAGGAGCCGGAGCCGGCCCCGCGCCCGAGCGCCCGCGAGCGCCTCGAGCACGAGCTCGGCCCCGAGCTCGCCCGCGACCTCGTCGCCTCGCTTTCGCGGCCCGCGCCGGAACGCAAGTAACACACTGTTACTTGCGCGGCGTTGCGCACCCGCGCAACTAGGATCGCCCGCGATGCCTTCGAGAGCGCTCGTGATCGGGCTCGACTGCGCCGCGCCCCAGCTGGTCTTCGACCGCTGGCTCGACGAGCTGCCCGCGATCCGCTCGCTGACCGAGCGCGGCTCCTACGGGATCCTCCGGAGCTGCGACCCGCCGATCACCGTCCCGGCGTGGTCGGTCATGACCTCGTCGCGCAGCCCGGGCGTGCTCGGCTTCTACGGCTTCCGGAACCGCAAGGATCACTCCTACGACGCGCTCACGTTCGCGAACTCGCGCTCGGTGCAGGTGCCGCGCGTCTGGGACCTCCTCTCGGACAAGGGCCGCCCGGTCGTCGTGCTCGGCGTCCCGCAGACGTACCCCGTCAGCGAGGTGAACGGCGTGATGGTCTCGTGCTTCCTCACGCCGGACGTGAAGCGCAACCAGTACACGCACCCGCCCGAGCTCAAGGAGGAGATCGAGGCGCTCGTCGGCGAGTACATGGTCGACGTCCCGAACTTCCGCACGAACGACAAGGACCGGCTGCTCGAGGACCTCGAGACGATGACCGTGCGCCGCTTCCAGGTCGCCGAGCGGCTGCTCGAGACGCGTCCCTGGGATCTCTTCTTCATGGTCGAGATGGGCACCGACCGGATCCACCACGGCTTCTGGCGCTTCACCGACCCGGAGCACCGCCTCTACGAGCCGGGCAACCCGTACGAGGACGCGATGCTCTCGTACTACCGGCGCCTGGACGAGAAGATCGCGCGGCTGCTCGCGAAGGTCGACGAGGACACGGCCGTCCTGGTCGTCTCCGACCACGGCGCGAAGCGGATCGACGGCGGCATCTGCGTGAACGAGTGGCTCCGCCGCGAGGGCTACCTGACACTGAAGGAGGAGCCGCCCGAGCCGATGCCGCTCAAGCCGGACATGGTCGACTGGTCGCGGACGGTCGCCTGGGGCGAGGGCGGCTACTACTGCCGGCTCTTCCTGAACGTCGCGGGCCGCGAGCCCGAGGGCACGGTTGCGCCGGAGGACTACGAGCGCGTCCGCGACGAGCTCAAGGCGAAGCTCGAGGCGCTCGGCGACGAGCAACGGTCGTCCGATCGGGACGGTCGCGTACCGGCCCGAGGAGCTCTACGAGGAGCGGAACGGCGTCGTGCCCGACCTGATGGTCTACTTCGGCGACCTCCTCTGGCGGAGCGTCGGCCAGGTCGGCACCGGCACGGTGCACGTCTTCGAGAACGACACGGGGCCCGACGACGCGAACCACGCGCACGACGGGCTCTACGTGCTGGCCGCGGAGGGCGTCGCCCCGGGCCGCGGGCCGGAGCGCGACATCCGCGACGTCGCACCGACGCTCCTCGACCTCCTCGGCGAGCCCGTGCCCGCCGAGATGGAGGGAACGAGCCTCCTCGCTCCGGCGCCTGCGCGAGCATGACCGCGTGAGCACCGGGCCCGCGCCCTCCTCCCGCATGCGGCAGCTGGCCGCGCACTCGTTCGTCTACGGCCTCGCAGGCGTCCTGACGAAGCTCGTCGGGATCATCCTCCTGCCGGTCTACGCGCACTACGTGACGCCGGCGGAGTTCGGCGAGATCGAGCTCGTCCTCGTCACCGTCACGCTCGCGGCGATCGTGCTGCGGCTCGGGCTCCTGGCCGGGATGTTCCGGTTCGTCTTCGACTTCGAGCCGGACGCGCGCCGGAGCACGATCCAGACCGTCTTCACGTCGATCCTCGGGCTGTCGACGCTCGGCCTCGTCCTCGGCCTCGCGCTGGTCGGCCCGATCGCCGACGTGATGGAGGTCGACCAGGAGCTCGTCCTGATCGGGCTCTTCGGCCTCTGGGTGACGATGAACTACGACGTCATCGGCGGCGTCTACCGGATCGAGCAGCGGCCGTTGCCCTACGTCTCGTTCTCGCTCGTCAACCTCGCGCTGACGGTCGTCTTCTCGCTCCTCTTCGTGATCGTCCTCGACCTGGGCGGGGAGGGGATCCTGCTCGGGAACTTCTCCGGGTCGTTCGTCGTCTACGGCCTGATGCTCGTCGCGCGCCGCGACGTGCTCGGGTTCCACTCGTTCGACCGCCACCTGCTGCGGCGGATCCTCAACTTCTCGATCCCGCTGATGCCGGCCGGGATCTCGCTCTGGGCCCTGAACGCCGCCGACCGCTTCCAGGTGCAGCGGCTCGCGTCCGACACGGACCTCGGCATCTACTCCGCCGCGTCGAAGATCGCGCTCGGGATCATGGTCCTGATCGGCGCGTTCCAGACGGCCTGGGTGCCGTTCGCGAACTCGATCGCGGACGACGACGACGCCCGGCGGACGTACCGGCTCGCGTTCTCGTACTGGTCGGTCTGGACGGTCTGGGGCCTGGTCGCGATCAGCGCCCTGGCGCCGCTCTACATCCACCTGACGATGCCGAGCGACTGGTGGGACTCCTCCGACCTCGTGCCGCTGCTCATGGCCGGCTCGGTGCTCTGGGGCGCGTACATGATCATCAACATCGGCGTGAACCGCTCCAAGCGGACGCGGCTGACGCCGGTCGTGACCGCGACGGCCGCGGCGATCAACATCGGCCTCAACTTCCTGCTCATCCCGGCGTGGGGCGTCGTCGGGGCGGCGGTCTCGACCGTGATCGGCTACTCGGTGCTCGTGCTGCTCGGCTGGCTGAACGCCCAGACCGGGTTCCCGGTGCCGTACGACTGGGCGCGGGTGGTCCGGATCGCCGTCGCCGCCGCGGGGCTCGTCGCGCTGTCGGTGTGGGTGATCCCGGACACCGGGATCGCTGCGTGGATCGGGCGCATCCTGCTCGTCGTCGTCTATCCGCTCGCGCTGATGGTCGTCGGCGCGGTCCGGCCGGACGACTGGCGGCGCTTCGAGGGGCTGATCGACCGCGTCCGCCAGGGCCGGCGCCGGCGCGCCGCCGAGTCCGGGTTCGAGAGCGCGCTCTAGCCCGGCGGGCGCCGCTACGATCGCGACCATGTCGCGGGTCACCAGGGTCGTCCGGCGGGCGACGAGTCCCTTCCGGGCGCTGCCGGACTTCCTGATCATCGGGGCCCAGCGCGCCGGCTCCAGCTCGCTCTTCGCGTACGTCTGCGCGCACCCGAGCGTCGCGGAGCCGACCCACAAGGAGATCCATTTCTTCGACAACAACTGGTTCCGCGGGCTCGACTGGTACCGGCGCTACTTCCCGCTCCGGGCGCGGATGGGCGGCCGGATCACCGGCGAGGCGAGCCCGTACTACCTGTTCCATCCGGCCGTGCCCGGGCGCGTCGCCGAGACGCTGCCGGACGTGCGGCTGATCGCCGTCCTGCGCGATCCGGTCGAGCGCGCGTACTCGGCGTACCAGCTCGCCCGGCGCCAGGGGCACGAGACGCTCGAGTTCGAGGAGGCGCTCGCGCGCGAGGACGAGCGGCTCGCCGGCGAGGAGGAGCGGATCCTGGCCGACCCGCGCTACGCGAGCGTCGCGCACCGGCGCTTCTCGTACCGGACGCGCGGCCTCTACGCCGAGCAGCTCGAGCGCTGGTACGAGCGCTTCCCGCGCGAGCAGCTGCTCGTCGTGCGGAGCGAGGATCTCTTCGCCGACCCGGACGCGACCCTCCAGACCGTCTTCGCCTTCCTCGGCCTCGAGCCGTGGAGCGCGGCCCGAGTACCCCGCGCTCAACCAGCGGCCGTACTCGGCGATGAGCGACGAGGCGCGCGCGTCGCTCGCCGCCGCGTACGCGGAGCCGAACCGGCGGCTCGAGACGCTGCTCGGACGCGAGCTCGGCTGGCAGGGCTCGCCGGCCGAATCGGCGGCGCGCTACTCGTAGCCGAGGTCGCGGAGGCGCTCCGCCATGGCCGCCTCCTCCTCGTCCGAGTAGACCGAGGTCTCGCTCCCGGCGCGCCGGCGTCTCGGCCTGGACGACCGTCGCGGCGCCGTCGCCGTCCGCGAGGATCGCGTCGATCGGCGCGCCGTCGAGGCCCTCGACCTCGATCCCGAGCAGGCGGCAGAGCGTGGCCGGCATCTGCGTGATCTCGGCGCCGGCCGGCACCTCGCCCGCGCGGATCCCGGGGCCCGCGGCGGCGAGGATCCCGTACAGGCCGTGGTGGCCGGAGTAGCCGTAGAAGTGCTCCGGGTCGAGGTGATCGTGGCGCTCGAACGGCTCCGCCCACGGCCAGCGGGACGAGTCGATGTGGATGCGCTCGTCGCGCGGGCAGGATGACGAGCTCGGGCGCGCGGTCGACGAGGCGGCCCGTGGAAGAGCTCGTCCTTGCGCTTCACCTCGAACGCCGGCTCGCCGGTCTCGGGGTGCGGGATCGCCGCGAGCGCCGCGGCCACCTCGTCGGCGACGCGGGGGTCGTCGCGGGCGCCGCTCGCCTCGCCGAGGAAGATCTGGCCGCCGGTCGCGAAGCAGTAGGCCTTGGTCGAGCCGAAGTCGATGTCCGCGAACGCGCGGTCCTCGGCCGGGGCCGGCAGGAAGCGGCACGCGGTCGAGCAGCGCGCGCGTAGCGGCCGCGGGTGCGGGCGAGCCGCCCGTCGACCTTCGCGAGCGCGTCGAGCCGGCCGCGGCGGAGCGGCTGGAACGACCGGCGCCGGTAGCGGAGCAGCCCGGCCTCCTCGAGCCAGCGGTTCGTGTGGAAGACCCAGTGCGTCGGCTTCATCCCGTGGTCGGAGAGGACGAGCGTGGTCGGCTCCTCGCCGTAGAGGCGTCCGCGCCGTCTCGATCAGCTCGCCGCAGGCGCGGTCGATCGCCTGGTAGACGCGGACGATCTCGTCGCCGGGCTCGTCGTGCGCGGGGTGCGTCGGGTCGAGCCGGTGCCAGGCGAGGTGCCCGGCGAAGTCGGAGCTCATGAAGTCGACGCAGAGGAGCTGCAGGTCGGGCTCGAGCTCGAGGGCGAGCTTGCAGACGCCGGCGACCTCGTCCACGTGCGTGAGGAGCTTGGTCGTGAAGCCGTCGAAGTCCTCCCACCAGCGCTCCTTCATCGGGTGGTGCGCGGTGACGAGGCCGGGGTACGCGGCCTGGATCCGCTCGCGCGCCGACTCCGGGTGGATCTCCGGCGTGGGCGGGCCGCCGTAGCCGGTGACGACGATCCCCTCGATCGGGGCGGGCGGATACGTGAACGGCACCATCACGAACGCCGAGCGGATGCCGGCGTCGCCGAGGAGGCGCCAGAACGGCGTGCCCGAGCGGCTGGCCGCGCTCTCGACGCGGTGGACGGCGCGGTTCGGGTTCGTCTCCCAGTTCAGGATCCCGTGCTCGCCCGGGTTGAGGCCGGTGAGGAACGACGACCACGCGGTCGGCGTCATCGCCGGGATGGTCGAGCGCAGCGAGCCGAACGCGCCCTCGTCGATCAGGCGGCCGAGCGTCGGCAGCTTGCCCTGCGCGACCAGGTCGCGGACGAGCGCGTCGTCGGCGCCGTCGAGGCCGAGGCAGAGGACCCTCACGGGCGGCCGTTGGCGAGGAGCTCGCGGTAGACGCGCTCGAGCTTCTCGCCGGGGTGCTCGCCGAGCCGCTCGCGGACGACGCGCTCGTTGCGCTCGCCGTAGCGCGCGCCGCAGCTCCGGGTCGCGCGCGAGCTTCAGGAGCGCCTCGTAGCACGGCGTCCTCGTCGCGGCACTGCACGACCTCGCCGCCCTCGCCCTGCGTGATCCACTCGTCGATCGTGATCGCGTCCCCCATGACCATCGGGAGCCTAGACGCCATCGACTCGATCATCGACGAGGGCGTCGCGTCGGTCGACGCGAGCGAGATCGCCCAGGTCGGCGGACGCGCACGAGCGAGGGCAGCTCGTCGGACGCCGCGAAGTGGAACGCGACCTTGTCGCCGATGCCCTTCTCCTCGACGATCGCCTCGATCAGCGGGCGCAGCGGCCCGCTCCGGGCGGCGAGGATCAGGCGCGCCTCGGGCACCTGCTCCACGAGCCGGGCGAACGCGCGCACGACGACGTCGAGGTTCGTGTTGTCGCGGTACATGCGCAGCGAGAGGACGACGAGCGCGTCGTCGGGCCAGCCGAAGCGCGTGCGCAGCTCCGGGTCGCCCTTGTCCGGGCCGTACGGGCGCAGGTCGACGTACCAGACGATCCGGTGCAGCCGGTCCGGGTCGGCGCCGAGGCGGATCGTCTCCTCGGCGTTCCCCTGCGAGCTGACGACGTAGCGGTCGCCGGCGGCGACGGCCTCGCGCACCCACTTGCGGCCGCGGCGCCGGTCGCGCCCGAAGGTGAAGATGTCCGTGTTCCACGGGCTCTCGACGAGCGGGTGGTAGCCCGACTTCGCCGCCCAGTAGCCGTAGGGCAGGAGGTAGTGGCCGTGGAGGATGTCCGCGTCGAGCCGGCGGGCGAGCTTGCCGATCGCGGGCGCGAAGAAGTACTTGCGGACGCCCTTCACGCGGGTCGAGAGGCCGCCGATCTCCTGGAGCCTGTGGGCCGTGATCCCGTCCAGCTCGCCGGGCCGGTCGGTGATCCGGTCGCTGACGATGTGGACGTCGTGGCCGAGCTCCGCGAGCCGCCAGGCCCACCGGAGGAAGATGATCGACTTGCCGTCGCCGACGCCGAGGATCCGCAGGGGCCGCTCAGTCACGAGGCGCGATGTTACCGATCTGACGGATAAGCTGCGCTTATGGACACGCGTCAGCTCCAGGCGTTCTGCACGGTGGTGGAGCAGAAGAGCTTCTCGCGCGCCGCCGAGCGGCTCGGGGTCACGCAGCCGGCCGCCTCGCTGCAGGTTCGCTCGCTCGAGGAGCGGGTCGGGCGCAAGCTCCTCGACCGCTCGGGACGGCGCGTCGAGCCGACCGAGGCGGGCCTCGCGCTCTACCGGAGCGCGCAGCGCGTGCTCGCCGCCGAGGAGCAGATGCTGGCCGAGCTGGCCGAGGACGACTCGGGCGAGCTGCACGGCCGGCTCGCGATCGGCGCCTCGACCGGGCCGGGCGCGCACCTCGTGCCGCTCCTCCTCTGCGAGTTCGCGCAAGTCGCATCCCGATCTCCACGTCGCGCTCTCGATCGCGGACACGGACGCCGTGATCGACCGCGTCGCCGAGCGCGAGCTCGAGCTGGGCGTCGTCGGGGCGCTGCGCCGTCACCGCTCGCTCGAGTTCGAGCCGCTCGCGCGCGACGAGATCGTCCTCGCCGTGCCGCCGGGGCATGCGTTCGAGGGCCGGGAGGTTCCGCTCGACGAGCTGAAGGACGAGACGCTCGTCGTCATGCAGGAGGGCGCCGGCGTCCGGCACGTGATCGAGGACGAGCTGCGCCGGGCCGGGCTCCGGGTGCGCGAGCTCGAGTCGCGGCTCGAGCTGGGGCTGCCGGAGTCGGTGAAGAGCGCGGTCGCCGGCGGGCTACGGCGTCGCGTTCATCTCCCGCACCGGGATCGAGGCCGAGCTGGCCGCCGGAACGCTCGCGACGGCCCGCGTCGCCGGGGTCGAGCCGGTGCGCCAGATCTTCGTCGTCCGCCCGCGCGGCCGGACGCTCACGCGCGCCGCCGAGGGCTTCCTCGAGTTCGCCCGCGAGCGCGCCGCGTGATCGTCCGCTGGGGGCTCGCGGAGTACGAGGGCCTCCTCGCCGAGCTCGGGATCTCGAAGCCGCTGCTCGTCACGACGCCGCGCTGGACCGGCCTCGGCCTGCGCGCCGGAGGCAGTCTTCGACCGGCGTGCGCGCCCACGTGCCCGTCGGACACGGTCGAGGCGGCCATGCGGGCGGCCGAGGGCGCGCGACGGCCTCGTCGCGCTCGGCGGCGGGAGCGCGATCGACACGGCCAAGGCGGTCTCCGCGGCGACCGGGCTCCCCGTCGCGTCCGGTGCCGACCACGTACTCGGGCGCGGAGTGGACGCGCGGCTACGGCGTGCGCGACGAGGCCGCCCGGACGAAGGGCGGCGGCGGAGGCGCGCGCGTCGAGGGGATCCTCTACGAGCCGGAGCTGACGCTCGGCCTGCCGCGCGGCGGAGAGCGGCGGGACGGCGCTGAATGCGCTCGCCCACGCGGCCGAGGCGCTCTACGTCGAGGGGCGGAACGCGGAGGCCGACGAGCACGCGCTCGCCGGCGCGGAGCGGATCTCCCGGGCGCTCCCCGCCGGTGCTCGCGGACGGGCAGGACCGCCGACGCGCCGGCGCGAGCTGCTCGAGGGCGCGATGCACGCGGGCGCCGCGCTCGCCGGGCGCCGGGCTCGGGCTCGGCGCACGCGATCGCGCAGGCGCTGGGCGGCCGCTTCGGCATCCCGCACGGGGCGGCGAACGCGCTCGTCCTCCCGGCGGCGCTGCGCTTCAACGAGCCGGTCGCGGGCGCCGAGATCGCCCGCTTCGCCGCCGCGATGGGCGTCGACGACGCGGCCGGCCCGCGCCGAGGAGCTGGCCCGCCTGGCCGGGTTCCACCGGCTGCGCGACCTCGGCGTGCCGCGAGGACGAGCTCGAGGAGGCCGCGGCCGCGGCGGTCGTGAGGCCGGGCGCCCGCGCGAACCCGCGTCAGGCGACCGCCGACGAGGTGGCCGAGCTACTCCGCGGGATCTGGTGAGCGCGTGAGCACGACCTCGAGCGCGCGGGCCGCCAGGTCGTCCGGCGCGTAGGAACGGAACCGCGGCGCCAGCTCGACCTGCGCGAGCGCAACCAGGTGCTCCGGCCCCGGGCGCGTCACGTGCTCGTCGACCACCGTCAGGCCCGCCTCGGCGAAGAGCTTCCGGTAGTCGGAGAGCCGCAGGCGGTTCTCGTACTCGAGGCTGGGCGAGATGATCGCGCCAGGCGCGGTCGGAGTAGTGGAGGTAGTCGTAGGGCGAGCGGCGCGGGTCGATGTAGGACGCGTGGTCCTGCATGTCGATCCGGAAGGAGAGGACGCCGCCGGGCCGCAGCAGCCGCGCCGACTCGCGCAGGATCGGCGCGATGTCAGTCGCCGGGACGTGCTCGAGCGTGTTCGTGCTCGTGACGAGGTCGACCGACGCGGCGGGAAGCCCCGTCGCTCGGGCGTCACGCGGCGCGTAGTAGGCGATCCCGAAGCGGTCCTCGAGCTCCTCGGCCGAGCCGACGGTCGCGGGCCCGAGGTCGCGGAGCTCCCGGCCCGCCTGCTCCTCGAGCGTCGCGCGCTGGCGGCCGAGCGACGCGATCGACGCGTTGACGAGCTCGAGCCGGAGGTTCGGCCGGATATCCACGAGCACCTGCCGGCCGAGCCCGAGCGCGGCGTACGAGAGCGGGATCGCGAGGTCCCAGCCGGCGCCGAACTCGTACCCGACCGCCTCGCCGGGAGGGCTCCCCCCGCCGTGGCGCTCGTACGCGCGCAGGTGCGCGTTCGCGCGGGCGAACTTGCGCGCCACGCCCGCGTCTCCGATCGGCAGCCGCCGCGTGACGTGCCGCTGGAAGAAGTAGTTCGCAGACTCGGAGGCCGGGAGGGCGCTCAGCCCGTTCTGTAGCGCCCTCTTCACGAGCCAGTGCATGGGTCGGCGAGCATACCGGCGCCGTTCCGGCAGAATGGCGCCCGTGAACGACGACCTCCGCCTGACCGTCGAGTTCGCCGACGAGGACGCCGCCCGCGAGTTCGTCCGCTGGCTGCACGAGGCGCGCCTGGACGCGGGCGACCGCGAGCGCGTCGGCGAGCGCGTGATCGTCAGCCGCGACGACGAGGTCGTCTACCTCTACGCGGCCGACGAGGAGCAGGCCCGCGAGGTCGCGCGGCTGATCGAGGCGCGCGTCGGGCACCCGGCGGCGGCCAGGATCCGGCTCGACCGCTGGCATCCCGTCGAGCAGCGGTGGGAGGACGCGGCGGTGCCGCTGCCGACCACCGACGAGGAGCTCCAGGCCGAGCGGGCGCGGTTCCAGGCGCGCGAGGCGGCGGAGTCCCGCGCGAGCGGCCGCGCCGAGTGGGAGGTGCGCGTCGAGCTGCCCGACCGCGAGACGACCGACGACTTTGCCGACCGGCTCGAGTCGGAGCGCCTCCCCGTCGTCCGCCGCTCCACGTTCGTGCTCGTCGGAGCCGCGAACGAGGACGAGGCGCACGAGCTCGCGAGGCGCCTCGAGGACGAGGCGCCCGAGGGCGCGCACGTCGCGGTCGAGCCGGGCGGCCAGATGGTCTGGGAGGTCGCCCCGACCAACCCCTTCGCCGTCTTCGGCGGCCTCGGCCGCTAGGCGTCAGGGCCGGTAGGCCCAGAGCCCGGGCCCGGCGAAGAGCGCGACCGGGCCGGCGGCGACCGGCCCGGCCGAGAATCCCGTGCGCGGGGGGAGCGCGATCCAGTCGCGTGAGCTCGCCTCGAAGAACGCGCCGCTTCCGCAGTACCAGGCGACGACGCCGTTCGGCAGGCTGGCGCTCTCCGGATAGCACTCGCTGAACGACAGGGGCAGCTCTGCCTCCTCGCGCCAGGCGCTTCCCGTCCACGACGCTGCGCGGAGCTCGTAGTCCCAGGCGAGCACGCTCCCGCTCGGCGGTCAGGGCGCGCCGTCGACGCCTGAGGGGAGAGCGGCGGGGCGGGCGGCGTGCGCCAGGCGTCTCGCTCCTCGGGTCGTAGGCGAGGGCGACGGCCGTCCCGGTGTCGGCCCGGTTCGAGTCGTCGAGCGCGGCGCCGACGACGACCAGCTCCCGGCCCGTCCAGACGCCGGTGCGCCAGGTTGAGCGCCTGCGGCGCGGGCGCGATGCGTCCGCCAGCGGTTCGTCGGCCGGGTCGTAGGCGGCGCCGTCGCGGGCCCGTTCCTGCCGATCTCTCGTCGCCCCAGACGACGAACTCGGCGCCCCGTCCAGACGCCGACGACCGGGACGCGCGGGCGTGAGCGGCGCCGGCGGGAGGGCGCGCCACGCGAGTCCGTCGCCGGGTCGAACGCCGCGCCGTCGCCCAGCGGCCCGTGCGCGGTGCCGCCCCAGACGAGGAGCTCCTCGCCGGTCCACGCGGCCGCGGGCTGCGAGCGGCCGGCGATCGGTGCCTCCGGGAGCACCGTCCAGCTGTTCGTCTCCGGATCCCAGACCGCGCCGTCGGCGTGGTGGTCGCGCGTCGGCCTGCGTGTCCCCGCCCCAGAGGACGAGCCCCGAGCCGGTCCAGACCGCGGCCGCGGATGCCCGGTGGAAGGGCGGCGGCGCCAGGCGGGTCCAGCCCTGCGGCAGGCGCTCGAGGGCGGATTCGGTCGCTGCCGGCGTCGGCTCGGTCGGCGGCGCGGCCGCGTCCCTGCTCTCCGCCGCACCCGGCGACGAGCAGAGCGCACGCACACGCGAGCGCGGCGCGGATCACGGCTGCTCCGGCGCGCAGCACCAGCCGCCGAGCGCCGGGAAGCGCGGCGCGGCGCCGGCACGACCGGCGAACTGGCGCGAGATGTTCGAGACGGCCTGGAGCCGCTCGACGCCGTCCGAGCGGACGAAGACCCACTGATCGGCGCTTCGCCACCCGACGAGCAGCCATTCGCCGTCCGGCGACCAGGCGACGTCCGTGAACGCGCCCGCCCCGGCGAAGACGCGGCGCACGCGACCGTCGGCCGTGAGGAGCTCGCTCCCGCGCCCGGTCGCGTCGCGCGCGACGACGGCCACCGCCCGGCCGGTGGGCGCCGCCGCGAGCGCGACACCCGTGCGCCCGCCGAGCGGGATGCGCCGCGGCGGCCCGTCGCCCGCGAACAGCCGCAGCCCGTCGCGGTCGAGCACGACGAGCGTCCGCCCGTCGGCCGTCCAGGCGAGCGCGACCGGGACGGGCCCGGCGCCCGAGCGGACGAGCGTCCGCCCGGTGTCCGTGTTCACGACGCGCACGACGCCGTTCGGGCGGGCGTACGCGAGCACGTGCTCCTCACCCGGGCGCCAGGCGGGCGCCACGCGCGCGACCGTCCCGCGCGAGCGCGCTGTCGCCGGTCCCGTTCGCGACGGTCACGCGCAGGTCGGGCCCGGCGAGGTACGCGATCCGAAAGCCGCTGGGCGCCCAGCGCGGCGCGCGCACGGCGGCGCGCTGCGGGATCGTCCAGCGCACGACCCCCTCGGGCGTCAGCGCGACGAGCTCGCGCCTGCGCGTCGCGACGACGTACAGGCCGCTCGGGCGACCAGGACGCTTCGCCGTAGTCGCCGAGGAGCCGCTTCGTCCCGTCGCGGTTGACGACCCAGGGCCCGCTCGGCGAGTCGACGAGCAGCCGGCCGGGCGCGGGGAGCCGCAGGAGCAGCGGTCGCGAGCTGCTCGACGCCGACCACGCGCTCGCGGCCCGACCGCGTCGCGGATCCGGTCGAGGACGGCCGAGCCGGGCGGGCTCAGCGCGGCCGCGACGAGCGCGAGGACGGCGATCCCGAGGACGAGCCGGCGCGTGTGCCGCGGCGGCGCGGAACCCGCTCCCGCTCGGCGAACGCGTGGGCGGCGACGCGGTAGGCGCGGGCCTCGGCGTCGAAGGCGCCCGGCGGCTCGGCCTGGAGGAGCTCGGCGCGGAGGTCGCGCCCGCTCACCGCTCGTCCTCCAGCCGGCCCGCCAGCTGGTCGAGGCCCCGGCGCAGGCGCGAGTTGACCGTCCCGCGGGGAAGGTCGAGCAGCTTGCCGATCTCGCCGGGCGTGTACTCGAGCAGGTAGCGGAGGACGATCACGGCGCGGTGCTCCGGCGAGAGGGCGCGCAGCTCCTCGAGGATCCGCGGAGAGAGCGGCTCGGCCGGAGGTTCGCGTGCCTCGACGGTGGCGAGGGCCTCCCCGGCCGCCTCGTGCCGGAGGCCGCGCGCGCGGGCCCAGTCGATCGCGCGGTTGACGACGATCCGGTGCAGCCAGGGTGCGAAGGGCCGCCGGCGGTCGAACCGGTCGAGCGTCCGGATGGCGGCGAGGAAGGCCTCCTGGGCGATGTCCTCGGCGGCCGCGGCATCGTGGACGACGAGATAGGCGGCCCGGTGGGCGAGCGGCCAGTGCGCGCGGAACAGCGCCTCGAAGTCGGAGGCGCGTCCGGCCTGGGCACCGCGAACCCAGGCGTGCTCCCGCCCGTCCGCACCCATCGGTCGGTGACTATACGAAGGCCCTTGTGCACGAGGTCCACGCCCGAAGTACGGGCTCGAAGGCGCTCGGGGTCCGGCGCCTCGCCGTGGCGTCGGCTAGGCTGCGTCTCGTTCCGTTCCCCGCGACGAGGAGGGCATCAGATGCAGACAGTCGATCGCTCCGCCACTCGTCGCGGCCTGCCGGTCTTCGGCTAGCTACGCCCGAAGGCCCCGCGACGCCCGTTGCCGCCGCGCGCGGCATGTCGTCGACTTTCGAGCAGGAGGACGTGCGTTGAACGCAGCACTGGAACGGTTCGGTTGGAACACAGAGTGGGAGGAGCGGTTCGCGCCGCTGGCCGCGGACGGGCTCGAGCCCGGGCGCGTGGTCGTGCAGCAGCGCGGCGTCCTGACCGTGGCGACGGCCGCCGGCGAGCGCGCGGCCGAGGTTGGCGGGCGCCTGCACCGCGACGCCGGCCCCGGCGGGCTGCCCGTCGCCGGCGACTGGGTCGCGCTGCGCGGCGGGCGGATCGAGGCGGTCGTCGAGCGGCGCACGTCGTTCGTCCGGCGGGCGCCCGACCAGGAGGCGGTCGCGCAGGTGGTCGCGGCCAACGTCGACGTGGCCCTCGTGGTCGCGGCGCTGCCGGACGCCGTCAACCTGCGCCGCCTCGAGCGCTACGTGACCACCGGCCTGGGACTCGGGCGCGACGCCCGTGGTCGTGCTCACGAAGGCCGATCTCGCCGCCGACCTGGCCGAGGCGCTGCTCGCGGCCGAGAGCGCCGCGCCCGGCGTCGACGTGATCGCGACGAGCGCCGTGAGCGGCGAGGGGCTCGACGAGCTGCGCGCGACGCTCCGGCCGAACCGCACGGGCGCGCTGCTCGGCGTGTCCGGCGCCGGCAAGTCGTCGCTCCTCAACCGCCTGCTCGGAGAGGAGCGGCTCGCGACGGCGGAGATCCGCTCCGACGGGCGCGGACGGCACACGACCTCGCACCGCGAGCTGGTCGCGCTCCCGGGCGGCGGGATCGTCCTCGACACCCCCGGCATGCGCGAGCTCGGCCTCTGGGCCGACGACGAGTCGCTCGACGCGACCTTCGACGACGTCGCGAGTCTCGCGGCCGGGTGCCGCTTCGGCGACTGCGCGCACGAGACGGAGCCCGGCTGTGCGGTGCTCGCGGCGGTCGAGGACGGCTCGCTCGCGCCGGAGCGGCTGGCCGCGTACCGCAAGCTCGGCCGCGAGCTCGCCCACCTCGAGCGGCGGAACGATCCGCGCCTGCAGGCCGAGCAGCGCCGCCACTGGAAGAAGATCCAGGTCGAGTACCGGAGGGGGACACGGAACCGCTAGCCCCCACCCGCGGCCGGCTCCGCCTGGCGGAGCCGCTCCGCATCCGCGACTTCGCGCTCTTCTGGACCGCGTCGACGCTGTCGCTCGTCGGCGACGGCATCTACTACGTCGCGATCGCGTGGCAGGTCTACGAGATCTCGAACGTCCCGACCGCGCTCTCGATCGTCGGCGTCGCGTGGAGCGTCCCGATGGTCGTGCTGCTGCTCGGCGGCGGCGTCGCCGCGGACCGGTTCGACCGGCGGCTCGTGATCGCCGCCGGCGACCTCCTGCGCGCCGTGGCCATGCTCGGCCTGGCGACGCTGGCCGTGTCCGACGTGCTCGAGCTCTGGCACGTGGTCGTGATCGTGACGCTCTTCGGCGCCGGCGAGGCGTTCGCCGGGCCCGCGTCGGGCGCGATCGTCCCCGACCTCGTCCCGGAGCGGATGCTCGTGCAGGCGAACGCGCTCGGCCAGCTGGTCGAGCCGCTCGGCTGGCGGATCGTCGGCCCCGCGGTCGGCGGCGTCCTCGTCGCCTCGGCCGGCGCCGGCTCGGCGTTCTTCGCGGCCATGGTCGCGTTCGTCGTCGCCGCGGTGGCCGTCTCGCTCGTCCGCACGGGGCGGGAGCGGCGGCCGACGAACGGAGAGAGCTCGGTCCGCGCGGAGGTCGCCGAGGGCTGGCGGCACGTCCGCTCGCAGACGTGGCTCTGGGGGACGCTGGCCGCGGCCGCCGTGTCGCTCCTCGCCTTCGCCGGGCCTTACGAGGTGCTGATCCCGTTCCTCGTGAAGAACGAGCTCGGCGGCAGCGCCAAGGATCTCGGGCTCGTGTTCGCCGCCGGCGGCGTCGGGGCGTTCATCGCCGCGATCGCGGTCGGGCACCTCGGCCTCCCGCGCCGCGCGCTCACGTTCACGTACGCGACCTGGGCGCTCTCCGTGATCGTGCTCGTCCCCTACGGGCTCGCGACCGAGCTCTGGCAGCTGATGCTGACGAGCGCGATCGGCGCGGCCGGCTTCACGGCCGCCATCATCGCGTGGACGACGCTCATGCAGCGCCTGGTGCCCACCGACCTGCTCGGCCGCGTGACGAGCTTCGACTGGTTCGTCTCCGTCAGCCTGCTCCCAATTTCGTTCGCGGTCACCGGGCCGATCGCCGACGCGCTCGGCACCCGCACGACGCTCGTCCTCGCGGGGCTCGTCGCCACGCCGCTCATGCTGGCGTTCCTGCTCCTGCCCGGGATCCGCGACATCGAGCAGGAGCCGCGAGCCGGCAGCCGGAGGCTCGAGTGAGGATCCTCGTCCCGTTCAAGATCCGCGACTTCGCCCTGCTCTGGACGGCGATGACCGTCTCGCTGCTCGGCGACGGCATCTACTTCGTCGCGATCGCGTGGCAGGTCTACGAGCTCTCCGACGCGCCGACCGCGCTCTCCGTCGTCGGCGTCGCGTGGACGCTCCCGAACGTCCTCCTGATCCTCGTCGGCGGCGTCCTCTCCGACCGCTTCGACCGGCGCTCGCTGATGATCGTCTCGGACGTCGTCCGCGGGCTCGCGATCGGCTCGATCGCCGTCCTGTCGCTCGCCGGCACGCTCGAGCTCTGGCACCTGCTCGTGCTCGTGGCGTTCTACGGCGCGGGCGAGGCGCTGTTCGCGCCGGCCTTCCAGGCGATCGTCCCCGACATCGTCCCGACCGAGCACCTCGTCCAGGCGAACTCGCTCGACATGCTCATGCGGCCGCTCGGCGCCCAGCTCGTCGGCCCGGCGCTCGGCGGCCTGCTCGTGGCGGCGTTCGGCACGGGAACAGCCTTCGCGATCGACGCGGCGACGTTCGGGATCTCGGCCGTCTGCCTGCTCCTGATGCGTCGGCGCCCGCTGCCGCTGCGGGAGGACCCGATGTCGGTTCGCGGCGCGTTCGCCGACATCGCCGAGGGCTTCCGCTTCGCGCGCTCGGAACGCTGGCTCTGGACGAGCCTCCTCGCGGCCGCGCTCTCGCTCCTCCTCTTCTTCGGCCCGGCCCAGGTGCTGCTTCCGTTCGTGATCAAGAACGACCTCGACGGCGGCTCGGGCGCGTACGGGCTCGCGCTCGCGTTCGTCGGGGTCGGCTCGGTCGCGGCGGCACTCGTGATGGGCCAGCGGCCGCTGCCGCGGCGGCCGATCGCGGTCATGTACGGCGCGTGGGTCGTGGCGATGGTCTGCGTCGGGCTCTGGGGCCTGACCCAGGAGGTGTGGCAGATCTTCGTCATCTCGATCCTGCGCGGCGCCGGGATCAGCGTCGGCCTCGTCGTCTGGATGACGCTCATCCACACCCGGATCCCGCGCCACCTGCTCGGGCGCGTGTCGTCGGTCGACTGGATGCTCTCGATGAGCCTGATCCCGGTCTCGTTCGCGGCGACCGGGCCGGTGGCGGAGGCGTTCGGCGCGCGCGAGACGCTCGTCGCGGCGGGCTTCCTCGGCGCGGCGGTGATCGGCCTCTCGCCGTTCGTCTTCGGCCTGCTGCGCGAGGAGCGGCGGCTCGGCGGGGCGTACGATCCCGCCCGTGGAGTCTGAGGCGCCGGGGGCAGACCGCCGCGCCGCGGCGACGGTGGCCGCGGCTCTGCGCGAGGCGGGGTACACGCGCGACGGCCTGCGCCCCGCGCTCGGCGCGGTCGGGGACGTCATCGCGCGCCGCGCCCACCGTCCGGTCGCGCTCCGCCGGCTCGAGTCGGCCGGCCCGCTCGCGGTGCCCGCGCGGCTCTTCCTGCTCGACTCGGATGCCTCCGCCGACGACGCCGAGCGCGCGCTCGGGTCGGAGGCGCTCGCGGCGCTCGCCGAGCTGCGGCTCGTCGAGGAGACGAACGGCATGCTTCGCGGGACGGTCCGCCTCGTTCCCCAGGGCGACCTCCTGATCGCGTCGGACCTCGCCGGGGAAGGGGGCCGCGCCGACCACGTCGCCGGCGTCCACCGGCCGTCGGTCACGCTCTCCGACCTCACGGTGCGTCGACCGGTCGAGCGCGCGCTCGACATGGGAACCGGCTGCGGGATCCAGGCGCTCCTCGCGGCCGGCCACGCCGAGCGCGTCGTCGCCACCGACGTGAACGAGCGGGCGCTCGCCTTCACGGCCCTGAACGCGGCCCTGAACGGGGTCGAGAACGTCGAGCTCCGGGCCGGGAGCTTCTTCGAGCCGGTCGCGGGCGAGCGGTTCGGCCTCGTCGTCTCGAACCCGCCCTACGTGATCTCGCCCGAGGCGAGCTTCCTCTTCCGCGACAGCGGGCTCGGCCGCGACCTGCGTGAGCGAGCGCCTCGTCGGCGAGCTCCCCGCGTTCCTCGAGCCCGGCGGCTTCGGGACGATCACCGCCAGCTGGGTCGAGGAGGGCGAGCCGCTCGCCCGGCCGCTCGCGTGGCTCGAGGGCTCCGGCTGCGACGCGTGGCTCTTCCACACCGGCACGGAGGCCGTGCTCGACACCGCGGCGGCGTGGAACCTCGACCGCGAGGGCGACGAGGAGGACTACGCCGAGGCGGTCGACCGCTGGCTCGCGTACTTCCGCGCCGAGGGGATCGAGCGGATCGGCTACGGCGCGTTCGTTCTGCGGCGCCGCGACGGCGAGACCTGGATCCGCACGCACGAGCTCCCCGACCGCGACCGCCACGACACGTCGCCCCACGTCCTGCGGCTGTTCGAGAACGCCGACGCGCTCGCGCGGCTCGGCGGCGACGAGGCGCTGCTCGAGCGCGAAGCTGGCGCTCGTCTCGGGCGCGGTCGTCGAGACGCGCGCGCGGCACGACGAGGACGGCTGGGAGGAGGAGTGGGCGCTCGGCCTCGCCGAGGGGATCCCGTTCGTCGCCGAGCTCGACCGCGTCACGGCGTCCTTCGTCGCCGCGCTCGACGGGTCACGGCCGCTCGGCGACGATCCTCGGCGACCTCGCCGCGGCGAGCGACTCCCCCGAGCGGCTGCGGGAATCGGGCCTCCGCGTTGCCCGCGAGCTGCTCGAGCTGGGTTTCGCCACCGTCGAGCCGGAGGCCCCGCGGGCCGCTTGACCGATCCCGGGGCCGGGCGTAGAGTCGCGGGCGGCCTGCCGCACACGCGCCGACCCGGCGCAGGGCCGGACAAAGGGGGCGCCGCATGGCATTCGACAGCTTTCTCAAGCTCGACGGGATCAAGGGCGAGAGCGTCGACTCGAAGCACAAGGACGAGCTCGAGATCCTCTCGTTCAGCTTCGGCGCGAGAACACAGGCTGCGCCCGGCCGGGCGGCGGAGGCGGCGGGGCCGGCAAGGCCTCGTTCCACGACCTCCATTTCGTCCACCGGCTCGACAAGGCGTCGCCGCGCCTCCTGCTCGCCTGCGCGTCCGGCCAGCACATCAAGGAAGCGACGATCACGGTCCGCAAGGCCGGCAGGCCAGCAGCTCGAGTACCTGAAGATCAAGCTGACCGAGGTGCTCGTCACCTCGTACCAGATCGGCGGCAGCTCAGAGAGCGGGGAGGCCGTGCCGCTCGGTGAGCTCAGCCTCAACTTCGTGAAGCTGCGGATGGACTACACGGAGCAGAACGTGAAGGGCGGGGCCGGCTCCACCACCTCGATGGAGTGGGACCTCATCAAGAACAAGGGGAAGTAGGCGCCGTCTAGCAGGGGCCCGGCGGCCGGGGTGCCGCCCGGGCCGACCACGTGCTGCGCCGTCTCGCCGCTGCCCGACTGGAGGCAGTACGGAGCCCGCGTCGGCGCGGACGAGCTGGACGCCGAACGCCGGCGCGAGCGTCGCGCCCGCGTACGTGGCGTGCTCGGCGAACCAGGCCTGGAGCACCGGCGCCGCGGCCTGGAAGTTCGCCGTCGAGGCGGCCGCGGTCGCGTCGGCCTGCGCGTTCTTCGCGGTCTCCGACGTCGGGCCGTTCTCGCGCATCTGCGTCGTGAAGAGGTACGCGCCGATCGCGAGGGCGCAGAGCATGGAGACGAGGCTCAGGGTGCGCACGGTCACCCCGGCCTGTATCGGCTCTCGGGCGCCCGCTTCTGAAATAAGCGACGCTAATCGTTTGCATTAGCGAAACGTCGGTATACTCCGACCGTCGTGGGCGACCGCCTCCAGGTTGACGTGCTCGTGGTCGGTAGCGGGGCCTCCGGGCTCGCCGCCGCCGTGTCCGCCGGGAGCCGCCGGCGCGCGCGTCGCGCTCGCGACGAAGGGCTCGCTCCAGTCGTGCAACTCGGCGAAGGCGCAGGGCGGGATCCAGGCCGCGGTCGGCGCGGACGACTCGCCCGAGCAGCACGCCGAGGACGTCTGGCGCTCGTCGCACGAGACCGCGAACCGCGACCTCGTCCGCATCCTCACCGAGGAGGCGCCCGGCACGATCGCCTGGCTCGAGGAGCACGGCGTCGAGTTCACGCGCGAGAACGGCGGCTACCGGATCGCGCGCTGCGGCGGCGCCACGCGCAAGCGGCTGCTCCAGGTGGGCGACCGCACGGGCCACGCGATCACGAAGGCGCTGCGGGACGCCGTCGAGGCGTCCGGCGCGCACACGCTGCCGAAGTCGCCGCTCTCCGAGCTCGTCGCGGGCGAGCACGGCTGGACGGCCCGCTGCGGCGAGCACGAGATCGAGGCCGGCGCCGTCGTGCTGGCCGCCGGCGGCCGCTGCTACCGCGTCGCGAAGGAGCGCGGCGAGCTCTCGACCAACCATCCCGGAGCGACCGGCGAGGTGACGCAGATCGCGCTCGACCTGGGCGCCGAGTCGCGCGACCTCGACGCGCTCCAGTACCACCCGAACGGCGGCGCGTGGCCGGCAGGGATGCAGGGCTACTCGATCCCCGAGACGACGCGCGCGTACGGCGCCGTCCTCCTGAACGCCGACCGCGAGGAGTTCACCGACTCGCTCGGCCCCCGCGACGAGGTTGCGCAGGCGATCGTCGACGAGGTCGCCGCCGGCCGCGGGCTCGAGACCGAGGACGGGCGCCCGGCCGTCTGGCTCGACACCACCCGGATACCGGAAGCCGACGCGCTGGTCTCCCTGCCGTACATGCTGCGCCGCTACCGTGCGGCCGGAATCGACCCGCTCGCCGAGCCGATCCTGACCTACCCCGTCCTCCACTACCAGAACGGCGGCCTCGTGATCGACGAGCGCGGCGAGACGACCGTCCCCGGCCTCTTCGCCGCGGGCGAGATCGCCGGCGGCACGCACGGGCGGAACCGGATGATGGGCAACTCACTCCTCGAGTGCTGCGTCTTCGGGCGCCGCGCGGGGAAGGCCGCCGCGGAGGTCGCCGCGTAATGGCCGATTGCGACCGACATCCAGACGGCGGTCGAGGACGCAGCGGCGCTACCTCTACGTCTGGGCGCTCAAGGACATCCCACAGGATCTCCGCGACGCGCTCGCCGAAGCTCGCGAGCGGGAGACCTCCGTGCCCGGGCAGCGCGTCCTCTCGACGATCCTGAAGAACGTCGAGGTCGCCGAGACCGAGAACAACCTCGTCTGCCAGGACACCGGCATCGCCGTCTACTACTGCCGCGTCGGCGAGGGCTTCCCGCTTCACCCGGCGCGGATCTACGAGGCGCTTCGCGACGGCACCGAGCGCGCGACGGTCGAGCACCCGCTGCGCTCGAACACGGTGCACACGCTGACGCGCGAGAACACGGGCCAGAACGTCGGCCACCGCGTGCCGATCGTCCACTGGGACTTCGTCCCGGACTGGGACGGGCTCGACGTGAAGTGCGTCCCGAAGGGCTCGGGCTCGGAGAACATGAGCTTCCTGAAGATGTGCGTGCCCGCCGACGGCGTGGAGGGGATCAAGCGCTTCGTCCTCGACTCGATCGTCGGCGCCGGCGGCAAGCCGTGCCCGCCCGGGATCGTCGGGGTCGGGATCGGCGGCTCGGCCGACTACGCGATGCACCTCGCGAAGGAGGCGATCGCCCGGCCGGTCGGGACGAAGAACGAGGACCCGCTCGTCGCGCAGCTCGAGCAGGAGCTCTTCGACCTCCTGAACGAGACCGGGATCGGCCCGATGGGGCTCGGCGGCGACGTGACCGTGCTCGCAGCGCACGTGGAGCACGCGGACACGCACATGACTCTGAACCCCGTCGCCGTCAACTACCAGTGCTGGGCCGCGCGCCGCGCGACCGCCCACATCTCGGCGGACGGCTCGATCGACTACGACCGGGAGGCCTGATGGCGGACGTCCGCATGACCTTCCCGACGACCGAGGAGGAGATCCGGAAGCTTCGCGCCGGCGACTCGGTGACGGTCGACGGCCACATCATCGGGATCCGCGACCGGACGCAGATCCGGATCTTCGACCAGGGCCAGGAGCCGCCGATGGACCTGACCGGCGCGTTCCTCCTGCACACGGCGCCGAACGTCCGCAAGGTCGGCGAGGGCCGCTACGAGAAGCTCTGCATCGGCACGACGACGAGCGCGCGCATGGTGCGCTTCACCGAGCCGCTCGGGCGCGCAGTACGGCGTGCGCGCGATCTGCGGCAAGGGCGGGCTGCCGGACGAGGCGATCGAGCCGATGCGCCGGCTCGGGATGGTCTACTTCGCGATCGTCGGCGGCGCGGCGGCGCTCGAGACGACCCAGATCGAGGAGATCGAGGAGGTCGCCTGGGAGGAGCTCATGCCCGAGTGCCTCTGGAAGTTCCGCGTCAAGGACTTCGGGCCGCTCACCGTCGCGATCGACGCGCACGGCAACTCGCTCTACCACGACGTCCAGGCGGAAGCCCACAAGCGACTGGAGGATCTCTATGCCCGGCTCTAACGGCCGCATGAACGGCGGGTGGCTCGACGTGCCGGCCCGCAGCCCGAAGCCGCGCACGGCGGGGCTCACGCACGTGATCGACAAGGGCCTGAACCTGCGCGACATCGAGGGGCTCTTCGACACCGCGGGCGAGTACGTCGACATCGTGAAGCTCGGCTGGGGCACGTCGTACGTCACGAACAACCTCGAGAAGAAGATCGCGCTCTACCGCTCGTTCGAGACGCCGGTCGTCTGCGGCGGGACGCTCTTCGAGGCCGCCGTCGCCCGCGACCGGCTCGACGAGTACCGGCGCTGGCTCACGGACAACCGCCTCGCGCACGTCGAGGTCTCGGACGGGACGATCGAGCTCCCGCACGAGCGCAAGCTCGAGCTGATCGCCGACCTCGCCCGCGACTTCATCGTCCTCTCGGAGGTCGGCTCGAAGGACGCCGAGGTCGTCTACGCCCCGTACCAGTGGGTCGAGTGGATGCGCGACGAGCTCGACGCCGGCGCCTGGAAGGTGATCACCGAGGGCCGCGAGGGCGGCACGGCGGGGATCTTCCGGCCGACCGGCGAGATGCGCACCGGCCTGATCGACGAGATCGTCCACGAGATCGACGTCGCGGACATCATCTTCGAGGCGCCGACGAAGGCCTCGCAGGCGTGGTTCGTCCGCCAGTTCGGGCCCGAGGTGAACCTCGGGAACATCCCGCCCGAGGAGGTCATCCCGCTCGAGACGCTCCGCCTCGGGCTCCGCGCCGACACGCTGAAGGAGGTCCTGCTTCGTGAGCGCGAGCCCACGGCTCCGGTCGCTGACTGACGCCCAGCTCGAGGCGCTGCCGGCGGAGGAGGTGCTCCGCTGGGCGCACGCCGAGTTCGGCGACCGCCTCTGCCTCACCTGCTCGTGGCAGAAGCAGTCGTCCGTGCTCGTGCACATGGTCGCGGAGCTCGGGCTCGACATCGACGTGGTCGAGCTCGACACGCAGCTCTTCTTCCGCGAGACGTACGAGACGCGCGAGCGGCTCGTCGAGCGCTACGGCCTGACGCTGATCCGGCCCGAGGTGATGACGATCGCCGAGCAGCACAAGGTCGAGGGGCCGAACCTCTGGGAGTCGAACCCCGACCGCTGCTGCCACGTCCGCAAGGTCGAGCCGCTGATCAAGGCGCTCGAGCCGTACGACGCGTGGATCTCGGGCATCCGGCGCCAGCAGTCGCCCTCGCGCGCGAGCGCGCGGAAGGTCGAGCGGTCGGAGCGCTACGGCGTCTGGAAGATCCAGCCCCTCGCGGACTGGACCGAGGAGGACGTGTGGGGCTACGTGCACGCGAACGACATCCCCTACAACCCGTTGCACGAGGTCGGGTACCGTTCGATCGGCTGCATCCCCTGTACGCGGCCGACCCGTCTCGACGAGGAGGAGCGCGCCGGCAGGTGGGCGGGCTCCGACAAGCTCGAGTGCGGCATTCATCTGGAGACGAAGCAAGGAGAGGCATGACCGAGCACATCTACGCGCACGAGCACCCCGAGTCCGACCGCACCCGCGGCGGCGGCTTCACCCTCTGGTTCACGGGGCTCTCGGGCGCCGGCAAGACCACGATCGAGCACCTCGTCGGCCCCGAGCTCGACGCCCGCGGCGCGATCGTCGAGTACATGGACGGCGACACCATCCGCACGCATCTCTCGAAGGGCCTCGGGTTCTCGAAGGAGGACCGCGACACGAACATCGAGCGGATCGGCTGGGTCGCCTCGCGCCTGACGCGCCAGGGCGCCGCCGTGATCGCCGCCGCCATCTCCCCGTACGCGGAGACGCGCGCGAAGGCACGCGCGATGGTCGAGGAGTACGGCCCGTTCGTCGAGGTCTACGTCAAGGCGTCGGTCGAGGAGTGCGCCCGCCGCGACGTGAAGGGTCTGTACGAGAAGGCCTTCGCCGGCGAGATCACCGGCTTCACGGGCGTGGACGATCCGTACGAGGAGCCGGTGAACCCCGAGCTCGTGCTCGACACGGAGGAGCTCTCGGCCGAGGAGGCCGCCGCGACGGTGGTCGCGAAGCTCGAGGAGCTGGGGCTCATCCCGGCCGCGGTGCGCGCATGAGCCTCGCGACCGAGACCCACCTGATCGCGCCGCACGGCGGCGAGCTGGTCGACCGCACCGGCGAGCGCCCGGACGACCTCGACGCGCTCGAGGTCGTGCGCCTGACGCCGCGCGAGCTGGCCGACCTGGACATGCTCGCCTCGGGCGCGCTCTCGCCGCTCACCGGCTTCATGGGCCGCGAGGACTACGAGCGCGTGGTCGACGAGATGCGCCTCGCCTCCGGGCTCCCGTGGGCGCTGCCCGTCTGCCTCGCCGTCGCCGAGGCGCCGCAGGGCGACCGCGTCGCGCTCGCCGACGAGTCCGGCGAGCCGCTCGCCGTGCTCGACGTCGAGGAGGTCTACTCCTACGACAAGGAGCGCGAGGCCGAGCGCTGCTTCCGCACGACCGAGGACGCGCATCCGGGCGTCGCGCGGCTCTACGCGCAGGCGGACAACTACCTGGCCGGGACGGTCACCGTCTTCCGCCGCCAGGAGCCGCCGTTCCCGGAGCTCCACATGGACCCGGCCGACACGCGCGCGCTCTTCGCCGAGCGCGGCTGGAAGCGCGTCGTCGGGTTCCAGACGCGGAACCCGATCCACCGGGCGCACGAGTACCTGACGAAGTGCGCGCTCGAGACCGTCGACGGGCTGCTCATCCACCCGCTCGTCGGCGAGACGAAGTCGGACGACGTGCCGGCCGCCGTGCGGGTCGAGGCCTACCGCGTGCTCGTGGACGGCTACTACCCGACGCGACCGCGTCGTCGTCTCGGCGTTCCCGGCCGCGATGCGCTACGCCGGGCCGCGCGAGGCGATCTGGCACGCGATCTGCCGCAAGAACTGGGGCTGCTCCCACTTCATCGTCGGCCGCGACCACGCCGGCGTCGGCTCGTACTACGGGTCGTACGACGCGCAGCTCATCTTCGACGAGTTCGAGCCGCACGAGCTCGAGGTGGAGCCGATGTTCTTCGAGCACTCGTTCTGGTGCAAGGCGTGCGGCCAGATGGCGTCGCCGAAGACCTGCCCGCACGAGGGCGAGGACCGCGTGTTCCTCTCCGGGACGCAGGTCCGCGAGATGCTCGGCAAGGGCGAGCTGCCGCCGGAGGAGTTCACGCGCCCCGAGGTCGCGCAGGTCCTGATCGACGCCTACCGCAGCTGATCGCCGCCGCCGGGCCTGGCGACGTTCGGCTCGAGGCTGCTAGCTTCCAGCCCATGGCCCAGACGGAGCTCGGCGCGGACGCGCTGTCCCAGGGCGAGCGCAGGGAACGGCCGCACGTCTCCCTCGTCATCCCCGTCTACAACGAGGAGGGAACGATCCGCGAGGTCGTCCGCCGCTCCTCGGCGGCGCTCGACCAGGACGGCCGCCCGTGGGAGATCGTCGTCGTCGACGACGGCTCGAAGGACGGCACCTGGGCCGCGCTCGAGGAGATCCGACCGGGACGAGCCGCGCCTGCGCGCGGTGCGGTTCAAGCGGAACTTCGGCCAGCACCCCGCGATGCACGCCGGGATCGTCCGCTCGCGCGGCGACGTGATCGTGACGATGGACGGCGACCTGCAGAACTCGCCGGACGCGATCGTCGACCTCGTCCGCACGGTCGACGCGGGCAGCGACGTGGCGAGCGGCCGGCGCGCGAACCGCGACGACGGCCTGCGGCGGATGCTCCCGTCAAAGCTCGTCAACCGGATGCTCCGCTCGTTCACGGGCTCCGACATCGCCGACTTCGGCTGCGCCTTCAACGCGTACCGCCGCGACGTGCTGCTCCCGATGGCCGGCTCGATCGGCAAGCAGAAGTTCACGAAGGCGCTCGTCCTCTCGACCGGCGCCAGCGTGGTCGAGGTGGACATCCCGAGCGAGCAGAACGGCGACGGGCGCCGCTCGCGCTACACCTGGCTCGGCCTGATCCGCGTCGCGCTGCACGTGATCGCAGGCTTCTGGCCGCAGCCGATCCAGTGGGCGGGGATGGCGATCGGGATCGTCGCGTCGCTCCTCGCGACCGCGGCCGGGATCTGGGGCGCCGTCGTCTGGATCGTCCGCGAGGACTTCCCGGGCCAGCTCTTCCTCGCCTCGCTCGTGCTCGCGATCCTCGCGGTGCAGGGCTTCATCTTCGCCCTCGTCGGCGAGTACCTCGGGCGGCTCCAGCGCGACGTCGAGGGGCGGCCGCTCTACACCGTCTCGGCCGAGCTCGACCGGCGCCGCGCGACCGAGACGACTGATCTAGGGCGGCGCTCGAGCGCGGCAGCACGTAGCTCGAGCACGGGTCGCCGAGCTCGCCGAGCGCGTCGCACGTCGTGACGAGCCCGTTGCGGACGTCGCGGCGGAAGGGCAGCGTGCGGCCCGTCGACTCCGTGAGCGCGGCGCGGAGCGCGTCGCGCGCTCCGATCAGCGCCTCGTGCGAGTCGGCGAACGGCCCCGGCACCGTGAAGACGACCCAGCCGGGGAAGTCGGCGACCTCGCTCCCGAGGCCGATGCGCGTCTCGAGCCGGCGGCTGCGGACGGTCGTCCCGTCGAGGCGCAGGGCGAGGACGAGCGACGGCACCGGGTAGTCGGCCCGCTCGACCATCGCGAGCGGCCGGCCCGAGCGCGGCACCGCCGTCGCGCGTCTCCGCGGCCGGGCAGCGCCTCGAGGAAGACCGGGCGAGTAGAAGAGGAGGAGCGAGTCGTCCTCGGCGTGGTCGCGCACCCAGGCGGCCGGGCGCGGCGAGCCGGGCCTCCGTCGCGTTCGCGTCGTCGCGCGGGTCGCTGATCCCCGCCGGCGCGAGCGCTCCCGCCAGCGCGACGGCGCCGACGGCGGCCGCGACTCCGACCGGCGGCAGCCCGCGGACGAGCCGGGCCACGCCGACGCCGACGAGCGCCGCCCAGAGCGGCAGCCCGAACATCAGGTGGCGCGGCGTCAGCTGGTGGACGAGCTCCGACTCCGCCCGCGCGAGCACCATCAGGACCGGCACCGCGGCCAGGACGAGCGGCTGCGAACACGGCCACCGCCGGCCGGCTGCGGAAGACGACGAAGAGCCCCGCGAGCGCGAGGCCGAAGAAGAGGAGCGCCAGGATCCCGGCTCCGCCCGCGAACGCCTGAAGCGCCTCCCCGAGCTGGCGCGCGGCGAAGTCGGGCGGCGCGACGCTCCCGTCTCCCGAGGCCGTGACCCCGAAGCGCTCGCTCAGGCGCACGTCGGCGATCACGAACGGGGTCAGGAGGACGGCGAGCGCGAGGATCGGCAGCGCCGGCTTCAGCGGCCGGCCGCGCCAGATCGCGAGCGCGACGCCGGCCTCGACGGCCACCACGACGAGCCCGTACGGGTGCACGGCCGGCAGGAAGCAGCGCGGCCAGGGCGGCCCAGAAGGCGGCGCGCGGCGTGCGCAGGTCGACTGCGCGGACGAAGAGGTCGATCGCGAGCGGCGCTCGCGAAGGCGAAGATCGCGTACATCCGGCCGACCGAGCCGTAGACCGCGAGCATCGAGGACGTCCCGGCGACGATCGCCGCGACCGCGCCCGCGACCGGTCCGCCCAGTCGGCGGCCGAGGTTCCAGCAGACCGGGATCGTCGCGACCGCGAAGACGATCGAGAGCCAGCGGAGCGACTCCGGCGAGGCGTCGAACCAGAGCGCGACGTGGGCGAGGACGAAGTGGAGCGGCGCCCCGCCGCGGTCGAAGATGACGATGTCGAGGAGCTCCCCGAACGGGTGCACCGCGGTCAGCCCGGCGACCACCTCGTCGTCGAAGAGCGGCTTGCCGGAGACGTCCGGGACGATCCGCGCGAGGAGGAACGCGGCCGAGCCGACGAGCGCGACGATCGTGGCCGCGAACGCGGCCTCGGGCCGGTCGAGCAGGCGCAGCCCGGCGGCGAGCCGGGCGCGTTCGGCGCGCGGCTCCGCGGCGTTCGTCTGCGCGGTGGGAGGCGGCGGCATCTGGTCGGCTGATGCTACGCGCTCGGCATGCCCGGTAGCGGGTTGTCCGAAGCGGGTACACTCGCGCGGTGCCTCAGAGGAAGGTCCTCGTCACGGGGGGATGTGGATTCATCCCCTCGAATTTCATCCGCCACATTCTCGCCAACACCCCGTACGAGGTGGTGTCGCTCGACGCGCTGACGTACGCGGGGAACCTCGAGAACCTGCGCGACGTGATGGGGCACGAGCGCCTCTCGTTCGTGCACGGGGACATCCGCGATCCGGACACGGTGCGCGAGGTGATCGCCGACGTCGACGTGGTCGTGAACGCGGCAGCCGAGTCGCACGTCGAGAAGTCGATCCAGGAGGGGGCGTCCGAGTTCGTGCGGACGAACGTCGAGGGGACGCAGATCCTGCTCGACGCGCTCCGCGAGGCGCCGATCGACCGGTTCATCCTCATCTCGTCGAGCGAGGTCTACGGCACGGCCGAGTCGGCCCCGATGGACGAGGACCACCCGCTCAACCCGCGCTCGCCGTACGCGGCGACGAAGGCCGGCGCCGACCGGCTCGCGTACTCGTACTGGGTCACGTACGACCTGCCGATCACGATCGTCCGGCCGTTCAACAACTACGGGCCCTTCCAGCACCCGGAGAAGGCGCTTCCGCGGTTCATCATCCAGGCGCTGAACGACGAGCCGCTCACGATCCACGGCGACGGGCACGCCTCGCGCGACTGGCTCTTCGTCGAGGACGACGCGGAGGCGATCGAGGCCGTCATCGCCGCGCCGCTCGAGAACGTCGCCGGCGAGGTGCTGAACATCGCGACGGGGATCGACATCTCGGTCTCCGACATCGCGGACTACGTCCTCGACGCGCTCGACAAGCCGCGCTCGCTCAAGGTGCACACCGAGGAGCGGCCCGGCCAGGTCGACCGGCACATCGGCTCCACCGACCGGGCGGAGCGGCTGATCGGCTTCCGCGCCCGGACTTCGTTCGAGCAGGGCCTCGAGAAGACGATCGCCTGGTACGTGGACAATCGCGCGTGGTGGGAAGCGATCCTGCAGACGCGCGCCGGCGTCTACTCGTCCTAGGCGCGGGGCCGGCGCAGCTCGGGCTCCTGCGCGCGGCGCGCGGGCGCAGGCACTTCGTGGTCGTCTGCGACCGCGACGAGGATGCGATCGGCCTCGGCTTCGCCGACCGGCACGCGGTCGTCTCGACCGAGGACGAGGACGCGGTCGCCCAGGTCGCCCGCGACGAGGAGGTCGGGGCGCTGATCGCGCCCGGGATCGACTGGCCGGTGCTCGTCGCCGCGCGGGTCGCGGAGTCGCTGGGCCTGCCGCACCCGGTGAGCTCGGAGACGGCCGCGCTGACGGTCTCGAAGCTCGCCCAGCGCCGCCGCTACGACGAGGCCGGCGTCCCCCAGCCCCGCTGGCGCCTGCGTCGGCGACGCGGCAGACGCTAGTAACACACTGTTACTAGCGGAGCTCGGCACTGCCGCTCGTGGTGAAGCCGCCGGACCGGCAGGGGCAGCTGGCCGTCTCGATCGTGTCGTCCGAGGACGAGCTCGGGCCGGCGCTCGAGGCGGCGATCGCGGCCTCCCGTGACGGCGAGGCGCTCGTCGAGGAGCTCGTGGACGGGCCGGAGGTGACCGTGAACGCGTTCTCGTCCGGCGGCGAGTTCCACCCGCTGACCGTCACCGACCGGCTGACCGCCGAGCCGCCTGCGTTCGGGGTCGCGCTCGCGCACGTCTGGCCGAGCGAGCAGGCTGTCGAGGAGGCCGTCGAGGTCGCCCGCGCGGCGGCGGAGGCGCTCGGCGTGCGCGAGGGCCCGACCTACACGCAGATCCGCATGGGCCCCGACGGGCCGCGCGTGATGGAGCTCGCCGCCCGCCTCGGCGGCGGCCACGATGCGGAGCTCTGCGAGACGGCGCTCGGCGTCGACCTGAACGCGCTCGCCCTCGCCGCCGCCTTCGGACGCGAGCGCGCGCGTCCCGCCGGCCCGGCCTGTCGGCGGCGCCTGCGTGCGCTTTCTCGTCGCGCCGCCGGGCCGCCTCCTCGGCGTCCACGGCGTGAAGGAGGCACTCGAGCTCGAGGGCGTGCTGGACGCCGTCCCGTACCGCCCGCCCGGCTGGGAGTTCGGGCCGCTCCGCACCGGCCACGACCGCGCGGGCTTCGTGCTGGCGCGCGGCGACTCGCGCGCCGAGGCGCTCGAGCGCGCCGAGCAGGCGGCGGCCGGATCGCGTTCGACGTCGAGGCCTAGGACGTCCGGCGTCCGCTGGGTCTCCCACGGGGAGACCTCGAACTGCTTGCCCGCGGCCGCGCCGATTGCGAGCACGGCCGTGCCCGGCTCGTTCGCGTGGGCGGTGCGGTCGGCGCGCGGCTCGCAGAAGACAAGCGTCCCGACCGGCGCGTCGAACTGCTCGCCGTCGATCGTGAAGCGCGCCTCGCCCGCGAGCACGACGTAGAGCTCCTGGTGGGCGACCTTGCGCTCGACGTGGCGCTGGATCACGAGCTCGCCGGTCGCGCCCGCCACGTAGGCGTTCGCGCCGAAGGCCTCGATGCCGAAGGCCCCGCGGACAGGCTTCCACTCGGCCTCGACCAGCTCGTTGGGGAGCGAGTCGAGCTCCGTCACGTGCGCGCGCCGGTACGCCGGCCCGGATTCGCTCACGACATCGGGATCTGGCGGAGGACCTTCGGCTCGATGCGGTCGAGGATCTCCGTCAGGCTCTCGCCGGTCACCGTGATGCCGTGGTTGCGCAGCCCGATCGCTGCGTGCGACGGGTCGGGCTCGCCGTCGAGCACCTGCGCCACCGAGGTCGCGAGCTCCTCCGTGCCGCACGGGTAGTTGATGTCCGTGGCCGGGATGTCCTGCATCCAGGCGTGCACGTGGAGGATCGCGCCGACGTCGGGATGGGCCTGGTAGATCATCCAGTGCTCGATCGCGTCGACCGAGACGCGGCGCGGCTCGACGTTCGGCGGGACGGACATGATCATCGCGTTCCGCTCGGGCGCGTAGCCGGAGACGAGCAGGATGTCGCGGCCCGGCGTCTCGAGCTTCGACTTGTCGACGCCGCTCGCGCTCATCCAGAAGCGCGTCGCGTCCTTGCGCTGCGAGAGGTTGCCGTACGAGAGGCCGCCGATGCCGTAGAGGCGCTTCACGTGGCGGAGATCCTGCTCGTCCAGCAGCTCCTCGATCGGGAACGGCGCCGGGAGCAGGTCGAGGTCGCCCATCCGCTTGCCGGCGGCGATGATCTCGGCCGTCACGTCGTCGCCCTCCCAGAGCTCCTCCTCGAGGTCGCTGGACGAACTCGTTGTCGATCACGAGCTTCGAGAGCGCGAGCGGGGCGAGCCGCTCGACGACGCCCTCGGCGAGGCCGCGCTGGCCGTTCTCGGCCGGCACGCCGTAGTGGCCGCGCTCCATCGTCGTGAACCAGACGCCCTCCTCCGGGACGTAGCAGAGGACGATGTTCGCGAGCGCGCGGACGAGCAGCGGGTAGTTCGTCTTCAGGACGTCGTCCGGCTCCTGCGGCTGCTCGTGGATCGCGGCGACGAAGGTCCCGCGCGAGCGCCGGCGGAACGGCTTCGGGTCGTTCGGGTCGATGAAGTTGACGACGAACGCGGCGTCGAGGGCGTGCTCGCCCTCGAGCCGCTCGAAGCCGCGCTCCTCGAGCGCAGACCCGAGCTCGCGCGCGAACTCGTCGAAGGTGGGTGAGGTCGGGTTTCCGGTGAACGCGTAGTTCATGGCGCCATCCTATTCGGCGAGCAGTCGGCGAAGGACGAAGGGCAGGATCCCGCCCGCGCGGAGGTATTCCCGCTCGCGCGGCGTGTCCAACCGCACGCGTGTCGTGAACTCGACCGACGTGCCGTCGTCGCGCGTCGCCGTGACCGTCGCCTCGCTCGCGTCGCCGTTCTGCACGCCGCGCACGGCGAAGGTCTCGCGCCCGGTCAGCCCGAGCGACTCCGCGTTCTCGCCGGCCGCGTACTGGAGCGGGAGGATGCCCATCCCGACGAGGTTCGAGCGGTGGATCCGCTCGTAGCTCTCGGCGATCACCGCCTTGACGCCGAGGAGGTTCGGCCCCTTCGCCGCCCAGTCGCGGGACGAGCCCGAGCCGTACTCCTTGCCGGCCAGGACGACGAGCGGCACGCCCTCGGCCTGGTAGCGCTGCGACGCCTCGTAGATCGTCGCCTCCTCGCCCGAGGGCAGGTGCACCGTCCACGTCCCCTCGCTGCCCGGGACGAGCAGGTTCCGCAGGCGGACGTTCGCGAACGTGCCGCGCACCATCACCTCGTGGTTCCCGCGCCGCGCGCCGTAGGAGTTGAAGTCGCGCCGCTCGACGCCGTGCTCGATCAGGTACGTGCCCGCCGGGCTCTCGGGCTTGATCGACGCCCGCCGGCGAGATGTGGTCGGTCGTGACGCTGTCGCCGATCATCACGAGGCAGCGCGCGCCCTCGACGTCGTCGACGCGGCCGGGCGCCTCGGCGTCGAAGTACGTCGGGCGCCGCACGTAGGTCGAGGCGTCGTCCCACGCGTAGAGCTCGCCCTCGGGCACCGGCAGCGCCGCCCAGTGCTCGTCGCCGGTGAAGACGTCGGCGTAGGAGTCGCGGTACATCTGCTCCTGGACCGACTCGGCGACCGTCGCCTGGACGTCGGCCGGGCTCGGCCAGAGGTCGCGCAGGTAGACGTCCTCGCCGTTCGCAGTCCTGCCCGAGCGGCTCGGTCGTCAGGTCGACGTCGATCCGGCCGGCGAGCGCGTAGGCGACCACGAGCGGCGGCGAGGCGAGGTAGTTCGCCTTCACCTCCGGGTGGATGCGCGCCTCGAAGTTCCGGTTCCCCGAGAGGACGGACGCGACGACGAGGTCGCCCTCGGCGACCGCCTCGGAGATCTCCGTCGGCAGCGGGCCCGAGTTGCCGATGCAGGTCGTGCAGCCGTAGCCGACCGTCTGGAACCCGAGCTCGTCGAGGTAGCGCTGGAGGTCGGCGCGCGCGTAGTAGTCGGTCACGACCTTCGAGCCGGGCGCGAGGCTCGACTTGACCCACGGCTTGCGCCGGAGCCCGCGCTCGACCGCCTTCTTGGCGAGCAGCCCGGCCGCGATCATCACCGACGGGTTCGAGGTGTTCGTGCAGCTCGTGATCGCCGCGATCACCACCGCGCCGTGGCCGAGCTCGTACGTCTCGCCGTCCGCGCCGGTGACCTGCGACGGTCGTGGGCTCCTGCTGCCTCGGCGACCGCGATCCGGTGCGCCGGCGCGTCGGCCGCCTCGTGATGCGCTTCGAGCCGGGGGCGGTGTCGGACGGGCGGGTCGCTCGCCGGGAACGAGTCGGCGCTCTCCTTGTCGTGGCTCCCGTTCGGGTACGGGACGCCGAAGGTCTCGAGCGCGCCGTGGAACGACTCCTTGACCCCGCCGAGCGGGACGCGGTCCTGCGGCCGGCGCGGCCCGGCGAGGCTCGGCTCCACGTCGCCGAGGTCGAGCTCGACCACCTGCGTGTAGGTGGGCGCGTCGTCCGGGTCGTGGAAGAGGCCCTGCTCCTTGCGAGTAGGCCTCGACGAGCGCGAGCCGCTCGTCCGTCGCGGCCGGTCAGCTTCAGGTACGTCAGCGTCTCCTCGTCGACCGGGAAGAACCCGCAGGTCGCGCCGTACTCCGGCGACATGTTCGCGATCGTCGCGCGGTCGGCGACCGGCAGGCCGACGAGCCCGGGGCCGAAGTACTCGACGAACTTCCCGACCACGCCGAGCGCGCGGAGCATCTCGGTCACGCGCAGGACGAGGTCGGTCGCGGTCGCGCCCTCGGGCAGCTCGCCGGAGAGGCGGAAGCCGACCACCTGCGGGACGAGCATCGAGACCGCCTCGCCGAGGAGCGCGGCCTCTGCCTCGATCCCGCCGACGCCCCAGCCGAGCACGCCGAGCCCGTTCACCATCGTCGTGTGCGAGTCGGTCCCGAGCAGCGTGTCCGGGAAGGCCATCCCGTCGCGCGTCTCGACGACGCGCGCGAGGTACTCGAGGTTCACCTGGTGGCAGATGCCCGTGTTCGGCGGAACGACCTTGAGGTTCGCGAACGCGCCCTGGCCCCAGCGGAGGAACGCGTAGCGCTCGCCGTTGCGCTCGTAGTCGCGCTCGACGTTCACCGTGATCGCGCGGCGGGTGGCGAACTCGTCCACCTGCACCGAGTGGTCGATCACGAGCTCGGCGGGGATCAGCGGGTTGACCTTCGCCGGGTCGCCGCCCCGATCGCGCATCGCGTCGCGCATCGCCGCGAGGTCGACGATCGCCGGCACGCCGGTGAAGTCCTGCAGGAGGACGCGGGCCGGGCCGGAAGGAGATCTCGCGCGACGGCTCGTCGGCCGCGACCCACGTGGCGACCGCCTCGACGTCGGCGTCCGAGCCCGTGCGGAGGACGTTCTCGAGCAGGACGCGCAGCGAGTACGGGAGCCGGAAGACGTCGAATCTGGACTGGAGGCTGTCGAGCCGGAAGACCTCGTGCTCCGCGCCGCCCGCCTCGATCGTCGCCCGAGCCTGCTCGCGAAGCCCGCCTCCGTCCGTCATCCGGCCTCCTTGTGTCGTGTGTCCTCCCCCTGTGTTGTACGTCCTCGCGGGGGGTTCGTGTCGAGGAAGCGGCGCCCGCGTCGCCTATCGTGGATCCCGTGAGCGAGCACGCGGGCCACGACCACGTCCACGTCCGCGAGGGCGCGGACGAGCGGCACCTGGGGATCGCGCTCGCGCTGATCCTCGGCCTGATGGCCGTCCAGGTCGTGGTCGGGATCGCGGCGAACTCGCTCGCGCTCCTCGCCGACGCGGCTCACATGCTCACGGATGCGGGCGCGCTCGATTCTCGCGCTCGTCGTCATCCGCGCTCGCCGCGCGGCCGCCGAGCGGCGGCCTCACCTTCGGGCTCAAGCGCACGGAGATCCTCTCCGCGCAGGCGAACGGGCTGACGCTGCTCGTCCTCGCGGGCCTGATCGTCTACGAGGGGATCCGGCGGCTGATCGACCCGCCCGACCCGGCCGGGCTCGCGATCCTGCTCGTCGCCCTCGGCGGCGTGGTCGTGAACATCGCGGCCACGCGGGAGCTCGCGAAGGCGAACCGCGACTCGCTGAACGTCGAGGGCGCCTTCCAGCACGTCCTCACCGACCTCGTCGCCTTCGCGGCCACGGCGGCCGCGGGCGCGATCATCCTCGTGACCGGCTGGGTCCGCGCGGACGGCGTCGCTGCGCTCTTCGTCGCGGCGATCATGATCCGCGCCGCCGATCGGGCTCCTGCGCGACTCGGGCCGGATTCTGCTCGAAGCGGCGCCCGAGGAGATCTCGGTCGAGGAGGTCGGGCAGGCGATGGCCGGGCACTCGAAGGTCGACTCCGTCCACGACCTGCACGTCTGGACGATCACGTCCGGGTTCCCGGCGCTCTCCGCCCACGTGCTCGTGCCGCCGAACGAGGACTGCCACGGCGTCCGGCGCGAACTGGAGCGGCTCCTGGACGAGCGGTTCGGCATCGACCACACGACGCTCCAGGTCGATCACAGCCGCCCGAGCCAGCCGCTCGAGCTGGCCGACCTCCGCCGCTCTTAACCGTCCCTTAACGGCCTCTCACCAGGGATTTCATCGGTCCGGGGCTATAACCAATCCGTGCGCAGCGGCCTGCCTTATGTTGCCTCCGTCGCCGCCGCCGGGCTCCTCGGCGGCGGACTTGCGTTCGCGGTCGGAAGCACGATGTGGGACGAGGGCGGGACGACCACCGTCGTCGAGGCCTCCGACGCGCCGTCCGAGCCGACGAGCTTCGCGAGCCGGCACCGGCGAGGAGGACGGCGGCTCGATCGCCGACGTCTACCGGCGCGTGTCGCCGGGCGTCGTCCAGGTGACCTCGAGCGTCGTGACCGAATCGGCCTTCGGCCCCCAGCGACGCGAAGGGCTCGGCTCGGGCTTCGTGGTCGACAAGGACGGCCACATCGTCACGAACTACCACGTCGTCCAGGGCGCGAACGAGGTCTTCGTCAACTTCTCGCAGGACGACCAGCTGAAGGCGAAGATCGTCGGCACCGATCCGACGACGGACATCGCCCTCCTCAAGATCGACGGCCACCGGCGCGGGCTCGCGCCGATCTCGCTCGGCAACTCGGACCGGGTGAAGGTCGGCGACGAGGTCGTCGCGATCGGAAACCCGTTCGGCTTCGAGCGCTCGATCACGGCCGGGATCGTGAGCGCGCTCCAGCGCGAGATCGTCTCGCCCAACAACTTCCCGATCGACCAGGTGATCCAGACCGACGCGGCGATCAACCGCGGCAACTCGGGCGGCCCGCTCCTGAACGCCGACGGCGAGGTGATCGGCGTAAATACGCAGATCGCGACCGGGGACACCGGCTCGGAGGGCAACGTCGGCATCGGCTTCGCCGTGCCGGTGAACACCGTCCGCGACGTGGTGATGGAGCTGATGCGCACCGGGCGCGTCGAGCACCCGTACCTCGGGATCTCGATGCAGGACGTGACGGACGACATCGCCGGGCTGATCGACCTGCCGCCCGAGGGCGTGCTCGTCGCGCGCGTCATCCCGGACAGCCCGGCCGACGACGCCGGCATCCGCGGCGGCGACACGAGCGTCGTGATCGAGGGCCAGTCCTACATCGTGGGCGGCGACGTGATCACCCACGCCGACGGTCTGCCGGTGTCCTCGTCCGACGATGTCCGCCGCGCGGTCCGCGCGAAGAAGCCCGGGCAGACACTTCCACTGCAGGTCCGTCGCGGCGACCAGACTTTGAGCGTTACTGTGACGTTGGGGCAGGCGCCGACGGAAGGCGTTCGGGCCCCGTAGTTCTCCCTCTCCTGGTGGGGGAGAGTCCCGCTCCTTCGGGCGTCTGGCACCCCCCGGACGCCCGAAGGCGGCGGGGATCGACAAGACTGCGCGGCGTGATCCCGCACGCCTTCGGCGAGGGCCCCGAGCTGACGGTCGGGGTCGAGGAGGAGCTCTTCGTCGTCGACCCGGCGACGCTCGAGCCGGTGCCCGTCCCCGAGGGTCTGCTCGCGGGCGAGCGGCGCAAGCGGGAGCTCTTCCAGGCCGTCGTCGAGCTGACCACCGGCCCGTGCGCCGACGCGGGCGAGGCGGCGCGCATGCTCGCCGAGACGCGCGCCGAGGCGCGTGAGCGCGCGGCCGAGCTGGGCGTCGCACTCGCCGCCACAGGCACCTGGCCGACGGCGGTCGCGGAGGAGCAGGGGATCACGCCGGAGCCCGGGCTTCCTCGAGTTCGCCGAGTACGCGGGGCCGTCGGCGCAGCGGCAGTTCTGCTCGGGCCTCCACGTCCACGTCGCCGTCGGGTCGCCGGAGGCCTGCCTCGCGGCGCTCGAGGCGGTGCTGCCCTGGTTGCCGGTGCTGCTCGCGGTCTCGGCGAACTCGCCGTGGTTCGAGGGGCGCGAGAGCGGGATGTGCTCGATGCGCGCCGAGCTGCTCGCGCTCCTGCCTCGGAGCGGCGCGCCGCCCGTCTTCGCGTCGTACGCCGAGTGGTCGCGCTTCGCGGAGCGGCTGGTCGAGCTCGGGCTCGCCGACTCGTACCGCCGCATCTGGTGGGACATCCGGCCGCACCCGGGGTTCGGGACGCTCGAGATCCGCGCCGCCGACCAGCCGACGGGGGTCGAGGTCTCGGCCGCGTTCGCCGCGCTCGCGCAGGCGATGGTCGCCGCCGCGGAGCCCGCGACTGCCGGCCGATCGGGGCGTCTACCTCCAGAACCGTTGGGCCGCGTCGCGCTTCGGCGCCGACGCGGAGCTGATCCATCCCGACGAGGAGCGGCTCGTCCGCGCGCCCGAGCTCCTCGCGGAGCTGGTCGAGCGGCTCGCGCCGACCGCGGAGCGGCTCGGCTCGGCTGCGCTGCTGGCGCCGCTCGACGGCCTGGCACAGGCGGCCGGCCAGCTCGAACGTGGGCAGCGCGAGGGCCTCCGCTCCCTCTGCGCCGAGCTCGTCGCGAGCACGTAGCATCGGGGCGTGGCCGTCCAGACCGACACGGTCCAGGTGAGCGGAATCCGCTGCGAGCGGTGCGTGATGCGCCTCGGCAAGGCGCTCGAGGGGGTCGACGGGCTCGAGGGCGCGAACGCGACGCTCATGGGCCAGGTCTCGCTCCAGTGGGACGACGAGCGCGTCGCGCGCGACGAACTCATGGCGCGCATGGCGAACGCGGGCTTCCGGCCCCTGGAGTAACCCGTGCTGCGGCGCCTCGCCCGCCGGTCGCTGCCGCAGGTGGACGGGATGCTCCGGCTGTCCTGCCTCGACGAGCCGGTCGAGATCGTCCGCGACCGCTACGGCATCCCGCACGTCTACGCGCGCTCGCGGCTCGACCTCGTCCGCGCCCAGGGCTACGTCCACGCGCAGGACCGGCTCTTCCAGATGGAGGGGATCCGACGATTCGCGTGGGGGCGGCTCTCGGAGCTGGCCGGCCCGCAGACGCTCGAGCTCGACCGCACCGCGCGCCGCCTCCTGCTTCGCCGTGCGGCCGAGCGCGAGCTACGACGGGTGCGACCCCGAGGCGGCCGCGCTCCTGGACGCGTACTGCCAGGGCGTGAACGCGTTCCTCGCGCGCGGCCCGCGGCCGTTCGAGCTGCGCCTCGCGCGCGTGCGGCCCGAGCCCTGGACGCCGGTGGACGCGCACGCGCCGGGCGCCATGCTGGCCCTGTCGCTCTCGGGCAACTGGGAGACCGAGCTGATGCGCGCACGCCTGCGGGCCCGTCTGCCCGAGGAGCGCGTCGCGCGGCTGACCGCCTCGTACCCGGACGACCACCCGCTGATCGTCGGCGAGGAGCTCGCCCGCGAGGGCCTCTTCCTCACCCGCGCGTTGCGGCGCCTCGTCGCCGGGCTGGGCGGCTCGAACGCCTTCGCCGTCTCGGGTGCACGGACGGAGAGCGGCCTGCCGCTGCTCGCCAACGACCCGCACCTCCTGCTCTCGATCCCCGCCATCTGGCACGCGCAGCACCTCGTCTGGGACGGCGGCGAGGCGTGGGGCTTCACGGTTCCCGGCGCGCCGGTCGTCGTCCTGGGCCGGAACCGCCAGGTCGCCTGGGGGTTGACGACTGCAATGGTCGACACGCAGGACCTGTACGTCGAGCGGTTCGACGATCGAGGGCCGCTACGAGGCCGACGGCGAGTGGCTCGAGCCCGAGGTCGTGCGCGAGGAGATCCGCGTCCGCCGTCGCCGCGAGCCGGTGGTCGAGGAGGTCGCCGTGACGCGGCACGGGCCGGTCGTCGTCCCGCCCGAGCCGGGCGGTCGGGAGGGCTTCGCCCTCCGCTGGAGCCACCACGAGCCGGGCGAGACGCTGCGCTCGCTCCTCGACCTGATGGACGCCCGCTCGGTCGCCGAGGCCGACCGCGCGCTCGACCGCTTCGCCGGGCCGCCGCACTCTTTTGTTCTCGCCGATGCGGACGGCGCGATCGGTTACCGGCTGGCCGGCGGCCCGATCCCGCTGCGCACGGGCGACGGCCGGGATCCCGTCCCGGGCTGGGACTCCTCGCACGAGTGGAGCGGCTACCTCGCCCAGGACGAGCTGCCGCACGCCCGCGACCCGAAGTCCGGCCTCGTCGTGAGCGCGAACAACCGGATCGACGCGCGGGTCGACATCCCCGGCGAGTACCTCAGCGGCTACCGGGCCGCACGGCTCGAGGCGCTGATTCGGGAGCGCGAGCGCCTGACCGCGGCCGACTGCGAGCGGATCATGCTCGACACCCTCTGCGCTCCCGGGCTCGAGCTCGCGGGCCTCGTCGCCGGTCTCGAGACCGAGGACCCGCTCGAGCAGCGGGCGCTCGACCTGCTCCGCGACTGGGACGGCGACCTCGGCGTCGACAGCCGGGCCGGTGCGGTCTACGGCGCGCTGCTCGAGGCGCTCGAGCGCGCCTGCTACGCCGATGCGGCCGACCCGGACGTGCCGATCTCGCTCGTCGAGCGCTCGCGCCCGGCGCTGCTCCGCGCCCTCGCCGAGCGGGAGGACGGGTTCCTCCCGGAGGGCCGATCCTGGGCCGAGCTTCTCCCGGCCGCGCTGACCGAGGCCGTCCGCGCGCTCGGCCCGGACCCGGAGCGCTGGCGGCGCGGCGAGCGGCACCGGCTCGAGCTCCGCCACGCGCTCGACGGCGTCCGCGGGCTCGCGGCGCCTGCTCTCGCGCGGCCCGCTTCCGGTCGGCGGCGACGCGGACACGATCCGTGTCTTCGCCCGCGCGAAGGGGGCCGGTCCCGGCGCGATGATCGGCGCCTCGATGCGGGCCGTCTACGACCTGGCCGACCCGGACGCGACCCGGATCGCCATTTGTCCCGGCCAGTCGGGCCACCCCGCGAGCCCGCACTACGACGACCTGCTCGAAGGGCTGGCTCGCGGGCGAGTACGTCCCCTTCGCGACCGCGCGGGCGCACGTGGACGAGCTGGCCGAGTCCCGGCTCGTCCTCACGCCGGAATAGCCCGGAACCCGTGCCCGTTCGTTGGTAGTGTCGGCCGCCATGAGCGAGGCTCAACCGGAGACCGACGCCCGCAAGATCGCCGAAGACGCACGGGACCGCGTGCGCTTCGAGGAGGAGGTGCTGGAGCTGTCGGACCAGGTGTACCGCGTCGCGCGGAGACTCGTGCCTACCCGCGAGGAGGCCGAGGACCTCGTGCAGGACACGTACGCCCGGGCCTTCCGTTCCTGGCGCTCCTACACACCGGGCACGAACCTGCGCGCCTGGCTCTTCCGGATCCTGACGAACCTGAACATCGATCGCGGCCGCAAGCAGCAGCGCACGCCCGACCAGCAGCCGATGGAGGAAGGCGACTACTACCTCTACAACCGGCTCGAGGAGAGCGGGGCCGGCGACGACGAGCGGCGGGTCGTCGAGCGGCTCTCGCAGGACTCGATCGTCGACGCCCTCGCGTCCGTACCGCACAATTACCGGGACGTGGTCGTCCTCGTCGACATTGGGGACTTCTCGTACGCCGACGCGGCGCAGATTCTCGACGTGCCGATCGGCACCGTCATGTCGCGGCTCCATCGCGGACGCCGCATCCTCAAGCAGTCCCTCGCCGAGGACGCCGTGGCGGAGACCTCCTGATGGATCCCTGCGAGAAGTGCGAGGAGCTCCTCCAGCCGTACCTCGACCGCGAGCTGACGGAGATGGAGAAGGGGGAGGCCGAGGCGCATCTCGACTCGTGCAGCTACTGCCGCAAGCGCTACACGTTCGAGGCGTCGCTTCGCCGCTACGTCCGAACCGCCTGGGTCGAGCCGATGCCCGCCGACCTGAAGGCGAAGCTCTCCGCGCTGCGCACCCCGCTCTAGCCGTGCGCTACATGGTGATCGAGACGTTCGTCCGCGGGGCGCGGCCGGTCTACGAGGCGGTGGCCGAGCGCGGGCGCATGCTCCCCGACGGGCTCGAGTACGTGGACAGCTGGGTGTACGAGGACCTCGGCGGCTGCTTCCAGCTGATGGAGACCGACGATCGCGCGCTGCTCGACGCCTGGATCGCGCAGTGGCGCGACCTGACGGAGTTCGAGGTCGTGCCGGTCGTCTCGTCGGCCGAGGCCTCGGCCCGCGCGCTCGGGACGGCTAGCCGGCCGTCGCGCGGTCGGCGCCGACGATCACGACGAGCCGGTCGGACTCACCGCCGCCCGGCAGCGCCTGGATCGGCGACGCCGAGCTCGTCGGCGAGCCGGCGGGCGAGCTCCTCGCTCCCCTCCGGGTAGTAGACGCGCGTCTCCACGTAGTCGAGCCGCTCGGCGTTCTCGACGGTGCCGAGCCGGTAGGCGAGCGGGCCGCCGATCTCGTTCGCGAGCTGCGTGGCGGCGTTCGACACCTCGGTGCCGTTGAAGACGTCGACGCGGACCTCCCACGGCGGCGGGAGCTTCTGCTCCGCGGATGCCGCCACGGCTGCCGCCTGCTCGCCGCCGGTCGCGTCGCGGAGCTGGGGCACGGCCACGAACCACGCGAGCAGCCCGGCGAGGACGACGAACGCGAGCGCCGGAATGACGCGCGTCAGCCTCCAGCGGCCGCCGCCGTCGACGCCGGCGATGCCGCGCGCCTCGCGCTCGGTCATCCCGAGCGCCGTCGCGATCAGGAGCGTCGCCGCGATCGCGTCGCTGACGGACGGGAAGCGGTAGATCCGGCCCTCCTCGAGCGAGCGGATGTCGTCCACGGGCAGGCCGGTGCGCGCCGCCACCTCCTCGACCGTCATGCGCCGGCGCACGCGCGCAGCGCCGAGCGGGGAGGCCTCCGGATTCGGCTCCGGCGGCACAACGCGGAGGTGCGACTCCATCCACCTGCGTGTATCTGCGGCGTACGACTCCACCCTGTCAGGGCTATCGGCAGCCGGCCTGCGCAAATGAAGGCTCAGACGCATGCGGTGACCGCCTCGACGTCGGCGAGGTGGATGAGCTTGAACGTCGCCCGGCTGATCGCGATTCGCTCGGCGTCGCTTCCGGCCTCGGCCGCCGTCGGCCAGAGCTCCTTCGCGCACGCGACGAGCTCGGCGATCCGCTCACGCTCCTCCTGCGAAGCCGTCCCGCTCGGCGCACGCGTTCAGCGCCAGGCCGAGGACGCCGATCGTGTCCGTCTGCCGGGTCCAGAGGAGCGGCGTCGCCATCGAGAGGTAGTGGTGGATGCGCGCGAAGGCGAGCGGCTGCTCGATCGTCCGGCGGCCGTCCGGTCGCGTCGGCTCGCGGGGAGGCTCGCCGGCGGCGATCCGCTCGGCGCTCCGGCTCAGGAGGTCGCGCAGCCGGTCGCTGTCGAACCCGGCCGCGCGGGCGACCTTGATCGAGAGCAGGAGCGAGTCCGGCTGCTGTCCGTAGGGGTAGTCCGAGGCGTAGAGCGCCTGCTCGGGCGAGAAGCGGTGGAAGACGTCCAGCAGGTCGATCGGGCTCCAGACGGAGGTGTCGAAGAAGACGCCGGGCCGCCCGGCGAACGCGTCCGAGAGGGCAGCGAGGTCGGCGATCCCGCCGTGGGCGATGATCAACTGCGCCTCGGGATTCGCCTCCATGAGGCGCGCGAGCTCCTGGGCGATCGGCGGCAGGCCGCGGCCCCCGTGGATGAGGATCGGCACGCGCCGCTCGGCCGCGAGCGCGAACACGGGCGCGAGCCGCTCGTCGCCGACGTGGAAGCGCTGCGCCCGCGGGTGGAGCTTGATCCCGCGTGCGCCGCGGTCGAGGCAGCGCACGGCCTCCTCGATCGGCTCGACGTCGAGGTCGAGGCGGACGAACGGGATCAGCACGCCCTCGCTGTGTTCCGCCGCCGCGAGCGTCCGGTCGTTGGCGGCGCGGAACGCCGGGTGCCGGTCGGGCTCGTCCAGGCAGAAGGTGAAGGCGCGCGAGATCCCGGCGCGGCGGAGCGTCTCGAGCAGGTCGTCCACCGGGCCGACGAAGCCGTCGATGTCGGTGCCGACGTGCGTGTGCGCGTCGAAGATCGCCGCGCCCTCGGGCACGAGCGAGCGGACCTCCTCCTCGTACCGCACGAAGAGGCTCCGGGCCCGCTCGGCGACGTCTGCGCTCACCAACGGTGAGCGTACCGCGTTCCCCGAGCGTCGTTCAGAGCGACGCGCGGACGCGGAAGAGCCGGTTGTCGTCGAGCGAGACGCCCTGGCAGGAGAGGTCGGTGCCGCGCCAGCAGCGGTAGGCCGAGCCGGCGTTCGTGAGCACGACGTCGACCCGCCGCACGGAGCCGCCGAACGCGACGGACGCTCGTCCGTGCCCCGTCGTCGTCGAGTGGACGCGCCGCCGCGTGATCCGGCCTTCCGTTCGGACGACGACGAGCGTCACCGCCGCCGAGCGCTCGTCCCGTCCGGCCGCGACCTCGACGGTGAGCGGCTTTCGCGGCCGCGGGCCTGCGCGGCCGAAGTGCGACCGTCTTGGTCGCGAGGTGCGCGACGCGCAGCCCGAGCCAGCCGGTGTCGGGGCTCTCCGGGCCGAGGAAGTGCGCCCTCGTCGCGACGGCCCGCGGATACAGAACGCCTTCGCGGTACGCGGAGCGCGGCGTGCGGTTCGCGGCGCCGAAGCCGGCGAACGCGGTCGTCAGGCCGGAGCCGCGCGCCGCGAGCGCCCGGCGGGTCGCGCGAAGCGAGTAGGCGTCGTCGCCGACGGCGCGGGTCCAGGCGGAGCGCACGATCCCCGCCCCGTGGTGCTCGGACAGGTAGCGCCAGAAGAGCCAGGCCCCGTACTCGTAGCCCGAGTGGCCGGCGTCGAGCGGGACGTCGGGCCGCCCGAGCGGGCTGCGCCCGCCGAGGTAGCGCAGTAGGTCGTTCGCGCCGTCGTACACCTCGTCCTCGATCCAGACCGCCGTGCCCTCCATGAACCAGAGGTCCTCGAGCCAGTCGTAGCCGAACTGCGCCGCGTGGAAGAACTCGTGCGCCGCGGTGACGTGCAGGCCGACCGCCGGGACGGGAAGCTGGAGGATCGGGTCGGCGAAGTCGTCGTCGAGCACGCAGTAGGCGGAGACCCGGGTCGTGATCCAGCTCGTCGGGTCGTCGGTCGTGCAGTAGCCGAAGTACCCCGACCGGCCGATGTCCACGAGGTACACGTCCAGACGCGCGTCGCCGCCGTTCGTGGTGGACTCTGCGTCCGAGAGCGGCGGCGCGTAGCCGAGCTCGTCGACCTCGGCCTCCCAGACGTCGGCGAACGTGCCCTGCGTGGTCTCGACCCAGTCCGGGATGCCGGATGCGTCGAGGTCCTCGAGCGGCGGTGCGTCGCGGGTCGTCTCGACCCAGTGGACGCAGACGTGGGCGTCGCAGAGCCGTTTCACGACCGCGGACGGCGAGTAGCCGTCGCCGAACGGGTCGTCGGCGCGGTCGCTGGGCCGCGCGAGGATCCCGCGCGCGGCGGCACGGTCGCGGCCGCGCAGGTGAGGCAGCGCGGCGCGGAGGTCGCGCAGGATCGGGGTCGCGTCGTGCGGATCGGGCCGCTCGACCGCGCCCCAGCGCCCGCGCACCTCGGCGAGCGAGAAGAGCGACCGCGCTCGTTCGAGCGCGTACTCGGCGGGGGTCAGGCGGCCGGTCGCCCGCGCGCGGTCGAGCGCGTCGGCGGCGGAGGCGTGTGCGGGGCCGGCCAGCGCCGCCGCGACGGCGACCAGGGCGACTCCCGTCCTGAGGAGCCGGGAGGGGGGCACGGTGGGGGGATCGATCGCGCCGCAGGCGTCCCCATCCCCCCGCGGAGGGGACGGCCCACGACGGATACGATCCTCTCATGAACCCGGTCCTCATGTACGCGGACACGCTCCGCTCGCCCGAGCTTCGCCACGAGGTGCCGCTGCCGGCACCCGACCCGATGATCTACGTCGAGCACAACGGCACCCGGCGCGTCTTCGCCGGGTCGCTCGAGGTCCCGCGCCTCCACGAGCTGGACGGCGTCGCGCCGGCGCCCTTCGAGGCGCTCGGCGTCGACGAGCTGATCGCTGCCGGTGTGTCATCCCGCGACCGCGAGCCGGAGCTCGTGCTGCGCGCCTGCCGGGCCGAGGGCGTCGAGCGGGCCGTCGTGCCCGGAAGCTTCCCGGTCGGGGTCGCCGATCACTTGCGGGCGAACGGGATCGAGATCGAGGTCGACACGGCGCTCTTCGACCGGCGCCGGCGCGCGAAGAACGAGGCCGAGCTCGCCGGGATCCGCCGGGCCGCGCGTGCGTCGGAGCAGGCGTTCGCGCGCGCCCGCGAGGTGCTCGCGTCCCGCGCGGACGTGACGTGCGAGGACCTGCGCGTCGAGGTCGCCCGCGTGTTCACCGAAGCGGGCGTGACGACTCCCGACCCGCCGATCATCTCCCACGGCGCCCAGACGGCGGTCGGCCACGAGCCAGGACACGGCCTGATCCTCGCCCACGAGCCGATCGTGCTCGACCTCTACCCGCAGGATCCGGACTCGGGCTGCTACTCGGACATGACGCGGACGTTCTGCGTCGGAACGCCGCCGGCCGAGCTCGCCGGGTACGCCGACCTCTGCCGCCGGGCGCTCGAGCGCGTGCTGCCCGAGGTCCGCCCGGGCGTGAGCGGGGCGGAGCTTCACCGGATCGCGTCCGAGGTCTTCTCGGAGGCGGGCCACCCGACGCAGCTGACGAAGGAGCCGGGCGAGCCGCTCGACAGCGGCTTCTTCCACTCACTCGGGCACGGCGTCGGCCTCGAGGTGCACGAGGAGCCCGGACTCGGGCGGAGCGGAACGGAGATCGTTGCGGGCGACGTGCTCGCAATCGAGCCCGGCTGCTACCGACCCGGCTTCGGCGGCTGCCGCCTCGAGGACCTCGTGCTTGTGACCGAGGACGGCTACGAGCTCCTGACGCACTTCCCGTACGACCTCGAAGTCTGAGCGCGGCCGGGTGCCGCGGAGCCCTGCGCGGGCGTCGTGGTCGGCACGAACGCGGCACAGTCGCGTGACAGACACGCGCGGACTTCCGGGCTAGGCTGACCGCAGAGGGGAAACCAAGGGGGTCCCCCGGGGGAGCTACTTCGCGCGAGGCTGCATGCGGAACTTTTCGCCGGCGGCCGGCGTCTCACGGACATGATCCTCCGCTCGCTCCCCGTCGTCGTCCTTGCGCTCGCGTTGCTTGCCGGCTGCGGGGGTGACGAGCCGCTCGAGCCGCCGAACGCCTCGGCGGCCGCCTACTCGGGCGTGCTCGAGCAGACCGCCGAGGGCCGCGTGCTCGTCCGCGAGGCCGGTGACGCCTGCGGGATCTGGCTCGCGCCCGCGAGCGGCGCGTACGTCCTCCGCGCCGACGGCGACGGGTACGCCGCGGCGACCTGGGACGACCTCGCCGCGGGGCAGGCGGTCGACGTCTGGATCTCCGGTCCGATCGCCGAGTCCTGCCCGATGCAGGCAGACGCCGACGCCGTCGTGATCCGCGCCGGCTAGTTCGCGCTCAGGTCGAGCAGCGGCTCGAAGCGGGCGGGGTCGTCGAACGGCCCGATCACGGCGAGGTTCAGGCGGTCCTGGCGGATGATGTCCTGCGCGACGCGCTGCACGTCCTCGCGCGTCACCGCCTCGATCCCGGCGAGCACCTCGTCCGGCTCGCGCACCTTGCCCTCGAGCACCGCGCTCCGCAGCCCGAACATGATCGTTCCGCGCGGATCCTCGAGCGACAGCACGAGGCGGCCCTTCGAGAACGCCTTCGCCTTCGAGAGCTCGTCCTCCGACACCGGCTCGGCCGCGATCCGCCCGAACTCGTGGACCACGGTCGTCACGGCCTCCTCGATCCGGCTGATGTCGACGCCGCCCTGGGCGAAGAGCGTGCCCGCGTCCGTGTAGCCCTGGTTGTAGCCGTAGATGTAGTACGCGAGGCCGCGCCGCTCCCGCACCTCGCTGAAGAGCCGCGACGACATGCCGCCGCCGAGCACGGTCGCGAGCACCGACAGCGCGTAGCGGTCGGGGTGGTCGATCGGGTACGAGTGGACGCCGATCCGGATGTGCGCCTGGTCGGACTGCTTCGAGTGAACCCCGACGCGCGGGCGGTCCTGCTCCCATGCGGCCGGCTCGATCGTCGCGGACGCCCCGTCGGGCACGTCGCCGAGCAGCCCCTCGAGTCGCGGGACGATGTCGTCGCCGACCGCGCCTGCAACGCCCGCGACCATGCGGTGCGCTCGGTACCAGCGGTCGAGGTAGCCGAGGAACGTCTCGCGCGTCGCGGCACGGACGGTCTCCTTCGTGCCGATGATGTCCCAGCCGAGCGGCTGGTCGCCGTAGAGGAGCTCGTCGTACACGCCCTCGAGGTAGTCGCGCGGCGTGTCGTAGTACATGTTCATCTCCTCGACGATCACGCCCTTCTCGCGCTCGATCTCCTCGGCGTCGAACTTCGAGTGCCGCAGCATGTCGACGAGCACGTCGAGCGCGACGTCGCGGTGCTCCGCGGCGCACTTGACGTAGTACCCGGTGTACTCCTTGCCGGTGAAGGCGTTGAACTCGCCGCCGATCGAGTCGATCTCGCCGGCGATGTCCCGCGCGCTCGGCCGCCGTTCGGTGCCCTTGAAGAACATGTGCTCGGCGAAGTGCGCGATCCCGTTCGTCTCCTTCGTCTCGTAGCGGGAGCCCGCCGCCAGCATCACGAAGCACGCGACCGACTTCGCCTGCGGCATGTCGGCCGTCAGGACTCGGAGTCCGTTCGGGAGAACCTGGGTGTCGAAGACCTTCTCGCTCATGTCGTCGCGAGGCTTTCCGCCTCGTAGGCCTCGATCCTCTCGCGCCAGTCGTCGGGAATCGGAATCGGCTCGCGCCGGTCGTAGTCGAACGTGACGTGGACGCTCGTCCCCTCGGCGACGAGGCGGCCGTCCGGCCCGTGCACCGCGAACGAGAACTCGAGGCTCTTCGTGCCGACGCGGCTCACCCTGACGCCCATCTGGAGCGTCTCGCCGAGGAACGACGGCGAGCGGAACGCGATCTTCACGTCGGCGACGATCCCGAGCCGGTCGAGGTCGACGTCGCCGATCACCTCGCGGAAGTACGCGATCTTCGCGTTCTCCAGGTAGTTGAGGTACACGGCGTTGTTGACGTGCCCGAGCCCGTCGATGTCGCGGAACTGCACGTCCTGCCCGTGTACGAGGCGGTAGCCGTCCACGGCGCGGATGCTAGCGTCCGGCGCCATGGCGGCAGGCGAGCACATGCGCTACGGGATCGACTCCCAGCCGGAGTGGCTGCGGCAGGTGCCCGAGCGCGTCGGCGACCGGCGGCTGCCCGAGGGGCGCGTCGTCTTCACGGGCTGCGGGACGTCCTTCCACGCGGCGCAGACCGGCGGCGAGGCGATCCAGGCGCTCGAGGCCGTGCTCACGCCGCCGCGGGCCGAGCTCCTCGTCTGCATCAGCCACGAGGGCGAGACCGAGCTGACGCTCGAGGCGGCGAAGGCCTTCGACGGGCCGACCTGGCTGATCACCGGCAAGGCGGAGAGCCCGCACGCGGAGCTCGCCGACGAGGTGTTCGTCGTGACGCCCGAGATCGAGAAGTCGTGGTGCCACACCGCGAGCTACACGTGCGCGGTCGCGGCGATCGCGGCGCTGCGCGGCGACGACGTCTCGGGGCTCCCGGCGCTCGTCGAGCGAGCGCTCGGGGAGCGCGAGCCGACGAGCGGTCACGACCGCTGGCTCGTCGCGGGCGCGGGCCGTGACTGGCCGACGGCGCAGGAGGCGGTGCTGAAGCTCCGCGAGGGCGCCTGGGTCGCCGCCGAGGCGCACCACACCGAGCAGCTCCTGCACGGACACCTCGCCGCGGTCGACGAGACCGTCCGCTGCTTCGTCCTCGAAGGCGAGGGCCGTGCCGCCCGGCGCGCCGAGCAAGCGGTCGCCGCGCTGCGCGAGCTCGGCTGCGAGACGACGCTCGTGCCGAGCGTCCATCCCGTCGCAGACGTCGTCCGCTTCCAGCAGCTCACCTTCGACCTCGCGGCCGAGCGCGGGATCGACCCGGACTGGATCCACCGCGACGACGAGCGCTGGAAGCGCGCCGCCGCCGCCCACAAGGGCTGACGTGGCCGAGTGCCGGCTGATCCGCGGCGGTGGGGCGTACCGCGGCAAGCAGGGGCTCGAGTACTTCGAGGGCGTCTCGGCCGAGAGCGCCGGCTCGACCGGGCTCTGCCTCCACCGGCTCGTGATCCCGCCCGGCGGCCGCGCGGAGCCGCACCTGCACGAGGAGCACGAGTCGGCCGTGTTCGTCCTGAGCGGCGAGGCCGTCATGTGGCACGGCGAGCGGCTCGAGCGGCGGATGGATCTCCGCGCCGGGCGACTTCGTCTACATCCCGCCAGGCGTGCCGCACCTGCCGGCGAACCTCTCCGACTCCGAGCCCGCCGTGGCCGTGATCGCGCGCACCGACCCGAACGAGCAGGAGAGCGTCGTCCTGCGGCCGGACCTCCTGGACGAGCCGCTGGCCTAGGCGGCGAGCCGCGCCAGCTCGGCGAGCACGCGGTCGACCTCGTCCTCGGTGTGGTAGTGGACGAAGCCGATCCGGACGGCGCCGTCGCGCAGGCCGAGGCGGCGCATGATCTCGAGCGCGTAGTAGTCGCCGTCCCAGACGGCGATGTCCCGCTCGGCCATGGCCACCGCGACCTCGGTCGAGGTCATCCCCGGCACGGTGACGGCGAAGGTCGGCGTGCGGCCGTCCGCCGTCGCAAGGCCGTGGAGCGTCACGCCGGTCCGGAAGCCCGGCGAGGAAGCGCTCGCCGAGCGCCCGCTCGTGGGCGCGGATCGCGTCCCAGCCGATCGAATCGACGTACTCGACCGCGGCGACGAACCCGGCGAGGAGCTCGTGCTGGGCAGTCCCGGTCTCGAGCCGCGCGCCGGGCGGGTCGTCGGGCGCCGGGCGCACCTTGTACGGGCGCCAGCGCTCGAGCAGCTCGCGCCGGACGAACGCGAGCCCGAGGTGCGGGCCGAAGAACTTGTACGGCGAGCAGAGGAGCACGTCCGCGCCGGCCGCGGCCACGTCGATCGGCCCGTGTGGGGCGTAGTGCACCGCGTCCACCCACGCGAGGGCGCCGGCGTCGTGCGCGAGGTCGGCGATCCGGCGGACGTCGCTGATCGTCCCGACCGCGTTCGACGCCCACGGGAAGGCGACCACGCGCGTCCGCTCGCCGAGCAGCGCCTCCAGTCCGTCCAGGTCGAGCGTGCAGTCGTCGTGGACGTCCACGAAGCGGACCTCCAGCCCGAGATCGCGCGCCAGCTCGAGCCAGGGCGCCACGTTCGCGTCGTGGTCGAGCCGCGTGACGACGATCTCGTCGCCCGCCTCGAGCTCGCGTCCCGACCGTGCGCGTGAGCGCGAAGTTGAGCGTCGTCATGTTCGGGCCGAAGGCGACCTCGTCCGGGGAGGCGCTGAGGAACTCGGCGGCGACCGCGTGCGCCTCGCTCGACCAACGCGTCGCTCCGCCGGCTGGTCGCGAACGCGCCGCCGAGGTTCGCGTTCGACTCGCGCAGGTACGCGTCGATCGCGTCGATCACGCTCTGCGGGACCTGCGTCCCGGCCGGCGCGTCGAGGAACGCGGTCGGCGCGGCCAGGGCGGGGAAGCGGGCCCGGACGGCGGCGACGTCGAACGCGAGCGCGCTCACGCGGCCTCGCGGCGCCAGGCGTCGAGGAGCTCGCGCTCCCGCGCCGGGTCGAGCCCGGCCGGCGCCATCGCGACGCCGACGTCCTTCTCGCCCGGGGGCGGCGCGCTCTCGGCCCACGCGAGCGTGTCGCGCGCCGTGTCCTCGAGCGGGCGGAAGCGCAGGCCGGCTGCCAGCGCACGAGAGACGTCGAGCCCGAAGAACCCGGCCCAGTCCGGATCGACGGTCGGCGCGAGCCAGAGCGGCAGCTCCTGGAACGGCTCGACGCCGGCGTCGACGAGGAAGCGCTCGTCCGCCCAGACGAGCTCGGCGCCGCTCCCGATCCCGGCGCGGATCCGCTCGAGCGTCTCGCCGAGCGTGAGCGGCTCCGCGGGGCCCGGTCGCGTTGAGGACGCCGGTCACGCCGCGCTCGGCCGCGTCGAGCAACCAGTCCGCCAGGTCTCGCGCGTGCACGAGCTGCACGGGCTGGCTGCGCGGCTCCGGCGCGAGCACCTTGCCGCCGCGCGCGAGCCGGGTGACCCAGTACGTGAAGCGGTTGGTCGGGTCGTAGGGCCCGACGATCAGGCCGGCGCGGACGGAGAGGACGCGACCCGGCAGCGCCGCCTGGGCCGCCTCCTCCGAGAGCGCCTTGAAGCCGCCGTAGGCCTCGGGCGAGCCGAGCTCCTCGGGCGCGTCAGGCTCGGGGCGGTGGACGGGCGCCTCCTCGGTCGTCCCGATCCTGCTGTGGTCGACGTAGACCGAGCCGCTCGAGACGAAGGTGTAGTGGCCGACGTATCCGGCGAGCGCCTCGGCCGACGCGCGCACCTGGCGCGGGAAGTAGCCGCACGTGTCGACGACCGCGTCCCACTCGCGCCCGGCGAGTGCGGAGAGGTCGCCGTCGCGGTCGCCGACGAGGCGCTCGACCTCCGGGTAGAGATCGGCTCCGTGCCGGCCGCGGTTCAGGAGCGTCACCTCGTCGCCGCGCGCGAGCGCCGCCTCGACCACGTGCCGGCCGAGGAAGACGGTGCCGCCGAGAACGAGGAGCCGCACGGCGCGGACACTATCGTCCCGGCCGTGGCCCGCTCCGCCGTTCCCGACGTCCTCGCGCCCGGGCTCGACATCGTCTTCTGCGGGATCAATCCGGGCTTCCGCTCGGCGGCCGCGGGCGCTCACTTCGCCAACCCGCGGAACGACTTCTGGCGGCTGCTCCACGACGCCGGCTTCACGCCGAGACAGCTCGATCCGGCCGACCAGCACAGGCTGCCGAACTACGGCTACGGCCTCACGAACGCGGCCGACCGGACGACGCGCGGCTCCGGCGACCTCCGCAAGGGAGACTTCGCCGGGTCGGCCGAGCGACTCGAGCGGATCGCCCGCGAGTTGCACCCGCGGGTGCTCGCGTTCGTGGGCAAGGCGGCCTACCAGGGTCCGTTCGGCGGGAGGCCGGAACTGGGCCTCCAGGAGCGCCGGCTGGGCGACACGCTCCTCTTCGTTCTGCCGTCCACCTCGCCGGCCAACGCGGCCGTCTCCTACCCCGAGCGGCTGCGCTGGTTCCGGACGTTGGCATCACTGGAGAAATGAGTCATCATCCGGGGCCGCATGCGCCGCCGGATCGCCATCGCCGCCGCCCTTCTCGGCGTCGCCGCGGCCGCCGTCCCCGCGGCCGCGTTCGCGGACTGCGAGACGGTCCTGCCGACCTCGGCGGTGACAGCCGGCATGACCGGAACCGGTCTCACGGTCTCGCACGGGACGACGCGCCGAGTCGTTCGACGTCGAGGTGCTCGGCGTGCTCGAGAACGGCATCGCGCCGGGGCGCGACATGATCATCGTCGATACGTCGAGCCCGGCGATCGAGGCGGCCGGCGGCATCTGGGCCGGCATCTCCGGGTCGCCCGTCTACATCGGCGGCCAGTTCGCGGGCACCGTCTCCTACGGCCTGACGTTCGGGCCCTCCAGCATCGCGGGCCTCACGCCCGCGGAGGACGTTGCCGCGCTCGTCGACCTCCCTGCGACCGCCGCGATTCGCCGGCTCGACCGCATCCCGGGCTCCGTCCGCCTGTCGGACAACCTCGCGCGGGTCGTCGCCGAGCACGCGGGGATCTCGGCGCAGGCCGCGGCCGGCTTCACGCAGCTCCGGCTGCCGCTCTCGGTCTCCGGGGTCGGGATGAGCGGCCTCAACCGGCTCTCGACCGATCTGGAGAAGAAGGGCATGCGCTTCGTGCCCTACGCAGGCGGCTCCGCGTCGCACACTCAGATGGCCGCCGATCCGCTCGACGTCGAGGCCGGCGACAACTTCGCCGCCACCATCTCCTACGGCGACCTGACGATCGCCGCGATCGGGACGACCTCGTACGTCTGCAACGGGATGGCGGTCGCGTTCGGGCATCCGGCCACGTTCGGCGGCAAGGTGAAGCTCGGAGCGAACGAGGCCGACGCGATCACGATCGTGCCCGAGACGGTCGGCGCGCCGTACAAGCTCGCGAACGTCGGCAACGTGCTCGGCGCCCTCGACCAGGATCGCCTCGCGGGCATCCGCGGCATTCTCGGCTTCAGCCCTTCGGTCTCGCCGATCCGGACGGAGACGAACGTCCCGGAGCTCGGCCGCTCGCGCAGCGGCGAGACGGACTTCGTCACGCAGGACTGGGCGGGGACGGCGGCCTTCTACCACCTATGGGCGAACTTCGACTCGACGTTCGACTCCGCGGGCGAAGGGACGTCGTCGGTCTGGTGGACGATCAAGGGCACGCGCGCCGACGGCAGCCCCTGGGAGCTCAAGCGCGGCAACCGCTTCGTCTCGAGCGAGATCTCCGTCGAGACCGCGTTCCAGGTCGGGTTCCAGGTCGAGATGCTGCAGTAGAACCCGTGGGAGGAGGTCGAGGTCACGAGCGTCGACGTGGAGACGAAGCTCGAGAGCGAGCGGCGCCTCTACCGCTTCGCCGGCGTGAAGGTCTCGAAGAACGGCGGGCCGTACCGCGCGGTGAACCAGGTCAGCGCCAGGCCCGGCATGCGGCTGCGGGCGCGGGTCACGCTCAGGCCGAACGGCGGCGGCCCGGACAAGATCGTCGAGCTGCCCTTCCGCCTGCCGCGCAACGAGTTTCCGGCCGGCTACCTCCTCATTCGCGGCGCGCGACGAGTTCTTCTTCGAGGAGGAGGGCGGCTCCAACTCGTTCGACGAGCCTCCTGAACTCCCTCCAGACGCAGCAGCGCAACGACGTCCTCTCCGGCAGCCTCGTGCTCTCGGGCGGCGACGGCGGCTCCGTGGAGCGCGGCGTGCGGCGCACGCGGCTCGACCGGGTCGTTTTCGGGTCGAAGGTGATCCGGATCCGGCCGGCGCGCGGCTTCTAGCCGGGCCGCGGGGCGAGCTCGCCGTTCACGCGCCACTCGTACTCGACCGGCGCCGTCAGCGACGCGCCGATGAAGCAGTCGCGCTCGGCGAGGGCGAGCAGCGCCGGGAGGTCGTCCGGCGGCGGGTCGAGCTCGACGTCGAGGCCGCACTGAAGGTCGACGAACGCGTAGCGGCCGTCCGTCTCGCGCTTGGTGACGACGCCGGTCGCGGCCGCGACGCCGGTGACCGCAATGCCCGCGCGCTCCGCGTGGTAGGCGAGGCTCGCGAGGCTGCAGCGGGCGAGCGCCGCGAGAACGAGGTGCTCGGACGTCCAGGCGCCGCCCGCATCGAGCGAGTCGCGGTCCTCGGCGCAGAGCGACCCGTCCCGCGCGACGGACGCGGAGAACTCAAGGCGTTTAGGACCGGTCCGTACCACGACGAACATTGTGTCGCCGAATCCACGCCGCGGCACGAACCGGGCTCATCCGCGCCAACGGTTGGTGATCGGCGTGCGCCGGTCGCGCCCGAACGCCTTCGGGCGGAGCTTCACCCCGGGCGGCGCCTGGCGCCGCTTGTACTCGGCGCGGTCGATCAGCGCGAGCGCGCGCTCGACCGTGTCCCTGTCGAAGCCGTCCGTCGTCAGCTCCTCGCGGGAGCGGTCGAGCTCGACGTAGGCCTCGAGCACGCGGTCGAGCTCGTCGTACGGCGGCAGCGAGTCGTCGTCGCGCTGGTTCTCGCGCAGCTCGGCGCTCGGCGCGCGGTCGATCGTCGACTGCGGGATCAGCTCGCGGCCGGCGCGCTCGTTCAGGTGCCGGGCGAGGCGGAAGACGTCCGTCTTGAACACGTCCTTGAGGAGCGCGAACCCGCCGGCCATGTCGCCGTAGAGCGTCGCGTAGCCGACCGAGAGCTCGCTCTTGTTGCCGGTCGCGACGAGCAGCCAGCCGAACTTGTTCGAGAGCGCCATCAGGATCAGGCCGCGCGCCCGCGCCTGGATGTTCTCCTCGGCGAGGCCGGGCTCCGTGCCGGCGAAGGCTTCGGCGAGCGTCCGCTCGACCGCGTCGACGACGCTCCCGATCGGCAGCTCGAGGAAGCGGACGCCGAGGTTCTCGGCGAGCAGGCGTGCGTCGTCCTGCGTCTCGTCCGAGCTGTAGCGCGACGGCATCGAGACGGCGACGACCCGCTCGGGCCCGAGCGCCTCGGCCGCGAGCGCGGCGGTGACGGCGGAGTCGATCCCGCCCGAGACGCCGACCACGACCTCGCGGAACCCGTTCTTCTCGACGTAGTCGCGCAGGCCGAGCTCGAGGCCGAGCCGCATCTCCTCGAGGTCGTCGAGGAGCGGCGCGAGCACCGGCGTCGGGCGGTCGGCCGGCGCGGCGGGGTCGTGCAGCTCGACCACGGGCGGATCCGGCAGCTCGTCGCGGTCGCGGGCGAGCGCCCGCCGGCGAGCGTCGGAGAGCCGGCGGCTCACCGCGGTCGACGGGTCGATGTCGACGACGACGAGCGCCTCCTCGAAGGCCGGCCCGCGCGCGACGATCTCGCCCTCCTCGTCGACGACGAGGCTGTGCCCGTCGAAGAGCAGCTCGTCCTGGCCGCCGACGGCGTTCACGAAGACGACCCAGCTGACGTTGTCGCGGGCGCGCTGCGCGAGCATCTCCTCGCGCTCGAGCCCCTTGCCGAGGTGGAACGGCGAGGCGGAGATGTTCGCGATCACGTGCGCGCCCGCGAGCGCGAGGTCGGTGGCGGGCGGCCCCGGCTGCCAGATGTCCTCGCAGACGGTCGGGCCGACGAGCGTCTCGCCGAAGCGCAGGAGCAGGAGGTCGCGGCCCGGCTGGAAGTAGCGGTCCTCGTCGAAGACGCCGTAGTTCGGCAGGAAGCGCTTGCGGTAGATCGCCTTGACCTCGCCGTCCGCGCAGACGGCGCACGCGTTGAAGAGGTCGCGGTCGAGGTGGGGCGTGCCGACGAGCGCCGCGATCCCCGTCGTCTCCGCCGCGATCGCGTCGAGGCTCGCGCGGGCCGCGCGGAGGAAGCCGGGCCGCAGGAGCAGGTCCTCGGGCGGGTAGCCGGTCACCGCGAGCTCGGGGAAGAGGGCGAGGTCGGCGCCCGCGTCGCGCGCCTCCGCGAGGCCCGCCAGGATCCGCTCCCGGTTCCCGTCGAGGTCGCCCACGACGGGGTTGATCTGCGCCAGCGCGATCCGCATGCCGTCTCAGTCTCCAGGATAGCGGTTTACGCCTCTGCGGCGAAAACCGTCTAGCGCCGCAGGCGGATGGCGTTCAGGTCGTTCTCGCGGATCTCGTCGGCGCGGCGGGCGAGGCCTTCGAGGTCCTGGTCGTGCTCGGCGTGGATGTAGCGGCCCGAGAGCTCGTCCAGCCGGCCGGACGCGAGCTCGACGACCAGGCGCGGCGCCAGCTCGGGCGGCGTCCACGGCGCATCGTCGGAGAAGCTCCCCTCCGTCATCTCGGTGCGGACGAGCCCCGGGCTGATCGTGAACACCGGGATCCCGTGCGGCTCGAGCTGCCTCGCGAGCGTCTCGCCGAACCGGCCGAGCGCCGCCTTGCTCGCCGAGTACGCGGTCGACGTCGACCCCGGGAGGTACGAGGCGCCGCTGCCCGTGTTGACGATCCGGCCGCGCCTGCGCTCGATCATCCCCGGGATCACGGCCCGGCAGCAGAGGTACGCGCCGAGCACGTTCACCTCGAATACGTGCCACCACTCGTCGGTGTCGACCGTCCAGGCGTCGTCCTCCCAGAGCGCGATGCCGGCGTTGTTCACGAGCAGGTCGATCGGGCCGAGCTCGCGCTCGACCTCCGCGATCATCCGCTCGACGTCCTCGCGGCGCGAGACGTCCGCCTCGATCGCGAGCCCGCCGATCTCTGCGGCCGTCTCGTCGACCTGCGCGTGCGTTCGCGCGGAGACCGCGACGCGGAAGCCGGCCTCCGCGAGCGCGGCCGCCATCCGACGGCCGATCCCGCGACCGCCGCCGGTGACGAGTGCGACGGGCTCAGACGGCAGCGGCGATCGCCTCCAGGGACTCCGGGTTCTCCACCGAGGACATGTCCCCGGGATCTTGCCCGAGCGCGCGCGCCCGAACCGCGCGGCGGACGATCTTCGCGCTGCGCGTCTTGGGGAGCGCCGGGACGAACAGAACGCGCTCGGGCGCGAACGCCCGCCCGAGCTCGGCGCCGACCGCGGCGCCGACGTCGCGCGCGAGCTCGTCCGACGCCTCGTGCCCGGGCGCGAGCACGCAGAAGACCCATGCGACCTCGCCCTTCACCTCGTGCGGGATCCCGACCGCTGCCGCCTCGGCCACCGCGGCGTGCCCGACTGCGGCCGACTCCAGCTCGGCCGGCCCGATCCGCTTGCCGGCGATGTTGAGCGTGTCGTCGGAGCGCCCGTGCAGGAACCAGAACCCGTCCTCGTCGACCGAGGCCCAGTCGCCGTGCACCCACAGCCCCGGGATGCGGCTCCAGTAGGTCTCGAGGTAGCGCTCCGGGTCGCGCCAGAACCCGCGCGTCATCCCGGGGAACGGCTTGCGGCAGACGAGCTCGCCGACCTCGCCGCGCACGGAGTTGCCCTCCGCGTCGACCACGTCCATCGCCATCCCGAGCGCGGGGCCGCCCAGCGAGCACTCCTTGATCGGCCCGGCCGGCGTGGGCGAGAGGAAGCACGCGCCGACCTCCGTGCCGCCGGAGCAGTTGATGATCGGGCAGCGTCCGCCGCCGACGCGCTCGAAGAGCCAGCGGTACGGCGCCGGGTTCCACGGCTCGCCGGTCGTGACGATCGTGCGGAGCGAGGAAAGGTCGGTCTCCGGGTCGCCGTGCAGCATGAGCGCGCGGATCAGCGTCGGCGAGCAGCCGAGGATCGTCGCCCGCTCGCGCTCGATCAGCCGCCAGAGCCGGTCGACCGGCTGGTCGGGCGCGCCCTCCATGAAGACGAGCCTCGCCCCGAGCGCGCCGCCGCCCACGACCGTCCACGGGCCCATGATCCAGCCCATGTCCGTCGAGAAGAGGATCGTGTCGTCGGTCGTGCGCGTCGGCCTGGTAGGCGACCTCGCGCGCGATCGAGACGAGGAAGCCGCCCTGGACGTGGACGATCCCCTTCGGCGTGCCGGTCGTCCCCGAGGTGTAGGTGAGGAGGTACGGCGTCTCGGCGTCGACGTCGAGCGGCGGCAGCGTGCCCGGCTGCTTCGCCACGAGCTCGTCCCAGCGCACGTCGCGGCCGGGCGTCATCGGCGCGCCCGAGCCGAGCCGCTCCCAGACGACCACGTGCTCGACGGACGGCGACGTCTCGAGCGCCTCGTCGACGACCTCCTTCATCGGGATCGTCTTGCCGCGGCGGAGCGACGCGTCGGCGGTGATCACGACCTTCGCCTCGGAGTCCTGGAGCCGCGCGGCGACGGCGTGGGCGGCGAAGCCGGAGAAGATCGGCATCTGGATCGCGCCGAGGTGCGCGACCGCGTTCGAGGCGATCGCCGCCTCGGGCGCCATCGGGAGGTACGTCGCCACCACGTCCCCGGGCCCGACGCCGAGCGAGGCGAGGCCCTCGGCGAGCCGGGTCACCTCGCGCGAGAGCGCCGCGAAGGTCAGCTCCCGCCGCTCGCCGTCCTCCCCGGCGAAGACTGCGCCGACGTCGTCCGGGCGTCGCTCGGCCCAGCGGTGGACGCAGTTCCACGCGATGTTGAGCTTTGCCGCCGACGAACCAGGTCGCCCACTCGGGCCCGCGCGAGAGGTCGGAGACCCGCTCCCACGGCGTCGGAGAACTCGAGCCCCATGTCCTCGATCGCCGCCGGCCAGAACCAGTCCGGATCGTCCTGTGAGCGCTGCTGGAAGGCCCGGTAGTCGTCGAAGCCGTGCCTGCGCATGAAGCGGACGACGTTCGCCCGCTCGAACACCTCGGGCGTCGGGCTCCAGACCACCTCGGCCACGGGCCGAAGCGTATGCCCTAGGCGGGGCGCCGTCGCCGGAAGATCCCGCCCGTCGGCTCCCGCCGCGGGGGCGGCTCCTCGCCGAGCGCGCGCGCCGCGGCGCGGAGGTCATCGTCCGTCAGCGTGCGGAGGTCGTCGAGCGTCGGCTCGCCGAGCCCTTCGCGCGAGAGCCGCACCGCGTGCATGTTGAGCGCCTGCTCGAAGAGCGTCCGCGCGAAGCGGGCGTTCCCGAAACCCTCGCCGCGCGGGACGCCGCGGAACACGGAGGCAAGCGTCTGCTCGGCGCCGGCGCCGAGCGCGTACTCGTGCTCGGCGGCAAAGCGGCGGGTGATGGCGAGCAGCTCGTCGTCGGTGTAGTCGGGGAAGACGATCTCGCGCGCGAAGCGCGACCGAAGTCCTGGATTCGACCTGAGGAACCGGTGCATGAGGCTCGGGTAACCGGCCACGATCACGATCAGCCGGTGGCGGTAGTCCTCCATCCGCTTCAGGAGGATCTCGATCGCTTCCGGGCCGAAGTCGAGCCGTTCGCCCTCGGGCGCAAGCGCATACGCCTCGTCGATGAAGAGGACGCCGTCGAGCGCCTGCCGGATCACGCGGTCGGTCTTGAGGGCGGTCGAGCCGACCCACTGGCCGACGAGCCCGGCGCGGTCGACCTCGACCACGTGGCCGCGGCGGAGCAGTCCCATCGCGCGGTACATCTGCGCGAGGAGGCGCGCGATCGTCGTCTTGCCCGTCCCCGGGTTCCCGAGGAAGACGAGGTGCTGGCTCGTCGCAACCTCCGGCAGCCCGCTCTCCTTGCGCAGGCCCTGCACCTGGAGGAACGCGAGCAGCGCGTTCACCTGGTCCTTGACGGTCTCCAGTCCGACGAGTCCGTCGAGCTCGCGCTGGAGCTCCTCGAGCGTGCGCTCCTCCTCGGGCGGACGGCGGAGCGCGTCGGGGCTCAGCCGGTCGAGCTGCTCGGCCAGCCACTCGCCCTCGGGGCCCGCGGTCTCGCGGAGCTTGTCGCCGAGCTGGCGGAGCGCCCGGCCGGCCTCGTCGAGGGGATTGCGCGGCATGTCGTGGGCGTTGTACCCGACGGATCCCGCGCCGAGTCGCTTCCCCTTTGCGCTCGGTGCTAGTGCTTGCTAACGTAGCCGCGACTAACTTCCCGGGAAAGGAGTCCGGATGAGAGCTCGCATCCTCGACGAGGCGAATCGCAAGTGGCTGACCCTCGCGGCCGTGTCCTTCGGCCTCTTCATGATCATGCTCGACAACACGATCGTGAACGTGGCCCTGCCGTCGATCCAGGAGTCGCTCGGCCTCAAGGTGTCCGAGCTCGAGTGGGTCGTGACGGGCTACGCGCTCACGTTCGGCGCGCTCATGCTCACCGGCGGGAAACTCGCCGACCTCTTCGGGCGCCGCTTCATCTTCATCCTCGGGCTCGTGATCTTCACCCTCGCCTCGCTCGCCTGCGGGCTCGCGGGGAGCGCAGGGCGTCCTCATCGCAGCGCGCGTCGTCCAGGGAGTCGGCGCGGCGCTCATGAACCCCGCGACGCTCTCGATCATCACGGTCACGTTTCCGCCGCGGCAGCGCGGGACGGCGATCGGCATCTGGGCCGGCGTCTCGGCGCTCGCGCTCGCGATCGGCCCGCTCGTGGGCGGCCTGATCTCCCAGCACGTGAACTGGAACTGGATCTTCTACATCAACGTCCCCGTCGGCGCCCTGGCGATCCTCGCCGCGTTCCTCTTCATCGACGAGTCGCGCGACACCTCGCACGAGCAGCGGCCCGACCTGCCCGGGCTCATCACCTCGGCCCTCGGGCTCTTCGCCCTCTCCTACGGGCTGATCGAGGCGAACACCTACGGTTGGACGTCGGGCCGGATCCTCACCGCCTTCGCCGTGGCCGCCGTCTCGCTCGTCGCCTTCGTGCTGCTCGAGATGCACCAGCGGCTGCCGATGCTCGAGCTCGACCTCTTCAGGAACCGCGGCTTTGCCGGCGCGAACACGGTCATGCTGCTGGTCGGGCTGGCGATGTTCGGCGTGTTCTTCTACGTCTCGCTCTACGTCCAGCAGGTGCTCGGCTACTCGCCCACGCAGGCCGGGGCGAGCTTCCTGCCGTGGACGATGCTGATCATCCTGCTCGCGCCGCTGGCCGGACGCCTCTCCGACCGGATCGGGCCGCGGCCGTTCGTCGGCGGCGGGATGATCGTGCTGGCCGGCTCGCTCCTGTGGTTCGCCCGGCTCGGAACCGACGCGTCCTTCTGGGGCCTGCTCCCGGGGATGATCCTCGGCGGCATCGGCATGTCCGCCGCGATGGCCCCAGTCACCGCGGCGGCGATGAGCTCCGTCCGGCCGGACAAGGCGGGCGTCGGCTCCGCCGTCCTGAACAGTGCGCGCCAGGTCGGCGGGTCGCTCGGGATCGCGATCATGGGCGCGATCGTCGTCGCCGGCGCGACGAGCTCCGTGAGCTCGGGCGCGGCGCCCGCGGAAGCTTTCGTCAACGGGTTCCACCATGCGCTGGAGACCGCCGCCGTCATCGTGCTCGTCGGAGCCGTCATCGCCTTCACGACGCTGAAGGACGCTCGGCACCGCGAGCAGCCCGCAGTGGGGATCGCCGAGGCCGCATGAGCGCCACCGGCAAGACCCGGCTCCCCGCCTCGGAGAGGCGCGCGCGCGTGCTCGACTGCGCGTGCCGCGTCTTCTCCGAGGGGAGCTACCGCGGCACCACGACCGCGGAGCTCGCGCGCTCCGCCGGCGTGACCGAGCCGATCCTCTACCGCCACTTCGACTCGAAGCGCGCCCTCTACCTCGCGTGCCTGGAGGACACCTGGGAGCGGCTCCAGGTGATCTGGGACGAGGCGGTCGCGAACGAGCCCGACCCGGCGAACTGGGTGCGGCGGCTCGGCCAGACGTTCTTCGAGGCGCAGCGCAAACGCGTGCTCATCGAGGCGCTCTGGGTACAGGCCCTCGCCGAGGCGGGCGAGGACGACGAGATCCGCAGGTACATGCAGCGGCACATGCGCGACGTGCACGCGTACGTGAAAGGCGTGATCGAGCGGGCCCAGGAGGCCGGGGGCATCCTCCCCGAGCGCGACGCGGGCGCCGAGGCCTGGCTCTTCCTCTCCGCCGGGCTCCTGAAGATGATCAGCCGGCGGCTGGGCGGGCTCGTCGAGGACGACTTCCCGTCGATCATCGCCTCGCGGCGCCTCTGGCTCACGGGCCGAACCGACACGGAAGCCTAGAACGAGGGATCAGCAGAGGGTGTGCGGCCGGCCGATGCATGGCCTATGCCGCTGCCGCACCGGTCTTTAAAAGGCGACGACCCGGAGACTTCGGGTCTGCGGCCCACCCGAGCCTCCGGGTTCGTGTCGCCTACTTGTGTGGCGCGCCGCCCACCTCGGCCTGGCGTCTGGCGCGGGGCGGGCACCCCGGACTATAGGCAGACCCCGAGAAAAGTCAAGTGGGGTTGTGAAGTGGAAAATCGTCCCTATAGTTGACTTTGAGGCGATGACAGACACCAAGCTCTCCCAGACCGCTCTCCCGCTGCGCATGCGCGCCGGCACGGCCTCCCGGCCGAGCCTCGGCGAGCGCGTGCGGCAGCTGCGGATCAACCAGGGTCTGACGCAGACCGACCTCGCCGGCGACCGCTTCTCGAAGGAGTACGTGAGCCAGATCGAGCGCGGCAAGACGCGCCCGACGAGCGAGACCGTGACGTGGCTCGCCGAGCGGCTCGGCGTGGACGAGGGCTTCCTCCTCCACGGCGTCTCCTCGGGTGATCGCGAGCGCGTCGAGAGCATCATCGCGCGCGCCGAGGCGACCCTCGAGGCGCACGACTACGAGGAGGTGCCGGAGATCCTCGCCGGCCTGCACGACTCGCTCGCAAAGGTCTCGGCTCCGGATCTCGAGCTCCGCGCCCTCGTCGCGGAGGCGTGGGCCCGCATGTACGCGGGCGACGTCCGCGACGCAGTCCGGCTGCTCGAGCGCGGCCGCCAGCTCGCGGAGGATCCCGCGTTCACCGACGTCGACCGGGCGGACATCCTCTTCCGGCTCGGCGCCTGCCGCTACAACCTTTCCTCGATCGCGACGGCGGTCAGCCTGCTCTCGCAGGCACTCGACCTCGCTAACCGCTCCGAGCTTCCGTGCGACCGCCTCCGCTCGCTCATCCTCGAGTGGCGCTCCCGCTGCTACCAGCGGCAACGCGACTGGGAGGCGGCGCGCGAGGACATCGAGCGCGCGCTCGAGCTCGCGAAGGGCGTCGACGACCGGTACGCGCTCGCGCAGGCGTACTTCCAGGCGTCGCTCGTCGCGGAGCGCCAGGGCCGCTGGGTCCTCGCCCGCACGCATGCCGAGCACGCGAAGTCGCTCTACGAGGAGATCGCGCACCAGGCCAACGTCGGCAAGCTCCTGAACAACCTCGGCGGCCTCAACTTCCTGCTCGGCAAGCCGGAGCAGGCGGTCGAGTACCTGAAGGACGCCTTCCGGGTCGCCCTCGAGGTCGGCAGCGACGTCGACGCCGGCTACGCGGTCTCGTCGCTCGCGCAGGTGCACCTCCGCACGGGCGAGCTCGACTTGGCGGACGAGCAGGCGCGCCAGGCGCTCCAGCTCCTCGGCGACCGCGAGGACTTCATCGACGAGATCGGCAACGTCCAGCTCGTCCTCGGCCGCTCGCTCCTCCAGCGCGGTCGGCTCGACGAGGCCGAGGAGTGGTTCTCCAAGGCCGAGTCCAACTTCGAGCAGCTTTCCTCTGCCAGCCATCGCGCAGCCTCCTGGATCGCCAAGGGCGACCTCGAGGCCACGCGCGGAGACGACCGCTCGGCCGCCGAGTTCTACCGGCGCGCGGCCGAAGCGCTCCAGGACTTCCACTTCTAGTCATGCGGAAGGAGGTGACGAGAATGAGGGGTCGTTCCATCGTCGCTCTTGCGGCCCTCGTCCCGGTTGCGCTCTTCATGGGCAAGGCCGCGATGTGGATGCACTTCATTGGGTTCCACCGGGGCGGGTGAGCAGGAGGGCCAGGCTCGACGGCGAAATCCCGCGCCGTGCAGACGCTTCCGCCGCGTGAGCCAAGGCCATCCCTTCGCCCCCTCGCACCCGTGCTCGGACTGCTCGCCGCGGTCTGGGGCGCCGCCGGCGTCCTGATCGTCGCCCAGCTCGTCTAGGCCGGACGAACCCTCCGGGCATCTTCGCCGGCATCCCCCCGGCGCCCGACGCTCTCCCGGCGTCCGACGGCACTCCGCCGCTCGGGCGCCGGTTTCGTTTGCGGGCCTGCGCCGGAGTGCGATAGCCTCCCGTTACTTCACTTGGTAAAGCGATGCGGCAGGAGGTACCCATGGCCGGGAACGGATACGCGAAGCCGGTGCTCGTGACGACCGACTGGTTGGCGGAGCACCTGGGCGACGAGGGGCTCGTCGTCGCGGAGGTGGACGAGTCGCCGGAGCTCTACGACGAGGGCCACATCCCCGGTGCCGGGAAGCTCCACTGGCGCGACGACCTTCAGGATCCGGTCGAGCGCGACATCGTCTCGCGCGAGGTGTTCGAGCAGCTGCTCGGCGAGCGGGGGATCGGCAACGACACGACGGTCGTCCTCTACGGCGACAAGAACAACTGGTTCGCGGCCTACGCCTACTGGTACCTGAAGATCTACGGCCACAACGACATCCGGATCCTCGACGGCGGCCGCCAGAAGTGGATCGAGGAGGGGCGCGAGACAACGACCGACGTCCCCTCGCCGGCTGCGGCGCAGTATTCGGCGTCGGAGCGTGACGAGTCGATCCGGGCCTTCCGCGACGACGTGCACGGCTGGATCGGCGAGGGCGACCGCGCGCTCGTCGACGTCCGCTCGCCGGGCGAGTACGCGGGCGACCTGATCGCGCCGCCCGGCTACGAGCAGGAGGGTGCGCAGCGAGGGGGCCACATCCCGTCGGCCGCGTCGATTCCGTGGGCGAGCGCGGTTGCGGACGACGGGACGTTCAAGTCGGCCGACGAGCTGCGCGAGCTCTACGGCGGCAAGGGCGTCACGCCGGACAAGCAGGTGACCGCCTACTGCCGGATCGGCGAGCGCTCTGCCCACACGTGGTTCGTCCTCAGGGAACTCCTCGGCTACGAGAACGTCCGCAACTACGACGGCTCGTGGACCGAGTGGGGCAACCTCGTGGACGTCCCGATCGAGAAGGGTGCCGGCTAGGCGCTGGACCCCGCCGGCTGGGCGTCGGCCCGGCGCAGCGAGGGCGTCAGCAGGAACGCGGCCGCGATTGCGGTCGCCGCGGCGACGCCTGCCCAGAGGAGCGTCTCCCGCGTCCCGAACGTGTCTCCGGCCGGGCCCGCGAGCGCCATCGACACGGGGACGAGGCCGAGTGAGGCGAAGTTGTCGAGCGCGCCGACGCGGCCGAGCAGCCGGTCGGGCACGCGCTCCTGGAGGAGCGTGAACCAGATGATCTCGCCGACGTCGAGCGCCGCGACCGCGACGAGCTCGATCGCGAAGAGCTGCCAGAGTTCGCCCGCGAGCCCGAAGCCAGTGATCCCGAGCGCGCCGACGACCCAGCAGAGGTACATGGCCGGCAGCCGCCGGCGCGGCAGCCCCAGCTGGGCGATTGCGAGCGAGCCAGCGATCCCGCCGATCCCGCCGGCGGTGAGCACGATCCCGTAGTCGACGGCGCTCCCGCCCATGTCGATCTTGATCAGGCGCGGGAGGAGCACGCTCACCGGGCCGAGGTAGAAGAGCAGGCCGACCGATGCGGCGAGGAGCGAGACCGCGAGCCAGCGCTCGCCGCGGACGAAGCGCAGCCCCTCGGCGATCTCGCCGAACAGGCTCGCGCCCTCCTCGTGGCCCTCGGGCACTGCCCGCGTACGCAGGAAGGCGAGCAGGAGCGCCGACAGGACGAAGCTCGCGGAGTCGAGCGCAAAGCCGCTCGCCGCGCCGCCGATCCCGATGGCCACGCCGCCGAGGAGCGGGCCGACGACGCGTGAGGTGATCGGCCGCGAGGCGGAAAGGAGCGCGTTCGCGCGGCCGAGGTCGTCACGCGGAACGAGGGAGGGGAGCAGCGCGCGGCTGGCCGGCAGGAAGAGCGCGTCGCCGATCGAGAACACCGCCACCGCGACCGCCAGGTGCCAGAGCGTCAGCGTGTCGGTCGCGCCGAGCACTGCGACGACGGCGAGGCAGGTCGGCCCGGAGCAGGTCGGCCGAGATCATCACGAGCCGCCGGTCGAAGCGGTCGGCGATCGCGCCGCCGAAGAGCAGGAAGAGGAGCCGCGCTCCGAACATCGCGGTCAGCACGAGCGAGAGCGCGCTCGCGGCGCCCGAGAGGTCGTACGCCTGCCAGGCGAGCGCGACGTAGAAGATCCCGTCGCCGACGAGCGAGATCGCCGTCGCACCGAAGAGAAGCGCGAAGTCGCGGGTGCGGAGCGGCTCGAGGAGCTGGAGGCGCGGACGGGCCGGCGCTGCGGCGCTCTCAGGCGGCTGCGGCCCGCCGGTCGTCACCGCCGGAGCCTACCTCCGCCCGGAGTACACTCGGTCCTTCGCCCCCCTGGAAAGAGCGCCGCATGCAAGGGAGTGAACGCCGCAGCCGGCCCGGCGTGCGGGGACGCCGAGCGTCCGCCTGCCTGCGCGAAGGAGAGGGGGTGACCATGGGCCTCCGCTTCGGCTTCCATCGCGGCGGTTAGCCGCCTCCGGCGACGTCAGTCGCGCCAGATCGGACGGGTCAGGCAGGTCGGCCCGCCGTCGCCCTTGCGCGACAGCTCGTCGCCCGAGTACACCCGGACGTCGACCCCGGCCGCTTCCATGCGCCGCCGGGTCTCGTCGTTGCCCTCGAGCGCGAGGGCAACGCGCGGCCCGAGCGCGAGGACGTTCGGACCCATCGTCCAGAACTCCTCGTCCGGTACCTCGACGAGCTCGATCCCGCGCTGCTCGAGGAGCTGGACGAGCCGGACCGGCATGTAGGGCAGGTATGCGACCGCGAGGTCGCGGTCGAGCGGCGAGAGGAGCGACATCAGGTGGAGCACGTCGCCTGCGCCGCGCAGGTGCGGCAGGTCGAACGCGTGGATCTCCGATGTCCGGCAGGAGCGCCGCGGAGCGCGTCGACGCCCGGCCTCGTTCGTCCGGTAGCCGATCCCGACGAGGAGCGTTCGCTCGTCGAGCCAGATCGTGTCGCCGCCTTCGACGGTCGCGGGCGCCTCGAGCTTGCCGAGGATCGGGACGCCGGCCTCGACGAGGTCGGCCGCGATCGCGTCCACCTCGACGCGGCGCCCGTCCTTCCCGGGGCGGAGCAGCACCGCGCCGTGCGGCGTCATGAGCGCCGGGTCGAAGACGTAGATCGAGTCGGGGCGAGAGCGGCACCGGCGTCTGGGCGAGCACGACCTCGGCGCCTGCGTCCTCGAGGATCGCCCGGAACGCCTCGTGCTCCTACGCGATGCCGGATTGCGTCCGGCTCCGCGTGCCAACCGAACGCTTGCCACGCGGCAACGGACTCGGGCGACGGCGCCCGCACGACCACGCGCCGAAGCGGGCCGGTCATGTCCGCGCAGCCGTATCCGAGCTCCGTGCTCACGCGGTGACTCTACGGACCGGGAACGGCCTCGTGACGCTGGTACGCTCACCCGGTGGGCACTGCAGCTCGCCTGACGGGCCTCGAGGCCGGCGGCGGCTGCGCCGCCAAGTACTCCGCGGCCAGGCTCGAGGAGCTCCTCGCCGGCTTCGTCCCCGCCTCGACGGACGACCTGCTGGTCGGGCTGTCGCCGGCCGACGACGCCGCCGTCTACCGGCTGGACGACGAGCGCGCGCTCGTCTTCACGGTCGACTTCTTCCCGCCGCTCGTGGACGACCCGGCCGCCTACGGGGCGATCGCGGCGACGAACGCGCTCAACGACGTCTTCGCGATGGGCGGGCGGCCGCTCCTCGCGCTCTCCGTCGCGGCGTTCCCGGAGGAGCTGCCCGGTCGAGAGCGTCCGCGCGGTCTTCGACGCCGCCGCCGCGAAGGTGGCCGAGGCCGGCGCCGTCCTCGCCGGCGGGCACACGATCCGCGACACGCGAGCCGAAGTACGGGCTGGCGGTGGTCGGCACCGCGCGGCCGGACGCGCTCTGGCGCAAGAGCACCGCGCGCCCGGGCGACGCGCTCTTCCTGACGAAGCCGCTCGGGACCGGGCTCGTGCTGGCGGCCAAGGATGAGGCGGCGGTCGAGGCCGCGATCGCGCAGATGACGGAGCTGAACGACCGCGCGGCCGAGGCGCTCCGCCCCTTCGAGCCGAGCGCGGTCACCGACGTGACGGGCTTCGGGCTCTTCGGCCACGTGCACGAGCTTGCCGAGCGGAGCGGCGTGCGGGCCGTGCTCGACGCCGGAGCGCTTCCCGCGCTGGACGGCGCCCTCGAGGCGGCGGCGGCCGGCGTCCGCACCGGCGGCGATTCCCGCAACCGCGACTTCGCGCCGGTCGAGCAGGACGGCGCCGACGAGGCGACGGTTGCGCTCGGCTACGACCCGCAGACGGCGGGCGGCCTGCTCGTCGCGCTTCCGGCCGACAAGGGCGCGTCGCTGGCGGCGGCGTTCGCGCAGCGCGGGCTCTTCCTCGCGCGAATCGGCCGCCTGGAGGCGGGACACGGGGTCGCGCTCGAGTGACCGAGCTGACCGCGGGCGGGCGCTCGCGCCTGCGCCTCCCGACCCTCACGCCCGTCGCCTTCCGCCGCTCCGCATACGCGGCACTCGTCGCGCTGATCCTCGTGACCGTCAGCGGCGCCACCGTCCGGCTGACGGGCTCCGGGCTCGGCTGCGACAACTGGCCCCGTTGCGGCGACACCTTCCTCCCGGAGACGGGCCACCACGCCTTCGTCGAGTTCGGGAACCGCGTCGTCGGGTTCGTCGTCGGGCTGACGACGCTCGGCGGCTGCGTTCGTCGGCTGGCGCGCGCGCATCCCGCGCGGCCTGATGGCGGCGACGATCGGGCTCCCGCTGCTCGTCCTGGCGCAGGGGATCCTCGGCGGGATCACCGTCATCTTCGAGCTGCACCCGCTGATCGTGATGGGCCACTTCCTGCTCTCACTCGCGGCCGTCGCGCTCGCTGTCGTCGTCTGCGTCGGCGCCGAGTGGCTCGTCCGCGGCGGCGGGCGCACGGCGCTCCCGCGCTGGGTGCGCCTGCTCGCGTACGCGCTCGTGCCGCTCGCGCTCGCGCTCGTGGTCAGCGGCGCGTTCGTGACGGCGGCCGGGCCGCACTCCGGCGGCTCGGACATCCGGCGCCTCGGCAACCTGCTCGACGCCGTCTACGTCCACGTCCGCGTGACGGCGGTGTTCGGCGTTGCCTTCCTCGCGCTCGTGATCGGGATCTGGCGCGCGCGGGCGACGGCGCGCACCGAGCTGACGGTCGCCGGCGTCACCCTCGGGCTCCTGCTCGCGCAGATGGCCGTGGGCGAGACGCAGTGGCGGAACCACCTGCCCTGGTGGCTCGTGCTGATCCACGTCGTGCTCGCGACCGGCGTCTGGACGGGCATCGTCGCGATCGCGGCGCTCGTGCGCAGCCCGGACGCGGGTCGAGAGCCCGCGCTTCCCTAGACTGCGACTATCGCTGGACACCTCCGCATCCAGGAGCGGCCCCAGCTCGAGCGTCCGGTGTTGGTCGCCGCCTTCCGCGGCTGGAACGACGGGGCGCAGGGCGCCTCGCTCGCACTCGGCTACCTCGCGCAGGCCTGGGCCGCCGAGCGCTTCGCCGACATCGACCCGGAGGAGTTCTACGACTTCCAGGTGACGCGGCCGCACGTGGCGCTCGTCGACGGCGTGACGCGGCGCGTCGACTGGCCCGAGACGGCCTTCTTCCACGCGCCGCTCCCCGGCGCCGGGCGCGACGCCGTCCTCTTGCTCGGGATCGAGCCGAACCTCAGGTGGCGTGCCTTCACCGGTGCGATCACGGAGCTCGCACAGGAGCTCGGCGTCGAGCTCGTCGTCACGCTCGGCGCGCTCCTCGCGGACGTCCCGCACACGCGCCCGGCGCCGGTGACCGGCTCGGCGACCGACCCCGAGCTCGTGAGCCAGCTCGGCCTCGGCGCATCGCGCTACGAGGGCCCGACGGGGATCGTCGGCGTGCTGCACGACGTCTGCCGCACGGCCGGAATCCCGTCGGCAAGCCTTTGGGCGGCCGTGCCGCACTACGCCTCGCTCGCGGCGAGCCCGAAGGCGGCGCTCGCCTTGAGCTCCCGCCTTGCCGACCTCGTCGGCGCCGACGTCGACCTCGGCGAGCTCGAGCGCGCGTCCGAGGCCTACGAGGCGCAGGTCAGCGAGGCCGTGGCCGAGAACGAGGAGACCGCGGCGTACGTCCGTAGTCTCGAGGAGCGGCGAGACGCGCTCGGCGACGAGCTCGACCTCCCGTCCGGCGACGCGCTGGCCGAGGAGCTCACGCGCTTCCTGCGCGAGCACGAGACGCGCCGGCGCGAAGAGTCCGACGAGGAGTGACCGCTAGCCGGCGGCGGCCGGCTCGGACTTCTCGGACTTCTCGGCCTTCGGAGCCTCGGCCTTCTTCTTGCCGTCCTTCGGCTCGTCCGGCTTACCGTTCTTCGCGGCCGCCTTGGCCGCCTCGGCCTGGCGCTTCTTGCGCCGCCGCCGGCGCCGCGACTTCCCGCTCGGCGCCTTCGCCTGTGGGAGGTTGTCCGCGAGCGCGTTGGCAACTTCCTCGATCGCCCCGAGCCGCTCGCGCGCCCCGTCGATCAGCCGCTGCGCCGTCGGCGTGTACGCCTCCGCAGACGCGAGCAGCGCCGCGCCCACGTGGACCGGCTGCTCAATCGCCACGTTCACCAGCCGGGCCGCGTTCTCCTCGTGCCGGTGGCCGCGGGAGTTCGTGAGGGCGCCGAGCAGCCGCTTCGCATCCGGCAGCTCGGAGCTCGCGCGCCGGTCCTGGAGCTTCCGCGTCGCGCGGGCGAGCCGCCACGTCCAGCGCGAGAGGATGTCCTCGGGGGCCTGCGCCTTGCCCTCGCCGATCGCGCGGAGGAGCACGCGAATCCCGTTCACGCGGTCCTTCTCCCAGGGCGGTGCGGACGTGATCATCGAGATCAGGTCGTCGAAGCTCGCGCGGTCGACCGGCGTCGAGACGCGGTCGCCGAGCGCCGCCAGCCGCAGGCGGCGATTCGGGTTCTCGGCCGCGCAGCTGGCGAGGAAGGTCTCGCGGCACTCCTTGCTCGCCTTGACCAGCTTTTCGGCGAACTGCTGGCGCTCGTCGAAGCGCAACTGCCGGCCCGCGATCCGCGCCCAGAGGAGCTGCTCGTCGTCGGCCAGCTTGCCCGGGTCGATCCGCTCCCACTCGCGCTGGATGACCGCGACACGGCGGCGCGGGTCCGGCGTCACGGGGACGAGCCACGCGGCCGGCGAGAGCTTCCGCCTGGCGCGGCGCTGCACCCGCCGCCGCGGCGCCGGCGTGACACGCGCGCCGGGCCGGTAGAAGTCCGAGTCGAGCAGCGAGTGGATCGTGACCGTGCGCTCGTTGTGCGTCGCGGCCGGGTCGACGAAATCGACGACCACGCCGGCCTCCTTGCGCGGGTGCGTCCGCATGACGCGGCCGATCCGCTGCTGGTAGACGCGCTTGCTGGCCGTCGGCGCGAGGTGCATGCAGACGGTCGCGCGCGGTGAGTTCCAGCCCTCGGCGAGGAGCTGGGCGTTGATCAGGATGTTGATCTCGCCGCGCTCGTAGGCGGCGAGCGTCTCGGCCAGCTGGAGCGGCGGGGTGCGGCCGCTGACCGCCTCCGCCTTGAGGCCGGCGGCGCGGAACTCGCGGGCGAGGTTGTACGCGTGCTCGACGCCCGCGGCGTAGACGATCCCCGGCGTCTGGTCGAAGCGGTCGCGGTACAGGCTCGCGGCCGCCTGGTTGATCAGGACGTGGTCCAGCACCTTGGCCAGGGCATCCTGGTCGTAGTCGCCGCCGACGATCGGCACGCTCGAGATGGCGGCCGCGGGGGGGATGCGGAGCGAGCGCAGCGGCGCGATCAGCCCGCGCCGCGCGGCGTCGCCGAGCGGGAGGTCGTCGACCGACGCGGGGAAGACGTCCGAGACCTGCTTGGCGATCAGCTGCTCGGTCGCGGTCATGCCGATGTAGATCGGCTCCGTGAAGCGGCGGATCGCAGCGCTCGTCTTCTCGCCGAGCGCCGTGTGGGCCTCGTCGCAGATCACGAGCTGGTAGGCGCTGCGCGAGAGCGAATCGACGTGGCGCGCGAACCAGGCGTAGGTCTGGATCGTGATCGGGTTCCCGCGCAGCGGTTCGCGGCCCGCCTCGATCGCCTCGCTGAACCGGTCGCCGTAGCCCTCGGTCGTCAGGTCGCGGTTGAACTGGGTCACGAGCAGCCGGCGGTGCGTGAGGATGAGGACGCCCATCGTGCGGGCGGCTTCGACGAACCCCGCCGCGGCGATCGTCTTGCCGGATGCGGTCGGGTGGCGGAAGCGGAAGCGCCGCTCGGCGCCCGGGTCGTCGAGCTCGGGCTCCTCGTCCTCCTCGTCCGCGTGGAGAACCGGCTCGTCCTCGTCCTCGGGCTCGATCTCGTGGCCGTTGCCGTTCCCGTTCCCGTTCTCGGGATGCTGCTCGTGCTTCGCAATCAGCTCGGCGAGCATGCCGGCGAGCGCGTCGATCTGGTGGCGGCGCAACTCGGTGCCCGACGCAAGGCGCGGCGGATGGTCGGTGACCACCCGCTCGAGCCCCAGCATGAGGGCGTGGCGCACCTTCCACTCGGGCGACGGAGCGCGGCGTCCCGCCGCCATTTCCTCGAGCGCCTCGTCGAGCGCCATGCGCCGCGCGCGGCCCGGCGCGAGGACGTCGGCCGGGTCCTCCTCGGGCCACAGGAAGGGCTCGCCTGCCCACGCCTCCGCGCGTGCGGCGGCTTCGGCTAGGCCGTCCGTGGCCTCCGACGGCTTGGTCGGGTACGAAGACGTTTCTGGCATGGACGCAGCGCCTTCGTGTGCGCTGCCTGTTCAATCGTGAGGTGCCGGCGCAAACCGCATGCGCCCGGCGACATCCCGAACTATACAAGAGTCGAACGCCGATCGGCGCTCGACAGCGGCCCGCCGCTCGGGGCTAGACGGGACGCGGGGCGGTCGAGGTCAGCGCCTGCTGCATCCCGATCGCCTTCTTCATGTAGGTGTAGGCCTCGTCGGCCTCGCCCTTGGCCTCGAGCAGCTCCGCCAGCTTGGCGTAGACGTCCACGAGATCGCGGTTCGGGGCCTTCCGCTCGAGGAGCTCGGCGGCGAGCTCGTAGAGCTCCCGGGCCTTCTCCTCGTCGCCGAGGTCGATGGTCACCTCGGCGAGGACCGCGTACACGCGGCCCGCGTCGGCCGGATCCGCGTCGCGCAGGAGCCCGCTCACCTCGAGCGCGATCGAGGCGGCCTGCTCCTTGTCGCCGAGCTGGACGAGCGCCCGGGCCTCTTCGACCCGGAACTGCGCCTGCTCGATCGGCGTGCCGCTCCGCTCGAGCAGCGGCCAGCCTTCGGCGAGGTGCGCGAGCGCCTCCTCCGCGTGGCCGCGCTCGAGCTCGATGCGCGCCACGAGCTGGTGTGCGATGCCCGTGTAGTGGAGATCCTCGGTCAGCTCGAGGGCGGCGAGCGCCTGGTAGGCGTAGCGGCTCGCGCCGTGGACGTCGCCCTGGTCGCCGCGCAGCTTGGCCTGCGCCCAGTAGACGCGCGCCCGTGTGTAGGGGTCGAAGCTCTGGCGGCCCTCTAAGAGCGCGCGGCCGACGACCTCCTCGGCCCGGGTGAACTCGCCCGAGTCGGAGAGGGCATAGCCGAGCAGGCACCCGAAGCGGATCGACTGGATCCGGTCTCCGAGCCGCTCGAAGGCGACGAGGCAGCGCTCGAAGATCGCGACGCACGGATCGAGCTCGCCCACGAGCGCGTACGCGCGGCCGAGGCTCTCGGCGAGCGCGGGTCGCTCCCACTCCTGGGTGCCCGAGGTGACGAGCGCGCGCTCGAAGTGGGCGATCGCCTCGCGCGGTTCGCCCTCGCGCAGCGCGAGGTGGCCGAGCCCTTCCTCCACCTGCGACCGCTCCGCCGGGGAGAGAGAGCTGTCGAGGAGCTCGCGGTAGAGCGCGCGGGCGCGCTCGAGGTCGTCGAGCCTGAGCGCGACCTCGGCCTCGAGGACCGCGAAGCTGACGGGACGGACGTCCGTGCCGGTCGCGAGGTAGTCCTCGCTGACGCCGAGCCGGCGGCCGAGCTCCCGTAGGAGCTGGAGCGAGGGAATCCGGTCGCCGGCCTCGATCCGTGAGATGTACGCCGGCGAGCACCCCGGGAAGGCAAGCTGCCGCTGGCTCAGACCGACGGCCTCGCGGGCCGTACGGAGGCGCTCGCCGACCGCTCCGGGGTCGTCCACATGAGTTGACTTTTGTCTTGGCATTGCTTTCTTTTCCGCTCCTTGCGCTTATATACTGGTCGCCACGTAAGTACGAGGCCCTGTCTATCCGTGTCCCCCACGAGCAAAGGACGGTCCTGAGATGAAGCCGCGTCTCTTCATGCTGGCTGCTGCCGCTGCGACTGTCGCCGCGTTTCTTGGCTTTGGGTATCCCTGGGGTCCCTAGGTCGTTCGTCGGTCATCATTCGCTCGCAGCCGTAGTCTGACACGCAAATCGCTGGGCGGGAAGTCCTGGTTTCACATTTGTTGCCGGGCTTCCCGCTTCGGCGTGGTCCCGCCACGCCGAGGGCCCGCCTGCGGCAGCGGGCCCTCGGTGGACGGGATAGGAGGACCGAGTCCCGCGTGCGGCGTACGAGCCGGGACAGCTCGAATGCCTCGGGATACGTTGCGGAACTCGCCCCTACCGTGACAGTTGTAATCGCTGAGGGTCCCAGCGCGTCCCCCGAACGAGGGACTGCGCACTACGCTGAGACGGTGGACTGGGAGTCCCACCTCGCCCGCGCGGAGCAGCGCTACGCCGACGGGGAGGCCCGTTTGCCGACGGATCCGGACGCCCGCCAGAAGCAGTTCGTCCGTATGGGGATGGCGGCCGGCGCGGCGGGGCTCGCGCTCCTGATGGAAGGCCGCCGCGACGAGGCGGCGGCCTGGTTCGACCGCTCGGCGACACGCCTGCGGGAGAGCTGGGAGGGCGCTCCGCCCGGAAGCTGGGGCCGGCCCGATCGGCGCGCTCAAGGCGCGCGTCCTCGCGGGCGACCGCGTCGGGGCGCGCGACGACGCCCGCTGGACGCTCTCGCTCGGTCCCGAGTCGGGCTCGGCGATCGGCCGGTACGCGGCGGCGCTCGCCGCGCTCGTCCTTGACGAGGACCGCCGCGCGGCTCCGCTCGCCGCGTCGCTCCGGGAGGAACCGTCCGAGACCTTCCCACGCCCGGTCGCCGACGCGCTCGCTGCGCTCGCCGCCCACGACGCGGCCGCCTACGCCGAGGCCGCGCGTGCAGTGCTCGCGTCGTTCGAGGAGCGCGATGCCTACCTCGAGGACATCCCGGTCGCCGACACCGTCGCGGTGCTCGAGCGGCTCGCGGCCGAGCGCTGCGTCGCGGCCGGCCTGCGCTCGCCGCTTCTGCCGGTCTAGACCAGCAGGCCGGTCACGTACATGATCGCGAGCCCGGCGAGGAAGCCGCCGAGGACGTACGGCGAGGAGAGCCCGCCGGGCGCGCGGCGCGCGACGTAGCGGCCGACCTCGGTCACGACCTCGAGCGCCGCTCCCGCCGCGGCAGCGAAGAAGAGGACGCCGAGGAGGTCGCTCGTCACGAAGCCGCCGACCCAGGCGCCGAGGATCGCCGGCGCGCCCGCGACCAGGGTGAGCACCGCAAGTCGGCCGAGCGACACGTGCGCGCGGCCTTCCGCCGCCGGCGCCGCGATGCCGAGGCCCTCGGTCACGTTGTGGATCATGAAGCCGACGATGAAGAACGTCCCGAGCGTCAGCTCCCCGAGTGCGAACGACGAGCCGATCGCGAGGCCCTCCCCGAAGTTGTGCAGGCCGATGCCGATTGCGACGAGCGTCGCGAGCGCGAGGCCTCCGAGCGGCGCGGCTCCGCCACCCTTTCCGCCGCCCAGGCGGTGGGAGATCATCGTGAGCGTCAGGTAGCTCGCGGCCACGCCGAGCAGAACGAGGCCGGCGCCGCCCATCGCGCTCGGGAGCGTCGCCTGCCGGTCGAGCGCCTCCGAGAGCGCCTCGACCGCCAGGAACGTGAGCAACCCGCCCGTCAGCGCCATGAAGGCCGCGAGCCACTGGGGCGAGGAGCGCCGGAGCGACGGCAGCCAGAGCAGCCCGAACGCGATCGGCACCACGCCGACGAGGAAGCCGATCAGCCCGTAGCCGAGGATGCTCCGCCCGCTCGCAGTGGGCGTCTCGACCGCCGCGGGGATCTCCTTCGTCGTCTGGATCCCCGTCGAGCTCGTGACTCCGACCGAGATCGGCTCGTCGTCGACCCAGTCGTACGGGACGACGATCGTGCTCGAGCGCAGGCGGCCGAGCGTCTGCGGCCCGTCGAGCGAGTACGGGACGATCGCGTCGTCGACCGTGACCGTGGCGATCGTCAGGTCGTCCGGCTGCGGGTTCGTGACGTGGATCCGGATCGTCCCCGGCTCGAACGTGACCCGGCGGACGTCGAACTCGTCGAGCGGCGGCGGGTTGTCGCGGATCAGGCCGGTGAGCGAGCCGCCGCTCGCCGCGAAGAGGGAGACCGTCGCGACAAGGAGGAGGATCGGCGCGAGCGCCCAGAGGCGCCAGCGGGCGCTCCCGCCCTCGCGCCCCCTTCCCCCGCGGCCTCGCGCGCGCTCATCAGTCCCTGACGTCGAAGAAGCCCATCCAGCCGAGCTCGGCGAACTCCGACTGGTGCGCGTGGAACATGAACGTCCCGGTGTTGTGGAAGTCGATCTCGATGATTCCGCGCTCGCCCTGGCACTGCATGACCGTGTCCGTGTACTCGAAGTGGTCGGTCGAGCCCGTGGGGTAGTAGCGGAAGAACTCGCCGTGCAGGTGGAACGAGTTGATCAGGTCGAACTCGGTCAGGTTGGCGAGGTGGATCCGCACCGTCTCGGAGCGGCGCACCCGGATCGGGTACTTCGCGTAGTAGAAGGCCTTGCCGTTGACGGTGTAGAAGTTGTTCTCGCCGTCGCCGTCCGTGTCGAAGCCGTTCATGACCATCACGAGCTCGTGGGCCGGCTTGCGGGGCTTCTTCGGGTCGATGATGAAGGCGCCGTAGAGGCCCTTGTGGATGTGCTTCTTGAGCGGCGTCGCGTGGCAGTGGTAGAGCTGCATCCCGGCCGGTCGCGCCGGGAAACTCGTACGTGAAGCGCTCGCCCGGGGCGACGACCTCGAAGACGCCGTCCATGTCGGCCGGGTGGATGCCGTGGAAGTGGATCGTGTGCGGGTGGTCGCCGCCGTTCACGAAATGGACGCGGAGGAGGTCGTCCTCGGTCGCGCGGATGACCGGCCCGGGGACGGTGCCGTTGTACGTCCAGGCGGGGAAGGTGACGCCCTGCGCGACCTCGATGTCCCGGTCCTCGGCCGTCAGCGTGTACTCGCGCACGCGGCCAGGGCTGTACGGGAGCGCGGGCGGCGGGACGAGGAGCGCGTCCAGGTCGTTCGGCCCGCCGGGTGCGGGGGCGGCGTCGCCGATCATTGCCGCGTGCCCCATGGCCGCGTCTCCGTGCTCGTGGGTGGCCATCCGCTCGGCGCCCGACGCGCTCTCGACGGCGTAGCGGCCGAGCGGGATCGCGGCCGCGAGGGGCGCGGCGCCGATCAGGAGTTGCTTGCGGGTGACACCGGACTTAGACATGTCTAAATCCGATTGTAGATGCATCTGCGGGCTCCGGCGAGCCCGCGGCCTCAGAGCAGCGGCGAGATGATGGCGAACGCCGTGGCCTTCGCCCGTTCTTTCGTGCCAGTCAGGGCGGTGCCCGGGGAGGACACGGCCTCCGCGGGCGCGCTGAAGCGCTCGTCGAACTGGGCCGCGAGCGCCTGCGACCGCAGCTCGAGGTCGATCTCGAAGAAGCGCTTGAGGCTCCAGGCTTCGAGATTGCAGGTCCCGGCGAGGAGCTCCTCGCCGTCGCGCACGAACGCCTTGGCATGGAGCATCGTCGGGTACTCGAGAATGCGGACGCCCGCGTCGAGCAGGCTCGCGTGGTGGAACCGCTGCGCGGCCGCGCACGCCCAGTTGTTCGCGTTCGCCGGGACGAAGAGGCGCACCTGCACGCCGCGCCGCGCGGCACGCTCGATTCGCTTGATCATCCCGCGGTCGGTGACGTACGGGTTGACGACGTCGAGCGTCTGCTGCGCGCCGTCGAGCACGCGCGCGATCGCGTCCGTGATGGGGCGGTAGCGGCCGGGCGCGTTGTGCAGGACGCGCGCGGGGATCGGCTCCGCGCCGGGCTCGAGCGACGGGAACAGCGTGTCGAGCTCCGCGGCCGGGAGCTCGCCGCCGAGCCAGTGGAAGCTCGCGACGAAGACGAGCTGGAGCTGTGCCACGACCGGGCCCTCGACCCGGACGAAGAGGTCGTGGAAGCGGCCGTCCTGGAAGTGGTCCTCGATTCCGGCGCCGCCGACCCAGCCGATCCGGCCGTCGACGACCGAGAGCTTGCGGTGGTCGATGTGGCCGAGCGCCGGGAGGTTCCAGCGCGGATCGCTGTCCTCGCCCAGCGGGCCGAAGGGCGCGCGCGGCTTTGTCGCGCGCACCACGCAGACCTGGACGCCTCCGCGCGTCAGCCGCTCGTAGTGCTCGCGCGAGCTGCGCTCGGGGTCCGAGCCCTGCCGGTCGACGACCAGGCGGACGGGGACGCCCTGCGAGGCCTTCTCGACGAGCACGTCCGCGAACTCGTCGCCGACGACGCCCGGACGGAAGCCGAACTGGTTGATGTTCACCGAGGATTCGGCCGCCCGGATGTCGGCAAGCATGCGCGGGTAGAACGACGCGCCCTCGACGAGCACCTCGGCCGACGAGGCGGCGCTCTCCGCGAACGCGAGCACGAGGTCGGCGCGCGAGCCCGGGCGCGCGAGCAGGCGCTCGGCATGCTCCCGGATCCCGGCGTCGGCGATCGGCGTCGGAGTGCTCACGGCGCCGGACCATACGGTGCGAAGCGGGCGTCCGGGTAGAGTCCGGCGCGATGGGACGCGGCTCGAGACCGATCAGGCGCTGGCGTAACGACCGGCAGCGCAAGAAGAAGGAGCGCGACAAGCGCCAGGCCCGCCGGCGGCGCTGATGGGCGTCGTCAGCGCGGTTCACCTCTACGTCACCGACCTCGACCGGGCGATCGACTTCTACACGCGCCTGCTCGGGCACCCGCCGCAGGCGGCGTACGACGAGGGGGAGAACGCGCACTCGGCCTTCTTCGTGCTCGAGCAGCGCACGTACCTCGTGCTCACGTGGGACCCGGACCGCGGGCGCGAGATCGGCGGCTCGACGCGGCTCGAGCTGGCGGCCGACGACCTCGAGGCGGAGGTGGCGGGCCTCGAGTCGCGCGGCATCTCGGGCGGCCGTCTCAACCGCACCCGCTTCGGGACGGAGGTCTACGACCTCGCCGACCCGGACGGGCATCTCATCCGCCTCGGACCCCCCTGGACGCTTCACGCGATCGAGGGTGCGGTCTAGCTCCTGAGCCGGCCCTTCCTGCTCATCAACCCACGCTCGGGCGATGCGTCGCCGACGCCGGCCGAGCTCGCCGAGGCGGCCGAGGCCGCCGGCTGGGCGACGCACGTCCTCGGCACCGAGGACGATGCGGCGGAGCTGGCCCGGTCGGCAGCCGACGACGGCGCGACCGCACTCGGCGTCGCCGGCGGCGACGGCTCGCTCGCCGCGGTGGCGACCGTCGCCGTGGAGAAGGACCTCCCGTTCCTGCCGGTGCCGTTCGGCACGCGCAACCACTTCGCGCGCGACGCCGGCTTCGACGTCGACGACCCGCTCGCGGCACTCGCCGCGGACGAGGAGCGGCGCGTCGACGTCGGCGCGGTCAGCGAGCGCCCTTTCCTGAACAACGTCTCGCTCGGCATTTACGCCTCGCTCGTCCACGATCCCGGGCGGCGGACGAAGAACCGCGTGATCGCCCTCGGCCGGCTCGTCCAGGCGGCGTTCGGCCGCACACGGACGCCGCTCGACTTCGCCTTCGACGTGGACGGGAGCCGCGAGCGCCATCGCGCGCTCGTCCTGCTCGTGGCCAACAACGACTACGGGACGGGTGGGCTCGCAGGGCTCACCGAGAGGGAGCGCCTGGACGAGGGCCGCCTCCACGCCTACGTGATCGAGGCCGCGGCCCGCCGCACGCTCGTCGCCCTGCTCGCCCGCGCGGCGCTCGGCCGGACCGCCGAGTCGGAGGGCGCCGAGGAGTACGCGGCGGCCGCGTTCCGGGTCGAGTCGAAGCGCCCGACGCTGCACGCCGCGATCGACGGCGAGGCGGTCGTGCTCGAGAGCCCGCTCGCGTTCGAGTGCCGCCCGCGGGCCCTGCGGCTCCTGGCGCCACGTTCGAGGGATAGCGACCGCTCCGCCGAGTCCCGATAGAGGGAGCGGCGTATCAAAGCGGCAAGAAAGGCGGCACTCTCATGACTGCGGATCAGATGAAGCGGAAGTTCCGCAACTTCCCCGAGGCAGAGCTGCGCCGGCGCATTCTGCTCGGTCGCTAGCCCTCCAGTCCGATTCTTCAGACCAGCACGAGCTGGTCACCAAGTCGGACCCCGCGCCGTTCGGACTCCCCGGACGAGAGCTCGAGAACGGCGCGGGCTCCGCGGCAACCAGCCGCACGCCACGGCCTCAGGCCGGCGGCGACCTTCAGAACACGGCCCTCCCCGTCGACGAACACCGCGTCGATCGGGAAGCGCATGAAGAACGTGTGCACGGACGACGCGGGCCGGAGGTAGATCCCCTCGTCGGAGGCGAGCGAGCGCCGGCCCAGGAGTCCCTTCAGGCGGGCGAGCGGGCGAGCGGCGTCTACACACCGCTCGCACACAGCCCGCCCGTCCTGAAGGTGGATCTCCACGAGCGTCTCTAGAAGCCCACGTGGATGTGGTCGTCGTGGTCGGCCAGCGGGAACGAGGGCCCGCCGAGGCCGAGGAGCGAGATGACCTGCCGCGGCCGGAGCTCGGCCGGGAGCAGGAGCACGTTGCGCACGCCGTCCTCGGTGACGCCGCCCGGCTGGGAGTGGCCGTAGATCGGCACTCCGCCCAGCGCGGCGACGTCGACCGCGAGGCCGAACGAGTGCGCCGAGACCACGCCGGGCCGGCTGTAGTACCGGTGGCCGGAGTGGAGGCTCGACACGGTCACGGAGCCGTGCGCCTCCGCGAGGTAGCGGAGGAGGACGAGCACGCGCACGTCCACTCCGTGGCCCGCGACGTCAGAGCGTCCGCCGGAGTAGATCGAGAGGCGCCCGTCGTTCAGCACCTTCCGCTCGAGCGTGCGCTTCGAGGCATCGAGCCCGACCACGAGCGCGTGGAGGCCGACGGCCCGGTTGTAGCGGGCGAACGCCTGGGCCCGGTCGGCCCAGCTCGTGCGGCCGGAGAGCGCGAGGAACGAGTTCCACTCGCCGCGCCCGGCGGTCGCCGCGAGGCGGCGGGCCAGCGACCGGACGGTCGCCCGGGAGGCGGGAGTGCGGCCGATGTGGCCGTTCGCGCGAACCGCGGCGAGGACGCGGGCCCACGAGGAGCCTGCGGCACTCGACTCGGTGCGGAGCATCTTCGCCCAGCGGGGCGCGAGTCGCCGCGCGGGCGGAGTCGGATCCGGGAGCGTCCGGTGGAGCCACACGGTGGCGCCGCCGAACATGCCGGCCTCCGGATCGAGCTTGCCGGTGTGCTCGTCGTCCGCGTGGGAGTGCGGAGCGACGACGGGCGGGCCCTTCGGTGCGGGCGGAGCGTCTGCGCCGCCGCCCTGGCCGCCCTGGTCCGAGGACGAGTCGCCGTCACCGGGTGCCTCCGTGGGCTCGTCGCCGGGGTCGGTCGTCTCGCCGGGCTCGGAGCCGTCGCCGGGGTCGGTGGTCTCGCCGGGGTCGGTGGACTCGCCGCCCTCGGCGGGCGTCGTGCCGTCGTCGGCCGGCGCCTCGGTCTCCGTCGGCTCCTCGGCGGGAGCCTCGGTCGGATCCTCGGCGGGTGCCTCCTCGCCGGCGGCCGGGTCGTCGGCCGTCGTCTCGGTGGTCGTGGTCGTGTCGCCCTCGGCCGCCGACGGCTCCATCGAGCCGACGAGCATGTCGCCGGCGCCGGCCGAAAGGGCCGCGCCTGCGAAGAAGAGGGTTGCGAACGCGAGGCTCGTGGCGAGCCTCTTCCTCCGCGTGCGCCCGCGGGCGCGCACGGAGACCGGCCGCGGCTCGAGGCCGCCCACCGGTGTGCCGCCGAGCTCGGCGGCCGCGAACGTGCCCTCGGTCTCCTCGCTCGTCCGGCGGCCGAGCGCGACGAGCGCCCAACCGAGCACGGCGAGGAAGAGGAGGCGCGAGAGAGCCGTCCGCGAGCTGGTTCTGGATTGTGGCATTGCCTGCTCCTGTTGGATCAGGCGCCGAGGCCGCCACATCGGCGCAATTCGCTTACGGATCCGCGCCGCCACGGACTTGACCTCTCTATCGATCGTGCGCTGAGCCCTGGCATCCCTCGAATGGAGGTGCTCCGCACGGATCACTAGACGGAGGGATAAGCGAACCGCCGATCGAGGGCGATGATCCGGTCAACTGAGCCAGTCGGCGGAGCGGTCACGCCGGATGTTTTGGAGGTTTCTCCTACGTGACCATGACATCTGCACGCCGAGTTTCCGGGCTCTCCCCATCCAGCCGGCCGCGCACATTCGAGTCGGCCTCCACGAGCTCCAGCGCCCGCTTGCGGGTGCGTGACGACAGGGGAAGGGAGGTGAACCACTTGACGAGCTTCTTCAACACTCTCGACCTGCTCCGCAGGCGCGAGGAGGGGCAGACGATGGCCGAGTACGGCGTCGTTCTCGCCGTCATCACGATCGGTGTCGTCGCGGCATTGGGTCTGCTTTCGGGCGCCATTAGCACCGCGATCAACAACGTCATTGGCTTCCTCTAAGCCGCAAGGAGTAGGCACTAATGGCCAGGTGGGAGGGCCCTTCCTGAGAAGGGCCCTCCCATGGAATTCACAAGCGAAACGAAGATGATGAAAAGGGCAACGCCGCAGACATACAGAAACGAGCAGGGACAGACGCTGACCGAGTTCGCGATGGTCCTGCCGATCCTGCTGCTCGTGCTTTTCGCGGTGATCCAGCTCGGGATCGTCTTCAACAACTACGTGACCCTCACGGACGCCGCGCGCGCTGGTGCGCGCAAGGCGGTCGTCAGCCGGCAGGCACCGTCGCCGGCGAGCGTCACCAGCACCGCCGTCCGCAACTCGGCGGCGAACCTCGACCAGTCGAAGCTGGGGGTCACGGTCTCCTCGACGTGGGTGCAGGGCCAGGACGTCACCGTCACGGCCACCTATCCGTACGAGGTCAGCCTGCTCGGGCTCGTCGTCCAGAGCGGGACACTCAGCAGCAAGACAACGGAGCGACTCGAATGACCAACTCTCGCCGCCGCCGCACCGGTTCCGAAGCCGGACAGACAACCCTCTTCGGCGTCCTTTTCCTCGTCGTCCTGATCTGCATGATGGCCGCCGTCATCGACGTCGGTTCGTGGATGCGCGCCGACCGCAAGCTGCAGTCGGACGCCGACGCGGCCGCGCTCGCGGCCGCGCAGGAGCTCCCCTACGACACCGGCCTGGCCATCGCCAAGGCGGTCGAGTACGGGACGAAGAACGGCGGGAGCGTCACGGCCGCGAACGTCTCGTTCGAGACGAAGGTGATGCCGAACGACATCGTGGTCGTCCGCGCGACGAAGAGCGCGCCGGGTGTGTTCACCGGGCTTTTCGGCGTGAACTCCGTCGACGTCCACGCAACGGCGAAGGCACGGGCCGGCTCGCTCAACCAGGCACGGTACGCCGCGCCGATCGCGGTCGACATCATGCACGAGAAGCTGCAGTGCCAGCCCGATCCGTGCTTCAACCAGCAGACGACGATCGACCTCGAGAAGACGGGCCCGGGCGCGTTCCGGCTCATCAACCTCGACCGGTCGCACGGCGGGACGGGCCAGCAGACCCTCGTCCGACTGGATCCTGCACGGCTACCAGGGACTCATGCCCCTGGACAACTACTACTCCGACCCGGGAGCGAAGTTCAACGCGTCGCAGGTCGTCTCGTCCCTGAACGAGCGCATCGGCGACACGCTGCTCTTCCCGGTCTACGACGACACGAGGAAGTCGGGTGCGAACTTCGACTACCACGTCATCGGATGGGTCGGTTTCACGGTGACCGGGTTCGACGCGCACGGAAGCAGCGGCAAGGTGTTCGGCTATTTCACCAGCGTGATCTGGGAGGGGATCATGGGCAGCCCGGACGGCGAAGGGAACTTCGGCGCCCGCACCGTTGCCCTGATCGAGTAAGCGCAAAAGCGAATTGAGAAAGCGGGTCCGATGACGTACAGGCTGAGAAATATCGGGATCGCGGTTGCGCTCGCGCTTGTCGCGGGGCTTCTGACGGTCTTCTATGTGACGAACTACAAGCGGGACGTCCGCAGCGCGGAGGCAGACGTGACCGTCTACGTCGCGTCCAAGGACATCCCCGCCGGCACCTCCGGTGAGGAGGTCATGTCCGGCGGCTACCTGACGAAGCAGGAAGTCGCGAAGCGCAGCGTGACCCCCGGGGCGATCTCGACTCCGGAGCAGCTCGAGGGCCGGCTCGCCGCAGCGCCGGTCTACGCGGGCGAGCAGGTGACGACGCGCCGCTTCACGACCGAGCAGGAGAAGGGCGTGCGCGCCCAGCTGACCGGCAACAAGCGGGCGCTCGAGCTGCCCGGCACCAAGCAGCAGCTCCTGGCCGGGACGCTCCAGGACGGCGACCACGTCGACGTGGTCGGCTCGTGGAACGTGCCGGAGTCCGACACGCGGCACTACGCGCGCGTCTTCCTCCGCGACATCGTGGTGCTGAACGCTCCGGACAGCACGGACACGACGGCGAAGCTGACCGATCCGAACAACGGGGCGTACTCCGTGATGCTGATGCTCACGGACTCGCAGGCGCAGAAGCTCTGGTGGGTCTCCCAGAACGGGCAGTGGACCCTGCAGCTTCGGCCCACGAACGACGCCGCCGACAGTCCCGAAAGTGCCGAGTCCGCAGGCTCGCTCCTGCTGGACGGCGTGAACGTGGCCCGGCTCCGCGCGCTCGTCAACGCGGCGAACCTGGCCGAAGGAGGCGAATAACGTGAACGTCGAGACCACGAGCCTGCCGCAGACCCGCGAGCGGGTCCGCGTCTTCGTCACCGGCGACTGCGAGGGCTTGCCCGAGCTTCGCCAGGCGCTCGAGCGCCATCTGGAGATCGACTTCGTCGGTAGCGCCTCGGCGCTCGGCGAGGCGGCTCCGACGCTCCGCGGCGGTCATCTGGGCGTCGTCCTGCACGGGACGCGCGGCTCGACGCTGCCGCAGGACGAGCTCGCATCGATTCGCGAGCACACGTCGGCGCCCGTGATCCTGCTCGCCTCGGGCGAGTCGTCGACGCTCCTCGAGCAGGCGCTCGAGGCGGACGTCGCAGACGTGCTCCTCCTGCCGCAGATGACGGAGAACGTCGTCTTCGCGATCCGCAAGTCGGGGCACTCCGGCCGGCGGTCGACCGCGCCCGGCGCGCGCCGCGGCCGCATCGTGACCGTCTTCTCCCCGAAGGGCGGCACCGGCAAGACCGTGATCGCCACGAACACGGCCGCGTCGGTCGCCAAGTACGAGGGCAAGAAGGCACTCCTGCTCGACCTCGACCTCCAGTTCGGCGACGCCGCGATCATGCTGGGGATCGAGCCCGAGAAGACGATCTACGACCTGGTCGTCGCCCCGGGCGAGCTCGACACCGAGAAGCTCGCCGGCTACGTGACGCGCCACGCGTCCGGCCTCGACATCCTCCCGGCGCCGCTGCGCCCGGAGGACGCCGAGCTCGTGACCGAGGCCAAGCTGGGCCAGCTGCTCGAGGTGGCGAAGCAGTCCTACGACGTGATCGTCGTGGACACCTCGCCGTTCTTCCACGGGCCGATGCTGGCGACGCTCGACCGGACGGACGAGCTCTTGCTCGTCTGCTCGCTCGACGTCCCGACGCTCAAGAACGTCAGGCTCGCGCTGCAGACGCTCGAGCTCCTGTCGTTCCCGACCGAGCGCATCCAGCTCGTGCTGAACCGGGCCAACTCGAAGGTCGGGATGAAGCCGGGCGAGGTCGAGAGCGCGCTCCAGGTGAAGGTGCGCTTCTCCGTGCCGAGCGACCGGGCCGTGCCGATCGCGGTCAACCGCGGCAACCCCACGGTGCTGGCCGACGCCCGCGCCGACTTCTCGAAGGCCGTGCGCGAGATGGCCGGCGCGGTCGTTCCTGCCGAGGCCGACGGGGGCAAGGGCTCCCGCCGCTGGTTCGGGAAGGCGGCCTAGGACGTCATGGGCCTCCACGACCGCATCAAAGGGCCGAACGGCAACGGGGCGAACGGCAACGGCCACGGCGCCGAGCCGCACGCCTCGCTGGCCTCCGCGGCTCCCCGCGACGCGGGGGCCGACCGCTCGTCGGTCGACCCGTACGCGGAGCTGAAGACCCGGATCCACCACGCCTGCATCGCCAAGCTCGGCCCACAGCTCTTCTCGTCGGCGGAGCCGACGGGAGACCTGTCCGACCAGGTGATGCGGACGGTGACCGAGCAGCTCGCGCTCGACCGGACTCCCCTCACGCGGGAGGAGCGCCGGCAGATCACGCGCGAGATCGCAGACGACATCCTCGGCTACGGGCCGCTCGAGCCCTTCCTGCGGGACGACACCGTGACCGAGGTCATGGTCAACAGCTACGACCGGATCTACGTCGAGCGGAACGGGAGGATCGAGCGCACGAAGGTCGGCTTCGCCGACAACGCGCACCTGCTCCGCATCATCGACAAGATCGTCTCCCAGGTCGGCCGCCGTGTCGACGAGTCGTCGCCGATGGTCGACGCCCGCCTGCCCGACGGAAGCCGTGTGAACGCGATCATCCCGCCGCTCGCCCTGCGCGGGCCGACGCTGACGATCCGGAAGTTCGCCCGAGACCCGTACACGATGGACGACCTGATCACGTTCGGCTCGATCACGCCCAAGGCGGCGCACTTCATCTCCGCCTGCGTGCGCGGGAAGCTGAACGTCCTCATCTCCGGCGGTACCGGCACCGGTAAGACGACCACGCTGAACGCGGTGTCGGCGTTCATCCCCGGCGACGAGCGCATCGTGACGATCGAGGACGCGGCCGAGCTCCAGCTCCAGCAGGAGCACGTGATCACGCTGGAGTCGCGGCCGGCGAACATCGAGGGCAAGGGCGAGGTGCGGATCCGCGAGCTCGTGCGGAACGCCCTGCGCATGCGCCCCGACCGCATCATCGTCGGCGAGGTCCGCGGCCCGGAGACCCTGGACATGCTCCAGGCGATGAACACGGGCCACGAGGGCTCGCTGACCACCATCCATGCCAACTCCCCGCGCGACGCGCTCTCGCGTGTCGAGACGCTCGTCATGACGGCGGGCGTCGAGCTTCCGCTCCGGGCAATCCGAGAACAGGTGTCGAGCGCGTTCGACCTCCTCGTTCAGATCTCGCGCCTCGTGGACGGCTCCCGCCGGATCACCCACGTGTCCGAGGTCCTGGGCATGGAGTCGGACGTGATCACCCTCCAGGACATCTTCCTGGCCAAGCCGCCGGACGAGGAGGCCGCGGGCTCCGGGCACATGACGAAGCTGCTCGGCCCGCTGCTCTGCAGCGGCCTCAAGCCGCACTTCCTGGAGAAGATGGCCGCAAACGGCGTGTCCTTGCCGGCCCCGTTCTTCGAGCCGGACGTGGACGAGCACGCGGTCTTCCAGGTCGCGAGCTACGGCGGCTTCGGCGCATGAGGCGTTCTCTCCTCATCCTCGTCGCGTTCGTCTCGCTCGCGCTGCCGGCCGTCGCCGCCGGCGCAACCGAGATCCGTGGCGTCGACACCTCCGGGTATCCGGAGATCCGCTTCACGGTCGAGACGGCGAGCTCGACGGGCACGCCGCCGACCGTGACGGAGAACGGCCTGTCGGTCGCCGGACTCGAGGCCGAGAGCCTCGGGCGGGCCAAGAGCGTCGTCCTCGCGGTCGACCGCTCGTTCTCGATGAAGGGCGAGCCGCTCGCGCACGCGATCGAGGCGGCGCGGGCGTTCATCGCCGCCAAGCCGGCCAACGACCGGATCGCCGTCGCCACGTTCGCGACGACGCCGGTGCTCCTGACCGGGTTCGCGACCTCGACGACGGATGCCGACTCGGCGCTCCGCTCGATCGCGGTCGACGAGACGCAGGGCACGACCCTCTACGACGCGGTCGTCGCCTCGGCGCACGCGCTCGCGAGCGAGCCGCTCGCGGCGCGCGTGCTGATCGTCGTGACCGACGGCAACGAGACGAAGAGCGTCGCGACCCTCGACGAGACGATCGCGGCCGCCACCGAAGCGGGCGTGTCCGTCTACGTCGTCGGGATCGAGAGCGCCCGCTTCACGCCCGAGCCGCTGCAGCAGCTCGCCGGCGAGACCGGCGGGTCGTACTACGCGGCGGCGTCGGCCGAGGCACTGAACGGCGTCTACCAGTCGATCGCCGAGGAGCTCCGCCGGACGTGGCAGGTGCGCTACTTCACCGCCGCCCGGCCGGGCGAGGCCCTCGAGCTCCAGGCGAAGGCCGGCGACGACGTCATGAGCGCGCAGTTCAAGGCGCCGGGCGTGCTCGCGCCGGTCGACACGGCCCGCGAGCGTTCGCCGCTCCTGCCGGCGACGTTCCTGCACGGCTGGTGGGGCGCGTTCGTCCTCGCTCTCGGGGTCGCGCTCCTCGTACTCGTCGCGGCGGCGTTCGCGTTCGCATCCCCGCGCGGCGCGTGGCTGCGCCAGCGGCTCGAGCCCCATGTGGCGGGCGGCGAGCAGCGGGCGGCCGCACCGAAGGAGCGCGAACGGCTCGCGTTCGCAACGACGCTCTTCCACGCGACCGAGCGGACGTTCGGACACCTGAAGTTCTGGTCGAGGATCCAGGCGCTGCTCGACCGGGCCGACCTGCCGCTTCGCACCGTGGAGTTCCTCTACGTGATGGCCGGCTCGGCCTTCCTGGTCGGGCTGCTCTTCGCCCTCGCCGGGGCGCCCACCTGGGTGCTCCTGGCGGCGTTCGCGGGCGGCGCGATGCTGCCGTACGGCTTCCTCGTCATGCGGGCCAAGCGCCGCCTGAAGGCGTTCGACGCGCAGCTCCCGGATCTCCTGACGACGATCGCCGCCTCGCTCAAGGCCGGGCACAGCTTCCGGCAGAGCATCCAGGCCGTGGTCGACGAGGGGCAGGAGCCCGCGTCGGGGGAGTTCAACCGGGTCCTGGCCGAAACGCGCCTGGGCCGGCCGATGGACGGCGCCCTCGCGGAGATGTCACGCCGCGTCGGCTCGAAGAACCTCGAGTTCGTCCTCACGGCCGTCACGATCCAGCGCCAGGTCGGAGGCAGCCTCGCGGTGATCTTCGACATGGTCGCCGACACCGTTCGCAACCGGCACCAGTTCGCGCGGAAGGTCAAGGGCCTGACCGCGATGGGCCGGGCCTCGGCCTACGTGCTGATCGCCCTGCCCTTCTTCCTCGCCGGCGTCGTGACGCTCATGAACGCCGAGTACATGGCGCCGCTCTACCACTCGTCCACCGGACACAAGCTGATCATCATGGGCCTCGTCATGATCGCGATCGGCTCGTTGATCCTCAAGAAGATGGTCTCCTTCAAGGGGTGAACCGAAAATGCTGCTCGTACTTGCAATCGCGACGCTCGGGCTGGCGGTCTACCTCCTCGGCGAGGTAGCCACGCTCCCGGCGCGGCAGCGGCAGGGCTCGATCCGCCGTGCGGCGAACTACGGCCGCTCGCGCCGGATGATCAACCCGTTCGCCCAGACCGCGGGCTTCCGCGAGCGGGCGATGGGCCCGGCCGTCACGAGCCTCGCGCGCGTCGTCCTTCGGCTCTCGCCGAAGTCGACGGCCGACTCGATCAACCTGAAGCTTCTCGGCGCCGGAATGGGCCGGAGCTTCACGCCGACGGCGTTCCTCGCCACGAAGGGAATCCTCGCCGTCATGGGACTCCTGCTCGGCCTGATGGCCGGCGTCGGCAACGGCGCCAAGGGAGTCCTGGTCGCCTTCGGGTTCGGCCTGGTGGGCCTAATGCTCCCGGACACGGTCGTGACCTTCAAAGGGCGTAGCCGTCGGGAACGGATCCAGGCGGAGCTGCCCGACGCGCTCGACCTCCTCGCGGTCAGCGTCGAGGCCGGCCTCGGGTTCGACGGGGCGATCACAAAGCTGACCGAGCACATGGACGGACCCCTCGCGGAGGAGTTCGCTCTGACGCTCGGCGAGATGCGGATCGGGGAAACCCGGTCGGAGGCCCTGAAGAAGATGTCGGAGCGGGTCGGATCGCCCGCGATGGCCTCGTTCACGCGCGCGGTCATCCAGGCGGACCAGCTCGGCATCGCCCTCGGCCGGATTCTGCGGCTACAAGCTGCGGAGGCTCGGAACCGCCGCCAGGCGGCGGCCGAGGAGCGGGCGATGAAGGCTCCGATCAAGATGCTGTTCCCGACCGTGCTCTTCATCTTCCCGGCGATGTTCATCGTCATCCTCGGACCAGCCTTCATGAATCTGTCGAAGCTGTTCTAGAGGAGGGACATACCGATGGCGGCTCGCGATTCGAAGCCGCTGCGGCTCCGGGGGAGCCAATCGGGTCAGGTGATCGTGATGTTCGCGGTGTGCCTCGTGATGGTGCTCGGGGCCGCCGCGCTCGTCATCGACGTCGGATACGCGTACTACGTCAAGCGTCAGCTGCAGGCCTCGGCCGACGCGGCTGCGCTCGCGGGCGCCCAGTCGCTGCCGGATCCGGCCACCGCGTCGGCGACGGCGTTCCAGTATGGGGGCGGCGACGGCGGGAAGAACCAGACCGGCACCGTTCCGCCTGTGACCACGAAGGTGACGACGAAGTGCGTCTCGGTCGCGCCGTGCAACCCGGTGAACGCGATCGTCGTCGAGCAGTCGGCGGTCGTCCCGACGCACTTCGCGAAGCTCCTCGGGCTCGACGCGTTCCACGTCGACGTGAAGGCGACGGCGTGCTCCCCGTGCGGGTCGCGGCCGCTCGACATCATGCTCGTGCTCGACCGGACCGGCTCGATGTGCCAGGACTCGAACGGGAACACCCAGTCGGGCTGTCCCGACCTGGCGAGCGCGAAGCAGGGCGTCCGTGACTTCATCGCGTTCATGGACCCGACGATCGACAAGATCGGCCTCGCGGTCTTCCCGCCCGCGGCGAGTCAGTCGGCGCGGTGCTCGACGCCCGACGCGGGCGACTACGACTCGAGCTCGGCGCCGTACGTGATCGCGCAGCTCGCGCAGGACTACAAGGTCGGCAACGCGCTCAACGAGAGCTCCCGGCTCGTCAGCACGGTGAACTGCCTGAAGGCGAACGGGACGACCGCGTACGCGACGGCGATCGAGAAGGCCCAGGCCGAGCTCGACGCTCGCGGACGGTCGAACGCCGCCGACATCATCGTGTTCTTCTCCGACGGGGCCGCGAACTACGGGCCCTCGTACTACTCGAACAGCTCGCCGTACCGCCGCCAGCCCTGCCGGCAGGGCGTGACGTCGGCCGGAGCCGCGAAGGCCCGCGGGACGACGATCTACTCGATCGGCTACGACCTGAACGCGCTCGGGGGCGGCGCGAATGTCTGCAAGTCGTACTCGGGCTCGCTCGAGTCGCCGTCGATCACGGCGTACCAGGCGATCCAGGGCATCGCGAGCGGGGCGGACAAGTTCTTCAACCAGCCGTCCGCCGGCGAGCTCCAGACCATCTACACCCAAGTGGCAGCCGAGATCTCGGGCGCGCGCCTGATCGACGACGGCTTGCTCTAGCTCTAGGCCGACCCCTCGGGTCGCGGCTGGCTCGGACCCCGGCCGCGACCCGGCCTAGTTACGTGGTCGATCGGGCGCTAGCCGATCAGCGCGGGCCGGGCGAAGCTGGCGGCGCCGGGGATGACGGCGGCGGCGTCGGTCTCGAGCCACTGCTCGAGCAGGGCGCTGTAGAGGCCGCGGTAGTCGGCGGTCGGCTTCAGGTTGCCCTCGCCGTCGAGGCCGGAGGCGCCGAGGCCGGGGAACTCGCCGACCATCTCGCCGCGCACGGGCGAGCCGAGCACGAGCGCGATCCCGGCGGCGCCATGGTCGGTGCCGCGCGAGCCGTTCTCGCGGGCGCGGCGGCCGAACTCCGTCCAGACGAGCGTCACGACGCGGTCGGCGATCCCGCGCGCCTCGAGGTCGCGCTGGAAGGCGCGCAGGCTCTCGGCCGTCAGCGTCAGGCCCTCGGTGAGGCCCGCCGCCTGGTCGTCGTGCGTGTCGTACATGCCGGGCGCCTGGAGCGCGACGCAGTGGAGCGGGAGACCGGCGGCGATCATCGCCGCGAGCGCCGCGAGCCGCTGGGGGAAGTCCTCGTCCGGGCTCGGGTAGGCGACGGGCGGCGCGCCCGTGTCGCCGCTCGCGAAGGCCGAGAGCTGCCGGCGGAGCTGGTCGGTCTGGTACGCGGCCGCGGCGGCCTGCGAGAGCGCCGGGTCGCCGGCCGGCTGCACGCGAGCCGAGCGAGCCGATCGCGTCGAGCATGTGCGGCTGCACCTCGCCCCAGACGCCGCGCGCCCAGAAGTCGTACTCCTTGGGCGCCTCGACCGTCGCCACCGGGACGGCGCCCGCCGCGAGCGAGGGCTGCAGCTGGTGGTCGAGCGAGAGGCCCTGGAGCGGGTTGTCCTGCGTCCCGACCAGGTCGAGATAGCGCCCGAGCCAGCCGGTGCGGAGGTTCGCCTGGGTGGCGCCGACCTCCCAGTAGTGGCGCGACGTGAAGTGGGACTGGTTGACGTCCGTGTAGCCGACCGCGGGGAGGACGCTGACCTTGCCCTCGCCGTGGAGCTCCGCGAACGGCGCCGCCGCCGGGTGCCAGCGCAGCCGGTCGTCCTCGGCGAACGGCGTGCCGGCCGTGGGCGCGAGCGCGAGGGTGGGGCGGAAGGCCGCGTAGTTCGGCTCGCCGGCCGGGAAGAGGATCGACATCGAGTCGGCGCCGCCGTCCAGGAAGACCGAGACCAGCACGCGCTGCGCGGGGCCGGACTGGGCGCGCGCGATGCCCTCCTGGAGCGCGTCGATCCCGAGCTTCGAGCCGCCGTAGACCGAGAGCAGGAGGCCGGCCGAGCGGGCGAGGAAGGAGCGCCGGTCGAGCCCGGTTCCGGCCGGGAGCGGCATGCCGCGCTCGATCGCCGGCAGGCCCTGGCCGGCCTGGGCGGCCGCGCGGCGGAGCGCCTCGGAGCGGGAGAAGGAGTCGCAGCCGCAGCGCATCAGCACGTGTGGAGGTCGGGGGACACGGCGACGAGCTGGCGGAGCGCGTTCTGGGCGAGCACCGGGTACTGCGTCCGCTTCCAGCTCTGGTCGGCCTCGCCGAGCGCGGCCTGCGCGAACGCGACGAGCGCGCCGCGCGTCTGGCGCGAGACGGTCGGGCGGCCCCAGAACTTGAGGGCGCGGTCGACGAGCTCCTGGGCGTCGAACGGCTGGCCGCCGTCGCCGGGGTCGAGCTCGGCGCGGCCGATCGCGTAGTTCGCGGCCACCCAGCGCCCGCGGAAGGTGGCGGTGTCGAGCCAGTGCTCGTCGTCCCAGCCGGCCACGTTCGGCGGGCGGAAGAGGGTCTGGCCGGTCAGGCTCGCGATCCACGCCCAGGCGTCGGTGTCGATCCCGCGTCCGCGGGCCCGGAGCAGGCCGGCCGTGTAGACGACGGCCGGCTTGACCATCCGCGGGCCGGTGTGGAGCTTCGGGTGGCGGAGGATCGCCTCGACGACGGGCCGCACGGCGTAGCCGTTGCGCAGGTAGAGCCGCTGGAGCTTGAGCTGCGTCTCCGCGCTCGGCGGCACCGGGATGAAGTAGCTCCAGAGCTTGCGGACGAAGAACGACGGGTGCTTCGGGTTGCGGAGCGCGAGCCGGCACGAGTCGGCCCACGTGTAGCGGCCCGTCTTGCCGAAGACCGTCTTCAGGCCGGCGTCGTGGTAGCCCGCCTCGTAGCGGAAGTTCACGTGCCCGTCGCCGTCGTGCCAGTCGTTCGTCCAGCCGGTGAGCGCGCGGGCCTGCGCGCGGACGTCCTGCTCCGTGTAGCCGCGGTCGGCGCCGAGCGTGAAGAGCTCCATCAGCTCGCGCGCGTAGTTCTCGTTCGGCGACCAGCGCGTGTTCTGGTTGCCCGAGAGCCAGACGAGCATCGCCGGGTCGTGCGTGACGTCGGCGAGCAGCTGGTCGAAGCGCCCGAGCGCGCGGCGGCGGAAGAGCTCGTTCTGGCGGAGCATCAGGGCGGCCTGGCCGACGCCGTCGTTCGAGGTCGCGAACCAGTCGTGCCAGACGAGCGTCATCCGCTCGACGAGCGGGGTGCGGGTGCGCACCATCCGGTCGAGCCACCAGAGGTGGTCGTGGCCCCACTGCTGGCGCGGCTGGAGCGGATTGCCGTCGTCGTCGTGCGGCTTGGGGCCGGCGAGCCCCGAGACGGTCGGGCGCGTCAGCGAGCGGATCGCGCCCTCGAGTCCCTTCGCTGCGAGCTTGGCGGCCTCCCCGGGACGGGGCCCGAAGCCGGCGCGCCAGAGGAGGCGCTCCGCCTGCACCGGCCCGAAGCGTCCTCGGTAGACCGGCAGCGACAAGGAGGCTAGTGCACCGCCTCGCGCTTGTTCAGCGCGCCCTGCACCTGCTTCACGTACTCGGCCAGCTCCGTCTTCCTTCGTCTCGAGCTTGCGCTCGAGCTCGGTGAGCTTCTCGTGCCAGCGCTCGAGCTTCTCCTCGCGGATCTCCTGGTCGGCCTGCACCTTCGCGTCGCGCTGGTCGAGCTCGCCCTCGCGCTCGTCGAGCTCCTTGATGCGGTCGCGCATCGAGTCCTCGAGCTCGGCGACGCGCTTCTCGCGGCGGTTCAGCCGGTCGACCTCGGCCTGGGCGAGCGTCTCCGAGTTCGTGTGGGCGGACTCGCGCTCGGCGAGCTCGCGCTCGCGCGCGTGCAACCGCTCCTCGAGCTCGGTCAATCCTGTGACGTGACGGCGTTCGTCTCGACGCGGGCGGCCGCGGCCTCGGCGCGGTGCACCTCGGCCTCGCGGGCGGCCAGGTCGGCGGCGCGGGCGTCGAGGTCGGCCAACTGCGCGCGGGCCTCCTCGAGCTGGTGCTCCAGCTTCGCCGTCTGCTTCTTCAGCTCGAGCTCGCCGACCTCGAGGTCGCCCATCGTGCGCCGGGCCTGCTCGAGCTCGTCGGCGGCGCGGGCGGCGTTCGCCTCGATCTCGGCCTCGCGAGACTCGAGCTCGGCCAGCCGCGTGGCCACGTCGGCCTCGCGCTCGGCCAGGAGGGCGGCGTGCTCGTCGTCGCCGGCCTCGAGCGCCTGCTCGCGCTTCGCAAGCATCTGCTCGCGCTCGGTCGCGGCCGACTCCTGCGCTGAGAGCTCGCGCTCGCGCGCCTCGAGCTCCTCGGCCCGGGCGGCAAGGTCGGCGCTCAGCGTGTCGCGCTCCTGCTCGCCGGCGGCGACGGCCTGCTCGCGCGCCGCCAGCTCCTTCTCGCGGGCATCCAGTTCATCCTCGCGGGCGCGCTCGACCTCGGCCAGTGCCTGCTCGCGCTCGGCGAGCGCGGACGCCTGGGCGGCGAGCTCGCGCTCCTTCGCGTCGAGGTCACCGGCCGCCTCGGAGGCGCTGAGCCGCTCCTCGAGCTCGCGGCCGCGCTCGGCCAGGGCCTCCTCGGCGACGCGAACGCGCTCCTGGGACTCCTCGAGCTCGGCGCGGAGCCGGGCGGTATCGTCGGTGTCGGCCTCGAGCTCGCTCCGCCGGACGGCCACCTCGGACTCGAAGCGGCGCAGCTCGGCCTCGCGCTCGTCCAGCTCGGCGGCGCGGGCGCTCAGGGCCTCGTCCATGTCGAGGCCGCGATCGGTGGTCTCGAGCTGCGCGTCGACGGTCGCCCGCAGCACCTCCTCGCGGTTCAGCGCCGCCTGCAGCTCGTCCCGGAGCGTCTCGACGTCGGGCGAGTGGCCGTTCGTCTGGGAGGCGAGCTCGGCCGCGTGGGCAGCCTCCGCCGTGCCGTCTTCCTTGGCGGCCATGAGGGCTTCTCGTCGGCGAGCGAGCTGCGCGCGCAGCCCGGTGCCGAAGCCCTTTTCGGTGTCGGCGGGAGTGGGTTCGTTCGGCATGCGGCAGGCCGTCCCTGTAGGCGCCATCGGCGTTCGGGGGCCTCCGCAGCATCCCCCGAAAAGGGTCTACCGCTCGCGCCAGCTTTCGAGCGCGTGCCAGGCCGCGAGCGTGTCGCCCGAGACCTGCGCGCCGATGTCCGCCGGCCGCGCCGCCCAGTGGAGCTCCGCCACCTTCGTCTCGTCCGGCAGGGGCTCGGCGCCCGGGCGCAGCGAGGCGTGGTAGATGACGAGCGCCGAGCCGGAATCGTCGTTCACGCAGACGGCGACCGGCTGGAAGCCGGGCAGGTCGTCCTCGGCGAGGCCGATCTCCTCCGCCGCGTCCGCGAGCACCGCCGACCGCGGCTCCTCGCCCGGCCGCACGCCGCCCGAGGCCGACGCCGTCCAGAGGAGCGGGTCGCGCCCGATCGAGCGGCCGCGGAGCTGGAAGAGCACCGCGCCCTCGGGCCGCTCGACGAAGAGCTGGACGCCGAGCGCGAAGCCGAGCCTGGCCCGCGAGCGACGGCTCCTCGAAGACGACCATCGCCTCCGCGTAGCGCCCGGCGCGGAGCAGGATCGCGCCCTCGGGTGTGACGCCGTGGCAGAACGCGATCGGGCCGTCGAAGCGGCCGTGCGTCCGCGCGAGCGAGTGACGGGCGTCGGCGACGGCCCGCCCGATCGCGCCGTCGACCGGCAGCGTGAACGGATACGGCCGGAATCGCGGCTCCTGATCGAGCAGGACGACGGCGCGCACAGGCGAAGTCTCGCCTCAGCCCCGGACGCGAGCGGCCGAGGGCGGTCGGTGTGCAGTCAGCCGACGGGCTCGAGGGGCGGCATCCCGAGGCACGCCCTGAGCTCGTTCTCGATCGCCTCGGCGCGAGCGTGGTCGCCCATCGAGCCGGTCACGAAGGCGAACGCGTAGCCGCCGACCGTCGAGGCCGCTGCGACGCTGCCGCCCGTGCCGCCCATCCCGAAGCCGTCGTCGTCGACCGCGAAGCCCAGACCCCAGGCGTTGTCCTCTCCGAACACGCGGTCGGGGCCCGAGCACTGCGCCCGCGTCGCCTCTGCGAGGAGCTCCGCCGACAGGAGCTCGCCCTGGAGGAGCGCCGCGTACAGGCCGGCCGCCCCCCGGGCCGTGCCGTGGCCGTTGATCGAGGGGATCTCGGCCCCCCGCCACGCGGCGCTGTTGACGACGGCCGCGTCCCGAGCGCCCGGCGGGTTCCCGATCGCGCGGGGATAGATCTCCGGCTTCCCGACGAGGTTCTCGCGCGCGAACTCCTCGTCGAGCCCGGTCACGTCCACCGCGCGGGCCTGCTCGTCCGCGGTCAGGCCGAACGCAAAATCGAGTCCGACCTCGTCCCGAAGGAAGCGCCCGAGCGAGCGCCCGTCCACACGCCGAACGAGCTCGCCGACCAGGTGGCCGTAGAAGAGCGCCGACTCGCCGTGCGCAGTGCCGGGCGGCCAGAGCGGCTCCTGGCGGGCGAGCCGGGCGCACAGCTCGTCCCAGTCGTAGAAGACCTCAGTCGGCGCCGGTTCGTCGAGCACGACGACGCCCGCCTGGTGCGAGAGCACGTGGCGAACGGTCGCGGGCGCCAGGAACTCGGGCCAGTAGCGCTGCACCGGCTCGTCGAGCTCGAGCTCGCCGCGGTCGACGAGGACGAGTGCGCAGAGCGCCGCGAACGGCTTGCTCACGGAGTACGGCTGGACGATCGAGTCGCGCTCCCAGGGCCGTGTGCGCTCCGCATCGGCCCAGCCGCCCCACAGGTCTACGACCCACGTGCCCTCGTGCCAGGCGGCGACCGCGGCGCCCGTTCCGGCCGCGCCGGCGACCACGGCGGCGAAGGCCTCGCGAACCGGCGCGAACCGAGGATCGATCGTTCCGCCTACGTCCACGGCGCCTGTCCGGCCGAGTCAGTCCGCGGGCTCAAGCCAGCGATGCGGCGTTGCCAGGTGCGAGGGCATCAGGTCGAACCAGAGCTCCGCGTTCTCCTCCTTCGAGACCCAGCGGTCGGCCGCCCGGGTCGTGCACGCGGAAGTCCGAGAGGAACTCGACGCTCGTCGGCTCGCCGGTGATCTCGACCGTGCCGTCGTCGAGGAGGGACGCGGTCGCGACGGTGCGCACCGGCCGCTCTCCGAACTGCTCCCGGAGCTCGAGCCTGCGGCTCACGGCGCCGCGGGGGGCGCGGAGTCCGGGCAGGTCGTTCACCGCCCGGAACCCCTCGTTGATCGCGCTGTGCGTGTAGGCGAACGCCTCCGAGTCGGAGCACGCGATGGCCACGTTCTCGAACGGCCGTGCCCCGATCCGCTGCGGCTGGCTCCTCCCACGGCCCGTAGAGGGACGGGTCGAAGACCGAGCTCAGCTCGTGCGCGTAGCCGTAGTTCCAGCGGTTGATCATGATCGAGTGCACGTCGCGCTCGGGGTCGAAATTGCCGCCCTGCGTGTTGACGACGCGGTGGATCACGTCCCAGAGCTCGTTCTCGAGATCCGCGAAGCTCCGGGACAGGAGCATCTCGCGGCCGCTCTCGTACGCGTAGAGCTGCGGGATCGCGTCCGGCCGGTTCGGCACGACCTGGAAGGTCAGCTGCGCGGGTGAGGACGGCGGCTGGTTCGGAGTCGGGCCGTAGACCGGCGCGGCGGCCGGCCCGAAGCCGGCCCCGGCCGCGATGGACGTCGTGTCCCAGAAGAGGCTCGTGCCGCGCGGCTGGATGCTCGACACGTGCGCGTCGGCGAACGCCTGCCAGTTGTTCAGCCCCGCGCGGCCGTAGATGAGCGGAACCTTGCGGGCGTAGCAGAGCCCGTCCACCTGCTCCTGCGGCAGCCCGCGGACGATCCGCGCGGTCACGCGGTTCCAGCACGCCATGATCACGTGGCGCGCCCGCACGCGCTCGGCCTTCTTCGCCGGGGTCAGGTAGACGAGCTTCGCGAGATCCTTCTTGCCGACGCCGGGCTTCACGTCGATCACGGTCGAGTTGAGCCGGATCCGGACGTTCGAGCCGCGGACGTCGAGCTGCGAGTAGTCGGTCTTCGACTGGAGGATCGTCGTCTGGGTCGGGCGCGCGCCGTTCACGTCCGGCTGCGCCGCCGGGATCAGCCTGGCGACGATCAGCTTGAGGAGCGAGATGTTCCCGTCCGGCCAGGCGCGCGTCGGGCCGCTGCCGGACTTCGCGTCCTGCTGCGGCGTCCGCCCGATGCCGGGGAACACGATGTCGTCGGTGTCGCCGAGGCCGAGCGCCGACGGGAAGCCGGGCCGGCCGAGCACCCAGCAGTCGGACGCCGAGACGGCCTGGCCGCCGGCGCCGAGCAGGCTGCCGGAGCCGCGCCAGTACTCGCCGTGGAAGGCCTCGTCCGGGCAGTCCCAGTAGTACTGGAGGTACTGCTTGTACGTCATCTGCGTCAGGCGCTGGATCTTCTCGGCCTGCGTCATCGGGCCGTCCTTCGCCGTCATGACGTCGGAGTTCTCGGTCTGGATCCGGATGATCGCGGCGCGGGCGGTAGGCGAGTACGGCGTCCGGGCCATGAACGCCGTCCAGCCGGCCGGCGTGTTCGGCTCGGTGCGGCTCTGCGTCACCGTGTCCGTCCCTCCGAAGTCCGCGCCGGGGAAGAGGAGCATTGTCCGAAGGCCGAACGAGCCCGGGATCCCGGCCGCGCCGCCGTTCGTCCATTGCGACGCGCTGGCGAAGTCGACGCCGGCCCAGCCGAGGATGCTCACCGCCGGCTGGCCGTAGGAGCCGGGGATGTCCATGAGCGCCGCCCTGCGGCTGGTTCCAGGCGCCGATCGAGTCGAGGTTCACCGTGCCGCCGTTGCGAAGCGTCATCACGTCCGCGCCGCCGCGGAAGCCGTCCGGGACGTGGAACTCGTTGCGGTGCGAGTTGCCGCCGAAGTCGGGGAGCTGGTCGAGCAGCAGGATCTTCGAGCTGGGGCCGAACCGGTCGCGGTAGTACTTCGCGGCCGCGAGGCCGCTCGCGCCCGCGCCGACGATCACGCAGTCGTAGTCGTCGTCGACGTCGCGCGCGCCGCTCGGTCCGATGCCAGGCCCGGGCACCGCCGAGTGCACGTCGGCGGGACTGGACGCAGGCGGGTCGATCTGCATCGTGTTCGCCACGACGCCGTCCGGCTCGCCCGTGATCCCGGTCATGGTGGGCGGGTAGTAGCCGGGTGGAAGGGCCGCGCCGGACACCGGGTCGAGCGCCGCCATCGCGGCCTCGGCGCCGGTCAGGTACGGGGCTGCCGCCGCGGCCGCGAGGCCGGCGGCGCCGATTGCCACGCCGTCGAGGAAGTCCTTGCGGGTGATGCCGTCGTCGTGCTTTCCGTTCGCTCCTACGACCTCGTCCTTGGACATGGCGCCTCCTAGCAACTCGATGGCCGTGCCGTTTCTCTCACCTGGGGCGACGCGCGTCAATAGGATCGCCCGATGCGAGTCCGGGCCGCTGTGCTCGAGGAGTTCGGGGCGCCGCTCGTCGTCCAGGAGGTCGACCTGGCGGAGCCGAAGGCGGGCGAGGTGCTCGTCCGGCATCGAGGCGTGCGGGGTCTGCCACACCGACCTCTACACCGCCTCGGGCGCCGATCCGAGCGGCTACGCGCCGTGCGTCCTCGGCCACGAGGGCGCGGGCGTGGTCGAGGCGGTCGGCCCCGACGTGACGCTCGTCGCGCCGGGCGACCACGTGGTCACGCTCTTCGCGCCCGAGTGCGGCGAGTGCGTCCACTGCCGGAGCCCGCGGACGAACCGCTGCACCGCGATCCGCGACCAGCAGGGGCTCGGCTACCTCCCCGACGGCACCGCCCGCTTCGGCCGCGGCGGCGAGGAGCTCCGCCACTTCATGGGCACGTCGACGTTCGCCGACCACACGGTCATGCCGGAGATCGCGCTCGCGAAGGTGAGCCCGGAGGCGCCGCTCGCCGGCTGCGCGCCGTTCGCGTGCGGGCTCTCGACCGGGATCGGCGCGGCGCTCTACACCGCGCAGGTGGAGCCCGGCTCGACGTGCATGGTCTTCGGCTGCGGCCTCGTCGGGCTCGGCGCCGTGATCGGCTGCCGGCTCGCGGGCGCCGAGCGGATCGTCGCGGTCGACCTCTCCGAGGATCGGCTCGCGGAGGCTCGGCACCACGGCGCGACCGAGACGCGGCCTGCCGGCGACGACGTGGTCGACTGGATCCGCGAGGAGACCGGCGGTTTCGGCGCGGACTACACCTTCGAGGCAACGGGAAACGTCAAGGTCATGCAGCAGGCGGTCGAGGCGGCGCGCGAGGCCTGGGGCCTCGCGACGATGATCGGCGTGGCCGGCAAGGGCGAGACGCTGGACATCGTGCCGCGGCTCCTGATCACGGGCCGGCGCGTCACCGGCTCGTCGTTCGGCGGCGTGAAGGGCCGCTCGCAGGTGCCGGGGCTCGTCGACCGCTGGCTTGCAGGCGAGATCGACGTCGACGCGCTCGTCACCGACCGGATCCCGCTCGAGGGCGTGAACGACGCGTTCGAGGCGATGGAGCGGCAGGAGGGCATCAGGACGGTGATCGAGCTTTGATCGTCGAGCGCACCGAGCATCCGGACTGGCTCTCGAACGCCTACCTGGTCGGCGACCGGCCCGGCGGGCACGGCGTCCTCGTCGACTCGAACGGCCTGAACGAGCCGCTGATCGAGGCGGTCGAGCGGCACGAGCTGACCCTCACGCACGTGATCGTCACGCACCACCACGCCGACCACGTCGTCACGTCCGTGACGGACGCGAAGCGCTTCGGCGTCCCGCTGCTCGCGCACCCGCTCGTCGGCGACGCCGGCCTCGCGGTCGACCAGCCGCTCGCCGACGGCGACGCGATCCGCATCGGGCGAGCTCGAGCTCCAGGTGATCGCAACGCCCGGCCATTGCCCCGACCATCTCGCGCTGCTCGTCGACGGAACGGACTGCCTGACGGCGGACTGTCTCTTCAAGGGCACCGTCGGCGGTACCGCGGCGGCGGCGAGACCGGGTTCGCAGACCAGGTGCGCTCGATCATGGAGCGGCTGATGACGCTGCCGCCCGAGACGCGCATCCACCCCGGCCACTGCGAGCCGTCCACGATCGGCGACGAATGGGAGTCGAACCCGTTCGTCCGCGTGTGGCGCGGCCTCGACCCCGAGGGCGAAGAGCCGTGCCGCGTCCGCGGCGAGCAGCGCGACCCTCGTCCTCTGGGGCCCGGACTACGACGGCACGCACAAGGCCTGGGTGCGCTTCCCGGACGGCCGCGACCAGATCGTCGGCGGCTCCCAGGTCGAGCGCTAGCGCGTCAGGCGGAAGAGCCGCACCGTCGGGCTCTCGCGCAGGACGCTCGTCTCGACGCGCCACGTCTCGTTCGCGCGCTCGAGGAACTCGCCCGCGGCCGGGCGGCCGGGCTCGGCGACGAGGATCTCGGAGCCGAGCCGCGGCAGCAGCGCGAGCAGCGGCTCGACGTTGCGGCGCTCGTAGAGGACGTCCGCGGCGAGCACCAGGTCCCACGGCGCGCGGGCGGCGAGGGCGCTCGGCTCGAACCAGGACGCGACCTCGATCTCGAGCTCGATCTCGTTGCGCGCGGCGTTCTCGCGCAGGAGCGCCACGGCGTCTGGCGACCAGTCGGTCGCGAGCACGTCGGCGCCGGCGAGTGCGGCCGCGAGGCTCGGGAGGCCGAGCCCGCAGCCGAGCTCGAGCACGCGGCGCCCGGCGAGCGGGAGCGCCGCGACCTCCTCCGCGAGCGCGAGCCCGCTCGGCCAGAGCTCCGCCCAGTACGGCAGGAACTCCTCACGCTCGAACGCCTCCTCCGAGATGAGCGCCTCCGGGTCGGGCGGGCGCAGGATCGCGAGCTCGCGACCGGCGAGGCGGATCCGCTCCTCGACGAGCTGTCCGTCCACCCGGCCGAGCCTAGTAGGGTCGCGCGAGCATGGGCAGGATCGAGACGGACGTCGTCGTCGTCGGCGCCGGAATCGCAGGGCTGGCCGCGGCCCGGAGGCTCGTCGCCGAGGGGCGCGACGTGGTCGTCCTCGAGGCGCGCGACCGGGTCGGCGGCCGCACCGAGAACGTCGACATCGGCGGCCAGCCGAACGAGATCGGCGGCCAGTGGGTCGCGCCGTACCAGGACGAGCTGAAGGGCCTGCTCGGCGAGCTCGGGATCGATCTCTTCCCCAGCCACCGCACCGGCCGGCACGTCTACGTCGGGGCCGGACGGCGACGTCACCCGCTACGAGGGGCACGACGCGCCGCTTTCGGACGCGGCCGGCCGCTCGTACGCCGACGGCGTCGCGAAGCTCGATGCGCTCGCGGAGTCGCTCGACCCCGAGGCGCCCGTGGGAGCATCCCGACGCGGCCGCGCTCGACGCCCGCACGTACGAGTCCTGGCTCCAGGCCGAGGTCGAGGACGAGGCGGCGCGCGACCTGCTCCGCTCGTTTCTCGCGGGCGGGTTCATGACGAAGCCCGCGGAGAGCTTCTCGCTCCTCGCCGGGCTCTGGGTGATCGCGGGCGCCGGGCAGCGTCGACAACCTGTTCGAGCCCGACCTCTGCCTCGCGTACCGCGTCGTCGGCGGCTCGCAGCTGATCGCGCTCCGGCTCGCCGAGGAGCTGGGCGAGCGCGTGCGGCTCGGCTCGCCGGTGCGCGCGTGCACGTGGGACGGCGACCGCGTGACGGTCGCCGCGGGCGAGACGACGGTCGAGGCGCGGCGTGCGATCGTCGCGATCCCGCCGAACCTGACGGGCGGGATCCGCTTCGACCCGGTGCTGCCGCCGTGGCGCCTGCGGCTCGAGCAGCACCTCTCGCAGGGGAGCGTGATCAAGGCGCTCGCCGTCTACGAGACGCCCTTCTGGCGCGACGAGGGCCTCTCCGGCGAGGGCTTCGCGCCGTACGAGCTCGTGCGCGAGGTCTACGACAACACGCCACCCTCGGGCGCGCCCGGCGTGCTCTGCACCTTCCTCGCCGGCGAGAACGCCGAGAGCGCGCGGGCGGCTCGACGCCCGAGGAGCGCCGGCGGATCGTCCTCACGGCTTCGAGCGGTTCTTCGGCCCGGCCGCGCTCGAGGCGGTCGACTACGTCGAGCGCGACTGGTCGGCCGAGGAGTTCACCCGCGGCGCCTACTGCGCCACCTTCGACGTCGGCGGGCTGGCCCGGTTCGGCCCGGACCTCCGCCGCCCGATCGGCCCGATCCACTGGGCCTGCACCGACATCTCCGGCTTCGGGAACATGCACATGGAGGGCGCCGCCCGCAGCGGCCGAGCCGCCGCCGAGGCCGTGCTCGGCGAGCTCTAGCTCGCCAGCGAGTCGAAGACGAGCCGCTGGAAGTGCTGGATCAGCTGCTCGCTCGCGGGCAGCAGGCGTCCCTGCGGGACCATGCCGGACGCCAGGCCGCGCTGGACGCTCTCGACGAGCGCGTTGTCCTCGTCGCCGACCTGGGTCGAGAAGGCGATCATCTCGGCGACCGTCTCGTCAGGGACGTCCTCGGCGTAGAAGTAGTCGGTGACGCCGATCGTGCGGTCGGGTCCGTCCGGCCGCCAGGTGTCGACGGACATGTTGGGCGGGCCGGCCTCGATGTTCAGGGTCAGGTTCGGCCAGACGAGGTGGTACTGCGCCTGGCGCACGGGGCCGTCCTTCGCCCACGCGCCGGCCCCGCCGTTGCCCGCGCTGTCGCGCACCGGCCCGAACTGGCTCGAGACGAGGCCCTCGGCGCGCAGCAGGTAGGAGTCCGGGTCGACGTCGTAGACCTTGCTGAAGCCCGGGTGCGCGGTGGGGCAGTGGTAGCACTCGAGGTAGTTCTCGAGCCCGACCTTCCAGTTCGCGTGCAGCTCCCACTCGACGCGCTCGCGGTGGCGGAGGATGGCGAGGTCGAGGCCGGAGTCCGCGATCGTCGCGTCGAGCCCGCCGAGGGTGGCGGCGAGCGGCTCGGCGTCGGCGTTCGGGTTGGCGAAGACGAGCGGGCCCCAGGTCTCGACCGCGACCGGCAGGAGCGAGAGCCCTCCAGGTCGAACCCGGGCTCGCGGTCGCAGCGCGGCGCGCTCGAGGAGCGAGCCGTCGAGGCCGTACGTCCAGGCGTGGTACGGGCACTGGAGCGTCGCCCGGCGGCCGGTGCCCTGCGCGACGATGTGGCCGCGGTGGCGGCAGACGTTGACGAAGCCTCGCAGCTCGCCGTCCTTGCCGCGGACGACCACGACCGGGATGTGCGCCGCGAAGCCGGTCAGGTACGTGCCCGGCTCGGCCACGTCTGTCCCGTGCCCGACGCACTGCCACGTGCCGGCGAAGATCCGCGCGCGCTCGAGCGCGAGCACCTCCGGGTCGGAGTACCAGTCGGCCGGGAGCGTCGCCCCCGCCTCGAGAGCCGCCGAGAGCTCGGACGTCGGCGAGATCACGCGTCCCACCCCACGTAGGGATCGAGCCCGCGCTTGAGGAGGCCGCCCGCGATGATCACGCGCTGGATCTCGCTCGTGCCCTCCCAGATCCGGTCGACCCGCAGCTCGCGGAAGTGCCGCTCGGCCGGGTGCTCGGTCATGTAGCCGCGCCCGCCGAAGATCTGCACCGTCCGGTCGACCACGCGCCCTGCCATCTCAGAAGCGTAGAGCTTCGCCATCGCCACCTTCCCGTGGACGATCTTGTCGTCCGGGTGCGTGTCGAACGCGTGGGCGGCGTGGTACGTGAGGAGACGCGCTGCCGCGAGCTCGGTCAGCGAGTCGGCGAGCGGGAACTGGACGCCCTGGAAGTCGGCGATCCGCTGGCCGAACGCCTCGCGCTCGAGCGACCACTCGCGCGAGAGGTCGAGCAGGCGGTCGGCCGCGCCGCAGCAGCGGGCCGCGATCATCAGGCGCTCGACCGTGAACCAGCGCTTCGCGCCTTCGTTCCCGCCCTCGGGGACGCGGTTCGCCTCGGGGACGCGGCAGTCGGTCAGCCTGAGCTCGAGGTGCTTGTCGAGGTACGGGTCGTGCATGAAGCGCGGCGTGCGCGCGACCTCGAGCCCGGGCGCGTCCTTGTCCACGAGGAAGAGCATCTGCTCTCCGTCGGAGACGGCCAGGACGATGAAGAACGCCGCGTGCTGGCCGCCGGTCACGTACCACTTCTCGCCGTTCAGGACCCATTCGTCGCCGTCGCGGACGGCCGTCGCCTGGAGCGACGCGACGTCCGAGCCGGCGCCCGGACTCGGTGATCGCCCACGCCTCGTAGGTCTCGTGGCGCAGCAGCGGGCCGACGAAGCGCTCGAGCTGGTCCTCGTTCACGAGCTCGAGCAGCTCCCGCGGGCCGCGCTCGGCGACGATGAAGCCGAGGCCGTTCGTCGCGCGCCCGGCCTCCTCCTCGATCGCCACCTGCGCGAGCATCGACAGGTCGGCGCCGCCGTGCTCGGCCGGGAGGTTGTAGTTCGAGAACCCTTCGGCGCGCGCCTTCTCGCGCAGCGCCTCGATCTCGTCCTCGTCGATGTCGCCGCGCTCGACGATCCGAGCCTCGGCGGGGTAGAGCACCTCCTCGACGAAGCGCCGGGCGCGGGCCTTGAGATCGCGGATCTCGGGGGGTAGGTCGGGGACGACCATGGGCCCGGGATCCTAAGCGGTGGCTTCGAAGGCGGTCCGCTCCTCCGTCGTCAGCGGGCGCGAGCGGCCCGGTCTCGCGGTCGCGGGCGACGAGCACCGCCTGCGCCTCGGCCGAGAGCTCGCCGGACTCGGTCACGAGCTCCTCCCGCGTCCGGACGCTCGACCGTCCGAGCCCCTCGAGCGCGCAGCGGGCGATCACCACGTCGTCGGCCTGCGTGCAGCTCGCGCCGGTAGTCGATCGCCACCCGGGCGAGCACGAAGTCCCAGCCGCCGTCTCCGACGGCGTTGTCGACCCACTCGTCGCGCGCCTCCTCGAGGTACGTCAGGTAGACGGCGTTGTTGACGTGGCCGAAGTTGTCGATGTCACGCCAGCGGATCTCGATGCGCTTCTCGTGGATGATTGGCGGATCATGGCGAACGGCGGCACGGGGGGCGAGCTGCGCGGCGGGATCGGGCCGCTCCTCTTCCCGCGCTCGGTCGCGATCGTCGGCGCCTCGCCGCGCGTGCCGGAGCCGATCCACAGCGTGCTCAGGGGCGGCGTCCCCGCCTGGGGCGTCCATCCGACGAACCGCGAGGTGAACGGCCTCGCCTGCGTGCCGAGCTTCGCCGACCTGCCGGAGCGGCCCGATCTCGCGCTCCTGCTCGTCGGCCACGCGACGGTCGAGCAGGCGTTCGAGGATGCCGCGGCCGCCGGCGTCCGGGCGTTCGTCGTTCCGGGCCTGGGGAACGAGGCCGGACCGGAGGGGCCGCCCGCGGCGGCGCGCATCACGGCCCGCGCGGCCGAGGTCGACGCGGCGATCGTCGGGCCGAACTGCATGGGGATCGCCGTGCCGGACGGGCCGTCGCCGTGGATCGGGATCGTCCCGGACACGTTCGTCCGCGGACGCGTCGGCGTCGTCGCGCAGTCGGGCTCGGTCGCCGAGGCGTGCCTGGCGCTCCCGGGCCGGGTCGGATTCCGCTGCGTCGTCTCCTCGGGTGGGGAGGCGTCGCGCGACGCGGCCGACCTCGTGGCCTTCCTCGCGGAGGACGAGGAGACGGCGGCGGTCGGCCTCTTCCTCGAGACCGTGCGCCGGCCGGACGCGTTCATGGATGCGCTTGGCCGTTGCGCGGACGGCCGGCAAGCCGGTCGTCTGCCTCAAGGTCGGGCGCTCGGAGGCCGGGGCGCGCGTGGCGCTTGCTCACACCGGCGCGCTCGTCGGCTCCGACCGGGCCTTCTCGGCCGTGCTCGCCGCCTACGGCGTAATCGAGGTGCACGACTTCACCGACCTGGTCGAGACGCTCGAGGCGCTCGGCCGGAAACGGCGCCCGCGCGGGATGCGGATCGGCGCCGTGTCCGAGTCGGGCGGCGAGGCGGCGCTCTTCGCCGACCACGCCGAGGCCGCCGGCCTCCCGTTCGCGCCGCTGCCCGAGCCGCTCGTCGACGCGCTGCGCGCCGAGTTCCCCAACTACCTCGCGCCCGGCAACCCGCTCGACGCCTGGGCCGTGGACGACCCGGAGCGCGTCTACCCGCGCTCGCTCGAGCTGCATGGCCGGCTCGGGTGCCTTCGACATCCTCGTCGCGCAGGTCGACGACTCGCGCTACCGCGCCGACACGGGCCAGGACTGGTGCGGCCCCGCGGTCGCCGCCCTCGCGGACGCGGCCGAGGGGACGGAGATCTTCCCGGTCGTCGCGACCGTCCACACGGTCGACGTGCCGCCCGAGCTGCAGCTCCTCGCGACCGAGCGCGACCTGCCGATCCTGCGCGGGCTCGCCGCCGCCGCCCGCGCGCTCGCCGCCGCCGCGCGCTGGCGCCCGGCCAGGCCGCCCGCGCTCGCGGAGCCGCCCGTCGACCTCGGCGACCTGCTCGAGGGCGACGGCGCCCTGGCCGAGCTCGAGTCGGCGCGGATCATGGAGCGCTACGGCGTGCCGGTCGTCCCGGCCGTGCGGGCGTCGTCCCCGGAGGAGGCGGCCCGGGCGGCGGCCGAAGGTCGGCACACCCGTCGTCGTCAAGGTCGACGGCGTCGCCCACAAGGCGGCCGCCGGCGGCGTCGTGCTCGGCGTCGAGACGCCCGAGGAGGCGGCCGAGGCGGCACGCAAGCTCGGCGGACGCGTGCTCGTCGCGCGGCAGGTCGCGCCCGGGCCGGAGGCGTTCTGCGGCGTCACGCGCGACCCCGACTTCGGGCCGATCCTCGCCGTCGGCCGCGGCGGCGTCGACGTCGAGAGCCACGCGGTCGGCGCCGTCCGCCTCGCCCCGGTCGACCTCGACGGCGCGCGCGAGCTCGTCGCCGCCGCCGGCCTGACGCAGGCGGTCGACGACCTCGCCCGCACGCTCGTCGCGCTGGGCCGGCTGGCGCTCGAGCACCCGTCGGTCGTGGAGGCCGACGTGAACCCGCTGATCCTCCACGGGGACGAGGCCACGGCCGTCGATGCGCTGGTTGTCGTGGACAAGCGCGGCCCAGTTCTGATCTATTTTCCGGCCTGAGCGCACGGCACCCCCGAGAAGCAGGAAGCTTCAGCCGCCGCGTCTTCCTCGAGCGGTCGGCCACCGCCGCGCTCGGCCTCTCTGCCGTCGGCCCGCTCCTCGCCGCGTGCGGCGGGGCGAACAACGGCGGCGGGCACCGGCGCGATCGGCCGCCGCCGCGGCCGACCTCCAGCTCGCCCGCCAGGACAACCCGGTCAAGTGGCCGATCTACGAGGACAACCCGCCGATCGCGTCGGGCCTCGAGCCCGAGGGCGGGCCGCTCAAGATCTACAACTGGAACGGCTACCTCTGGCCGCGGATCATGAAGCAGTTCGGCAAGGAGTTCGGCGTCGACGTCCAGCTGACGACGTTCTCCACCGGCGACGAGGCGATCCAGAAGCTCGCGACCGGCGCGGTCGACTTCGACGTCTTCTTCCCGTTCCCCGACCGGCTGGGCAGGCTGATCGTCGGGAAGCTCCTCCAGCCGCTGAACCACGACTACCTGCCGAACCTGGCGACGTCGATCTGGCCGTCGCTCCAGGATCCGTTCTACGACCGGGGCTCGCAGTACACGGTGCCGTACACGATCTACACGACCGGGATCGGCTACCGCACGGACAAGGTCGACACGACGCCGGACCAGCTCTCGAACCCGTACGAGATCTACTGGGACGAGCGGAACAAGGGCAAGACGTACCTCCTCGACGACAGCCGCGAGGCGCCGATCCACATGCTCCTGAAGAACGGCATCGACGACATCAACACGGAGAAGCCCGAGGACATCGACGTCGCGAAGCAGGACCTGATCGCGCTGACGGACGCCGTCAACGTCAAGGTCTCGACCGACGACTACACGAACCTCCCCGAGGGCAAGGCCTGGGTGCACGAGGCCTGGTCGGGCAGCCTCGTCTCCGCGCCGTACTACCTCCCGAAGGGCGTCGGGCCCGAGGTGCTCGGCTACTGGTTCCCCGAGGACGGCAAGGGCACGATCGGCAGCGACATGATGGGCGTCCTCAAGTCGGCGAAGAACCCGGTGCTCGCGCACCACTTCCTCAACTACCTGCTCGACGAGAAGCACGGGTACGACAACTTCGTCAACTTCGTCGGCTACCAGCCGCCGTTCGTCTCGATCGATCCGGACTCGCTCGTCTCGGACGAGATCGTCCCGGAGAACCTGAAGACCGCGGTCGTGCGCGAGAGCGACTTCGACACCGGCTACTTCCTCGCCGAGCTCTCGCCGCAGGGCCAGATGCTCTGGCAGAACGCCTGGGCCGAGTTCAAGGCGGGTGTCTGACCGCCGGGTAGGGCGCCGGCGGACGGGCTTCTGGGCGACGCTCGCCCTGCCCGGGGTCGCCTGGCTCTGCATCTTCTTCCTCGTCCCGTTCTACGTCATCCTCGGCGTGGCGTTCGGGACGGTCGACCCGATCTTCGGGACGCCGCAGCCGGCCTGGAACCCGCTCGACTGGGACACGCAGGCCTTCGACTTCGTCTTCGACGGCCTGTTCTCGTCCGGCGGCGCGTTCAAGGCCGTCTTCCTGCGCACGCTCGCGTACGTCTCGATTGCGGTCGTGCTCTCGCTCCTGATCGCGTACCCGGTCGCGTACTACGTCGCGCGGTTCGGCGGCCGCTTCAAGGGGCTCCTGCTCGCCGGCCTGATCGCGCCGTTCTTCATCAGCTACCTGATGCGGATGCTCGCGTGGATCAACCTGCTCCAGGACGACGGCTGGGTGAACCGCGTCCTCCTCTGGGCCCATGTCCTCGACGCGCCGCGCAACTGGCTGGACGGCCGCGCGTCGAGCGTGATCCTCGGGATGGTCTACGGCTACGTGCCGTTCATGATCCTGCCGCTCTACGCGTTCCTCGACCGGATCGACCGGAGCGTCCTCGAGGCCGCGCGCGACCTCGGCGCGAGCCGCTTCCACGCCTTCCGGCTCGTGACGCTGCCGCTGTCCGTGCCGGCGATCCTCGCGGGCTGCGTGATCATCGCGCTGCCGATGTTCGGCGACTACTACACGCCGGACCTGCTCTCCGGCTCGCCGCACACCTCGCTGATCGGCAACCAGATCGACCTCTACATCCGCGGCGGCCAGCAGATACCCGTCGGCGCGGCGCTCGTCGTCTGCCTGATGCTGATGCTCGCCGTGCTGATGGCTTACTACCTCTACGTCACGGCCCGGACCGAACGGAGGCTCGGACGGTGAGGCGGTTCCGGGAGTGGCTGTCGAACGCCTGGGGCCGGCCGCGCTTCCTGTTCCTCTTCACGCTCTTCTACCTCGCGTGGTCGATCCTCCCGATCCTCATCGCCGTTCGGTTCTCGTTCAACGACGGCCGCTCGCGCTCGAGCACCCAGGGCTGGTCGAACCGCTGGTACTGGGGCGACCCGGACCTGTCCGTCTGGCACGACCCCGACCTGCGGAACGCGCTGTTCCAGAGCCTCACACTCGCGGCGATCGCGATCCTCGTCACCGTCCCGCTCGGCGTCGCGCTCGCAATCGGGCTGACGCGCTGGCGCGGATACACCGCGACGGCGTCGCGCTTCACGGCGATGGTGCCGCTCGTCACGCCCGAGATCGTGATGGGCGTCGCGCTCCTGCTCGTCTTCGTCTACGTCTTCTCGTTCATCCCGCTCGGGACGACGGCGCAGGCGATCGGCCACATCACGTTCTCGATCTCGTTCGTGCTCGTGATCGTGCGCGGACGCCTGCTCGCGATCGGGCCCGAGTTCGAGGAGGCGGCGCAGGACCTCGGCGCCTCGCCCCTCCGCTCGATCCGCATGGTGCTCCTGCCGATGCTCGTGCCCGCGATCGTGGCGAGCGCGATCATCGTCTTCGCGATCTCGATGGACGACTTCGTCGTCAGCGCGTACCTCTCGTCGGGCTCGACGACCGACACGGTCCCGGTGCGGATCTACTCGGCCGGCCGCACGGCCCCGACCCCGGCGCTGAACGCGCTCGCGAGCCTGACGCTCGGGATCACGATCGTCCTCTCGCTGCTCGCGTACGGCCTGTGGCGGATCGTCCGCTCGGCCCGCGGCCAGCGGGACTCAGGCCTCGCCGGGATCGCCGGGTAGGACGCGGAGCGCCTCCGGCGCGAGGTGGGCGGAGACGCGCGAGCCGACGTCGTGCTCCTCGACGTCCTCGGCGTTCGTGACGAGCGCCTGCACGGCGTCGCCGCTCGCGAGGCGGATGAACACCTGCGTGGTCGAGCCGAGGTAGACGAACCGCTCGATCGTGGCGGGGACGCGGTTCTCGCCGGCCGTGTCCGACGGCTCGATGCCGACGCGCTCGGGGCGGATCGTCAACTGCACGGGGCCCGTGGTGTCGCGTGCGCCGCGCTCGGCCCGCAGCGCCGTGTCGGCGAGCCGCACGCGCCCGCCGCCCTCTCCGGTCGCGTCCATCAGGTTCGAGACGCCCAGGAACGACGCCACGTAGGCGGTCGCGGGCTCCTCGTAGACCCCGCGTGGCGAGCCGATCTGCTGGACGACCCCGTCGCGCATGACGGCCAGGTGGTCGGACATCGTCAGCGCCTCTTCCTGGTCGTGCGTGACGTAGAGGAAGGTGATCCCGACCGTCTCCTGGAGCGCCTTCAGCTCGACCTGGAGCTCGCGGCGCAGCTTCGCGTCGAGCGCGCCGAGCGGCTCGTCGAGCAGGAGCACGGCCGGCTCCAGCACGAGCGCGCGGGCGAGCGCGACCCGCTGCTGCTGGCCGCCCGAGAGCTCGTGCGGCCGGCGGCGGCCGAGATCCCCGAGCTGCACGAGGGCGAGGGCGTCGGCGATCTTCCGCTGCTTCTCCGCCTTCGTTGCCCGGGTGAAGCGCAGGCCGAAGCCGACGTTGTCCTTCACGGTCAGGTGGGTGAAGAGCGCGTAGTTCTGGAAGACGGTGTTGACCGGCCGCTTGTGGGCGGGCGTGCGCGTCATGTCGGCGCCGCCGATCAGGATCCGGCCGGAGGTCGGCTCCTCGAAGCCGGCGAGCATCCGGAGCGTCGTCGTCTTGCCGCATCCGGACGGGCCGAGGAGCGAGAAGAACTGCCCGCCGGGCACGTCGAGCGACAGGTTGACGACCGCGTCGACGTCCCCGTATCGCTTGCAGAGACCGTCGAGCGTGACCGCTCCCTCGTTGACCGCCCGCGCCATCAGCGGCGATCCTAGTGCGCTCATGCCGCGCGATCCCCGACATGACGTCCTCTTCGAGCCCCTCCGGATCGGGCCGAAGACGCTGCGCAACCGCTTCTACGGCGTTCCGCACTGCTCGGGCTACGGCACGGAGAAGCCCGGCTCGCAGGCGGCCTTCCGCGGCGTGAAGGCCGAGGGCGGGTGGGCCGCGGTCTGCACCGAGTACGCGCCGGTCTCGTTCGACTCGGACGAGTCGCCCTACATCTCCTCGCGGATCTGGGACGCCGAGGACCTGCGGAACCTCTCTCTGATGGCCGACGCGGCGCACGAGCACGGCGCGCTCGCCGGGCTCCAGCTCGCGCACACGGGCGCGCACGCGGGGAACCGCGAGTCGCGCTGGCCGTCCGTCGCGCCGTCGCAGCTCGCGAGCGACTACGAGCCGTTCACCGTCCCGAAGGCGCTCGAGCGCTGGGAGATCGCGCGGATCCGCGACGACTGGGTGCGCGGCGCCGAGCGGGCGCGCGAGGCCGGCTTCGACATCGTCTACGTCTACGGCGGCCACAGCTACCTGCCGCTCCAGTTCCTCTCGCCCTTCTACAACAAGCGCACGGACGAGTACGGCGGCTCGCTCGAGAACCGCGCGCGCTTCTTCCTCGAGCTGCTCGAGTCGGTGCGCGATGCGGTCGGCGACGACTGCGCCGTCGTCCTGCGCATGGCGGTCGAGGCGCTCGGGCCGGCCGGCGTCGAGCTGGAGGAGGGCCTCGCGTTCGTTCGGCTCGCCGACCACCTCGTCGACCTCTGGGACGTCACCGTCGGCTCGATCGCGGACTGGTCGAAGGACTCCGGCTCGTCGAAGTTCTTCGAGGAGGGCGCGCAGCTCGAGTGGACGGGCCGCGTCCGCGAGGCGACCCAGAAGCCGATCGTCGGCGTCGCGCGCCTGACGAGCCCCGACCGGATGGCCGAGATCGTCTCGAGCGGCGTCTGGGATCTGATCGGCGCCGCGCGCCCGTCGATCGCCGACCCGTTCCTCCCGCAGAAGATCGAGGAGGGGCGCTACGACGAGATCCGCGAGTGCATCGGCTGCAACGTCTGCATCTCGAAGTCGGAGAACGGCCACCACCTCGGCTGCACCCAGAACCCGACCGCGGGTGAGGAGTACCGCCGCGGCTGGCACCCCGAGCGCTTCGAGCCGGCCGCGAACCGCGACCGCGGCGTGCTCGTCGTCGGCGCCGGCCCGGCCGGGATGGAGTGCGCGGTCGTGCTCGGACGGCGCGGGTTCGAGGCCGTCCACCTGGTCGACGACGCCGAGGAGCTCGGCGGCTCGATGCGCTGGGTGCGGCGCCTGCCCGGGCTCGGCGAGTGGGGGCGGCTCGTCGACTGGCGGCACGGCCAGATCGGGCTGCTCCCGAACGTCGAGTGGATCCCGCGGCACCGGCTCGACGCGGCGGCCGTGCGCGACTACGGCGCCGTCGATCGTCGTCGTGGCGACCGGCGCGCGCTGGTCCGGCGACGGGCTCAACTCGATCACGCACGCCCCGGTGCCCGGCGCCGACGCGTCGCTCCCGCACGTGCTGACGCCGGAGCAGCTGATGCTCGACGGCAAGACCCCGCCCGGGAACCGCGTGCTCGTCTGGGACTGCGAGGGCTACTTCGCCGGGCCGGGCGTGGCGGAGAAGCTCGCGCTCGACGGGCACTCGGTCGACCTCGCCACCTCGCTCGAGGTGATCGCGCCGTACTGCGACGAGACGCTCGAGGGCCCGCAGCTGCGCCAGCACCTCCACGACGTCGGCGTCCGCCAGCACCGCGGGGTCGTCCTCACGGAGGTCGCCGAGGGCGGCGTCCGCGCGACGGACGAGTTCGGCGAGCCGTTCGAGCTCGAGGTGGACGCGGTCGTGCTCGTCTCCCAGCGTCTCTCGCAGGACGCGCTCTACCACGAGCTGGTCGGCGACCCGGACGCGCTCGCGGCGGAGGGGATCGAGGGCGTCTACCGGATCGGCGACTGCGTCGCGCCGCGGATCATCGCCGAGGCGATCTTCGACGGGCACCGCCTCGCGCGCGAGATCGACTCGCCGAACCCCGCGCTCCCGCTGCCGTACCTGCGCGAGCGGCTCGTGCTCTAGCCTTGTCGCGAGTCGCACGGCGCGGCCGCGCTCACGATCCGCGTCCGCCGCGCCGGCTGAGCCGGCGCCGCCTACCATTCCGCCGACGTGGCGGACTCTCCCTGGCCGAGCGCGGCTTCCCCGAGCAAACGACGGCTCGTTGCGCTCGGCGTGCTCGTTGCCGCGTCCGCGTTCGCAGCCGGCCTCGTCGCGCTCCGCTACGGGTTGAGCGGGAGCGGGCGCTACCTGGGCCTGTGCTGGAACCTCGTCCTCGCCTGGATCCCGCTCGCCTTCGCGCTGCTCGCCTACGATCGCGACCGGCGCGGCCGCGGCGGGCTCGGCGCTCTTGCTGCCCCTCGCGCTCTGGCTTGCCTTCCTCCCGAACGCGCCGTACCTCGTCACGGACTTCGTGCACCTACGGGACGAGACCGCGATGCCGATCTGGTTCGACGTCGCGCTCCTGACCTCGTTCGCGTGGATCGGGCTGCATGCTCGGCTTCGTCTCGGTGTACCTCGTCCAGACGGTCGTCCGCCGGCATGCGGGGGCCGCGGCCGGCTGGGCGTTCGTTCTCGCGACCTTCGGCGCGTGCGGCGTCGGCGTCTATGTCGGCCGCTACCTCCGGCTGAACACCTGGGACCTCGTCGTTCGGCCGCTCGGCGTGCTCGGTGACGTGGGCGCCAGGCTCGACTCGCCTCGGCTGCTCGGGATGAGCCTCGTAACGGCCGCGTTCCTGACGGTCGCCTACGCGATGCTCTACACGGTGCTCGAGGTCGCGGTCGACGACCGCGGCGACTGACGCGGGAGACGGCGGGCGGTGGCGGCCCGCCGTCCTGCGCGCGCTTACGGGTTGGCGACGTTCGCGGCCCCGCGGGTCAGGGTCTTCGTGAACGCCCAGTCGGCGGACGCGTTGTTCGTGTCCTTGCCGTCCGGGAGCCGGCTCAGAGAGCCCGCATCCGCGTTCGAGTCCGCGACCGTCGCCGGGAGCACCGTGCCCTCGACGAGGTTGTACGTCTGCGTGCCGATCTTCGCCGACGTGATCGAGCCCTCGTAGGAGAGCGCGTCGAGCAGCGATCCGGAGGCGGTGTCGACGAGCGCGATCCCGTCGGGGGCGCCGTTCTGCGGGTCGCCCTCGACGACGAGGTAGCCGCCCGCCGCGATCGAGCCGCTCAGGGCGGTGCGCTTGTACTCCTCGCCGTCGGCGCCGTCCACGAGGACGAGCGCGATGCCCGTGAGGCTCGCGGCGGACGTGCCCGTGTTCTTGATCTCCACGAACCCGTCGCCGTCGGTGCCGACCTGGTCGTAGTCGACCTCGTTGATCACGAGCTTCGAGTCGGGCGGCGGGGGAGGCGGCGGCGAGCCGCCGGCGACGCAGCGGAAGAGCACCGTGTCGTCGCCCGCCGAGTCGAGCTGCACCTTGCCGGCCGCTCCGCCCTCGGCCGTGCACGGGATCCCGCTCAGGTCCTCGAGCTTCGAGGGCCCGGCGGCGCCGCCCGCGTTCCAGGAGATCGCCTCCTCACGGGCGCGGCAGGCCTGCGTGCCGGTGATGATCCGGACCCAGCCGCCGTTCGGGTGGCGGCAGGCGTGGATCTCGCCCTCGGCCGCCGCAGTCGCGGCCGTGCCCGAGACCGCGAGCGCCGCGCCCACCGCCGCCGCGAGCGTCCCGGCGGCCGCGAGGAACGCGAACGCCTTCGTCCATCGGTTCTGCATGTCGCTCCTTCCGGTCGAGTTGACCCGACCGGGATAGCGGCGCAGGACGGCTGCCGCGCCAGATGTCCCGAGCGGCCGTGAGCCGCGTGGTTGCTCGGCCTGGGGACGGCTCGGCGCAGAGTCGGCGCGCATCCGTCTCCCTTCGTGCGGAGGGTGGTGCGTCGCAGGTCGATCTCCTATCGTCCGGCCACCCGTGGCGTCGTCGTCGTCAGCCGACTCGGCGGGAGCGCGACCCGTCGACCCCCGCCGGCCGCCGGCCGCGGCGCGGGCCCGGCGCTCGAGGCGCCGTGCGCGGGCCCTCCTCCTCGCGGGCGGGCACCTGTTCGTCCTCTCGGCGTTCGCGTTCGCGCAGCCGCTCTTCGACCTGCTCGCGCACAACGCCGAGTTCTTCGCCGTCCGCGGCTCGACGCGGGAGGACATCGTCGCGTTCGTGCTCGGGCGTGCTGCTCATTCCGCCTGCGGTGCTGCTCGCTGGTCGAGCTCGTGGCGACGGCCGCGGGAGTGCTCGTCTGGCGCGCGGTGCACCTCGCTCTTCGTCGCCGCCCTGTCGGCGGTCGTCGTCCTGCAGGCGCTGGCGCAGCGCGTCGACGGCGGGATCCTGCTCCTCGTCGCGGCGGCCGCGCTCGGCGCCGCGGTGGCGTGGCTCTACGTCCGGACGCCGCTCGTGCGGACGTTCCTCACGGTGCTGATCCCGGCGCCGGTGATCCTCGCGCTCCTCTTCCTCTTCGACTCGCCGGTGCACAAGCTGCTCACGGTCGAGGACGATGCTCCCGCCGCGGTCGCGAAGGTCTCGAAGACGCGCGACCCGGTGGTCGTGGTCGTCTTCGACGAGCTCACGACGGTCTCGCTCCTGAACGCCCGCGGCCGGATCGACGCCGGGCGGTTCCCGAACTTCGCCCGGCTCGCGCGCGACGCGACGTTCTACCGCCAGGCGACGACCGTGCACGGCTGGACCGAGCACGCGGTCCCGGCGATCCTGACCGGCCGCATCCCGCGCGACGACGAGCTGCCGATCTACGCCGACCACCGGCAGAACCTCTTCACGCTGCTCGGGCGGACGTACCGGATCCGCGCCCACGAGTCGATCACGAGCCTCTGCCCGAAGGGGCTCTGCGTACGCGGGAAGGAGGAGCCGGTCGAGGACGCGCCGCTCTCCGCAGGCGGCCCCGCCGCCCCGGCGGCGGAGGACTCGTTCGCGTCGGACGTCTCGATCCTCTACCTCCACACGCTGCTGCCGTCCTCGCTCGCCGAGCGCCTGCCGGCGGTCGACCAGTCGTGGCGGAACTTCCGCGGCGGCGGCGGGCCGCGAGCAGGACGGAGGGCGGCGGCGCGCCGGCGGCCGAGCCGCCTTGCGCGCCCGTCTGCCGGCTGACGCGCGACCTCGAGTCGGCGCGCGCGGGGACGCTCTACTTCTTCCACGCGCCGATCCCGCACCCGCCCTGGCGCTACCTGCCCGTCGGGCAAGACGTACCTCGGCGACACGCAGGCGTTCCCGGGGCTCGTGAACTCGGTCTGGCAGGACGACGACGTCCTGATCCGGCAGGCGTACGCCCGGTACATGCTGCAGGTCGGGTTCACCGACCGCGCGCTCGGGATGTTCCTCGACCGGCTCGAGCGGCGGCGGCTCTACGACCGCTCGCTGATCGTCGTCGTCGCCGACCACGGCGTGAACTTCCTGCCCGGGAGGCCGCGGCGCGAGCCGTCCGCCGACGGTCTGGACGAGGTCGCGTTCGTCCCGCTCTTCGTCAAGCTGCCGCGGCAGCGGCGCGGCCGCGTCCAGGACGGGCTTGCGCGGACGGTCGACGTGCTCCCGACGATCGCGGACGCGCTGCACATTCCGCTCCGCTGGAAGGTCGCAGGGCGCTCGCTGCTCGACGGCCCGCCGCCGGCGGACGGGACGGTCGAGGTGATCGGCGACGGTGGCGGCGTCGTCAGCGCGCCGCTCTCCCAGCTCGTCGCGGCGCGGGACGAGCGGCTCCGGCAGCAGATCTCGACCTTCGGGAGCGGAGGCTGGGACACGATGTGGGCCGGCGGCCCGCTTGCGGGCCTCGTCGGGCGGACGGTGGACGACGTCGCGCCGACCACCGCGGACGGGCTCGAGCTGGAGCTCGACGGCCGGACACTCCTGAACGAGGTCGACCCGAGCTCCCACCTGACGCCGAGCTACCTGGCCGGGCGGATCGACGGCGCCGAGCCCGGCTGGGACCTCGCGCTGGCGGTCGGCGGCAGGGTCGTGGCGACGTCGAGGACGTACGACGCGCTCGGCGAGGTGCGCTTCGCGGGTCTCGTCCCGGAGGGGGCGCTGCGCGCCGGGCGGAACGAGATCGCCGTGCTCGTCGCGCGCCCGGGCAGCGGCGGCCTCGAGCGGATCGAGGAGCGCAACGCCGCGCTCCGGCTCACCGGAGCCGGCCTCCGCCGCGCCGACGGCTGCACCATTCCGCTCGACGGCGACATCCGCGGCGAGGTGGCGGTCGCCGTCGAGCCCGGCCGAGTCGACTTCTCGGGCTGGGCCGCCGATCTCGAGCGGCGAAGCAAGGTCGATTCGGTCGCCGTGTTCGTGGACGGGCGGCTCCTGTACGAGGCGACGGGCATCTCGTTCCGGCGCGACGTACCGCAGGAGGAGGAGGGCATCGAGGGCGTCGGCTTCGGGTTCCCGCTCCCGGACGGCGCGCTCCCCGCGCGCGGCGACTCCCACACGGTTCGCGTGATCGGCCTGAGCGGCGGCCGGGCCGGCGAGCTCGAGTACGCGTCCGGCTATCCCTGGCGCACGTCGGACTAGGGGCCCGCGGGCCGGACGTCGGCGGGGCGCAGCGGCGCGTCGGTCCTGCCGCCGCGCAGGAGGGCCGCGGCTCCGAGCACGACGAGCCCGGCCGCGAGGGCGGCGACGGCGCCCTGCGTGATCACCTGGCGCCAGACGTCCCAGGTGAAGTCGCCCGAGACGTCCCACGTGCACGGGCCCGGGCGGATCGAGATCGGGTCGACACAGCCGCCGGCGACCGGGCCGGCGACGATCCCGAAGACGGCGATCGTCCCGGTGATGCTGGCCGCGCAGAGCCCCTCGGCCAGCCGTGCGCGGTCGCGCGCGAAGCCGGCCGCCACGCCGCCGACGACCGCCTGGGCGACGAGCGCGATCACGATCTGCCAGAAGAAGAACGAGAGGATGAACTCGTCCCGGTCGCGGGTCGCCTGCTCGACGAAGCTGTGCACGCCCGCGCGGTGGAGCACGTACGCCGTCAGGCAGGCGAGGCCGCCTGCGACGCCGAGCAGGAACGGCCGGAGAAACCGCACGCGCGGGCGCTCGGGGTCGAGGACGCCGCCCGGGTCGAGGAAGGCCCACGGCGCCTCGCCGGTCCGGCGGCGACGGACGAGCACGGCCGCGAGCGGGAACGCCCAGAGCAGGACGATCGAGAGGGGGATCAGCGGGCGGCCGATCAGCACGAGCGTCTGCGGGTCCATGACGAGCTGCCAGAGCCAGCGCGGCCCGGCCCAGGCGACGGCGTCCACCTGCGCGTGCTGCTCGGCCGTCAGCGACTTCGAGAACGTGATCCCCTCCGAGAGCAGGCGGAGCGAGTAGAAGGCGCCGAGCGCGATCGTCAGCACGCCGGCGGCGACGAGCAGGCCGGCCGTCCAGGCGTCCCGTGAGCGCCGCGCCGCCTCGGCGCGCAGCCAGACGGACGCGCCGTTCGCGATCCAGTCGAGCAGGAGCAGCGTCAGCGCGAGGAGCGCCACCACCCAGAGCACGCCGTCGCCGTGGAGGACGTCGCCGAGCAGGCCGCGGCCCTCCCCGGGACGGCGCTCGCGAGCGAGAGCTCCGGGCCGATCAGCATCCCGGCGGCGAGCGCGACGCCGAGCGGCCAGATCGACTGCGTTTGCGTTCCGCTCGCGACGGCGCCGAAGCGGTCGCGCCAAAGCGCCACGCCGACGACGCCGACGAGGAGCGGCGCGAAGACGAGCGCGGCGATCATCGCGATGTCGAGCGGGTCGTCCACGTACCAGCCGACGAGCGAGTGGACGCTGTCGAAGTTGATCGTCGCGGCGAGGCCGGCCGCGAACACCTCGACGACGCCGATCGAGAAGAGCGGGCGCGTGTCCGCGAGTGCGGCGACGCGCCGCTCGGGGGAGGGGTGGAGCGCGAGCAGCCGCCACGGCATCCGGTCCTCGCGCGCCTTGAGCCCGCCGACCACGCGGGAGAGCGCCCCGCCCGGGCCGTCGCTTCGTGGACGCGCGCAGGTCGGCGTAGATCTCGCGCGAGCGCAGGACGGCGTTCCGCGTCAGGTAGACAAGCCCGGCGAGGACGGCGAGGCGCCAGGTGACCGAGAGCGCGAAGCTGCCCTCGTCGAAGATCGTGAACGCGAACGGCACGACCGCCGCGAGGAGGAACGCGTACCAGAGCGCGAGCGTCGCGTACGTGAGCCCGACGTCGCGGTTGCGGATGTGGGCGAGCTCGTGGCGGACGATCGCGCGGAAGCCGTCCGGGTCGGTCGCGTGGCGGACGACGAGCCCGCCGGTCAGCCCGACCGAGTAGTGACCGGGGTAGCCGAACGCGACGCCGGTCGCCGCCGGCTGGAGCGGCGCCCAGACCCAGCGCGGCTCCTCCTTCAGGCCGGCCTCGCGGGAGAGCTCCGCGAGCGCTGGCCAGCGCCTCGGGCGCGTCCTCGGCCTCGAGCGGGACGAAGCCGGCGCGGCGCTCCTTGATCCGCGGCCAGGCGATCGTCAGCGCGACGGCGACGGCAAGCACGAGCGCGACGCCGCCGAGCATCCAGATCGCCGCGTCCTGGTACGTGCGCTGGACGCAGGCGTTGAACTGGTCCGAGAGGTTGGCGAGCGTGAGCGGGTCGGTCGTGACGCCGGCGAAGAGGCCCTGCGAGTCCTGGAGGCACTCGAGCGCGGCGGCGCTGGTCTCCGCCGCGTCGGTCGCGAGGACGGTCCACATCCAGTTCCAGACGTAGAGCGTCGCCCCGAGCACGGCGGCGACGAGGAGCAGGAAGCGGAAGGTCGTGTCGGGCGGGAAGGCGAAGGGATTGGGCCGGGGCGGCCGTTCCGGCTCGGCCCCTGCCGCGGCGCTCATGCCGTCGCCAGGCTCCCGACGAGCGAGTCGGCGAGGAGCTCCGCCTTGTCCGGGGCGAGCTTCAGCTGCTGGGCCTTCTCGAGCGCGAGCGCGCGCACCTGCTCGAGCTGCGCCTCGGTCAGCTCGGGCGTCTCGGCGGGCGCGGCCGCCTCGCCTTCGGGTTGCTCGTCTCCGTGCTTGAGCAGCCGGTCGGTGAAGCGCTCGATCGCCTCCTTGCCGTGCTCGCGCGCCTGCTCGCGCACCTGCTCGAGCACGAAGTTGAGGACGTCCTTCGCCACGTTCAGCGCCACCGGCGTGACGAGCACGACCGCCGCCTCGACGCCGAAGCCGAGCATCTCGTCGCCCGACTTCTGCCGCTCGAGCGCGGCCGGATCCTCGAAGTACGCCTGGCTCGTGGCGCGGAAGAGCGGCAGCTCCTCGGGCGCGGTCTGCGAGACGGCCGAGCGCGCGAGCTGCGCGACGAGCGCGTCGTCGACCGCGACGTCGCTCACCGACCGCTCCTCTCCGCCGCAGCAACGCAAAGGGCCGTCATCCGTCCTCCCTCGTGGCTCTGCCGAACCATAGGCCGCGCCCCGGCGGGCAGCAAGGGAGCCGGTTTCACCCCACTGAGGCGATGCAGCCGCCGCGGGCAGGGCGGTAGCGTCGCGCGGCGGGACGCGCCGCTCGTGCGTCCGGCACCCGATCCCCGAGCGCCCGAGGAGGTACGCCGGTGACACTCAAGCATCCGCAGGCGGCCGCCGGCGCGGCCGGCGCCCGTGCACGACGCCGAGAGCGGGACGGCGTTCGCCCATTGACCCCAAGGAGGAGACGATGTGCCGCTGGCTCGCATACTCGGGAACGCCGGTGCTCCTGGAGGAGCTCCTCTACAAGCCGCAGCATTCGCTCATCGACCAGAGCCTGCACTCGCGGCTCGGCGTCGAGACCACGAACGGCGACGGCTTCGGCGTCGGCTGGTACGGCGAGGGCAAGACGCCGGCCGTCTTCAAGTCGATCGAGCCCGCCTGGAACGACCGCAACCTGCGCGAGCTCGCCGGCGACATCCGCTCCGGCCTCGTGTTCGCGCACATCCGCGCGTCGACCGGCACGCCGGTGCAGCAGACCAACTGCCATCCGTTCCGGCACGGGCGCTGGCTCTGGATGCACAACGGGTCGATCGCGCAGTTCCACGAGGTGAAGCGCGAGCTGATGCTCGCCGTCGACCCGTCGCTCTACTCCGACGTCGAGGGCTCGACCGACTCGGAGGCGTTCTTCTTCCTCGCGCTCACGCTCGGGCTCGAGGACGACCCGCCCGGCGCCGTCGCGCGCGCGGTCGGCCTCATCGAGGAGGTCGGGCGCCGCAACGGGATCGAGCATCCGATCCAGATGACGGTGGCGACGAGCGACGGCGACCGGATCTGGGGCTTCCGCTACTCGAGCGAGGGCAAGTCGCGCTCGCTCTTCTACTCGACCCTGATCGACACGCTGCGCCAGCAGTACCCGGACAACCCGATCTTCCAGGAGCTCTCCGACGAGAGCCGGCTCGTCGTCTCCGAGCCGCTCGGCGACCTGCCCGGCGCGTGGAACGAGGTGCCCGAGTCGAGCTACGGCGTGATCCAGGAGGGGCAGGACGAGCTCCACCCCTTCGCGCCGCAGGCCCCGTGCCTAGCCGAGAACGTGTGGAAGGGTCTGGCGAGCCGGACGGCGAATGGGCCGCCGACGCCGTGCACGACAAGGAGGCAGCCGATGTCCACGCAGTCCTACGCGCTTCGAGATCCGGGTGGGTGACGTTCGCCGCGATCGTGATGGCCGCGGTCGGGATCGCCCGCATCATCTCGGCGATCGACGTACTTCGACGACTCGAACGACGATCGCGAACCTGACGAACGGGCTCTGGGGCGACCAGCTCTGGTTCTGGGGCCTCTGGGATCTCGTCGGTCGCGGCGCTCGCGCTCTTCGGCAGCTGGTCGCTCGATGAGCAACGGCGGCTTCGGCCGCATCGTCGCCTACGTCTGGGCGATCTCTGGTGATCGTGAACGGGTTCCTGATCCTCTCGGTCGCGCCCTGGTACGCCGCGTTCGCGATCACGCTCGCGGTGCTGGTCGTCTATGGGCTGGCCACGTCGCCCTCACGGGCGGACGTCTGAGCTCACCGCGCAGTGACCGAGGACGGGTCCGCGGGGACCCGTCCTCGGTACCTCGCGTACGCGGAGGTCTCGGGCGGCTACCTCGGGGCCGCACCGGCGGAGCTCGCGTGGCGGATCGCCGCCGGCAACCTGCTCGGCTGCATGCGCGTTCATCTCGCGCCACGGCACGTGGAGAGCGCGGACGGGAGGACCGCGACCTGGTCCTCGCCGCGAACGCGTTCACGGCGTTCGGCGGGCTCTGCTTCCTCGTCGGGGCCATCCTGCTCCTGCCCGAGTCCGCCGCCGAGCAGTCCGACTAGACATATTCCTATATAGGTATATAATCTCGCCATGGCTCGAGCGGCGACGACGGCGGACGCGTTCAACGCGGTGGCGGAGCCCCGGCGGCGGGAGATCCTCGACCTGCTCGCCGGCGGCGAGCGGCCGGTCGGGGAGCTCGTCGCGGAGCTCGGCCTCGCCCAGCCGCAGGTCTCGAAGCACCTGCGCGTGCTGCGCGAGGTCGGCGTGGTCGACGTCCGCGGCGACGGTCGGCGGCGGCTCTACCGCCTGAACGGCCGCGGGCTCAAGCCGATCCACGACTGGGTGAAGGTCTACGAGCGCTCCTGGTCGGAGCGGTTCGACGAGCTGGACGTCGTGCTCGAGGACCTCAAGCGAAAGGAGAGAGGAGATGACGGTGGCGAATAGCCGCTCCGCGACGGTCACGCTTCCGGCGGACGAGCAGATCCTGATCACGCGCGAGTTCGACGCGCCCAGGCACCTCGTCTACGAGGCGTGGACGACGCCGGAGCTGGTCCGGCGCTGGTGGCACGCGAACCGCGGCGAGATGACGGTGGCCGAGATCGACCTGCGGGTCGGCGGCCGCTGGCGCTACGCGATGGTGACGCCCGAGGGCCACGAGGTCGCGTTCCACGGCGAGTACCGCGAGATCGTCCCGGACGAGCGGCTCGTCCACACCGAGGTGTACGAGTCGCCCGAGACCCGGCCGGGCGAGGAGGGCGCGCTCAACATCGTCACGTTCGCGGAGGCGCGACGGCCGCACGGCGGTCACGGTGCTGATGGAGTGCGGATCGAAGGAGCTGCGCGACCTGATCGTCGAGTCCGGGATGGAGGACGGCCTGCAGGACGCGCTCGACCTGCTCGAGCAGGTCGCGGCCTCCCGCCGCTGAGCACGGTCCGAGGACGGGCCCGACCGGACCCGTCCTCGGTGCCGCTTTGCGGCGCTACCCGTGCGTGGAGCCTGGTCCGAAAGTAGGACGGGCCCGAGTGGGGCCCGTCCTGTTTCGATCTCTGCTGCGTGGTGCGTGGCCTTGTCCGCTTCGTCGCCTACGGGCAGGCTTGGGCGGCCGGGATGAGCAGCGGCCCGTCGGCGGGCGCGGCGAAGAACGTCGCGACGAACACGACGACCTCGTTCCCGGCGTTGCGGGCGCTGTGGACATGCCCCTGACCCGGATCGACGAAGGACGTGCCGGCCGGGTACGTGCGCTCCTGGCAGTCGTCCGCCGGGATGTACGTCAGCTCGCCGGAGACGATCGTGACGACGACCGGTCCGCGGTGGGAGTGCCAGGGGAACTGCGCGCCCGGCTGCACCGTGTACCGCGCCACGACCGTTCGCGACGGGTCCTTGACCTTGACGACCTGCTTGTGCAGCCCATGGAGCGTGAGCTTGAACTTCAGGTCGACGTCGTCCGAGAAGGTGGCGCGGGCGGTCAGGAACTCGGTCGCGATGGGCGCCGGCGGCGTCTGCGCCGACGACGGCAACACGTTGAGTGCGAGAACGAGGACGATGAACGGCGATCAACGCCGTTCCGGCCGCAGCTCCTCGCTTCTTGTTCAGCCGCATGGTGGTCTCCCTTCGGTCGGTGGTGTTGAACTCCACGGCGCGTGACCGTCACAGTGCGGCGTGTGACCGGGCGTGTGACACGCCGGGGGGAACAATGGGGTTGAGCGTCAGGCTGTTGGGGCCGCCCGCCCTGGAGCGGGGCGGCCTTCCGGTCGATCCGCCGCGCGGTCACAAGGCGTGGGGGCTCCTCGCCTACCTCGTCCGCAGCCGCGTCCCCCCGTCGCGCGAGCATCTCGCGGGCCTGCTCTTCCCGGAGGCGGACGATCCGCTCGGGGCGCTCCGCTGGACGCTCTCGGCGCTTCGCCGCCGGCTCGGCGAGCACGCCGAGCTCGAGGGCGATCCGGTACGGCTGACGCTCCCGCCGGGGACGTTCGTCGACGTCGACGTCCTCGCGCGCGGGTCATGGGTGGAGGCGGTCACGCTTCCCGGGCTCGGGCACGAGCTCCTCGAGGGCCTGGTCTTCCGCTCGAGCCCCGGCTTCGAGCTCTGGCTGGAAGACGAGCGCCGCCACGTCGAGGGGACGACGAGCGCGGTGCTCCACCAGGCGGCGCTCGCGCGGCTCGGCCGCGGCGAGGCGGTCGAAGCGGCAGGGCACGCGACGGACCTCGTGCGGCTGAACCCGTACGACGAGAACGCGCACGTCCTGCTCGTCCGCTGTCTGCGCGCGGCCGGCGACGTCGGGGCGGCGTCGCGCCACGTCGAGGTCGCGACCGAGCTCTTCCGGCGCGAGCTGGGCCGCGAGCCCACGCCGGCGCTGCGCACTGCTGCCGAGGCATCCGAGGCGCCGCCCGAGCCGCGCGTCTCGGGACGCGCGTCGGTGCTGGCGCAGCTCGAGGCAGGCAAGGCGGCGCTCGGAGCGGGCGCGGTGGACTCGGGCCTCCAGCGGATGCGGAGCGCGGTCGCGGCCGCGCGGAACTGCCGACGACCCCGAGCTTCTCGCGGGCGCGCTGGTCGGGCTCGGCGGCGCGCTCGTCCACTCGGCGCGCGGGACGGACGAGGAGGGCGCGGCGGCGCTCCACGAGGGGACGACGCTGGCGGAGCGACGGGGCTCGACGCCATCGCGGCGACCGGCTGGCGCGAGATCAGCTGGGTGCAGTTCCTACGTGCGCACTACGAGCGGGCCGAGGAGTCGGTCGCGCGGACGCGCCGAGCTCGGCGCCGCGATCGACGCGGAGCTGGCCTGGGCGGAGCTGATCCACGGCGCCTGCCGCCACGACCTCGGCGACTACGCGGCGGCGGGCGAGCTGCTGCCGTCGGCGCTCGAGCGGGCGCAGCGGCTCGGCACCGGCCCAGCCGCTCGGCCAGGCGCTCACGCTGCTCGGCCGCTTCCACCTGATGCGCGGCGAGATCGAGGACGCGCTCCACCTGCTCGACCAGGCGCTCGACGAGGCCGAGGTCCGCGGGATGACGGCGTTCGTGCCGTGGCCCGAGTCGTTCCGCGGCGAGCTCGACCTCGTGCTCGGCGACCTCGACGCGGCCGAGGCGCGCTTCGAGCACGCCTTCGCGCTCGGCTGCCAGGTCGGCGACCCGTGCTGGGAGAGCATCGCGCTGCGTGGCCTCGGGCTCGTCGCCGAGGCGCGCGGGGACGTCGCCCGCGCGCTCGAGCTGCTCGTCGACGCGCCGAAGCTCTGCCGCCGCCTGCCGGATACGTACCTCTGGATCGAGGCCTACGGGCTCGACGCGCTGTGCTCCGTCGCCGTCGACCACGGCGCCGAGGCGACGCCCTCTGGCTCGACGAGCTTGAGGCGATCGCCGCACGGCGCGGCATCCGCGAGCTGCTCCTGCGGGCGACCGTCTACCGCGCGCGGCTGGGGGAGCCGGGCGCGCTCGCCGCCGCCTTCTCGCTCGCGGCGCAGATCGACAGTCCTGTCGTCGAGCGGGCTGCTCGAGCCGCTGGTCGGCGGTCAGGCCGGCGGCGGCGAGCGCGTAGGCGACGGCCTCGTCGAAGTCGAGCGCGCGTCCCGCCTCGCGCGCGTCGGCGGGGACGTCCGGCGGCGGCACGTCCGTGCGGGCCGGCCTGCGGCCGCGGGTCTCGCGGAGGCGCTCGGCCGCGCCGAGGAGCCGGCCGGCGCGCTCGGGATCTCCGGCCGCGGCGAGTCGGGCGAGCCCGTCGAGCGCGTCCGCGACGCCGCCCCCGTCGCCGAGCGCCGCGAACGAGCGGAGTGCCTCCTCGAAGCGGACGCGGGCCTCGTCGCATCGTCGCCCGGCGGCGGCGATCTCGCCGAGGATCTCCAGGCCGCACGCGTGGTTGAACGAGCCCTCGTCGAACCCTGCGAGCGCGGCTTCGCCCCTGGGTCACGGCCTCGCGCGAGGTCGCCGTCCCGCAGCGCGAGCTCGGCGAAGCAGAGCGCCGCGCGCGCCCCTGCGCCGGCGGCCGCGCTCTCCTCGGCGTAGCGGCGGGCGCGCGGCGAAGTCGTCGCGGTCGAGCGCGATCTCGGCGAGGTCGGCGAGCGTCGCCGCCCGCCAGTTCGGCCGCTGGAGCTCGCCCTGCACGGACGCGAGCTCCTCCTTCAGCTCGATCGCGCGGTCGAGGTCGCCGCCGAAGCGCGCGATCTCACCGGCGCCGACGAGCGCCTCGGCCAGCCCGCGCTCGGAGAGCCGTCGCGCGCGGCGAGCGTCGCCTCGGCCCACTCGCGCACCTCGCCCAGATGGCCGTGGGAGATGAGGAACGGATAGATCGCGCCGAGGATGCGGCCCACGTCGTCCGGCTGCCCGGCGTCGAGCGCGTAGCCGACCGCGGCGCGCACGTTCGCGTAGTCGGGCGCCAGCCGCGCGGAGACGGCGCTCTCCTGCGCGGAGTGCAGGTCGCGGGCGCTCGCCTCGGCCAGGGCGACGATCCAGGCGCGATGCCTGCGCCGGAGCGGCGCAGCCTCCGCCGGCTCGAGCCGCTCGCCGGCGTACTCGCCGATCGTCTCGAGCATCCAGTAGCGCTCGCGCGTGAAGCGGACGAGGCTCTTCTCGACGAGCGACTGGAGCGTGTCGAGGTCGGCGTCGCACACCTGCCTCGGCTGCGTCGAGCGAGCAGCCGCCCGCGAACACCGAGAGCCGGCGGAAGAGCAGCCGCTCGTCCTCCGAGAGCAGGTCGTACGACCACTCGATCGTCGCGCGCAGCGTCTGCTGGCGCGGGTCGGCGTCGCGGCCGCCCTGGAGGAGGTCGAGACGCTGGCCAAGCCGCTCGAGGATCTGTCCGGGCGCGAGCGCCTTCGCGCGGGCCGCGGCCAGCTCCACCGCGAGCGGCAGGTTGTCGAGGCGGCGGCAGAGCTCGGCGACCTCGTCGGTCGGCTCGAGCGAGGCGCGGGCGCAGAAGAGCGCGACCGCCTCGGCGCCGGCGAGCGGCGGCACCGGGTACTCGACCTCGCCCTGCACGCGCAGGAGCTCGCGTGACGTGACGAGCAGCGAGAGGTTCGGGCAGGCGGCGAGCAGCGCGGCGACGTCCGGCGACGCGTCGATCACCTGCTCGAAGTTGTCGACGAGGAGGAGCAGCTCGCGCTCGCCGATGTGCTCGGCGAGCCCGTTCCGCGCGCCGAGCGTCCGGGCGATCGTGTCCGTACGAGCGCGTGGTCGCGGAGCGGCGCGAGGTCGATCCAGAAGACCCCGGCGGCGAACGACGGGACGAGCGACGCCGCCGCCTCGATCGCGACGCGCGTCTTGCCCGAGCCGCCCGGGCCGGTGAGCGTGACGAGGCGCGCGCCGTCCTCGATCCGGCGCCGAGAGCTCGGCCAGCTCCCGCTCGCGGCCGACGAACGAGCTCGCCGGGCGCGGGAGGTTCGTGTTCGAGATCGTCTTGAGCGGCGGGAAGCGCGCGTCGCCGAGCTGGAGGATCGCCACCGGCTCGGCGAGGTCCTTGAGCCGGTGCTCGCCCAGGTCGGTGAGCGGCCGCTCGACGAGCCCGGCCGTCGCGGCTGTGAGGATCGTCTGGCCGCCGTGCGCCGCCGCCGCGACGCGGGCGGCCGTGTGCACGTCCTCGCCGACGTAGCCCTCGGCGCGTCAGGAGCGGATGGCCGGTGTGGAGTCCGGCGCGGACGCGGATCGGGCCGTCGGCGAGCGCCTCGGTCAGCGCCTCCGCCGCGGCGACGGCGCCCGGCGCGGTCGGGAACGCGACGAAGAACCCGTCGCCCTGCGTGTCCACCTCGACCCCGCCGTTCGCGGCGCACGCCGCGCGGATCAGGCGCCGGTGCTCCGCGAGCGCCTCGGCGTAGCGCTCGGCGCCGAGCTCGTGCAGCAGCCGCGTCGACCCCTCCACGTCCGTGAAGAGGAACGTGACCGTGCCGGTCGGAAGGTCGCCGCCCACGGCAGGGATCATGACCGCGAGCGGCGTATGCTCGGTGTCCCATGAGGACATGTCCGTCGTGCGGCGCCGACGTGCCCGAGGGATCCCGGTTCTGCCCTTCCTGCGGAACGGCGCTGGGCGGGCCCGCGGGGCCGGACGAGATGCTGAAGCTCGTGACCGTGCTCTTCGCGGACGTGGTCGGCTCGACCGCGCGCGCGGAGTCGCTCCATCCCGAGGACGTCCGCGCCCTGATGGCGGACTTCTTCACGCGCGATGTCGCGAGGAGATCGAGGCCGAGGGCGGCACGATCGAGAAGTTCGTCGGCGACGCGATCATGGCCGTCTTCGGCGTGCCGGTCGCCCACGAGGACGACGCCGTGCGGGCGGTGCGCGCCGCGCGGCGGATGCTCGACCGACTGGAGCGCTGGAACGAGGCGTACGACGCCGACCGACGGCTCCAGATCCGCATCGGACTCAACACCGGGGAGGTATTGGCGGCCGGCGACGCAGGAGACGAGCTGCTCGTGACCGGCGACGCGGTCAACGTGGCCGCACGCCTCCAGCAGGTCGCCGAGCCCGGGACGATCGTCGTCGGCGAGCGCACGGCGCGTGCCGCCCGCTCGCACTTCGAGCTCGCGCGCGCTCGGCGAGCCGCTCGACCTGAAGGGGAAGTCCGAGCCCGTGTCCCGCTTGGTTCGTAGGCGGCGACCGGCCCGAGGCGGAGCCGCGCGGCGTCCCCGGGCTCGCCGCGCCGCTCGTCGGGCGCGACCACGAGCTCGAGTCGCTGCGGACGACCTTCGACCGCGTCCGCCGCGAGCGCCGGCCCGAGCTCGTCACGCTTCTGGGCGACGCCGGGATCGGCAAGAGCCGGCTCGTGCGCGAGTTCCTCGCACCGCTCGAGGTGGACGTGCGCGTGCTCGTCGGCCGCTGTCTCGCGTACGGGCAGGGCGTCACCCTGTGGCCGCTCGGCGAGATGCTCAAGGCGGAGGCGGTCGTGCTCGACACCGACCGGGCGGACGCGGCCTTCGCAAAGATCGAGCAGCTCGCCGAGACGTGCATCGATCCGAGCCTCGGCGTCGACCGCCCGCGTGTCGCTGCCGCGCTCGCGTCGACGCTCGGGCTTGAGCGCGCCGGTCGACCCGTTCGCCACGCTCGATCCCCGCGACGCTATCGCGAGCTCGTCTCGGCGTGGCGCGCGCTTCTCGCCTCGCTCGGCGCATGCGCGGGCCCGTCGTCGCCGTCGTGGAGGACCTCCATTGGGCCGACCCGACGATGCTCGAGGTTCTCGACGAGCTCGCCGAGCGTCTCGAGGGCCCGATCCTTTTCCTCTGCACGGCCCGTCCCGACCTCCTGCGCTCGCGGCCCGACTGGGGCGGCGGGCGGCGAAGCTTCAGCTCGCTGCCGCTCGATCCGCTGACGAGCGCGGAGAGCGCGCTGCTCGTCGCGCTCCCTGCTCGACGTCGGTGCGCTCTCCGACGACCTGCGCGGCCGGATCCTCGAGCGCTCCGAGGGCAATCCGTTCTTCCTCGAGGAGATCCTTCGGCACCTGATCGACGAGGGTCTCCTCGCCCGGGAGGGCGACGAATGGAGCGCCCGCGAAGGGATCGACGAGGTCGAGATCCCGGACACGGTGCAGGCGGTCATCCTCGCGCGACTCGACCTGCTCTCGGGCGAGGAGAAGCGGGTGGCACAGCGGGCCGCGGTCGTCGGACGGACGTTCTGGGACGGCCCACTGGCGGAGGTCCCGGGCGTCGAAGACCTCGACGCGGCCCTTCAGACCCTGCGTCGGCGGGAGTTCGTCGTCGAGCGCGTCTCGTCCTCGATCGCGGGGCAGACGGAGTTCACGTTCAAGCACGTCTTGCTCCACGACGTGGCCTACGAGAGCCTGCCGCGCCGCGACCGGGGGCGCGCGCACGCGGAGGCGGCCGCGTGGATCGAGCGGACGAGCGGCGAGCGGAGCGGCGAGCTCGCGGAGCTTCTCGCGCACCACTACGACGCGGCGTACGGGTACGTCCCCGACGAGGAGGTTCGCGCCAAGGCCCGCGGGCAGCTGCTCGCCGCGGCCGGAAACGCACACCGGCGCTTCGCGATCGAGCAGGGAGAGCGCTTCGCGCAGCGGGCGGTGGAGCTGTCCGAGGGGGCCGCCGAGCGGGTCGAGGCGCTCGAAGCGCTCGGGGATCTCCAGTACATCGCGTTCCACGGGGACGCCGCCTGGAGGACGTACTGCGACGCGCTCCGCGAGATGGACGACCGGGACCTCGCCTACGCGCGCGCGGCCGGCAAGGCGGCGCTCCTCGGCGGCGCGCTGGATCGGGACCATGCACGACCTGCCGTCGACCGACGAGGTCGGCCGCGTGATCGACGCAGGTCTCGAAGGGGCTCCGGAGTCCGGTCCCGAACGCACGATCCTCCTGGTCGACCGCGGGTTCCTGCTCCACCAGCGCGAGCACCGTCGCGACGAGGAGACCGAGGCCGCGGTGCGCGACGCCGTCGCGGCCGCCGAGGAGCTCGGCGACCCGAACCTCCTCTCGGGCGCGCTCGACCTCCTCCAGAGCTGGGACACGGACCGCGGCCGGTACGGCGCCGGCTACCGCACGAACGACCGGCGGGTCGAGCTCGTTCCCCGCATGACCGACGTGAAGGAGATCGGCGACATCTACGCCGTCGCCGCCTGGATCGCGCAGCACCTCGGCCGTTACCGCGAGGCCGAGGCGCATGCGACCGCGTGCATCGACCGCTCGCGCGACGCCGACTCGGGCTCGTACCTCCACGGGCTCGTCTGGCGCGTGATCGCGCGCTACATGCTCGGTGACTGGGACGCGGCGATGGCCGACCAGGCGGAGGTCGAACGCGTGGCGGCGCGAGGACCCGCGCGACCTGCCGGCCGGGTACACGGTGCGGGCCTACGCGTTCGCTGCGCTCTGTCACGAGCTCCGCGGCGAGTCGGAGATCGCGGACGGATACATCGAGCTGACGCAGCGGTACTTCGTGCAGCGGCGCGGCGTCTACGCCCAGGGCTCGCTCCAGGCACCGCCGCTCGCGCTCACGCTTGCGCGGCGCGGACGCTGGGAGGAGGCAATCGACGCCATCCCGTTCGTGCCGCGCTCGGGCAGCGCCGGGGTCACGCTCGAGGCGCTCTGCGAGATCACCGCCGCGCGGGAGCGGTGGGAGGACGTGCCGGACCTCGCTGCCAAGGCGCGGGACGAGGTGGAGGTCGGCGAGCAGGTGGCGCTACCGCTGTTCGTCGACCGCCTCGAGGGCCGAGCGGCGGCCGCTTCCGGCGACGTGGCGAGCGCCGTGCGTCTGCTCGAGCGATCGGCCGCCGGGTTCGCGGCGCTCGGCGCCCGTTGGGAGGAGGCCTGGTCGCGGCTCCTCCTCGCCGAGACGCTCGCCGCCGACGATCCCGGGCGTGTCGAGGCCGAGCTCGCCGTGGCGCTCCCGGTGTTCGAGCGGCTCGGCTCCGTGCGGGAGACGGAGCGGGCGCTCCAACTGCGCGGGCGGATCGCGGTCTCGTAGCGCGTCGCGGCGGCTGCCTCCGACGCGCGGGCCGTCCGAACGGCACCATCCCGGGCATGCGGATCTCGCCCGGACTCGGCCGCGCGGCGGTGCTCGTCGGCGTCGCGATCGCCTTCGCGGACGCGTCGATCGTCGTCCTGGCCGTGCCGGAGGTGATCAACCAGCTCGACGTCAGCGTCGCCGCTTCCTCCTGGGTGATCACCGCGTACAACGTCGCGGTCGTCGTCGCCGGGGCGCTGCTGATCCCCGCGGTCGGCCGCTTCGCGCCCCGCCGGCTCGCCGCCGTCGGCTTCGCGGCGTTCGCGCTCGCGGCGCTCGGCTGCGCTGCCGCGCCGTCGTTCGGCGTCCTCGTCGGCTTCCGCACGGTCCAGGGGCTGGCGGCCGCGCTCGTGCTCGTCTCCGCGCTGCCGCTGCTCGGCGGGAGGACCGGCGTTCGGGCGTGGACGCTCGCCGCGACGATCGGGCTCGCGGCCGGCCCGGCGCTCGGCGGCCTCCTGACGGAGCTCTTCTCGTGGCGGGCGATTTTCGCCGTCCAGGCGCCGGTCGCGGCGCTTGGCCTGCTCGCGCTCCTCCGGCTCGCGGCCGGCGAGCGCGCGGCCCCGGGCGGCAAGCGGCCCCGGACGTCGTGGCTCGCGGACGCCTGCCTGGCCGCGCTCAGCGCCGCGCTCGTCGGCGCGCTCTTCCTCGTCGTGCTGCTCCTGATCAGCGGGTTCGGCTGGCAGCCGTTCCCGGCGGCGCTCGTCGCGACGACGCTGCCGGTCCTGGCGCTCGCCGCCGACCGGCTCGGCCGCGGGATGGCGACGGGAGCGGCCGTCACTGGCGGCGCGCTGCTCGTCGCGTGCGGCCTCGTCGTGCTCGGGTTCCTGCCCGGGCCGGAGACGGCGCTCGTGGTCGCCGGTCTCGCCTTGTGCGGAGCGGGGCTCGGGCTGGCCTCGCAGCCGCTCGGCCTGCTCGCCCTCGACGGCCCGTCGCTCCCACATGACGCGGCCTGGACGGTCGTCGCTCGCCACGTCGGCCTCGTGCTCGCGCTCGCCGCGGTGACGCCGGTGCTCGTCTCGTCGCTCGACCAGCTCGAGAACGACGCGGAGGCGGTCGGCGGCGAGGTCGTGCTCCGCGCTCCGCTCCCGCTCCAGGAGAAGGTGCCGCTGCTCCTCGAGCTCGCCGACGTGGCGGACACGGCCGAGGTCGGCCTGCCCGACATCGACGAGACCTTCGCGCAGCACGAGAGCGGCAACGGCGCCGCGACCGCCGTCGGCGAGCGCCTGAACGCCACGCTCAAGGAGCTGATCGCCCACTCGTTCCGGCCGGCGTTCCTCCTCTGCGCGGCGTTCGGGCTCGTTGCCGCGGCGCTCGGGCTCGCCCTCGGCCCGGTGCGGAGGCGGGCGAGGGCGCCGGCGCTGGCGCTCCTGGGCGCGGCCGTCGTCGTCGCGGTCGTCGCCGTCGCGGCGGACTTCAACCGGGGCGCGCTCGACGACCCGGCCGCGGTCGCGGATCCCTGCCGGCCGACGCCGCCCTTCCGCGGGGAGGGAGTCGACGCGACCATTCAGCGGGTCGCGCTGGGCGCGCTCGGCGACGCCGCCTGCGAGCTGGACACGAGCCGGGTCGCGCTGCTCCGCGGCCTCACCGGCGACGGGCCCTCGCCCTGGCCCTCGAAGGAGCTAGAGGCGGCCGTCCGCACCGGCGTCGTCGACACGATCGACCGCGAGCGCGAGCGCGGCACGATCGACGGAACGCTCGCGCTCTTCCTGCGCACGCTCGTCGCCGCCGCGCCGCTCGACTGGATCCGCGAGGCGCTCGAGGGCCTGCAGCTGACGCTTGACATATCGACGACTATCGTTACGATAGACGTCGATATGTCAACGCTCGACCTGGCCTGCTGCACGCCCCTCGCCGCGCCCGCTCTCTCCGACGAGCAGGCCGAAGCGACTGCGACGCTCTTCAAGGCGCTCGGCGATCCCGCGCGCGTGAGGATCCTGAACATGGTCGCGACGCGCGACGAGGCGGTGTGCGCGTGCGAGTTCCATCCGGCCCTTGGCCTCAGCCAGGCGACCGCGAGCCACCACCTCAAGAAGCTCACCGACGCGGGCCTGCTCGAGCGGGAGCAGCGCGGCAAGTGGGCGTACTTCTCGCTCAACCCCGAGGCCTCGGCGCGACTGGCCGGCCTCGTCGATCTCACGGAGGTTCACGCATGAGCACTGACACGGCAGACGCGATCCGCGAGGAGGTCCGGCAGCGGTACGCGGAAGCGGCCCGGTCGGTCGCCGACGGCTCCGCCGCGGGCTGCGGGGGCGGATCGTGCTGCGAGAGCGACCCGCCCGGCGCCTTCGGCGAAGCCCTGTACTCGGCGGACGAGCGAGGAGAGCTGCCGGACACGGCCGCGCTCGCCAGCCTCGGCTGCGGCAACCCGACGGCGGTGGCCGACCTCGAGGAGGGCGAGGTCGTCCTCGACCTCGGCTCGGGCGGCGGGATCGACGTGATCCTCTCCGCCAGGCGCGTGGGGCCCACCGGCGTCGCCTACGGCCTCGACATGACCGACGAGATGCTGGCCCTCGCGCAGCGGAACGTCCGGGAGGCCGGAGTTGCGAACGTCCACCTCCTCAAGGGGCTGATCGAGGCGATCCCGCTCCCGGCGGACTCGGTCGACGTCGTCATCTCGAACTGTGTGATCAACCTCTCGGCCGACAAGGCCGCCGTCCTGACCGAGATGGCGCGCGTCCTCCGGCCCGCAGGGCGGATCGGCGTCACCGACGTCGTCGCCGAGGACCGGCTCAGCCCGGAGGAGCGGCGCGAGCGCGGCGACTTTGCCGGCTGCATCACCGGCGCGCTCTCGCTCGGCGAATACACGGCCGGCCTCGCCGCCGCCGGGTTCGAGGACGTGAGCGTCGTCTTCACGCACGAGATCACCGACGGGATCCACGGCGCGATCGTCAAGGCGCGCATGCCGACCGATCCGGCCGCCAAGGGCCTGCCCGTCGTGCAGCCGTCGGCCGAGCGCGAGAGGTGTTGCTGACGGACGAGCGGCCGGAGGTCCTGTTCGTCTGCGTCCACAACGCCGGTCGCTCGCAGATGGCGGCCGGTCTGCTGGCCCACCGCTCGCAGGGGGCGGTGGCAGTCCGCTCGGCGGGTTCCGAGCCGGCCGACCAGATCAACCCGGTCGTCGTCGAGGCGATGGCCGAGCTCGGGATCGACCTGGGCGCGGAGGTCCCGAAGCCGCTCACCGACGAGGCGGTGCGCGCTGCCGACGCGGTCGTGACGATGGGCTGCGGCGACGCGTGCCCCGTTCTATCCGGGGAAGCGCTACCTCGACTGGGAGCTTCCGGACCCGGCGGGCCAGGATCTCGAGACCGTCCGCGCGATCCGCGACGAGATCGACCGGCGCGTGCAGATGCTGCTCGCGGAGCTCGTCTGAGCGTCAGGCGCCGACGAGCTGCTTGAAGCCGGGCTCGTCGCGGATCGGGTCGAAGTCCGAGTCGCCCTTCGCGAAGGCGCGGAACCGCTCGGACAGCTCGATCGCCCGTCCGAGGTGCTCGATCGCGTCGGCGGGCCGTCCGGCGAGGCTCTCGGCGCAGGCGAGGTTGTAGAAGAGCCCGGCGTACTGCGGGTTGGCCTCGGCGATCTCGCGGCCCGCGGTCGGCCGCCTCGGCGTACTCGCCCGCCGTCGAAGAGCGGGTTGACCGGCGCCCAGAGCTCCCAGCCGATCCGGCTCGTACGCCTGTCCCGGCGTGCCGCCGATCGCGAGGATCGTCGTCCCCGGCTCCTCGGCGAACGCCGTCCGCTTCACCCCGGGCCGGACGAGCACGAAGCGTGCCGGCGGGCGCGTCGACCCGCTCGCCGTCCAGCTCGAAGACCGCCCGCCCGCGCTGCACGACGTAGAGCTCCTCCTGGTCGTCGTCCGCCTCGTCGTGCTCGTTGATGATCCGGTCGCCCGCGTCGGCGGCCGGTCCAGGCGTTGATCCCGAACGCGGTGATCCCGAGGTGGTGCCGCACCGGGCGCCAGGGCTCCCGGCCGTCGGTCAGCTCGTCGATCTCGTCCAGCTTCGCGACCCGGTAGCGGCTCACACCGGAACCCCTATCAGCTCGGCGACGGGAAGGTCCCCTCCAGCGCGATGATGTAGTGCAGGCCGAGCCAGGGCTGGCGGTTCTCGTGCCGTCCGCCGCCCCCCGCCCGGCGGATCATCGCTGAGTTCATTTCGGACGTCTCGATTCACGGCGTACGCCCCTCCACTCGCCGGGAACGCCGCGGTCGGATTCTCCGTCGTGCCCGCCGCACTGCTCGCATGCACGTCGTGAGCGTGTTGCGGGAGCTCGTCCGTCGTCAGCTCGACGGTCTCCTGCCCGCCCGTCTCACCGAGCGTGTAGAACGTTCCTGTGGCGAACTGGCCTGCGCCGACCGGAACACGTCCGCGCAGATCGGGCAAGCCGAACGACGACGTGTCCGTTCCCGCCGTAGTTCGTCCCGAGCAGCGAGAAGAGCGCCGTGTTCCCGCTGATCGGCAGCAGCTGTCCGTCACACATCGCCCAGCCCTTGGGAACGAAGTTGAAGGGGACGAGTCGGATCTCGCCGATGAACGGTTCCATGTCGAGCCTCCCGGTGCCTGGTGGCGCGGCCTCCCGCCGCAGTGGACGAGCGCAGTCTCTCGAAGCGGGGCTCGCTTGCCCAGGTCAGGCGCGGCGGCGGTAGGTGACGCGCATGTCCTCCCGCCAGGCGCCCGGCGTCTCGGCGAGCTCGAAGATGGCCCTCGAACGAGTCGGGCCCGAGCGTGGCGGCGAAGCGCTGGTCGAATCCGGGCGCGTCGCGCCAGATGCGCCACACGCCGTCCTCGATCGCGGTGCGGTACGTCCGGCGCACGCCGCGCGAGTCGAAGTACTCGACGACGAGCCCGTCGCCCTCCTCGGGGGCGCCGATGACGCTGAGGCCGTCGGGGAAGAGCTCGTGGTCGGCGTGGGAGTGCTGGACGACGAACCGGCCGCCCTCCAGCCACTCGAACGTGGTGCTCCCGGTCACGACGTCGTCGACCGCCACGTGCTTCGCCTCGGTGTCCCAGGTGCCGATCAGCGCCTCGAAGGCGTCCAGTGCGGGATCTCGGTTCTCGGTCATGTCCCTACCGACCCTCGGACGGCCCCGAACTCATCGGCCGAACGGTCGCCCCGCGGGCCGACGAGGTACCAGGCCTCGACCTCGCCCTTCCCCTTGACCGCGATCGTCCCCCGCGGCTCGCACTCGAACTCGTCGGCGAGCAGCTCGTACGTCGCCCGGGTGATCTGGACCCGGCCCGGCGTGCCGTAGGTCTCCATGCGGCTGGCCGTGTTCACGGCGTCGCCCCAGAGGTCGTAGAGGAAGCGCTTCCGGCCGATCACGCCGGCCACCACCGGGCCGGAGTTGATGCCGATGCGGAGCTCGAGGCCGAGGTTGCCGACCGCGTCGCTCGAGCGCATCGCGTCGAGCATGTCGAGCGCCATGAGCGCGAGCGCGCGGGCGTGGTCCGGGCGTTCCAGGGGAACGCCGGCGGCGACCATGTAGCAGTCGCCGATGGTCTTGATCTTCTCGAGCCCGTGCCGCTCCGCGAGGGCGTCGAAGTGGCTGAACAGGTGATCGAGGCACCCGACCACCTCGGCGGGCGTGAGGCGCTCCGACCAGGGTGTGAAGTCGACGACGTCGGCGAACAGGATGGACGCCGACCCGAACTGGTCCGCGATCGGCCCGGTCTCGGCCTTCAGCTTGTCGGCGATCGAGCTCGGCAGGATGTTGAGCAGGAGGTTCTCGGCCTTCGCCTGCTCCACCCGGAGCGCGGCCAGCGCCGCGCGGCGCTCGCTCGCGAAGACGGCCAGCAGCGTGAACACGATCGTGCCGCCCACCGTGATGTTCAGCGCGAGCATCGTGGTCGTGAACCAGGTCGGCACCGGCTCCCAGACCGGGCCGACGATCTCGCCGGCGAGCCCCGATCCGAGGAACACGACGACCCACGCGGCGAACCAGCGGACCGCCGACCGGACGTCACTGAACACGAGAGCCGCGAGCGGAGCGAGGATCCCCCAGAGGCCGACACCGCCGGCGGCGAGGAATCCACCGAGCGGGATCATCGACAGCGTCGGCGCGAACAGGATGGCGACCTGGCCCACCCGGAGGAACCGCGGGAAGTCGCGCGTGCGCGAGAACACGACGATCGCACCGAGGAGGACGCCGAAGTACACGAGGGGCACCACGCCGACCGGCGATCCGAACGCGAGATAGAAGGCGCCCCACAGCGCCGCGACCGGCAGGATCAAGACCGAGATCAGGACCAGCAGCGCCTTGCGAGCGCGCAGGTCCTCGTCGTCGTGGGGATCTGCGCCGATGAGCGCCACGCGCCCGGCGGCGCGATCCACCGCGGCCCGGATCCCGTCCAGGAGGTGCATGCGGAGACGTTACTCGCGGAGCCGCCGCAGCGGCCGCACCGTGTCCGTCATCATGGATCGCGCGTGAACAAGCCGCGCATCTTCCTCGGTTCGTCGGGCAAGCAGGCCAAGCTGCTCCAGGCGATCACGCTCGGGCTCGAGGACGTCGCCGACGTCGAGCCGTGGACGACCACGTTCAACCCGGGGCGGTCCACCCTCGACCGGCTCGTCGAGCTCTCCCAGGAGGTCGATTTCGCGGCGTTCGTGTTCGCCCAGGACGACTGGACGACGACGGATGCGTCCGAGTCCGGCGAGGCGTCGCCGCGCGACAACGTGGTGTTCGAGGCCGGGCTGTTCGGCGGCGCGCTCGGCATCCGCCGCACGTTCATCCTCCACGCGCACGGCTCGAAGCTGCCGAGCGACCTGCTCGGCCTGACCTCCGTCCGCTACGACCCCGCCGCCGGCCCGGCGGAGGTTCGCGAGATCAACCAGAAGCTCCGCAACGCGATCGAGGCCGAGGGTCGCCGCGGCCCGGTCGAGGGGCTGTGGTGGCAGCTCTCGCTGACCCTGCGGAGCGAGGACGAACCGTCCGCGGTGAGCCTCCTGCAGATCTCACGGGACCGCGACGGTGGCCTCAACGTGAACGGCCGGGCCTGGCAGGAGGACGGCACCCTGTCGGCCCGCTACTGGAGCGAGGCTGCGAAGGAACGCAAGGATCCGGCCGGCGTCCTCTACTTCTGGAAGGGCGAGCGCCCTCGAGACCCGAATGCCCCGCAGCTCGAGGGCACCGGTGAGATCAAGGTCGAGACCGTCGACCGCGCCACCGGGTACTGGACGACACGATCGGATCGCGACCCTGGGCTGAATGCCCGAACCGCCGGCGTCTACCTTCGGGCCGACCCCTCAGACCTCCAGGTGCTGGACGGCGGGAGCGGGGAGGAGCGGGCCGAGCTCATCGCGCAGCGCCTCAGCGAGTGGAAGTCGGCCGCGAACGCATTCTGAGCGCCGTGCGCGGCGACGCTACCTGCGCTCTCCTCCTGAGGGCTCCGAGATTGCCTCGACGAGCTCACCGGTCTTCGTCTCGTTCTCCCTGAGGCTGAGGGCGATGTCGGCCTGGGCGACGATGCCGACGAGCCTGCCGTTCTCGACAACGGGCAGCCGCCGAACCTGATGACGGGCCATGAGCTGAACCGCCTCTTCGAGATCCTTGTCCGGCTCGACGCTGATCAGGTCCTGGGAGTAGACGTCGCCGACCGACGTCGTCTTGGGGTCTGCGGCCTCGGCAACCACTCTCGTCGTGATGTCCCGGTCGGTGATCATGCCGACGAGCTGCTCGTCGTCGGTTATCGGGAGCGAGCCGATGTGCTCCTCCCGCATCAGCTGGGCGGCCTCGACCACCGATGCCGATGCGCCGATCGAGCGGGGATCTGCGGTCATCGCGTCGCGAACGCTTGTCGTCATCGTGCCTCCTCTCGGGTTCAGGCGCGATCCTAGCCGTGTTGCTCTAATGACAGCTCAGGCTGCTCTCGCCCAGAAAGGAGAGTCCAAAAATGGCCGATCAGCCGAACATCGTCCTCGCCCACGGCGCGTGGGCGGACGGCTCGAGCTGGAGCGCCGTCATCGAGAAGCTCCAGGCCACCGGATACCACGCCACCGCCCTGCAGTTCCCGCTGACGAAGCTGGCGGATGATGTCGCTCGGCTGAGGCGGGTGCTCGCCCGCCAGGACGGGCCGACTATCCTCGTAGGGCATTCGTACGGGGGTCAGATCATGACGGCGCTCGGCAAGGATGCGCCGAACGTCGTCGGGCTGGTCTATATCGCCGGATTTGCGCTCGACGAAGGCGAATCGATCGCGGCCCTGTTGGGACAGGGGCCTCCGACCCCGTCGATCGCGCACCTCGACTACGACGAGGAAGGGTTCGCCTGGCTGCCCGAGGACGACTTCCTCAACCACTTCGCGGCCGACGTGGAACCGACCAAGGCGAGGGTGATGCACGCGGTGCAGCAGCCGCTGAACGGCTCCGCATGGGAGGAGACGATGGGGCCGCCGGCCTGGAAGTCGTTCCCGTCCTGGTTCCTCGTCGCCGAAGGGGACCAGACGATCCCGCCCGACGCCCAGCGGCAGTTCGCCGCGCGGATGGGCGCCACGACCACCGAGGTCTCGACGAATCACGTGGCGATGGTCTCGCACCCCGATGAGGTCCTGACGATGATCGAGGCCGCCTCCACGGCTGTAGCAGTCGCGGGCTGATGACGACCAGCGGCGACGTGGGTACCGAGATCGCTCCCGAGTGCGCTGACGACCCCCAGCTTGCCGCTCGCCTGGACGATCTCCTGCACCGCGCCTGCAGCCTCGCGCGAGCCCTGACCGGTGCTGAGCAGGCCGCCCTCAGCGTCGACCTCGACGGTGACGGACATGCTGCGCGCAAGTTCTTCAATCTGAGCGCGCAGTACGCGCGCTGGCGCGACTTTCGCGTCGACCCGCGCGGTGACGGATTGCACGGCATCGAGCTCGAGCCAGGTGAGGTGGTCCGTCTGACGCAGGACGAGGTCGAGGCCCATCCCGCCTGGGCCGGCTTCGGCGACCTGGCCGACAGCCACCCACCGATGCGGGGCTGGCTGGCCACGGGAGTCTTTGGCGAGGACGGCCGCAGGTACGGGCTCCTTCAGCTGTCCGACAAGACGGGAGGAGCCGACTTCACCGCGGAGGACGAAGACCGCATCCGCGAGCTCGCCGCGTTCACGGGTACCACCCTCGACGCTCTCCGAGCTGCCCGACGCCCGGTGTAGGGCTGAGTCACGCGACGGTGGTCGCGTGGAGACGCCGCGACACGCTGCGTCGCGGGCGTGACGTGAGGAATTGACCCAATCGTGTCCTGGCGGGCGAGGTCAGGGAAGGGCACGCTGGGGTTGGAGAGGACCTACGACCGAGGGGAAGCATGAAAGTTCAGACTTATTGCGCTGCCGATCCTGACAAGGGCGGCGGTATGACGGAGTACTACGCCTGGCAGGCGCTCGACGGCGGCGAGTGGGACACGCTCGCGTCCGCCGTGCCGCTCGTCTGCCCAGAGCCGATCCCGCTGATCACGCGCTGGAGCGTGGTCGCGGAGCAATGGAGGCCACTGGCCGAGGCGCACGCGACCGTGTCGGGCAAGCAGGTCCGGCTGGCCCGCCTCCGGGTTGAGGAAACGTCGTGATCCCGCTCATCATCCTGGACACCATCGACTGCTGCTCGTCATGGGACGCTAAGGCGACGGTCGGGGTCACGACGTCGAATCCAGCATTCAGGGCGCCAGTGAGGCACGCCGCTCGCGCGCCTCATCCGCCCCTGAGAAGCGAGACCCCCGCGAGCAGGGGACACGTGGAACGGGAGCGACGGGACTCGAACCCGCGACCTCCGGCGTGACAGTTGGGCGACGCGGATTGCCGTTGCTCGCAGCTAGCTCCCGTTCTCGCGCGCGTGCGGGCTTGGGCCATGGACGCTCCGAGGTCGGCCGCGTACCGTCACCCCCTGCCGGGGCCGGAGAAGGCGACCCGACGGGGACACCTCTCCGAGGCCCGGCCCTTTGGACGCGGTCGGAAGTTGACCCAAATGTGTCCTTACGAAGCCGCCTGTCGCTGGCGACACTGATCGAGATGGCTCGTTCTAACACGGTCTTCATCACCCGCCAGGCGACGAAGACCGATGGACGAGCCGGAGAGTCTACGACCGAGGGGAAGCATGAATCTCAGAACCATTGATCGTCGGCCCATGGGAAAGGAATTGGTGTCTCAGGCGCTCACGAAGGCGCTGACCTTCCAGTCCCCCGTGGCACGCAAGAATCTCGAGCGGCTGCGTAGAGTCCATCCCGACGACACACCCACGGAGCTCGCAAAGCGCGTCACCAGGCACTACCTCTCCCTAGTTACGACTTCTGGGGGCGTCATGGGCGCAGCGGGGGCGATTCCCGGTGGTGGTCTCCCATCCGCGGCCTTCGATGTCGTCGCCTTCACCGAGGCGTCCGTTCTTTACGCACTGACTCTCGCCGAGATCCACGGCATCCATCCTGAGGACATCGAACGTCGACGCCTCCTGGTGCAGACCGTCCTCATCGGAGACTCCGCCATCACGGCGCTGAACAAGGGCGCGGAGAGAACCGTCCCTTACTGGGGAAAGCAGATCGTCAATGCGATCCCCATGTCCGCGGTCTACAAGGCGAACAAGGTGCTGGGGCCTCGGTTCATTGCGAAGTACGGCACGAAGCAAGGGGTTCTCGTGTTGAGCAAGCAGATCCCACTCGGCATCGGCATCGGGGTTGGCGCAGTTGCGAACCACCTGATCGGCCGGACGATCGTTGGCACCGCGAGGAAGGTCTTCGGACCCGCGCCGGAATTCTTCGACCCTCGGCCGGATCCACTGGCCAACTGGAAAGCCACGGCGACCCGTGAATCTGGGGCGCCGCTCAGCAGAAAACTGAGCCTCGGGACTTTTCAGAACTCAACCTGAGGTCCTAAACGGGAGCGACGGGACTCGAACCCGCGACCTCCGGCGTGACAGGCCGGCGTTCTAACCAACTGAACTACGCCCCCAGGCGCCGCGCCATTGTATCGGCGGCCTGCGGGAGCCCCGCGGTTATGGTCCGGGCATGGCGCCCGCGACGAGCACCCCTCCGCGCGAGCGCACCCGCGGGACCGGCGGCAGCGGTACCGGCGACGCGTGGCGCGTCATCGTCATGAACGACAACCACAACACGTTCGAGGGCGTCGCGTTCGCGCTCGCCCGCACGCTGCCCGGGGTCTCGTACGAGCGCGGGATGACGATGGCCGACCGCATCCACAACTCCGGTCAGGCCGTCGTGTGGTCGGGGCACAAGGAGCAGGCCGAGCTCTACTGGACGCAGCTCGAGGGATTCGGCCTCACGATGGCGCCGCTCGAGCGCTGAGTGCCCGGCCAGGACCATGGCCGGATTTCGGCCGCCGCGTGTCCCCCCTGGGGCTCGAGCGGGAGTCGGAGCGGAGTGCACACAAGCCCCACGCGCGACGGCCGAAATCCGTACCGCGGAACTTCCCGCCGACGGTGCGCGTAAACCTCTAACGCGCCGATGCCCTCGTCGTCTGTACCTGACGTGCCGCGGCCCCGTTTGCACACTGGAGTTGCGCGCTGAGCGCCCACGTGAATCCGCTGTGGCGGAAGGCGCCCTTCGTGCTCCGCCGGTTCCCCGGCGTGCTGGCGTCGCTCGTTGCGGCGGCGGGGCTCCTCGCGCTCGCGGCCGCCGCCTCGCCGCTCTTCGTCTCGGCGTCGGCGAGCGCGGCCGTCGGGGACGAGTTGGAGCGGCTGACCCCCTTCGGCGCGGGTGCCTACGCGCGGCTGACCGGGCCGGTCGCTCCCGCCGACGTCGAGGCGACCGGCAATCCGACCTTCGCCGAGCGCACTGCTGGGCTCGAGGACGCCACCGCGGACATGCCGCATCTCGGCGGTGTCGTCTCGACGGTTGTCGCCCCCGAAGTCGCCGCGGCAGGAGAGGGTCGCAACGACCTCGGCGTGCGCCTGCTCGCGCGCACGGACGCGCTCGACCACGTCACGCGGCTGGGCGGCGGCGGGGAGGGCGTCTGGATCGCTGACACGACCGCCGAGGAGCTCGGCATCCGGCCGGGCGACGAGCTGCGGCTCGGCCTGGGGACGACCCCGCGCGATGCGACCGTGCGCGTCGCCGGCGTCTACCGGGCGCTGTTCCTGGAGCCGCACACGTCGTACTGGCGTTCGCTCGAGCCGGACATCTACCCGCAGCCGCCCGAGTTCACGACGCCGCCCACCTTCGTGATCGCCGACGAGGCGACGGTCACCGACCTGGCGATCGAGCTGGGGTTGGAGCGGGTCGACTATCTCTGGGAGATCCCGCTCGACACCGCGGCGCTCTCGCTCGGCGAGGCGGAGCAGGCCGCCGGCGACCTCGAGCGGCTCGGCGGCTCCATTGCCACCGATGGGAACCCGCTCTACGAGCTCTTCCTCTGTGACCACTGCATCCGGCAGCGCCACGCCGAGTACACGACCGGGATGCCGCGTGCCGTCGCCGCGGCGAAGGAGTCTGCCGGGACGGTGCGCGGCCCGGTCGACCTCCTCGCGAACGCAGGGTCGCTCGTCGCCCTGATCGTCGTCGGCGCTGTCGCCGCGTTCTCGCTGGCGCGGCGGCGGGTCGAGAACACCGTCCTGGTCGCCCGCGGCGCTGGCCCTGCCTCGGCAGGTGCGCGCGTCGCGCTCGAGGGGCTCCTGCCCGTTCTCGTCGGAACGGTGCTCGGCGTCGCCGTCGCGTACCTGGTCGTCGCAGGGGTCGGCCCGAACGGCGCGATCGACCGCGACGGCATTGTCGATGCCCTGCGCGCCGCGGCGATCCGCGTTCCCGCCGCGCTCCTGCTGCTCGGGCTCGTCGGCGGGATCTGGTTCGCGCGGCTCGCGCGCTCGGGGGACGCGCACCACCGTCGTCTGCCCGCGATCCCGTGGGAGCTGCCGGTGCTCGCCGTCGCGGGGTTCTGCCTCTACCGGCTCGTCACCGGGGACGCGTTCTCGGCGGCGGAGGACGGCGGGGTTGCTCAGCCGAGCCCGTACCTCCTGCTCTTCCCGATCTTCCTGCTCACCGGCGTCGCGGGCCTGGGCGCGCGCGGGTTGCGCCGGCTCGTTCGCCGCTGGCGCGACCGGTCGGCTCGCTCGTCCGAGGCGGTCTTCCTCGCGACGCACCGGCTCGGGGCTGCCCGACTCCTGCTTGTCCTGCTCGTGACCGCGTCGGCCCTCGCGCTCGGGATGTTCGTCTACGCGGAAACGGTCGTCGAGCTCGTACCGGACCACCGTCCGCGCGGCCTCGTTCCTCGGCACGGGCAGCGACGTGCGCGGGTGGACGAGCTTCGACCGCGACGTGCCGACTGACCTCGGTGTCCCGGTCACGAAGGTGACGCAGCTCTCTGGGGCCGGTGTCGTCAAGCTCGGCGACCTGCCGGTCGACCTCCTCGCGGTCGACGCGGACACATTGCCGGCCACGGTCTACTGGAACGGCTCGTACGCGTCGGTGCCGCTCGAGCAGATCGTCGCCGAACTCACCGAGGGTGGAGGCAGCCTGCCGGTCGCGCTCGTCGGCGGCGATCTCGAAGGCGACCAGACGCTCACGGTCACCGAGGGCAGCACCCTTCCGGTTCACGTCGTCGAGCATCCGCGCGCCTTTCCCGGCATGTCGCGCCGAGGCGCGACCGTGGTGGTCGACACGGACGCGTTCGAGGCCGCAGCGGACGAGGCCGGGCTGGATAGCCCGCTGAACAGCCCATCCGCCAGGACGCAGCTCTGGGCGAAGGGCGACACGGCCCGGACGCTCCGGTTGCTCGAGAATTCCACAGCGCGGCCGTACCCGCTCTTCACGGCGGAGGAGGCGCGGAACCGGCCGGAGACCGTTGCGTTCACGCGGACGTTCGCGTTCCTCGAGGCGCTCGGGCTCGCGGCCGGGCTGCTCGCGCTCGTCGGGCTGGTCGTCTACCTGCAGGTTCGCCAGCGCGGGCGCGTCGTTGCGTTCGGGCTCGCGCGGCGGATGGGCCTCACGTCGCGCTCGCACCGCCGCGCGCTCGCGCTCGAGCTCGGGCTCGCGGTGCTGACGGCGTTCGTCCTCGGGCTGGGGACGGCGCTCGTCGCGGCGCGGGTCGTGATGACCGAGGTGGAACCGCTCGCGAGCATCTCGCCGGTGCCGCTCTTCGAGCCGCCGTACCTGTACGCGGCGCTCGCGCTCTGTGTCCTCGCGCTCGTGACCATTGCCGGCGCGGCGCTCGCGAACCGCGCCGCCGGGCGGGCCGATCTTGCGGAGGTGCTGCGCCTTGGCGAGTGAGCGCGCGGCCGCCTGCGTCGGCGTGGTCAAGGACTACGCGACCGAGAGCGGCGCCGTGCACGCGCTCCGCGGCGTCGACGCGGAGATCGAGGCCGGCGCCGTGACCGCGATCGTCGGCGCGTCCGGGAGCGGGAAGTCGACGCTCCTCCGCCTGCTCGCCGCGCTCGAGCGGCCGACGGACGGGCAGGTCTTCGTCGGACGGGCGGCGGTCAGCAGCCTCGGCGACAAGGCGCTCCGCCAGGTGCGCCGGCACGAGGTCGGCTACGTGTTCCAGCGGCCGTCGGACAACTTCGTCCCGTACCTGACGGTCGCCGAGCACCTCGAGCTCGCCGGCGGAGATCCGGCCGCCGCCGACGAGGTGCTCGAGTTGCTCGGGATCGCCGGCCGGCGCGACCACCGGCCAGACCAGCTCTCGGGCGGTGAGCAGCAGCGGGCGGCCTTCGCGCAGGTGGTCGTCTCGGGCGCGGGGCTCGTGGTCGCCGACGAGCCGACCGCCGAGCTGGACGCGACCTCGAGCGAGGGGCTCCTCGAGGCGATGCGCGCGCTCGCCGCGCGCGGCGTGGCGGTCGTGGTCGCGACGCACGACCGGGCGGTGCGTGCGGCGGCGGACGTCGCCGTCGAGCTCGAGCACGGGCGCCTGCGCGAGCCGGAGGACCTCGGCCACCTGGTCGCGCGGCGCGAGCTGACCGCGCGGCGGATTGCGCTCGGCGGTGAGATGGTCGCGGCCGTTCGCGGCGTCCGCAAGTCCTTCCATCGCGGCCGCGAGACGCTCGTCGCGGTGGACGGTGTCTCGCTCGACGTCCACGCCGGCCGGCTCGCGGCGCTCGTCGGCCGCTCGGGCTCGGGCAAGACGACGCTCCTCAACCTGCTCGGCGGCCTTGAGAAGCCCGACGAGGGGACGGTGACCGTGCCCGGCCTCGCCTGGGACGAGGTCGCGCTCCTGCCGCAGCGGTTCGGGCTGCTGCCGGAGCTGAGCGTCCGCGAGAACGTCGAGTATCCGCTCCGGCTCGCCGGGCGCCTGCCCGAGTCGCGCGGACGCGTCGACAAACTGCTCGCCGCCCTCGCGCTCGACGAGCTTGCCGTCCGCTCGCCGGTCGAAACCTCGATCGGCCAGCAGCAGCGTACGGCGCTCGCCCGCGCGCTCGTCGTCGAGCCGCGGGTGCTCCTCGCGGACGAGCCGACCGGCCACCAGGACGCGGGCTCCGCGCTCGGGGTCGTCCGTGCACTCCGAGACGCCGCCGAGCGCGGCACAGCCTGCCTGGTCGCCACGCATGACGAGGAGGTCGCCGGGCTTTGCGACGAGACGCACGCGATGGCGGGCGGGAAGCTCGTCGATCCGGCCCCGGCCGAGCCCGCGCAGTCCCAGATCTGACGCTTCTTCTCGGAGTCGTTCCCGTCCGGTGTCGGGACGGTGACGAGCCCTACCGGACGGCGCTCGTGCGACCTACGGTGAGCTCGTTGATCACTCGTGACGCACTCGCCGGCGCGTCGGCTCTGTCGGTCGCCGTCCTCCTGGCCCTGGTGGAGCCGGCGCTCGGCCTGATCGTCGGGTTCGTCGTCTTCCTCGCCGTGCAGCGCGTGCCGCTTCGGCTCCCGCGCCTGCGGTTCCGGACGCCGCGGCCGGTCGTCCGCCGCCCGCGCGCGCTCCGCCTCGGCCGCTAGCGGCGCAGCCCGCTTCTGCTACCCATTGGGGCATGGCCCCTGGAGCGAGCGACACCCGATCGAACGCTCCACCGGCCGAAGATCGGCTCCGCGGCCGGGCGCTCCGCACCGTCTTCGCGGCGCTCATGCTGGGGATGTTCCTCGCGGCGCTCGACCAGACGATCGTCGCGACCGCGCTGCCGACGATCGTCGGTGAGCTCGGCGGCCTCAACCATCTCTCGTGGGTCGTCACCGCGTACCTGCTCGCCTCGACCGTCTCGACGCCGATCTACGGGAAGCTCGGGGACATGTACGGGCGCAAGCCCGTCTTCCTCGCGGCGATCCTGATCTTCCTCGGCGGCTCGATGCTCGCCGGCCTCAGCCAGTCGATGGGGCAGCTGATCGGCTTCCGCGCGCTCCAGGGCGCCGGCGCCGGCGGGCTGCTCGTCGGTGCGCAGGCGATCATCGGGGACATCGTCCCGCCGCGCGAGCGCGGCCGCTACATGGGGTTGATCGGCTCCGTCTTCGCGGTCGCGTCGGTCGCGGGCCCGCTGCTCGGCGGCTTCTTCGTCGACAACCTCTCGTGGCGCTGGGTCTTCTACGTGAACCTGCCGGTCGGAGCCGTCGCGCTCGCGATCGTCGTCTTCCGCCTCCACCTACACACGCCGCACACGCGCCACCGTGTCGACTACCTCGGCGCCGCCTTCCTCACCGGCGGGGTCGGCTCGCTGATCGTCGTTGCCGCCTGGGGTGGGACCGAGTTCGCATGGAGCTCGCCGACGATCGTCGGCCTCGCTCTCGGCGGCGTCGTCCTGCTGGCCGGCTTCCTCTGGCAGGAACGGCGGGCGCAGGAGCCGATCATCCCGCTCGAGCTGTTCCACTCGCGCGTCTTCGACGTCGCGGTCGGAATGGGGTTCACGGTCGGGATGGCGATGTTCGGCGCGATCATCTTCATCCCGCTCTACCTCCAGGTCGTCTACGGCGCGAGCGCGACGAGCGCGGGGCTCCGGATGATCCCGCTCATGGCCGGCCTGCTCGTCGCCTCGATCGCATCTGGGCGCGCGATCAGCCGGATCGGCCGCTACAGGCCGTTCCCGATCGCGGGGACCGCCGTGCTGACGCTCGGGATGTACCTCCTCTCGCGGCTGACCGTCGACACCGCACCCTGGGTCGCCTCGGTCTACATGGCGGTGGTCGGGATCGGGATCGGCCTCGTGATGCAGGTGCTCGTGCTCGTCGTCCAGAACAACGCGCGGCCGCGGGACATCGGGGTCGTCACGTCTACCGCGACGTTCTTCCGCTCGGTCGGCGGGGCGTTCGGGGTGGCGATCTTCGGTGCGATCTTCGCGTCGCGCCTGTCCGACCAGCTGGACCGCTTCCCCCCGGAGGTCCGCGAGCGCATCGGCAGCGGAGTGCACCTGAGCCCGGCGCAGGCGGCCGAGCTGCCGCCCGCGGTCCATGCGGACTTCCTCGACGCGTTCGCCCACGCGCTCCACGGCGTATTCCTCTGGGGGATGGCGCTCGCGGCGATCCCCTTCGCGCTCTCGTGGTTCCTGAAGGAGGTGCCGCTGAAGACACGGCAGGACCGCTCGGACGAGCTGAGCGCTGAGCAGGCCTTCGCGGGCGGCGCCGTCGCTCCGCAGGCGACCAGGCGCTAGCTCCTGAAGAGCGCTGCGCTCTAGGCCGGGGTCGCCCCGGGGCCGGCGCGGCTCTGCTCGCCTTCGCCCTTGCGGACCGCGTCGGTCGCGGGCGGCGGCGCTCCCGTGGCCCGCACGCGGACGATCTTGCTCAGCAGGTCGAACCAGAACGGTGCGCCGAACATGAGGGCGACGATCGTCAGCGCGAGGCCGACCAGCTTGGCGAGCCAGGACACCGTGTCGTTCGGGAGCTCGGTCGGGGCCTCGCCGAACGAGAGCGTCCAGCCGAGCGGGACGTCGAGGTCGCCGACCGTCGCCTTCGGCTCGCCTTCCTCCTGCGTCGCCGTCTCCTCGGCCTGGGCGACGACCGCCGCGCGAAGCGCGTCGTCGCGCCAGAGCACGCGTCCGGTCGTCAGCGTGTCGGCGTTCAGGAGCACGACGATGAGCGTCGCGATCACGGCGAGGATCACCTGGATCCGGCGCCGGTACCAGCCCGACACGCGCTCCATCGCGTCGTCGTACCACTGGGCCGTGATGTGCTGGAACTCGGCCGCGTTCTTGCCGGCCGACCGGTAGAGCGTCAGCAGGGCCTCGGAGAGATCCTGGTTGGGGACCTCCGACAGCGCCTTCTCGACCTTCGCGGTCGCGGCATCGAGACGCCTGCGCGCCTTCTCGAGCTCCTCGCCCTCCGCGCGCGCCGAGTCGCGGCCGGCCTCCTCGACGTCCGCAAGCGCCTCCTGCAGCCCGCCCAGCTTGCTCGTCAGAGCTGCGACGAAGGTGCGCGACGGGATGTAGGACGGGTAGCGCGGCTTCTTCCACCACTTGGTGAACTCCGCCGGGTCGAACTTCGGGTCGGGCCCCTTCCCGGGCCGGATCAGCGCGTTCATCAGCGGGTGCGCGAACAGGTCGTTGAGCGTCTTGGCGGCAGAGCCTCGGTTCTCGTCGTCGAGCGCGCCGCTCAGCAGGTTCAGGAGGCCCTTCTGGAGGAACTTCGCGCGTAGCCCGACCGCGGTCGAGATCACCTCGTTCGCCGTCGAGCACATGAGCGCGAGGACGAAGTAGAGAAAGATCAGCCCGACGACGACCTCGAGGGCGGGACTCCCGAACACGAGACAGACGCTACGACCGTGGGCGGACGTACCCGACGCCGCTACGCCGCGCGGCGAAGGCGTAGGCTCACGCGACCCGAGAAAAGGAGGCGCTCATGGCGCTCGCACGAGTCGTGACCTTCGACGGGGTCACCCGGGAGCGGATGGCCGAGATGCAGCAGGAGATGCAGGAGGGTGGGCGGCCGGAGGAGATTCCCGCGAAGGAGGTGATCGTCCTCAACGACCCGGAGGCCGAGAAGTCGGTCGTGATCCTTTTCTTCGAGAACGAGGACGACTACCGGCGCGGCGACGAGGTGCTGAATGCGATGCCGGCGGGGGACACGCCGGGCCAGCGCTCGTCGGTGACGCGCTATGACGTCGCGTTTCGCATGGCGGACTGAGCCCGGCCGGCTTTAGGGAAATTGCCCTACGCAGGCGGGGACGCCGGAGCTTCGATCCCGGCCTCCTCGTCGGCGCCGAGGCCCTCGACCAGGGCCCGGATGACGGCGCCGTAGACGTCGCCCTGCCGGCGGTACTGTCGCGTGAAGTCGGGCGTGCCGTTCACCTCGAGCACGACGTGCCCGCCGCCGGGGAGGGGGAGCAGGTCGACGCCGGCGAGGTCGGCGCCGACGGCCGCCGCCGCCGCGACGGCGAGCTCGCACGCGCCCGCGGGCGCCTCGACCGGCCGGCGTGCGGCGCCGAGCGAGATGTTCGTGCGCCATTCCCCCGGCGCCGCGACGCGCTCGATCGCGCCGAGCGCGTGGCCGGCCGCGACCACGATCCGCAGATCGCGTCCGGTCGGCGGGACGAGCTCCTGGAGGAGCGCGCCGCCCACCCGGAACCACCGCTTCCCGCGCAAGTCGGCCAGCGCGCGGTAGAGCTCGTCGCGGTCGTCGCAGCGGACGACGTCCAGGCCCCAGCTCCCGAAGCGGGGCTTGACCACGAGCGGGAACGGCGGCGGGACCGCGGCCGCGTCGACCGGGGCGGTCTCGGGATGCGCGATCCCTGCCTCGGCCAGCCGTCGCGCGGTGAGGAGCTTGTCGTGCGCCGCCACGAGCGCGAAAGCCGGGTTGAGTACGCGGACGCCGAGCCGCTCGAGCATCCGGAGCTCCCAGAGGCCGGGCTCGATCCCGGCGAGGTCGTCGCGGACGTCCAAAGGCGAGCGCCACGTCGCCGCGCGCGAGCTCCACGACCGCGTCGTGCGGCGCGAGCACGCGGGCGTCGAGCCCCTGCGCGCGGCACGCGCGGACGAGCCCGTCGGTCGTCGACGTCTCCCGGTGTGCGAGCAGCGCGATTTGCGGCGAACGGCGCCCCATCGTCCCGAAAGTGTCGTCCGCATTCCCCGACGGTGGGTTACGGGGCGGTGATCTGCAGGTGACGATCCGGTTCAGCGGCCGCGTCGGCGCAGGAAAAGCTCGTCCCGCAAGGCCCGCAGCCCGTCCGTCCCGGTCAGGTTGCGGGCCACGGCGATCCCGCTCGACCAGACGACGAGCGCCAGCACGAGGCCGACCGCCTGGCGCCTGCCGCCGCGCAGAGCACGACCAAGAACACGGCAAAAGTCGCTGCCGCCCGCCGAACCGTTGCGTCGCGCATGGGCCCATCCTCTCGCGCGCGCGGGCGCCCGTGGGTTACCGACTGGGGGCCATCCGGTGAACGGGAACGGCGACGCGGGCCGACGGTTTCCACCTCGGGGGAAGGTTGCTAGTCGTCGGCTCGCGCGCCCCGCCGCTCGGCGACGGTATCGCCAGTCTCACCACGGCGGGGAGACCGGTGGGAAACCGTTCGGTGTCGTCCGGTAGTTACACGCCGGATGCGCCCGCGAACTCTGCCCCCTGGGCGAGCGTCGGCGAATTGTCAATTGAAGCCGTTTTCGAGCAGCGCGTCGACTGCCTCCATGTGATCTAGCATGTGGCGGTGCTCGAGTTGCGGCCAGGCCTGCGGCATGGGAGCCACCGCACCCAGACTGGCCGGGGCCCGAGAACGAGGCGCTCCGCCAGCGCGTTGCGACGTCCGCTGAGACGCCGAGTAACACGGGAGTAGTTTCGTCCTACGCGATCGACAACGGCGACCAGATGCTGCTGTTTGATCCGCTGGCCCCGCCGAAGAGATCGTCGAGCTTGCCGCTGACCGCCGGCCGGCCATCTGCGACGTGCCCGTGGCACGAGCGCGATACGCAGAGCCTGGCGGAACGGCTCAGCGCGCCGGTATCGGCGCCTCCGCCCGACCAGGGCAGCCCGGACGTGGCCTGGCCGCTGGCCAGCGACACGGTCGAGGGGCATCTGTTCTCGGCGGGCGATCAGCTACCCGTCGGAGTCGAGGCGTTCCCGGAAAAGGAGCCGAACGACGTCGCGCTTTGGGTCGAGAGCCGCCGTGCGGCGATCGCCGGCGACACGCTCGTCGACTTCGGCCAGGGCCTCGAGGTCCCGGCCGAGTGGTTACCGATGGCGCGACACCCAAGCAGGTCACCGAGGGGTGCGCCCGCTGCTCAGCGGCCGGTCGAGCATGTGCTCGCCACGGACGGTGGGCCGACCGACCGGGCCGCCCTCGGACGCGCGCTCTCCTGACGCCGGTCGAACGCAGTGATACGCGCTCGCGAATAATAATGCGAAAGCGCGGAACGCGCTTCGGGATCAGCTGACCGCTAAGCGAGTGAAACCTGCGTGCAAGGAGTCCACTACTACAGCGTCGCGCCCCAACATGCGTGCCTTCTCATGCGACTGTCCAGCGCTGTCTCGCTCGGCTCGCCATAGATGTGGATCGAGGACAGCGTGACGAGCCCGGCGAACCGGCGAAAGACCGGCCCCGCCACCTCCATGTGGTATTCCAACGAGTCGGAGTCAGGATGCACGTGTACCACGGGCATCCTGGTGCCATCGTCGCTGAGGTAAACGTTGTAGGCGATGATCCGGGGCTCGTTCGCCTCGACGAAGTCGACCAGCTCCTTCATGGCCGGCTTGAGCTCATCGAGCGCTCCCTCGCGAACATCCGAAGTGTCGACGTAGACGATCATCGCGGCCCATTTTGTAGTGACAGGGCCAATGCTCGGAGCGAGCTGGGCCGCCTAGGGGCTGGGCCTGACGACCATCGCGCTCCCGCCGCCGCGGCGCACGGGCTCGGCCGCGGCGAGCAGCCGCCGCCGCCGAGGAACTCGACCCCGGTCGCGGCGCCGATCTCGGCGCCGAGCTGAACACGTGACCTCGCGCCCGCAGCGCGGCCGCCTCGGGGGTCGTGAGGAACGCGGGCTCGGCCTGCGTCGTGGCCGTGTTCCGCTGGCTGAGGCGCGGATCGGCGATCGCCTCGGGAAGCGTCAGGCCGAGGTCGAGCCGGTCGATCAGGATCTGCAGGACGGTCGTGATGATGGTCGAGCCGCCCGGCGAGCCGACGGAGAGCAGCGGCTTGCCGTCGCTGAAGGACGATCGTCGGGCTCATCGAGCTGCGCGGCCGCTTCCCGCCCTCGGCGCGGTTCGGATGGGTCAGCGAGTCGAAGTCGAAGTCGGTCAGCTCGTTGTTCGCAGGAAGCCGTAGCCCGGGACGACGAGGCCGGCGCCGCCGGTCGACTCGATCGTGAACGTGTACGCGACGACGTTGCCCGAGCGGTCGGCCGTCGTGATGTGCGTCGTCGTGCCGGCCCGGGTCTCGGTCGTGGCGGCCTGGCCGGCTCCGTGACCGCGGCCGTCGAACGGATACGGGTCCCCGGGCGCGACCGGGCTGGTCGCGCGGTCTCCGTGATCAGGGCGCGCCGCGTGGCCGCGAACCCGTCGGAGAGCAGCCCCGTCAGCGGGACGTCGAAGTACGCCGGATCGGCGAGGTAGGCGCCGCGGTCGGCGAACGAGTAGCGCGACGCCTCGATGAAGCGGTGCAGTGCCGCCTCGCGTGTCATCCCCGAGCGCGTAGCCCTCGAGGATGTTGAGCGCCTCGCCGACGGTCGAGCCGCCGCTCGAGGGCGGGCCCATCCCGTACACGTCGAGCCCGCGGTACGCGACGTGCGTCGGCGGGCGCTCGGGCGCCTTGTAGTTGTGCAGGTCGCGCATGGTCATGAGCCCGGGCCGCCACACGTGGTTCGCGGTCGGCGACACGAGCGGGTGCTGCACGGTGTCGACGAGCGCGTCGCGACCTCGCCCCGGTAGAAGCCCTTGGGCCCGCGGTGCGCGATCCGCTCGTACGTGTCGCGCGAGATCGGGGTTGCGGAAGACGGAGCCGACGTCGCGCGGCGTGCCGTCCGGGTCGAGGTAGAGCGCCGCGGACGCGGGGATGTCGTCGAACCAGTCGACGTTGCCCTGCGTCTGGTCGAAGAACGTCTGGTCGACGACGAAGCCGTCGCGCGCGACGCGGATCGCCGGCGCGAGCGCCTCTCGCGAGCGAGATCGTGCCGTAGCGCTCGAGCGCCTCGTCCCAGTCTCGACGGTGCCGGGCACGCCGACGGAGAGGCCGCTGTAGCGCGCGTCGTTGAAGGGGAGCGGCGCTCCGTTCTCCCAGAAGGAGTCGGGGCGCATCGCGGCCGGTGCGGTCTCCCGGCCGTCGATCGTGGTCACCTTCCGTCGGTGCCCGCGCGGTAGAGGACCATGAAGCCGCCGCCGCCGATCCGCACGAGAACGGCTCGGTGACCCCGAGCACCGCCGGCCGCGGCGACGGCCGCGTCGACGGCGTTGCCCCCGCGGCGCAGCGTGTCGACGGCCGCCTGGGTGGCGAGCGCGTCGACGGTCGCGGCCGCGCCGCCCGTTCCGGTCGCGGTCGGCGCCGCGGTGGCGGAGCCCTCGATTCGCGCACCAAGCGCGGCGACCCCACCATCAACGAAGAGGATGACCAGGCGAAGCGTGCGCCGTCGCATACCCGTCCCCTCTCCCGGCTGCCGAACCGTAAACCCGCGCTCAGCCTCGTTGCATGAGGCGCTCGCCGAGCGCCCCTACGTTGTCGTTGAGCTTGTCGGGCCGGCGGACTTCGAAATCGCAGCCGAGCCCGGCGAGCACGCTCGCCATCCAGTCGAGCGAGCCGACCCGCATGCGCAGGAGGCTCCCGCCCTCGGTCTCGAAGAGCTCGCCCAGGGTCGGCGGATCCGCTCGGCGGCCCGGTCGACGGGGAGATCGAGGAGCACTTCGACCTCCCATGTCCACGGCACGCGTGCGAGCGAGCGGCTGACGTGCGTGACGGCATCGAACCCGTCCGGAGGTGCGAATGCCGGCTCGTCCGCCGGGGCCGTGTCGTGCATGCGGTCGACACCGGAGTGTGGGAGGCCGTCGCGAGTGTGGTCGAACGCCGCGAGGTACCAGGGGCCGAGTGGACGACCAGTCCGTGCGGGCTGAGCTCCCGCTCGGTCTCGGCGCCCTCGTACGAGCGGTAGCCGGTGCGGAGCCGCCGCCTACGGCGAATAGCCTCTGCCAGCAGGAGCACCGCCTCGCCGCTCACCGGAACCCCGGCCGTCTCGGTAGCGGTGAAGCCGAGCGTCGTTCGAGCGCCTCGACCTGTCGCCGGAGCGGGTCCGGCAGCACGCGCTGGATCTTCGTGAGCGCGCTGTCCACCGAGTCGGTCGTGCTGTTGAACCCAAGCCGCCGGGCCGCGAGGAGCCCGAAGACGACCGCGACCGACTCGTCGTCGCTCAGCATGAGCGGCGGGAGCCGAAAGCCGGGGCGCATCCGGTAGCCGCCGCCCACGCCGCGTTGCCCCTCGACCGGGATGCCGAGCCCCTGGAGCGCGCGAAGGAGCGCGCGCGGTCCGCGCGTCGATCCTCAGACGGTCGGCGATCTCCCGGCCGGTCGTGAGCGGGCGCGCCTGCAGGAGCTCCAGCAGCTCGAGCAGGCGGGACGTTGGCGCGAGCACGAGCGGAGTGAAGCAGAAATAGCGGGCCCGAGCCGCCCTATTTCGTCGCTAGCCTCGCTCGCGTCCCGCAGACGAGAGGAGTTCCCATGGTGACCAGCGGCCCAGTGCAGACGAAGACAGGCGTCCGCGACTTCGAC
>CAVOKD010000003.1:0-126458 GCA_963696365.1 uncultured Actinomycetes bacterium
CCCGCGTGGCCGCGATCGGGCCCGGCACCGCCGCGGCCGCGCGCGAGCACGGCCTCGAGCCGGCCCTCGTGCCGGACGTTTCCACGCAGGAAGGGCTCGTCGCCGCGTTCCCCGCCGACCCGGGTCGCGTGCTCTTCGCCGGCGCAGAGGACGCCCGCGATCACCTGGCGCTCGAGCTCGGGGCAGACGTCGTCGTGCTCTACCGCACCGTCCCGCTCAGGCTCGACCCGTTCCCACCGGCCGACCTGGTGGTGCTCGCGTCCGCGTCGGCCGCGCGGGCCTTCGCCGGGCTGGGCATGTCGCTTCCGGTCGTGTCGATCGGCCCGGTCACCTCCGCTGCCGCGCGCGAGGCCGGGCTGACAGTCCTCGCGGAGGCGGAGGCGCACGATCTGGACGGTCTCGAGCGAGCGGTTAGAGTCGCGGCATCGAGCATCGCTTCGTCACCTTCCTGACCGATTTCGGGCTCGAGGACGACTTCGTCGGGGTCTGCCGGGGCGTGATCACGCGCATCGCGCCGGACGTTCGGATCCTCGACATCACGCACGGAATCGAGCCGCAGAACGTCCTCCAGGGGTCGCTCGTCCTCCGCAACACGCTCGCGTACATGCCCGCCGGCGTGCACCTGGCGATCGTCGATCCGAAGGTGGGAAGCGACCGGCGCGCGCTCGCGCTGCGGACCCCCGAGCGGCTCTTCGTCGGTCCGGACAACGGGCTCCTGATCGCAGCGGCCGAGCGGTTCGGCGGGATCGAGGAGGCGGTCACGCTCGAGAATCCGGAGTATCGCCTCGATCCGGTCTCGCACACCTTCCACGGCCGCGACGTGTTCGCCCCGGCGGCCGCGCACCTCGCGCGTGGGGCGGCGCTCGCCGACTTCGGCTCCTCGGTCGATCCCGCCGGGCTCGAGCGCCTCCACGTACCCGCCCCCGAGGTGGGCACCGGCCGCCTGCGCGCGCAGGTGCTCTACGTCGATCGCTACGGGAACGTGCAGGTGAGCGCGACCACCGACGACCTCACGCGCGCCGGGATCGAGCCGGGCGCGCGCGTCGAGATCGACGTCGGGTTCGAGTCGTACTTCGCCACCGTCGCGCGGACGTTCGCCGACGTTCGGCCGGGCGACATCCTCCTCTACGAGGACTCGTACTGGAACGTCGCGCTCGCGATCAACGGGGGCAGCGCGGCGGAGATGCTCGGCGGCCGGCCCGGCGGCGCGCTCCGAATCCGGCTCGTGTCGTGAACGACCGCGTCACGGCGCTCGGGCGACGCTACGCGCGGGTGGCGACGCGCGCCGCGGTCGCGTACCCGCGGCTCTGGTGGCTCTTCCGGCCGCTCATGCGGTGGAACTTCGACTCGCTCGCGTCCAAGTGGGACGAGATCCGGGGCCCGGAGGCGGCGCTCCCTGTCCTCGCCGCTCTCGACCGGCTGGATGAGACCCCGCGCACCGTCCTCGATGTCGGCACCGGCACCGGGTTCGTCGCCGGCCTCGCCGCCGAGCGGTTTCCGGAGGCCGAGGTGGTCGGCGTCGACCTCTCGCCGCGGATGGTCGAGCTCGCCCGCCGGTCGCATCCGGGCGTGCGGTTCGAGGTCGCCGACGCGTCGAGGCTGCCCTTCCGCGACGGCTCGTTCGGCCTCGTGCTCCTCCTGAACATGATCCCGTTCGCCGACGAACTGGCGCGCGTGACGCGAGCGGGCGGCCGTCTTGCGATTGCCTTCTCGCACGGTCCCGAGACGCCGATCTGGGCGCCGCCGGAAACCATTCGTGCGCAGCTCGCCGCGGCGGGCTTCGACGACGTGGACGAGCTGGCCGCGGGCACGGGCACGGCGCTCCTCGCGCGCCGGCGCTAGTCGTTCGCCGCACGCGCCGGACTACGATGGTCCACCGTGCAGGCGATTCGTGCGGCGTACGAGACGCTCGGCGAGGACGTGGAGCCTTTGCGGTTCTCCTGGTCGGACGCCGCCGGGCGGCGAGTCGCCTGGTCGCACGTGCTTCGTCTCGACGACGGCCTGATCGTCGACATGGAGGACGTCGCGAGCGGCCGGGGTGCACGGCGCGTCGCGAGGCTCTTCGAGCGCCGCCGTTAATCGATAGCCGTGTGGTGACGAAGGGCGCCGCGGATCCACTCCGCGGCCGGCTGCCCCGACGACCCGTAGACGCGGCAGGAGAGGGCATAGTCGGTGCGGGCGTCGGCGCCCGGTTCGACGTCGTGGTCGTCAACTCGGACCGTGGGCGAGCCGAGGAACCGGTACTGCGTGGCGGCCGTCGCGTCGAGCACGAGCACGGTGACCACGTCAATGTGAAGACCAAGCTCGTGGGCAACGCACTGGACGAGCTCCGTGGTCGGCGCGGCGTTCGGGCAGCCCTCGATGACGAGTAGCTCGACGCGGGGTAAATCTGCGGTGGGAGGTTCGAGCACCATCTGACTGTGCCACCGGCGAGTGACGAACGGACACTCGAAGTGGCGAGGGCCGGAATCGAACCGGCGACACCACGGTTTTCAGCCGTGTGCTCTACCAACTGAGCTACCTCGCCCGCCGCGGGTCATCGTAGCCCGTCGCCGTGGCGGAGGTAGGCTCGCCGCCATGCCGCGCCGGAGAGTGGCCGTGATCGGGGCCGGGCTCGACCTGGGAGCCGGCCGCCGCGGCGTGGACATGGGCCCGTCGGCGATCCGCTACGCCGGGCTCGGGGAGCGACTGAGCGACCTCGGGCTCGAGGTCGTCGACCGCGGGAACGTCGAGGCGGCGCTCCCCGAGACCGTTGCGGCCGGCGACGAGCACGCGCGCTTCCTGCCGGAGATCAAGGCGACGTGCGAGCGCATCGCCGCTGAGGTGACCGTGGCCGACCGCGAGGGGCTCGTCCCGATGCTGCTGGGCGGCGACCACTCGATCGCGCTCGGCTCGGTCGGCGGCATGGCCGCGGGACGCGGCGTCGGGGCGGCGCTCTGGTTCGACGCGCACGGCGACCTGAACACGCCCGAGACGAGCCCGAGCGGGAACGTCCACGGGATGCCGCTCGCCGCGTCGCTCGGCGTCGCGGACGACGCGTTCGCGAGCGAGCTCTGGCCGCTGCCGGCACTCGATCCGGAGCGGACGATGCTGATCGGGTCCGCTCGCTCGACGAGGGCGAGAAGGAGGTCGTGCGACGGCTCGGGCTCGGCGTCTACACGATGAGCGAGCTCGACCGCCGCGGGGTCGAGGAGGTCCTCCGTGAGGCGCTCGAGCGGGCGCGCGGCGCGTCGTTCGTGCACGTCTCGCTCGACATGGACGTGGTCGATCCCGAGGTCGCGCCCGGCGTGGGCACGCCGGTGCGCGGCGGGCTCTCGTACCGCGAGGCGCACCTGGCGATGGAGCTCGTTGCCGAGTCGGAGCTCCTCGACTCGCTCGAGGTGGTCGAGGTGAACCCGATCCTCGATCGCCAGAACGAGACCGCCGCGCTCGCCGTCGAGCTGGCCGCGAGCGCGCTCGGCGCGCGGATCCTCTAACCGGTTTCGGCGAGGAACCGATCGATTGCGGCGGCCGTCTCCTCGTAGGCATCCCAGAGGACGATGTGGTCGCCCGGGACGGTGATCTCCGTGAGGCGGTCGCCGAGCGCCTCGCGAAGCCTGGCGACGTCCGCGGGCAAGCGTGTACTCGGTCTCCTCGGCCACGACGATCAGGGTCGGGCACGAGGGTGATGGCGGTGGCGGAGTCGCGAGCTCGGCGAACATCGTCCCGGCGGCAGCCTGGGAGTAGCGGTAGCGCAGGCGCCCGTCAGGGCCGGTCTCGGTGTGCTGCTCGACCTCCTCCGCGAGGAACGCCTGCGGTGCGAGGCGCGCGTCCTGCCGGCGACTGCGAATCAGCTCGTCCGCGTCCGCGTAGGAGCGGTCGGCGCGCTCCCGCTCGGCGAAGTCGCGGGACATGCCGGGCTCGATGCTGATGGCCGGGTCCAGCAGCACCGCTCGGGTGACGAGGTCGGGGCGGGCGGCGGCGAGCTCGAGCACCAGCCGGCCCCCGAAGCTGTGGCCGAGCCAGGTCGTCGGCCCGATCGTCTCCGCCAGCTCGATCACGTCGGCGCGGTGCGTCGGGATGCTCCAGGGCGGGTCCCAGGTCGACCGGCCGTGGCCGCGCAGATCGGCCGCGACGACGCGGAACCCAAGGGGCACGAGGCGCTCCTCGGCGAGCCGCCGGTAGCGCAGCCCGTGCGACTGCACGCCGTGGAGGCAGACGATCGTCGGATCGTCAGCGCGTCCCCACTCGTACGTATGGAGCGCCACCGCGCGAATCTACCGCGCTCGTCCGCGGAGGCCGTGGCCCTTCGAGCCGCCTCGACCACGTCCCCACCCTGGGTGGGGAGTGGGCCACCCGCCACCCGCTTCGAGCGTAACCGGCGGGGACGCGCGGATCTGTCGCGGAAGCGTCCTAGCTTCGAATCGACTCTGTGCCGACCTCGACATCCGCGTCCGGGCAGATCTCACAGCGCGCGGTCGTTTGACGTTTCAGCACCCATGACCCGCCGCGCGCTCGCCCTCATCGCCGCCGTCTCGCTCCTCTGGGGCATCCCGTACCTCTTCATCGCAGTCGCCGTAGACGAGCTCTCGCCCGCCTGGGTCGCGTTCTCGCGTACCGCGCTCGCGGCCGTCGTGCTCCTTCCGCTCGCGCTCTACGCCCGCGCCCTCGACGGCCTGCGCGAGCGGGCCGGCTGGCTGGTCGTGCTCGCCGCTGCGCAGATGGCCGGGCCGTTCCTCCTGCTCGGCTTTGCCGAGGAGCGGATCTCGTCGTCGCTGACCAGCATCCTCGTCGCCGCCACGCCACTCCTCGTCGCGATCCTGGCGCTCGCGCTCGACCGCTCGGAGAGCGCGTCCGGCTCGCGGCTCGGCGGGCTCGTGGTCGGGTTCGGCGGGGTCGCGCTCCTGCTCGGCCTCGACGTCGGGACGGGCTCGGGCGCTGTGATCGGCGCGCTCGCGGCGCTCGGAACCGCGCTCGGCTACGCGTTCTCCGCGCTGCTCCTGAAGACGAAGTTCCGCGGCTGCGACGGTCGCGGTGTCGTCGGGATGGTGACGGCGCTCTCGTCCCTGATGCTGCTCCCGATCGCGCTGGCGACCGTGCCGGGTGCGGCGCCGTCGTTCGACGCGGTCGCGTCGCTCGTCGTGCTCGGGCTGGCGTCGACCGCCGGCGGCTTCGTCCTCTTCTACCGCCTGCAGGCGGACATCGGTCCCGGCCGCGCGTCGGTGGTCGCCTACATCGCACCGGGCGTCGCAGTCCTGCTCGGGGTCGCCTTCCGCGACGACCCGTTCGGCCTCTCGACCGTCGCCGGCCTCGCGCTGATCCTGCTCGGCTCGCGGCTGGCCGCCCGGCCGCCCGGCGAGCGCGGCGCTACTTGGCTTCCTCGCCCGCTCCGGACGGCTCGTAGTACGTCCGCCCCTTGAGCTCGTCCGGGAGGTAGTCGACCTCGTATCCGCTCGGGTCGTCGGGCGGGTAGGCGTAGCCCTCGCCGTGCCCGAGCTTCTTCGCGCCGCGGTAATGCGCGTCGCGGAGCGCCTTCGGCGGCCGCACGGTCCCGTGCTCGTGGACGTCACGCGTCGCCGCACCGAGGGCCGTGATCACCGCATTCGACTTCGGGGCGCGGGCGAGGTAGATCGTCGCGTGCGCGAGATTCAATCGCGCCTCGGGGAGGCCGACCCGGTCGACGGCTTCGGCCGCCGCCGTTGCGACGAGGAGCGCTCGCGAGTCGGCCATCCCGATGTCCTCGGATGCATGCACGATCAGGCGGCGCGCGACGTACCGCGGATCCTCGCCGGACTCGAGCATCGCCGCGAGGTAGAAGAGCGCCGCGTCGGGATCGGAGCCGCGGATCGACTTGATGAACGCGGAGATGAAGTCGTAGTGCGCGTCACCGGTCTTGTCGTAGACGAGCGGACGCTTGCGGGCAGCGTCCTCGACGTGCCGCTCCTCCAACGAGCCTCCCTCGGCGCGGGCGGTCGCCCACGCGAGCTCGACGATGTTGAGCGCTGCGCGCGCGTCGCCGCCCGCCTTGCGGGCGATAAGTCCGACCAGCTGGTCGGACACCTCGCCGCCGAGCTCGGCCGCGCCGCGGCGCACAACCTCCTCGAGCTGCTCCGGCTCGAGCGGCTGTAGCTCGTAGACCTGCGTGCGCGAGAGAAGCGCCGCGTTCACCTCGAAGTATGGGTTCTCGGTCGTCGCCCCGATGAGGGTGACCAGCCCGCTTTCGACTGCCGGGAGCAGCGCGTCCTGCTGGGCCTTGTTGAAACGGTGGATCTCGTCGAGGAAGAGGATCGTCCGCTGCCCGTTGCCCCCCAGCCGCTCGGTCGCGCGGGCAAGCACGGCGCGCACGTCGGCGACCGAGGCGGACACGGCCGAGAGCTCCTCGAACGCTGCGCCGGTGGTTGCGGCGACGATGCGCGCGAGCGTCGTCTTGCCGCTCCCCGGCGGGCCGTAGAAGATGGCCGAGCCGACGCGGTCCTCCGCGATCGCGTGCTCGAGCGCGGTGCCCGGCCCAACCACCTGCTCCTGGCCGACGAAGTCGTCGAGCCGCGTCGGACGCAGCCGGGCGGCAAGCGGCGCGCGCTCGGGCAGCCGGGCGTCCGCCGCGTCGCTGAAGAGATCCGCCACGTCCGAAGTATGCTCGGCCGGTGGCGACCCGCACCCTGCGAGACGAGGCGACCGAGCTCCTCCAGGACCTGCTCCGCCTCGACACGACGAACCCGCCCGGGAACGAGACCGCTGCCGCGGAGCTCCTTCGCGACTACCTCGAGGACGCCGGGATCGAGTGCCAGTTGCTCGCGGCCGAACCCGACAGGGCGAATCTCGTCGCGCGCATCCCGGGCACCGGGGACGGCAAGCGGCTGCTCCTGCTCGGCCACACAGACGTCGTGCCCGCCGACCCCGAGGACTGGACGGTCGGGCCATTCTCGGGCGAGCTGAAGGAGGGCTGCGTCTGGGGCCGCGGCGCACTCGACATGAAGAGCCAAGTCGCGGCCGAGGCCGTCGCGATGGCGACCCTCGCCCGCGAGGGCTTCGAGCCGGCCGGCGACCTGATCTTCGCGGCCACGGCCGACGAGGAGGACGGGAGCGCGGCGGTCGGCCTCTCCTGGCTCTGCCGCGCGCATCCGGAGACGATCCGCGCCGAGTACTGCGTCAACGAGGGCGGCGGCGACCGGACGACCGCGGGCGGGCGGGCGCTCGTCCTCTGCGCGGTCGCCGAGAAGCGCAGCTCTCCGTTCCTGCTGCGGGTCCGCGGCCGTGCCGGCCACGCGTCGGTGCCCGGGATCGCGGACAACGCGCTCGTCAAGGCGGCACCGCTGATCGACCGGCTCGGGCGGATCGCGCCGGAGCGCCGGATCGGCCCGGAGACGAGCGCATTCCTCGAGGCACTCACAGGCCGCGTCCCTCCTGTCGGGGACCTCGACGCGGAGCTCGCGGGCATGCATCCCGAGGTGCGCGCCCTCGTCGAGCCGATGCTCGCGGCCACCGTCTCGCCGACGATGATCCGCGCCTCCCGTGCGCGGAACGTGATCCCGGCGCTCTGCGAGGTCACGTGCGACTGTCGCATCCTGCCCGGCCAGTCGTGGGAGGAGGTCGAGGCCGAGGTGCGGGCGTATCTCGGCGAGGGCGACTACGAGCTCGAGCTGATCGAGAGCGTCGGCGGGACGCGCTCGTCGTTTCACACGCCGCTCTGGGAGGCGATCGCAGGTTGGGTCGAGCGCGAGGACCCCGGCGCCGCGCTGGCGCCGGTCGTGCTCGCCGGCTTCACGGACAGCCACTACCTGCGCGAGGCCTTCGGCACGATCGCATACGGCTTCTTCCCCATCCGGACCATGTCGTCCGAGGAAGCCTCGCTACTCGTCCATTCCGCGGACGAGCGGATCCCTGTGGACGACCTCGAGCTCGGGACGCGCTTCCTCGTCGAAGTCGCCCGCGCCGTCGCCTCGCCCTCCTGACCGACGGCGCGAGGCTTGTAACAGACTGTTGCTTGCCGCTCGCCCAGATCTCCGTGCCGGTCGGCGTTGCGTTGACCGCAAGTAACACACTGTTCACGAGGAACGACCTGGCCCGCCGGGACCCCTCGGCCGGTCCGTACACTCGCCGCATGTCCGAACAGGTTCGCCTCGGTGGGATGGCGCTCGAGAACGGCGTGCTCGTGCACGGGCCGCGGCACTGGGGCTGCGCCGTTCGCACGGAGGAGGGTGAGCTTCGCGTCGCCTCGGGGCGCAAGCCGCTGCGCGCCGCCGACGTCGAGATCGGCTTTCTCCGCGGCCCCGCGAGGCTCGCCGAGGTCTTCGCGCTGCTCCCGGTCGTCCGCCGCGCGCTGCCCGACGCCAGGCTCCCGTACGAGCGGCCCGGCGTGGCCGGCGCGCTGCTCGGCGCGGCCGCAGCCGCCCGCAGGCTCCGCCACGCGGACACGCTCGCGCCGACCGCGCAGGAGCTCCTCGCCGCGACCGTCTCGCTCGCGCCCGCCGCGGTCGCGATCCGCGGCGGCGAGCTGGCCGCCTACCACGGGGCGGAACACATCGCGATCGGCTCCTACGAGCACGGCGAGCCGCGGCCCCGCGAGCACGAGCGCTGCGGCTCGCACCTCGTCGGCCCCATGCTCGTGCTCGGCGTGGCCGGCAGCGTGATTGCCCGCGCGGCGCCGCCCGCTCTGCGCCCGCTCGCGCGCCTCGGCGCGGCCCTCGGCGCCATGTCCGGCTCGGTCGAGCTCTTCTCCTGGGCCGTCCGAAATCCGGAGCACCCGTTGGCGCGGCTGCTCTGGCGTCCCGGGTTCTTCCTCCAGACGCACGTCCTCACCGCGGAGCCAACGGCGGAGCAGCTCGAGGCCGCGGAGGCGGCCCTGCGTGCCTGTCTCGACCTAGAATCGCCTGCAGATGGCGACCGAGACGGAGACGCGCCGGAAGCGCCTGCCACCTGAGATCTTCGACCTCCCGGTCGAGAAGATGCGGGAGGGCTACTACACCGACGCGTACTTCAACTCGACGCGCGAGGTGCTGCTCGCGGACGGCCGCCACCCGCGCGTCGTCATGCAGGTCTTCCAGAAGAACCACGCCGTCCTCGGCGGGATGGACGAGGCGATCGCCGTCCTCAAGCTCTGCGCCGAGGACTGGGACGAGCTGACCGTCCACGCGCTCTACGACGGGGACGACATCGCCCCGTACGAGACCGCCATGACGATCGAGGGCGACTACACGCTCTTCGCCCATCTCGAGACCGTCTACCTCGGCGTCCTCGCCCGGCGCACGCTTGTCTCGACGAACGTGCGGCGCGTCGTCGAGGCGGCGAACGGCAAGCCGATCCTCTTCTTCCCGGCCCGGCACGACCACCATCTCGTGCAGACGGGCGACGGGTACGCGGCGCACGTCGCCGGTGCGATCGGCGTGTCGAGCGACGCGCAGGCCTCGTGGTGGGGCGGCAAGGGGATCGGCACTGTGCCGCACGCGCTCATCGCCGCCTACGGCGGGAACACCGTGCTCGCGGCGTCGAAGTTCGCGGAGCACGCCGACCCGGACGCGAACGTCGTCGTCCTGGTCGACTTCGAGAACGACTCGGTGCGGACGGCGCTCGAGGTGGCTCGCGCGCTCGGCCCACGCCTCTGGGGTGTTCGCCTCGATACGTCGGGGACGCTCGTCGACCGGTCGCTCTGGGCGGAGATGGGCTACTTCGATCCGCGCGGCGTCAACCCGCGGCTGGTGGAGAAGGTGCGCGAGGCGCTCGACGGCGAGGGCTTCGAGCGCGTGAAGATCGTCGTCTCCGGCGGCTTCGACGTCGAGAAGATCACCGACTTCGAGCGGCGCGGCGTCCCGGTCGACTCCTACGGCGTCGGCTCCGCGCTCATCCGGGGGCGAAACGACTTCACCGCCGACGTCGTCCTCACGGACGGTCGCCCGTCCGCCAAGGTCGGCCGGACCTACATCTCGAACCCGCGCCTCGAGCTCGTCACGTAACCGCCCTTTAGGTCCGGGGGGCGCCGGCCGATGGGAAGTTCGTGGACGCCTTCCTCGATTTTCTCGGGCGGCTGCCGACGTTCGCGCTGATCTGGCTGCCGCTCATCTTCTTCGCTGCGGTCGTCTACCTCCTTTGGCGCATGGTCGCGCTCATGCCCCGCGTGAAGCCGACCGAGGTCGACCCGGACTCGAAGTCCGCCATCACCTGGGAGGACATCGCCGGCGTCGACGAGGCCGCCAAAGAGCTCCAGGAGGTCGTCGACTTCCTCCAGAACCCGCGGCGCTTCGGGTCGCTCGGCGCGCGCGTGCCGAAGGGGATCCTCCTCTACGGCCCGCCCGGCACCGGCAAGACGCTGCTCGCGAAGGCGGTCGCGCACGCGTCCGGCGCGACGTTCTACTCGCAGAGCGCCTCGGCGTTCGTCGAGATGTTCGCCGGCCTCGGCGCCGCGCGGATCCGCAAGCTCTTCGACAAGGCCCGCAAGAACGAGCCCTCGATCGTCTTCATCGACGAACTCGACGCGATCGGCATGCGCCGCTCGGGCACGAGCTTCAACCGCGAGCACGACCAGACGCTCAACCAGCTGCTCGTCGAGCTCGACGGTTTCAAGGGCCCGGCGCAGGTCGTGCTGATCGGCGCGTCGAACCGGCTCGAGGACCTCGACCCCGCGCTCCTGCGCCCGGGCCGCTTCGACCGGCAGATCCTCGTCGCCCCACCCGACCTCGCGGGCCGCGAGGCGATCCTCTTCGTCCACACGCGCGGGAAGCCTCTGGCCGACGATGTCGAGCTGCCCTCGATCGCGCGCCAGACGGCCGGGCTCACCGGCGCCGATCTCGCGAACATCTGCAACGAGGCGGCGATCTTCGCCGGCCGCGCGGAACGCAAGGAGATCCTCCAGGCCGACTTCGACTCGGCGATCGAGCGGATCGTCGCCGGTCTGCAGCAGCGTCGCGTCGTCACGGAGAAGGAGAAGCGGATCCTCGCGTACCACGAGGGCGGCCACGCGCTCATGTCCCACCTCGTCGGCGAACCGATGCCCGTCCAGAAGGTGACGATCGTCTCCCGCGGCCAGGCACTCGGCTACACGCTGAACACGCCGCAGGAGGACCGCTACCTGCACACGAAGGACGAGTTCCTCGACCTGATGAAGGTGATGCTCGGCGGCCGCGCCGCGGAGCAGATCGTCTTCGGCGCGGTCACCAACGGGGCCGCGAACGACCTCGAGCGCGTCACCTCGCTCGCGCGCAGCATGGTCTTCGAGTTCGGCATGGGCGACGAGGTCGCCTCCCGGACGATGCGCGCGGACAACTACGCGCTCTCCGAGCACACGAAGCGCGTCCGCGACGAGGAGCAGGCCCGCCTGACCGACCACGCGTACTCGGAGGCGGTCCGTCTGCTCGCGAAGCACCGCAGGACGCTCGACCTCCTCGCAGACCAGCTGCTCGAGAAGGAGACGCTCCACCGCCCCGAGCTGATGGAGCTCCTCGCCGACGTCCCGCCCGATTCCAACTCGGCCGACCGCGTCGGCACCCCACGGGTCGTCTCCATGCCTGCCGACCCGAATACCGCCTAGGGGAGGGCCGGCGCACGAGCGCCTGAGCCCGCAGGACGCGCTGAACGCCCCGATGCTGCGTCCTCAGTCGCAGCCGTATCCACCGGATACGACCGCCTGCGTCCTTGCCTCGTGACGCCCATCGCGTCCCGAGGACGAGGACTCGTCGCCGGTCCCCTGCCGCCCTCGGGTAGCATCGCGGGCCGTGAGGCTCCTCGGTGTCCACCACGTCGCGCTCGCGGTCGAGGATCTCGACGAGGCGCTCGAGACGTACCGCCGGCTCTTCGACGCGGAGGTCGAGGTGGCCGACCGGATGGAGGAGCAGGGCGTCGACGCCGTGTACCTGCGGGTGGGTGACGGACGCGTCGAGCTCGTCTCGCCGCTCGGGCCGGACACGCCGGTCGGCCGCTTCCTCGAGAAGCGCGGGCCCGGCATGCACCACGTCGCCTTCGAGGTGGACGACGTCGAGGGCGCCGTCCAGGAGCTCGAGCGGCGCGGCGCGACCGTGATCGAGCCGGGCGCGCGGCCGGGTCTGGCCGGCAAGCAGGTCGCGTTCGTCCATCCCGACTCCCTGCACGGGGTGCTCGCGGAGGTCGTCGGTGGCTGACGAGCGGATCCGCGTCGAGATCGGCTTCGTCGGCGGCCCGACGATCGGCGCGGTCGTGGCGCCGGACGCGTTCGAGGCCTTGCGCTCGGGACTTCGCGACGCGGACGCCGTGATCGAACTCGAGGCGGAGGACGGGACGTACCTCCTCCCGGCGCGGTCGGTCGCGTACGTCAAGCGGTGGTCACGCGAGAGCCAGATCGGCTTCGGCCGCGACGCCGCCTGATCCGTTCGCTTCTCCTTCCGCCGGGCACTGGCCCCCGCTTGTCATCGCGAGATTCTCTGCTTAGGTGAGAGGAGATCACGACTGCCCCTTTTGGGGATGCCGGGAGGGGCGTAGGGTGAGAGGAACGGCGGTGGCGAGGAGCGGAGAGCAGGCGGTGGCGGATACGGCCGAGCCCGATGTGCGGCGGCTCGTCGAGCGGGCCCAGCGCGGCGAGCGCGCCGCGTTCGAGGAGCTCTACGTCATCCATTTCGACCGGGTCTTCAGCTACCTCCAGCTCTCGGTCGCGAACCGACACGACGCCGAGGATCTGACGAACCACACGTTCATCCGGATGCTCGAGTCGATCGACCGGTTCCGGTGGCGGTCGGTGCCGTTCTCGGCCTGGCTCTTCCGGATCGCGCACAACCTTGCCATCGACCACTTCCGCGCCGGCCGGCGCTGGCAGCCCGAGAGCGAGCCGCCGGAGGACGCCTCCGCGCTCGAGCCATCTGCGGAGGACACGGCGCTCCACGGGCTCGGCCGCGACCGGATGCTGCGGCTGATCGACGGGCTCTCGGGTGACCAGCGGCAGGTGCTGACACTCAAGTACGCGTTCGACTTCTCGAACGCGGAGGTCGCGGCGATCCTCGGCAAGACCGAGGGCGCGGTGAAGCAGCTCCAGCACCGGGCGTTCGCGACCCTGCAGCGGTCGCTCACGGCGGCGCAGACCTCGTAACCTGAGCCCCCGTGGCTCTCCAGGCCGGCATCGTCGGTCTGCCCAACGCGGGCAAGACGACCCTCTTCAACGCGCTCACGCGGGCGGGCGCCGAGATCACCGCGTACGCGACCGTCTCGGACAAGGCCAACGTCGGGATGGCGCCGATCGCGGACGAGCGCCTCGGGCAGCTGGCCGAGGTCGTGTCGGCCCGGAAGGTGACGCCGGCGGCGGCGCGCGTGGTCGACATCCCCGGCAGCGGTCGCCAGCTGCTCGGCGGCCTGCGCGAGGTGGACGCCCTCGTCGCGGTGCTGAACGGCTGGGCGCCTGCCGCCGAGCCCGCTCGCGACCTCGAGACGATCGAGCTGGAGCTCCTGGTGGCCGACCGCGAGCATGTCGAGCGGCGGCTCGAGCGGGTGGAGAAGCAGGCCAAGTCGGGCGAGGCGGCGCTTCGGAAGGAGGTCGACGACCTCGGCCGGCTGCTCGCGCACCTCGACGAGGGCAAGACGCTCGGGGACTTTCCCGCCGAGCTGCCGCCGGAGATCGTCCCGCTGACGACGAAGCCGCTGATCGCGGTCGAGAACGGCGCGGGCGGGATCGACTTGAAGCTCGAGGCCGAGCTCTCCGAGCTCGCCGGACGAGGAGGCGGCGGCGTTCCGCGACGGGGCGTCGGCCGCGGAGACGGTCGTGCCGCGGCTCTTCGAGGCCCTCGACCTGATCAGCTTCTTCACCGCCGGTGATAAGGAGACCCGCGCGTGGACGCTGGCACGCGGCGCGACGGCGCTCGACGCGGCCGCGGAGATTCACACGGACATCGCCCGAGGGTTCATCCGCGCCGAGGTGATCGGGTGGCACGACCTGGTCGAGGCCGGCTCGGCGGCCGAGGCGGCGAAGCGCGGGCAGCAGCGGCTCGAGGGCAAGACCTACGTCGTCGCCGACGGCGACGTCCTGAACATCCGCTTCAACGTCTGACCTGCGCGTGTGCGGGAGTCGGCGCTCTCCGGACGCGGAATCGGCACGACGCCGGGCTGGCGTCGCGCTTGGCGAGCCGTAGGCTGAGATCGGGTGGCGGGTGGTGCCCCTTCCCCTCCCAGGGTGGGGCTATGGCGCGAGGTGCGCGATGGACGCGGCGGCCCGCGTCAGCGGAGCTGCCAGTCGTTGTCGCGGAGAATCGGGACGGCCTCGCCGTCCGCGGTCAGTCCGTCGACCTCGACCTCGGCGCCGCCGATCATGAAGTCCGTGTGGAGCGAGGACTGCGAGACGCCGGCCTCCGCCAGCTCGTCGGGCGAAAGAGACTCGGTCCCTTCGACCGACGAGGTGAAGCCCTGCCCGTACGCGATGTGCGAGGTCGCGTTCTCGTCGAACAGCGTGTCGAAGAAGACGAAGCCCTCGCGACCGACGCGGGACGTCCCGTCCACGAGCGCCACCTCGCCGAGCATCGCGGCCCCGTCGTCTGTGTCGACCTGGCCCTGGACGACCTCACGGCCTTCGTCCGCCTTCAGCTCGACGATCCGGCCAGCCTCGAAGCGCATCTCGAGACCCTTCACGATCCGGCCCGAAAGGACGAGCGGCATCGTCGAGCGGACGTGTCCCTCGGTCCGGCCGGCGTGCGGCGTCGTGTAGATCTCCTCGCTCGGTAGGTTCGCGACGTGCTCCTGGCCCCACGCGGTCACGTCCTTCGCGCCCTGCCAGACCGAGCCCGGGTGCAGCCCGACCGTCAGGTCGGTGCCCGGCCCGCGGAACCGGAGTGTGTCGAAGCGCCGCTCGTTCATGAGCGCGGAGCGCTGATCGAGCCGGTCGGTGTGCTCCCGCCAGGCAGCGACCGGGTCGGCCTCGTCCAGTCGCACGGTCCGGAGCACCGCTTCCCAGAGCCGGTCGACGTCCGGCTCGCCGAAGACGGTCCGCGCCCAGCCTTCGGTCGGGCACGACACGAGCGACCAGTTGACCCGGCGGTCGCTGACCTGCCGCAGCCAGACCGCGTCCTCCTCCTGCCGCCGCGAGCGCGCGAGGCGCTCGCCGTCGACGTCGTCGAACATCGTCGGGTCGGGATGGCCGCGCAGCAGCAGGTAGCCGTGGCCGTCGTACGCCTTCCGCCGCTCGACGAGCCACGGCGGCGTGTACCCGAGATCGTCCTCGGTCCCGCTCTCGACCACCGTCTTCCGCACGCCCTCGTCGACGTACAGGACGTCCACGTGGCGGGCGCCGGCGGTGTACCCGGCGCGCACCACCCGCTGGACGAACGGCGCGTGCTCGACGTAGGCGCTGATGCCGAAGTCCTGGCCGGGCTGCAGGTTGACGCCGACCTCGACGATCAGTCGGGCGTACGCATCGAGCTGCTCCCCCGTGACGGCCATCGCGAGACTCTACTGCGCGGGCTAGGCCGCCTCGACCGGGCGTGTCGCGGCGACGGCGTCGAGCTGGTTCGCGTGGAAGAGAACGAGCGCCTCGGCGGTGCGGGCGGCGCGGGCATCGTGGTGGACGGCGATCGCATGGAGGAGCTCCGCGCGCACGTCGTCCTCGAGATCTTCGGCCCGGCTCTCGACCAGGCGCAGTCCCAGGTGGACGTGCCCGAGCAGCCGTCCCTCCGCAGTCGGGAGAGCGAGCGGGCCGTCCGCGAGCTCGAGCGTCCGGCCGGCGTCGTGCAGAAGCGCGGCCGCGATCAGGAGGTCGCGGCGCAGCCGCTTGTGCAGGTCGGCTGTGTCCCGGCAGAGCGTGGCGACCGCGACCGTGTGCTCGAGCAGGCCGCCCGAGTAGGAGTGGTGGGACTTCGGCGTCGCCGGCAGCGCCCGCAGCCGCTCGCGGAACCGTCGGTCGGACACGAACCCGCCGACGACGGAGCGCAGGCCGGGGTGCGCGAGCTCCTCGGCGAGGAACTCGAGGAAGCCGTCCAGCTCGTCGAGGTCACGGCGCGCCTCCGGGACGAGCGCGGCCGGCTCGACCTGCGCCGGCTCGAGCGAACGGACGTCCAGCTGGAGCCGGTCGCGGAACTTCTCCACGCGGGCGAGCACACGGACCGCGTCGCCCTCGTGGAAGCGCCGGTCGAGCAGCTCGACCTCGCTCCAGACCCGTCCCTCGATCCGTCCAGTCGGGTCCATCAGCTCGACCGCGAGGTACGGACGGCCCGCGCGGGTGTGCAACCGCCGCTTCCTCGCAACCGCGTAGACACCCTCGACGATGCGGTCTTCGACGAGCTCTGAAATCGGCGTCGAATCGACTCCCGGGCCGGCTTGGGCGGCATGTGGGAGGGCGACGCTCACCCCTGCGAGTGTACGCGGCGCGACGGACGCGGCCGGGCCGCGGAACGGGTGCGGTAGCCTCAGCCGCGTGGCCGTCCTGAAGCCCTTCCGCGCGCTTCGCTACGACCCGGAGGCGGCCGGCCCGCTCGACCGGCTCGTGGCCCCGCCGCACGACGTCGTCGGTGCCGAGCTGAGCGAGCGCCTGGTCGCCGCCGAGCCGCACAACGTGATCCGGTTGACGCGCCCCGAGGATCCCGCGGAGGCCGGTCGGCTCTTCCGCAAGTGGCAGGAGGAAGGCGTGCTCGTCCGCGAGACCGAGCCCGCGGTCTGGATCCTCGAGGAAACGTTCGCCGGCCCGGACGGCGCGCCGCGCGCCCGGCGCAGCCTCGTCGCGCGCCTGCGCGTCACGCCGTACGGCGAGGGCGACGTCTTCCCGCACGAGCGGACGTTCGCCCGCCAGAAGGAGGCGCGGCTCGAGCTCCTGCGTGCGGTCCGGGCGAAGCTCTCGCCCGTCTTGCTCCTGCACGCGGGCGGCTCGCCGGCGCAGCCCGAGGGCGAGCCCGATCTCGAGGCGACGCTCGACGGCGTGACGAGCCGGCTCTGGCGCGTGACCGATGCGGGCGCGATCGAGCGCGCCGTCGCGCTCGTGCAGGGCCCGCTCGTGATCGCGGACGGCCACCACCGCTACGAGACCGCGCTCCGCTTCCACCAGGACGACGGGACGGAGGAAAGCGCATACGTCCTCGCCGCGCTCACGGCGCGCGAGGATCCCGGTCTCGTCATCCTCCCGACGCACCGGCTGGCGGACGCGCCGCTGCCGCAGCTGAACGGCCGCTTCCGGGTGACACCGCTCGACGGCGCGGCGGGTGCGCTCGACCGGCTCGGGGAAGTCACGCGCGACCATCCGGCGTTCGTGCTCGTCCGGCGTGCGGGCGCCGAGCTCGTCGAGGCCGAGCCGGCGGGCGGGGCAGCGGGCGTGCTCGACACGACCGCACTGGCCACGCTCCCGCTGGCCGGCGTGCGCTTCACGCCGAGCGTCGAGGAGGCCGAGCGGACGGTGGCGGCCGGCGGTGCGGAGGCCGCGTTCCTCGTCCGGGCGCCGACGGTCGAGCAGGTCGAGGCGGTCGCGCTCGCGGCCGAGACGATGCCGGAGAAAAGCACGTACTTCTTCCCGAAGCTGACGACCGGCCTCCTCTTCGCGCCGTACGACGAGTAGGCGTGGCCGTCGACACGGACCGCTGGAGCGCGATCTGCCGCGAGGCGACGGCGGCCGTCGGCGCGGCGGTCGAGTCGCTGCCCACGCGGGCCGAACGCGAGCCCGTGCATGCGGCGGGCGCCGGCGGCGACGACACGACCGCCGTGGACGCGGCCGCGGAAGCCGCGGTCGTCTCGGTGCTCGAGCGCGCGGCCGCGGACGGCCTCGGCTTCACGCTCGTGTCGGAGGAGCTCGGCGAGCGCGACTTCGGGGAGCCCGACGGGACGCTTGTCGTGGTCGACCCGATCGACGGCAGCCTGAACGCCAAGCGCGGGGTGCCGCTCTTCTCGCTCTCGATCGCCGTCGCGGAGGGCCGGACGATGGACGACGTCGTGTTCGGCTTCGTGCACGACTTCGGCACCGGCGAGGAGTGGACGGCGATCCGCGGCGCCGGCGCGCGGCTGGCCGGCGCGACGCTCGACGGACTCGGGCCGAAGGACGAGGTCGAGGTGCTCGCGCTCGAGGCGACGACGACCGAGCTGCTGTCCGCGGGCGCGGCAGCTGCGGTCGGGTTTGCCTACCGAGCGCGGGTGCTCGGGTCGCTCGCGCTCTCGCTCTGCCACCTGGCCGCCGGGCGGGTCGACGCGGTGTGCTCGCTCAAGCCGGCGCGGAGCGTCGACATCGCGGCCGCGCAGCTCCTCGTCCGCGAGCGCGGCTTCGCGATCGACACTCCGGAGGCGCAGCCGTTCGGCGGCCATCCGCTCGACCTCGAGGGCCGCTCCCGCGTCGTCGCGGGCGCGACCCCCGAGCGCTGCGCCGAGCTCTGGGCCCGGCTCGCCGACGCGTTAGCCGAAGACGATCGGAATCCGCACCTGGTGGGGCGGGAAGCCCTGGTCGGCCGCGTCGTCGTCCTGCACGACCACGAACCCGGCCGACCCGGCGGGCTGGGCCCGGAAGGTCAGCGTGAGCGAGTAGTCGCCGCGGCAGCCGGTGCCGCACGTCGCCGTCGTGAAGTCGCGCGCAAGCTCCTTGCCCGACGCGGTGACGACGAGAGCCGTCACGTTCGCCTCGAAGACGTTCGAGTTGCCGGAGATCTCGACCGACCGGGAGATCTCCTCGCCGATCGCCGGGCTCGCGACGAGGATCGCCGGCATCAGCTCCTCGTAGTCGCCGCGCGTGACCGGCTTGTCGAGCACGATCCCCTCGCCCGAGAACACGCGCACCGGCTCGCCGTCGAGCTGGAACTGCACGCGCTTCACGGTCGGGAACTGCGTGAGGGTGTAGACGACTTGCGCGAGGCGCATCTGCATCGCGAGGCTGCCGCCGCCCGACTCGAACTCCGAGCTGAGATCGACGGTGGCAAGGCCGTTCGCGATGTTCAAGCCGAGGAGCCGCGTCCCGTCGGGGACGGCCGTCGAGACGTCCGCGGCGCTCTCGATCGACTCGGGGCCCGCCAGCAGCTCGTTGACCGTCGCCGCGCCGATCCCCTCGGTCGCCGGGATCGTCCGGTGGACGACGAAGAGCTTCGGGTCGCCGGGGCTCCGACCCTCGAGCTCGGGCCGCGCGAACCACGCCTGGACGGTCACGGTGCGCGTCTCCGTAGTGGTGGGCGGCGGCGCGGTGGTCGTCGCCGAGCCCGACGTCTCGCCGGTCGTCGTCGGCGCGGATCCGGATCCGGTGCCGGTCTCGGAGGGCACCGGGCCCGCGGACTGCGGCTCGTCGGCGCCGCAGCTCGCGGCGAGGACGCCGAGCGAGCCGGCGGCGACCACGACGGCGGCGATGAAGACGAGGCGGATTCCCATGTGGACTCCTTCGGTTCGGGTGACGGGACTCATCCTCGACACGCCGCGCAACAGCGGCCCAACCGTCGCGTAACGGTTTCGTTACGGCAGGCGGAAGGTGAAGCGCGTCCCGCGGCCGGGCTCGCTCGCGACCTCGACGTCGCCACCCAGGAGCCGCGCGTTCTCGCGCGCGATCGCGAGGCCGAGGCCGCTCCCCGGGCCCGAGCGCGCCGGGTCGCCCTTCCAGAAGCGCTCGAACACGTGCGGAAGCTGATCGGCCGGGATTCCCGGGCCGTCGTCAGCCACCTCGACCGTCGCCGACCCGACGAGCACGGTCGCTTCGCCGCCGCCGTGCTCGAGGGCGTTGTCGACGAGGTTCGCGACCACGCGCTCGATGCGGCGCGGGTCCGACGCCACCTGCCCGCCTGCGCCCTCGACCCGCACCCGTCCGTTCCAGCCGCGGTCGCGGACGACGGTGTCGACGAGCGCGCGCAGGTCGACAGGCTCCGCGCTCGCCGTGACCGCGCCCGCGTCGAGGCGCGAGATCTCCATCAGGTCGTCGACCAGCCGCCGCAGCCGGCCGACGTCGGCGACGAGCAGCTCGGCCGGGCGGCGCGCGTCGTCGGGCATCCGGTCGAGGTGCTCGCCGAGGAGCTCGGCCTCGGCGACGAGCGCCGTCAGCGGCGTCCGCAGCTCGTGCGCGACGTCGGAGGTGAATCGGCGCTCGCGCTCCTGCGCGGCCGAGAGCGCCGCGATCTTCCCCTGGAGCGCGTCGGCCATCTCGTTGAACGACACCGCCCACGCGCCGAACTCGTCCGCGCGCTCGACCGGAATGCGGGTCTCGAGCAGCCCCTCGGCAAGCGACTGCGCGGCCGCGCTCGCCCGCGCGACCGGCGCGAGCGTCCGCCGCGCGAGAAGTGCGCCTACGAGCGCGCCGAGGAGCGAGAGCACGACGACGCCGGCCAGGAGGATGTTCCGCAGCTGGGCGAGGTCGTCCTTGAGCTCCTGCTCGGAGAAGAAGAAGTAGAGGTCGACCGAGGAGCCGGCCACCTGGCCGCCGGTCACGAGCATCGGCGTCCCGCCCACCTCTTCACGCTGGTAGGCGAGCTGGCCGTCCTCGACGAGCGGCTCGAGCCCCTCCGGCACCTGCTCCGGCCCGAGCGACACGCTCGACGAGAAGCTCGTCGCCGTCCGCGACGCCGACCGTCTCGAAGTCGCCGCGCGTCGAGAGCGCCGCGAGCAGCTCGTCCGTCGCAGCCCGGCCCGTTCCGCCCTCGAGCACGGACGAGGCAAGCTCGAGGTTGAAGCGGGACTGGTCGAGCGCTCGCTCGACGGAGTCGTCCAGCCGGGTCTCGCGAACGATCCAGTACGAGCCGGCCGCGAGCACGAGCGCCGAGACGCCCGCGACGAGCGTGAACGCGATCGTCAGGCGCCGCCGGAGGCGCCCGGTCGGGACGGCCGTGCGCATCAGCGGCTCCCCAGCCGGTAGCCGACTCCGCGCACCGTCACGATTAGCGTCGGCTGCTTCGGGTCGTCCTCGAGCTTGGCGCGGAGACGCTGGACGGCCACGTCGACGAGCCGCGAGTCGCCGAGGTAGTCGTAGTTCCACACGCGCTCGAGCAGCAGCTCGCGGGTGAAGACCTGGCGCGGGCGGCGGGCGAGCTCGAGCAGGAGCCGGAACTCCGTCGCCGTGAGGGCGATCTCCTCGCCGCGCTTGCGCACGCGGAACCCGGCCGGCTCGATCTCGACGTCGCCGACCGCGAGCACCTCCTCGTTGGGCGGCTCGGCCCGCGCGCAGCGCGGCCCGGATCCGCGCGACGAGCTCGCGCGAGCTCGAACGGCTTCGTCACGTAGTCGTCCGCGCCCAGCTCGAGCCCGACGACCACGTCGACCGTGTCCGCCTTGGCCGAGAGCATCACGAACCGGCACGCGGCTCGCGCTCCGGATCTCGCGCAGCACCGCGAGCCCGTCGAGCTCGGGGAGCATCACGTCGAGCACGACGACGTCGAAGCCGCCCTCGCGGAAGCGTGCGAGCCCGTCGCGCCCGTCGGCGGCGGCCGCCACGCGGAAGCCCGCCTGCTCGAGCCCGAGCGCCGTCACCTCCCGGATCGACGCGTCGTCCTCGACGAGGAGCACCCGCTCGTCCACGGGCGAAAGCGTACGACGTGGGTCAGCGCTTGCGGTCGAGCCGGGCGCGCAGGGCGGCCCGGACGTCGGGCCACTCGTCGTCCGTGATCGCGTACCAGGCCGAGTCGCGCAGCTCGTCGCCGCGGACGAGCATGTGCTTGCGGAAGATCCCCTCGAAGCGCGACGGGCAGCGCCTCGAGCGCGCGCCGCGCCCGCTCGTTCTTCGCGTCGGTCTTGAACTCGACGCGCATGCAGCCGACGTCCTCGAACGCATGCTCGAGGAGCAGGAACTTCGTCTCGGCGTTCGCGCCCGTGTTCCAGGTGGACGAGTTCATCCAGGTGTGGCCGATCTCGAGGCCGCGGTGCTCCGGGCGGAGCGACATGTAGCGCGAGCTCCCGACCAGCTCGCCGCTCGCGGTCGAGCGGATCGCGAACGGCGCCGAGACGCCGGCGTCCTGCTCGGCCCGCGCCTGGGCGTACCAGTCGTCGTACGCCGCCCGGCTCGCGCCGACGACGGCGTGCGTCCACTGCCAGATGGCCGGGTCCTGCGCGGCCTGCCAGAGCCCCTCCTCGTGGTCGGTCCGCGATCGGCTCGAGCACGACGATCCGGCCCTCGAGCCTGGCGGCGAGCGGCGCGGCGAACACCGGCTAGACGAGCACCGGCCGGCGGAGCGCCGCGCGGGCCTCGAGCGCCGACGTTCGGTCGAACCCGCGGCCGCCGACCACGACGCTCAGGTCGTGCTCGTCGGCGAGCTCGTCCAGCTCGGCCTCGGCCGCCTCGGCGGCGTCGGCCATCGTCGCGCTGACGCAGAGAAGCGAGGCGTCCCGCGCGAGCGCGACGGCGACCGCCTCGGCGAGCGGCGTGTCGGCGCCCAGGTAGACGACGCCCCAGCCGTCCGTCTGCAGGAGCACGGCGAGCGCGAGCAGGCCGATCTCGTGCCGCTCGCCCGGCGCGCAGCAGAGGACGGCCGTGCCGCGCGGGCCCTCGGCGCCGACGTCGACAAGCTCGCGGAGCTTGGCTCGGACGATCTCGGACGCGCCGTGCTCCTGCCCGATCCCGAGCTCGCCGCGCGCCCAGCAGTCGCCGACCTCGCGGAGCGCGGGCGCGAGGATCTCGTCGATCGCCTCTCGTCGGCTCGAAGAGCGCGAGGGCCTGCTCGACCGCCCGCTCGACCGCGCCTGGGTCGGTCGCTGCCGCGCCCTCGACGATGCGGCGAACGAGCGCGGCCGGGTCGCTCGGGACCGTGTCCGAGGAGTCGGCGCCGCCGAGCAGCCGAGCCGCCTCGCCGATCCGGTAGCCCTCCGCGAGCCGGGCCTTCAGCCACTCGACCCGCAGCACGTCGCGCTCGGAATAGCGGCGGTGCGCGCCGGCGGTCCGCTCCGGGTTGAGCACCCCATAGCGCTGCTCCCACTTCCGCAGGGTGGCGGCTGGAATCCCGGTCCTCTGCGCGACCGCCTGGATGTTCAAGAGACGCCTCCTGGTGGCCCCTAGCAGGGGTTTTCTGCCGTACGGGGCCTTGCTAGGGTAGACGAGGTGAGCGCGTCGCGCGAGGACGTCTACGAGGCCATGAAGGCCGTCATCGACCCGGAGCTCCACCGCTCCGTGGTCGAGCTCGACATGGTCCGGGACGTCCAGGTCGAGGGCAGCCATGCCTCGGTCCTGCTCGCGCTGACCGTCGCCGGGCTGCCCCCTGCGGGCGAGCTTCGAGGAGCAGGTCGAGCGCGCGCTCGCGCCGCTCGAGGGTCTCGAGTCCGTCTCGCTTTCCTTCACGGTCATGACCCCGGAGGAGAAGCAGGTGCTGACGACCAAGCTCCGCGGCGGCGTCGCCGAGCGCACGCCCGGGATCTCCGTCGACGCCTCGACCCGCGTGATCGCGGTCGCGAGCGGCAAGGGCGGCGTCGGCAAGTCGTCGCTCGCTGCGAACCTCGCGGCCGCGTTCTCGAGCCTCGGCAAGAAGGCCGGCGTGCTCGACGCCGACGTCTACGGCTACTCGATCCCGCACATGCTCGGCGTCCACCAGCGGCCGGTCGCGGTCGACAAGATGATCGTCCCGCCCGTGCGGGTCGAGGGCGACCTGAAGGTGATGTCGATCGGGTTCTTCCTCGAGGACAACGCGCCAGTCATGTGGCGCGGCCCGATGCTCCACCGCGCGCTCGAGCAGTTCCTGTCGGACGTCCACTGGGGCGAGCTGGACGTGCTCGTCGTCGACATGCCGCCCGGCACCGGCGACGTGGCGATCTCGCTCGGCCAGCTGCTCCCGCGCGCCGAGGCGCTCGTCGTCACGACGCCGCATCGCGCCGCGCAGCAGGTCGCCGTCCGCGCCGCCCAGATGGCGCGCAAGACGAACATGCGCCTGCTCGGCGTGGTCGAGAACATGGCGTACATGAGCGGCACCGGCGAGGAGCTCTTCGGGACCGGCGGCGGCCCGGCGCTCGCGGCCGAGATCGAGGCGCCGCTTCTCGCGCGCATCCCGTTCGATCCGCAGCTCGCCGCGCGCGCCGACGAGGGCGAGCCGATCGTCCTCACGGATCCCGACGCCGAGGTCTCGCAGGCGATCTTCGACCTGGCCCGCGCCGTCGACGAGTCGAAGCGCGAGCAGGGCGTCGGCATCGTGAAGCCGCTCCCGCTCGTCTCCTCCTAGACGCGCTAGCCCTCGGCGCCGGTCTCGTCGTGCCGCGCGCCGACCGGCTTCGACTCGGGCGAGCCGCGCTGGCGGAGGTAGATGGTGAAGACGGCCATCGAGCCCGACCGCGAGGAACTCCGACTGCCAGTTCTGGAGCGTGTCCTCCCAGAAGTCCGGCCCCGTGACGTAGGCCGCCCAGCCGATCTCCCGGGCGCCGTGGTCGGCCCGCTCCTGGTTCAGCGCGCTCCAGCCGGTCACGGACTGTCCGAACCACGAGCCGAAGAAGATCGCCGTCATCACGAGGAGGAGCGAGTTCGAGAAGAGCCAGCGCCGGAAGCCGCCCGCGTGGCGCGCCCACGCGGGCGCGCCCGGCCCCGCGTAGCGGCCGAGCTTCTGCCGGTACTCGGACTCGACCCCGGCTCGGTCGAGCGGCTTCGACTCGGTCGAGCCGCGCTGCAGGAGCCAGATGGTGGCGAGGATGAAGAGCGAGAACTGGAGGTACTCGGATTGCCAGTTCTCGAGCACCGCCTGCCCGAAGCTCGCCGAGACGAGGTAGCGGGCGTACGAGATGGTCTCGGCGCCGTGGAGTGTGGCGTCCTCGTTGTAGGCCCGATGGCCGGCGACCGACTGCGCGACCAGCGCGCCGGCGAAGAGGGCGAAGAAGACGAGCGAGAGCGAGTTGTCGCGGAGCCGGCGCATCAGAGGTGGGCGAGCCCCACGACCGTGTACAGGGCGATGCCCGCTGCAATCACGACGACGATAGAGGGCGAACATGACGCGCACGGGCTCTCCCCGGGTGCTAGGCGGCGCGCAGCGCCTCGACCAGCTCGTCCTTCGACATGTCCGCGCGGCCCTTGATGTCCGCGCGCTTCGCCCGCTCGTAGAGCTCGTCCTTCGAGAGGTCCCCGAGGTCGCCGTCGCCGCCGCGGGTCGCCTTCCCGTTGCCGCCCCGCGTCCGCGAGCCGCGCGCCCTGCGTCGCCTCGACGCTCGCGCGGAGGGCCGAGAGGAGGTCGGGCGCCTCGGGCTCCTCCTTCGTGGGCGGCGCGACATGCGCCTCCTCGCCCTTGCGCTTGGCCCGGATGATCTCGCAGAGCGCGTCGCGGTACGTGTCGTCGTACTTCTCCGGCTCGAAGTGGCCGGTGATCGAGTCGATCAGCCGCTCGGCCATCTCGAGCTCCTCCTTGGACACGCGGACGCCCTCCGGCGCGAGCTCGTCGGCCGGCCGGATCTCGTCGGCGAAGTACATCCGCTCGAGCGCGATCACGCCGTCGCGGACGCGGAGCGCGCCGAGGTTCTGCCGGTCGCGCATGACGTACTTGACGACCGCGACGAGCCCCGAGCGCTCCATCGCGCGGGCGAGCAGCGCGTAGACCTTCTCGGCGCCCTCCTGCGGCGCGAGGTAGTAGGTGCGCTCGAAGTAGATCGGGTCGATCTCGTCCGCGGGGACGAAGTCGCGGATGTCGATCGTCTTCACGCCCTCGGCGGCCGCGGCCTCGAAGTCCTCGTCCGTCATGTAGACGTACTCGCCCTTCTCGAACTCGAAGGCCTTGACGATCTCGTCGTCGGGGACCGGGCGGCCCTCCTCCTTGCAGACCTTCTCGTAGCCGATCCGGCTCGAGTCGGGCGCGTGGACGTAGTGGAACTGGAGCTTGTGCTCGGCGATCGCGGGCAGCATCCGGACGGGCACGTTGACGAGCCCGAAGGAGATGCTTCCCGACCAGAGTGCGCGCGGCACGAAGAGTGAGTGTTCCCGCCCTGGCGCACGAGCGAAAACCGGGCCTCGGAGCTTGTTCCGATCGGCTCTCACCTGGGCCTTCGGCCGGAGGGCGCGTCGGTTAGGGTTTCGCTCGGGTTGAGGGCCATCGCCTGAGCGATGAGAAGACGCGCGATCATCCAGATGATCGTCATCGGGGTCCTCGCCGGCATCGTGACCGGCGGGGTCGCCTACTTCGTCCCGTGGCTGCCCGACGCCGCCTCGACCCAGGCGGGCCTGATCGACGAGGTCTACTGGTTCGTCGCGATCGTCTGCGTGGTCATCTTCGCGCTCGTCGCCGGCGTCGCGCTCTACGCGGGCTGGAAGTTCCGCGCGGCGGACGACGACCTGGACGACGGCTCGCCGATCCACGGCCACACCGGCCTCGAGATCTGGTGGACGGCGATCCCGACCGCGCTCGTCGTCGCGATGGCGGTGTTCAGCGGCATCAACCTCTCGCGCGCCGAGGCGCTGCCCGACAACCCGCGCGTGGTCGAGGTGACCGCGCAGCAGTTCGCCTGGTCGTTCCAGTACCCCGGCCTCGACCGGACGTCGGGCGACCTCGTCCTCGAGGTGGACGTGCCGGTGAAGATCAGCCTGCACGCGAACGACGTCATCCACTCGTTCTGGGTGCCCGAGTTCCGCATGAAGCAGGACGCCGTCCCCGGGATCGTCACCGAGACGGCGATCACGCCGACGAAGGTCGGCGAGTACGACGTGATCTGCACCGAGCTCTGCGGTCTCGGCCACTCGGTCATGCGCGCGAAGGCGATCGTGCTCTCGGCCAAGGACTACGCCGCCTGGGAGAAGGAGGGCGCCGGCCCCGGCGGCCAGGCGACCGGGCACGGGGACCGGCGGCGAGGAGGACGGGAAGGCCGTCTTCGACGCGGCCGGCTGCGCCGGCTGCCACACGCTCTCGGCCGCGGGCTCGACGGCGGAGGTCGGCCCCGATCTCGATACAGTCCTCGTCGGCGCGGACGAGGAGTTCGTCCGGGAGTCGATCATCGATCCGAACGCCGAGATCGCCGAGGGGTACCAGCCGAACGTGATGCCGGGGGATTACGAGCAGCGCCTCTCCGACGCGGAGCTCGACGCGCTCGTCCAGTTCCTCCTCGACTCGGTGGGGAACTCGTGACGCACGACCGTCCACGAGCAGCTCCACGCCGGCCCCGAGGCCCCGCCGCCGCGCCGCGCGCCTCCACCGCTTCACCGCGCCCGGGTGGTACCGCGTCCTCTGGACGGTGCCGCTTTCGTTCCTGATCGCCACCGGGCTCGTCGCCGGGATCCGCGCGGCGGCCGGCTGGGAGCCGCTCCTGCTCGAGGCCGTCTGGCTGACCGTCCTCATGGTCGATCGTGCCGTTCGGCTTCCTGATCGGGATCGGCGGCTTCGACTACTGGGCCCGCTACGTCTCCGGGCGGCCGACGCTGCCCGAGGACCACTCGGGCCACGGCGCCTACTCCTGGAAGGACTACTTCCGGATCAACACCGATCACAAGGTGATCGGGATCCAGTACATCGTCACGACGATCTTCTTCTTCCTCGCGGGCGGCCTGCTCGCGATGTTCATGCGCGCCGAGCTCGCGCAGCCCGGCATGCAGTACGTGAACCCGCAGGCCTACAACGGGCTCTTCAGCGTCCACGCGTCGCTGATGATCTTCCTCTTCATCATCCCGGCCTTCGCCGGGATCGGGAACTACGTCATCCCGCTGATGATCGGCGCGCCGGACATGGCGTTCCCGCGCCTGAACGCCCTCTCGTTCTGGCTGCTGCCGATCGCCGGGCTGATGATGCTCTCGAGCTACTTCCTCGGCGCGTTCGCGGCCGGGTGGACGAACTACGTCCCGCTCGCGGTGCAGCAACCGGACGGGAACCTCATGTTCCAGATGGGCGTCCAGTGGGCGGGTGCGTCATCGATCATGACCGCGCTCAACTTCCTGGTCACGATCATCACCATGCGTGCGCCCGGAATGACCTTCTGGCGCATGCCGCTGCTCGTCTGGGCGAACTTCGCGACCTCGACGCTCGTCGTCCTCGCGACGCCGTTCATCGCCGGCTCGCAGTTCTTCATCCTCTTCGACCGGGTCATGCACACGAACTTCTTCGACCCGGCCGGCGGCGGCTACCCGATCGCCTACCAGCACATCTTCTGGTTCTACTCGCACCCGGCCGTCTACATCATGATGCTGCCCGGCTTCGGGATCGTCTCGGAGGTGATCTCCGTCTTCGCGCGGAAGCCGATCTTCGGCTACCGCCTGATGGCCTTGTCGCTCATGGCCATCCTGATCCTCGGGTTCTCGGTCTGGGCGCACCACATGTTCGTCAGCGGCATGGCGCCGTGGCTGCGCGTTCCGATGATGGTCACGACGATGGTGATCGCGGTGCCGACCGGCATCAAGGTCTTCTCGTGGCTCGCGACGCTGTGGGAGGGGCGTATCCACTTCAAGACGCCCATGTTGTTCGCACTCGGCTTCGTGACGATGTTCGTCATCGGCGGGCTGTCCGGCGTCTACCTCGGCTCGGTCCCGATCGACATCCACGTGAGCGACACGTACTTCATCGTCGCCCACATCCACTACGTGCTCTTCGGCGGCTCGCTCTTCACGATCTACGCCGGCTTCTACTACTGGTTCCCGAAGATGACCGGCCGGATGTACAACGAGCGCCTCGGGAGGCTCCACTTCTGGCTGACGTTCATCGGCTTCAACGCGACCTTCTTCCCGATGCACTGGATCGGGACGCAGGGGATGCCGCGCCGCGTCGCCGACTACGACGACGCGTTCGGCAACTGGAACCTCGCGATCTCGATCGCCTCGTTCTTCCTCGGGATCTCGACGCTCGTGTTCCTCTACAACATGATCGTCTCGTGGCGGAGCGGGCCGATCGCGCCGGCGAACCCGTGGCGCGCGCTCACGCTCGAGTGGCAGGTGTCGTCGCCGCCGCCGGTCTTCAACTTCGACGAGATCCCGCAGGTCGTCGGCAGCCCGTACGAGTACGGCGTCCCCGGCGCCCGGCACGCGATCCTGAACGGGAACGGCCACAAGACCGAGGAGGGCCGCAAGCCCGCGCCGATGGAGGAGACGGTCCCGTGACGAGCGCGCCCGAGGCCTACGTCCGCCAGGTGCTCGTGCTCGCGAACGAGACCGTCGCGGGGCGCTCGCTCCTCGACGCCGTGCGGGCGCGGGCCGCGGAGGGCCCGATCCGCGTCACCGTCCTCTCGCCGCAGAACGCGCCCCGCGCCGGCTACGTCGTCTACCAGGACGAGCGCCGCTCGGCCGCCGAACGTCGGCTGCGGAAGACGCTCGACCTCCTGCACGAGGCCGGGATCGCCGCCCGCGGGAGCGTCGTCGACCCCGATCCGCTGCAGGCGCTCCGGGACGGGATCCGGGAGTACGAGCCGGACGAGATCATCATCTCGACGCACCCGGAAGAGCGTTCCGGCTGGTTGCGCGGGAACCTGATCGACCGCTCGCGCAAGGTGGCCGGCGACGTGCCGGTCGAGCACGTCGTCGTCGACCTCGAGGAGCCGCGCGAGCGCGCGCACGTGCTCGTGATCGGGAGCCAGACCGTCGTCGGCGAGCGCGTGCTCGACGCCGTGCGCGACCGCGCCTCCGCCTCGCCGGCCGAGTTCACGGTCGTCGTGCCGGCCGACCCGCCCGGCGCCGAGGAGCGGATGCGCCGCACCGTCGCGCAGCTCCAGGCCGCCGGCGTCGAGGCGAGCGGGCACGTCGGCGACCCCGACCCGGTCGCGGCGGCGATCAACGCGACGCACGACGAGCGGGTGGACGAGATCATCGTCTCGACCTTCCCGCAGGCGACCTCCGGCTGGCTCCGCCGCGACGTGGTCGGGCGGATCCGCAAGGAGACGAAGCTGCCCGTCTACCACATCGAGGTGCCCGAGTCCCAGGCCGCCGGGGTGCCGTCGTGAGCGCGGTCGGCCACGCCGAGGCGCACGGGCACGACGACCACCACGGGCCGCCCGCGGCGAACGTCTCCTCGCGCGTCGACGCGCGCCTGCTCGGGATCTACCTCTTCATCGCGTCGGAGATCATGCTCTTCGGGTCGTTCTTCACGGCGCTCTTCTTCGCGCGGGTCATCGTCGAGCCGGACGCGTGGCCGCCGGAGGGCTTCCACCTCCCGGTCTACCTCGCGTTCGTCAACACGATCATCCTCGTCACCTCGAGCTTCTCGATGCACTGGGCGCTCCAGTCGATCAAGCGCAGCCAGCGGGCCGGGCTGGTCGCCGGGCTGACCCTCACCTTCCTGCTCGGGCTGACCTTCCTCCTGATCCAGATCCGCGAGTACACGCGCGTCGGCTTCGGCCCGGCCGACAACGTCTTCGCCTCGACGTTCTTCGGCCTGACGGGCCTGCACGGGGCGCACGTCTTCGTCGGGCTCAACCTGCTGCTCTTCGCGCTCATCCGTTCGATCCGCGGGCACTACGGGCCGGCGGAGCACGATCACCTCGGCGTCGAGATCCCGGGGATCTACTGGCACTTCGTCGACGTAATGTGGATCGTGGTCTTCACCGTCGTGTACATCCTCTAGCTGCGGGGCATCGCTCGGGTAGATGAGGAACCCGCTCCGCACCGAGGCCGAGGCCTTCGGCTTCGTGCTGGTCTGCGTCGGGCTGTTCGCGGCGGTCGTGATCGCGGCGGTGCTCGGCGGCGGCAAGGTGGCGCTCGGGGTCGTGCTGGCGCTCGGGATCGGGATCGCGGCCGGGATCTACTTCCGCAGCGAGCCGAAGGTGCAGGAGAAGGCCGTGTGGGATCGACGCGCGCCCGACGCGCGCCACCGCATCCTCGTGATCGCGAACGAGACGGTCGCCGGAACGGCGCTCCGCGACGAGGTCGTGCGCCGCGCCGCCGGGCGGGAGCACGAGGTGCTCGTCGTCACGCCGGCGCTCAACTCGCGGATCCGCCACTGGACGTCCGACGAGGACCAGGCGCGGGAGGCGGCCGAGGAGCGGCTCCAGGAGTCGGTGCGCGCGCTCGAGGCGGCCGGCGTGCAGGCGCGGGGCCAGGTCGGGGACGACGATCCGCTGCAGGCGATCGAGGACGCGCTCCGTGCGTTCCCGGCCGACGAGATCGTGCTCTCGACCCACCCGCCGGGCCGCTCGAACTGGCTCGAGCGGGATCTCGTCGGCCACGCGCGCGAGCGCTTCGAGTGCCCGCTCACCCACGTGGTGGTCGACCTCGCCGGCGAGCAGGCCGGCCGCCGCGCCGAGACTGCCAGCTAGCGGCCGCCGGTCGCCTGGACGATGTACTCGGCGAGCGCGCGGATCTGCTGCTCGGTGAGCTGACCGCCGAACGCGGGCATCCCGCCGCCGCCGTTCGTGATCTGCGTGATCGCCGCGTCGAGGCTCGGCTTCGCGTCGTCGAGGTTCGGGCCGGTCGTCCCGGACGTGCCGGCGTCGGCGAGCGTGTGGCATGAGCCGCACGTCGTGGCGAAGAGCTGCTTCGGGTCGTTCGTCGCCCCGCCGGTCTCACCCTTCACCTCGGTGCCCGCGACCTGCGCGACGTAGGCGGCGATGTTCACGAGGTCCTGGTGGTCGAGGTAGTTCGCGGAGTCGTCCTCGTCGTCGAAGTCCGGCATGACCGAGCCGTTGCCCGGGATCTTCATCTTCTCGAGCGTGACCTCGAAGAACGTGTTCTGCTGGAACCCGTCCTGCCGCGAGGCGCCGAACGCGTAGTCGAGGTTCGGGCCCGTCTGGCCGAGCGTGCCGGCCTCGGCGAGCGTGTGGCAGCCGCCGCACTTCTGGACGAAGAGCTCCTTGCCCTGGTCGGGGGCCGCGCCGGCCTCGCTCGTCGTCGTGGCGCCGCAGCCCGAGAGGAGCGCGGCGGCGCCCAGCAGCGCCGCGAGGAGCGGCGCGATCGCGGCGCTACGCCGCGTCCCGCGAATCGATCGTCTCAACGGCCTCGGCGCGGGTTGCGTAGATCGGGAAGACCTTGTCCAGGCCCGTGATCTCGAAGATCTTCGTGATGTTCCGGTCGCTGCAGACGAGCGAGACCTGGCCGCCGTTCGGGCGGAGACGCTTGACGCCCCCGACGAGCACGCCGAGGGTCGTCGAGTCGATGAAGGTCGTATCCGAGAGATCCACGACAACCTCTTTCGCGCCCTGCCCGATCACGTCGAGCAGCTGCTGCTTCAGCTCAGGGGCCGTGTAGAGGTCGACCTCGCCGGCGAGCGCGATCACGTACGCGTCGTCGCCCAGCTTCTCGGTCTTGATGTCGAAGTTCATCCCGGTCTCCTGCTCGTCAGGCGCGTACCCTAACCGTTCCCGTTCGGCCGCTAGCCGCCCGTCGGAGACGTGACGCCGGACAGCTTCACCTGCTGCTTGAGCTGCTTCACGATCGCCTGCACCTGCTCGGCGTTGGCGTCGTTCGGCGCCAGCTCCAGGTAGCGCTCGTACCCGTCGATCGCCTGCTGGAACTCGTTCGCCGACTGCGACGAGCGGCCCAGCTGGAGGAAGAACTCCGGGTTGTCGTCGACGATGTCCGTCAGGCGCTTCCAGGTCTCCGCTTCCTTCGCGTAGTTCGCCTGCATCGTCCCGGCGGCGGCCTGGTAGGCCTCCGAGGCGGCGGTCTGCTCGCGCTCGGTGAAGGGGCCGCCGGTGCCGAGCGTCTTCGTCATGTCGGCCTCCCCGCCGAAGAGCTCGTTGCGGAAGAACGCGACGGCGGCCGCGGCCTGGGCCTGCTGGGCGCGGTTCTCCGCCTCGGTGGCGAGGGTCAGGTAGAGCGTCGCGAGCTGCTCGAGCGCGTCGGTGTCGTCCTTGCGCAGCTCGAGGTAGCCCTCGAGCGCGGCGATCGCCTCGGTCGTCTGGCCGGCGTTCTGGAGCGAGTTCGCGTACGCGAGCTGCGCCTCGGCGTCGCCGCGGGTTGTCCTCCGCGCGCTGCTTGGCGCTGTTCACCGACGGGCCGGTCTCCGCGCCCGGCTGGCGGTTGAAGAGGTCCGCGACGTAGTCGCCGATTCCGGAGCCGCCCGCGCCGACCCCGAGGAAGGCGAACGAGAGCGCGAAGACGAGAGCGAGGAAGAGGAAGATCCACTTCGCCCGCTTCCGCAGCTTCGGGAAGAACATCAGGTCTTCGGCGCTACTGGCCGACCGGCGAGCATGCGACGACGCGCCTTTGCGGCTGCGTGTCGAAGCTCGTGCCATTCGGTCACTCCTTTCCGGTAGCGCTCCTCGCCGGCGACGAGGGTGAGCTGGACCCGCTCGGGAGATCCGCCGAAGACGACCGCCGCGGCGGGGTCCTCCCAGGGCAGGTACGGCGACCCGGCCAGCGAGACGACGGTCAGGTCGGCCCGCTTGCCCGGTGCAAGCGACCCGACCTCATTGTCGAGGCCGAGCGCGCGTGCGCTTCGAAGCGTAGCTAGTTCGAGGGCGATTTCGGGCGACAAGGCGTCGGGCCGTCCGGCCCGCGCGCGGGCCGCGAACACGGCCGCGCGGAGCTCCTCGAAGAGGTCGAAGGAGGGCGTCGAGGCGGGGCTGTCGGTGCCGAGCCCGACCCGTACGCCCGCGGCGAGCAGCTCGGCGAGCGGCGCGACGCCGCAGCCGAGCGCCGCGTTCGAGCGCGGGCAGTGGGCAACCGGAACGTCGTGGCGCGCGAGGAGCTCGATCTCCTCCTCGTCCACCTTCACGCAGTGGGCCGCGAGGAGATCGGGGCGAAGGAGCCCCTCGCGCTCGAGGTGGCGGACCGGCGTCGTCTCCGGCGGCTCGACCTCGCTGACTGCGGCGATCGGGCCCTCGCCGGAGGCGAGGTAGCGGAGCTCGTCGTCCGACTCCGCCACGTGCGTGATCCCGAAGCCTGCGCCGTCGAGGACGGCCCGGTAGACGTCGGCGGAGACGCTGTACGGCGCGTGCGGCGAGACGGCCAGCCGGAGGATCGGCGTCTCGAGCTCGGCCAGCCCGCCGCGGCGCTCCTCGAGCGAGGCGAGCGCGGCGTCCGCGATCGGCGCCGAACACCTCGAGGCCGACGTACCCGCCGAGTCCGAGCTCGGCCGCCGCCGCGAGGGCCGCGCCGGAGAAGCTCGCGTCGGCGATCGTGGTCACGCCGGAGCGCAGGCACTCGGCCGCGCCGAGGCGCGCGATCGCGACGAACTCGTCCCACCCGATCCGCGACTTCCGCTCGATGTGGAGGCGCAGCCACGGCCCGAACGCGAGGCCGTCCCCGAAGCCTGCGTAGACCGCGTACTCGAGATGCGTGTGGGCGTTGACGAAGCCCGGGACGATCGCGGCGTCCGCGAACCGCTCGCCCTCGCCGAGCTCGTCGCGCGTGCCGACCGCCGATGATCCGGCCGCCTCGAAGGCGACCGCGCCGTCCTCGATCGGCTCCCCGTCGACGGGGAGCACCCAGTCCGCGGAGACGACGGTCACTCGGTGCGGGGCATGGGGTCGGTCGGGAGGACGCCTGAGGCCTCCCAGCGGCGTTCGAAGAAGACCGCCGTCCAGACCGAGAGCTCGAAGAGGAGGATGATCGGGATCGTCTCGAAGACGAGCGAGATCGGGTCGACCGTGGGCAGGAGCGCCGCCACGATCACGCTGAGGGCGATCGCCATCCGCCGGTTGCGGCGCAGCGTTCCCGAGGACACCACCCCGAGCCTGACGAGCGCGAGGATGAAGATCGGCAGCTGGAAGATCAGCGCCATCGCCAGCAGTCCGAGCGTGACGAACGAGATGTAGTAGCTCGCCCGGATCTGGATGTCGTAGAGCTCCTCGTCGAACGTCGTCAGGAACTCGAGAGCGCGGGGCAGCACGATGAAGTAGCCGAACGCGAGCCCGCCCGCGAGCAGCGCGGTCGCGAGGGCGACGAAGGTCGCGACGACCCGTTGCGCGTGCTCCTCGAAGGCCGGTGCAAGGAAGCTCCAGAGCTGCCAGAGGATGACCGGGAGGGCGAGCAGCAGGCCGGCCGCGAGCGAGATCTTGAAGGAGGTGAAGAACGGCTCGGTGACCCCGAACGTGACGAGCTGCCGTCCCTCGGGCAGCGGCTCCATCAGCCACTCGAGGATCTGCTCGTGGAACGGGAAGGCGACGCAGACGCCGGCGACCAGCGCGAGCAGGCACACGAGCAGGCGCGAGCGCAACTCGTCGAGATGCTCTACGAGCGTGACGCTTTCGCCGTGCTCAAGGCGACGCGGCAGGCGCGCCATCGCCGCGACTAGCTCGAGACGCGCTCGGTCTCGGAGGGCTGGGACGCCGTCGGGGGCGGAGTCGAAGCCGCCGGGGGCGGGGTCGGGGCCGTCGTCTGGGCCGGCAGCTCGCTCGTCGGCTCGGGCTTCGTCGTCGTCGTCGTCCTTGCCGGTGACGGCGTCCTTGAACTCACGCATGCCCCGACCGAGCGACTTGCCCATCTCCGGCAGGCGCTTGGCGCCGAAGAGGAGCAGTAGAACGGCGAAGATGATGAGCAGCTCAGGGATGCTCGGAGTAGGCATGAATCAAGCGTAGCACCGGGCCTCCGGGGTAGTGACCCCCCTCGGGAGGACAAGGGCTAGCCGCTACACTCCAAGCGTTACGAGCCTTCCCGGCTCGCCCGAAGATTCCGACGGAAGGGCTGTTACAAGCGTGGCATTGCTCGAGATCAAGAACCTGCACGTCTCGCTCGAGGACGGAACGGAGATCGTCAAGGGCGTCGACCTGTCCGCGGACACCAATCAGGTGCACGCGATCATGGGCCCGAACGGCTCCGGCAAGAGCACGCTCGCGTACGCGCTCATGGGCCACCCGGCCTACGAGATCACCGAGGGCCAGATCCTCCTCGACGGCGACGACCTCGTCGAGCTCGGCGCCGACGAGCGCGCCCAGAAGGGCCTCTTCCTCGCCTTCCAGTACCCGTACGCCGTCCCCGGCGTGACCGTCGCGAGCTTCCTGCGCTCCGCCGTGAACGCGATCCGCAAGGCACGCAACGGCGGCGTCGACGACCCGGTGCCCGTGAAGGAGTTCCGTCTGGAGCTGCAGGGCGCGATGGAGGAGCTCGGCGTCTCGCGCGACATGGCGAGCCGGTACCTGAACGAGGGCTTCTCCGGCGGCGAGAAGAAGCGGATCGAGATCCTGCAGATGGCGATGCTGAAGCCGCGCATCGCCGTGCTCGACGAGACCGATTCGGGGCTCGACATCGACGCGCTGCGGGTCGTCGCGGGCGGCGTGAAGGGCCTCGTCGGCCCCGAGACCGGCGCGCTCGTGATCACGCACTACCAGCGCATCCTCAACTACATCACGCCGGACTTCGTCCACGTCTTCGTGAACGGTCGGATCGTCGCCGAAGGCGGGCCCGAGCTGGCGCACAAGCTCGAGGCCGAGGGCTACGAGGCGTTCATCCCGGCCGGCGTCGCCGTGGGAGGTGAGGAGTAATGACCGTCACCGAGACCGAGGTCGTCCAGGGGATCGGATCCGACTACGAGGTCAAGTACGGCTTCTCCGTCCCCGAGGACTACTTCTTCAAGTCCGGCCGCGGACTCTCGCACGAACTCGTCGACGCGATCTCGTCTCACAAGGACGAGCCTGCCTGGATGCGGAAGTTCCGCCACGAGAGCCTCGATTACTTCTATGCCCGGCCGATGCCGACGTGGGGCGGCGACCTCTCGGGGATCGACTTCGACAACATCTACTACTACATCCGGCCGACCGAGAAGCAGGCGAACTCCTGGGAGGACCTGCCCGCCGACATCAAGGACACCTGGGACAAGCTCGGAATCCCGGAGGCGGAGAAGAAGTACCTCGCCGGCGTCGGGGCGCAGTACGAGTCGGAGGTCGTCTACCACAAGCTCAAGGGCGAGCTGGAGCGCCAGGGCGTGCTCTTCCTCGACATGGATTCCGGCCTCCGCGAGCACGAGGACATCGTCCGCGAGCACATCGGGACGATCATCCCGCAGAACGACAACAAGTTCGCGGCGCTGAACTCGGCCGTCTGGTCGGGCGGCTCGTTCATCTACGTGCCGCCGGGCGTGAAGGTCGAGCTGCCGCTCCAGGCCTACTTCCGCATCAACGCGGAGAACATGGGCCAGTTCGAGCGCACGATGATCATCGTCGACGAGGACGCGTACGTGCACTACGTCGAGGGCTGCACCGCCCCGATCTACACGTCCGACTCGCTCCACTCGGCCGTGGTCGAGATCGTCGTCAAGAAGGGCGGCCGCTGCCGCTACACGACGATCCAGAACTGGTCGAACAACGTCTACAACCTCGTCACGAAGCGCGCGGTCGCCCACGAGAACGCGACGATGGAGTGGGTGGACGGCAACCTCGGCTCGAAGCTGACGATGAAGTACCCGGCCATCTGGCTGATGGGCGAGGGAGCCCACGGCGAGGTGCTGTCGATCGCCTTCGGCGGCAAGGGCCAGCACCAGGACGCGGGCGGCAAGTGCGTCCACGTCGCACCGAACACGACGTCCGTGATCACCTCGAAGTCGATCTCGAAGAACGGCGGGCGCGCCGGTTACCGCGGTCTGCTCGAGGTCGGCAAGGGCGCACACGGCGCCAAGTCGAAGGTCGTCTGCGACGCGCTGATCCTCGACGAGGAGTCGCGCTCCGACACGTACCCGTACATCCGGATCGACGAGAACGACGTCGACATCGGCCACGAGGCGACCGTCTCGAAGATCGGCGAGGAGCAGCTCTTCTACCTGATGTCGCGCGGCCTCTCGGAGGCCGAGGCGTCGGCGATGATCGTCTCCGGCTTCGTCGAGCCGATCACGAAGGAGCTGCCGCTCGAGTACGCCGTCGAGCTCAACCGTCTGATCCAGCTCCAGATGGAGGGCTCGGTCGGTTGATCTCGGTCGAGCGCACCGACTTCATGTCGGTGCCGGTGCAGGACATGGCTCGCGCGACACGGTTCTACGCCGAGACGCTGGGCATCCACAACGCGTCGGCGGACGCGGCGTGGCCGGAGTTCGAGACCGGCAACGTCAGCCTTTACCTCGTCGACCCGACTCAGATCGGCGGGAGGTTCTCGCCGCACACCGCCCATATCGCGCTTCGCGTCCATGACGTCGCCGAGGCGCGCACGAGGCTCGAGGAAGCCGGCGTCGAGTTCGAGGGCGAGATCCTCGATACGGGCGTCTGTCACATGGCCTTCTTCAAGGACACCGAGGGGAACGCGCTCATGCTGCACCGGCGGTACGCGTCGTGATCGGCGGGCTCGACTTCGTCGGCGTGCCGTCGACCGACGCCGAGCGCTCGCGTGCGTTCTACGTCGAGACGCTCGGCCTCCAGCCGGACAAGCGCGCTCGTTTCGAGTTCTGGGCTGGCGAGACGTGCTTCGGCATCTGGGAGCCCGCGCGGCAGGGCTTCGAGTTCGCGCCGCAGAAGGGCGCGCACCCCGCGCTGCACGTGGACGACGTCGCGGCGGCGCGTGCGGAGCTCGAGGGGAAGGGCGTCGAGTTCTTCGGCGAGATCCTCGACACCGGCGTCTGCCACATGGCCTTCTTCACCGACCCCGACGGAAACGACCTGATGCTCCACCATCGATACGCGCCCCGTGACTAACCCGCGCCCAGACGTGCTCGAGCGCTACCGCGCGCTCCCCTTCCCGGACGCGACGCAGGAGTCGTGGCGGTTCACCGACCTGCGCGGCTTCGACCCCGAGGCGTTCACCGGCAACGGCGCGACGACGGTCGCCCGGCCCGGCTCGATGCTCGACCTCGAGGTCTCGGGCGTCGCGTCCGTGAGCGAGGCCGGGATCGAGATCGAGCGAGCGCCGGAGGGGATCACCTTCGAGCCGCTCTCCGATGACCACCCGCGGCTCGGCGAGCTGGTCGGGACGGACGAGAAGTTCGCCGCGCACAACGCGGCGCTCTGGCAGCACGGCCTGCTCGTGCACGTCCCGAAGGGCGTCGTCCTCGAACGGCCGCTCTACGTCCGGGTGGCGTCGAGCGTCGAGGATGGCTCGCTCTTCTTCCGGCTGCTCGTGATCGCCGAGCCCGAGTCGCGCTTCACGCTCGTCGAGGAGTACGTCTCGGACTCGCCCGACACGAAGGCGTACACGAACGCCGCCGTCGAGCTCTTCGTCGAGCAGGCGGCGAAGCTCGAGTACGTCTCGATCCAGAACCTTTCCCGCGAGACGTGGCACTTCGCCTCCCACCATGCGCGCGTGGGTCGCGACGCCGAGCTCGACTGGGTCGCCGGCGGCTTCGGCTCGAAGAAGGGCAAGACGCGGATCCAGAACGACCTCGCCGGCCGCGGCGCGACCTCGCGCGTCACCGGCGCCTACTTCGCCGACGGCGAACCAGCACCTCGACTACGACACCTTCCAGGAGCACGAGGCGCCCGACACGACGTCCGACTTCGCCTTCAAGGGCGCGCTCCGCGACCGGGCGACCGCCGTGTGGCGCGGGATGATCCGGGTCGAGAAGGACGCCCAGAAGACGAACGCCTACCAGGAGAATCGCAACCTGATCCTCTCCGACAAGGCGCACGCGGACTCGATCCCGGGCCTCGAGATCCTCGCGAACGACGTCCGCTGCACGCACGGCGCGACGATCTCGCCCGTCGATCGCAACGAGCTCTTCTACTGCATGGCCCGCGGTCTCTCACGGGGCGAGGCCGAGCGCCTGATCGTCCGCGGCTTCTTCCAGGACATCCTCGACCGCATCGAGCTCGAGCCCGTCCGCGAGACGCTTGGCGCCGTCCTCGAGGCCCGCATCCCGCACGCCTGACGGCTCCGACAAACCCGCATCACTGCTACCATTTCCGTGCAAACCAAGAGCGCGTGTTCGGTTCGGCCTAGCCCTTCCTTACAACGTTCGTTCGTGAGTTCAGTAAGGGAGGTGTTTTTATGGCAACCGGAACCGTGAAGTGGTTCAGCGACGAGAAGGGGTACGGGTTCATCACCCCGGACGAGGGGTCGAAGGACCTGTTCGTCCACTTCTCCAACATCGGCGGTGAGGGCTTCAAGAGCCTCAGCGAGGGTTCGCGCGTCGAGTACGAGGCTCGCGAGGGCCAAAAGGGCCCCGAGGCGACCGACGTCGTCCCGATCGCCGGCTAAGGCTGCGTGACCACGGGGCCGTCCGGCTTGCACGGGCGGCCCCGTATCCCGTAGAAAGGAGCTGCATGGAAGAAAAGATCGAGATGGAGGGCGAGGTCGTGGAGGCTCTCCGCAACCGGATGTTCCGCATCCAGCTCGACAACGGCCACGAGACCCTGGGCTACATCGCGGGCAAGATGCGCCGCTACCGCATCCGCGTCTTCCCCGGCGACCGGGTCAAGGTCGAGATCAGCCCGTACGACCTGAACCGCGGGCGGATCGTCTACCGCTACAAGTAGCGGCATGCCGCGCCCGGCCTCGGCTCTCGCGTAGAGGGCGGGGGGTACGATGGGCACGTGGCGGTCACACCTGATGTGAAGCTGGATGCGCGCGCGCTGCGCGCCGACTTCCCCATCCTGGCGCGGCCGATGTACGGCAAGCCGCTGGCCTATCTGGACTCGTCCAACTCGTCGCAGAAACCGCGGCAGGTCATGGACGCGGAGCGCGAGTACTACGAGACGTCCTACGCGAACGTCCACCGGGCGATCTACGAGCTCGGCGAGCTGGCCACGGCCGGCTACGAGGCGGCGCGGGAGAAGGTCCGGGCGTTCGTCAACGCCTCGTCGACGCGCGAGGTGATCTTCACCCGCGGCGCGACGGAGGCGATCAACCTCGTCGCCTATGCGTGGGGGCTCGACAACCTCGGGCCCGGCGACCTGGTCGTCGTGACCGAGCTCGAGCACCATTCGAACTTCGTCCCGTGGCAGTACGTCGCCGGCCGCACCGGCGCCGAGTTCGTGGCGATCCCCGCCGACGAGCAAGGTGAGCTGCGGCTCGAGGCGCTCGACGAGATCGCCGCGCGCGGGCAGGTGAAGGTGCTCGCGGTCGGCTACGTGAACAACTCGCTCGGCACGGTCAACCCGCTCGAGCGGCTCGCCGCGTGGGCGAAGGAGCAGGGCGCGATCACGGTCGTGGACGCATGCCAGGCGGCCCCGCACCGGCGCATCGACGTCCAGACGCTCGGGGTCGACTTCGTTGCGTTCACCGGGCACAAGATGTGCGCTCCGACCGGGATCGGCGCGCTCTGGGGCCGCGAGGAGCTCCTGCTCGAGATGTCCCCGTACGAGCTCGGCGGCGACATGATCCGCTCGGTCTCGATCGAGCGGACGACCTGGAACGAGCTGCCGTACAAGTTCGAGGCCGGGACGCCGCCGTTCGCGCAGGCGGTCGGGCTCGGCGCCGCCATCGACTACCTCGAGGCCGCCGGCCTGGAGGCGATCGAGGCCCACGAGGACGAGCTCGTCCGCTACGCGCTCGGACGGCTCGAGGAGGTCGAGGACGTCACGGTCTACGGCCCGCCCGCCGAGCGGCGCGGCGGGATCATCTCGTTCAACGTCGCGGGCGTGCACCCGCACGACGTGGCGCAGATCCTCGGCTACGAGGGCATCGCCGTCCGCGCAGGCCATCACTGCACCCAGCCGCTGATGACGCGGCTCGGCGTCCCCGCGACGACGCGCGCGAGCTTCTACCTCTACACCCTGACCGAGGAGATCGACAGCTTCATCGAGGGCCTCGCGAAGGTGCGCCGGACGTTCGCCTGAGCGTCGCCGTCCGTTTCTGCGACGAGACCGACGTCGGCTTCGGCTGGGCCAACGAGGAGGGCTCGGTGCCGCGCACCTCGCACGCGCTCCTCGCCGACGGCCGCGTCTACGTGATCGATCCGACCGAGGGCGAGGGCGTCGACGAGCGGATCCGGGCGCTCGGCGACCCGGCCGGCGTGCTCGTCCTGCTCGACCGCCATCGGCGGGACTCGGACGAGTTCGCACGCCGCTTCGGCGTGCCCGTGCACGAGACTCCGCGCGAGCGGATCCCCGGCGCGCCCTTCGAGTTCCGCCCGGTCGTCTCGAGCCGGTTCTGGCGCGAGGTGGCGCTCTGGTGGCCGGAGCGCCGCGTGCTCGTCGCCGCGGACGCCCTCGGGACGGTCGGCTACATACGGGCGAGCACGGAGCCGCTCGGCATCCATCCGCTGCTACGGCCCTGGCCGCCGCGCAAGGCGTTCGAGGGACTCGACCCCGAGCACGTCCTCGTGGGACACGGCGAGGGGGTGCACGGGCCCGGCGCGACCGCCGCCCTCGCCGCCGCGCTCGCCACCTCGCGGCGCGGGATCCCTCGGCTCGCCGCCGACGGCGTGCGCCGGCTCGTCCGCCGCTGAGGTTCAGCCCGAACCCACACGGCTACGATGAGCCCGTGAACGAGTTCGACGCCATGTACCGCGAGGTCATCCTCGACCACTACAAGAACCCGCGCGGGCACGGGACGATCGAGGACGCCGACGCGTACGCGGAGGGCCAGAACCCGCTCTGCGGCGACGAGGTCTCGATCTACGTCGAGTTCGGCGCCGACGGCGACACGATCGACGACGTGAAGTTCCGCGGCCGCGGCTGCGCGATCAGCCAGGCGGCCACGTCGATGCTGACCGAGATGGTCAAGGGCCGGAAGGCCACCGAGGTAGCGGCGATGCCGCGCGACGAGCTGCTCGAGGAGGTCGGCATCCCGCTGACCCCGATCCGCCTCAAGTGCGCGCTGCTCGGCCTCGGCGTCCTCAAGGTCGCGCTGCACCGGGCCAAGGGCACCCCACTCCCCGAGGAGTGGGCGGGCCTGGACGAGCTGCAGATCACCTGAGTGGCGGAGATCGACGTCTGCCCGGTCGAGGAGCTCCCGCCCGGCTCGATGAAGCTGGTGCACGCGGGGGAGATCTCGGTCGGCGTCTACAACGTCAACGGGATGCTCTGCGCGATCGAGGACCGCTGCTCCCACGACGATGGGCCGCTCGTCGAGGGTGACTGGGACGCGGAGCGCGGAATCGTCATCTGCCCGCGGCACGGAGCCACCTTCGACATCTGCAGTGGTCGTGCGCTGACGCTGCCCGCGTACATCCCGGTGGACACGTTTCCCGTCCGCGTCGAGGGCGGCACGGTCAAGGTCGACGTCACCTGACAAGTTCCCTAGCATCCAGGCGATGGGTGCGCGCGAGGAACGGATGGGCAAGAACGAGGCGGTCTTCCGTGAGGTGAACGAGCGGATCCGCGACGTCACGATCGTCCCGGCGGAGACGCAGTTCCTCTGCGAGTGCGCCGATGCCTCCTGCACCGCGCCGGTGAGCATGACCCTCTCCGATTACGAGGCCGTCCGGGCGAACCCCCGCCACTTCCTGGTCGTCCCCGGCCACGAGGTCGCGGAGGTCGAGGACGTGGTCGAGCGGCATCCCGCCTTCACCGTCGTGCGGAAGAAGGCGGGCGCGCCGGCCGAGATCGCCGTCGCGACCGACCCGCGCTCCTAGTGCTCGACGACCGCGTCCGCGAGGTGCTCGCGCGGCTCGAGCGCGAGGACGAGGAGGAGCGCGAGCGCGGGCTGCCCCCGATGGAGCGCTCGCGGGCCGTCGCCCCGACGACCGGACGCTTCCTCTTCTCGCTCGTCGCGCCGCAGGCCGACTGCGAAGTGCTCGAGCTGGGCGGGTCGCGCGGGTACTCGTCGATCTGGCTCGGCGCGGGCGTGCGGCTGCTCGGCGGCCACGTGCTCTCGCTCGAGCACGATCCGGCCAAGGTCGAGGCGTGGACGCGCAACGTGGCCGACGCGGGCCTCGACCAGTGGGCGGAGCTGCGGCCGGGCGACGCGTTCGAGACGCTCAGCTCGCTCGAGGACGTGTTCGACCTCGTCTTCCTCGACGCGGAGAAGGACGACTACGAGGCGCTCTTCGAGCTCGCGCGTCGTCGGGTCGAGCCGGGCGGCCTCGTGGTCGCGGACAACGTCCTCTCCCACGTCGAGACGCTCGGCGCCTACAGCGCGGCGCGCCAGGCCGATCCGACGCTCTCGAGCGTGACGCTCCCGCTCGATCGCGGCCTCGAGCTGACGGTCGTCCTCGGGCCGCCGTTCTTCGACTCGCCGTAATTCACCCTGGCGCGTCCGGCTCGCTTCCGTATCATGGGCGAACCACGGAAAGGAGGTGGTCCGACGTTGATTTCTGACAGTACGGGCAGTGGAGGTACTCGCTCGTAGGGGCGTGTCCCCGAGACCCAAGGGGAATCGCCTAGCCAGCGTAGGGGGCCGAGCGCTCCTACGAATCCAAGGCGAGTCACCGGAAGTGCGCGGGGCCCTTCGGGGCCCCGCTGCCTGGCTTGACGAAAGGCGCGCCGCCGCCGAGGACTCGCCAATCCCTCCTAGGCCAGGCCGCGCGCAGCTGCTCTTCGAAGCCGACCGGCCGGACGCCGAAGGTCTCGACCATCGGCGCCGGGTCGGCGGTCTGGTCGGCCGCCTCGAGCATGTCGAGCGCCTCGCGGCTGATCGGGACGCTCAGCGGCAGCTTCTCCAGCACGGCGGCGCCGGCGCGCGCGAGGCCGAACGGCATCTTGAAGACAAGCCGTCGCTTGCCGTAGTAGCGCTTCAGCGCGGCGATGAACTCGTTCCACGTGACCGCGTCGGGCCCGACGACGTCGAACGTCCGCCCGACCGCGGCGTCGTTCGTGAGCGCCTGCGCGAAGACCGCCGCGAGGTCCTCGATCCAGACCGGCTGGAACTTCCGCGTCCCGACGACGGGGACGGCCGGGAGGTAGCGCACCTGCGACGCGAACACCGGGCAGCGTCCCGCCGTCCCGCCCGAAGACGAAGCTCGGGCGGAAGACGACGAAGGGGAGCCCTGACGCGGCGGCCATCTGCTCCTGCTCCCACTTGGCCCACGCGTAGTTGAGCTTGTCCTTGGTCTCCTCGTTCACGCCGAGCGCGCTCATGAGGACGAACCGCCGGACGCCCTGCTCCTTCGCCGCGTCGAGGAGCGTGCGCGTGCCGCCGATCATGATCCGCTCGTACGCCTCGCGCTTCTGGCCGAGGATCGCCACGAGGTGGACGACGGCGTCGACGCCCTCGACCGCGCGCCGAACGCAGTCCGCGTCGGCCATGTTCCCGGGGACGAGCTCCACGCCCCACGCGGCGAGGGTCTTCGCCTCCTTCGAGCCCGGGTCGCGGACGAGCGCGCGCACGTCGTGGTCCTCGGCCCGGATCGCGTGCACGACCCGGGGGCCGACGAACCCCGTGCCCCCCGTGACGACAACCTTCATCGCCGCGCGGGCGCGTCCGCGAAGTTCTGCCAGTAGCGGCTGGGCGTCGGGCCGGACTGGCCCTGGTACTTCGAGCCGATCGCGGCGCTTCCGTACGGGCTCTCGGCCGGCTCGGTCAGCTGCACGAACGAGAGCTGGCCGATCTTCATCCCGACGTAGATCGTGATCGGGAGGTTCGCGACGTTGGAGAGCTCGAGCGTCACGTGCCCGTCCCAGCCGGGGTCGATGAACCCGGCAGTCGAGTGGATGAGGAGGCCGAGGCGACCCGAGCGAGCTCTTGCCCTCGAGCCGCGCGACGAGGTCGTCGGGCAGCGTGATCCGCTCGAGCGTCGAGCCGAGCACGAACTCGCCCGGGTGGAGGATGAACGGCTGCTCGTCGTCGCCCACCTCGACGAGCTCGGTCAGGTCCTCCATCGGCTCCTTGACGTCGATGAACGGGTAGCGCGAGTTGCGGAAGACCCGGAAGAAGCGGTCGACGCGCACGTCCACGCTGGAGGGCTGCAGGAGCTCGTCGTCGTACGGGTCGATCCCGATCCGCCCGTCCTCGAGCAGCTGCCTGATCGTGCGGTCGGAGAGAACCATCGGCGCATTGTAGGGGCGGGGCTTGCCCCGTCCTCGACCCTTCCGCAACCAATTACGATGCGCGCCATGGCGACCATGACCTCCATCCAGCTGAAGACCGATCATTCCCGGCCCGAAGTCGAAGGCCGTGCTCGACCGGCACGCGCGCACGATCGCGGAGCCGCTCTCGATCTACCTGCCGCTCGTGATCGCGGAGGGGCGCGGCGCGCTCCTCACCGACCTCGACGGGAACACCTTCATCGACTTCACGGGCGGGATCGGCTGCCTGGCGGTCGGCCACTCGCACCCGCGGGTCGTCGAGGCCGCGCAGGAGCAGGCTGCGCTCTTCACGCACACCGACTACACGATCGTCCCGTACGAGAACTACGTCGGGCTGGCCGAGCGCCTCTGCGACGCGGCTCCCATCTCGGGCGAGGTGCGCGCCGGGTTCTTCAACTCGGGCGCCGAGGCGGTCGAGAACGCGGTCAAGTTCGCCAGGTCGTACACGAAGCGCCCCGCCGTGATCGCCTTCGACGGCGCCTTCCACGGCCGGACGCTCATGGCGATGAGCCTCACGTCGAAGACGCATCCGTACAAGGCCGGCCTCGGGCCCGTTCGCGCCGGAGGTCTACCGCGTCTCGTTCGCCGACCCGTACCGCGGGCCGGACACGGAGACCGCGCTGGCCGAGCTGCGCCGCGCGTTCAAGACGCGCGTCGCCGCCGAGGAGGTCGCGGCGATCATCTTCGAGCCGGTGCAGGGCGAGAGCGGCTTCATCGCGCCGCCGAAGGAGTTCGTCCAGGGCGTGCGCGAGATCGCCTCCGAGCACGGGATCGTGCTGATCGTCGACGAGGTGCAGACCGGCTTCGGCCGTACCGGGACGATGTTCGCGATCGAGCAGTTCGGGATCGAGCCGGACCTGATGACGGTCGCCAAGTCCGTCGCGGCCGGCTACCCGCTCTCGGGCGTGATCGGCCGGGCCGAGATCATGGACGCGCCCGGCGACAGCGCGATCGGCGGCACGTACGTCGGCAACCCGGTCTCGATCGCAGCCGCGCACGCAGTGCTCGACGTGATCGACGAGGAGCATCTCGTCGAGCGGGCGAACGGGATCGGCGAGACGATCCGGCAGCGGATGGAGTCGTGGCGCGAGCGCTTCGACTGCGTCGGCGACGTCCGCGGGCTCGGCGCCATGCTCGCGGTCGAGCTGGTCAAGGACCGCGACACGAAGCGAGCCGGACGCCGACCTCGCGACCGCCGTCGTCGAAGCAGCGTCCGCGCGCGGGCTCCTGCTCCTCAAGGCGGGGCTGTACGGCAACTGCATCCGGGTGCTCGCGCCGCTCGTCGTCACGGACGAGCAGCTCGACGAGGCCCTCGGTGCGTGGGAGGAGGCCTTCGCCGAGGCGACGGGCTCGCGTCACGCGCACGTGGATTCAGCCGCCTCGACCACGTAGTCCCCGCATGCAGGAGGGCGACGTCGTCGGCGGCCGCTACGCGATCGAGGAGGTCCTCGGTCGCGGCGGCATGTCGAGCGTCTACCGCGCGCACGACCGCGTGCTCGAGCGCGACGTGGCGCTCAAGATCCTGAACCAGGCGCTCTCGGAGGACCCCGAGCACGTCGAGCGCTTCCGCCGCGAGGCCCGCGCGATCGCGCAGCTGTCGCACCCGAACCTCGTCACGGTCATCGACCGCGGCCAGGTCGAGGGCCACGAGTTCATCGTCTTCGAGCTCGTCCGCGGGCAGAACCTGAAGGAGCTCCTGGCCGAGCAGCGCGCGCTTCCGGTCGAGGAGGCGCTCGGCTTCGCGCGCCAGGCCGCGCGCGGCCTCGAGTACGCGCACGCCCACGGCGTCGTCCACCGCGACGTCAAGCCGCAGAACGTCCTCGTCGACCCGCTCGGCACCGCGAAGGTGACCGACTTCGGCATCGCTCGGCTGATCGAGCAGGAGGACGGGACGATCACGCAGTCCGGGACGATCATGGGCACGAGCGACTACCTCTCGCCCGAGCAGGCCACGGGCAAGGAGGTGGACGACCGCTCCGACCAGTACTCGCTCGGCGTCCTCCTCTTCGAGCTCCTCACCGGCGAGGTGCCCTACGACGGGGACGGGATGGTCACGGTCGCGCTCAAGCACGTGCACGACCCCGTGCCGAGCGTGCGGACGCGGCGGCCCGAGGTCTCGCCGCGCGTGGACGAGCTCGTCCGGCGCGCGATGGCCAAGCGGCCCGAGGACCGGTTCCCGTCCCTCCAGGACCTGATTGGCGAGATCGACGAGTGCCTCGCCGAGTCGGGCGTCGAGCCGGACGACCCGGCCGCGCTCACGGCGGCGATCCCGCCGCCTCCGCCGCGCGCGGAGCCGGAGCGGACGGGCCGCGGCCGCGGGATCCCGTGGCAGCTCCTCGCGGGGCTGGCGGTGCTCGCCGCCGGCATCGTCGGCGTGTGGGCGCTCGCGACCGGACGGATCGACCCGGCGGGCGGCGACGACGCGGCGCCGACCTCGTCGGTCGACCTGCGCGCGTCGCGCGACTGGGATCCGCAGGGCGACGGCAGCGAGCACCCCGAGCGGGTCGCCCAGGCGACCGACGGCAACCCGACCACCTCCTGGACGACCGAGACCTACGGGGACTTCGACTCCCTGAAGGACGGCGTCGGGATCGTCCTCGACGCCGGCAGCCGCGTGGACCTCGGCGGCGTCACGATCGTGACCGACGAGCCCGGGTTCACGGCGCGGATCCAGGCGGGCAATCGCTCGGGCGGGCCGTTCGAGGATGTCTCGCGAGGACACGACGATCGGCGAGCGGACGACGATCGAGCTCGACACGGGCGGCCGGTCGTTCCGCTACTACGTCGTCTGGATCACCGCGCTCGACGGCTCCGCGCACCTGAACGAGGTGCGCGCCGGCTAGAAGCGCAGCCCGCGCCGGCGGTCGCGCCGCTCGAGCGCGAGCTCGACGAGGCGGTCGAGCAGCTCGCCGTACGGGATCCCGGACGCCTCGAAGAGCTTCGCGTAGACGCTCGTCGCGGTGAAACCCGGGATCGTGTTCAGCTCGTTCACGAGCACCTCGCCGTCGTCGCGGACGAAGAAGTCCACCCGCGCCATGCCCTCGCAGTCGGCGGCCACGAACGACGCGACGGCGAGCTCTTGGACGCGGCGCGTCGCCTCGTCGGAGATCCGCGCGGGGACGACGAGCTCCATCCCGCCGTCGGCGTACTTCGCCTCGTAGTCGTACCAGTCGCTCGCGAGCGGGACGATCTCGCCCACGAGCGAGGCGACCGGCTCCTCGTTGCCGAGCACCCCGCACTCGACCTCGACCCCGCTCACGTGCTCCTCGAGCAGGATCTTCTCGTCGTGGTCGAACGCGAGGTCGATCGCGGCGGCCGAGCTCGCCCTCCTCGCGGACGATCGAGATGCCGACGCTCGAGCCGAGCCGCGCCGGCTTCACGACCACCGGGTAGCCGAACGGGTTTTCGACCCGCTCGCGGTCGCCGCGCCGGACGGTCAGGCTGCGGACGACCGGGACGTTCTTGTCGCGCATGACGGACTTGAAGAGGTCCTTGTCCATGCTGAGCGCCGAGGCGGTCACGCCCGCTCCGACGTACGCGACGTCGGCCAGCTCGAGCAGCCCCTGGACGGTACCGTCCTCGCCGAACGGGCCGTGCAGGACGGGGAAGACGACGTCGACGCCGCCGAGCAGCTCAGGGCGAGCGGTCGCCGGACGGGATCGGGAGGCCGGCCTCGAGCGCGGCGCCCGGCGGCAGCTCGGCCTGCGACCCTTCGCCGAGCGCCCAGGTCGAGCCGTCGCGACTGATCTCGATCTCGCGGACCTCGTAGCGGGAGCGATCGAGGCCCTCCGCGACCGAACGCGCGGAGGCGAGCGAGATGTCGTGCTCCGACGAACGGCCGCCCGCGAGCACGGCGACGCGCACCTTGGCCACTACGGCTTGCGGCCCGGGCCTGAGTTCGGGCCCTTGTGCTTCTTCGCCGAGGGCGGCACGAAGCGGCCGACCCAGATCGTCACGGTGCTGCCGGGCTCGGCCTTGACGCCGCCGGCCGGATCCTGGCGCACGACCCGGTTCTCCATCGTCGGATCCTCGGTCTCCTCTTCCTGGACGTCGACCTCGAAGCCGCGGCTCTGGAGCTGCGCCTCGGCGCTCTCGCGGTCCTGGCCGCGGACGTTCGGGACCGTGACCGCCGACGGCCCGGTCGAGATCACGATCGAGACCGTCGAGCCCTTCGCCGCCTGCGCGCCCGGATCGGGGGTCTGGTCGGAGACGAGGCCCTCCTCGACCGTGTCGCTCGGGCGCCTCGCTGACGGAGACTTCGAAGTCGGCCGCGCGCAGCTCTGCCTCGGCGCTCGCCCGGTCCTGGAGCAGGACGTCGGGCACGGCGACGTTCTCCGTTCCCTTGGAGACCCGGAGCGTCACGGTCGACCCCTCGCGCACGCTCTCGCCGGCCTTCGGGTCCTGGCGCACGACCTCGCCGACGGGTCGCTCGGAGAACACCAGCACCGCGTCTCGCCTTCAGGCCCGCCTCCTGGACCGCGTTGAGCGCGGCCGCGTAGGGGAGGCCGACGACCGATGGCACGTCGGTTTGCGGGAATCCGGTCGAGACGAAGATCGTGACCGTCTCACCCTTCGCGAGCCTCGTGCCGTCGCCGGGATCCTGGTCGTAGACGGTGCCCGCGGGCTGCTCGGTGCTCGCGCCGCGCTTGACTGCCACCTCGAACTCGAGCCGCTCGAGCTGCTCGGTCGCCAGCTCCTCCGTCAGGCCGACGACGGGCGGGACGGCGACGGGCTTCGCGTCCTGAAGCTCGTCCTGGACGCGGGAGTAGACGTACCAGCCGGCAGCGATCGCGAGGCCGGCGAAGAGGAGGACGAGCAGCCACGGCACCCAGCGGCGCCGCTTCTTGGGCGGGCGGTAGCCGTAGTCCGGCGGGTAGCCGGGCGGCCGTCCCGGCGGAGCCGCGGTCGGCGGGAGCACCCGCGTGCGCGCGTCCGGCGCCATGACCTGGGTCGCATCGGTCGACGGCCATGCCGGTAAGGACGGCGGTCGCTGCGGCGGTCGTCTCGGGCGAGACGGGCAGGCCCGCCTCGACGCGGTCGAGGTCGGCGCTGAACTCGTCCGCGGTCTCGTAGCGCTCGTTCGGGTCCTTCGCGAGCGAGCGGAGCACGATCTGGTCGAGCTCGGGCGAGATCTCCGGGCGCAGCTCCGACGGCGGCCGCGGCGGCTCGTTCAGGTGCTTCATCGCGATCTCGATCGGCGTCTCGCCCGTGAACGGCGTCTTGCCGGTCAGCATCTCGTAGAGGACGATGCCGGCCGAGTAGAGGTCGGACGAGGCGGTCACCGGAGCGCCGCGGGCCTGCTCCGGCGAGAGGTACTGCGCGGTGCCCATGATCGAGCCGACCTCGGTCATCTGCGACGGGCCGTAGCGGGCGATCCCGAAGTCGGTCACCTTCAGCCGGTTCTCGTTGCCGAGCAGGATGTTGTGCGGCTTGATGTCGCGGTGGATGATCCCGTGCCGGTGCGCGAACCGGAGCGCGCTGAGGATCTGCTTCGCGTACTCGACCGCCTCGCCGATCGGGAGCGGGCCGCTGTTCACGATCAGCTCCTTGAGCGACCGGCCCTCGATCACCTCCATCGCGATGTACGGGCGGCCCTCGGCCTGGCCCCGGTCGTAGATCGACACGATGTTCGGGTGCGAGAGCGCCGCCGCCGACTTGGCCTCGCGCCGGAAGCGCTCCGTGAAGGCCTCGTCGTTCGCGTAGCGGTCGTTCAGGATCTTGATCGCGACGCGGCGGCCGAGATCCTCGTCCTCGGCCAGGTAGACGTTCGCCATTCCGCCCGAGCCGAGCTTGCGGAGGATGCGGTAGCGCCCGTCGAAGAGCGTGCCGATGAGGGTGTCGGTGACGGCCATGTCGAAGTGGTAAAGGCTAGGGATTTCTCCCGAGGAGCGTTTCCAGCACGGCCTTGGCGATCGGCGCCGCGGTCGCACCGCCGGTGCCGCTCTGATCCTGGAGGTAGACGGCGATCGCGATACTTGGCACCGTCGGCCGGCGCGAACGCGATGAAGCCCGTGTCGTTCCGCCCCGGCACGCCCGTCTCCGCCGTGCCCGTCTTCCCGGCCACCTGGATGCCTTCGATCTGGGCCGCCGTGCCCGTGCCCGACTCCACGACCTGCACCATCATGGGCGTGAGCTCGGCCGCCGTGGACTCCTTGACGACGCGGCGCAGCTCGTCCGGGCGCGTCCGCTGCACGACGTCTCCGTCGGGGCTGACGATCCGGTCGACCACGTGCGGCTCCATCAGGACGCCGCCGTTCGCGATCGTCCCGACCACCATCGCCATCTGGAGCGGCGTGACGAGGAGCCGCTCCTGGCCGAACGCGAGCCGGCCGGGGTCGACCGCGTTCGGGTCCTTCGGGTCGAAGAGCCGCCCGCGGTTCCAGAGGCCGCTCGGCGTCCGCTCGTCCGCCGGCGTCTCGAGCGGCGGCTTCTCGTAGAAGCCGAACTTCTTCGCGTAGTCGAGGACCGTGCGCGCGCCGAGCTGCTTGCCCAGCTCGCAGAAGACGGAGTTGATCGAGTGCTCGACGGCCGTCGCGAAGTCGACGCGTCCGAACGACTCCGGGCCCGACTGGTCGGCGTAGTTGAAGACCCGCTTGCCGTACTCGATGCAGTAGCCGGGGTCGTCGAACGTGCTCTCGGGCGTGAACTTGCCGGAGTCGAGCGCGGCCGCCGCGGTCACGACCTTGAAGGTCGAGCCGGGGACGAACACGGGCGACGGCAGGCCCTGGGTCGCGCGGTTCAGAAGCGGCGACGACGGCTCGCACGGGCCGGCTCGCGCGGATGATCCGGCCGAAGTTGCGCTCGACGAGGTTCGGGTCGTAGGTCGGGGTGGAGGCCATGACGAGCGACCTTCCCGGTCGAGGGCTCGAGCGCGACGACCGAGCCGCACTTGCCCGCGAGCTGCTGCATCGCGACCCGCTGGGCGCGCGCGATCAGCGTCGTGTGGACGTCGTTGCCGCGCCGCGTGATCCCGCGCAGGGCGTCGGCCGCGCGGTCGACGAGCGTCGAGAGGTCGGCGTTCGAGCCGGTCAGGTAGTCGTTCAGCGACTCCTCGAGCCCGGTGCGGGAGCGCTCGACCGTCGAGTAGCCGACCGTGTGGGCCGTGAGCCCGTTCTGCGGGTAGCGGCGCAGGTACCACGTCTCGCCCTGCACCTTCCGCTTGCGGTTCGTGGCGAGGACGACGCCGTCGGCGCTGAAGATCTTCCCGCGGTCGATCGTCAGCTGGCGGACGACCTGGTTCGGGTTCCCCTGCCGCGCCTCGAGCTCCGGCGCGCGCCAGAGCCAGTACGACGACATGCCGATCAGCGCGACGAAGAGGAACGCGAAGACGAAGAAGAGGCGGCGGATCTGGTTATTCACGCTCGGCCGCCTCGTTCACGTGGTTCGAGACCATGAGCAGGAGCGCGAGCAGGAGGAAGTTGGCGACGATGCTCGAGCCGCCGTAGGAGACGAACGGGAGCGTGATCCCGGTCAGCGGGATCAGGCCGCTGACGCCGCCGACGATGATGAACGCCTGGATCCCGATCGTCGCCGTGAGGCCGGCGGCGAGGAGCTTCGAGAACCCGTCTTCGGCGCTCATCGCGATCCGCAGGCCGCGGTAGACGAAGACGAAGTAGAGGAGGATCAGCGCCGCCGCGCCTGCGAGCCCGAGCTCCTGGGCGATCGCGGAGTAGATGAAGTCCGTCTCGAGGAACGGGATGTACGTCCCGCCGTCGGGCCGCACGAGGACGCCCTCGCCGAGGCCGGTGCCGAAGATCCCGCCCGCCGCGATCGAGTAGATCGACTGGACGAGCTGGTAGCCGGCGGCCTCCGGGTCGTCCCAGGGATGCAGCCAGATCGCGACGCGCTCCTCGACGCGCGGGACGACGTGGTAGAGCGCCCAGGCGCCGGCCGCGAAGAGCCCGAGCCCGACGGCGACGTACGGCCAGCGGCCGGTCGCGACGTAGAGCATCGCGAGGAAGATCGAGAAGAGCAGCAGGCCGCCGCCGAGGTCGTTCGTCTGGAAGAGGACGAGCATCGCGCCGCCCCAGATCAGGAGCAGCGGCCCGAAGTGCTTCGCCGACGGCAGCCCGAGCCGTCCGTGGCCCATCGAGAGCATCTCCCGGTTGTCCCGCAGGTAGCCGGCCAGGAAGACGACGAGCAGCACCTTGGCGAACTCGCCCGGCTGGAACGAGACCGTGCCGATGTGCACCCAGAGTCGCGCGCCGTTGATCTCCTGCCCGAAGACCGGCAGCGCCGGGAGGCAGAGGAGCGCGATCGCCCCGATCCCGCAGAGGTACTTGTAGCGGTCGAGCACGCGGTAGTCCCGCAGGAAGAGGCAGGTGGCGGCGAAGAAGCCGACGCCGATCACGACCCAGACGCCCTGGCGGAAGGCCAGATCGGGCTTGATCCGGTAGATCATCGTCAGGCCGATCGCCGTCAGGAGCCCGCCGATCGGCAAGAGGTACGGGTCCGCGAACGGCAGGGTGATCCGCAGCACGAAGTGCGCGGCGACGAAGAGCGCGAGGAAGAACGCCGCGTACGTGAGGGAGGTCGCGTCGAACTCGGGGACGTCCTGGCTCGCGATGTAGACGGCCGCGAACCCGATCGTCGTCAGCAGGCCGACGGCGAGCAGGTTCAGGAGCTCGCGGTTGCGAAGCGTCATGGGCCGGCCTCGTCCTCGTAGGGCGCGATCCGGTCGCGCGCGGCGCCGAAGCCCATCAGGTCGTGGTCGAAGAGCTCGGCGCGCTCCTCGGCCGAGAGCTGCGCCGCCTCGAGCGTCGAGACGTAGCGGACGCGGTAGAGCCTCACGCCCCCGCCGAGGTCGTAGGGGAGGCCCTGGTACACGGCGACGTGGCCGTCCTCCTCGGCGCCGACGAAGTGTGCGTTCGCGAGGCCCCAGAACGCGACGAGCAGGATCAGTGCGGCGAACCCGAGCGACGCGAGGGCGACGAAGAGGCGCCGGTTGCGGCGCGGCGCCGAGCGCCGCTTCGGGACGGTCAGCGGCTGCGGGACGACGCGTGTCTCCTCCGGCCCCTCGTCGGCCTCGGGTGCGGGTCCCCAGTCGTCCTGGTCGGGCTCGGGCGTCTCGGGCAGCGCCGCGATGCCCGCGAGCGTGTCCTCGAGCTCGTCCGTGTCGCCCATTCCGTCGGTCTCCATGACGGCCGTTTCCTCGACCGCACCGTCGACCCGGAAGAGGACGACGGTGATGTTGTCCTCGCCGCCGCTGCGGTTGGCGGCCTTCACCAGCTCTGCCGCCGCGCCGTCGAGGGACGGCGACTCGGAGACGATCCGCAGGATCTCCTCGTCGGCGACCATCGACGTGAGCCCGTCCGAGCAGAGCAGGAACACGTCGCCGGCCTCCGCGTCGACCGTGAACGTGTCCACGTCGACCTCGCGGTCGGTGCCGAGCGCCCGCGTGATGACGGAGCGCTGCGGGTGCGTGTCGGCCTCCTCGGGGCTCAGGCGCCCGCCGCGGACGAGGTCGGCCACGAGCGAGTGGTCGTCGGTCAGCTGCTCGAGCTCGCCGTTCCGGATCCGGTACGCCCGAGAGTCGCCGACGTGCCCGATCGTGATGCGGCCCTCTTCGACGAGCGCCGCCGTGACGGTCGTCCCCATGCCGCTCGCGCTCCGGTCCTCGCTCGCGCGGTCGTAGATCCGCCGGTTCGCCTCCTGGACGATCGCGGTCACGCGCTCGGCGGCCTCGAGGTCGTCGGCCTCGTGGAACTCGCGGAAGGCCGAGGCCGCGAGCCGCGAGGCGACCTCGCCCGCCTGCGCCCCGCCCATCCCGTCGGCGACGACGAAGAGGGGCGGCTCGACGACGAACGAGTCCTCGTTCCGGCGCCGGCGGCGGCCGGGGTCGCTCAGGCCCGCTCGTTCGCCGATCCTCATCGCTCGAGGCGGAGCTCCGTTTGCCCGACCCGCACGACGTCGCCGTTCTTCAGGCGCCGCCGCCCAGCCAGCTTGTCGCCGTTCACGAACGTGCCGTTCGTCGAGGCGAGGTCGACGATCCAGACTCCGTCGCGCGCGGACTCGACCCGCGCGTGGTGGCCGGATGCGTAGTCGTCCTTCGGCAGCGGCGAAGAGTTGTCGTCGGCGCGGCCGAGCGTGATCGGCACCGGCCCGACCTCGAGGCCGGAGCCTTTCTGGAGCGACGGGCTGGAGAGGACGGTCAGCCTGGACGGCCCGCCCGCGGGTTCGCCGTCGCCGGTGATCGCGCGAGCCTGGGCGGGCGCCATCACGAAGCTCTCCTGCGGCGCGGACCGGACCCGGAGGTCGCGCGAGGCAGCCCTGATCACCCGCCAGATGAACAGGTACAGCAGGACGAGGAACGCGGCCTTGAGTGCGAGGAGGACGGGCTCCACGCGGAAACTAGGCGCTCGGGTTCTCGAACACGAGGTCGGTGCGCCCGACGACGACCGTGTCCGAGTGCGAGAGCTTCGCCCGGTCGACTTTCCGGCCGTTCACCTCGACGCCGTTCGTGGAGCCGAGGTCGACGATCCAGTACGCGCCGTCGTCGCGCCGGATCTCGGCGTGGCGTCGTGAGACGTTGGCGTCCTCGACCGTGATGTCCGCCTCGCGGGAGCGTCCGATCACGAGCGGCCTCTCGGCGCTCAGCGAATGGCGCTTGCCGTTCACCACGAGCACGGCCGGCTCGTGCGCGAGGCCGAGCTCGTCCGCGTCGGCGGCCGACACGGCCGCCGTCTCCGCCGGACGGAAGATCTTCGTCGCCCCGAGCGCCGGCGCGGGCTCGACGTCAGGCGCGGGCGGGCCCGGCGCAGGAGGCGCCGGGGGCCGCCGGGGCAGCGGGTGCGGACGGAGCAGCCCGCTTCGGCTGCACCATCCGGGTCGCGATCCCGAACTCGCCCACCGCGAGGTCGTCGTCCTCCTCGAGCAGGACGCGCGGCGTCGAGACGAGCGCGTAGCCCTCGCGGCGCGCATGCTCCGAGAGGTAGTCCGCGAGCTCCGTCACAAGCTCGTCCTCGGGCGGCAGCTGCTCGCGGTCCTGCGGCGCGAGGTAGAGGACGTACTCGTTCGGGACGTAGACGCGCGAGACCGAGACGGTCTTGTGCTCGTCCATCTCCTTCGCCAGCTTCCGCGCCAGCTCGACGGGCTGTACGTGGGAGCGGAAGGCGCGGCCGAATGCCCCCTCGACGAGGGACTCGATCCGATGCTCGATGCTGCGCAGGACGCCCATGGCTCCCGGGATTGTGCCCGAGGCCGGGGCAGTCTAACGACGGTTCCGAAACGCCTCGGCGCCCAGCCAGAGCGTTGCTGCCCAGATCCCGGGCGCCACCAGGAGCGCCCGCGCGTCCCCTCCGGCCGCGTCCGGAAGCAGGATCGCGGCCGCGAGGAACGCCGATCCCCAGCCGGCGACGCCCCACAGGCCGTAGCGGCGCGCCGGCTCGAGCCCGAGCGTGGCCGCGGCGCACACGGCGGCGAGGACGAGCAGGCCCGGATGGCCCGCGAGCGCGCCCGCGACGACACGCGCCGCCTCGTTCGGGCGGGTCGTCTCGCCGAGGTCGAGCGGCCCGTCGAGGCCGTTTCCGAGCAGGGACGGTCCGCCCGCGAGCGCCGCGAAGGCGCCGGCTGCGATCACCGCGACGGCGGTGGTGACGGCGGCGCGTGCGCGGTCCCCGACCCGTTCGGCTGCGAGCGGGACGGCACCGATGAGCCCGAGCGGCGCGAGCGCCGGCCCCGCGAGGAACACGAACGCGCTCGTCGGCTTCTGCCAGAAGAGGGCGAGCCACCCGGCCGCGAGCAGTGTCCACGCGATCGCGAGCCCGAGCGCCACGTTTCCGAGCGGCAGGATCGGCGCGGCGAGCGCCAGCGCGAGGCCCGTACGCGGAGAGCGGAGCGCGGCGACGCCGGCGAGGGCGCCGAGCACGAGCGGCCAGCCGGTCGGGAAGAAGGGCAGGACGAGCATCGCCGCGGCTGCGAACGCCGCCGAGAGCCCGGCGTGGAGCGGCGCGCTCGCGTACGGAGGCGAGCGAAGTCGCCGGACGCGGGCGGCGGCTGCGCGCCTCGAATGCGTCGCGGAGCGCGTTCGGAAGGCGCTTCGCGCTCGGGCGTCGTCGCGGGTCCTCGTCCAGCATCCGGTCGACGAGGGCGCAGAGCTCGGTCGGGAGGTCGGGCCGCAGGCGCGCGAGCGGCTCCGCTCCCACGCGGATGCGGCGGACGGTCTCGACGGGTGAGGCCGCGGTGAACGGGTGCTGGCCCGCGAGCGACTCCCAAAGCACGACCCCGGTCGACCAGACGTCGGCCGCTGGGGTACCCGAGCTGCCGTCGAGGCGCTCGGGCGAGACGTACGAGAGCGTGCCCGGCACGTCGCCGTGCGCGGTCAGCGTGTCCGCCTCCTCCACGCGGGCGAGCCCGAAGTCGAGCAGCCGGATCTCGAGCTCCTCCGAGTCGGTCACCATCACGTTCGCCGGCTTGACGTCGCGATGGACGATCCCCTTCCCGTGGGCGTGCGCGAGCCCCTCGAGGATCTGCGCGGCGGCCTCCACCGCGTCGGCGTCGTCGAGCGCGCCGTGGACGAGCGCCTGGCGGAGCGTGTGGCCGCGGACGTACTCGTACGCGACGTAGACGTGCTCGTCGTCGCGGTCGATCGCGAGCGCCCGCAGACAGCTCGGGTGCCGCAGGCGGCCCGCCGCCTCGACCTCGCGCTCGGCCCGCGAGCCGGCCTTTCCCTCGCACCGGACGACCTTCAGGGCGACGTCGCGGCCCTCCTGCTCGTCGCGGGCGAGCCAGACCGAGCCAGACCCGCCGCTCCCCAGCGGGCGCAGCGGGCGGTAGCGCCCGGAGATCAGGGCGGTCGCCGCGTCCTCGTCGGAACGGCGCTGCCGGACGGCCGCGTCGCGCACGCAACCCACCTTGGCCGCGGGTGCGGGAAGTCCTGCACCCGAGCAGGGACGGCAGGTCCGACTGGTACGCTTGCGCGGTTTCCGGCCCCCTTTCGCCGTGTTCGAACACGATCGAACCGACACCGACGACGGCCTCGACTTCGACTTCTTCGACGATTCGCCCACGGTCGAGGAGAGCCGAGAGCGACAGCCGCGGACCCGTCCCCGGCTGCCCAAGCGCCCGCCCGGCGGGCCCGGCTCGCCGATTCTGCGCCGCGCGGCGCTGATCGTCGGCGCGATCCTGCTCGTCGTCGTCCTCGTCCTCTGGGTGAACGCGTGTCGCGCCGACGCGAAGAAGGCGCACTACGAGGACTACATGGAGGGCGTCGCCGGCGTCACCGCCGACTCGGCCGCGATCGGCCGTGAGCTGAACGAGCTGCTCTTCTCCTCGGGCGTCCAGCTCGAGGATCTCCAGACGCAGCTCGACGCGCTCCGCGAGCGGCAGAGCCAGACCGTCCGGCGCGCCGAGGGCCTCGACGCTCCCGGCCCGTTGCGCGAGCAGCAGGAGAGCCTGGTCGAGTCGCTCCAGCTTCGCGTCAGCGGCCTGAACGGCCTGGCGCGCGCGTTCTCCCAGGTCAGCGGCACCGAGGGCAACGAGGCGCAGCAGGCCGGCGGCCTGCTCGCGGCGCAGTCGGACCGGCTGGTCGCGAGCGACGTCGTCTACGAGGACCTCTTCAAGGCCCTGGCCCAGGAGGTCATGGAGCAACAGGGCGTGACCGGTGTGGCCGTGCCCGACTCGGACTTCGTCTCGAACGCCGACCTTGCGAGCCCGACGTCGTGGACGCAGATCATCCAGCGGATCACCCAGCCGCCCGGCGAGGCCGGCGGCCTGCGCGGAAACAAGATCTCGAGCGTCGCGATCCAGCCCGGCGACCAGCAGCTGACGCCGAGCGAGGAGAACACCTGCAAGGTCTCCGACGACCTGGCCTTCGACGTGAACGTCGAGAACTCGGGCGAGAGCCAGGAGACGCAGGTCAAGGTCTCCCTCACGATCCAGCAGAGCCCGCAGCCGATCCGCAAGGAAGAGACGATCCAGGTGATCAACCCGGGCGAGACGAAGACGGTCACCTTCAGCGACATCGGCGCGGTCGAGTTCGCGAGCCGGACGGTCGTCAAGGTGACGGTCGAGCCGGTTCAGGGCGAGTCGAACAAGGCCAACAACACCGCGGAGTACATCTGCTTCTTCACGATCTCGTAGGACCGTGTCGGAGACGCTCGTCGCAGCTCTAGCCGTCGCCGCGGCAGCGGCCGCGCTTCTCGCGCTGGCGCTCGCGCTGGCCTTCTACTTGACCCTGCGGCGGATCCGGAAGGCGCAGACGGTCCTGCTCGGGAGCGGCAAGGACGATCTGGTCGACTTCGCCGTCTCGCTCCAGACACGCATCGACGACGTCCACCGCGCCGTCGACGAGGTGGCGCTCGCGCTCGCGCGCGTGGACAAGCGGATCGACGGGTGCCTCTCGCACACCTCGATCGTGCGCTACGACGCGTATGAGGACGCGGGCGGGCACCAGTCGGCGTCGCTGGCGTTCCTGGACGCGGCCCGCTCGGGCGTCGTCGTAAGCGCCATTCAGGGCCGCGACTACGCGCGCATCTACGTCAAGGAGCTGGACCGCGGGCGCGCGCCCGTCGCGCTCTCGCCGGAGGAGCAGGAGGCGGTCGAGCGGGCGATGGCGGTCCCGTCCTAGCGCTCATGCGGGTTGGGGTTTCATGGCGGCGCTTTCCCTGGGTACGATTTCGCCTGGAATGGCCGACGTTCTCGTCCTGAACGCCAGCTACGAGCCGCTGAACGTCTGCACGGTCAGGCGCGCCCACGTGCTGGTCTTCAAGGGCAAGGCGGAGGTCGTCGAGCACCTCGCCAAGCCGCTCCGGTCGGCGGCCGAGAACTTCGTCTGGCCGCACGTGATCCGGCTCGTCTCGTACGTCCGCGTGCCGAAGTCGTACCAGCGGAAGATCTCGCGCCGGGCACTCTTCGCGCGCGACGCCTGGCGCTGCCAGTACTGCGGCACCGAAGGCGGGAAGCTGACGCTCGACCACGTCGTCCCGCGCAGCCGAGGAGGCGACTCGACGTGGGAGAACGTCGTCACCTCGTGCGCGCCGTGCAACCTCCGCAAGGGCAACCGGACGCTTTCCGAGGTCGGGATGAACCTGCCGCGCCCGCCCCGCGCCCCGGCGCCCGCGCTCTTCGTGACCCTTGCAGCGCCGCGCATCCCTGACGGGTGGCACCCGTACCTGACGGCGTTCGCGTAGCGGCCCGGCCCTCGACGCGGCGCCTCGTTCTTCTGGCCGTCGCGGTCGTGCTCGCGTGGACCGCGCCCGCGTGGGCGCTCCTGGACGAGGCGCACGACGGCGCGGCGAACCGGTGCGCTCCAGGGGTCGAGCCCGAATTCGACTGGGCCTCGGACGGTCCGGGGTGGAGCTGCGGCACCGTCCGCGTCTCGGCCGTCGACGTGCTGACCGATCGGGCGATTCCGACGCGGTTCCTTGCGCTGGTCGCGCTAGCCCTCCTGGCCGTCCCCGTGGCGCTCGCGGTCGGTTGGCGGCGCGCAGGCCCCCGGCTCGGCCTCGCCTTCGGCCTCGCCCTGCTGGCCGGGATCGGCCTGGTCTTCTCGCTGGTCCTGCCCACCTGGGGCTAGAGGGCGTCCAGCGGCTGCGCTATCGTTCGAACAGCTGTTGAGGCGACGTGGCCTCGGGCGAGATGCCCGGGGCTCTTTTCGTTTAAGGAGGCGCGTATGACCATGGTCGAGCACGAGAAGGACGCCGGGAGGGCGACGAGCGATCCGGCGGCGAGGCGGGAGGTCCTCCGCCGGATCGAGGAGGAGCAGGTCCGCTTCATCCACCTCTGGTTCACCGACCTCGAGGGGCATCTGAAGAGCTTCTCGATCACTCCCGCCGAGCTCGAGGACGCGCTCGACGACGGGATGGGCTTCGACGGATCGTCGATCACGGGCTTCAACTCGATCGAGGAGTCCGACATGGTCGCCATCCCGGACCCGAAGACGTTCCAGCTGATGCCGAACGGCGACGTGAAGGTCGCGCGGATGATCTGCGACGTCGTCACGCCGGACGGCGAGCCGTACGACGGCGACCCGCGCTACATCCTGAAGCTCGCGATCGAGCGGATGAACGCGATGGGCTTCGACACCTTCAACGTCGGCCCCGAGCTCGAGTACTTCCTCTTCAAGGACGACCAGGGCACGGAGACGCTCGACGAGGGCGGCTACTTCGCGATGACCGCGCTCGACGCGGCCTGGGAGCTCCGCAACGAGACGATCACGGCGCTCGAGTCGATGGGCATCCCGATCGAGTACGTCCACCACGAGGTCGGGCCGTCGCAGCACGAGATCGACATGCGCTACGCGAACGCGCTCGACATGGCCGACCACACGATCACCTATCGCCTCGTGGTGAAGGAGGTCGCGAAGAAGGCCGGCTACCACGCCACGTTCATGCCGAAGCCCCTCTTCGGCGAGAACGGCTCGGGCATGCACACGCACATGTCGCTCTTCAACGGCGGCAGGAACGCCTTCTTCGACGGCGACGACGAGTTCGGCCTCTCCGAGGTCGGCAAGGCCTTCATCGCCGGGCAGCTGCAGCACGCCCGCGAGATCTCGGCCGTCTTCGCGCAGTGGGTCAACTCCTACAAGCGGCTCGTGCCGGGCTACGAGGCGCCGGTCTACGTCGCCTGGTCGCGCCGGAACCGCTCGGCGCTGATCCGGATCCCGCTCTACAAGCCGGGCAAGGAGCAGGCGACCCGGGCGGAGATCCGCTGCCCCGACCCGGCCTGCAACCCGTACCTGACCTTCGCGGCGCTGCTCCACGCGGGCCTCGAGGGGATCGAGAAGGGCTACGAGCTGCCGGCTCCGATGGAGCAGAACCTCTACAACCTGACGGCCGAGGACCGGCGCGAGCGCGGCATCGTCGCGCTGCCGGAGACCCTCGGCGAGGCGATCGACGAGCTGGCCACCTCCGAGCTTGCACGGCGGGCGCTCGGCCAGCACATCTTCGACAACTACGTGAAGATCAAGCGGCGCGAGTGGGACGAGTACCGCGTCCAGCTGACGCCGTGGGAGATGGAGAAGTACCTGGCCGTCCTCTAGTCCGGCCGGCGATACGCGCCTTGACGGGCCGTCCTTCGGGGCGGCCCGTCGTCGTTCTCGCGGCCGCCTAGTCCGGCTTTCCGGCCATGGCCCAGACGGCCACGATGTAGGCGAGCAGGGTGAGGGTGGCGATGACGGTCGCGGCCTTTCCGAGCCCGCCGCCGCCCGTGCCCTCGGACTTGCGGAGGCTCCGCACGTTGAGGCCGGCGAGGATGATCGCGATCAGGAGGAGTAGGCCGCCGGCATCCGCGGTGATCCAGCCGATCCCGAGCCAGTCCGGCTCCGTCGCCGCGTCCTCCCAGCCCTCCTTCGAGTAGATCCACTGCGCGCCGATCCGCATCACCCACCACGCGGGGAAGGCGATGAAGAGGAGCGCGCGGAAGGCCAGCCGTCCCAGCTCGAGGCGGTCGGTCCGCCAGGCCGCGAACTGGAGCGCGACCGCGGTCGTCAGCGCCCCGACGAGCACGAGCGCGCCGAACACGTGGACGAGCAGCGGGAAGTTCCAGTCGTCCGGGCGGATGGCTGCGAGCACCTGGTTCATGCGCCCGGCTTGTAGACCATCAGGACGAGGATGACGAGCGTGGTGACGACGGTCACCCAATGGAGGACCCACGCCCGCTGGTCGCTCATGAGGGCGCCGATCTCGGCGTCGGGCGCGTCGTTGCCCGAGGCCACGAGCTCACGGGCGCGCTCGCCGGCCTTCTGGTAGGGGACGCCGCTCCGCTGGCCGGCCGCCGAGGCGATCGCCCAGAGCACGATCGCGGCGAGCACCCAGCCGTCCCAGACCTGGTACGCGTCGGCGTCGATCGCGAGCCAGATGCCGAAGAAGAGCGTCCCGAGCGTCCCGACCGAGACGATGATGGTGCCGAAGCGGCCGAGGCCCCAGAAGCGCGCGACGGTGCTGGGTCGGTCCGTGCCACGGGTGGCCAGGACCATCACGGTGAAGAGGACCAGCGCCGCGATCAGCGCGGCCGCCGCAAGCACGTGGAGCGCGAGGAGCCACTGGTAGAGATCCAAGGCGCGCCGACCCTACCCGATCCCGGCCGAACCTACAATCGGTGAATGGAAGGCCCCCGCGACGCGTCGGCGCGCCACCTGCGCCTGATCACCGAGACGATCGCGGCCGTCAACTCGACGCTCGACCTCGGCGAGGTTTTCGAGCTCGTGGCCGCCAAGGTGGCGGAAGCGCTCGAGGCGGACGCCTGCTTCGTCTACCTCTACGACGAGGGCGCGGACGAGCTCGTGCTGCGCGCCTCGCACGGCACGCGTGTCGAGGACATGACCCGCGTGCCGAAGATGCGGCCGGGCGAGGGGATCACCGGCACGGCGGCCGCCGAGCGCGCGCCGGTCATGCTCCCCCGGGCGGCGCACCTCGACCCGCGCTTCAAGTCCTTCCCCAACCTGCGCGAGGAGCAGTACGAGTCGATCCTCGCGGTGCCGATCCTCGCGAGGGAGCGCCTGGAGGGCGCGCTCAACGTTCGCACCCAGGAGGTGCGCGAGTTCAGCGAGGCCGAGATCGACCTCCTGATGGCGATCGCCGGCCAGGTCGCGCAGGCGATCGAGAACGCGAAGCTCTACGACCACGCCCAGCGCCGCGTCGCCGAGCTCGAGGCGCTCGCCGCCATCTCGGAGGCCGTCTCCGAGTCGCTCTACCTGGAGGAGTCGCTCGGCGCGATCGTCCGCACGACGATGGACGCCGTCAGCGCGACGGGAGCGGCGCTCGTGCTCGAGGACGGGCGCGTCGCTTGGCCCGAAGGCCGCGCCGGTGCCTACGCGGTCCGGCTGCCGCTGCGCTGGAAGGGGCGCCAGATCGGCGAGCTCGTCTGCGACCGGGACACGCCGTTCGTGCCCGAGGAGCGGCGCCTGCTGACGTCGATCGCCGCGCAGGCCGCCGTGGCACTCGAGCACGGCCGCGCCGTCATGCGCGGCGTCCTCGCCCAAGAGATCCACCACCGGGTCAAGAACAACCTCCAGACCGTGGCCTCTCTCCTTCGCCTCCAGGCCCGCGCCCCGGGCGCCGACGCGCGCAAGGCCCTCGAGGACGCGGTCAACCGGATCCTCGCGATCGCCGCCGTGCACGAGGTGCTGACCGAGCGGCGGGACGACGACGTCGACCTCGGCGAGCTGGTCGAGCGGCTGCGCGCCACGCTCGTCCAGGGCGTCGGCGCGGGGAAGACCGTCGAGTCGCACCTCGAGTCGGTTTCGCTCCAGGGCGACCGCGCGACGGCGCTCGCGCTCGTCTTCTCGGAGCTCCTCCAGAACGCGCTCGAGCACGGCGGCGACGAGGTGCGGGTCGAGCTCGGCCGCGACGACGGCCAGGTGCGGCTGACGGTGGCCGACGACGGCCTCTGGCCCGAGACGGTCGAGGACGGCACCGGGCTCTCGATCGTCCGCGCGCTCGTCCACGACGAGCTGAACGGGACGCTCTCGCTCTCCGGGGGTCCCGGCCTGCGGGCCGAGGTGCCGCTTCCCGGTGGCGACGCCGTGAGCGAGGCGCCGCGCGGCGGGATGGAGTCGGTCACGCTCGTCGTCCTTCGTCGGCCGCCGGACGCGCCGGCGCTCCCCGAGGAGGAGCTCGACCGCATCCAGGAGGAGCATCTTGCGTTCCTCGACGCGCAGCTCGCGGCCGGGGCGCTCGCGGCCGCGGGGCCGTTCCGCGACCAGCGCGACGAGACGCTGCGCGGCCTCTGCGTCTACCGCACGGGGATCGAGGAGACGCGCGCGATCGTCAAGAGCGATCCTGCGATCCGGGCGGGTCGGATGACGGGCGAGGTCGTCACGTGGTGGTTCCCCGCCGGCCAGGTCGGGCTGGGCGCGTGACATGCGGATCCTGATCGCCGAGGACGAGACGATCATCCGGCTGGACCTGCGGCGGACGCTCGAGGAGGCGGGCTTCGAGGTCTGCGCCGAGGCGCGCACGGGCGAGGAGGCGGTCGCGCTCGCGGCGAGCGAGCGGCCCGAGCTCGCGATCCTCGACGTGAAGATGCCCGAGCTGGACGGGATCGAGGCGGCGCGGCGGATCATGGCCGAGCGCCCGATCCCGATCGTGATGCTGACCGCCTACGGGCAGGACGAGCTGGTCGCGCGCGCGGTCGAAGCGGGTGTCTTCGGCTACCTCGTGAAGCCGTTTCGCGAGGCCGATCTCCTGCCTGCGATCGCGGCTGCCCGGGCCCGGCACGCGGAGCTCGAGGCATTGCGCGAGGAGGCCGAGTCGCTCGCCGAGGCGCTCGCGACACGGAAGGTCGTCGAGCGCGCGAAGGGGCTCCTGATGGAGCGCGACGGGCTGACCGAGCAGGAGGCGTTCGCGCGCCTGCGCCGCGCGAGCCAGTCGGCGAACCGGCCGATGGGCGTCGTGGCCGAGGCGATCGTCGCGACGTTCGAGGCGCCGTGAGCGCCGAGCGGCAGATCGTCGCGCTCGGCGGCGGCGGGTTCTCGTCCGATCCCGCGTCACCGCTCGACGATTTCCTGCTCGAGCTGACCGGCGCCGAGCGGCCGCGAGCCGCGTTCCTCGCGACCGCGAGCGGCGACAACGACTACTACACCGTGCGCTTCCACGACGCCTACGGCCGGCGCGGCGCGGCCACAACGCACGTGCCGCTCTTCGGCGCGCTTCCACCGGAGGAGGTTCGCGAGCGCCTGCTCGGCGCCGACCTCGTCTACGTCGGCGGCGGCAACACGGCGAGCCTGCTCGCCGTCTGGCGGACGCATGGCGTCGACGCGCTCCTCCGCGAGGCGTGGGAGCGCGGGACGGTGCTCGGTGGCGTCAGCGCGGGCGGCAACTGCTGGTTCGAGGCGTGCACGACGGACTCGTTCGGGCCGATCGCGCCGCTTCCCGACGGCCTCGGGTTCCTGGGCGGGAGCTTCTGCCCGCACTACGACGCCGAGCCCGAGCGACGGCCGACCTACCTCCGCCTCGTCGCAGAGGGCTTCCCGCCCGGGTGGGCGGCCGAGGACGGCGTCGCGCTCCACTTCGCCGGCACCGAGCTGCGCGAGGCCGTGACCGCCGACTCGGGCAAGCGCGCGTACCGCGTCGAGGCCGGCGGAGAGACGCCGCTCGACCCGCGGCCGCTGCGGTAGCGTCCGCGCGGCATGTCGTTCCTGGACGATCCGGCTGCTCCGCCGGCGCGCGTCGTCGAGCTCCGCGACGACGAGATCGGGCTCGACGCGTTCGTCGTGATCGATCACGAGCTCTTCCCGAAGTCGGCCGGCGGGACCCGAATGATCCCCGACGTCACCGTCGAGGAGGTCTCGCGGCTCGCGCGCGCGATGACGTGGAAGTTCGCCGTCGCGAGCGTGCCGTATGCCGGCGCCAAAGCGGGGATCCGTTTCACCGGCGGCGACCGCGACGCGATCCTCGGCGCCTTCCTCGACCGCGTCTACACCTGGCGCGAGGTCTTCCTCACCGGCCCGGACATGGGCACGAACCCGCCCGACTTCCTTCGCTTCGCGGCCGAAGGCGAAACGCCCATGTGGGCGCGCAGCCACGACGGCATGAGCATGGACGACCTCGCCGTCGGGGCCGGGATCCTCGGCGGGACGCGCGTCGTGCTCGAGCACCTCGACCGCGAGTTCGCCGCCTCGTCCGTGGCGATCGAAGGCTTCGGGAAGGCCGGTGCCGGCACGGCACGCGCGATCGATCGCGCCGGTGGCCGTGTCGTCGCGGTGAGCACGATCGAAGGGGCGCTCGTCGATCCCGAAGGGCTGGACATCGACGAGCTGCTCGCGCTCAAGCACGAGCACGGCGACCGGCTCGTCCACCACGCGGGCCTTCCGGTTCGCCCGCGCGAGGAGCTCTTCGCGGTCGAGTGCGACGTCCTCGTTCCCGGCGCAAGGCCGGACGTCGTCACGGTCGAGTCGGCTCCCGGACTGCGCGCGGGCGGGATCGTCCCGGCAGCGAACATCCCGTACGGGCCGGGCGCGATCGAGGTTCTGCACGAGCGCGGGATCGTGGCGCTCCCCGATTTCGTCTCGAACGCGGGCGGCGTCCACCTGTACGAGGCGCCCGAATGCGTGGACGATCCCGAGAGCTGCCTGCAGGCGGTGGAGCGGCTGGTCGCGGAGACCACCGCGCGCGTGCTCGACACGTCCGAGCAGGAGGGCGTGACGCCGACCGAGGCGGCGATGCAGATCGGGCGCGCCTTCCTGCGCGCCGCGGTTCCCGCCTAGGCCCGGGCGTCCACGTGCTGCTCCCACTCCGCGAGGAGGGAGACGAGCTGCTCGCGGGCGCGCCGGTGCGCGGCGATCGCGTCCACGTCCGACCAGTCCTCGGCCAGCTTGGACTCGAGCGCGGCGACGACCTGCTCCTGCTCCTCGACGCGGCGCTCGAGGTCCGCGAGCGGGTCGCGCTTCGGCGCCGCCGGCTTCGGCGCCCGCCTCGCGCGGGGTTTCGGCTCCTGCGTCGGCGCGGCCGCAACCGCCTCGCGCTCCGCCCGCCGCTCGACGAGGTCGGCCCAGCCGCCGTCGTAGGCGTGGAGCGTCCCGTCTTCGATCGCAAGTGTCCGCTCGGCGACCGCGTCGATGAGCGCTCGGTCGTGCGAGACGAGCAGCATGCTGCCGGGGAAGGCGTCGAGCGCCGCCTCGAGCGCCTCACGGCTCTCGAGGTCGAGGTGGTTGGTCGGCTCGTCGAGCACGAGGAAGTTCGCGCCCGACGCGACCAGGAGCGCGAGCGCGAGCCGCCGCCGCTCGCCGCCCGAGAGCGAGCCGACCTCCTGCTCGTGGACGGTCCAGCCGGAGAAGAGGAAGCGGCCGAGCAGGCGCTGCGCCTCGGGGCGGTTGAGGCCCGTTGCCTTCTGGGCCATGACCAGGACGGACAGTCGGTCGTCGAGCTCCACCTCGTGCTGGGAGAAGTACGCCGGAACGACGCCGTGGCCGAGCCGCAGCTTCCCGGACCCCGGCTCGCGCCGGCCGAGGAGCGTCTCGAGCAGGGTCGTCTTGCCGGAGCCGTTCGGCCCGACGAGCGCGACGTGCTCGCCTCGCTCGACCGCGAACGACGCGCCGCGCAGCAGCTCCTTGTCCCCGGCCGACACGTCCAGCTCGGACGCCTCGACTACGGTCCGGCCGGTGCGCGGTGGTCGCAGGAAGTCGAAGCCGAGGCCCTTCGTCCGCCGCGTGAGGAGCGCGACCTCGTCGGTCGCCTCGGAGCGCTCCTTCGAGAGGCGGCCGATCTGCGTCAGCTTCGCCTGCGCCTGCTTGGCCTTGGTCTTCTTGTAGCGGAAGCGCTGCACGAACCGGTCGAGGCGCGCGATGTCCTCCGCGAGCCGGTCGGCCGTCTTCTGCGCGTGCGCCGCGCGCTCGGCCTTCTCGCGCCGCCAGACGTGCCACGGCCCGGCGAAGTACGTGGCGCGCCCGGCGGAGAGCTCGAGCGTCGCGTTCGTGACCGCCTCGAGGAACCAGCGGTCGTGCGCGACGAGCATGACCGCCGCGTCGAGTGACGACAGCTCGTGCTCGAGCCACTCGAGGCTTGCGACGTCGAGGTGGTTCGTCGGCTCGTCCAGGAGCAGGAGATCCGGGTCGCCGCCGAGGGAGCGCGCGAGCGAGGCGCGCGTCAGCTCGCCGCCCGAGAACGTGTCGAGCCGCCGGTCGAGGTCGGCGTCCGCGAAGCCGAGCCCGCGCACGACGGCGGTCGCCCGGTCGCGCCAGCCGTAGCCACCCGCGTGCTCGAGGCGCGCCTGCGCGTCCGCGTAGCGCGACAGGGTCGCCTGGTCGTGCGCGCCGCCCGCCATCGCCTCCTCGAGCCGGCGGAGCTCCTCCTCGAGCGCCACGAGGTCGGCACGCGCCCGCGACGACGTACTCGCGGAGCGTCAGGCCGCGCTCGAGGGGCGGGCGCTGGTCGTGGAGCGCGACGCGCGTGGACTTCGCGAGCACGAGCTCGCCGGCGTCGACCGCGGTCTCGCCGGCGATCATCCGCAGGAGCGTCGTCTTGCCGGCGCCGTTCGGCCCCGCGAGCGCGACGCGGTCGCCCCGGCGCACGACGAACGAGACGCCCTCGAAGAGGACGGCCGCGCCGAAGTCCTTGCGCAGGTTGGAGGCGGTGACGACGGACATCGTCACATCGTCGCACGGCCGCGGCGCGTGACGGATCGAGGGTCGGCGGCGTATCCGGAACGATGCGTGCCGTGCTCGCAGCGACCGCGGTCGTCCTCGCCCTGCGGCGCGGGCTGCGCCCGCACCGTGGACGTCGGCGGCGGGAAGCCGGACACGAAGCTCGAGGTCGGCGAGAAGGTGCGCTACCCGCCGGGCGAGGTGAAGCGGGGAGACGCGGATCCGCTGCCGGCCCGAGGGGTGGGGGACGCTCTCCGTCCGCGTGCCGAAGCCGGGGATCTCGGCCGAGCTGATCGGCGACGGCGCCGGCGGGGCCGTGCGGCTCTCGGCCTATACGCACGCAGACGGCAGCGTCACCGCCTGGTGTCGCCGCCCGGTTCCTGACCGCTAGGCGTGCGTCGGTGCGCCGACCAGCGCGCGGGCGGCGGCTGACGATTCCGGCAGCGTCGATTCCGGCCTGGGCGAGCAGCTCGGCCGGCGTGCCGGAGCCGGGCAGCTCGCGCGGGGCGAGGATCGTCACGCGGGGCCGCTCCTCCGCGTCGGCGAACGCCGCGAGCACGGCCTCGCCGAGGCCGCCCTCGGGCCAGTGGTCCTCGGCGGTCACGATCCGTCCGCCGGTCGCCTCGGCGGCCGCGCGCAACGTCTCGACGTCGATCGGCTTGACCGAGTACGCGTCGATCACCCGCACGGCGACGCCCTCGCCCTCGAGCTCCGCGGCCGCCTTGAGCGCCTCGGACACGGTGATCCCCGCCGCGACGATCGCGACCGCGTCGTCGTCGGACGAGCGCACGACCTTGGAGCCGCCGACGGGGAAATCCTCGTCCGCGCCGTAGATCACCGGCGTAGCGGCGCGTGTCGTCCGCATGTAGGAGATCCCGTCCAGCTCGGCCATGGTCGCGACGAGCTTGGCCGTCTGGTTCGCGTCGCAGGGGTACAGCACGGTCGAGCCGTGCACGGCGCGGAACTCGGCCAGGTCCTCGAGCGCCATCTGCGACGGGCCGTCCTCGCCGATCGAGACGCCGGCGTGCGAGCCGCAGAGCGCCATCGTCGCGCGCGAGATCGCCGCCATGCGGACGAAGTCGTACGAGCGCGCGTGGAAGGCCGCGAACGTCGACGCGAACGGCCGCCAGCCGCGTACCTGCACGCCGACCGCGGCGGCGATCATCTGCTGCTCGGCGATGTACATCTCCAGGTACCGGTCCGGGTGGGCTGCGCGGAAGATCTCGGAGTAGGTCGAGTTCGAGACCTCGCCGTCCAGCGCGACGACCTTGCCGTTCGCCGAGCCGACCGCCGCAAGCGCGTCGCCGTAGGCGCGCCGCGTCGCGACCTCCTCGCCGAGCTCCCAGGTCGGAAGCTCGAGCGGGCCGGTCTCGAACTCGTGCGGCCCCGCGTCGTCGGACGGCTTGCGCACCTCGATCCGCAGGTCGGGGTGGTCGCCGCCGAGCTCCTCGATCGCGTCCGTCCGGGTCGTCGAGCGCCTTGCCGTGCGCGCCCTCCTTGTTCTCGACCGCGGACGCGCCCTTGCCCTTGACCGTCTTCGCGACGATCGCGGTCGGGCGGCCGGTCGTCTCGAGCGCCTCGGCGTACGCGCGGTCGATCGCCTCGGGGTCGTGTCCGTCGATCTCGATCGCGTGCCAGCCGAACGCCTCGACGCGCTTGGCGTAGAGGTCGAGGTCCCAGCCGTGCATCGTCTCGCCCGTCTGCCCGAGCCGGTTGATGTCGAGGATGGCGATCAGGTTGTCCAGCTCGTAGTAGGACGCGTGGTCGAAGGCCTCCCACATCGAGCCCTCGGCCAGCTCGCTGTCGCCGCAGAGCACCCACACGCGGTACGGGAGCCGGTCGAGCCGCTTGCCGGCGAGCGCGACGCCGACGCCGATCGGCAGCCCCTGGCCGAGCGAGCCGGTCGCCACGTCCACCCACGGGAGGACCGGCGTCGGGTGCCCCTCGAACTTCGAGCCGAGCTTGCGGAACGAGAGCAGGTCCTCGTCCGAGATAGCGCCGCAGAGCTTGAAGAGCGAGTAGAGGAGCGGCGACGCATGGCCCTTCGAGAAGATCAGGTGGTCGTTCCGCGCGTCGTCCGGGTTGTCCCAGTCGTAGGTCAGGTAGCCGTCGGCGAGCACCGCCATCAGGTCGGCTGCGGACATCGAGGACGTCGGGTGGCCGGACTTCGTGACCGCCGCCGCGCGGATCGAATCCACGCGCAGCTGCTGCCCGAGCTCTCTCCTGCGGTCGGCCTCGGTCATGGTCGTCGCCTTTCCGTTGCTGGCATTCCCAACGCGCCATTCTAGGCTCGGTGGTCCGGCCCGGGACTCAGGATCTGCCGCCGTCGACACGGCCCGATCCTGGGGTCGAATCCAACCTCCCTAGGTCATACGCTTCCGCACATGGCCGAGTCGCCGTGGCCGGTTGACGACTCGCGTCGCCGGGCCGCGACGCGTCCAGTCGGTGGCCGCACCCGGACGCGCGGGCGGCTCCGCCGCCGAACGCGGCTCCTGGTGCTGCCGGGCGTCCATGTCGTCGTCCTGACGACGTTCGCGTTCGCCCAACCGCTCTTCGACCTGCTGGGGCGGAACGCCGAGTTCTTCACCGTCCGTGGCTCGACGCGCTCGGACGTGATCGCGTTCACCCTGGGCGTCATCCTCGTTCCGCCGGCGCTCCTGCTCGCCGTCGAGGCGCTCGCGATGCTGGCCGGCTCGCTCGTCTGGCTGGGCGTGCACGTCGCGATCGTCGGGAGCCTCGCCGGTCTCGTCGTGCTCGGGGCCCTGCACGCGCGGCTCGGCGGCGGAACGGCCGTCATCGTCTTCGCGATCGTGTTCGCATTCGGCGCGAGCGCCGCCTACCTCCTCGTGCCCCCGGTCCGGTCCTTCCTCACCGTGCTCGCCCCGGCGCCGCTCGTCCTCGCCGCACTCTTCCTCTTCAACACGCCGGTGTCGAAGCTCGTGACGCCGGAGGAGACGCTCGCCGCCCCGGCGGCGGCGGTGGAGTCGCGCGCGCCCGTCGTCCTCATCGTCTTCGACGAGTTCAGCACGATCGCCCTCCTCGACGGTCAGGGGAGAATCGACGCGAAGCGGTACCCGAACTTCGCACGCCTCGCCCGGACGTCGACGTTCTACCGGGAGGCGACGACCGTCCATTCCTTCACGCAGGACGCGGTTCCCTCGATCCTCACCGGCACGCTCCCGGTCGAGGACTCGCTCGCGATCTTCGCCGATCACCCGAAGAACGTGTTCACGCTCTTGCAGCACGGCTACCAGCTGCGTGCGCAGGAGTGGATCACGAGGCTCTGCCCGCCCGAGCTCTGCCCGCACGACTCGAACAAATCCGGCGCGCAGACGGCGCAGGCCGGAACCGGCGGCGCGTTCGCCTCAGACGTGACGACCCTCTACCTCCACACCGTCCTGCCGTCGTCCTTCGCGGATCGGCTGCCGCCGGTCGACGGCACCTGGGGGAACTTCCGAGACCGCGGCTCCGCGAGCGTCGCGCAGGCCGCGGGGGCCCTGGATGCGGGGGGCGGCGACCGGCCGTGCGCGCCGGTGTGCCCCTACGTCGACATGCTCGCGAACCCGCGTCCGGCGACGCTCTACTACCTCCACCTGGCGCTCCCGCACGCCCCCTGGGTCCACCTCCCTTCGGGGCGGTCGGCGATCGGCGATCTGCGGAGGTTTCCCGAGGCGACCGACGTCGGCTGGACCGAGTCCGAGACCCTCACGGACCAGGCGTATGCGCGCTACCTGCTCCAGGTGGGCGCGACGGATCGGGCTCTCGGGCTCCTGCTCGAGCAGCTCGACGAGGGCAAGCTCTTCGACGACGCGCTCATCGTTGCCGTCGCCGACCACGGGCTCAGCTTCGAGCCCGGGGAGGTGCGGCGCGAGGCGGCCCCCGGGAACATCGACGAGGTTGCGTTCGTGCCGCTCTTCGTGAAGCTCCCAGGCCAGCGGCGCGGCGCCGAGCGGCGCGGGTTCGCACGCACGATCGACGTCCTGCCGACCATCGCGGACGCGCTCGGCGTCGAGATGCCGTGGCCGGTGGACGGCAAGTCGCTCCTCGGCCGGCTGCCGCGCGACGGGACCGTGGTCGTCGAGGGGAACGGAGGCCGCTCGGCGAGCGCGCAGCTCTCCGATCTGCTGGCGCGGCGCGACGAGGAGCTCGCCGAGCAGGTCGAGCGCTTCGGCACGGGCACCTGGGAGCGGATGTACGCGAGCGGCCCGCTCGCCGGCTACGTCGGGCGCTCCGTGACCGAGCTCGCGGCGGGCGCGGCCTCGGACATCCGCGCCGAGCTCGACGGCGAGGCGTTCCTTCGAGCGGTGGACCCCGCATCGGGATTCGTCCCCGCGTACATCACCGGCCTCGTGGTCGACGGAGCGGCCGGCTGGGAGCTCGCGGTGGCGCTCAACGGCCGGGTGGTGGCGACCACGCGGACGTACGACGCCTCCGACGGCGTCCGCTTCGCCGCGGTGGTCCCGGACGACGCGATCCGCGAGGGAGCGAACGAGGTCGTGCTGCTCGTTTCGCGCGGGGGCTCGCTCGAGCGCGTCCCGACGACGGGCGCGGCCTTGACCCTCTCCGACGAAGGGATCCACCTCCCGGACGGGACGCTCGTCCCGTTCACCGATGCGTTCCGAAGCAAGCTCAAGGTCGAGTTCGTCGAGTCGCGCGTCGAGTTCAAAGGCTGGGCGGCCGACCTCGAGAGGCGCATTCCGCGCGAGGAGCTCGCGGTCTTCGTGGACGGTGTCCACGTTCACAGCACCTCCGGGGCGACGATCGGAGCCGGCCGGCCGCCCAACTACGACGGGATCAAAGAAGTCGCCTTCGAATTCGTCCTGCCGGCAGGGGTGCTTCCGGAGCCGGGCGGGGAGGAGCGCGTGCAGGTCTTCGCGCTCGCCGGCGGCCGCGCGGCCGAGCTCGAGTACGCCGCCCGGGTATCCCTGGCACACGGGCTAGTTGACTCGCAGCGCGAGTACGAACCCGAGTATCCATGGGGTTCCCGGCCCACGGACGACGGGTAACCTGCCCGACAGAGTCGTGTGAAGATCGCTGTCGCATTCGATCATCGGGGCACGAAACTGCGCGAGCGGGTGCTCGCGGACCTCGACGCGCTCGGGCACGAGATCCTCGACCTCGGCGAGGACGCGCCCGAGCCGCCGGTGGACTACCCGGACAAGGCGCGCGAGGTCGGCGAGGCGATCCAGGCGGGCGAGGCCGAGCGCGGGATCCTCGTCTGCGGCTCCGGCGTCGGCGCCTCCGTGGCGGCGAACAAGCTGCCGGGGATCCGCGCCGGGCTCTGCCACGACACGTACTCCGCCCACCAGGGCGTGGAGCACGACGACATCAACGTCCTCTGCCTCGGCTCCGAGATCATCGGCGCCGAGCTGGCCGGCGAGCTTGTCCGCACGTTCCTGGCGGCGCGGTTCGACGGGGGCGAGCGCTTCCAGCGTCGCCTGGACAAGATCGAAGCATTGGAGGCGAACCCGACCCATGGCTGATTCCAGACTCCACGAGCTCGCGGCGCAGGGCCAGAGCCCCTGGCTCGACTTTCTCTCGCGCGAGCTCCTCACGACCGGCGAGCTCAGGCGGCGCTTCGAGGAAGACGCGATCACCGGCGTCACCTCGAACCCGACCATCTTCCAGAAGGCGATCTCCTCGGGGAACGCCTACGACGACCAGCTGCGCGAGCTGGCCCGCGAGACCGACGACCCGCGTGAGCTCTTCTTCGCGCTCGCCGTCCAGGACGTCCAGGGCGCGTGCGACCTGCTCCGCGACGCGTGGGAGACGCGTGCCCGCGGTCGCGACGGGAACGTCTCGCTCGAGGTCGACCCCGGTCTCGCCCACGACACGCAGGCGACGATCGACCAGGCCCAGCGGCTCTGAGCGAACTCGTCGACCGGCCGAACCTCTACGTGAAGATCCCGGCCACGAAGGAGGGGCTGCCCGCGATCGAGGAGATGATCGCGCGCGGCGTCTCGATCAACGTCACGCTGATCTTCTCGATCGAGCGCTACACCGAGGTCGTCGAGGCGTACATCAGCGGGCTCGAGCGGCTGCTCGAGGCAGGCGGCGATCCCGCCGGCGTCACGTCGGTGGCGAGCTTCTTCGTCTCGCGTGTCGACACCGAGGCCGACCGGCGGCTCGACGAGGTCGGGCACCCCGAGCTGAAGGGCAAGCTCGCGATCGCGAACGCGAAGCTCGCGTACCGGCGCTACCGCGAGATCGTCTCGGAGGAGCGCTGGAAGGGCCTCGCCGCTCGCGGCGCGATCCCGCAGTACTGCCTCTGGGCGTCCACCTCGACCAAGAACCCCGAGTACCGCGACGTCGTTTACGTCGAGGAGCTGATCGGGCCCGACACGGTCGACACGATGCCGGAGGAGACGATCGAGGCCTTCCAGGACCACGGGCGCGTCGCGCCGACCCTCGAGCGCGGCTGGGACGAGGCCATGCAGGTCTTCGCCGACATCGACGAGGCCGGCGTCGACTACGACGACGTGACCGCGACGCTCGAGCGCGAGGGCGTGGAGAAGTTCTCCGACTCGTTCGACGAGCTGCTCGAGGGGATCCGGAAGACGAGCCGCGACCTGGTCACCGCCTAACGCCATGGCCGTCGCGACGGCGGAGCTGGTCGAGCGGATCTGGGCGCGGGACGCCGGCGTCTGGACCGGCGCCGATGAGGGCCGCTGGCTCGGCTGGCTCGACGTCCCGAGCCGGATGCGCGAGCGCGTGCTCGACCTCGAGTCGTTCGCGCGTGAGGTGGTCGAGGACGGTCTGACGGAGTTCGTCCTCGCCGGCATGGGCGGCTCGAGCCTTGCGCCGGAAGTCTTCCGCCGAACGTTCGGGGCGGCCAACCTCCACGTGCTCGACACGACGCACCCGGACGCGATCCGCGCGCTCGACGCCGGGCTCGACCACGAGCGCACGCTGGTCGTCGTCTCGTCGAAGTCGGGAACGACGCTCGAGACCCAGTGCCACCTGGCGTGGCTGTGGGAGCGTCTCGGCGCACGCGGCGACCGCTTCGTCGCGGTCACCGACCCGGGCTCGCAGCTCGAGGAGCAGGCGCGCGAGCGCGGCGTTCCGCGCGACCTGGCCCGGGGAGCCCGAGATCGGCGGCCGCTACTCGGCGCTCTCGTTCTTCGGCCTCGTGCCCGCGGCGCTCGCCGACGTCGACCTCGGGCCGCCTGCTCGAGCGCGCGCACGAGATGGTCGAGGCGTGCAAGCTCCCCGAGGGGAATCCCGGCCTCGACCTCGGGCGCTCGCTCGGCGAGAACTGGCGCGAAGGGCGCGACAAGGTGCTCCTCGGCGACACGCCCGGCGGCTTCGGCCTCTGGGCCGAGCAGCTGCTCGCCGAGTCGACCGGCAAGGAGGGCAAGGGCCTCGTCCCGGTGCCCGGCGAGACGGATCCCGGTCCGGACCGGCAGGAGCAGGAGGTCCGCGTCGCCGACCCGTACGAGCTCGGGCAGGAGTTCTACCGCTGGGAGTTCGCGACCGCGGTGGCCGGCTCGCTCATGGGGATCAACCCGTTCGACCAGCCGAACGTGCAGGAGGCGAAGGACCGGACCGGCGCGATCCTCGAGTCGGGTGCAGGAGCCCGACCTCGAGCCCGTCTCCTCGCTGGACGAGCTGCTGGCGCAGGCGGGCGAGGGCGACTACGCGTGCATCCAGGCGTTCGTCGAGCCGACCGAGGAGGCGGAGCGGCGAATCGACGCGCTCCGCGAGCGCATCCGCAGCGAGACCGGCGTCGTCACGACGGCCGGCTTCGGGCCGCGCTACCTGCACTCGACCGGCCAGCTGCACAAGGGCGGGCCGCCCTCGGGGCTCTTCCTCCAGCTCGTGGACGACCCGGAGGAGCTCGCGATCCCCGGCCGCGACTTCGGGTTCCGGCGCCTGATCAGGGCGCAGGCGGCGGGGGACTTCGACGCCCTGCGCGAGCGCGGGCGCCGCGTGGCGAGAATGCGATGGGAGGACGTGTGATGAAGCTCGGCATGGTCGGCCTCGGCCGCATGGGGGGCAACATGGTCAGGCGGCTCGAGCAGGACGGGCACGAGCTGCGCTCCTTCGCCCGGTCGGGCGGGGGGACGGCGTCGTCGCTCGAGGAGCTGGTCGGCCAGCTCGAGGCGCCGCGCGTCGTCTGGCTGATGATCCCGGCCGGCGAGCCGACCGAGCAGGCGGTCGACGCGTTCCTTGGCCTCCTCGACGAGGGCGACGTGATCGTCGACGGCGGCAACTCGAACTTCCGCGACTCCCAGCGGCGCGCCGCGAAGGCCGGCGAGCACGGGATCCGGTACCTCGACGTCGGCGTCTCGGGTGGGATCTGGGGCCTCGAGGTCGGCTACTGCCTGATGGCAGGCGGCGACGACGAGGCGGTCGAGCTCCTGCGCCCGGCGTTCGACTCGCTCGCGCCGCCGGACGGGTGGGCCCACGTCGGCCCGTCCGGCTCCGGGCACTACGTGAAGATGATCCACAACGGGATCGAGTACGGCCTCATGCAGGCCTACGCCGAGGGCTTCGAGCTCATGCACCACTCGGAGTTCGACCTCGACCTCGCCGAGATCTCCGGCATCTGGCGCTACGGCTCGGTCGTACGCTCCTGGCTGCTCGACCTCCTCCACGAGTCGTTCGAGTCGCACGGCTCGGGGCTCGAGGACATCGGCTCCTACGTGGAGGACTCGGGCGAGGGCCGCTGGACGATCACCGAGGGGATCGAGCGGGCCGTGCCGACGCCTGTGATCGCGGCCGCGCTCTTCGCCCGCTTCGCCTCGCGCGACGACGTCAACTTCGCGGCCAAGGTCGCCGCGGCGCTTCGCAACCAGTTCGGCGGGCACGCCGTGCGGGCGGTCGAGGAAGCCAAGTCGAGCCCGGACCCGCGCTCGTGACCGAGACGCAGGCACCTCCGCTCGTCGACGAGAACCCGCTCCTCGAGGGCCTGCGCCGCCGGCGGACGGCCGAGCCGTGCGTGCTGACGATCTTCGGCGCCTCGGGCGACCTGACCCAGCGCAAGCTCTTCCCCGCGCTCTACGCCCTCGCGGTGCGCCACCTGCTCCCCGAGCACTTCGCGGTGCTCGGCGTCGCGCGGAGCGAGATGACGACCGAGGAGTTCCGCGAGCGGATGCGCGAGGCGACCCAGGAGAACTGCCGCGACACGTTCAGCGAGGAGATCTGGGACGGCCTCGCCGAGGGCGTGCGCTACCTCGCGATGGACTTCGTCGACGAGGCCCGCTGGGAGGCCCTCGCCCAGACCCTGACGGAGCTCGACGAGGAGCGGGGCACCGAGGGCAACCGCGTCTTCTACCTCGCCGTGCCGCCCGACGCCTTCGAGGGGATCGTCACCCACCTCGGCGCGCGCCGGAGCACCGAGGGCTGGACGCGGCTCATCTGCGAGAAGCCGTTCGGCCACGACCTCGAGAGCGCGAAGCGGCTGAACACCGCGATCCGCGAGTACTTCGCCGAGGAGGAGGTCTTCCGGATCGACCACTACCTCGGCAAGGAGACGGTCCAGAACATGCTCGTCCTGCGCTTCGCGAACGGGATCTTCGAGCCGATCTGGAACCGCCAATTCGTCGACCACGTGCAGATCACCGTCGCGGAGTCGCTCGGCATCGAGGGCCGGGCGTCGTTCTACGAGCGCGCGGGCGCGATCCGCGACATCGTCCAGAACCACCTGCTCCAGCTGATCGCGATCACCGCGATGGAGCCGCCGGTGGACTTCGACGCCGAGGCGGTCCGCAACGAGAAGGTCAAGGTGCTGCGGGCGATCCACACGCCCGGGCCGAAGCACATCGTCCGCGGGCAGTACGCGCCGGGGTTCATCGAGGGCGCCGAGGTGCCCGGCTACCGCGACGAGGAGCGGCGTCGCGCCCGACTCCAACACGGAGACCTATCGTGGCCGGGAAGCTCTACGTGGACAACTGGCGCTGGGCCGACACGCCGTTCTACTTCCGCACCGGCAAGCGGCTGCCGAAGCGCGAGACGACGATCGCGATCCAGTTCAAGCGCGCGCCGAAGCCGCCGTTCCAGGCCGACGCCGAGGACGGGCTGCGGCCGAACGTCCTCCTCCTGCACATCCAGCCCGACGAGGGCGTCTCGCTCGCGATCGGCGCCAAGGTGCCGGGCCAGGGGATGGCGATCCGCACGGTGCACATGGACTTCCTCTACGGCGGCGCCTTCCGGATCGGGCTGCCGGAGGCGTACGAGCGGCTGATCCTCGACTGCCTCCTCGGCGACCCGACGCTCTTCATGCGCGCCGACGAGGTGGAGGAGCAGTGGTCGATCGTGGACGCAGTCGTCGCGCCGTGGAAGCGCGACCGCCCGGACTTCCCGAACTACCCGGCCGGCTCCTGGGGCCCGGCGGCCTCGGACGAGCTCCTCCACCGGGACGGCCGGTCCTGGCGGCGGCATTGATCGAGAACGCGACCATCCGCCAGATCGAGCGGACGCTCGGGCACCTGCGCGCCCAGCAGAGCGAGGAGGCGGGCGCGCCGGCGATGCGGACGAGCGTCCTCACGCACATGGCCTGGGTGCCGGAGCAGTGGCAGGACGCGGCGATGAAGGCGCTCGGCGGCCTCGCGGAGCGGCATCCCTCGCGGACGATCCTGCTCTTCCCGCGCCCGAACGAGGACCGCGACGCGCTCGACGCGGGCGTCGACCTGCGCTGCTTCGCGGGCCCGGGCATCGGCGGGAGCGCCGGCCGCGCCGTCTGCTTCGAGGTGATCCAGATCCATCTCTGCGGCCCGCGCGCGCACCATCCCGGCACGGTCGTCGCGCCGCTCCTGATCAGCCGACCTGCCCGTCTTCCTGCGCTGGCGCGGCGATCCGCCGTTCGGCACGACGGAGCTCGACGAGCTGACCGCCGAGGCCGACCGCCTCGTCGTCGACTCGGCCGAGTGGCGCGACCCGGCCGGCGGGCTCGAGCGCTTCGCCGAGCTCTTCGATCGCGTCGCGGTCTCCGACATCGCCTGGGCGCGTACCGAGCAGTGGCGCTACGCGCTCGCCGACCTCTGGCCGTCGATCGCCGACGCGGGCACGCTCCGCGTGGTCGGCCCGGAGGCGGACGCGCTCCTGCTGGCCGGTTGGCTGCGGGCGCGGCTCGGCCGCGAGGTCGGTCTGGACGTGGAGACGGCGCCGACGATCGAGGAGGTCGCCGTCGACGGGGCGCCGGTCGACCCGGGCCGCTGGATCCCGAGCTCGCCGAGCGACCTGCTCTCCGACCAGCTGGAGATCTTCGGCCGCGACCGGCTCTACGAGGAGGCCGTACGGAGCTTCTCCGCGGTCCCGACCTAGCCGAGCTCGGCGCGGGCTGGATCGCCGACCGCGCCCGGGGGCGCGACCCGTTCACGATCGCGCTCGCCGGCGGCTCGTCGCCCGAGCGCGTCTACCGGCGGCTGGCTGACATGGAGCTCGACTGGGCGGCGTGGCACGTCTGGTGGAGCGACGAGCGCCTCGTGCCGCCTGACCATCCCGACTCGAACGAGGGCATGGCGCGGCGGGCGCTCCTCGACCTCGTCCCGATCCCGGCGGAGCAGGTGCATCCGCTCCGCTCGACCGACGTCCCGCTTCCCGAGCGGTTCGATCTGATTCTGCTCGGGATCGGGCCGGACGGCCACTGCGCCTCGCTCTTCCCCGGCGACCCTGCGCTCGAGGCGACCGAGCCGATCGTCCGCGTCGAGCACCCGGGCCTGCCGCCGCACCATCCGCGCCTCACCTTCACGTTCCCGGTGCTGAACGCCGCCCGGGCGAGCGCGTTCCTCGTCAGCGGCGCCGGGAAGCGCGAGGTCGTCGCGCGGGTGCTCGCCGGCGACGAGTCGCTCCCCGCCGCGCGCGTGCGCGCCGAGGAGACGGTGATCCTGGCCGACGAGGACGCCGCGCCCGCCGGCTAGCGGACGCGCGCCCTCGAGACCGAGAACGTGCGCGGCGCGATCCGCAGGTACTGCGGGTCGCTCCAGCTCATGCCCTGCTTGAGCGAGGGGATCGACTTGTCGATCCCGCGCACGCGGTAGTACCAGACCCCGTCCGAAAGATTGAGAAGCGTGGACGTCGACGCCGTCTTGACGCTGCCGGCCGGCGTGAACGGGTTGGCCTTGCGGCTCCACTGCACGGTGTAGAGCGTCGCGCCCGGCGCGGGCCGCCACGCGACGACGACCTTGCCGAAGAAGGACGGCGTGTTCGACTGCGCGCCGCGCACGACCCCGCTCGTCGTCATGCCCGACGCGAACGGGACGCCGCTCGCCTTCTCGATCGCGGGCGCGCTCGTCTTGCCGAAGGTCCCCATCGAGGCCGGCCTGGCACATGTCCTCGGCGAAGCCGACGTCGTGGTACTCGACCTTCTGGTCGACCGTGACGTAGCGGCACGGCGGGGACGACCGTCCAGTAGTAGTTGCCGTTCGGCCAGTCGTTGTCCCAGAGGCCGGAGCGCCGGTCGAGCTTCTTGCCCGGCACGGGCTCCTCGCCGGTCGAGGGCAGGTTCGGGTCCATGCCGGCCGCGAAGACCTCCTCGCCGCCCGCGTCGTAGACGTCGCCCTCCTCGCCGTCGCCGAGCATCAGGTAGAACGGGACGGTCGAGTCGTAGACCTCGTCGAGCTTGTCCGGGTCGGCCGGGAGCTTGAGGGGGTCGGTGAGCCGCGGCACGTAGGCCGGGCTGCCGACCAGGTCGGAGACGTGGACGCGGTTGACGCAGTCCTCGTCCGTGAAGACGTACACGTGGTAGAGCGGGCAGGTGACCTCGATCGATCGCGAACTGCGGGCAGGCGCCGAGGCCGTCGACGCTCGTGTCGCCGTCCCACCAGAAGCCTGGCACGAGCTCGTGCGGATTCGGGCCGGGGCCGGGGATCCCGCTCGTGATGTCGGAGGTCCGGCTGCGCGAGATCGCGCCGGTCGGGGTGATCTGGCGCGTTCGAGATCGGCGGGTCGCTCGTGACCGCGTAGGAGCTCCACGGCCCGTACGAGACGGCCGGGAGCAGGTTCGAGGTCTTGCCGGCCACCTCGCGCACCGCGCGCACGCGCCATACCGCGTTGCCGACGCTGAAGTAGTCGTTGTGGAGCGTGTAGTACTCGCGCAGGTCGGCCGCCGTGGTGGCCGTCTTGATCTTCTTCGAGAGCCCCGTGCCGAGGTCGAAGAGGAAGGTGACCTCGTAGGCGGTCGCGCCGTCGACGGGCGTCCAGCGGATCATCCCGGGGTTCGGGTTCGGGCCGCTCGAGAGGCTCGTCGGCGCGGCGGGCGAGCGGAGGCGGAAGCCGTAGGCCGGCGTCCAGGCGGACACGGCGCCCGTCGGCATCTTCGCGCGCACGCGCGCGTAGAAGGAGTACGGCGAGCCCGTCATCCAGGGGAGCGTGACCGGGATCGTCGTCAGCGGTGCCGTCAGGCCGGTCTTCTCCCAGACGATCGCGTTGTCGGAGAAGCGCGGCCCGGTCGCGAGCTCGAACTCGTAGCTCCGCGCGCCCGTGACCTTGTTCCACGCGAACGACGGGGTGCGCGCGTAGGTGCGCCCCGCCGCGACCGGCTCACCCGAGGTGAGCAGGAAGGGATGCAGGTTGCCCGGTGCCGGCACGGCGGCCTGCCCCGCGGGTGCGAGGGCGAGCGCAACGAGCGCAACGGACAGCAAAGCGAACAGGCGAGGGGCCATGGCTCATGGGTGTTGTCGGCAGCCCGGGGGCCGCTGCGTTCCCTCAAACGGGGTAGAGGGCCCGCTCCAGCGCACGTGCTGCGCCGAGCACGAGCGCGTCCTCGCCCGGCCTTCCGATCACGGAGACCGACGCGGGCATGCCGCCCTCGGCCGGGCCGCACGGCATCGCCAGCACCGGCCACCCGAGCGCGTTGAACGGGAAGGTCAGGCGGATGACCGACCAGCGCAGCTCGTCCTCCTCCTGCCCGACCGGCGGCGCGACGAAGGGCAGCGTCGGCGTGAGCAGGAGGTCGAAGCCCGCGAGCGCCTCGAGGCACGCCTCCTCGTAGCGGCGGCGGGCGGCGAGGCCGGCCTCGTACTCCTCGTCCGTGACGGCGAGGCAGCGCTCGATCTTCACCGTGATCCCGCGGCCGTAGAGCGCGCGGTGCTCGGCGTAGAGGTCGCGGTGGACGTCCGCCACCTCGCGCATGAAGACCGGCCGTCACGCCCTCCGGGAGCGGGAACGCGACCGGCCGGGCGCCCGGGAAGCGCGCGGCCGCCTCCTCGACGCGGGCGCGGACGAGCGGCTCGGCGAGTGCGCTCCAGGCGACGCCGACGCGCAGCTCCTCGAGCGGCGGCTCCGCGGCGCTCGAGCCCGGCGAGCGGGCGCATCATCGCCGCGCAGTCCTCGACCGAGCGCGCCATCGGCCCGGCGTGGTCGAAGCTCGGCGCGAGCGGGAAGACGCCGTCGGTCGGGACGAGGCCGTGGGTCGGCTTGAAGCCGACGACGCCGCAACACGCGGCCGGGATCCGGATCGAGCCGCCCGAGTCGGTGCCGAGCGCCGCGTCGGCCAGGCCGGCCGCGAGCGCGACCGCGCTGCCGCCGCTCGAGCCGCCCGGGATCCTCGTCGCGTCGAGCGGGTTGACGACGTCGCCGAAGTGCTCGTTCTCGGACGAGATCCCGTAGGCGAACTCGTGCATGTTCGTCTTGCCGACGACGGCGTAGCCCGCGTCCTCGAGCCGGCGTGACCGCCTCCGCCGTCTGCTCGGGGACGCGGTCGCGGAAGACGGCCGAGCCGCACGTCGTCGGCGAGGCCGGCCGTGTCGAAGATGTCCTTGACCGCGAGCGGGATCCCCGGGCCGGGGCGCTCGGGGACGGCGAGGAACGCGTGGAGCTCCTCGTGGCGCATCGGCCGGCGCCCGGCCTACGAGAGCCGGTTGTAGAGCTCGGCGATGGCGATCGAGCCCGCGAAGAGGATCAGGGCGACCAGGAAGAGCAGGAGGCCGAAGCGGACGTTCTTCTGGGAGAGCTCGGGATCCATCAGACGAGGAGGGGGTCGAGGGCCAGGGCGACGAACAGGAGCGCGAGGTACGCGAGCGAGTACGTGAAGAGCCGCCGCGCGCGGGCGGGGGTCGTGCTGCGGCGCAGCGCCTCCGCGAGCGCGAGGAAGGCGGCGCCGAGGACGACGGCGCTCACGAGGTAGACGAGCCCGACCGTCTGGGCGAAGACCGGCAGGAGCGTGATCGCGACGAGCACGACCGTGTAGCGGACGATCGCGCGCGCGGTCTCGGCGTCGCCGCGGACGACCGGCAGCATCGGGATGCCCGCCGCCTCGTAGTTGCGTCGGATCAGCAGCGCGAGCGCCCAGAAGTGCGGCGGCGTCCAGAAGAAGACGATCAGGAAGAGGAAGAGCGCGGGCAGGGTCAGGTTCCCGGTCGCCGCGGCCCAGCCGACCACCGGCGGGATCGCGCCCGCGGCGCCGCCGATCACGATGTTCTGCGGGGTCGAGCGCTTGAGCCAGCGCGTGTAGACGAGCACGTAGAACGCGCCGCCGAAGAGCGCGAGCACCGCGGCGAGGACGTTCGCGAAGCTCGTCGAGGACGACGAACGAGAGCGCGAGCAGCGCGAGCCCGAACTCGAGCGCGCGCGCCGGCGCGACCCGGCCCGACGCGACCGGCCTCGCCTCCGTCCGCGAGCCCATCAGCTTGTCGATGTCGCGGTCGAGCACGTGGTTCAGCGCCGAGGCCCCGCCGCACGCGAGCGCGAGCCCGCCGAGCGTCGCGAGCGTCAGGCCGAGCGACGGCAGCCCCTCCGCCCCGAGCACGAGCCCGCCCGCGCCCGTGATCAGGAGGAGCGACATGATCCGCGGCTTCGTCAGCGTCACGTAGTCGCGCCACGGTCCCGCGCGGCGCCTCGACGCCCGGCCGGAACGAGAGCGCGGCCGCGACGACGGCGGCCGCGAGCGAGATCGCGCCGAGCCCGACGTGCACGGCGGTCGCCCCTTCGCCTCCGAGCGCGACGGCTCCGCCGACCGCGATCTGCACGACGAAGAGCGCGAGCGCGAGCGGCCGACGCGATCTCGCAGGCCGCGGAGGTCCGGGTGCCCGTAGCGGGCCGAGAGCCACACGCCGGCGAGGAGCGCGAGCGCGGTCAGGACGCTCGCCTCGTGCGAGCGGGCCCACTCGCCGGTCGCGACGACGACGCCGACCGAGAACGCCGCCGCGACGGCGAGGAGCCGCAGCCAGGGGCCCGGGCGGGTGGGCGTCTCGCTCATCGCTGGGTCCTCAGCCGCAGGCGCAGGTCGCGGAGCGGGCGCGCGCTCGTGACCGGCGGCAGCGTGTCGAAGTTGTGCGGCGCGGGCGGCGAGTCCGCGTACCACTCGAGCGTGTCCGCGCCCCAGGGGTCGTTGCCGACGCGCGGGCCGCTCCGCCAGCTCTTGATCATGTTGAAGACGAAGATCAGGAGCGCCACGGTCATCACCCACGTCCCGATCGTCGAGAGCAGGTTGTAGAGCTCGAACGAGCCCGTGCGCGTGTACGTGTAGACGCGTCGCGGCATCCCGAGCAAGCCGACGAGGTGCTGGAAGAAGAACGTCAGGTTGAAGCCGATCAGGATCAGCCAGAAGTGCCACTTCGCGAGGCGCTCGTTGTACATCCGGCCCGTGACCTTCGGGAACCAGTAGTACATCCCGGCGAAGAGGCCGAACGCCGTCCCGCCGAAGAGCACGTAGTGCATGTGCGCGACGACGTAGTACGAGTCGTGCGCCTGGTAGTCGACCGGGAAGGTCGCGAGGACGATCCCGGAGAGGCCGCCGATCGTGAAGAGGCCGATCAGCCCGAGCGAGAAGAGCAGCGGCGCCTTGAAGACGAGGTGGCCGCGCCAGATCGTCGCGAGCCAGTTGAAGATCTTGATCGCGGTCGGGATCGCGACGGCGAACGACGTGACGGCGAAGAAGCCGTTCAGCCAGACGGGCAGGCCGACCGTGAACATGTGGTGCGCCCAGACGAGCATCCCGGCGAACGCGATCCCGATCGTCGCGAACGCGACCGCCTTGTAGCCGAAGATCGGCTTGCGCGCGAAGACCGGGATGACCTCCGAGATCATCCCGAACGCGGGCAGGATCATGATGTAGACCTCGGGGTGCCCGAAGAACCAGAACATGTGCTGGTAGAGCACGGCGCTCCCGCCCTCCTGCGGCAGGAAGAACCCGGTGCCGGCCTGGCGGTCGAGCAGGAGCAGCGTCAGCGCGGCGGTCACGGTCGGCAGCGCGAGGATGAGGAGCACCGCGTACGCCTCGATCGTCCAGACGAAGAGCGGGATGCGCATCCAGGTCATCCCCGGCGCGCGCATGTTGTGGATCGTGACGATGAAGTTGATCGCGCCCGCGATCGAGGCGACGGTCGTCAGGTGGATGCCGAGGATCCAGAGGTCCTGGCCGTTGCCCGGGTACTGCCACGAGATCGGCGGGTAGCCGTACCAGCCGGCCTTCGCCGCGCCGCCGTCGGCGAAGAACGACCCGAGCAGCACGAGGCCGCCGGCCATGAACACCCAGTACGTCATCGCGTTCAGGCGCGGGAACGCCATGTCGCGCGCGCCGATCATGAGCGGGATCAGGTAGTTCCCGAAGCCGGCGAGCACGGGGACGATGAAGAGGAAGATCATCGTCGTGCCGTGCATCGTGAAGAGCGCGTTGTAGGCGTCCTTCGTGATGAAGTCCTGGTCCGCCTGGGCGAGCTGGATCCGCATGAGCAGCGCCATCACGCCGCCCGCGAGGAAGAAGAAGAACGCCGAGACGATGTAGAGGATCCCGATCCGCTTGTGGTCGACCGTGGTCAGCCACGAGAGGACGGGCCCGTCCAGCCAGGAGGGCTGCCGCTGCTCGGCGGGAGGCGCGCTAACCGCCACCGGTGCCTCCCGGCGGTGCGAGGGTCGGGTTCGACTCGATGTAGGCGATCAGCGTGTCGATCTGCTCGTCCGTCCAGCCGTAGCCGACGGGCGGCATGTAGTTGGGCATCGCCGTCCGTGTCGCGGCCCTCGTAGACGAGCGGCTTCAGCTGCGCCGGGTCGGTCAGGATCGGGTTCTTGGCGATCGGCGGGCCGATGTCGCCCTCGCCGTCGATCCCGTGGCACTTGGCGCACGCGGCCAGCCACTGTGACTCGCCGACCTCGAGCTGCGTCCCGGGGCCCTGCTCGGCGAGCCAGGCGTCGAAGTCCGCCTGCTCCATCACCTCGACGTCGGTCGTCATGCGCGCGTGCTGCGTGCCGCAGAACTCGCCGCAGACGCCGCTCGTGAACGTCCCGACCTCCTCCGTGCGGAAGCGCAGGAAGTTGATGCGGCCGGGGATCGCGTCCCGCTTGCCGGTCAGCTCGGGCACCCACCAGGAGTGGTCGACGTCCGCGGACTCGATCCGGAGGACGATCTGCCGGTCGACCGGCAGGTACAGCGTGTCGTAGGAGTAGCGGCCGTCCCCGTAGTCGTACTGCCAGTAGAACTGGTGCGCGGTGATCCCGATCTCCATCGCGTCGGCTCCGGAGTCGTTCGTGCCCTCGACCTCGGGCACCTGCGAGAACGTGTAGCCGGCGAGCGCGATCAGGATGATCGTCGGGATCAGCGTCCAGGCGATCTCGACGCGCGTGTTCCCGTGGATCTGCGGGCCCTCGACGTCGGGGTGGGAATGGGCCCGGCGCCGGTACCGGATGATGAAGGCGATCAGCGTCGCCTCGACGAGGACGAACACGATCGCCGTGATCGCGAAGACGATCCAGTAGAGGCTGTGGATCGCCTGCCCGCTGTCGGTCGCCCCCTCGGGCGGCGCCACCCCGGGGAGCATCAGCACGACGAGCACGGCTGCGACGGGCAGGACGGCGGCGAGCAGGGCCAAGACGACGCGGTTCCCGGGCATCCCGGCGCGATTCTACGGGCCTTGCCGAACGAGCGGCCACAAAGCAACGGGTCGCTCGAACGAGGGATTGTCTTTCACCCTTTTTGTGGTTCAGTGGGATCTAGGTCTTCACCCTCGGACGGGAGAGCCGCAGCACCAGGGGAGAGCGCGTCGAAGATTCGGCGCGGGCGGAGGGGCGGCAGTCTAGGCTTCGGCGCTGCGGTGGCCGAAGCCTGGACTGTTCCGCTTCCGAGTGACGTAACCGAGCCGTTCGAGGTGTTCGTGAACGGCGTTCCGCAGGAGGAAGGGCGGGACTACGACCTCGAGGGGCGCGTCCTCCATTTCCGCAAGCCGCTCGCGAAGGAGGGCCGGCTCGGGTTCCTGCGCTGGACGAGCATGTTCCTCGGCGTCGCCGGCACCTACCGCAAGAACGACAGCGTCGACGTCGTCTACGAGTCGGGCGGGCGCAGGCGCGTCGCGTCGGGGCTCCCGATCGTTCCGCCGCTCGACTGGGAGGACGCGCGCGGCTCGTAGCGCGGCCCACTCCATCTCTTGGCGCACGCGCGGGTAACGGGGAAGAGCCCCCACCCCTGCTTTCCACGCTATCGAGGAAGTCCGCACGCGTGGGAGACGCATTCGTGCCGGCTTCGGGCCGGACCGTCCACAGCGGTCGCCGCGCTCGACCGCCGCTCGACCCCGCGACCGAGGCGCGTAGGCTTTCGCCATGGACGTCGCGCGCCTCGGCGAACGGCTCCGGGCCGTCTGCGGCGAGGCGCACGTGTTCGCCGACGAGGACCGGCTGCGCACGTACGAGTCCGACGCGCTCGGCCACCTGCGCGAGCTCCCGACGCTCGTCTGTCTCCCCGGCACGGCGGACGAGGTCCGCGAGGTCGTCGCCGCCTGCCACGAGGCCGGCGTGCCCTGGGTCGCGCGCGGCGCCGGGACCGGGCTCTCGGGCGGCGCGCTCCCGGTCGCCGACGGCGTCGTCATCGGCCTCTCGCGGCTGCGGCGGATCCTCGACGTCGACCTCGTGAACGGCCGCGTCGTCGCCGAGCCCGGCGTCGCGAACCTCGCGGTCTCCGCTGCCGTCGCCCCGACGCACTTCTACCCGCCGGACCCGTCCAGCCAGGTCGTCTGCACCGTCGGCGGCAACGTGGCGGAGAACTCGGGCGGCGCGCACTGCTTCAAGTACGGCTTCACGACGAACTACGTGACCGGGCTCGAGGTCGTCCTCCCGGACGGCGAGGTCGTCACGCTCGGCGGCCCCGAGCTCGACCGGCCGGGGCTCGACCTCGTCGGCGCGTTCGTCGGCTCCGAGGGCACGCTCGGGATCGCCACGCGGATCACCCTCCGCGTCGTCCCGGTGCCGGAGACCGTGCGCACGCTCGTCGCCTACTTCGAGACGATGGAGGCGGCCGGCCGGACCGTCTCCGACATCGTCGCCTCGGGCGCCGTCCCGGGCGCGATCGAGATCATGGACCGGCTGTCGCTTCGCGCCGCCGAGGCGGCGACCCAGGCCGGCAACCCGCTCGACGTCGGCGCGGCGCTGATCGTCGAGCTGGACGGCCCCGCCCTCGAATGCGAGGCGCGGCTCGAGACCGTGCTCGCGCTGCTCGAGCGCAACGGCGCGCTCGGCAGCCGCGTCGCCGCCGACGAGGCGCAGCGCGAGCTGATCTGGCGCGCGCGCAAGGCCGCGTTCGCGGCCATGGGCCGGGTCGCGCCGAGCTACTACGTCCAGGACTCCGTCATCCCGCGCACGCGCCTCGCCGAGGTGCTCGGCCGGATCGACGAGCTCGCCGCCGAGTACGGCTTCGCGGTCGCGAACGTCTTCCACGCCGGGGACGGAAACCTCCACCCGCTCGTCGCCTACGACGCGACCGTGCCCGGCCAGGCGGAGCGCGCGGAGGAGCTGTCCGGCGAGATCGTCCTCGCCTGCGTCGAGGCCGGCGGCTCGATCACCGGCGAGCACGGCGTCGGCGTCGACAAGAAGCGCTACATGCCGGCGATGTTCGGCGACGACGACCTGGCCGCGTTCCAGAAGCTCCGCTGCGCGTTCGACCCCGACCAGCGCGCGAACCCGGGCAAGGTGATGCCGACGCCGCGGCTCTGCGGCGAGGTGCCGGGCCCGTACCGGCAGCATCCGCTCGAGGCGGCCGGCGTCGCGGAGCGGTTCTGATGGAGACGGTCGCACCCGCGTCCGCTGCCGAGGCGGCGGAGCTCCTGGCGTCCGGCCGCACGGTCCGGCCGCGCGGCGGCGGGACGAAGTGGGCGTGGGGCGGGCTGCCGGATCCCGAGGTCGTTCTCTCGACCGAGCGGCTGGACGGGATCGTCGAGCACAACGCGGGCGACCTGACGGCCGTGCTCGGCGCCGGCGTGCGGCTGGCCGACGCCCAGCGGGCGTTCGCGGAGGCAGGGCAGATGCTCGCGCTCGACCCGCCCGGCGCGGGCGCGACGGTCGGCGGGATCGTCGCCGCGGCCGACACCGGCCCGCTCCGGCACCGCTACGGCGCGCCGCGCGACCTGCTTGCTCGGGATCACGGTCGCGCTCTCGGACGGCACGGTTGCTCGCTCGGGCGGGCGGGTGATCAAGAACGTCGCCGGCTACGACCTGGCGAAGCTCTTCGCCGGCTCGCTCGGGCGGCTCGGAACGATCGTCGAGATCGTCGTCCGCCTGCATCCGCTTCCACCCGCGACGGCGACGGCGGTCGGCGAGACCGAGGACCCGGCCGCGCTCGCGCGGGCGGCGCTCGCGCTCGCCGCGGCGCCGCTCGAGCTCGAGGCGCTCGACGTGCGATGGAGCGGACGGCCGCGGCGCGCTGCTCGCCCGGGTCGGCGGGGTGGCCGCCGAGGCCCGCGCGCGGCGAGCCGCGGAGCTGATGGGCCTCGACGCCGCCGTGCACGAGGACGACGAGGCGCTCTGGGCCGCGCAGCGCGAGGCCCAGCGCTCGGACGACGCGATCGTGCTTCGCGTGGCCGGGCTGCCGTCGGCGCTCGAGACCGTCGTCGGCGTGGCGGAGCGCGCCGGCGCGTCGCTCGTCGCGCGCGCGGGGATCGGGACGTTCTGGCTCCGCCTCCCCGACGCCGCCGCGCTCGCGGAGGCCGACCGCGAGCTCCCGCCCTTCCCGCGCGCGGTGATCGACTCGCCCACGCCGGTGCGGCTCGACCAACCCCGGGATGACGCGCTCGCGCGGCTCGAGGAGCGCGTGAAGGCGCGCTTCGACCCGGCGGGAGCGCTGCCGTGACCGCCTACGACGCGCACCGGCCGCCGAGCCCGGCCGACCTCGACGCCTGCGTCCACTGCGGGTTCTGCCTCCCCGCCTGCCCGACGTACGTGCTGGGCGGCGAGGAGATGGACTCGCCGCGCGGGCGGATCGTGCTGATGGCGGCGGCCCACGAGGCGGACGCGCTCTCGGAGGCGATGGCCGCTGCACTGGGACCGCTGCCTCGGGCTGTCTCGCGTGCGTCTCGGCGTGCCCGTCCGGCGTCGCCTACGACCGGCTGATTGCGGACACGCGGCCACAGCTCGAGCGGAACTACCCGCGGCCGCGTGGCCAGCGGTTCCTGCGCCGAACGGCGTTCGCGACCCTCACCCACCGCGGCCGGTTACGTGCGCTCGCGCCTCTCGCCCGGGTCGGGCGGCGCGCTGGGCGCCCGCCGCGTCGGGCACCGGCTCTCCGACCGCTCCCGGCTCGGCGCCGTTCTGCGCCTCACGCCTCGGCGCCGCCCGCGCGCGACGGTTCCCGAGCTGACCGCCGCCTCGGGCGAGCGCCGCGGCCGCGCCGTCCTCCTGACCGGCTGCGTCCAGGGTGCGTTCTTCTCCGGCGTCAACGCGGCGACGGCGGAGGTGCTCGCGGCCGAGGGCTGGGAGGTCGCGCGGCTCGACCGGCCGCGCTGCTGCGGCGCGCTCCATCTCCACGCGGGCGCGGAGGAGGAGGGGCTCGGCCTGATGCGGGAGCTGATCGCCGCGAGCGAGGGCGCCGACGTCGTGGTCGCCAACGCGGCCGGCTGCGGCTCGGCGATGAAGGAGGCGCACCGTCTGCTCGCCGACGACCCGGCGTGGGCCGACCGCGCTGCCGCCTTCTCGGCGCGCGTGCGCGACGTGACCGAGCTCCTCGCCGCGGAGGAGTCTCGGGCGCCGCTCGGCCCGGTCGAGCTGCGCGCCGCCTACCACGACGCGTGCCACCTCGCGCACGGCCAGGGCCTGCGCGCGGAGCCGCGGCTCGTGCTCGCGCGCATCCCGGGCCTCGAGCTAGTCGAGCCGGACGAGCGCGAGCTCTGCTGCGGATCGGCCGGGCTCTACAACCTGCTCGAGCCCGAGACGGCCGCCGAGCTCGGGCGGCGGAAGGCGGCTTCGCTGCTCGCGACCGGCGCCGAGGCGATCGTGGCCGGAAACCCCGGCTGCACGCTTCAGCTCGAGACGTACTTCGAGGAGGCCGGCCGCCCGCTCCCCGTGCTCCACCCGGTCGAGCTGCTCCAGCGGTCGCTACGCGCCGCCGGGTGAAACGTCTCCGCGCGGCCGGACAGGTAGAGGTGACAGGCCTCGACGCCGGGAGGAAGACGCTGACGCCCACCGCCAGAGAGATCCACTTCAACCAGCTGTACGAGGAGCACTTCGACGCCGTTCGCGCCTACGCGTGGCGACGGGATCCGGACACGGCCGACGACGTGGTCGCCGAGACCTTCCTCGTCGCGTGGCGGCGGCTCGACGAGGTGCCGAGCGACGCGGCGCCGTGGCTCTTCGGCGTCGCGCGGAAGGTTCGCCTCAACCTGCTCCGCGGCGACCGCCGCCGCGAGGCGCTCACCGACCGCCTGCGCACTGCACCCGCCGCCTACGCGGAGCCGACCGGCGAGGCGGCCGAGCTCGCCGGTGCGCTCGCCGCGCTCACCGAACACGACCGAGAGGTGATCCTCCTCGCCGCCTGGGAGGGGCTCGACCACGGCGAGATTGCCGCCGTGCTCGGGTGCTCGCGGACGACCGCGCGCGTCCGTCTGCACCGCGCGCGCCGGCGCCTCGCCGCCGCCCTCGCCGACCCGCAACGCCGCGGCCGAGCCGCTCGGCCGGCCGCTCACGGACGGAGGTCCGACCGATGCCTGACGTCCTCGAGCTCGTCCGCGCGCACGATCCCGCCCGCACGCTCCCCGCGCGCGCCTCACGCCGAGCGCGAGGCGCTCAGGCTGCGCATCCTCGCGACGCCCGTCCGCTCGACGCGCCGCCGGCGCGTCCGGCCGCTCGCCGTCGCGTTCGCCGCGCTGGTGGCGGCGCTCGCGCTGGCCACGGCCGGCTGGGGCGTGTACGAGTCCGTGTTCCACACCGCCGACGACGTCCGCTCCGACTTCCCCGCGGAGGCGGCGAAGATCCCGCTCCCGCCGGGCGCCCACTGGCAGGAGCCGAGCCTCGACGAGCAGGGCCTGTACACGGGCCCCGCGGCGAAGATGTTCGCGCTCTGGCAGGCGACGTGCATTTGGTTCGAGGAGTGGGATGCAGCGTTCCGGTCGGGCGACAAGCCGAGGATGGCGGCCGGCGCCGCCGGCTTCGAGCGTGTGCGGGCCCTCATGCCGATCCACCCCGAGGGCGCGTCGGAGGACGTGGGCGGCTACGACGACAGCTCGCTTGCCCTCTACGACCGCATCCTGCGCGAGCAGCGGCGCGGCGAGCCGTTGAACACCGAGCGGTACCTGATCGCGAACTGCCGCTGAGCACCCGCCGACGCGGCGCGGGAGGGATACGGCTTCCGCGCCGCGAACCCCACGGCGGAACCGGCGGTGTGCAGAAAGCCAGTCGCTATGCTCGTAGCAGGTGGATCCAACGAGGCTCGAAGACCTGAATCTCGGCTACGTCGAAGAGCTCTTCTTCGACTATCTCAACGCCCCCGAATCCGTCCCGCCCGAGTGGCGGGCGGTCTTCGAAGCCCGTCCTGAGCTCTTCGCCGCGCGGCTCCCGGGCGCCGGCCACCTGGTGGCGAACGGTGGGGCGACGGCGACGAACGGCCAGCCGGCTCCGGCCGAGGCCGCTGCGCCGCCCGCGGCCGAGCCGGACGAGGAGCTCCTCGGCGGCGTCGCGGCCGCGATGGCCCTCGTCAAGGCGCACCGGATGCACGGCCATCGCGCCGCACGGCTCGATCCGCTCGGGACCGACCCGCCCGGCGATCCGGCGCTGGATCCCGACCGGCTGATCCCGCGGCTGACGCCCGAGCTGCAGCGGCGCATCCCGGCTCGGCTCCTGCGCCTCTACTGCCCCGGCGAGACGCTCGAGGACGCGCTTCCGAACCTGCGCGCGGTCTACTGCGACACGCTCGCGTACCAGATCGAGCACATCTCCGACCACGAGGAGCGCGTCTGGCTGCGGCAGGCGATCGAGTCGAGCCGCTACCGGCGGCCCTTCGCGCCCGACGAGCAGCGCGCACTCCTGACGCGCCTGTCCGAGGTCGAGGGCTTCGAGCGCTACCTCCGCCGAGCGTTCCTCGGCCAGAAGCAGTTCTCGATCGAGGGTCTCGACGTGATGGTGCCGATGCTCGACGAGGCGATCGCGCGCGCGTCCGAGACCGGGGCGAACGAGGTCGTGCTCGGCATGGCGCACCGCGGCCGGCTGAACGTGATCGCCCACACGGTCGGGCGTCCCTACGACGTGATCCTGCGCGAGTTCGAGGGCGAGCGGCTGATCGAGGCCGTCACGCACGACCCCGAGGGCGGCACCGGCGACGTGAAGTACCACTACGGCTCCGAGGGGGTGCGCAAGACCGAGCACGGCGACGTCCGCGTCCAGCTCGCGTCGAACCCGAGCCACCTCGAGGCCGTCAACCCGGTCGTCGAGGGCGAGACGCGCGCGCTCCAGACCGACCACGCCGCGGCGCAGATGAAGCACGACCCGCGCCTGGCGCTCGTCGATCCTGATCCACGGCGACGCCGCGTTCCCCGGCCAGGGGATCGTGGCCGAGACGCTCAACCTCCAGGCGCTCGACGGCTACTCGACCGGCGGCACACTCCATGTGATCGCGAACAACCAGGTCGGCTTCACGACCGATCCCGACGAGGGCCGCTCGACCTCGTACTCGAGCGACATCGCGAAGGGCTACGACAACCCGATCATCCACGTGAACGCCGACGACCCGGAGGCGGCGATCTCCGCGATCCGGCTCGCGATGGCGTACCGCGAGCGCTTCGGCCGCGACGTGGTCGTCGACCTGGTCGGCTACCGGCGCTTCGGCCACAACGAGGGCGACGAGCCGGCCTACACGCAGCCGCTCATGTACGAGCGGATCGAGAACCACCCGACCGCCCGCCAGCTCTACGCGCAGGCGCTGGCCGAGGCCGGTGTCGTAACGGCCGAGGAGTCCGAGGAGGTCGTCCAGCGCGTGCACGCAGGCATGCGCGAGGCGCACGACCACCTCCGCGAGGTAATCGCAACGGGCGGTTCGCAGGCGCAGCGCGAGCGGCGCCCGGGACGCGCGAGCGGCGAGGAGCCGGAGACCGCGCTGCCGCACGAGCGGCTCGTCGAGCTGAACGAGCAGCTGCTGACCGTCCCGGAGGGCTTCACCCCGCACCCGAAGCTGATGAAGCAGCTCGAGCGGCGGCGGGACACGCTCGGCGAGGAGGGCGGGATCGACTGGGCGCAGGCCGAGGCCTTCGCGCTCGGGAGCCTCGTGACAGAGGGCGTCCCCGTGCGGCTGACCGGCCAGGACACGGAGCGCGGCACCTTCGCGCACCGCCATCTCGTCCTCCACGACGTGAAGACGGGCGACACATGGGCGCCGATCGAGCATCTGCCGGGCGCGCAGGCGCCGTTCCGCGTCCACAACTCGCCGCTCTCCGAGGCCGCGTGCGTGGGGTTCGAGTACGGCTACGCGGTCGCGTGCCAGAAGGCGCTCGTCATCTGGGAGGCGCAGTTCGGCGACTTCGTGAACGGCGCCCAGGTGATCCTCGACCAGTTCATCACGTCGAGCCTCTCCAAGTGGGGCCAGACGTCACGGCTCACGCTCCTGCTGCCGCACGGGTACGAGGGCAACGGGCCGGAGCACTCGAGCGCCCGCGTCGAGCGCTTCATGCAGATGGCCGCCCAGGAGAACGTGCGGATCGTCAACTGCACGACGGCCGCGCAGTTCTTCCACCTCCTCCGCCGGCAGGCGCTCCACCCGAAGGCACGCCCGCTCGTGGTCCTGACGCCGAAGAGCCTCCTGCGCCTCAAGCAGGCCACGTCGAGCGCGGCCGACCTGAGCGAGCGTCGCTTCCAGCCGGTGCTCGACGACCCGACGCTCACGAACGAGGAGCGCGCCCAGGTGCAGCGGCTCGTCCTCTGCACCGGGAAGGTGTACTTCGACATCGTCGGGCACGAAGCCCGCGACGAGTCCGAGAGCGTCGCGGTCGCGCGACTCGAGCAGCTCTACCCGTTCCCCGTCGCCGCCTACGACGAGCTTCTCTCGCGCTACCCGCGGATCACCGAGGTCGTCTGGACGCAGGAGGAGCCGCAGAACATGGGCGCCTGGCGCGCGATCCGGCACCGGCTCGAGGAGGGCCTGCCGGCCGAGGTCGAGCTCCGCTACTGCGGCCGCCCGTGGCGCGCCAGCCCGAGCGAGGGCTACCCGACGGCGCACCTCGTCGAGCAGGACCGGATCGTGCACGAAGCCCTGAACGCGTAGCCGGTATCGTCGGCGGGGCATGGCGGGCGAAACCCCGAGCCCCGAGCCCACGCAAGCGCCGCGCCGTCGCTGGGGCGTCGGCCGGGTCGTCGTTCTCGTGCTGGGCGTCCTCGCGGCACTCCTCGCGCTCGGCTTCCTGACCGCGGGCGGCACGCTCCTCTGGGTCGACCAGACCCAGCGCGACACGGACGACTTCGTCGAGCGCCGACCCGGAGCGCTTCGCCTCGGACGGCTACGCGATCCTCTCCGACTCGATCGACATCGACGACGACGTCCCGGACTGGCTGCTCTCGGAGGACGTGGTCGGCTCGGTCCGGGTGCGGGCGGAGGACGCGGAGGGCGGCGAGGTCTTCCTCGGGCTCGGGCCGACGGCGGACGTCCGCCGCGTACCTCGCCGGCGTCGAGCACGACGTCGTCCGGGACCTCGACTACGACCCGTTCCGCGCGAGCTACCGCCACGTGGACGGCGGCGCGCCGCGCTCCCCGCCGGGGGACGAGACATTCTGGACGGTAGAGGCGAGCGGGTCCGGCGAGCAGACGCTCGAGTGGGATCTCGAGCAGGGTGACTGGTCGCTCGTGCTCATGAACGCCGATGGTTCCGCCGGGGTCGCGGCGGACGTCTCGGCCGGGGCCGAGGCGCCGTTCCTCGTCTGGCTCGCGGTCGCGTCTGCTCGTGCTCGGCGTGCTGCTCCTCGGCGCCGCGGCGCTGCTCATGTTCCTCGTCTTTCGGCCCGGCCGGGCCCGGAACCGGAGCCGCCGAGGCAGAGCCCGTGCCCGCGGGCGCTCGTGCCCGTCGAGGCCGGCCGCCTACCCGGTCGCGGTGCGCGGCGATCTCGATGCGGACGTGAGCAGGTGGCTCTGGGTCGTGAAGTGGCTCCTCGTCATCCCCACGTGCTCGTGCTCATCTTCCTCTGGCTCGCGTTCTCCGTGCTCTGGCTCGTCGCCTTCTTCGCGATCCTCTTCACGGGCCGCTACCCGCGCGGGATCTTCGACTTCAACGTCGGCGTGCTCCGCTGGACGTGGCGCGTGCTCTTCTACTCGTACTGGGCGCTCGGCACCGATCGCTACCCGCCCTTCACGCTCGACGCCGATCCCGGCTACCCGGCCGATCTCGCGGTCGTCTACCCGGAGCGGCTCTCGCCGAGGCCTCGTCCTCGTCAAGTGGTGGCTCCTCGCGATCCCGCAGTACGCGCGTCGTCGCGATCTTCGTCGGCTGGTGGACGTGGGGCGCCGGCTGGTGGGGCCACGACCACTGGGGCTGGTGGTGGGCCGCCTCGGCCGGCCTCGTCGGCCTCCTCGTCCTCTTCGCAGCGATCGCGCTCGTCTTCACCGGCCGCTACCCGCGCGGGATCTTCGACCTCGTGCTCGGCCTCGACCGCTGGGTCCTCCGCGTGGTCGCCTACGTCTCGCTCATGCGCGACGAGTACCCGCCCTTCCGCCTCGACCCCGGGGCCGCGCGAGCCGGTCGCGGTGGAGACTCCGGAAGAGACGGCGTGACCGAGCTGCCCGCGGCCGCGCGCGCGCTGATCGAGTCCGGCGCGCTCGCGCACCTGGTGACGCTGAATGCGCGACGGGTCGCCGCAGGTCTCGTGCGTCTGGGTCGGCCTCGACGGCGAACGAGATCGTCTCCGGCCACCTGAGCGACCGCCAGCAGAAGCTCAGGAACGTCCGCCGCGACCCCCGCGTCGCCATGTCCCTCGAGGGCACGGCCATGCACGGGCCCGGCCTGCGCGAGTACCTCGTCGTCCACGGCCGCGCCCGGATCGAGGAGGGCGGGGCGCCGGAGCTCCTCCAGCGCCTCGCCTACGTCTACCTCGGGCCCGACGTGAAGTTCCCGCCGATGGACGATCCGCCGCCGGGCTTCCTCATGCGGACGACGCCGGAGCGTCTGGGCGGCGTCGGGCCGTGGTCGGAGTGACCGTCTACCAGCGCGAGCGGCGGCCGCGGCGGCTCGTGTAGACGAGCTTCGCCCGGGCCGTCTGCATTCCGCTCTCTTCGAACGTCTCGCGATGGCCGAGGCGGGCGGCGACCCGGCTGACGTCCGCCTGCTGCTCCGGCGTGACGAGCGTGACGCCATGCCGTCGCGGCCGGCCCGGCCGGTGCGGCCGACGCGGTGGACGTAGCCCTTGCTGTCCTCCGGCGGATCGAAGTTGACGACGTGGGTGATGTCGTCGAGATCGAGTCCGCGGGCGGCGACGTCCGTGGCGACGAGCACGGGCGACTTGCCCGAGTCGAACCGTGCCAGCGCACGCTCGCGGGCGCCCTGTGTCATGTCTCCGTGGAGCGCGGTCGCGTCGACGCCGCGGCGGATGAGCTTTCCGACCAGCCGGTCGGCGCCTCGCTTCGTGCGCACGAAGACGAGCGTGAGCCCGTGGGCGCTCTCGATCTCCGCGACCAGCGCGTCGACCTTCCCGTCGTGGCTGACGGAGACGAAGCGATGCTCGACCTCACCGGTCTCGCGCTCGGTCGGCAGCTCGCCCTGGAAGTGGCCGGGGTTTCGCGTGTAGTTCCGCGCCAGCTCGCCGACCTCGCCGTCGAGCGTCGCGGAGAAGAGCATCGTCTGGCGGTTCCGCGGGACGCGCCGGACCAGCCGGTCGACCTGCGGCTTGAAGCCCATGTCGAGCATCCGGTCGGCCTCGTCCAGGATGAGCGCACGAACCCGGTCGAGCGAGACCGCGCGCCGATCGACGAGATCCTGGAGCCGGCCCGGGGTGGCGACCAGCAGGTGTGCACCCTTGAGCCGCTTGATCTGCGGGCCCATCGGGGCGCCGCCGTACGCGGTTGCGACCTTCAGGCCCTTGATGGCCGCGAGCGGCTCGAGCTGCTCGGCCACCTGGGCCGCGAGCTCGCGCGTCGGCACGAGGACGAGCACGGCGGGCGCGCCGTCGCTGGGCTGGATCCGCTCGATCAGCGGCAACCCGAACGCGAGCGTCTTGCCCGATCCGGTCGGCGACTTGGCCAGCACGTCGCCGCCGCGGAGCGCTTCCGGGATGACGGCGGACTGGATGCTGAAGGGGGCGATGATGTCGCGCGCGGAAAGCTCCTGCGCGACCTCCGCGCTCACGCCGAGCGCGGCGAAGGACTGACTCTGCATTTCTCTCCTCTGTTCGAGACGAGATGAACGACTCGCAACCAGAACGGAGGGAGAAGCGCATCTCACGGGACGACCCATTGCCGTCCGTGAAATCACCGTAGCACAGCGGGCTTCGGGCCCACCTCCCCCAGTTGGGCATTCGAATGGCCGCGGGGTACGGCTGCCCGAACCCCCGAACGCTGGAAAACCCCATGCGTGGCCCATGGGGCCGTCGGCAGGCTGGCGTCTAACGAGACCCACGTGCTCAAAGGAGACGCACCGAATGACCGCAGTCGCAGACCCTCGTAGATGGAAGGCGCTCGCCGTCCTAGGCGTCGCCTACCTGATGGTGGTGCTCGACGTCTCGATCGTGAACGTCGCGCTGCCGTCGATCCAGACCGATCTCGGCTTCAAGCCCGAGGACCTCCAGTGGATCGTGAGCGGCTATGCCCTCACGTTCGGCGGCTTCCTCCTGCTCGGCGGCCGGATCGGCGACCTGCTCGGACGCCGCCGGCTCTTCATGGTCGGCCTGGCGTCGTTCGCACTCTTCTCGCTCCTCGCCGGACTGTCGACCTCGCCCGAGATGCTCGATCGCCATGCGCCTGCTCCAGGGCGCGGCCGGAGCGATCCTCGCGCCGTCCGTCTTCTCGATCGTCTCGGTGACGTTCGCCGAGGGCTCCGAGCGCAACAAGGCGCTGGGGATCCTCGGAGCGATCGCCGGCTCGGGCGCCGCCATCGGCGTCCTGCTCGGCGGCGTCCTGACGTCGTACGTCGGCTGGGAGTGGATCTTCTTCGTCAACGTCCCGATCGGGCTCGGCGCGCTGTTCCTCGTCCCGCGCTTCGTGACCGAGAGCAAGGCGGACGGCCTGACGCGCCACTTCGACGCGCTCGGAGCGGCGACCGTGACCGGCGGGCTGATGCTCCTGGTCTACGGCCTGACGCAGACGACCAACTACGGCTGGACGTCCATCCGGACGCTCGGCGCCATGCTGGCGGCGCTCGTCCTGCTCGGCGCGTTCCTCGTGATCGAGCAGCGCTCGCGCTCGCCGCTCATGCCGCTCTCGTTCTTCCGCCACCGGACGCCGGCGGCGGCGAACCTGATCGGCTTCGGCCTCGGGACGATGGTGTTCGGGATGTTCTTCCTGCTGTCGCTCTACATGCAGCAGGTGCTCGGGTTCTCCGCGATGGAGACCGGCGTCGGCTACCTCGCCGTCGCGCTCACCGCGGTCGCGGCCTCGGGCGTCTCCCAGGCGCTCGTGACGCGCATCCAGGTGAAGAAGGTGCTGGCCGGCGGGATGGCGATGCTGGCCGTCGGGCTCCTGTGGTTCACGCAGGTGTCGGTCGACGGCTCGTACGCGATCGACCTGCTGCCCGGCTTCTTCCTGATCGGCATCGGGCTCGGCTTCTCGTTCGTGCCCGTCTCGATCGCGGCGCTCGCCGGGATCACCAACAAGGAGGCAGGCCTCGCCTCCGGGCTCATCAACACGAGCCAGCAGATCGGCGGGGCCGTCGGCCTGGCCGTCCTCGCGACCGTCTCGACCTCCCACACGGAGGACCTGGCGTCGCCAGCGGGACGCCCACGCCGGAGGCGCTCACGAGTGGGTTCGCGGCGGCGTTCTGGGTCGCCGTCGGGCTCGCCGTGGCGTCGTTCCTGCTCACGCTCGTGGCACTACGCAGCCGCGACCTGAAGGTTCAGGAGGGCCAGGCGGTACCCGTTCCCGCCTAGGCGAGCCTTCGAGTCGCACCGCTGACGACGGGCCGTCCTTCGGGGCGGCCCGTCCGTGTTCCGGGCGGTTCGGGCAACCCCACCATCGTCCGCCCGTTGGTCCCACTGTGCACGGCGCACCACGGCGGCACGATGGGTGTGTTCAGAACCGACGCAAGGAGACCTCCGATGACGATCGCGCTCCCACTCCACCGCCGCAAGCCGCAGCCGCAGGGGCCCGTTCTCTCGCTCGTTCCGGAGCCCTCCCCCGTGCCCGCGTCCGACTTTCCCGAGCCTGCTCCTCGTCGTCGACTTCCGCACAGCGGACGGCCACGAGTGGAGCGCGGTGGGCGGCGGCGAGAGCATCGCCGAGGCGGTCGAGGTCGCCCGGCGCTCGCTGCCGGCCGGCCACGACTGGCAGCTCGCCCGCTGGAACGCGCTGTACGGCGACTGAACCGGTTGCGCCCGTAGACAGCGCTTGGGTTCAAGTTCGTCGTCTCAGGCCCGATAATGAGTGGGTGGGAGCGGGGTACTCACTCGTTTCGGGCTGGTCCCGCGCGGCGCTGACCGTCGCGCTCGCCTGCCTGCTCGCGGCCGCCGCAGGCGCCGGCACGGCGCGCGCCGCCGATCCCGGCACCCATGACGTTCTGCGCCCGGCCGGAAAGGAACGGGCGCTCGCGCGCGCCGAGGCCAGGCGCGAGTTCCGCGCCCGGACGGGGCGCTTCGCGCTGCTGGCCGTCGATCCCGCCACCGCGACCCCGCGGGCGATCGGCCGCCTCGACGGCTTCCTCACCGGCCGGAGCAACGCGGCCGGACGCGACGTGGCGCTCGGCTACGTGCGCGCGCGCCCGGAGCTCTTCGGCCTCGACGCCGGCGACCTGGCCGCGCTCGAGCTCGTGCGCCACTACACGGCGGGCGGCATCGAGCAGCTCACCTGGGCCCAGACCTACGAGGGGGTCCCGGCGATGGACACCTCCTTGACGGCGAACCTGACCGAGGACGGGCGGCTGATCAACGTCCTCGGCGGGCCGCGCCCCGACCTCGTCCGTCCCCTCGGTGGAGCCGGCCGTCGGCGCCTCGACCGCGTACGCGAGCGCCGCGCGGGCGCTCGAGGGCGCGGAGCTCCCGGCCGACCGGGCGCGAGGCCGGGCCGGAGCGGACGACCGAGTTCGCGAACGGCGACTCCGCCACGCTCGTCATCTACGAGGGCCGCGTCGCCCCGCGCCTCGGCTGGCGGCTCCTCGTCCACGTCGACGACCTGCACGTCTACGACGCCGTGGTCGACGCGACCACCGGCACGCTCGTCCGCCACCAGAACCTCGTCTCCGACGCGACCGGGTCTCGTGTTCAAGAACCATCCGGGCGCCACGGTGGGCGGGAGCCAGGAGGCGGTGAACCTCGACCCGTACCTCGACACGCCTGCGACCGCGACGAGGCTGTTCGGGCCGACCGCGCACACGTTCTCCGACACGGGCGACACGGTGCGTGACCAACCCCTACACCGTCCCGACGGGGGCGAACAACGGCGAGGTCGCGCCGACCGGCGGCAACTGGAACTACCCGCTCAGCACGTTCGGCAGCGTGCGCGGTCACGCAGGCCGTGCACGTGGGATCCCTTCACGCCGACCTCCTGGACGACGAACCGCCGGCCGGACGCCGTGACCCTCCACTGGCTGATCGGGAACTTCCACGACCACCTCGAGAACACGCCCCAGATCGCGTTCGACAACGCGGCCGGGAACTTCGAGGGCGTCGACCGCGTGGTCGCCCAGAACATCGACGGCGCCAACACGGACGGCGGCTTCCCGGACGAGGACCACTTCAACAACGCGAACATGACCACGTATCCCGAGGGCACCTCGCCGCACATGCAGATGTACCTGACGGTCGACTTCTTCGACTTCGACGAGGGCCGGAGCACCGCGCTCGACGCCTCGGTCGTCTACCACGAGTACACGCACGGCCTCGTCGGGCGGACGATCACGGACGCGGGCGGCTTCCAGGCGGTCGGCGGCGCGCAGTCCGGCGCGATCAACGAGGGCACGGCGGACTGGTACGCGATGGACTACCTCGTCGGCGCCGGGCTCGAGCCGGATTCCGGGACGCCGGACGTGATGGGCGGGAAGTACTCGTTCGGCGAGCTCCGCTCCGAGCCGATGGACTGCCTCGGTCAGCGACGTGGCGGCGCCGTGCGACGGCGGCGGGCAGCGCGGGCGCCGGCGGCTACACGTACGGCGACTTCGGCAAGGTCTTCGGCGGCCCGGAGGTGCACGCGGACGGCGAGATCTGGGCGCAGACGATGTGGCAGCTCCGCCAGGCGCTGATCGCGGCCCACGGCGCGACGACCGGCGTCCAGCACGTGCGCCAGCTCTTCACGAACGGCATGCGCCTCTCGCCGGACAACCCGTCCTTCCTCGACCTGCGCAACGCGATCCTCCAGGCCGACACCGCCGGCGCGCTCGGCGACGCCACGACGATCTGGACGGTCTTCGCGCAGCGCGGGATGGGCTACTTCGCCTCGACGCGCGACTCGGGCGACACGCAGCCGGTCGAGAACTTCTCGCTGCCGCCGGCTCCCGGCGGCCCGACCGGCACGCTGACCGGCACCGTCACCGACGCGGACGAGCTGACGCCCGCGGCCGGCGTCAAGGTCGCGTTCGCCGGCCACGACTCCGGCGTCGGGCCCGAGCTCTCGGCCGTCACGAACGGCACCGGCGCCTACTCGATCGCCGACGTCCCGACCGGCACCTACCCGCTCCTGCGCGTGCGCGGCGCCGGCTACGAGGCGGTCGAGGTCGCGAACGTCGTGGTGTCGACCGGGACGAACACGCGCGACTTCCCGCTGCGCCGCAACCTCGCGTCCGCGGCCGGCGGCGCGACGATCTCGTCCTTCAGCGGCGCCGACAACACGATCTTCGGCTGCGGGCCGAGCGGGCTGATCGACGACTCCCAGGCGGTCGTCTGGGGCTCGTCGGCCCCCGGCAACCCGGACGATCCCGGCGTCAAGCAGATCACGATCGCGCTGCCCGGCGCCGTCCGACGTCGGCACCGTCGAGATCGACCCCGGCGCCGGCTGCGGCGACGACGACACGGCGAGCCTCGGCGCATACGAGCTCCAGCTCTCGACCAACGGCACGACGTTCACGACGGTGGCGAGCGGCACGTTCCACGCGATCGACAACCACCGCTACAACTCGGTCTCGATCGGCTCCGTGCATCCGAACGTCACGCACGTGCGCCTGGTCGCGAAGGGCCCGCAGTCGAGCTCGGGCTCCGGCGCGGCCTTCATGGACGTGGCGGAGATCCGCGTGTTCGCGGGCGTCCCGACGGCGCCCGACGCGACGACGCAGGCCGCGACCGGCGTCGGCCAGTCCGTCGCGACGCTCAACGGCCTGATCAACCCGCAGGGGACCGAGACGGACTACCAGTTCGAGTACGGCAAGACGACCGCGTACGGGTCGAAGGCGCCCGCGACGCCGGGCAGCGTGGGCAGCGTCGCCGGGAACGTCCCGGTGCAGGCCTCGCTCTCCAACCTGCTCGGGAACACGACCTACCACTTCCGCGTCGTCGCGATCCGCGGCGCGACGCGCTTCAACGGCGCCGACAGACCTTCACGACCGCGCCCGACACGATCCGGCCGGTCGTCGGGCTCTCCGTCCCCGCCCAGCGCCTCGGCGCGGTGCGCCAGAACGGCTTCAAGGTGAAGGTGACGCGGAGCGAGCAGGGCACGCTGAAGCTCCAGCTCGTCGTCTCGAGCGACACCGCCCGCAAGCTCGGCCTCGGCCGCACGCGCGTGATCGGCTCGCTGACGAAGGCCGTCACGAACGGCAGCTCGACCCTGACCGTCAAGCTGTCGACGAAGGCGAAGAACGCCCTCCGCAACCGGAGCTCGGTCACGTTCACGGTCAACGCGACGCTCACCGACGCGGCGCACCTGAAGGGCACGAAGTCGAAGACGGTCACGATCCGCCGCTAGGCGGCGCGGACTCCGTCAGGGCGTGGGTAGCCTGGGGCCGATGGTCGACAAGGCCGAGCACATGACGCAGGCGCAGAAGGAGCAGCTCCAGGCGGAGCTGGCCGAGCTCGAGGGCCCCAAGCGGGCCGAGGTCGTCCAGGCGATCAAGACCGCCCGGAGCTTCGGCGACCTGTCGGAGAACTTCGAGTACCACTCGGCCAAGAACGAGCAGGGGCTCCTCGAGCGCCGGATCACGATCCTGCGCGACCGGCTCGAGCGCGCCGTCCTGATCGACGAGCAGGCCGCGGCCGCGAGCGACGCAGGTGTCGGTCGGCTCGCGCGTCACGATCGAGCGGGACGACGGCGAGACGATGGACGTCGAGATCTCGAGCGTCGGCGGCGTGTCGCCCGACTCGCCGCTCGGGCAGGCGCTGCTCGGCGCCAAGGCCGGCGACGAGGTGGACGTCGCCGCTCCGCGGGGCGCCTGGCGCGCCCGCGTGATCGCCGTCAGCCGCTAGCGGGCCGCGCGCCGGATCGGGCCGTTGACGCGCCCGGTCACCATTTGTTGAATTTCTCCGCGTGCGGCCATATGGTTGCGCCGTCAAATTAGCCCCGAATTTCGGCGGAGAAAGTGAGGGGAACCGTGAACGGAAGCAGGGAGTCCGGAACGCGGTGGCGTCTCGTCGTCATGATCCTCGCGCTTGCCTTCGCGCTCGCCGCCGTTGCGGCCGGGTGCGGTGGCGACGATGAGGAAGGTGCCGGCGATACGGCCGCGGCAACCGGGGGTGGAGGCGAGGGGAGCATCTGGGTCCTCTTGCCCGACAGCGCAAGCTCGCCGCGCTGGGAGTCCGACGACCGGCGGTACTTCGACAGAGGCCTTCACGCGAGGCCGGCGTCGACTTCAACATCGTGAACGCCGAGGGCGACGCGGCCCAGCAGCAGGCGCAGGCCGAGCAGGCCATCGCCGACGGGGCGAGCGTGATCCTGCTCGTCAGCATCGACACCGGCTCCGGCGCCACGATCATCGACACGGCAAAGGATGCAGGCGTCGAGGTGGTCGAGTACGACCGCTTCAACACCGGCGGCTCCGGCGGCGCTGCCTACGTGAGCTTCGACAACGTTCAGGTAGGCGCGACGATGGCCGAGGAGCTCGAGCCGGCGATCGACGCACTCGACGTCGACAAGCCGAAGGTCGTCGAGCTGAACGGCGGCGAGGAGGACAACAACTCGTTCCTCTTCAAGTCGGGCTACGACGCGACCGTGCAGGAGCGCGTCGACGCGGGCGACTGGGAGCTGGTCGCGGACCAGCACGTCCCGGGCTGGGACAACCAGGAAGCCCAGACGATCATGGAGCAGATCCTCACCGACCAGAACAACAAGGTCGACGCGGTCTTCGCCGCGAACGACGGCCTCGCGAACTCGGCGATCAACGCCATGGAGGCGGCCGGGATCGAAGGCGCACCGGTGAGCGGTCAGGACGCGACCGTCGCAGGGATCCAGAACATCCTGCTCGGCAAGCAGACCATGACCGTCTACAAGCCGATCCAGGCCGAGGCCGAGGTGGCCGCGGCCGTCGCGCTCGCCCTCCAGGCGGGCGAGGATCCGGCGGACATCGACGCCGAGGCCGACTTCGAGCTGATCGGCATCCAGGCCGAGGACGGCCAGCCGACCGAGTCGCCCGAGGGCGAGGGCGTCGTCCCGTACTTCGCGCTCGTGCCGATCGGCGTGACCGTGGACAACATCGAGGACACCGTCATCGCGGACGGGTTCCGCACCGTGGAGGAAGTCTGCGAGGGCGACACCGCGCAGACGGACTTCTGCAAATCGCAACGCTGAGACACGCGGTGGGAGGGGCGCCCGCACGGGCGCCCCTCTGCGCCGCACCGTGAAGGGGATGAGCCATGGCTGACGCGCCGCTTCTCGAGTGTCGGAACGTGTCGAAGGCCTTCGGCGCGGTCCAGGCCCTCTACCGGGTCGACTTCGAGATCAAGGCGGGCGAGGTCATGGCGCTCGTCGGCGACAACGGCGCCGGCAAGTCGACGCTGATCAAGGGCGTCGCCGGCATCTACCCCTTCGACGAGGGCGAGGTGCTGGTCGACGGCTCGCCGGTCAACATCCACGGCCCGCGCGACGCCGCACGCCTCGGGATCGAGGTCGTGTACCAGGATCTCGCGCTCGCGGACAACCTCGACGTCGTCGCGAACATGTTCCTCGGGCGCGAGCGCGCTGCGGACGGGCGTCGTGCTGGACGAGCACAGCATGGAGCACTCGGCGCGGGAGACGCTCGACGGCCTCTCGGTCACGACGCTGCGGTCGGTGCGCCAGGCCGTCGCGGGGCTCTCGGGCGGCCAGCGCCAGTCGGTCGCGGTCGCGAAGGCGGTCATGTGGAACTCCCGCATCGTCATCCTCGACGAGCCGACCGCCGCGCTCGGCGTCGCGCAGACGCGCCAGGTCCTGAACCTCGTGCGGCGGCTCGCCGAGAAGGACCTCGGCGTCGCGATCGTCACGCACAACCTGCACGACGTCTTCGAGGCCTCGGACCGGATCACCGTGCTCCGGCTGGGCCAGAAGGTCGCGACCTACGAGACGGCCAAGACGACGCAGCAGGAGGTCGTGCACGCGATCACGGCCGGCGCGCTCGACCACGTTCCCGGCATGGAGTCGACGGCGGAGGTGGAGGCGTGAGCGAGCAGACGCACTCCCGCGGACGCGGCGATCGACCCGACCGCGTCGGGCGTCGGGCTCGTCCCCGGCACCGAGCGGCTCGACGAGAGCGGCGAGTCCCAGACCCTCTCGGGCTACTTCCGCGCTCTGGTGGCAGGGCGTGCGCGGCGGCGAGCTCGGCTCGCTGCCGATCATCGTCGGCCTGATCGTCATCTTCATCGTCTTCGGGATCCTCGAGGACAACTTCCTCACCGAGCGGAACTTCACCAACCTCGTGCTGCAGATGGCGGCGGTCGCGACGATCGCGATCGGGGTCGTCTTCGTGCTCCTGATCGGCGAGATCGACCTCTCGGTCGCCTACGTCAGCGCGGTCGGCGGCGTCGTCATGACGCTGATGCTCCGACCCGACGACCCGGGCTGGCCGTGGTGGCTCGCGATCGCGTTCGCGCTCCTCTGCACGACGACGATCGGCCTGCTCCAGGCGCTCGTGATCACGAAGGCGGGCGTGCCCTCGTTCGTCGTCACGCTCGCGGGCTTCCTCATCTGGTCCGGCGTCGTGCTGATCCTGACCACGCAGTACTCGACCGCCGGGACGATCCGGGTGCAGGACCAGACCGTGATCGGGATCACCAACGACTTCATCAGCGAGCTCTGGGGCTGGATCCTTGCGATCGTCGCCGTCGCCGCCTACGCGCTGCTGCAGTTGCGCGGTGCGCTCGGACGCCGGGCGGGCGGCCTCGCGGCGAAGCCGATCTCTCTGATCGCGCTCCAGACCCTCGGCCTGGCCGTCGTCACCTTCGCGGCCGTCTGGTACCTGAACAAGGACCGCGGCGTCCCGAAGGTCGCGGTCATCCTCGGCGCTCCTGCTCGTCTTCTGGTCGTTCATCGCCTCGCGGACGCGCTTCGGGCGCCACGTCTACGCGGTCGGCGGGAACGCCGAGGCGGCCGGCGCGCCGGAATCAACGTCGACCGCGTCCGGATCGCGGTCTTCATGATCAGCGGCTTCATGGCCGGCGTCGGCGGGATCTTCCTCGCCTCGCGCCTGCGCTCCGTGGCGACGAACACCGGCGGCGGGAACCTGCTCCTGCTCGTGATCGCGGCCGCGGTGATCGGCGGGACGAGCCTCTTCGGCGGCGTCGGCCGCGTGGTCGCCGCGCTGCTCGGGGCGCTCGTCATCGCCTCGATCCAGAACGGGATGGACCTCCTCGGCCTCGCGTCGGGGACGAAGTTCGTCATCACCGGCCTCGTGCTCCTCGCCGCGGTGCTCGTCGACGCGTACTCGAAGCGCCGGCGCGCGGCGCGCGGGGGCGTCTGAACCGGAACCGCCGGCTCGCCGTGGGAGCCCTTCGCGTAGCGCCGCGACGAACGGACGGCGCGAACCTCGGAGTCGAGGCGTGACGCTCGAGCAGGCGCGCGCGATCGTCGACGCTGTGCTCGCGGCCGCGCCCGGCCCGGTGTCCGTGTTCGTCGCGGACGACCACGGTGAGCTCGTCGCCGCGGCGACCATGGACGGCGCGGCGCACGACACGCGGCTGAACGCGCAGCGGAAGGCGTACACGGCCGCGCGGAGCGACCAGACGACGACGAGCGCGCTCGCGGCGAAGGTCGCGACGCAGTCCTGCCGAGCTGGCGAGCTTCGACCCGTTCTTCAGCTTCTTCAAGGGCGGCGTGGCCGCGCTCGAGGGCGAGCGGCGGGTCGGCGCCGTCGGGGTCAGCGGGCTCCCGGGCGAGGAGGACGAGCGGCTCGCGCGGGAGGCGATCGCCGCGGCCGGCCTCACGGCCGGATGACCGCCCTCGTCGGGCTCGACGTCGGCACGACCGGCGTCAAGGCGCTCGCGCTCGCGCCCGACGGCGAGATCCTCGCCCGCGCCGAGGCCGACTACCCGCTCTCGACCCCGCGGCCGGGCTGGGCCGAGCAGGACCCGAGGACTGGTGGCGCGCGTCCGAGCAGGCGCTCGCCGCGCTGGGCGTCGGCGACGTCGCCGGCATCGGCCTCTCCGGGCAGATGCACGGCCTCGTCGTGCTGGACGAGCGCGAGCGCGTCCTCCGCCCGGCGATCCTCTGGAACGACGGGCGCACCGGCGCCGAGTGCGACGAGCTCGAGGAGCGGGTCGGCGGGCGGCGGCGGCTCGTGGAGCTGACCGGCAACCGCGCGCTCGCGGGCTTCACGGCGCCGAAGCTGCTCTGGCTGCGGAAGCACGAGCCCGAGACGTACGCCCGGATCGCCCACGTGCTGCTGCCGAAGGACTACGTCCGCCTGCGCCTGACCGGCGAGCGGGCGATCGACGCGGCGGACGCCTCCGGGACGCTCCTCTTCGACGTCGGCGCGCGCCGCTGGAGCGACGAGGTGCTCGCGGCGCTCGAGCTTCCCGCGGAGTGGCTGCCGCGCGGCGCTCGAGTCGCCGGCCGTCTCCGGCGAGGCGAACGGCGTGCCCGTCGCGGCGGGCGCCGGCGACCAGGCGGCCGGGGCGCTCGGCGTCGGCGTCGACCGGCCCGGGCCGCTCTCGCTCGTGCTCGGCACCTCGGGCGTCGTCTTCGCCGCGCTGCCCGGCTACGCGGCCGACCCCGAGGGGCGCCTGCACGTCTTCTGCCACGCGGTTCCCGGCGCGCTGGCACGCGATGGGCGTGATGCTCTCGGCCGCCGGCTCGCTCCGCTGGCTGCGCGACGCGGTCGCGCCCGGCGGGGACTACGACGCGCTCCTCGCGGAGGCCGAGCGCTGGCCGCCCGGGTGCGAGGGGCTCCTGTTCCTTCCGTACCTGGCGGGCGAGCGCACGCCGCACGCCGACCCGGACGCGCGCGGCGCGTTCGTCGGCCTCTCGCTCCGCCACGACCGGGGCGCGCTCGTGCGGGCCGTCCTCGAGGGCGTCGCCTACGGCCTGCGCGACTCGCTCGAGCTGCTCCGCGAGCTGGGCGTCGAGCCCGAGAGTCGCGCGCGTCTCCGGCGGCGGCGCCCGCAGCGACGCTCTGGCTGCGGATCGTCGCCTCCGCTCTCGGCCTGCCGCTCGAGCGCACGGCCGCGGAGGAGGGTGCCGCGTACGGCGCCGCGCTGCTCGGCGGCGTCGCGGCCGGCACGTTCGCGGACGTGCACGAGGCCGTCGCCGCGACCGTCCGCGTCACGGAGCGCATCGAGCCCGACCCCGACTGGGCGCGCGCGTACGAGGACGGCTACCGTCGGTTCCGCGCGCTCTATCCCGCCCTACGACCCCTGGAGGACGCATGACATCGCTCGAAGGCAAGACGGCGCTCGTCACCGGCGCGAGCCGCGGCATCGGCGCGGCCGTCGCGCGGGCGCTCGACGCGCAGGGAGTCCGGCTCGGGCTCGCCTCGCGCAGCGGCGACGACCTCGGCATCGAGGGCGCCGTCGCGCGGGAGTGCGACGTCCGCGTGCCCTACGACCTCGAGGCGCTCGCGGCCGCGACGGCCGAGCGGCACGGCGGCATCGACATCGTCGTCGCGAACGCGGGCGTCGGCGCGTACGGGCCCTTCCTCGACCTGCCGCCCGACCAGCTCGAGGAGATGATCGACGTGAACGTCAAGGGCACGCTCTACGCCGCCCGCGCGGCGCTCCCGTACCTGCTCGGGAGCGACGCGGCCGACTTCGTCACGCTCGCGTCCGAGGCGGGCCGGCGCGGGCTCCCGTACGAGGCGGTCTACTGCGCGTCGAAGTTCGCGCAGGTCGGCTTCACGCGCGCGCTCGACCACGAGCTGCGCGAGCACGGCGTCCGCTGCACGAACGTCTGCCCGGGCGGCGTGGCGACCGACTTCGCGATGGGCCGCGGCCGCACGCCGGACATGCCCGAGCTGGCCGGGATGATGTCCTCCGAGGACGTGGCCGAGGTCGTCCTCTTCGTCCTCACCCGGCCGCGGAACCACCGGATCCTCGAGACGGCCCTCCGGCCGATGGCGGAGCCGTCATGGGGGTAGGGCGCACGGTCCGCTGGGGGTTCCTCTCGACGGCGAACATCAACGACAAGGTGCTGGCCGGGCGCGCGCGAGTCCGACCGCGTGCGACGTCGTCGGCGGTCGCGAGCCGCGACCGGGAGCGCGCCGAGGCCTACGCGCGCGAGCGCGGGATCGAGCGCGCGTACGGCACGTACGAGGAGCTGCTCGCCGACCCGGAGATCGAGGCGATCTACATCTCGCTCCCGAACTCGATGCACGTCGAGTGGTCGATCCGCTGCCTCGAGGCCGGCAAGCACGTGCTCTGCGAGAAGCCGCTCACGCGCCGGCCCGAGGAGGTCGAGCAGGCGTTCGACGCCGCCGAGCGCGCGGGCCGGATCCTCACCGAGGCGTTCATGTGGCGCCACAACCCGCAGACGCGGCGGCTCGTCGAGCTGGTCGAGGGCGGGGCGATCGGGCGGCTGCGGCTCGTGCGCGCGGTGTTCAGCTTCCCGCTCCGCGACTCGCCCAACGTTCGTCTGAGCGCCGAGCTCGACGGCGGCGGCCTCATGGACGTCGGCTGCTACTGCGTCAGCGGTGCCCGGCTGCTCGGCGGCGAGCCGGAGGAGGTCTACGCGCAGCAGGTGCTCGCGTCGACGGGCGTGGACGAGGTCCTGACCGGGACGATGCGCTTCGCGGGCGACGTGCTCGCGACGATCGACTGCGGTCTCGCGCTGCCGGTCCGCGACGAGCTCGAGGCGATCGGCGAGGAGGGCTCGCTCTTCCTCGACGATCCGTGGCACTGCACTGACGCCGGTGATCGAGCACCGCACGGACGACGGCGTCGAGCGGATCGAGCTCGAGCGCGTCAACTCGTACCGCCTCGAGCTCGAGAACCTGAGCGACGCGATCCGCGGCGAGGCCGAGCCGCTGCTCGGCCGCGAGGACGCGCTCGGCCAGGCGCGCGCGATCGAGGCGCTCTACCGCGCCGCCGACGAGGGACGGCCGGTCCGGCTCTAGCCGTGGCGTCCGACGCGCAGGAGGCGCTCCGGCGGCGGGCCCGCGAGGGGCTCGTCGACGCGCCGGAGCGCGCGCCGGCGCGCGCGCGCACTTCCGCGCGATGGGGATCGACCCGGCGCGCCTCGGCGGCCCGATCGTCGGCGTCGCCTCGAGCTGGACGGGGACGATGCCGTGCAACCTGAACCACCGCGAGCTGGCCGAGCGCGTGGCCGAGGGCGTCGCGGCGGCGGGCGGGGTCGCGCTCCCGTTCTCGACCATCGCCGTCTCCGACAACCAGTCGCAGGGGACGCCGGGGATGCGCGCGTCGCTCGTCTCACGCGAGGTGATCGCGGACTCGATCGAGCTGATGGCGCACGCGCACGACTTCGACGCGCTCGTCTGCGTGGTCGGCTGCGACAAGACGGTGCCCGCGGCGCTGATGGCGCTCGCGCGGCTCGACCGGCCGGCGGTCGTCCTCTCGAGCGGGCCGATGCGCGCGGGCCGGCTGGGCGGTCGGGCACTGACGATCCAGGACGTCTGGGAGGCGGTCGGCGCCGAGGAGCGCGGGCTGATCGACGCGCGAGGAGCTCGACGCCGTCGAGCGCGCGGCGTGTCCCGCGGGCGGGACCTGCGCCGGGCAGTTCACGGCGAACACGATGGCGGTGGCGCTCGAGTGCCTCGGCATCGCGGCGCTCGGCGACGGGCTCGTGCCGGCGGGTGACACCGACGAGAAGGCGGCCGCGGCGGTTCGGGCCGGCGAGCTCGCGGTCGGGCTGGCGCGCGAGGGCGTGACCGCGCGGCGCTTCCTCGACCGGCGGGCGCTCCGGAACGCGATGGCCGGGATCGCGGCGACGGGCGGGTCGACGAACGGGGTCCTCCACCTGCTCGCGATCGCGCGCGAGGCGGGCGTCGCCCTCGACCTCGACGAGCTGGCCGAGGTGTCGCGCGCGACGCCGGTGCTCGCGAGCCTCGTCCCGTCCGGGCGCTTCGTCGCCGAGGACTTCCACCGCGCGGGCGGCACGCGCGCGCTCCTGCGGGAGCTCGTCCGCGGCGGCCACGTCGACGGCGAGGCGCCGACCGTCACCGGCTCGACGCTCGCGGCGCGAGACGGAGGACGCGCCCGAGCCCGACGGCGAGGTGCTGCTCCCGCTCGAGCGCCCGGTTCGCGGGCAGGGCGCGCTCCACGTCCTGCGCGGGAACCTCGCGCCCGAAGGGAGCCTCGTGAAGCACGCGGGGTCGGCGCCGCGCGCGCTGCGCGGGCCGGCGCGCGTGTTCGAGAGCGAGGAGGCGTGCACCGACGCCGTCCGCGCGGGTCAGGTCCGCGAGGGCGACGTGCTCGTCGTGCGCTACGAGGGCCCGGCCGGCGGGCCGGGGATGCGCGAGATGCTGAGCGTGACGTCGTCGGTCGTGGGCGCGGGGCTCGGCGAGTCGGTCGCGCTCGTGACCGACGGGCGCTTCTCCGGCGCCACGCGCGGCCTGATGGTCGGCCACGTCTCGCCCGAGGCGGCGCGCGGCGGCCCGCTCGCGGTCGTCGCAGACGGCGACGTGATCGCGATCGACGTCGACGCGGGCCGGGTCGACGTGGAGCTGACGGACGAGGAGCTTTCGGCGCGGCTCGCGGCCTGGAGCCTGCCGCCGCTGCCCGTACGCCGAGGGCGTGTTCGGGCGCTACCGGGCGCTCGTGTCGTCCGCGTCCGAGGGCGCCGTCCTCCGGCCCTATCCGACGTGAAACGGCTGCGCGGGCGGCCCCGCCACGTCGACCGCCGCCACGAACACGCTCCCGGCCGGCTCCGGCTCGCCGCCGATGCTCGCCGTCGTCACGTAGAGGTCGCGGCCGTCTGGGCCGCCGAAGCAGCACGCGGTCACCTTGCGCGCCGGCAGCTCGAGCACGAGGTCGAGCGTCCCGTCGGGCCCGTAGCGGCGGACGGCCCCGCCGCCGAAGAGCGCGAGCCAGACGCCGCCCTCCGCGTCGATCGTCGAGCCCGTCCGGGATCCCGGCCTCCGGCTCGATCTCCACGAACGGCCGCCTGCCGGAGAGCGTCGCCGGTCGCCGGGCTCGAAGTCGAAGACGTCGATCCGCTGCGTCGGCGAGTCGACGTAGAAGAGCAGGCGTCCGTCCGGCGACCAGCCGAGGCCGTTCGAGAGCGTGACGCCGTCGAGGACCCGCTCGAGCCCGTCCGCGGTCGTGAAGCGGTAGAGCGCGCCGCCGCCAGGCCGCTCGTCGAGCGCCATGCTCCCGACCCAGAAGCGCCCGGCCGGATCGCACGCGCCGTCGTTAGGCGGCGGTCGTCCGGGTGCGGGATCTCGGCCAGGGTGTCGAGCGGGCCGTCGGCCAGGTCGACGAGCGCGAGCCGGTCGGCGAGCGCCGCGAGCACGCGGCCGTCCGTGGCCGGCACCGCCGCGCCCACTCGCGCGTCGAGCGCGATCGCCCGGTCGCCGTCGCCTTCGCCGTCGGGCTCGAAGACGTGCAGCACGCCTGCCTCGATGTCGACCCAGAGGAGCCGGCCGGCCGCCGCGTCCCAGCGCGGCCCCTCGCCGAGCACGGCGCGCGTGCGAATGGCGACCTCGACCTTCATGGGCGAAGGTTACGGCGATGACGGCGCGGTTCGCGGACAAGCGGGCGCTGGTGACGGGCGCGGCGCTCGGGGATCGGGGAGGCGACGGCGCGGCTCCTCCACGTCGAGGGCGCCGAGGTCGTGCTCGCGGACGTCGACGGCGAGCGGCTCGACGCGCTCGCGGCCGAGCTCGGCGACCGCGCAACGGCGTGCGTGCTCGACGTCCGCGAGGAGGCGCAGGTCGCGCCGGCCGCCGCCGGACCTCGACGTGCTCGTGAACGTGGCCGGGATCGGCTCGACGCAGGACGCGCCGGGTACGCCGCTCGAGATCTGGGAAGACGTCTTCGCCGTGAACGCGCGCGGGACGTTCCTCTGCTGCAAGCACGCGATCCCCGGCATGCGCGAGCGCGGGGGCGGGGCGATCGTGAACGTCTCGTCTGTCGCGGCGCTCGTCGGCCTCAAGAACCGCGCGGCCTACTCGGCCTCGAAGGGCGCGGTCGTCGCGCTGACGCGGGCGCTTGCGGTCGACCACGTCGCCGACGGGATCCGCGTCAACGCGGTCTGCCCCGGCACGGTCGACTCGCCGTGGGTGCGGCGCCTCGTCGAGGAGGTGGGCGAGTCGCTCGACGCGCTCCGCGCCCGCCAGCCGATGGGGCGGCTGGGGACGACGGACGAGATCGCCGAGGCGATCGCCTACCTGGCCTCCGACGACGCCGCGTTCGTGACCGGGTCGGTGCTCGTGATCGACGGCGGGCTGACGGCGGCCTGACGTGCTCGCGCTCGTCGTCGATCCCGGCACGCGCGATTCGGCCCGTGTCGAGGAGGTGCCCGCGCTCGGAGCCGCGCGAGGGCGAGGTGCTCCTGCGGACGCTCGAGGTCGGCGTCTGCGGCACCGACCGGGAGATCGCCCAGGGGTCTTCGGCGTCGCGCCCGAAGGCGAGGAGTCGCTCGTCCTCGGCCACGAGTCGCTCGCCGTGGTCGAGCGCGACGGGCACGGCTTCTCCCGCGGCGATCTCGTCACGGCGACCGTCCGCCGCTCGTGCGGGCACTGCATCGCGTGCGCCGAGGGCGCGCCCGACTCCTGCCTGACGGGCGACTACCGCGAGCGCGGGATCACGCGCCTGCACGGGTGGGCGCGCGAGCTGGTCGCCGAGGATCCGGCGGAGCTCGTCGCCGTCCCGCCGGCGCTCGGACGGCTGGGCGTCCTCTCGGAGCCGACGTCGATCTGCGCGCGGGCGCTCCGGCACGCGCGGGCGATCGGCGGCCGCCAGCCGTGGCAGCTCGAGCGCGCGCTCGTGCTCGGCGCGGGCGCCGTCGGGATGCTCTCGACGCTGCTGCTCCGCCTTGCGGACGTCGAGGTCTGGACGGCCGCGCGGGAGCCGTCGGACGACCTGCGCGCCGAGCTGGCGGGGGAGCTCGGCGCCCGCTACGTCTCGACCGCCGAGCTCCCGGTCGGCGAGCTGCGCGCCGAGGCCGGCGGCTTCGACCTCGTCGTCGAGGCGACCGGGAGACGCCGGCGTGATGGCCGAGACGCTCGGCCTCCTGCGCCGGAGCGGCGTCGCGTGCCTGCTCGGGATCGACCCGCACGCGGACCGCGTCGAGCTGGACGCCAAGACGCTCGCCGTCGACGCGGTGCTCGAGAACCGCGTCCTCTTCGGGAGCGTGAACGCGCAGCGGCAGGACTGGCTCGCCGCCGTCGACGGGCTCGACCGGGCGCGCGGCCGCTGGCCGGAGACGCTCGAGCGGCTGATCGGCCTGCGCGTCCCGCTCGACCGCTTCGCGGACGCGTTCGGCCACCCGGCGTCAAGGCGACGCTCGTCCTCGACCCGTGACGGGCTCGATCACGTACGTCGGCCACGCGACCGTCCTCGTCGAGCTGGACGGCGTGCGGATCCTCACCGACCCGCTGCTCCGCGCCGGCGTCGCGCACCTGCGCCGCACCGGCCCGCCGCCGGGCGACCTCGGCCCGCTCGACGCCGTCCTGCTTTCCCACGGCCACTTCGACCACCTCGACCTCGGCTCACTGCGGCGCCTGCGCTCGGTGCGGACGATCTGCCCGTGGGGGCTCGGGCGGTTCCTCAGCCGCCGCATCAAGGAGGTGACGGTGCTCGATCCCGGCGAGGAGACCGCCGTCGGGCCCGTGACGGTGCGCGCGACCCGCGCGGCGCACAGCGGCGCGCGCCCGCCGCTCTACCTGCGCGTCCGCTCGGTCGGGTACGTGCTCGAGGGGTCGTCGACCGTCTACTTCGCCGGCGACACCGACCTCTTCGACGAGCTCGAGGGCCTCGTCCACGACCTGGACGTGGCGCTGCTCCCCGTGGCCGGCTGGGGCGCGAAGGTCGGTCCCGGCCACCTCGACCCCGAACGGGCCGCCGAGGCGGCGCGGCGGCTGCGGCCGAAGCTCGCGATCCCGATCCACTGGGGGACGTTCGAGCGCGTCCACCGCCGCACCCGCGACCCGGAGGCGCTCCGCGCGCCCGCCGAGGAGTTCGCGCGGCTCGTGGGCGAGGTCGCTCCGGAGGTGGAGGTGCGGATCCTCGCGCCCGGCGAGCGCCTCGAGCTCAGCGCTCGCTGAGCCGGGACTCGATCCGGTCGAGCCGGGCGCTGATCGCGTCGAGCTTCTCGGCTGGACGTCCGATCTCCCCCAGGCGGCCGCCGCACGCGGGCGCTCTCGACGAGGGCCGCCGTGACGGTCGCCGTGAGCACGGACAGGAGCGTGATCCCGACGACCATCAGGATCGAGGCCACGGCCTTGCCGTAGGTGTTAGTGGGCACGACGTCCCCGTATCCCACCGTGGTGACCGTCTGGATCGCCCACCACATCCCACGGCCGACGGTCGGGTAGTCCTGCTCGTCGAGGAGGTGCATCACGTAGCCGCACACGATCGTGAGGACGATCGTTCCCGCGATGATCGTGCGGGCCGCATGGCGGGCGTTGATCGGGTCGCCGAGCAGCCACCGGATGACGGCGATGTCGTTCACGCCCCGCTAGTTCGCTGGCCCGAGGCCACTACCTGCAACGGCGGAATCGCGCTCTTCCCGTAGCGGCGCCGGAAGAGCCCGTAGGCGACGCCGCCGACGGGAATCGGGAGCCAGAACGAGATCAGGCGGTACGCGAGCGTCACCACGAGCGCCGGCCCCGCGCCGACGCCGACGAGCGCGAGCGTTGCGGTCAGGCCCGCCTCGACGAAGCCGAGCCCGCCGGGCGTGATCGGGATCTGCCCGAGGACCGTCGCGGTGACGTAGGCGAGGAGCGTCGCGGCCAAATTGGGGTCGGCGCCGACCGAGTAGAGGACGGCCACGAGCGCGAAGAAGTCGAAGAGCCACCGGGCGAGCGAGGCGGCGAGCGCGAGCTTCCAGCCCTCGCCGAAGACCCGGAGCAGCGTGTCCCGCTCGGCGAGCAGGCTCTCGGTCAGCCCGTCCGCGCGGGCGGCCCACCGGCGCGTCGCGCGCAGCGCCCACTCCGCCGCGCGGCCGACGGCGCGCAGCGGCCGGTCGAACACGAACGCGACGATCCCGACCGCGAGCATGAGCACGAAGGCGGCCGCGCCCAGGAGGGCGCCGCGCTCGAGGAGCGCGTCGATCGGCGTCCCGCGCAGGATCGACGGGACGGCGAGCACGGGGAGGGCGAAGAGCGACGCGAAGAGGAGCGCCGAGGCGGCCGCGAGCCCCGACGCGATCCGGACGGGCGAGGCCCCTGCGCGCAGGAGCATCCGGTACTGGACAGCGCTGGCGGCTGCGGCGCCGCCCGGGACGACGCGGCCGAGCGCGTTCCCCGCCAGCTGCGAGGTGGAGACGGCGAACCAGTCCGGCTTCCCGAGCGCCACGCGCTGGAGGGCCCAGGTGCACACGAAGCTCGCGGCCTCGAGGCCGATCGCGGCGGCGATCCAGCCCGGCTCCAGGTCGCGCAGGCTCCGCCACGAGGTGAAGACCTCGAGCAGGCCCGGGAGCATGAAGTAGAACGAGATCAAGGCCGCGACGAGCAGGACGCCCCGCGTCGCATGACCGCGCCACCGCTTCACGCCGTGCGCTCCCGTCGCGCCCGGCTCCGGGTTACCAGTCGCTGCGAACGCTGAAGTAGACGAGCGACCCGAGGATCGGGAAGACCAGGATCGCGAGCGTCCACATCGCCTTCGTCCCGCCGGAGAACTCCGGGTTCTTGAAGACGCTGATGAGCGCGGCGATCGCGAGCACGAGCGCGACCACGGAGAGAACCGAGATCCCGCCGATCCAGATGCCGCCGATTCCGAGCGGTGTCAGCACGGCGCCAGTCTGGGGAGGGTCGCGGGGGCGTTCATCATCCGATCGGCATGAAATCACGTCGGGCGACTGCGCGCAATCGCCCTGGAGCTGCGGGCACACACCGGGGAGGTTGTTCCCGCATCGCGGCGCCGACGACTGCCTGTGCTCCAGCGTAACGCGTTGCACCCAAACGCGGGCGCGGAATCAATCCGTGCGAATCATATGATCGGGGTGACGCGATCGCAGGGTCGGTTGGCGTACGGTCGCCGTATGCCGACCCGAGTGGCGCAGCCAAGTGAGACGATCCCCAGAGATGACGCTGAACCCCCTCGCCGGCGCGAAGCGACGGGACCCTCGAGCGGGATCGAGCGGTGCAGCGATGAGCGAGGCCGCCGTCGCCGCTCCGTCGGTGATCGATCCGCTCCACGACCCGTCGCGCAAGCGGCGCCTGATCAAGGTCGCCGGCTGGCTGGTCGGCATCGCGCTCGTCGTCTTCGTCCTGAACCTGCTCGGCGTCGACGTGGTCGGCTGGCTCCAGGACCTCTGGGACCAGATCCGGGACGTCCCGCCCGGCTACATCGTCGCCGGCGCTCGCCTTCCAGACGGGCCAGACGATGTTCGCCGGCCTCTCGTACTACGGGATCCTGCGCGCGGCCTATCCCGGCCAGGTCGAGTTCTGGCCGATCGTGACCGCCTACGCCGTCGGCGTGGCGATGAACAACTTCCTGCCCGCGAACATCGGCACGTTCGCGACGCTGGTCATGTTCGTGGCGATCATCCCGGGCTGCGACGTTCGCCGGGGTCGATCGCCGCCTACATCGTCCAGAAGATCTTCTTCACGATCGCCGGCACGTTCGTCTACCTCTACCTCTTCCTCTCCGTGCCCGGCTCGTTCGACGAGAGCCTCGGGCAAGCCGCCGAGAATCCCGTGCACGACGATCCTGATCGCGCTGGGCGTCGTCGTCGCTGATCGTGATGCTCGGCCGCATCTTCTGGCGGCAGGTGAAGAAGCTCTGGGAGAAGGCGAAGCAGGGCGGCGTGATCCTCTCCCGCCCGAAGGAGTACTTCACCACGCGTTCTCCCGTCGTTCCTCTCCTGGCTCTGCAAGCTCGCCGTGATCGGGATCTTCCTGGCGGCGTTCGCGATCCCGGTCACGTTCGAGTCGATCATGTGGGTGACGGGCTCGGGCTCGCTCGCGAACGTCGTCTCCGTCACGCCCGGCGCGGTCGGGATCACGCAGGCGACGAACGCGCTCGCGCTCGACACCTGCTGCGACGTCGCCCAAGAGCACCGCGGTCGACTACTCGACCGCGCAGCAGCTGATCACGACCGCCTGGAACGTCCTGTCGCGATCGTCCTCGTCGTCTCGGTCTTCGGCTGGAAGGGCGGCAAGCAGCTCGTCGCGCGAGTCGTACACGGACGCGAAGGGCAAGGTCGCCGAGCAGAAGGCGCAGCGCGCCGAGAAGAAGGCGGAGAAGAAGGCGGAGCGCAAGGCGTCCGGGCGAGGCCGGTTCCGCGGCGAGCACGACGACGGGGCCGCGGAGGATCGCCGCGGCCGCACCGGAAGGAGGAGAACCGATGACTAGCGGTCCCGAGCCGTCCTACGGCCGGTCGATGGCGTGGCGGCCCGAGCGCCCGCGCTGGCGAGCTGTTCCCGCTGGTCGTCTCCTGGTTCGCCACCGGCGTCGCGCTGATGGTGGCCGCCGCGTCCTGCCCGGCGTCGACATCGCGAGCTTCTGGGGCGCGCTGCTCGTCGCGGTCGTCGTCGCGGCGCTGAACGCGGTGATCCCGCCCGTGATCGCCGCGCTGCGGCTGCCGTTGACGCTCGTCCTCGGCTTCCTGCTCGTCCTGATCGCGGACGCGCTCATCCTCCTGGCCGCCGACCGAGCGTCACCGACGGACGTGCTCACGGTCGACAACTTCTGGTGGGCGCTGCTCGCGGCGCTCGTCGTCGCCGCGGTCAGCGTCGTGCTCGCCGTCATCTTCGGCACGGACGACACGACGCCGATCCGCATCGCCCAGCGGATCGCGCGCCGGCAGGGGATCATCGCGAGACCGACGTCCCGGGGATCGTCTACCTCGAGATCGACGGGCTGGCGCTGCCGGTGCTGCGCCGCGCGATGCGCGACGGCAACGCGCCGAACATGGCCCGCTGGCTGGCCGAGGACACGCACCGGCTGACCGAGTGGGAGACCGACCTCTCGTCGCAGACCGGCGCGAGCCAGGCCGGGATCCTGCTCGGCTCGAACGAGGACATCCCGGCCTTCCGCTGGGTCGAGAAGGAGACCGGCGACGCTGATGACCTGCTCGGCGCCGCCGGACTGCGCGGAGATCGAGCGGCGGCACGCGACCGGGATCGGCCTGCTCGTCGACGGCGGCGCCAGCCGCGGGAACCTGCTCTCCGGCGAGGCGGACGACGTGATCCTCACCGTCAGCCGGATGGAGGCGGAGAAGAAGTCGAATCCGGGCTACCGCGCGTTCCTCGCGAACGGCGACAACGTCACCCGCACGCTCGTCCTCTTCGTCTGGGAGGTGATCCTCGAGTGGACGGCGGCGCTGCGCGCGATCCGCCGCGACGTGCGGCCGCGCGGCCACCGCGGCGGCATCTACCCGCTGATGCGCGGGCGCGCTCTGCGTCTTCGTCCGCGACCTGATCGTCTCGGGCGTCCTCACCGACATGATGCGCGGGCCGGCCCGCCGTCTACGCGACGTTCTCGAGCTACGACGAGGTCGCCCACCACTCCGGGCTCGAGCGCGCCGACACGCTCGAGGCGCTGCGCAAGCTCGACGAGCAGTTCGGGCAGATCGAGCGGGCGCGCCGCTACGCGCCGCGGCCGTACGAGATCGTCGTCCTCTCCGACCACGGGCAGACGCAGGGCGCGACGTTCAAGCAGCGCAACGGCTACGGGCTCGACGAGCTCGTCGAGCGCTCGCTCGCGCGCGGCGACGTCGCCGGGCATCGCCGGCGGCGACGAGCAGAACGCGATGGTCGGTCACGCCGTCGGCGAGGCGACGGGCACGCAGGCGAAGAAGCGGCCGAAGAACGACGTCTCCGACCGGGACGTCGTCGTGCTCGGCTCCGGCAACCTCGGCCTCGTCTACCTGATGGAGGAGCGCCGCCGGCTGACGCTCGAGGAGATCGACGAGCGGCATCCGGAGCTCATCCCCGCGCTCCGCGAGCACCCGCACGTCGGCTGGCTGCTCGTCCGCTCGTCCGAGCACGGGGCGGTCGCGCTCGGCGCCGGCGGCGCCCACTACCTCGCGGACGGCCGCGTCGAGGGCGAGGATCCGCTGGCGCACTTCTCGCCGCACGCGCCGCAGCACCTGCTGCGCACCGACGGCTTCCAGCACGTCGCCGACATCATGGTCGGCAGCTTCTACGACCCCGAGCTCGACGAGGGCTGCGCGTTCGAGGAGCTGATCTCGTTCCACGGCGGCATCGGCGGCCCGCAGACGCGGCCGTTCATCCTGCACCCGGCGGAGCTCGAGCTCCCGGCGGGGCCGATCCTCGGCGCCGCGAGCGTCCACGGCATCCTCGCGGGCTGGCGGAAATCGCTGCAGGCCGGTTCCAGTACGGCGGTGCTGCCGGACGCGGAGCGGTCGCCCTCCGAGCAGCCCGTTGGGCGGCCCGGCTAGCGAGTACCGGTCACGAGCAAGAGGAACGAGGGAATCTCGCGGGCCGTCCGGCGGGAGCACACGCTCGTCGGCTGGACGGCCCGCAGATCGTCGGGCGCGTCTTCGTGCCCGAGGGCTCGGCTAGCCGAGCGCCTTGGCCTTCAGCTGGTCGAACTCGGCCTGGCTGATCGCACCCGAGTCGAGGAGCGCCTTGGCCCGCTCGATCTCGGCCGCGCTGCCGCCGCCGGCCGTGTCTCTGACGTAGTCGTCGAATTGCGCCTGTTGGGCTTTCGTCTGCTGGATGTTCCGCTGCGCCATCTCGTCGTGGTTGATCAGCAGGTACGCGAGGACGCCGACGAAGGGGATGATGATGACGAAGATCACCCAGAGAACCTTCGTCCCGCCGCCCACGTCCCGCCGCCGGAAGAGGTCGGCGAGGATCGTGATGAGGAGCCAGAACCAGATCACCCAGGCGAAGAAGATGAGCATTGTCCCGAGTACCTCGAGGAACGGGTAATCGGCCGCGATCAGCATTGAGGCCTCCTGTTCGGTGTGCGTGTACGCATGCGCGTTGGTTCGCGAATACTTTCACTCGGGCGCCCGCAGGCATCGTGCAATCGGGGTGATTCTGCCCTCGGCGTGACGAGCGGCGGCTCGCTCTCCCGCCGTTTCCTCCAGCGGCGAGCCGGCGAGCCGCCGGTCTTCGCCTCCCGCCCGCAGTGCGGGAGGCGTGTCTACCTACGCGCCGCGGAGCTTGTGGCCCCCGTACACGGTGAGCGCGTAGATCACGAGGATGTCGATCGCGAAGATCGAGATCGCCCAGAACGGATACGCATCGACGTACAGCAGCTGGCCGATCGCGTTCACGCCCGCGCAGGCGATCCCGAACCAGCGGGCGAACTCGCTGCCGGCGAAGAGCGCGAACGCAGCGAGGACCTGCGCGATCCCAAGCAGGAGCACGATCCAGCCCCAGGTGTTCAGGTTGCTGAAGATGAACGTGGCCTCCTCGCCGTAGACGCGCGAGTCGGCGATCGCCGCAATCCCCGCGATCGCGTTGAAGGTGCCCGCGATCCCGAGCATCAGGGCCGCGAACGTCACCCAGCCGGCCCCGGGTCGCCCGGCGGGCCGTAGTCCTGGCGCAAGGTTGGCCCCGCGCCTGGGTGGCCGCGTCGTCGTAGTCCATCATTCCCACGTGCATCGCCTCCCTTGACTCGGCGTTCGGCCGGCCGCGGGGCGCGGCGCGGCGATCGCTGCCACGAGACCGGACCTCAGGTCGTCTCGATCGTCCGAACAGGATGAACGGAAGGCCGGATCTCATGCGGTTTCGAGCGGCACCGAGCCCGCCACGGTCGTGCCGACTCCGGGCTCCGAATGGATCGTCAGCCGTCCGCCGACCGCGGCGATCCGGTCGTGCATGCTCGTGAAGCCGAGCCCGGGCCGGACCGCGTCGCGGGCGAACCCGGCGCCGTCGTCGCGGACCTCGAAGAGGAGCGCGTTGTCGACGTGGAGCGAGATCGAGACCGCCGCGCGTCGGCGCGTGCTTCGCGACGTTCTGGAGCGCCTCGAGGCAGCAGAAGTAGACGGCGCTCTCGATCTCCGGCGGGAATCGGCCGACGTCGTTGGTCGTGACGCGCGGCGATCGGCGTGCTCCGCCGGCCGAGCGCCTGGAGCGCCTCGGCTGAGCCCCTCGTCGGCGAGGAGGGACGGGTACACGCCCTGCGCGAGCGAGCGCACCTCCTCGAGCGCGCTTCGGCCTCGTCGCCGAGCTCGGCGACCATGCTCGCGCCGCGGGCGGGATCCTCGCGCATGACGTCGCCGGCCAGCCCGAGCTTGATCCGCATGCGACGAGCCGCTGCTGCGCGCCGTCGTGGAGGTCGCGCTCGATCCGCTGCCGCTCGCTGTCGGCGGCCGCCTGGATTCGCGCGCGCGACTCCTGGAGCTCGATCAGCGACGCGTCGACCTTCGCGGCGAGGCGCTGGTTCTCGAGGCTCGAGAGCGCCAGTGCTCCGGCGGCCTGGACGAACGGCTCGAGTCCTCGAGCGCGGCATCGTGGATGAGCGCCGCGACACGCCGGTCGCCCTCGCGCACCTCGGTCAGGAGGCGGCCCGAGTCCGGCTCGGGCAGGTCGATCCGCCGGCCGGTGCCGTCCACCCAGCGCCCCTCCGGCACGGCCACCCAGTAGGCGAGCTCGAGCGTGGGGTCGTCCATCGTCGTCCGCAGCACCTCGGTCAGCTCGTCGCGCTGCGGGTGCTGCGCCAGGCGGAGGGCCAGCCCCTGCAGGGCGCTTCCTGCCGTGAGCCGCGCGCGTACGAGGCCGACGACGAATGCGAGTGCGATCCCAGGCAACGTGAGGACGTAGTCCAGGCGAGGACGTCGAGCGCCGCCGAGTCCGGGTCCACGCGGCGGATCGGGAAGTAGAGGATGAGGGTCGCCGCCCGGACGAGCGCGACCGAAAAGACGGGAACGAGCGCCCGTCGCATCAGGCGCGTCGCGGTGCGCACACGCAGGACGAGGACGACGATCACCGCCGAGGACAGCGAGATCGCGATCACCTCTCGCAGCGGAATCACGTACCGAGTCGACAAACGCCGGCTCGGACGAGACGACCATGAACGCGTTGTCCGGGCAGCCCGTCTGGCAGAAGCCGATCGGGACCGGCTCCGGGTATCGCTCCACGAGCAGCGCGGTCGGGAGATAGAGGAGCCCGACGGTCAGCCAGGCCGCCGGCGACGATCAACCGGTCTATCCGGCGGCGCAACACGCCGGAGGGGAAGCTCAGCGCGAGCAGAGGAGGATGGGCTCCGCGCCAACCACTCGGCGACTCGGCCGAGGCTGTAGGCAATCGAGCCGTCCGACTCGGTGAGCCCGGTGAGCGACCAAACGAATCCCGAGAGGACGAGCAGCGGTCCGAAGCGGCGGTCGGGCCACGTCGCCCAGGCCCAGATCCCGACCGCGACGGGCACGGCG
>CAVOKD010000004.1:0-10694 GCA_963696365.1 uncultured Actinomycetes bacterium
GGCTCGGCCGGGCCGGGGCCTAGCAGTTCCCGACTCCAGGCTTGTACCTGGGCCCTCGCAGTGGTTTATTCGCCCCTGACGAGACGAGGCGATTCGCATGACCGAGCACGACCCCGCTGCGGCAGGCGCGGTCGCCGGCGAGAGCGCCGGGTCGAGCGGTCGCGTCTTCCTCTCCCACGCGTCCGCGGACGCCGAGATGGCGCGTCGTGTCTGCGCCGAGCTGGAGCAGGCTGGGCTCCCGTGCTGGATCGCGCCGCGTGACATCCGGCCGGGGGGAGACTGGAGCGAGGAGATCCTCGCCGGCATCGACGGCGCGAGCGCGCTCGTCGTCCTCGTCTCGCCCACGTCGAACGCATCGCGCCAGGTAGCACGCGAGGTCGAGAGGGCCGACGACCGCGGGCTCCCGCTCCTGCCGGTGCGGCTCGTGGACATCGAGCCGACAGGCCGGCTCGAGTTCTTCCTGAGCGGCCGTCAGTGGATCGACGCGTTCACGCCCCCGTTCGCGGCGCGGATCGAGGATCTCGTCGTAGGGCTGACGGACTCCGGTCTGCCGGATGCGGCACGGACACCGACCCCGGCGGCGCCTGCGCCAGACCTTCCACCGGACGATTGGGACCGCAGGAAGTCGAGCGGCTGGCTGCGGCGGTTCCTCGACGACGGCTAACGAAGGACACAGTGACCAGCGCCGCCGCAGCCACCTCAATCCTCCGACCGGCCGGTCGCGGACCGCGCGCGCGAGGGCGATCGCGCCGCGCTCGAAGCGATGTTCGGGCAGTTCCTCCCGCCGGAGGAAGCGGTCGTCGACGCCGAGTACCTCGGGACGTACGGGATCTGGTGGTTCGGCACGCACACCTTCGCCGCCGTGACCAACCGGCGCGTGGCCGCGCTCCGCGTCCGCAAGCTCGGACGCATCACCTACGAGGACGCGCTCCTCGAGCACGTGAGCACGAGCGCGGTCCGCCAGCCCTCGCGGCTCCTCTTCTACCTCTTGCTCGCGCTCGTGTTGGTCCCGACGGTCGGCGGCGGGATCGTCGCTGCAGCGTTCGTCGGGCCGCGCCGCGTTCGTCCTCGTCCTGGTCGGGCTCCTGCTGCTGCCGCTCGCGATCCGGCTGTACCGCGCCTTCGTGAAGAGCGGCCTCCTCTTCTGGGTGCGCGAGGGACTGCCCGTCTACGCCTACTGCGATCGCGGCCGGCTCGGGCGCGCGAACGCGCTCTTCCGCGTCTACGGGGAGCAGCGCGACCGGTTCCTGCCGGGTGACGTCAGGCCCCCGCCGCCGGCCGTCGAGCCCGCCTCGGAGCCGACCGGCGAAGGGACGCTCGTCACGCGGGCGCGCGCGGGCGACCGCGAGGCGATCGAGACGATGTTCCGACAGTTCATCCCGCCGAGCGACGCGATCGTCGCGTCGGCGTTCCTCGGGACCCAGGGGTTCGGCGGGATCGGGACGCACAGCTTCGGCTGCGTCACGCAGCGCCGCGTCGGGTCGCTCCGCGTCTCGACGTTCGGCGAGGTCGTCTTCCAGGAGTCGCTCGCGGCGAACGTGAACGGCGGCCGAATCCACCAGCCGTCGCGGATCTGGCTCTACCTCCTCGTCGCCGTCTGGGTGCTCTGGCCGTTCTGGTTCGCGGTCGGCGCGGGTCCGATCTCGCTCGTCCTCCTTCCGGTCGCGCTCCTGTCCCTCCCGTTCGTCGTGCGTGCGTACTACGGGCGCGTCAAGAGCGGCGTCCTCCTCGTCGTGCGCGAGAGCCCGCCGACGCACCTCTTCTGCGACCGGGGCAAGCTTCCGGCCGCGAGCGCGCTCTACCGGCTCGCGACCGAGCGTGGGTCGGCGGACTCGACGGGTCGCGTCGCCTTGATGCCGCTGGCTTCGGCCGCGCGGAGCCGCGTGCTCGGAGCAGTCGCATTCGGAGCGCTTCTGCTCGTCGCGGGCGTCTCCGCGGCGGTGGTCGCCACCCGCGGCGGCGACGAGGTCGGGGGCGGGCTGTTCGGGACCGACGAGTCCGTGGTGATCGGGTCGATCGACCTCAGCGAGATCGAGACCGGCCCGATCGAGATCGAGACCGGACCGATCGAAACCGTGTCCGAGGGAGAGGCCGCGACGGGGATCCTCGCTCACGTGCCGCCGGAGATCGCAGGCAGTTGTACGAGCGACACGCCGGTCGACACGGGCGCGCTCGAGCAGGTGGTCTGCGACCCGGGCGCGGGGACGTCGTACATCTACACCCAGTTCGACTCTCCTGAGTCGATGTACGTCACCTACCAGGGCCGCTACACGAGCTACGTTGAGGCCGACTCCGGCTCGGATGAGTGCACCAACGGGACCCCGGGCGAGGGTGCCTGGTCGCTCGACGAGGTTGTCGCCGGCCGTCTTGCCTGCTTCGACGCGGGCGCTGGGCCCACCTTCGAATGGACGAACGACTCCCTCAACATCCTCGCCCAGGGCTTCCAGGTCGACGGTGACTGGACGGCGATGTACAACGCCTGGCTCGCGGCCGGCCCTTCCTGAGAATCGCTAGGCGCGACGGGCGCTTCCGATCAGGAGCTGGCACGGACCTTCGAATCCGTCGCCGCTCTCGAACTGCCGGAGGTCCGCCTCGATCTCGCGCCATGCCTCGTCGCGCTCAGCGGGACCGACGTTCGTCAGCATCGCGTGCAGCGCGCCGAACGACTCGCGCTCGAAGCGAACGCACTCGGCTGCGGTGGAGAAGCGGACCGGCGCGTCGAGCGGGCGGACGTCGACGTCGTCGAACCCTGCGTCCGAGTAGGCGGATTCCAGGACGCCTGGCCCGCCCAGGCTGAACGGGCCGGGAAGCCCGGGCGCCGGAGGCGGAAGCTCGGCGATTCGACGGATGATCGAGACCGGGATCGAGAAGAACGCGTTGCGGTCGGCGGTCGAGTAGACGATCGCCGAGATTCGGCCGCCGGGTCGCAGCACCCGCTGGATCTCACGCAGCGCACGCTGCTGGTCGGGGAAATAGATCAGTCCGACGCGCGAGATGACCGCGTCGAAGCTCCCGTCCTCGAGGTCGAGGTTCTCGCCGTCCATCTCTCGCACCTCGACGTTCGCAAGGCCGGCCTCCCGAGCCTCGTTCGCGGCGAAGTCGAGGATCGCCGGGGAGATGTCCGTCGCCAGCACGCTCCCCGTCGGGCCGACTCGCCGCGCGGCGGCGATGGTCTGGCCTCCGGCGCCGGCCGCGAGGTCGAGGACGCGCGCGCCGGGCGCGATCCGGGCCTGGTCGAGCATGAGCTCCGTCGCCGGGCCGAGCCACTGCTCGAGCGTCGGCCCCCACCGGTGCCAGGCCTCGGCGGCCTCCTGCCACTGCTCGCGGGTCGTGCGCTTGTACACAGCGGGGTCGAAGGCGGGCGTTGCCATCGTTCGTCCTCCTCGTGAGTCGACGCCTCGACGCTACGGCGAGCGTCACGGGTGCACGGTATCGCTGGCGAGCGTCGAAGTGTCAGTGCCCCCGGCAAGAATCGAACTTGCGCACGCGGTTTAGGAAACCGCTGCTCTATCCACTGAGCTACGGGGGCTCACGAACCACGTTAGCGCCGTGACCTGCGTGAGAAGTCGTGAGCTTGCCTTGCGGCGAAGGGTGTGGGAGGCTCCTCCATCCACTCACCGAGGAGGGTGTCATGCGGCGATTGTTCCTGGCTGCTGCGTCTACAGCGGCTCTCCTTCTTCTCGTTGCGCCGACCGCTGGAGCGGCGAACCGCAACGCCCTGAACGTCTACACGGCGGTCGTCAGCGGGGCCAAACTCGCCCAGCTCGACAGCCGAGGCGTCGACCTCAGTGTCCAGGCGCGGGTCGCCCGTGGATACAAGATCCAGCTCATCCTGACGGCGGCCCAGCGGAACCGGGTGGCCGCGGACGGCGTGAGCATGAAGCTCACCCGGGTCAAGGGCGGCAAGACTGTCAAGCAGTTCGCAGCCGCGCAGGCCGCCAACGGCTTCACCGTCTGGCGGTCCTGGGACGAGCCCGGCGGCATCCGAGACGAGATGCGCTCCGTTGCGAGCAAGAACCCGCAGCTCGCGAAGCTCGTCACCCTGGGAACCACGTATCAGGGCCGCGAGATCCTCGCGATCAAGCTGACGCAAGGCGCGCGGGACGTGCCGGACGGAAGCCGGCCGGCAGTCCTCTACAGCGCCACGCAGCACGCCCGCGAATGGATCTCCACCGAGGTCAACCGGCGCCTGATGCAGTGGTACATCGAGCGCTGGCGCGCCAACGACAAGGAGATCAAGCGGCTCCTCAAGGACACCGAGCTCTGGTTCGTGCTCGTCGCGAACCCGGACGGCTACCAGTACACGTTCGACGTCGAGCGGCTGTGGCGCAAGAACCTGCGCGACAACAACAACGACGGACAGATCACGGTCGGCGACGGCGTCGACCCGAATCGCAACTACCCGAACCACTTCAAGTACGACGAGGAGGGATCCTCGTCGATCGCGTCGAGCGAGACGTATCGGGGCCCCGGCCCGGTGTCGGAGCCCGAGACCCAGGCGCTGAAGGGCTTGCTCGACCGGATCGGCTTCGCCTTCCAGGTCAACTACCACTCGAACGGCCAATGGCTGTTGTACGCCGAGGGCTGGCAGATCGGCACGCCGACGGCGGACGACCCGATCTACTTCGCCTTGTCCGGCAATCTCGACCGGCCGGCGATCCGGGACTTCCACCCGGGCCTCAGCTCAGACGTCCTGTACGTCACCAACGGCGAGACGACCGACTACGCGCACGCCTCCACCGGGGCGCTCGCATGGACGCCCGAGCTGTCGGCCGGCTGTCCCACCTGCGGCTTCGTGTTCCCGGACGATCCGGCGTTGGTGCAGGAGGAGTTCGAGCGCAACCGTCCGTTCGCCCTGTCGGTCGCCAGGTCGGCGCTCGATCCGGACGATCCCGTGTCCGTGCTCGGCATCGAGACGAAGCCCTTCTACACCAAGAGCGACGACCCGTATAAGGACGGGCTCCCGGGCGCCGACTTCGAGTTCGCCTACTCCTACGGCGATCCGCAGCCGGTCCAGGTGCTGGCGAAGCGGAGCCTCGGGACCGTGATGGTCAAGTACCGGATCAACGGCGGTGCGCCGCACAGCGCCCCGACCTCGGAATGGACCGGCGGCGAGCGCTTCAAGCCGGCATCCGTCCACTACCGCGAGATGCGCGGAGTCGTGACCGGCACCACCCCGGGCGACTCGGTCGAGGTCTGGTTCGAGGGCGGCGGTGAGCGCAGCGATTCGTTCACGTACCAGGCCGTCTCCGAGACCGGCCGCCGCGTGCTGGTGGTCGCGGCCGAGGACTACTCGGGCGCGTCGCCCGTGCAGACGCCGGGGCCGCACTACCTGAGCTACTACCTGAACGCGCTCGCGGCCAACGGGGTCGTGGCCGACGTCTACGACGTCGACGCGCGCGGCCGGGTCGCTCCGGACCACCTCGGCGTCCTCAGCCACTACGACGCCGTGATCTGGTACACGGGCGACGACAACGTCACGCGCCGGCTCGGTTGGGCCGGCGGGAACGCGGACCGGCTCGCGATGGACGAGATCCTCGAGTTCCGCGCCTACATGAACGAGGGCGGCCGCGTCGCCTACACCGGCGCGTGGGCCGGACAGCAGTTCGTGCGCGCCGGCGCGGTCGGCCAGCAGTTCTACGACCCGAAGGGCGTGGGTCCGTGTAACCCGCGGCCGGCGGGGTTCGACCCGCGGCGGTGCCTGGCGCTCGCCGGCTCGCCGAACAGCGACGGGATCAACGACGTGCTCCAGTACTGGTTCGGCGCGTACGCGCTCGCCGTCGATGACGGGCACGATCCCGACACGGACGAGCATTTCGGCGTGAACGGGATCGCCGATCCGTTCGGCGGCCTGTCCTGGCTGTTCGGGCCCGACGGCGCCGACAACCAGAACATGAGCGCGTCGTTCGTGTCCACGAGCGGCATCCTCCCGCGGGCCCAGTTCCCGCAGTTCGACAGCTGGCCGTCGAGCCGCTACGACAAGCCGGGTGGACCGTTCTCGCCGCGCACCGGCGACAACTACGTCTACTCGCAGATCTCGGACGTCGCATACAAGCGGCTCACCCGGGAAGTCGCCGTACCGGCGGGCGGCGGCAACCTGACGTTCTGGACCTCGTACGACACGGAGCCCGCCTGGGACCATCTGTTCGTGGAGGCGCGGACTGCGGGCGGCAGCGACTGGACGACGCTGCCGGACGCGAACGGGCACACGACGACCGCGCCGGGCGAAAGCTGCGCGGCGGGTTGGCGTGACCTGCACCCGTGGCTCGACCACTACCAGACGTTCAACGCCGCGACCGCCACGTGCACGGCGACCGGAACGAGCGGAGTGTGGAATGCGGCCTCCGGCAACTCGGCCGGCTGGGTGCAGTGGTCGGTCAACCTGAACGCGTGGGCCGGCAGGACGGTCGAGATCTCGATCGCCTACGCGACCGACTGGGCGGTGCAGAACCTCGGCGTGTTCCTGGACGACGTGACGCTGCCGGACGGCACGAGCACGTCGTTCGAGGCCGGCCTCGACGGTTGGCAGATCACCGGGCCGCCGGCGGGCAGCGGGCCGAACGCGAACAACTGGACGCGCACTGACGCGGCCGGCTTCCCGGTCGGCTCCAGCATCAGCACCCCGGACTCGATCCTCATGGGCTTCGGGTTCGAGGGGATCTCGACGCAGGCGTCGCGCAACGCGGTCATGGGCCGCCTGCTCGACCACCTGCTCGACTGACGACTACTCCGGTTGGAGGGGCCGTCTCCGGGCGGCCCCTCCATCGGCGCTGACCTCGGCGCCGAAGCCGCTCGTGCCACGCCCTACGTGGGCGCGTACTTGTGCACGACGATCCCGCTCGCGAATCGCGTCGTGTCGACGAGGTCGAGCGAGGCCTCCACGCCTTCGAAGAGCCGCGTGCCGCTTCCGACGAGCACGGGGAAGATCCAGAAGTGGTACTCGTCGACCAGCTTCTTCTCGAGGAGCGCGTTCGAGAAGCCGCCCGTGCCGAACTTGAGGAGGTTTCCGCCGTCCTCCGCCTTCAGGGCGGCGACCGCCTCCGCCACGTCGCCCTCGAGTACGGAGGCGTTCCAGGTCGGGTTCTCGAGCGTCCGCGAGGCGACGTATTTCGGCATCGCGTTTATCTGGTCCGCGTACCGGTCGCCTGAGCGGGTCGGCCAGGCCTCCGCGAACGCCTCGTACGTCTTGCGTCCCAGGAGCAGCGCGTCCGCCGCGGAGAGGAGGTCGCTCGCGTAGGCGGCATGCTCCTCGTCCCAGTACGGCGGGCTCCAGTTCTGCGGCTCGTTGATCACGCCGTCCAGCGTCATGAACGTCGACTCCACCAGCTTGCGCATCTCGTCCTCCTTCGTCGCCAGTGAGACCGCGACGCGCGGTAGAACTCATCGGCCGCGGTGCGCTCCCGCGCCGGTACGGTAGGCGCAAAGCCATGGCCGAGCTTCGCGTCACCCGTAGCGAGGGCGAGCACAAGTACCTCCTGCTCGTCGGCGAGCTCGAGGCCGGGTTCATCATCTACGGCGAGCGCGACGGCGAGGTGATCCTCTTCCACACGGAGGTCGACGGGTCGATCGAGGGGCGCGGACTCGGCTCGACGCTCGTCTCGGGCGCCCTCGACGACATCCGCGCGCGTGGGCTCAGGGTCGTCGCCCTCTGCCCGTTCGTGCGCGCCTATCTGAAGCGCCACCCGGAGTACGGCGATCTCGTCGCCCGCGCCTGATCCTCCGCCCGAGCGGGAGCGCGGGCCGTCGCGCGTTTACGGCAACGAGCGCATCGAGGTGCAGTGGGAGCCGCGGCTCTGCATCCACGTGAAGCACTGCGTGAACCAGCTCGGAAACGTGTTCGACCCGGACCGCCGCCCGTGGATCGACGTCGACGCCGAAGATGCGGACACGATCGCCGCGACCGTGCTCACGTGCCCGACCGGTGCGCTCCACTTCCGCCGGCTCGACGGCGGGCCCCAGGAGGAGGCGGCCGAGCCGCCGGTCGTCGAGCCGCGGCCGAACGGGCCGCTCTTCGTGCGCGGCGCGGTGCGGATCGTCGACCCCGACGGTCGCGTCCTCCGGGAGGACACGCGCGTCGCGCTCTGTCGTTGCGGCGCCTCCGGCAACAAGCCGTTCTGTGACGGAAGCCACCGCCGGATCGGCTTCACGACGGACTGATTCGGCTGTCGCTTGACAAGGCCGGAGGTGATCTGAAAGATTGCCTGCGTCAAGTCCTGAGGGCCTCCGGGTCCACAGGGCTTGACGCTTTTTGGGGTCCGTTTTCCGGCGCGTGAGAGCGCCGCATCCGATGGCCGAACTCCCTCAGCTCGAGACCGAGCGCCTCGTCCTGCGGCCGCCGAGCGTGGCCGATCTCGGCCCGCTGCACGAGATCTGGGGCGACCGCGACGTGATGCGCTACGTCGGCGCCGGCGACGCGTACGCGAAGGACGTCGACGAGAGCGAGCAGCCGGCTCGCCCGCCTCCTCGCCCACCAGGAGCAGCACGGCTTCAGCCTCTGGGTCGTCGCCGATCGCGAGAGCGGGACGGTGCTCGGCGACTGCGGGCTGATCGAGTTCGCGTTCCGCGGGCCGGAGGTGGAGCTCGCCTACCGGTTCAGCAAGGCCTATTGGGGCCGGGGGTACGCGACCGAGGCGGCCATGGCCTGGACGGAGCGTGGGCTCCACGAGGTCGGCCTCGAAACCATCGTGGCCGTGACGCATCCGGAGAACGAGGCGTCCCAGCGGGTGCTCGAGAAGATCGGCTTCCGCTACGAGGGCCCGCACCTCTACGAGGGCGTTCGGATGCGGCAGTTCCGTGTCCGCGAAAACGGCTGGCCCGTCAGGGCGTGAGGAGTCGCCTCATGCCTCGCGCGGCTCCCAACGGAACACGCGCACGGCGACGACGAGGCCGGCGAGGCCCCAGGCGCCGAGGACGAGGAGGTCCTCGCCCGCGTCGTAGACGGCGTCGCCCTCGAGCACGAGCGAGCGGATCAGGTCGAGGAGGTAGGTGAGCGGCGAAACGTTCGCGATCGCCTGAAGGAAGCCGGGCAGCCCCTCGGTCGAGAAGAAGACGCCGGAGATGAATGTCAGGGGAAGGTAGATGGCGTTGACGAGCGCGGACGAGCCCTCCGCGCTTCGCACGGCGCCGGTGAGCGCGATCCCGAGCGCCGCGAAGACGAGCGCGCCGAGGAGGAGCGCGACCGCGAGCCCGCCGAGCGACGCGGGCCAGCGCGCGTCGAGCACGAAGCGGGCGACGAGGAGCTGCGCGACCGCGTTGGCCGCGATCACGACGAGCGTCGAGGCGATCACGGCCGCGAGGTAGACGCTCGTCGGCAGGGGAGTCCCGCGAACGCGCTTCAGCACGCCCGACTCGCGGCGCAGCACGAGGCTGATCGCGAGTCCTGCGAACGCGGTCGCGACGACGCCGTAGCCGAGCAGCCCGGAGAGGAGGTAGGTCGAGCCGTTGATCCCGTCGATCTCCTCGTCGCCGTACACCGAGCCGAGCAGGAGCAGGAAGATGATCGGCAGCAGGAAGGTGAAGAACGCCGCCTCGCGGCTGCGCCAGAAGAGCAGCTGCTGCGCGCGGAACTCGTGGAGGAGGAGTCGGATCACGCGTCGCCCTCGCGGGTCAGCTCCAGGTAGACATCCTCGAGTGAGCGGCGGCGCACCTCGAGCCCGTCGAGCTCGCGGCCGGCGGCGAGCGCGTCCGCGGTCAGCTCGTGGAGCGTGCGGGTCGGCTCGTCCGTTTGGAGGACGATTTCGCGGCCGTTCTCCCGGTAGCGGATCTCGACCGTGCCGTGGTCGGCGAGCAGGTCACGGGGCGAGCCGGTGGCGACGATGCGCCCCTCGCGGAGGATCGCGAGCCGGTCGGCGAGCTCGTGCGCCTCCTCCAGGTAGTGCGTCGTGAGGAGGACCGTCTTGCCGAGCGCGCGGAGGCCGCGGATCGTCTCCCAGGCCCGGCGGCGCGCGGCCGGATCGAAGCCGGTGGTCGGCTCGTCGAGGAAGACGAGCTCCGGGTCGCCGACGAGCGCGAGGCCGAGGTCGAGCCGGCGGAGCTGGCCGCCGGACAGCGTGCGGACGCGGGCCTTGCGCTTCTCCTCGAGGCCGACGAGCCGGACGACCTCGTCCGGGCTGCGCGGCCGGTCGTAGTAGCCCGCGAAGAGGCGCAGGATCTCGTCGACCGAGAGGGTCGGGTAGACCGCGGAGGACTGGAGGACGATTCCGATCCGCGACCGGAACGCGCGGTCGGCGCGGCTCGGGTCGGTGCCGAGCACCTGGACGTCGCCGCCGTCGCGCTTGCGGTAGCCCTCGAGGATCTCGACCGTGGTCGTCTTTCCGGCGCCGTTCGGGCCGAGTAGCGCGAAGACCTCGCCGGCCGGGACGTCGAGGTCGAGGCCGTGGAGCACCTCGTTCGGGCCGTACGCCTTGCGCAGGCCCCTCACCTCGATAGCGCTCGTCACAGCCGGGCGAGGATAGCGGCCAGGTTCCCGCCGCTCGCACCGGTCCGACGGCCGCGACTGGGCACAGCGAGCCCGGGTCGCGCCCAGGTAGGAGATTGACACGCGCGTCTGAACCGGGTGTCCCGCCCGCCTACCACCTCGAGCCTATCGCCGAACTGCTGGCGCGTCAGTGACCGAACGCGCCGGCTTCGTGTCAATCAGCCCACAGGCTGGCTCCGTCCGGGGCGGTACCGGGCTGATTTACTCCCGGCGTGCC
>CAVOKD010000005.1:0-105187 GCA_963696365.1 uncultured Actinomycetes bacterium
CGTACTCTCGTTCGGCCGCCCGTCGCGCCCGCGCGAGCCCGAGGCGCGCGACGCCGCCGAGTGGAGCGCCCGCGCGAAGCGCAAGGCCCTGGACGAGCTCGTAGAGCGGCGCTAGCGGAGGCGGCTCAGCGAGCCGCGCGCCCGCCGTTCAGCCGGGCCCACGCGTCGGTGAGCACCTCGCCGAGGGTGCCGGCGATCTCGTCGAACTCGGCCTGGTCGGCGATGAGCGGCGGCGAGATCTGGATGACGGGGTCGCCGCGGTCGTCGGCGCGGCAGATGAGGCCGCGCTCGAAGAGCGCGTGCGAGAGGTAGCCGCGCAGGAGGTCCTCGCACTCCTCGGGCGTGAAGCCCTCGCGGGTCTCCTTGTCCTTCACGAGCTCGAGCGCGTAGAAGAAGCCCGTCCCGCGCAGGTCGCCGGCGATCGGCAGGTCGAGGAGCTGCGCGAGCGTCGCGCGGAAGTCGTCCTCCTTCGCCGCGACGTGCTCGACGATCCCCTCCCGCTTCATGATCCCGATGTTCGCGAGCGCGATCGCCGCCTGCACCGGGATGGCCGCCGAACGTGATCCCGTGCGTGAACATCGCCGAGCCCTCGAGGAACGGCTCCATCACCGCGTCGCGCGCGATGACGGCGCCGATCGCCGCGTACGCGGACGACAGCCCCTTGGCCGAGGTCACGAGGTCGGGCTTGATGTCGTAGCGCTCCGAGCCGAACCAGGCGCCGAGCCGGCCGAAGCCGGTGATCACCTCGTCGGCGCAGAGCAGGATCCCATGCTCGTCGCAGATCGCGCGGACGCCCGCCCAGTAGCCCTCCGGCGGCGTGAACGCGCCGCCCGCGTTCTGCACCGGCTCCATGATCACCATCGCGACCGTCCCGGGCCCGGCCTGCTGGATCGTCGACTCGAGGTCGTCGAGCAGGAACGCGGTGAACTCCTCCTCCGTCTCCTCGGGCGGGCGGTGGTAGCGGTTCGTGTTCCGCACGTGGAGGACGTCGGGGACGAGCGGCTCGAACGGGTTGCGGAGCGCGGGGATCCCGTTGATCGAGAGCGCGCCCATCGTCGTGCCGTGGTAGGCCGTCTGGCGCGCGATCGCCTTCCAGCGCCGCTCGCCGCGGGCCGCGTGGTACTGACGCGCGAGCTTCCAGGCCGACTCGACCGCCTCGGAGCCGCCCGAGCAGAAGAAGACGCGGTTCAGGTCGCCCGGCGCGAGCGACGCCACCTCGGCCGCCAGCTCGATCGCGCGCGGATGCGCGTAGGACCAGTTCGTGTAGAAGGGCAGCTCGCGCATCTGCGCGGCGGCCGCCTCGCCGATCTCCTCGCCGTACGAGTAGCCGATCTGCACGGCGAAGAGCCCGGCCAGCGCGTCGAGGTAGCGCTTGCCGTGCGAATCCTCGAGGTAGCAGCCGTCGCCGCGGACGATGATCGGGATCTCGGCGCCGGCGTATCCCCCCATGCGCGTGAAGTGCAGCCAGAGATGCTCGTGCGCGGCGCGCTGGAGCTCCTCCGGGGATAGACCGGTGGCGTAGCTGGTCATGCGGCTCCCTTCGGATTCCGTCTCCACTGGAAGAGGATGTTGAAGAACATGAGGACGACGGCGACGCCGAAGATCATCGTCCCGATCACGTTGACCTCGGGCGGGACGCCGCGCTGCGCCTGGCTCCAGACGTAGAGCGGGAAGGTCTGCGTGGTCCCCGCGTTGAAGTTCGTGATCACGAAGTCGTCGATCGAGAGCGAGAACGCGAGCAGCCCGCCGGCGAGGATGCCCGGCGCGATCAACGGGAGCGTCACGCGGTAGAAGGTCACCCACTCGTTCGCGCCGAGGTCCATCGCGGCCTCCTCGACGTGCCGGTCGAAGCCGACGAGGCGGGCCCGCACCGTGACGACGACGAAGCTGATGCAGAACATGATGTGGGCGATCACGATCGTCCAGAACCCGAGGACCGTGCCGAGGTTGAGAAAGAGCGTGAGCAGCGATGCGCCGAGCACGATCTCGGGCGCGGTCAGCGGGACGAAGATGAGCAGGTTGGCCGGTCCGCGGCCGCGGAAGTGGTAGCGGACGAGCGCCATCGCGATGAGCGTCCCGAGGACGACCGAGACGGCGGTCGCGATCAGGCCGACCTTGATGCTCGTCGCGACGGATTCGCCGATGAACGGGGGCCCGAACGGATGAGTCCAGTGGTTGAGTGGTGAACCCCTCCCAGGTGTAGTTGAAGCGCCCGGCCGGATCGTTGAACGAGAAGACGATCACGACCACGATCGGGAGCATCAGGTAGACGAGCGCGAGGATCCCGAACGCGGTGAGCGTGTGGTAGCGAACGAACGCCCAGACGCGCTGGAGCGGGTTCACCCGACGCCGGGGCAGCGGCTGTACGTCGCCGACGGCGGTCATCCGGCGAGCCTCTCCGTCCCGACCGCGCGCGTGTACACGAGGATCAGGAGCAGGATCGCGGCCATGAGGATCACCGAGAGCGCGGCCGCCTGGCCGTAGTCGGTGATCTCGAGGAACTTCGACTGGATGACGTTGCCGATCATCGCCTGCCTGGGCGTACCGAGGAGCTCGGCGTTGATGAAGTCACCGGCCGCAGGGATGAACGTCAGGAGCGTTCCCGCGATCACGCCGGGCATCGAGAGCGGCAGCGTCACCCGCAGGAAGGCCTTCGTGCTCGACGCGTACAGATCCTTGGCCGCCTCGATGAGGGTCTTGTCGATCTGCTCGAGGCTCACGTAGAGCGGCAGCGCCATGAACGGCAGGAAGTTGTAGGTGATGCCTGCGATCACGGCCGTCGACGTGGCGAGGAGGCGGCCGTCATCGGACACGAGCCCGATCGACTGGAACAGGTTGGTGACGAAGCTGTCGTCGGCGAGGATGTTCTGCCACGCGAGCGTCCGGATCAGGTACGTGACGAAGAACGGCGCGATGATGAAGAGGAGCAGCAGGTTCTTCCAACGGCCCCCGCGGAACGCGATCCAGTACGTGAGCGGGTACGAGATGAGGAGCGCGGCGATCGTCGCGATCCCGGCGTACTCGAGCGAGCGGAGGAACTGCTCGCGGTAGGTGGTGAACGCGCTCGAGTAGTTGTCCCAGGCCCAGTGTGAACGTGTAGCCGACCTGGACCGTCCCCTCCTGCAGCGACGTGTAGCTGAGGTAGTAGAGCGGGACGACGAAGAAGAGGACGAGGAACGCCATCCCCGGCGCCAGCAGGAGGTACGGCGTCAGCCAGCGGTGCCGATGGAGGAACGCCATGTCCGGGTGCCGATCGGCGGCTAGACGCCGATCACGGCCTGCCACTTCTCCTGGTAGTCCGGGTTCTCGATCGCCTCGGAGTTGAACTCGAAGAGGTTGTTCGAGCACCTCGGGCGTCGGGAAGGTGAGCGGGTCCTCGGCGAGTGCCGGGTCGGTCTTGGCGATCTCCTCCTTCGTCCCCTTCACCGGCGAGATGTAGGTGACGTACGCCGTCACCTCCGCCGCGATCTTCGGGTCGTAGAAGAAGTTCATGAACGTCGAGGCGGTGAAGACGTCGCCGCCGGTCGGGATCACCATCGTGTCGACGGACGTCATGCCGCCGGCATCCGGGACGGTGAACTTGAGGTTCGGGTTGTCGGGCTGGAGGATGGTGATGTCCCCGGACCAGGCGATCGACGCCCAGACGTCACCCTTGGAAAGCGGGCCGGTGTAGTCGTTGCCCGTGAACTGGCGAATCTGGCCGTCGTCCACCGCCTTCTGGACCTTCGCGACCGCCTCGTCGTAGGCGCTCGGCTCGATGTCGCCCGAGGGATCGACGCCCATCTCGAGCAGGAACAGCCCGACGGTGTCCTCCATCGAGTCGAGCATCGTGATCTTCCCCTTCAGGGAGGGGTCGAGAAGATCCGAGACCGCGGTGAGCTCGCCGCCGACCTTCTTCGGGTCGTAGCCGATGCCCGTGATGTACGACTGCCACGGCAGGCTGTAGTCGCGGTTCGGGTCCCACGACGGGCTGGCGAGCGAGTCCTCGAGGTTCGAGATGTTGGGGATCGCGCTCTTGTCGAGCTTCTGGACGTAGCCGAGCTTGAGCAGGCGCGCGGCGAGCCAGGCCGTCGGGACGACGATGTCCCTGTCGATCCCCTGACCGCGTGAGAGCGGTGCCTGGATCTCGCCGAAGAACTCCTCGTTCGAGTTGATGTCCTCGAGGTACTTGACCTTGACGCCCGTCTCCTTCTCGAACTTCTCGAGCGTCGGAAACTTGGTCGCGTCGTCGTTCTGGTCGATGTAGTACGGCCAGTTCGAAACGGTGATCGTGTCCGCGAGCTCCTGCTTCACGGCCGTGGTCGCCGCCTCGGTGTTGGCCTGCTGCCCTTCGATCCCTCCACCACCACCGCCGCAGGCGGCGAGCAACGCCGGGAACGAGAACAACGCACCCGCGCCGGCGCCGCGGCGCAAGAGCTCTCGTCTGGTGATCGGGTCCGTCATTCGGAGTCCTCCTCCTCTCGGGGTTGTCGACGACGAACGTCGCCTCGGGGCTCCAGGCAAGCGTCACGCGGTCGCCCCGTCCGTGCGCCGTCGCGCCCGGCTCCGCGTTCTGCAGGTAGACGGCGATCGGTCCGGCGGCCGTCTCGACGATGTACTGGGTCGAGACGCCGACGTAGCTCTGGTCGCTCACGGTGCCGTCGAGCGTGTTCAGCCCGTCGCCGGACGCCTGGCCGGCGCGGTCGAGCCGCACCTTCTCGGGGCGGAAGCCGACCGCGATGCGCCCGCCCCGGCCGTTCAGCCGGTCGCTCGGCACGCGCACCGTCCCGCCGGCGTCGAGCTCGACCGTGCCGTCGCCGTTCGCGCGTCCGTGCAGCAGGTTGGACGCGCCGAGGAAGCCGGCCACGAACGCCGTCTGCGGATGCTCGTAGAGCTCGGCCGGACCGCCGAGCTGCTCGATCTTGCCGCCGTTCATGACGGCGATCGTGTCGGCCATCGTCATCGCCTCCTCCTGATCATGCGTGACGTGGACGAAGGTGATGCCGACGTCGTTCTGGATCCGCTTCAGCTCGAGCTGCATCTGCTTGCGCAGCTTCAGGTCGAGCGCGCCGAGCGGCTCGTCGAGGAGCAGCACGCGCGGGCTGTTCACGAGCGCCCGCGCGAGCGCGACGCGCTGCTGCTGGCCGCCCGAGAGCTGGCGCGGCTTGCGCTTGCCGAGCCCCGGGAGGGCGACGAGCTCGAGCATCTCGTCGACGCGCCGCCGCACGTCGCCGCCCTTCACGCCGCGCCGGCGCAGGCCGAACGCGACGTTCTCGAAGATCGAGAGGTGCGGGAAGAGCGCGTAGCTCTGGAAGACCGTGTTCACGTCCCGCTTGTACGGCGGCAGGCCGCTCACGTCGCGCTCGCCGAGCAGGATCCGGCCCTCGCTCTGGTCCTCGAACCCGCCGATCATCCGGAGCGTCGTCGTCTTGCCGCAGCCCGAGGGGCCGAGCATGGCGAAGAAGCTCCCGGGCGCGATCTCGAGCGACAGGTCGTCGACCGCGACGACGTCGTCGAAGCGCTTGGTCACCCGCTCGAGCGTGATGTCTGGCGTCTGGTTCACCGCGTACCTCCCGCGGCGGCCGGCACGCCGGCCGCGCTTTCCTGTGAGAGCTTCTGCGCAAAGTAGACCGGAATGAACGAGAGCAGGATCACCACAACCGCTACGACGTTCACGATGGGCAGCTGGTTCGGCCGCGAGAGGTTGGTGAAGATCCAGATCGGCAGCGTCTGCTGCGCGCCCGCCGTGAACGTGGTCACGATCACCTCGTCGAAGGAGAGCGCGAAGGCAAGCAGCGCGCCGGCGAGGAGCGCCGTCCGCGTCGCCGGCAGGGTCACGTAGCGGAACGTCTGCCACGTGTCGGCGCCGAGGTCCATCGACGCCTCCTCGAGCGAGCGGGCCGTCCGGCGCAGCCGCGCGAGCACGTTGTTGTAGACGACCACGATGCAGAACGTCGCGTGGCCGACGATCACGGTGAAGATCCCGAGCTGGATCCCGAGGACCTCGCCGAAGGTGGAGTTGAGCGCCATCCCGGTCACGATCCCGGGCAGCGCGATCGGGAGGATGACGAAGAACGAGATCGTCTCGCGCCCGAAGAAGCGGTAGCGCTGCACGGCCAGCGAGGCGAGCGTCGCCGAGCACGAGCGCGATCACCGTCGCGCCGGTCGCCGCCTTGATCGAGGTGAGGAGCGCCTCGCGGACGCCCGGGTTGTCGAACGCCTTGCCGAACCAGTCGAGCGTCCAGCCCTGGATCGGCCAGGTCTGCGTCCGCCGCTCGTTGAAGGCGTAGAGCAGGATCACGAACAGCGGCACGTAGATGAACGCGAGCGTCGCCGCCGTCGCGGCGCGCAGACCGAAGCGGGCGAAGCGGCTCTCGACCATCAGAGCGAGTCGAAGGCGCCCAGCCGCTTGGCGAGCGTCAGGTAGACGATCATGACGACGACCGGGACGAGCGCGAACGCGGCCGCGAACGGCAGGTTGTTCGCGACGCCGACGTTCACGTAGACGACGTTCCCGATGAACTGCGTGCTCGAGACGAGCGTCGGCGTGATGTAGTCGCCGAGCGTCAGCGAGAACGTGAAGATCGAGCCGGCCACCGCGGCCGGGAACGCGAGCGGCAGCACCACCCGCCGGAACGTCCGCCACCCGCTCGCGCCGAGGTCGCTGGACGCCTCGAGGAGCGAGTTCGGGATCCGCTCGAGCCCCGCGTAGAGCGGCAGGATCATGAACGGCAGCCAGAGGTACGTGAAGACGAGCCAGGTCGCCACGTTCCCGAAGCCCGGCCCGGAGAGGTTGAACGGCGAGAGCGCCCAGTTGAGGATCCCCTCCTCCTGCAGGATCACGCGCCAGGCGTAGACCTTCACGAGGTAGCTCGACCAGAGCGGCATCAGCACCGCGACGATCAGGAGCCCGCGCACGCGCGGCGACGCCGACCTTCGCCATGTAGTACGCGATCGGGAAGGCGATGATCATGTCCGCGATCGTCACCGCGGCCGCGATCCCGATCGTCCGGAATGCGATCGTGCGGTAGACGTCGCCCTCGATGATCGTCCGGAAATTCTGGAGCCCGTAGTCGTGGACGACCTCGGACGTGAAGGGGTCGAGGCGCCAGAAGGCGGCGACGAAGAGGACGATCAGCGACCCGAGATACGCGAGCACGAGCCACGTGACCGGCGCAGCCAGGAGCAGGCCCACCTGGAGCTTCGGTCGCCGGAAGAGGAACGTCGCGAGCCGGCGACCGACGGTCGCTGGTGGAGCGGGGAGTGCGGGTGCGGTTGCGCTCATCGAGGAAGAAGCGGAGGGGCCGGGCGCTGCGCCCGGCCCCTCGTCGCTGTTCCTAGCCCTTGATCTCGGTCCAGGCCGCCACCCACTCGGAGTAGTCCTTGCAGACCTCACCCCTGTCGTCGCCGCAGTCCTTCACCGGCGTCGTCCAGTAGGCGACCTTCGAGAAGTACTCCTCGTCGTCCGCATGGAAGATCTCGCAGTGGTTCTTGGCCGCGGTCTCGGCGCAGGCCTTCGGGTTCGAAGGCGCCTCGCCGAACCACTCCGCCACGGCCGCGTTGGCCTTCGGCGAGATGATCCAGTCCATCCACATGTACATGCAGTTCGGATGCTTCGCCGTCGACGAGATCATCCAGGTGTCCGACCAGCCGGTCGAGCCCTCCTCCGGCAGCGTCGTCTCGATCGGGACCTTGTCCGCCTCGAGCAGGTTCGCGATCACCTGCCAGGTCGTCCCGATGACGCTGTTCTGGCCGGAGAACGCGGCCATCTCCTTCGTGTAGTCGGACCAGTACTCGCCGATCGAGCCCGCGCTGCGTCTTCAGCAGGTCGACGGCCGCCTGGAACTGCTCGTCGTCGAGCTCGTAGACGTTGTCGATCCCGAGGTCGGGCTGCGTCGCCTTCAGGTAGAGCGCCGCGTCCGCGATGTAGATCGGGCTGTCGTACGCCGTCACCTTGCCCGCGTACGGCGAGTTCTCGTCGAAGACCGCGCCCCAGCTCGTCGGGGCCGGCTTGACGGTGTCCGTCCGCCACATGAGCAGGTTCGCTCCGCGGCCGTGCGGCACGCCGTACATCTGGCCGTCGATCGAGTTGTGCGGCTGGTCCTTGAGCGAGTCGTAGACGTCGGCGTAGTTCGGGATCAGGTCCGTGTTCACCGGGGACACGTCGCCGGCGTAGATGAGCCGGAGCGTCGCGTCGCCCGAGGCGGACACGCCGTCGTAGTTGCCGGTGCGCATGAGCGTCACCATCTCGTCGGACGTGTTGCCGACCTTCACGTTGACCTGGCAGCCGGTCTGCTGCTCGAACTCCGTCACCCAGTCGACGCTCGGATCGGTGGTGCCGTCCTCGACGTAGCCGGCCCAGGCGATCAGGTCGACCTGTCCTTCACCTTCGCCGAGGGAAGCGAGCGGCTCGCCCCCTGGTAGCGACGCGGTCGTGTCCGTCCCGCCGCCGCCGGCCTCGCCGCCGCCGTCGTCGTCCCCGCCGCAGCCCGCGGCGCCGAGGGCGAGCAGACCGGTGGCGAGAACGAGCGTGAGCCAGCCGACCCACCTCTTCGTCATTCCGATTCCTCCTTTTCCCCCCGTTCGCCGAGATCGAGGACGTGTTCGTCGCGCCACGCGAGCCGAACCGAGCGGCCGCGCTCCTCCAGCGCCTGAGCTGAGCTCGTTTCGAGGTTCTGCCGGAGCACCGCGACCGTCCCGCCCTCGTCGAGCTCGACGAGGTAGCGGGTCGCCGCGCCCACGTAGACGACCTCGTGGATGCGGCCGGTCTCGACGTGCGCTCCGTCGGGGGGAGCCTCGCCGTCGCCGAGGAGGCGGATCTTCTCGGGCCGGATGCTCACGCGCTTCGTCCGGCCGCCGACCTCGCGCTCGAGCAGGTTCGAGACGCCGACGAAGCTCGCGACGAACTCCGTCTGCGGGTGCTCGTAGAGCTCGGCGGGCGGCCCGAGCTGCTCGATCCGGCCGTCGTTGAAGACGGCCACGCGGTCGCTCATCGTGAGCGCCTCCTCCTGGTCGTGCGTCACGTAGACGAACGTGATCCCGACCTCGCGCTGGATCCGCTTCAGCTCGACCTGCATCTCCTGCCGGAGCTTCAGGTCGAGCGCGCCGAGCGGCTCGTCGAGGAGGAGGACGGCCGGGTGGTTGACGATCGCCCGCGCGAGCGCGACGCGCTGGCGCTGCCCGCCCGAGAGCTGGGCCGGCTTGCGCGACCCGAGGCCCGGCAGGCGGACGGTCGCGAGCGCTTCCTCGACCCGCTCCGCGCGCTCCTTCTTCGGGACGCGGCGGATCTTGAGGCCGTAGGCGACGTTCTCCGCCACGGTCATGTGCGGGAAGAGCGCGTAGTCCTGGAAGACGGTGTTGACGTCGCGGGCGAACGGCGGGTCGTTCGTCACGTCACGGCCGCGGAGGAGCACGCGCCCCTCGTCGGGCCGCTCGAACCCGGCGATCACCCGGAGCGTCGTCGTCTTCCCCGATCCGGACGGGCCGAGCATGGTGAAGAACTCGCCCGGCGCGACGTCGAGGTCGACGCCGTCGACCGCGGCCACGTCGCCGTACGTCTTGCGGACGGTCTCGAGCCGGATGTCCGGAACGGATGCCCCGACCGGCTGGGCGGCCGGGGCGCGTTGCTCTCGCTCCTCGACCGCCACGGCCACTAGTCGATCTTCGCCATGACGTGCTTGACCTGGGTGTACTCCTCGACGGAGTACATCGACATGTCCTTGCCGTACCCGGACTGCTTGAAGCCGCCGTGCGGCATCTCCGAGACGATCGGAATGTGGTCGTTGATCCAGACGGCCCCGAACTCGAGCTTGCGCGCCGCGTTCAGCGCCCGCCCGACGTCGCGCGTCCAGACCGAGGCCGACAGCCCGTACGGGACGTCGTTCGCCCAGCGGATCGCCTCGTCGTCGGCCGCGAACCGCTGCACGGTCACGACCGGCCCGAAGACCTCCTTCTGGACGATCTCGTCCGTCTGGTCGACGTCCACGACGACGGTCGGCTTGACGAAGAAGCCGCGGTCGCCGTTCGTCTCGCCGCCCGTGAGGACGCGGGCCTTCGTGCCCGACGCGCGCTCGAGGAAGCCGAGCACGCGCTCCTGCTGGCTCTGCGAGATGACCGGGCCCATGTCGATGTCGTCGCCCTCGGCCGGGATCGCCGACCTTGAGCGACTCGACGGCCGGGACGAGCTCCTCGAGCAGCCGGTCGTAGATCTTCGGGCCGGCCATGATCCGCGAGGCGGCCGTGCAGTCCTGCCCGGAGTTCCAGTAGCCGGCGATGCGTGATCCCCTCCGCGACCGCGGCCGGGTCGGCGTCGTCGAAGACGACCACCGGCGCCTTGCCGCCGAGCTCGAGGTGGACGCGCTTGAGCGTGTCCGCCGCGGCGCGCGCGACCTCCTTGCCGGTCGCGACGTCGCCGGTCAGCGAGACCATGCGGACGTCCGGGTGGCGGACGATGCCGGCCCCGACCGGCTCGCCGTCGCCGGTGATCACGTTGAGCACGCCCGCCGGGAAGATCTCCGCGGCGTAACGCGCGAGCAGGATCGTCGAGAGCGGCGTCTGCTCGGACGGCTTGAGGACGATCGTGTTGCCGGCCGCGAGCGCGGGCCCGATCTTCCAGATCGCCATCATCAGCGGGTAGTTCCAGGGCGCGATCTGCCCGACCACGCCGACCGGCTCGCGGCGGACCATCGAGGTGTAGCCGCGCATGTACTCGCCGACGGCCTTGCCCTCGAGGTTCCGCGCGGCGCCGGCGAAGAAGCGGAGGTTGTCCGCGGAGCCGGGGACCTCGTCGACGACGATGCCCTGCGGCTTGCCGACGTTCGCCTTCTCCGCCTCGATCAGCTCGTCGGCGTGCTCCTCGAGCGCGTCGGCGAGCGCGAGCAGCATCCCCGAGCGCTCCGCCGGCGTCGTCTCGCGCCACTCCTCGAACGCCTTCTTCGCCGCCGCGACCGCGCGGTCGACGTCCTCCTGGCTCCCGCGCGGGACCTCGGCGATCGCCTCGCCCGTCGCGGGGTTGATGACCTCCATCGTCTCGCCCTCGGCGGCGTCGACCCACTCGCCGCCGACGAAGTTCTGGTGTCGTGTTGCCACGCTCATCTCGACCTCCGCTTGCCGTTCGCCGGTCGCTTTGCCTGTCTCGGGCCGCCGTCCGCCGGCGCGGTGCCCCAGTCGTAGAGCTGCTTCCAGAGCTCGAGGTACATGAAGCTCTCGGTGGATACGACGCTCTCGATCGCGCGGATCCGGTTGATGACCTCGAGCAGGTGGTGCCGGTCCTCGCACACGAGCTCGACCAGCACGTCGTACTGGCCGGCCGCGACGACCACGTAGCTCGCCTCCCGCCAGCGGGCCACCTCGTCGGCGACCTCCTCGACCGGGCCGTTCGTCTTCACGCCGATCATCGCCTGGGCGTCGAAGCCGAGCCCGAGCGGGTTCGTCACCCCGGTGACCTGGAGGACGTTCGCCCGGCAGAGGCGCGCGTAGCGATTGCGCACCGTCGCCTCCGAGACGCCGAGCTGGGCCGCGATGCGCCGGAAGGGCTCGCGCCCGTTCGCCTGGAGCGCCTCGATGATCTCGCGGTCGAGCCGATCGATCGACGCGGGGCGCTCGATCGGTCCGCGCCCGAACGAGTTCTCGAACGCGGGGTCGGTCCTTCGACGCGGGGAGTTTGCGATCTTCGCAGCCACAGAGAAGCCCGGTTTGCGCCGTGATAGTACTAGAAGGTCGGTTCGCATCGCGCTAGATGCAGCACGAATGCGCTGCGCATTGCGAGATGCGTGGCTAGCGCGTGCCGAGCGGCATGCGGAGCAGGCGCGGGAGCGCGCCGACCGCCCGGGCGACGGCCGGCGCGCGGCGGCCTTCCTCCTCCGCCTCCTCGGCGGCGAGGATCGCGCCGCGGATCGCGCCGCCGCCGAGGCGCTTGAGCGGCTCGGGCGGCAGCGACGCCGCCGGCGTGCGGACGAGCGGCGAGGCGCTCCACTCGTCGTCGCGGCGGAGCGCGAGCGACGCGAGGATCTGGCCGCCGAGCCAGGCCGGCCCGACGCCGTGGCCGGAGTAGCCGACGCCGTAGTGGACGCGCGCGTCCGGCAGCGTCCCGTAGAACGGGAAGTGGTCGGCGGAGACGTCGATCGGGCCGCCCCAGGAGCGCTCGACCTTGACGTCGGCGAGCGCGGGAAGCAGCCGCCGGAGCCCGAGCTCGGCGCGGCCGGCCGTCGGGACGTCGCCGGTGAAGCGCCCGTCGTCGAGCCGCCCGCCGTGGCCGATCGGCCCCGAGCCGCTGCCCATCAGCACGCGCCCGTCGGCGGTCGTGCGGAAGTAGTGGATGAACATCCGGGCGTCGGTGATCGCCTCGCCGCCCGTCCAGCCGATCTCGTCGAGGAGCTCCGGCACGGGCTCGGTGAGGACGACGTAGGAGCCGAAGTTCGTCAGGTGGCGCCGGAGCGGCTTCCAGCCGGTCATCGCCGCGTTCGTCGCGACGACGACCTCGTCGGCGAGCACTCGGCCGCGGGGCGTCTCGAGGACGGTCGGCGTCCCGGCGCGGATCGCGGTCACGCGCGTGCGCTCGTGGACGGCGATCCCGTCGGCGAGCGCGGCACGGCGCAGGGACCGGGCGAGGCGCGCGGGCTGCACGGTCGCGCCGTCGCGGAAGAGCACTCCGCGCCGGAAGCGCTCCGAGCGGACGTGCTCCGCGACCTGCTCGGCGCTGAGCGGCTGCGCCTCCTCCGGGACGCCGAGCTCGCTCGGCGGTGCGGACCGCCTTGTCGACCGCCGCGTCCTGCGCGGGCGCGGCCGAGACCTTGAGGTAGCCGCCCTCGCGCAGCCAGACGTCGTCGCCGCGGCTCTCGGTGAAGGCCTTCACCGCGGGGACGATCTGCGCCGCGGTGCGGCCGATCTCGAGCGCCGCCTCGTCGCCGAAGACCGGGCGCAGGCGCGAGAGGTGCGTCCAGTAGCCGTTCAGGAACCCGCCGTTTCGGCCGCTCGGGCCCCAGCCGACGATCTCGGCCTCGAGCACGGCAACGTTCAGGCTGGGCTCGCGCTCCCGGAGTGCGAGCGCCGTCCAGAGGCCGGTGTACCCGCCGCCGATCACGGCGACGTCGACGCGGATCTCGCCCTCGAGCGCCGGCGCGTCGGGCGCGTCCGTCTCCGCGGCGAGCGCCTCGTCGAGCCACCACGGCGGCAGGGTCGGAGCGACGGACGGGTCGGGCACGAGGCGATCCTAGAGCCGTAGGATCCTGGCGTGCCGCAGAGCACGGTCTGCCTCTCGTTCGACTTCGACGCGATGTCCGTGTGGCTCGCCTACGACCGGCCGACGCCGGCGATGCTCGCGCGCGGCGAGTTCGGAGCGCGGGTCGGCGTGCCGCGGATCCTCGCGCTGCTGCGCTCACACGGGCTCGACGCGACCTTCTTCGTCCCGGGCCACACGGTGGAATCGTTCCCGGCGGAGACGGCGACGATCCTCGAGGCGGGCCACGAGGTCGGCCATCACTCCTACGCGCACATCGACCCGAGCGAGCAGTCGGCCGACGAGGAGCGCGCGGACATGGAGCGCGCCTGGGCGGCGCTCGATGGGATCGGCGTGACGCCGCTCGGCTTCCGCTCGCCGTCCGCCGACATGTCGGACGCGACGCTCGAGCTGATCGAGGAGCATGGATTCCTCTACGACTCGTCCCTGATGGCCGACGACTACCGGCCCTTCCGGCCGAGGATCGGCGACCGGGTCGCGCGCGGCGTTCCGCTCGAGCGGGGCCGCGAGGCGCGGTTCTGGGAGCTGCCGATCTCGTTCGAGCTCGACGACTGGGTGCACTTCCAGTTCAACTTCATCCCGTACCGGCGCGGCGGGTCGACGCCGGGGGACGTGCTGGAGATCTGGCAGGCGGAGTTCGACTGGATGGACGCGAACGTCGACGGCGGCGTGTTGACCTTCACGCTCCACCCGCAGGTGATCGGCCGCGGAAGCCGGATCGCGATGCTGGACGCCCTGATCCGCCACTGCGGCGAGGCGGGAGCGCGGTTCCGGCAGCTCGGCGACGTCGCCCGTGAGCTCGACCCGCTCCGCGACGGCTAGCCGCGGCGCGGGCCGCACCCGACGCGCGAATCGGCACAGGTCGCGCGGAATCGGCCCACTTCCGCGCACCACGCGTGCGCATTTCCGCGCTAGGCTCGTCTCAGGGTGGCGGGTGGCGCACTCCCCACCCAGGGTGGGGCTGTGGCGTGAGATCCGGCCGAAAAGCCTAGGCCGCGTCGAGCCAGGCGCTGCGTCCGCCGTCGCGGGTCCAGACGACGGGGAACCACGACTCGTCCATCGCCGTGTCGCCGACGCGCCGGTAGCGCGAGTACACCGGATCGACGGCGTCCGACGAAAACCGCGCCCCCGCCGGAATCAGATGCGAGATCACTGCACGCCGATGCACGGTGGCCGTGTTCGGGCCTGAGCCGTGGAAGGTGTTGAAGTGGTGGAACGACGCGCCGCCCGCCTTCACGGCCACCGGGACGAGCTCGACCTCCTCGCCCTCGGGCGCGGCCCGGCGCATCGGCTCGAGCCAGTCGGGCGGCGCGTGGAACTCGCCGCGGTTCTCCGGCGAGCGGGGCCAGCGGTGCGACCCGCGGGCGAACGTGATCGTCCCGGCCTCGGCCGACGTGTCGTCGAGGGCGATCCAGCACGTGATCATCTCGGACGGGACGAGGTAGTCGAGGTACGAGCCGTCCTGGTGCATGCCGAGCGACTTCGTCCCGGGCGGCTTCCAGATGCAGTTGTCCTGCAGGATCCGAACGCCGTCCCAGCCGATCAGCTCGGCCGCGAGCCGCCCAGTCCGCTCCGAGAGCACCTGCGCCGCGATCGCCGGGTCGGCCTTCCAGCCGTTGCAGATCTGCCGCGTCCGGTCCTCCGGGTCGCGGCCGGCGACCCAGTTCACCTCGTCCGGCCGGATGCCCGTCTCGTAGTCGCCCTCGAACAGCCGCTCGAAGCGCCCGCGGAGCCGCTCGACCGTCGCGTCGTCGACGAAACCCTCCTGCACGACGAGGAACCCGTCGCGGTCGAAGTCCTGCAGTTGCTCGTCGGCCCAGCGGTCGATCATCGGAGCGGAACGGTGGGAGCCCCCGAGCGGAGGCTCCCACCGGATTCGATCAGACCGTCGCCGCCGGTGCCGGCTCGGGCGGCGGAGGCGCGGCCTCCGCCATGCCGGGCGGCATGGTCGGCGTCTCCTCGCGCCAGTGCGGCCGCTGCTTGTCCTGCACGATCCGCCGGAAGAGGAAGAGCAGCACGCCGATCACGAGCACGCTGATCCCGACGACCTTCTCGGCGGTGCCGGAGCCGTAGCCGCCGGCCGCCACCTGGAACCAGCCGAAGCCGACCACGGTGATCACGGCGCAGAACACCGCCATGACCACGGCGATGCCGATCCAGTAGCTCCCCAGCTTGATCGGACGTGGCCAGGCTGGCCGGTCGCGTCGGAGCAGGATGAACGCGGTGATCGCGAAGAAGTGCGCAAGCACGTAGCCAAGGTTCGACGCGGCCAAGATCAGGAGGATGTTCCCGATCAGCCAGACGAACAGGATGTTGATGATCATGTCGAGCGTCATGGCGAGCCCCGGGACGTGGAACCGGTTCAGCGTCCCGAGCTGCTTGATCGTCATGTCGTCGCGGGCGATCCCGTAGAGCGCCCGCCCGCCGTCCGCGGTGGCGGTGTTCATCGAGATCAGGAACGCGGCGATCAGGACGACCAGCATGAAGTCGCTCGCCCCGCCGAACACCGTCGTCAGCACGCCCACGTAGTCGTAGGTCGCGACGGCCTCCTCGCCGCCGGCCCCGACCATCCCGAGCGGAAGGAGCGTGTAGACGAGCAGCGAGAACACCGCGGCCGAGCGAAGCGCCATCTTCGTGTCGGTCACCGTGTTTTGGTACTCGGGCGCGAAGGTGGCGCAGACGTCCACGCCCCAGGCCGACCAGGTCATCAACCACAGCCAGACGAGGACCAGCTGGAGGCCGCCCCAGGGGAGCGCCTCCCTGTCGGACAGGAGGCCCCACGTGAGGTTGTCGCTGTTGAAGTCGCCATTCAGGAACGGCAGCACCATCAGCCCGAAGAGCGGGACCATCAGCAGGATCCCGGCCAGGTAACCGAAGCGGAGGCTGACGCGTACGCCGAGGACGTTGAAGAGCCAGACCGCGATGATCAGGCCGGTCGCGATCAGGTGCGGGAGCCCGATGTTCACCGCGCCGAAGAGCGGCAGGTCGGGCATCGAGAACCAGCCCTCGTCGTACGGCGTCCCCAGCGGCTCGGACGGGAACCACGCGCCGGTCACGAACTGGCCGATCAGGATCCCGAAGATCGCGAGGACGACCGACCACGCGATCCAGTAGCCGAAGGTCGCGATCGGGCCGACCAGCGTCGTGTACTTCCGCCAGCCCTCGTGCGCGTAGAGCGCGATGCCGCCCGACTTCTCCGGGAACATCGCCGCGAGCTCCGAGTAGATGACGTTGAGGAAGATCGCGAGGAAGGCGGTGATGCCCCAGAACGTCACCGCTCCCCAGCCTCCGAGGTCGAGCACCGAGTAGCCCAGCGAACCGAGCAGGAACCCCGGATTCGCCAGTGCGATGACGAACCCGTCGTACCACCTGAGCGTCTTGAGAAGCGAGCGTTGCTCGACCTCTGCCACAGCTACGGCCACGATCCACCTCCCGTTCGTTTGGTTCGTGCGGCCCGGAGAAGGCGCGAACGTACCACTGCGCTCGGCCGTTTTTCAACGGGCGGTTCGGGGCGCCCTACAATCGGCCCGTGCGAAACCTCCCGATCTCGATCACGTGCGAGTGCGGCGAGTCGAACTTCGTGCCGTACGGCGAGAAGTGGACGTGCGGGAACTGCGGGCGCACCTGGAACACGGCCCAGATCCCGGCCGACGAGTACCGGCAGTTCCTCCGCGACATCCGGCGCCCGCGGATCTGGGCGGCCGTCGTCGCCCTCACGATCGCTGGCGCCCTGGCGATCGTCGCGCTGATCGTGAACCCCGCCATGCTGATCGTGATCCCGATCCTGATCGGCGGCGTCGCGATCCTCGCCGGGCCGCCGTGGAAGAAGATCGTACGCCGGCGAATCGCCGAGCGACCGCGCTGGGAGCTCCACCCGGAGTAGCGGGTCGCCGATGGTCCGCCTCGCTCTCGCAGCCGCCACGCTCGTCGCCCTCTATCTGCGCTTCCTCCGCCGGCCGGTCCTCAACTGGGGTGCCGAAGCGGAGGCGGACGCGCGACTGCCCGGCGACGAGCTGCTCGAGGACGCAGACGGAGTCGCAACCCGCGGGATCGACGTCGACGCGCCGCCGTCCGCCGTCTGGCCGTGGATCGCGCAGATGGGTCCGTCGCCTCGCGGCGGCGCCTACACCTACGACTGGATCGAGAACGTCATGGGCCTCGACATGCACAGCGCCGACCAGGTGCTGCCGGACTTCCAGCACCCTGAGGTCGGCGACACGATCGGCTACGGGAAGAACCGCATGCGGGTCGAGCGCGCCGAGCCAGAGCACGTGCTCGCGTGGCGCTCGGAGGACGGCAATTGGGTCTGGGCGTTCGTGCTCGAGCCGCGCGACGGCGGCACCCGCCTGGTCAGCCGCAACCGCTTCCGGCTGCCGACGCTCGCGACGCGGCTCGGGATGCTGCCGATGGAGCCGGCCTCGCTCGTCATGGAGCGCAAGATGCTCCAGGGGATCAAGAAGCGCGCCGAGGCGCTCGCCCGGGAGCCGGCTGACTCGCCCTAGTGCGCCGGGGGCTCCCAGCCCTCGAGCACCGGCGCCTTCCAGTCCGTCCCGACCGTCTGCGAGCCCTCGACCCACGGGCCGAGCTCCGGCTGGGCGAACTTCGCGTGCTGCTCCTTGAGCTGGATGCCGTACGAGCTGCCGGACTGGAGGTGCGTCACGAGCACCTTGCGCGCGAGCTCGTCCTCGCGCCCGGCCGGGATGTCGAAGTAGATCTTCAGGAACGAGTTCGAGTAGCGGTCGAACACCGCCGGGACGCCGTCCTCCTCGAGGAGCTGGACGTCCTCGAGCCAGTTGATGTCCTCGCCCGGGCGTGGCCGCGAGCAGGTCGACGTCCTCCACGAGGGAGATGTCCTCCTGGTACGGGAACCGCTTGCCGGCGAGGCGCTCGGCATCGAGCGCGATGAAGCGTTCCTCGGCCATCAGCGCGCCTCGGGCGCCCGCTCGGGCTCGGGCAGGTAGTCGACCGGGTTGTCGAGGTGCCGCTCGAGCATGCGCTCCATCCGCGCGAGCGTCCGCTCCTCGCTCACGCCCGGGATCCAGTCGGTGCCGGCGAGCGGCACCTTCGCCATCGCGGCGGCCTCGGTCGTCAGCGCGCAGAGGTCCTCGGGCTCGAGCGAGTGGACGTTCGTCTTCCCGCACGCGCGCGCGAGCATCTGCAGCTCGAGCGTCATCGTGTGGAGGAAGTTGTAGACCCGCTCCGCGGCCTCGTCGACGATCAGACGCTTGCGCAGCTCGGGGTCCTGCGTCGTGATCCCGACCGGACAGCGGCCCGTGTGGCAGTGGTAGCACTCGCCGGCCGGGACGCCGATCGTGCCCTCGTAGTCGGTGACGCCCGGGATCTCCTTGTTGCAGTTGAGCGCGACGAGCGCCGCGTGGCCGATCGCGACCGCGTCCGCGCCGAGCGCAAGGCACTTGGCCACGTCCGCGCCGTTGCGGATCCCTCCCGCGACGACGAGCTGGATCTCGTCCGCGAGGCCGACGTCCTCGAGCGCGCGCCGCGCCTCGGGGATCGCCGCCATCAGCGGGATGCCGGTCTCCTCGGTCGCGATGTGCGGCCCTGCGCCCGTGCCGCCCTCGGCGCCGTCGAGGTAGATGATGTCCGGCCCGCACTTGGCCGCCATGCGCACGTCGTCGTACACGCGCGCGGCGCCGAGCTTGAGCTGGATCGGGATCTGGTAGTCGGTCGCCTCGCGGATCTCCTGCACCTTGAGCGCTCAGGTCGTCGGGGCCGAGCCAGTCGGGGTGCCGCGCCGGCGAGCGCTGGTCGATCCCGGGCGGGAGCGAGCGCATCTCGGCCACCTGCTCCGTCACCTTCTGGCCCATCAGGTGGCCGCCGAGCCCGACCTTGCAGCCCTGGCCGATGAAGAACTCGCACGCGTCGGCCAGCATCAGGTGGTGCGGGTTGAACCCGTACCGGCTCTGGATCAGCTGGTAGTACCACTTGGTCGAGAGATCGCGCTCCGGCGGGATCATCCCGCCCTCACCCGAGCAGGTCGCCGTGCCGGCCATCGACGCGCCCTTCGCGAGCGCCATCTTCGCCTCGAGCGAGAGCGCGCCGAAGCTCATGCCCGTGATGTAGATCGGGATGTCGAGCTCGATCGGCTTCTTCGCGAAGCGCGACCCGAGCACGGTCTTCGTCTCGCATTTCTCCCGGTAGCCCTCGATCACGAAGCGGGTCAGCGTCCCGGGCAGGAACATCAGGTCGTCCCAGTGCGGGATCTTCTTGAACATCGAGAACCCGCGCATGCGGTAGCGGCCGAGCTCGGCCTTCATGTGGATGTCGTTCAGGACCTCCGGCGTGAAGATCGGGCTGCGGCCGAGCCGCGTGCGGTTGCGCGGGCTGTCCCTCGCCGACGTTGCCGCCGAGCTGGTCGTAGCGATCGGACGTCGTCATAGCACCAGCTTCCTCTCCGAGGGCTCGAGGTTGTCGTAGTTGTAGAGCTTCTTGCCGCACACGAACTTCTGGAATTCGGGCGGCGAGCCGAGGCCGTAGATCGAGAACTTGCGCTCGATCAGCTCGGTGTCGGCGTCCGTCCACTCGCCCGGGCACGCAGTCGATGCCGAGCGACTTGACCTTGCCGGCGACGTAGATCGTCCCGTCGTACATCGAGTCGCCGAGGCCGGGGCCGACGTCGCCGCAGAGGATCTGGCGGCCCCGCTGGAGCATGAAGCCGGTCATCGAGCCGGCGTCGCCGCCGACGATGATCGTCCCGCCCTTCTGGTCGATCCCGGTGCGCGCCCCGACGCGTCCCTTGACGACGAGATCGCCGCCGCGCATGCGCCGCGCCGGTCAGCGAGCCGGCGTTCGACTCGACCACGACGACGCCGCACATCATGTTCTCGCAGGCCGACCAGCCGACCCGGCCGGTCACCGTGATCTCGGGCCCGTCGATCAGGCCGAGGCCGAAGTAGCCGAGGCTGCCCTCGAAGCGGAGCTTGCAGCGGGTGAGGATCCCGACTCCGATCGAGTGCTTCGCGCCCGGGTTCTGGACGGTCACGTCGAGGATCCCCTCCTCGTAGAGGAGCCGGCGCAGCTCGAGGTTGATCTGCCGCGTCGTCAGGTCGCGCGCGTCGAACGTCGGCGCGTCCGTCCTCGATCGTCGCCGTGCGCGGCGCGTCGGCGTGCGGCTCCGCCAGCCCGCGCGCGTCGTAGGTGATCCGGCGCTCGCCTACCGCTGCCATACGAGCACCTCGGACTCGTACGGGTCGTACGTCTCGATCTCGCGGTCGAGGACGGCGCGGATCGCGATCTCCTCGGAGGCGAGCGCGACGACCTCGTCGGACTCGTAGAGGACGAGCGGCTTCGCGGCCATCTCGTCCTTCGCGACGCCGAGCGCGTCGCCGGTGACGGCGATGTAGGTGAAGACGCCGTCGAGCTCCTCGAGCGACGCGTGCATGGCGTCCTCGAGCGAGGCGCCGTCGCTCATCTTCTCGGCGAGGTAGACGGCGATGATCTCCGAGTCGCACTCGGACTGGAACCGGTGGCCCGAGCGCTCGAGCCGGCGCTTCCAGTGGAAGTAGTTCGTCAGCTGGCCGTTGTGGACGACCGCGACGTCCGAGAACGGATACGCCCAGTACGGGTGCGCGCCCGAGATGTCGACGTCGGACTCGGTCGCCATCCGCACGTGCCCGATCGCGTGCGTGCCGGTGAAGCCGCCGAGCGCGTACTGCTCCGCGACCGACTCTGCGTCGCCGAGGTCCTTGACGATCTCGAGCGAGTGCCCGAGGGAGAGCACCTCGCAGTCCGGGATGTCCTCGAGCCGGTCGGCCAGCGCCTTCAGGTCGCCGGTGCCGTTCTGCGACGGCAGCTCGAGCACGACGCGGTACGCGTACTCGGTCTCGGCCTCGACGTCGTGGATCGTCGGCGCCGAGCCCGCGCAGCCGGTCGAGCACCTGCGCCTGGTGGCGCCGCAGCCGCTCCGGGAACTCGAAGTCGCGGGGCGTGTTCGAGTCGGCGAGCGTGTAGCGCATGACGATCCGGTCGCCCGGCGGCCCGTAGAGCGCGTAGCCGGTCGAGTCCGGCCCGCGGTGCTTCATGGACTGGAGCATCCGCGTGAGATCGGCCCCGATGTCATGGGAGCCGTCGCGGTAGATGAGCCCTGCGATTCCGCACATGTCGATTCGGCCTCCGCTACGGAAGGATGTCGAGGTAGCGCTCGCGCTCCCAGTCGGTCACGGCCGCGAGGAAGCGCTCCCACTCGTCCTTCTTGTAGTGAAGATAGACGTCGAGGAGCCGGCCGGGGAGGGCGCTCTTCACCACGTCGTCGGCCTCGAGCGCCTCGATCGCCTCGCCGAGGTGCGCCGGGACGCGCTCGACCTCCTTGCCCTCTTCGATCACGTCGTAGATGTTCCGCTGCTGCGGCGGGCCCGGGTCGAGCTTGCGCTTGACGCCGTCGAGCCCGGCGCGGAGCAGCGCCGCCTGGGTCAGGTACGGATTGCACGACGGAGTCGACCGCCCGGAACTCGAAGCGGCCTCCGCTCGCCACCCGGACGAGCGTCGTGCGGTTCTGCCAGCCGTAGTCCTTGTAGATCGGCGCCCAGAACCCGAAGTCCCAGAAGCGCTTGTACGAGTTGACCGTCGGCGCCGTGATCGCGCAGAGCCCGCGGGCGTGCTCGAGGATCCCGCCCATGAACTGGAGCCCGAGCTCGGAGAGCTTCGCGGGGCCGTCCTTGTCGTAGAAGACGTTGTTGCCGTCCTCGTCGACGAGCGTGAAGTGGTGGTGCGCGCCGTTGGCCGAGACGCCGGTGAACGGCTTCGGCATGAAGGTCGCGATCACCTCGGTGCCCTCGCCGTACGTCCCCTCCTGCGTGTGCTTGCGCGCGACCGCGGCGCAGAGCTGCCGGTAGGAGGAGAGGTTGTCCGCCGTGCGGACGGCGCGGTCGAAGAGGAAGTTCAGCTCGAGCTGCCCGGGCGAGTCCTCGTGGTCGCCGTACGTCGGGTTGATCCCGAGCTTCTCGCCGAAGTCGATCACGTCGAGGATGATCGGGCGGAGCTCCTCGAACTGGTTGATGTGGTAGCACCAGGGCTTCGTGATCCCCTCGGCCTCGCCGGGGTCGATCGAGCCGCGCGGGCGCTTCATCCACATCATCTCGGGCTCGATCCCGCAGAGGAACGTGTAGCCGAGCTCCTGCTCGACCTCGTTCACCGTGCGCTTCAGGTTCTGGCGCGGGTCGGCCTCGAGGAGCTTCCCGGTCTCGGTGTCGTAGCAGTCGCAGAACACGCGCGCGACGCGCGAGTCCCACGGGAGCTGCGCGAACGTGTCGAGGTCGGCGATCGCGGCGAGCTCCGACTCCTCGGGCCCGAAGCCGATGTAGCGATCGGCGCGGTCGACGAAGAGATCGGCGGTGGCGCCGTAGACGAGCTGGTAGCCGTCCTCGGCGACCTTCTCCCACTGGGTCGCGGAGACGCCCTTCCCGTTCACGTGTCCGGAGACGGAGACCTGCTGGAAGAAGATGTACTTGATCCCCTGCTCGTTGATCCGCTTGCGGATCGCCTGGATGCGCTCGCGGCGCCCGGCGTCAGACCGAGCCTCGTCGAGCGTCATCGGCGGGTCGGCGATGCCGCCGCGGGCGAGGACGGTCTGAACCTGGGTGGGACCGGACTCCACGACTGCCATCCCTGCTCCTTTCGACGGGCCGGGGCCCACGGGTCGGGCCGCTCGGGGGCGCCTATCTTAGACCCCCTCCGCGTGCGAGAAAACCGGCCTCGGTGCGCCCGGCCGCTGGCGGGCCGGACGCGCGGCCGCCCCGCTCCCCGCTCGTCCTCGCGCCCGTCCGCGCGAAGCCGGCGCGTCGCTCGACGCGCGGTCCCCCAACGGGGGAGCGAGCGCCCCAGCACGAACGCTACGCCGAAACCTGTGCCGCGTGGTGCGCGGATCGTGCCGACTTCGTCCCGGCGTCCGCGCCGAAGCTGCACGCTCGCGACCCCGCGCGCCTCTAGTTCTCCGGCCGGTCGATCAGCTGCTCGTAGATCTCGGTGAAGGCGTGGATCGCCTCGCCGACGTCGCCGAGGTCGACGTCGGCGCCGCGGTCGACCTGTGTGGCGACCTCGCGCCCGGCCCTGAACGAGACGAGCACGTCCGGCTCCATTCCGTCGTCCTCGACCGGCTCGTCCACCCGGTACCCGCGCGCGAGCGAGCATGCGCCCGACCAGGTCGTGCAGCTCGGGCAGCGCCTCGACGGGCGAGGAGTGCAGGTCGTCCTCGATGGCCTCCCACTCCGTCTGCCACTCGTGGCGATCAAGTCCAGGCTCGCGCATCGTCATGGACAGTCTCTACCGAACCGCCACGTCTTTCAAACCGGGCGGTCCCGTACACTCGGCCGATGAACGTCCTCGTCGTCGGCTCGGGCGGCCGCGAGCACGCTCTGGCCTGGGCGCTCGCCCGGGACGCCGCCGTCGGCGAGGTGCACGCGGCGCCCGGAAACCCCGGGATCGCGGCGCTCGCACGCTGCCATCCGGTGCGGCCGGAGGACGGCGAAGGACTCCTCGCGCTCTGCCGCGAGCACGGGATCGACCTCGTCGTCGTCGGGCCCGAGGCGCCGCTCGTCGCCGGGCTCGGGGACACGCTGCGGCGGGGCGGAGTCGCCGTCTTCGGCCCCGGCGCGGCGGCGGCTCGCATCGAGGGATCGAAGGGCTTCGCCAAGGACGTCATGCTCGCCGCCGGCGTCCCGACCGCCGCCCGGCTCGACCGGCCCGATGCGCCCTGCGTCGTCAAGGCCGACGGGCTCGCCGCCGGGAAGGGCGTCTTCGTCTGCCGCACGCAGGCGGAGGCCGACGAGGCGTGGGCGCGCGCGAGCGCGCTCGGCGACGACGTCGTGGTCGAGGAGCTCCTCGAGGGAGAGGAGCTCTCCGTCTTCGCGCTCGCCGACGGCGCCCGGGCGGTGCCGCTTCCGGCCGCGCGCGACGCCAAGCGCCTGCTCGACGGCGACGAGGGGCCGAACACGGGCGGGATGGGCGCGTTCGCGCCGGTCCCGGGCGTCGAGACGGGCGAGGTGGCCGGGCTCGTCGAGCGCGTGCACGAGCCGGTGCTCGCCGAGCTGGCGCGCCGCGGGACGCCGTTCGTCGGGCTCCTCTACGCCGGTCTGATGCTGACCGAGTCAGGGCCGCGCGTGCTCGAGTTCAACTGCCGGTTCGGCGACCCGGAGACGCAGGCGATCCTCCCGCTCCTCGGCCGACGGGCTCGCCGAGCCGCTCGCCCGCGCCGCGCGCGGCGACCTGGGCTCGACGGCCGTCGAGACCACGGGAGACACGGCGGTCACGGTCGTCCTCGCGTCGCCCGGGTACCCGGACGCGCCGCAGACCGGCACGCCGATCACCGGCATCGAGCAGGCGGAGGAGGCCGGCGCGCTCGTCTTCCACGCGGGGACGGCTCTGCGGGACGGCGAGCTCGTGAGCGCCGGCGGGCGCGTGCTCGCGCTGACCGGCGCTCGGCGACGGGCCCGACGAGGCGCGGGCCCGCGCGTACGCCGCGGTCGAGGCGATCGACTTCGCCGGCTCGCATTACCGCCGCGACATCGCGGAGAATGGCAGCCGTGTCCCCTCCTGAGCACGACCTCCAGACCGAGGAGTACGGCTCGCCGCTGCCGTCGATCGAGGACTTCGAGCCGGGGCCGCTCGTCGGAATCCTGATCGGCTCCGACTCGGACCGGGAGCGGATGCAGCCGGCCGTCGACGAGCTGAACGACCGCGGGATCTCGAACGAGCTGCTCGTGCTCTCGGCGCACCGCGACCCGCGCGGCGTCGCCGAGTACGCGTCGAACGCGGCGCTGCGCGGCGTCCGCGTCGTGATCGCCGCGGCGGGCATGTCGGCCGCGCTCCCCGGGGCCGTCGCCGCGTACACCGACCTGCCGGTGATCGGCGTGCCGCTGACCAGCTCGAAGACGGCCGCGGGCGGGCTCGACTCGATCCTCTCGATCGTGCAGATGCCGCCCGGCGTGCCGGTCGCGTGCGTCTCGCTCGACGGCGCGAAGAACGCCGCCATCCTCGCCGCGAAGATCCTCGGCCAGGGCGGCGGCTACCCGGGTACGCCCGGCCGCCCGACCGCGACGGCTTGATCCGAGCGAATCGGCCCGGCCTGACGCCCCTCTAGAATCGGGACGGTGATCCCGCGTTACTCGCGTCCGGCCATGCGGGCCGTCTGGTCGGACGAAGGGAAGCTTGCGCGCTGGCTCGAGGTCGAGCTGGCGGCGCTGGACGGGTGGGCCGAGCTGGGGGCGATTCCGCGCGAGGACGTCGAGCGGATCCGCGGCGAGGCGGTGCCGCCGACGCCCGAGCGCGTGGCCGAGATCGAGGAGCGCACCCAGCACGATCTGGCCGCCTTCGTCGACGCCGTCGCGGAGGGCCTCGGCCCGGAGGGCCGGTGGCTCCACTTCGGGCTGACGTCGTCGGACGTCCTCGACACCGCGCTCGCGCTCCAGGTCCGCGACGCCGGCGAGCTGCTGCTCGAGGGGATCGACCGCGCGCAGGCCGCGGTCGTCCGGCGGGCCGAGGAGCACCGCGGAACGGTGTGCGTCGGCCGCACGCACGGCGTGCACGCCGAGGCGACGACCTTCGGCGCGAAGCTCGCGGGCTGGGCGTTCGAGCTCGCCCGCGACCGGGCGCGGCTCGAGGAGGCGCTCGAGGGAATGCGCGTCGGCAAGCTGGCCGGCGCGGTCGGGACGTACGGCGGCGGCGATCCCGAGGTCGAGCGGGTCGCGTGCGAGCGGCTCGGCCTGGCGCCGGAGCCGGTCGCGACGCAGGTCGTGCCGCGCGACCGTCACGCCGCGCTCCTCTCGGCGCTCGCGGTCTGCGCCGCGTCGCTCGAGCGCTTCGCGACCGAGATCCGCCACCTGGCGCGCACCGAGGTGCGCGAGGTGCAGGAGCCGTTCCGCCGCGGGCAGAAGGGCTCGTCGGCGATGCCGCACAAGCGGAACCCGATCGTCGCCGAGCGGATCTGCGGCCTCGCGCGCGTCGTCCGCGCCGCCGCGGCGGTCGGGCTCGAGAACGTCGCGCTCTGGCACGAGCGGGACATCTCGCACTCGAGCGCCGAACGGGTCGTGATCCCGGACGCGTTCCTCGCGCTCGACTACATGCTCGACCGGTTCGCCTGGCTCGCCGACGGCCTCGTGGTCGACGCCGAGCGGATGCGCCGGAACCTCGATGCGTCGCACGGCCTCGTCTTCAGCCAGCGCGTGCTGCTCGCGCTCGTGGAGGCGGGCCTCACCCGCGACGAGGCGTACCGGCTCGTGCAGCGAAACGCCCTGCGCGCCTGGGACGAGGAGCTGGACTTCCGCGAGCTGCTCGCGGCCGACGAGGAGGTGGCGGGCCGGCTCGGGCCGGACGGCCTCGCGTCCGCGTTCGACCTCGACGACGCGCTGCGCCACGTCGACACCCTGTTCGAGCGCCTTCGCGCGCTCACAACCCAGAAGGAGGAAGCCGTTGTCTGAGGCCGGCACCTACGTCGCGAGCGGCAAGGTTCGCGAGATCTTCGAGCTCGACGCCGAGCGGCTGCTGCTCGTCGCGAGCGACCGGATCTCGACGTTCGACGTCGTCCTGCCCACCGAGATCCCGGACAAGGGCCGCGTGCTCACCGGGCTCTCCGCCTTCTGGTTCGCGCGCACGCGCGAGATCGTCCCCAACCATGTTCTCGCGATCCGCGACGACGGGCGCTCGACCGAGGCTCAGCGACTGCGGATGCTGCCGATCGAGTGCGTCGTCCGCGGCTACCTCGCCGGGTCGGGCTGGAAGGACTACAAGGCGACCGGCGCGACCTCCGGGCACGCGCTTCCCGATGGGCTCCAGGAGTCCGACCGGCTGCCGGAGCCGATCTTCACTCCCGCGACGAAGGCCGTCGAGGGCCACGACGAGAACATCGGCCGCGACCAGGCGGCGGAGCTGGTCGGCGCCGAGCTCTTCGAGCAGGTCGAGCGTGTTGCGCTCGAGCTCTACCGCTTCGGGTCCGAGCACGCGGCGGCGCGCGGGATCATCCTCGCCGACACGAAGTTCGAGTTCGGGCTCGACGAGGCCGGCCGGCTCGTGCTCGGCGACGAGGCGCTGACGCCGGACTCCTCCCGGTTCTGGCCCGCGGACGAGTACGCGCCGGGCCGCTCGCAGCCGTCCTTCGACAAGCAGTACGTCCGCGACTACTGCGAGGAGCTCGGCTGGGACAAGACCGCGCCCGGCCCCGAGCTGCCCGACGAGATCGTCGCCGGGACGCGCGCCCGCTACGTCGAGGCGTTCGAGCGCCTGACCGAGATCCGCTTCGACGACTACCTCGCCGACCCGAGCGTGGTGCTCGCGTGAAGGCGACGGTGCTCGTCCGCCCGAAGTCGGGGATCCTCGACCCGCAGGGCGCCGCGGTCGAGAGCTCGCTCCGCCAGCTCGGCTTCTCGGTCGACGGCGCCAGGGTCGGCCGGGTGATCGACGTGGACGTCGACGCCGGCTCGACCGACGAGGCGCGCGCCCAGGTCGAGCGGATGTGCGAGCAGCTCCTCGCCAACCCGCTGATCGAGAGCTATGAGATCGAGGTGTCGGCGTGACACGAGATCCGCCCGAAGGTCGGCGTGCTCGTCTTCCCCGGCTCGAACGACGACCGCGACGCCGCCTGGGCTCTTGCCGCGCTCGGCGCCGATCCGGTGATGGTCTGGCACGCGGACCCGGAGCTGCCCCGCCTCGACGCGGTCGTCCTGCCCGGCGGCTTCTCCTACGGCGACTACCTCCGTGCGGGGGCGATCGCCCGCTTCTCGCCCGCGATGGAGTCGGTTGCGCGGTTCGCCGGCGACGGCGGCTTCGTCCTCGGGATCTGCAACGGCTTCCAGATCCTCTGCGAGGCCGGCCTCCTGCCCGGCGTGCTCCAGCCGAACCGGTCGCTCTCGTTCGTCTGCCGGGACGTCGGGCTCACCGTCGAGCGCGCCGACACGCCCTTCACCGCCCGCTGCGAGCTGGGCCAGACGCTCACGATCCCGGTCAAGCACGGCGACGGCTGCTGGTACGCGCCGCCCGACCTGCTCGAGGAGCTCGAGGCGAACGGACAGATCGCGCTCCGGTACGCGCCCGGCGAGAACCCGAACGGCGCGGTCGGCGACGTCGCGGGCGTCCTGAACGCCGAGGCGACCGTCATGGGACTCATGCCGCATCCGGAGCACGCGGTCGACCCGCTGCTCGGCCCTGCGGACGGCGCGCTCGTCCTTGCCTCGCTGGTCGACGCCGCCCGCGAGCGCATCCTCGCCACGGCCTAGACCTCGAACCCGCCGAGTCACGCCTTCCTCGCGCGACCACCCCCTTCCGCGCAGCCGAGCGCGCGGGCCAGCTCCTCGTGCTCGCCGAGAAGCCCGCGCAGCCGCTCGAGGTCGCGGGCCCGGAACGTGACCGGGCCGCGCCGAGTGGCACCGTCGGTCGTGTAGGCGATGCGCACGAGCTGCTCGCCGGACTCGCCCGCGAGCAGCTGCACGACGGCGGCGAACCGCTTCGCGCCGGCGCGCTGCGGGCACGGTCACCTCGTCGAGGATCGCCGCCTCCCCCCACGCCGTCGCCGCCTTCCGTCCCATGCGTCCACGGTAGGGCGGAAACTCGCGCGTGTCTGTGACGCAACGTGCCGGCTTCGTGCCGGCTTCGTGACGGCTCCGTGCCGGACGTGTGACCCGACGCGGCGCCGGCGCGCGCCGTCGGCACCGCGGCCCTACCGCGCGAACGTGTCGCAGGCGGCCGCGTCGCCGCGCTGGTACCCGGTCGTGAACCATTGCCGCCGCTGCTCGGAGGAGCCGTGCGTCCAGGTCTCCGGGTTGACCTGCCCCTGCGTCCGCTCCTGGATCCGGTCGTCCCCGACGGCGGCCGCGGCGTCGAGCGCGCGGTCGATGTCGTCCTGCGTCAGCTCGGCGATGAAGCCGGTGTTGACGGCGTTGTTGGCCCAGACCCCCGCGTAGCAGTCCGCCTGGAGCTCGACGGCGACGCCGGGGCTGTCGGGGCCGGTGTCGCCGGACTGCGCCCGCTGCAGCGTCCCGGTCAGGTTCTGGACGTGGTGGCCGTACTCGTGCGCGAGGACGTAGGCCTCGGCGAACGGGCCCCCGCGCGCGCCCAACTGGTCTTGCAGCGTCTGGAAGAAGTCGAGGTCGAGGTACACGTGCTCGTCGCGCGGGCAGTAGAACGGGCCCACCTGGCTCGTCGCGTTGCCACAGCCGGTCTGCGTCGCGCCGGTGAACGTGATCGTGTCCGCCTCGCGGTAGTCGCCCTGGCGGAACGCCTTCTCCCAGTAGGCCTGGATCGAGTTGACGGTGCCGACGATGCGGCAATCGCGCTGCTCGTTCGCGTCCTGCCCCGTCTGGCACTCGGTGAGCGACTCGGCGGGCTGACTCCCGCCGCCGCCCGTGAGCGCGCCCGGATCGACGCCGAAAACGAGCGCCGCAACGACCGCGACGAGCAGGCCGAGGCCGCCGCCTCCGACGGCCAGCCCAGTGCCGGCGCCGCGCCGCTGCACCTGCGACGGGTCGAGCTTCGCGCCGCGTCTGAATCGCATCCCAGGGTTCTCCCACGAACAGCGGCCGGAGCAAACCCACCGAACCGTCAGGCGTGGAACGTCGAGAGCCGCTCCGCCTCGTCGTCGAGCGCGCGCCGGTCGGCCTTCGACAGGCGCTCGAAGGGCTCGACGAGGATGCGGCCGCGCTCGTGGCGCCAGCTCCCGACGACGCGCCCGTCGACCATGAAGGTCGCGACCGACTGCGGCGTCTTCGTCGAGAAGACGCGCGGGCGGTGCTCCTCGGGCAGGATCCCGGTCCGGCGCTGGTGGACGAGGAGCGTCGCGTCCCACGTCGGCAGGAAGCGCGGCGGCGCCGGGCGTGTCGCCGTCCGGGATCGGTGCGCGCGGGAGGTCGATCAGCTCCTGGCCGGACTCGTCGCGGAACCGGCGCAGCGTCATCGCCTCGATCGTCGGCGCGATCGTCGCAGGCGGCACGCCGGCCCAGCCCGCGACGTCCTTCACCGCCGCCGGGCCGAACCCGCCCAGGTAGCGGCGCGCGAGCAGCTCGAGACCTTCTGCCTCGGTCGCATCCGAGGCGCCGACCCAGGGCTCGGGGAGCCCGTACAGGTCGGCGCGCCGCCGCTCCCACGTGCCCGAGGGCGGGACACGGACGAGCTCGAGCTTGAGGGCGGCGCCGTTCCAGGTCGACGCGTCGATCCCAAGCTCGGCGACCAGCTCGTCGCGCCGCCGCGGCCCGTCCGCGAGGAGCTTCGCCACCTTGCGCGCGGCCGCGTCGACCTGCCGCGCCGTCGGCTTGCCGCGGTGCGCCTTCACCCACCACTCGAGCCGCGCGTCGCGCAGGCCGGCCGAGAGGACGTGGAAGTCGCGTTTCGAGACGATGTGGATCGTCACGCGCATGAGCGTCGCCTGCACGACGCTCCGACGCTCGAGCGCGCGCGTGAGGTCGTCCCGCTCGAACCCGTCCAGCCGCGACCAGAGCCCGACGTAGGCCGACGGCGCGTACTGCGTCTGCAGCCCGCCGATCGACTCGACCAGCCGCGGGATCGATCCGCCCGCCCGCTCGAGCAGCCGCTGCCGGGCGAGCAGCGCCCGGTTGAGCTCGCGCTGGGTGAGGACGCGCTCGGCCACGGCCTACGCGGACGAGCCGGTGAGCTCGGCCGTCGCCTCGGCGAAGACCTCCGTGTGGCGGTCGACGTCGGCCTCGCGTCGTCGCGGGCGACATGAGCGCCATGTTGTGGAACGGCGTCAGGAGCACGCCGCGGTTGAGCGCGTAGAGGTGGATCAGGCGGTCGAGGAGCGGGTCGATCCCGGCCGCCGCGTCGCTTCCGGTCACGGGCCGCTCCGCGCGGAAGAGGTACTCGACTCGCGCGCCGAGCCGCGTCACGTGCCAGGGCAGGCCGTGCTCGTCGATCGCCGCCTGGACACCGCGCTCGAAGCGCTCGCCGAGCGCGATCATCCGCTCGAACGCCTCGGCGCGTCAGCACGTGCTCGAGCGTCGCCTGCACGGCCGCGAGGGAGAGCACGTTGCCGGCGAGCGTGCCGCCGATCCCGCCGACGTCCGACTCGTCCCGTCCGATCGACGCCTCGATCCGGGCGGCCACCTCCTCGGAGAACCCGTACGCCGCCGACGGGATGCCGCTCCCGATCGCCTTCCCGACCGTGAGGACGTCCGGCTCGAGCCCGTGCGCCGCGGTGTAGCCGCCGGGGCCGGAGCAGAGCGTGTGCGTCTCGTCGATCACGAGCAGCGTCCCGGTCGCGCGGGTCGCCTCGCGCAGCGCCTCGTGGTAGCCCGGCTGCGGGAGGACGATCCCGATGTTCGTCAGCGCCGGCTCGGCGAGGACGCACGCGACGTCGCCGTGGGCGAGCTCGCGCTCGAGCGCCTCGACGTCGTTCCACTCGACCACGCGCGTCGTCTCGTCGAGCGGCACGGGCGGGCCGATGTTCGCCTCCCGCTCCACGACGCGGCCGCCCTCGAGCGACGCGAAGGTCTCGTCGACCGAGCCGTGGTAGCACCAGTTGAAGACGAGGATCTTCGGCCGGCCGGTCACGTGGCGGGCGAGCCGGATCGCGAAGCGGTTCGCGTCGGTCGCCGTCAGCGCGAACTGCCAGCGCGCGAGCCCGAAGCGCCGCGTCAGCTCCTCCCCGACCCAGAGCGCCGCCTCGCTCGGGAGCATCAGCGTGATCCCCTTCGCGGCCTGCTCGGCGACCGCCCGCACGACCGGCTCCGGCGAGTGGCCGGTCATCGCGCCCGGTGTCGCCGAGGCAGAAGTCGACGTACTCGATCCCGTCCACGTCGCGGAACCTGGCTCCCCACGCCTCGGCCGCGTAGACGGGGTAGGCGCCCGGCCAGCGCACCATCCAGTGCATCGGCACGCCCGCGAGGAGCGAGCGCCCGGCCCGCTGCGCGAGCTCGCCCGAGCGCGGATGCTCGCGCTCGAACCGCTCGAGCTCGCGCTCGAGCAGCCTCCGACCCTGCTCGTGGATCCCGTCGGAGTCACGGCCCTATCCCATCACGCTAGGCTCCGTCCATGCTCTTCTCACGCGACAAGGTGAAGATGGTCGAGCCCGAGCAGGCGCTTTCCGGGCCGCGACGAGTCGATGCGGATCCCGGCGAAGCACGACGTGCTCGGGACGCCGATCGCGCCGCCGTTCCCCGAGGGGCTCGAGCAGGTGCAGCTCGGGATGGGCTGCTTCTGGGGCGCCGAGCGGATCTTCTGGCGGCTGCCGGGCGTCTACACGACGGCGGTCGGCTACGCGGGCGGCTACACGCCGAACCCGACGTACGAGGAGGTCTGCTCCGCGAAGACCGGCCATGCCGAGGCCGTGCTGGTCGTCTTCGATCCCGAGCAGATCTCGTTCGACGAGATCCTGCGCGCCTTCTGGGAGGGCCACGACCCGACCCAGGGCATGCGGCAGGGCAACGACGTCGGGACGCAGTACCGCTCCGCGCTCTACTGGACGACGGAGGCGCAGCGCGAGGCGGCCGAGGCGTCGCGCGACCGCTACGCCGCGAAGCTCCGCGACGCCGGCTACGGCGAGATCACGACCGAGCTCGCACCCGCCGGGCCGTTCTACTACGCCGAGCCGTACCACCAGCAGTACCTCGACAAGAACCCGAACGGCTACTGCGGCATCGGCGGCACGGGCGTCTCCTGCCCGGTCGGCGTCGGCGTCTCGCAGAGCGCCTAGCCGGACGCGCCGCCCCGGCCGCGGGCCCGCAGGGCGAACGGCACGAGCGTCGCGAGCGACAGCACGACGAACGTGAGCCCGTAGAGGTTGTCGCGTGCCTCCGACCCGTTGCCGTAGGCATAGCCGAGGGCGCCCGTGACGAGCGCGCCCGCGGTGACGAGCACCACGTTCAGCGGCACCGCGGCTGAGCAGGCCGCGGACGAACGGCCAGGCGCCGCTCGGCCGCACGAGGTCGCCGTAGGCGTCGGCGAGCGGGACGCCACGGGTCGGCCCAGGCGACCGGCGCACGCCAGCTCGCGGGCGGCGACGCGAGCGCGTAGGCGATTCCCCACGCGGCGGCCAGGCCGGCGGCGCGGTAGCGAAGGTCGTCGAGATCGGGGAGGTAGTCGCCCTTGACCCAGTCGGACACCGGACCGTCGAGCCACGCGACCACGAGCCAGGTCGCGAGGACGCAGGCCGCAAGCAGCCCGAGCGACGAGGCCCACCAGACCGGCTGGAGCAGGCGGTGGCGGCCGGAGCGCGCGGCCGGAGCCGCCGGAGCGGCGAGCACCGGCGGCGGCACGGAGACGGGCAGGCCGGCCTCGCCCGCGACGCCGCGGCCGAGCACGATCCGGCCCGACACGTCGAACTCCCACTTCCTCGGATCCTGCGGGACGTCCGCATCGGCGAGCCGCCGGCGGACGAACTCGTAGGCGTCGTCCACGGTGACGAACCCGTCCGCATCGACGTCGGCGTCGCCGCTCTCGAGGCCGCGGACGAGCTCCGCCGTGAACCGCGAGGGTGCCGCGTCGCCGCGTACGACGTCGCCGTCGAAGGCGTACTGGGTCGAGTCCGACGCCGTCAGCACGACGAGGCCGCGGGCGTCGAACTGCTCGCCCGTGTGGACGGCGGGGTCGGCCTTGACCTGCATCCCCTTCGCGAACGCGCCGCCGTAGCAGCAGTCGAGGAGCAGCACCTTGCGGCGCGAGCGCGACCCGAGCAGGAGCTCGTTCACGACCGTCGCCGGGACCGCCGTCGAGCGGAGCCGGTTCCGCCGCGTGTTGCGCGCGGCGAAGTAGAGCCGGCCGCTCTCGTCCTTGAGACCGTGGCAGGAGAAGTAGAGGAGGACCAGGTCGCTGCGCTCGGCGTCGACGAGGAACTCTTCGACCGCCTCGGCGACCTCGGACGACCCGCCGTCCACGACCGACGCCACATCGAACCCGCAGCGTGCCGGGTCGGTGAGCACGCGGCCGAGCGCGGTCGCATCCTGCCCCGGCGAGGCGAGGCGCTCGAGCCCTTCGTCGTCGTAGCGAGCGTTGGCGACGATGAGCGCCCGGCGGCGCTCAGGCGGTGGGCCCGTCTCCACCGTCCGCCGCCCCGGCGTCACCGTGGCGCGCGAGCCACGCCTCGAGCGCTCGGCTCCGCTCCGCGTCGCTCGCGCCGGTCAGCTCGACGCGGTCGCCGTCGATCTCGAGCACGAGCCGGCTGCGCGACTGCCGCGTGACCCAGGCCTGGAGCGTCCCGACGAGGCTGGTGAGCACACCGCCCGACGCGGCGAGGACGACGAGCAGGGAGCCAAGCTCGACACCCGCGCCCTTCGCGCCTTCGGGGGCGTCGGCCTCGACCGGCTCGGCGTCGACCTCCTGCGCCGCGAGCTCGGCGCGCAGCCGCTCGGCGAGCTCCGCCGTCTCGGCAGGTTCCGCGCCGGGGCCGGCATCGACCCGCAGGAGCACGTCCATGGCGGGCATCTTGCCACCCGGACCGGCCGACCAAAAAGGCCGTAAGCACAGCGAGGGGGCGGCCGCCGGGCCGCCCCCTCGTCGCGCTAGCTGCAGATGCTGCTTACGGAACGAACGTGCCTTCCGGGCCGGCCGGGGCCGGGATCGGAAGTTGCCGGGGACCTTCTTGCCCGGCACGCCGTTCACGGACTCCGTCGAGTACGCGTACGTGAGGATCGAGAACGCCACCGAGTCGGCGTTGACCTCGAGCGCGTGGTCGTTGTTGTTCGCGAACGTGTCGCACGCCTGGTGGTAGCACGGGTCGAACTGCGCGCCGACCGTGCCGCCCCAGATGGCCGCCTGCTCGGCGGTCTTGATGACCTCCGCGCCGGTGAAGAGACCGCCGGCGGGGATGTCGTTCAGGATGAACGCCTGGTAGTCGCTGCGTCCGCTGAACTGCGTGTCGTCGTACGGCTCGCCGCGGTACGTGTAGAAGGACTCGAACAGGCCCTCGATCGCCTCCGACCCGTCCGGAATCGGCACGCCGGCCGGTGGCGGGAAGCTCGACTCGTTGCCGTCGTACACCATGAAGATGTAGTTCGGCGAGCCGACCATGTCGAAGTTCAGGTAGAGCGCGATCCGATCCTTCTCCGCCTGGCTCAGGCCGTTGACGTAGTTGGTCGAACCGACGAGCCCGCTCTCCTCCGCACCCCACCACGCGAAGCGGATGGTGTTCTGCGGCTTGATGTTCGCGAGCTGCTCGGCGGCCTCGAGGATCGAGGCGCTGCCCGAGCCGTTGTCGTTGATGCCCGGTCCGTCGAGCACCGAGTCGAGGTGCGCGCCGGCCATCACGACGTTGTCGTTGTTCACGCCGCGCTTCTCGGCGAGCACGTTGGCCGTCGGCAGGATCTGGCGGAACGTGTTCGCGAAGACCCGCATCCGCAGACCCGGCGTGTCCGCCAGCGTCGCGCCGAGCGCGTACGTCGTGCCGATCACCGGGATGCCGCTCGTGTTGTTCGCCGTCAGCGTCACGGCCGGGATCCCCTGGCGGGCGGGATCGGTCGTCTTGCCCTGGTTGAAGATCACGATGCCGACCGCGCCGTGCGGCCGCGGCGTTCTCGGCCTTGATCTCGAACGTGCACGTGCCGCGCTGGAGCAGCGCGATGTTCCCGGCCGGGAAGCCCGGCCCAGTCGGCCTGCCTCGCAGCCGCTCGTCGAGGTGTTGCCGAGCCCGAGCTGCAGATCGACCGCCGTCACGTTCGCCGGTGACGTCGCCCGGGTCGGACTGGGTGATCACCCCGAAGTCGGTCGCCCTCGACGTACGTGATCGGGATTCGGCGCGATCTGCTGGAGCACCGACGGCCCGACGACCTCGAACGCGAGGTAGTCGAACGGCTGAACCTGCGGGTCGTAGCCCGCCGCCCGGAGCTTCGACGACCACGTAGTCGACCGAGGCGTCGTAGCCCGGCGTCCCCGAGAAGCGCGTGCCGTCGTTCTGGTCGGCGATCTTCTGGAGCGCCGCCTGGTGTGCGCGTACCTGGCTGAGCCGGACGCACTCCAGGAGCTTCGGATAGGTGTTGTTCTCGCGCGTGTTGCAGGCCGTCTGCGACGGCGCCGCGACGGCTCCGCCGGCCGGCACCAGCGCCGCCACTGCTGCGAGTGCGGCGATCACCAAGGTGCGGGCGGGCCTGCGCACAAGCGCTCGAGCAAGTCCCGTCATATGTTCCTTCCCCTCCTTCTCGATTTCGGCCGGACGGCGGGTTGAACCGCCCAACCGCAGCCGCCGAGGATACTGGCAATCCGGAGAAAGGGGGACTGACACCCGTCATACCTAGACGAACGGTTGGCGCCACGCCCCCGTCCCCCGCCGCAGCGATCAAGCTTCGCGAATCTTCCAGAAGCTGTCCTTGCGGACGATCTTGCCGTCGGCTCCGAACGTCCAGATGTCGCAGCCGCGCACCTCGATGCGCACACCGTCCGTCGTGGTGCCGCTGATCGTCCATTCCGAGACGCCGCGGCTCCCGCACGCGAAGTGGTCGTCGTTCCCGTAGCTGGACGTCCGGGATGCCCTCGAAGCGCGCCGCGAGTCCTCGGCGGACCTCGTCCTTGCCGACGAAGCGGCGCCCCCACGGCTCGGGCCCGCGCGGCGCCTCGAAGACGCAGTCCTCGGAGAAGTGGGCCATGATCGCGTCGAGGTCGTGCGCGTTGAAGCTGCCGAGCACCTCGCGCAGCAGCTCGGTCCTCCCGCTGTCGTCCATGGCCTGGTCCCGCGGTCAGAGACCGCGCTCGATGAGCTCCACGCGATAGCCGTCCGGATCGGCGACGAAGCACAGCCTCGAGCCGCCCTCGCGGACCGTGTACGGCGGCCGCTCGGGCTCGATGCCCTGGCCGGCGAGCTGCGCGAGCGCCCCGTCCAGGTCGTCGACGGTGACCGCGATGTGGCCGTAGCCGGTGCCCAGCTGGTAGCCGCCCTCGGGCACCTCGAAGTTGTAGGTCAGCTCGAGCCGGTCGTCGTCGCCGGGGAGGCCCATGAAGATGTTCAGGGCCTCGTCGCGGATCGGCAGCTCGCGCCGCTTCTCGAAGCCGAGCGCCTCGTAGAACGCGACCGACCGCTCGGGGTCGGTGATCCGGTAGCAGGTGTGGATGAGCTCCACGGCGACGAGCATAGAGGACGGGCCCCGGTTTCCCGGGGCCCGTCGCTGTCGAACGCTGCGTCCTCCAGCCGCTTACTTGAAGCGGAAGAACGCGGTGTGCTCCGTGTTGTCGCTGAGGACGAGGATGAGCGCCCTACACGTGCCCTTCCACGTCTTCGACGTCTTCCAGTCGACCTGGTAGAGCTGGTTCGTCGGGTTGACCGTCACGGCCGAGAACGACTCGACCGGCGATCCGACGCCCGTCCAGGCGGCCTCTCGCGTCTGGCAGTCGGCCGTCTCCGAGTAGATGTCGGTGACGTCGGACGGACTCGAGAGCCCGGTGATCGCGAACTTCACGGGGACCGTCGCTCCGGCCGTCCGCTCGTTCACGCCCGAGGCGATCGGAGCTCCGGAAGCCGCCGAACTCGTACTGCTCGCCGATCGAGAAGCGCGCGACGCCGCGGGACGTGTTGCCCGCGAGGTCCAGGGCGAGCCAGCGGACGGTGGTGTTCTCGGAGAACTCGAACACCTCGCCCGGCCGCGCGAGGCCCTGGCGCTCCCACTTCGGCGACTCGAACGTCGGCAGCGAGCCGTCCGTCGTGTAGTGGATGACGCACGGCTCGTTCATCGTACTCGAACGTCGTCTGGATCGGGTCGCCGGAGGAGATGCGGTCGCCCGTCATCTGCACGAGCGGCGCGCGTCTTGTCGCGGCTGTAGGCGAGCGCCGCCTCGAGGAGTCCGTAGTTGCCGCTTGCGAACTCGTTCGCCTCGTGCTGGCCCTCGTTCGCGTAGTTCGGCGGAAGAACCCGACCCCGACGCGCACGTGCCGCCGTTGACCGCCTCGCCGACGCGCGTGCGCCGACGTCGAGCGGCGCGGTCAGGAGGACGTTCGGGTTCGGGTTCGGCGGCGTTCGACGATCGAGGCGATCGTCGCCGCTCTCGGGATTCGCGCCCGTTCCAGCCGACCGTGATCGTTGTCGCCCGCCGCGAGCCCGGTCGTCGATGTTGACGCGGATGCCGGTCGCGCCGGCGGCCGCGGGCTGCGTCAGCGTCGGGTTGAGAAGACGGTCGGACCCGGCCTCGAACGAGTAGCCGATGATCCCCTTGCGGTAGTAGTTGTCGTCGGCCGAGTTGCCGGCCGCCGAGTAGAGCACGTCGGCGATCGGGCCCGTCCGCTCCGGAAGCACCACGTTGCCGCGGTACTCCTTGATCCGGCCGAGGACCGTCTCGGCCGCGTGCGAAGAAGTAGCTTCTCGATCCCGATGTTCGGGCGCCGGAAGCGTCTCGCGCGGTCGCGCAGGTACGAGCCAGGCGCCCACATGAAGTAGCCGCCGAACGAGTGGATGTTGTTCGAGAACTTGATGTTCGAGAACGTGTCCGACGATCCAGGCCTCGTTCTTGGCCTCGGGCTCCGAGGCCTCGCCCGGCCCGGCGAACACCTCGCTGTTGCACGAGTGCGACGCGCCGACGTAGCCGTCCCAGATCGTGCCCTGCGTCTGGTTGCGGTTCAGGTCGACGCCCCAGACGTTTCGCGAGCCCGGGTCGGATCTGCGTGTAGGCGCGCCGGTCGCCCGGGTTGACCCGTGGCGTCCAGAAGTTCGCCGCCATCGGGTCGTCGCCTTCCTCCGCGCCGTTCACGCACCAGTTCGTCATGTTCTTCCGCTGGCTCTGGAAGTTGTGGAACGAGTAGTGCGCGCCGTCCGGGTTCACGACGGGAGGATGAAGATGTCGAGGTTGTCGACGAGATCCTTCGTCTCCGGGTCGGTCGCGTAGTTGCGGAGCAGCCGCTCGGCCGTCTCGAGGCACGTGATCGGGGTGACCCACTCACGCGCGTGCTGCTGGCAGAAGAGGTAGATCCCGACCTTCGAGCCGTCGCGCATCTTGCCGATCCGCATGACCTTCGGCTGGAACGGCCCGCGCTGCACGTGGCTGTTGTCGTGCGGGATCCCGCTCGCCGGAATCGCGGTCGAAACGGCAGGAAGTCGGACAGGCTCAGCTTCAGCGTGGCCGGGACGACGCCCGGTGCCCGCGTTGTTCTGGAAGGTGAGCGCCTTGACGAGCGCGCTTGCGCGCCGGATTCGCGTTGATCGCGGCGACGACCTGCGCCGCGGTGCTCGAGAGAGCGCCCGACGCGTTCGTCGCCAGGCTGACCGTGATCTCGTTCCCGAGCGCCGAGACGGTCAGAGGCGAGTTGGCGGCGACGCCGGGTTCACGAACTGCGGCCTTGATGTCGTTCCCGCCCTCGTGGCCCCAGGCCCGCGAGGTGAGGACGACGCGGCTCGCGTTGCTGGTCGCCGTCGCGCCGAAGCACGCGTGCCGTTCGCCGGCAGGCCCGCCTTGACGCGGCGCCGTCGGCCTGGCCGACCATGGACGGTCGGGATCGTCGTGCCCGGATCGCCGTTCCGCCGGGGGCGGTCGGGGCGCCGGGACGTTGTTCACGATCACGACCGCGACCGCGCCCGCGTGCTGCGCGTTGAGGGTCTTGTCGGCGAAGTTGCAGTTGCCGCGGTCGACGAGCGCGATCGCGCCCGCCGGGAAGCCGACGATCGGGCCGCAGCCCTCGCTCGGCATGCCGCGTTGCCGCGTTCACGAGCGCGTAGCCCCGGCGATGCCGGCGACCGGCGTCGCGGGCCCGTACGTCGCCTGCGCGACGGTGTACGTGCCCGCCGCCGGTCGAGCGGTCGACGATCATGCGCGCGCCCGGCGGATCCATCGTGACCTGCGCCTTGCGCTGGTAGCCGTTCGTCTTGTTCGGGCAGGTGGATCAGCTCGGCGATGCCGCCGGGCCCGCGAACTCGGCCGCGAGCTGCTCGAACCGCTGGTAGATCTCGGTCGGATCCATGTAGCGGTTGTGGAAGCCGCGCAGGAAGCCGCGCCGCGTGCGGCGGCAGGCTCTGGCCCGATCCACGTGTTGACGTCCGCCTCGGCGAATCGCGCCGCTCGAGGACGCGATCCGGACGCGGCTCGGCCGGGGCGGCGTGTTGGTGTTCGGCGCGCCGAGGCGGATCGAGCATCCGGTGGTAGAGGTAGGTGTCCTGGGCGCGGGTCGGGTCGATGTACGGGCGACATGCGTCCGCGGGCCGCCCGAGCCGATCTCGGTGCCGGGGCCGGCGTCCCACGTCACGGCGAGCGTCGGCCCGAGCCGGCGGTCTGGCCGCCGCCCGTCTGCTGGACCGTGGTCGCGTTGAACGCCTCGACCGAGAGGAACCGGCCGGCGTAGTTCTGGAAGTAGTCGACGCGGTTGATCGTGATCTCCTCGGTCGACGGTCGCCGCGACGCCGGCCCGCAGGCCGAAGCGGTTGAGGTCCGGCGAGATGCCGGTCTCGGCGACCGATCGGCCCGCCTGCTCGGCCTCGATCGCCCGCAGCCGCTCGGCGATGCGGTCCCAGTAGGCCTCCTCGTCCTCGATCGTGCCGAGGATCTCGTAGCCCATGTCGCGCAGGGCGGCGATCTGGTCGTCGTCGCCGAGGACCTGGACCGTCACGGTGCCGTCGTCCTCGTTCTGACGGAGGTAGTGGTCGTTGAACTCGGCGCCGACCGATTCGGCGTCGGCCATCAGCTGCTCGACCGCGGCGCGGTCGGCGACCTTGATCTCGACGAGGTTCTCCGGCCATCGGCTGGCCGACTCGGAGCTCTCCGCCGCGGCTCCGCCTGCGAGTGCGAAGACGGAAACGGCGGCGAGCGCCGCAAGGATGAGCAGGCCCGTAGGCCTCCTCCCGGTCCTGGTCATGTCTCTCCTCTCCTGGGTGGGCAGCGGGAGCAGACCATGTTTTGCGCAATGTTGCAAGCGTCGCATGGGCCGGCACGAGGGATTGATCCACCAGGCGCCCGCCCGTTGCATGTTCGACTGCGTTGACCTAGATCAACGCCTTTTCGTGACCCTGGCCGGGAGGTCCTCGCGGAGCAGGCCGAAGAAGACGCCGTCCACCCAGTCGCCGTGGCGCAGGTAGGCGCGCCGCCGGACGCCCTCGCGGACGAACCCGCAGGCCTCGAAGTGCGCGATCCCGCGCTCGTTGAAGCCGTAGCACTCGAGCTCGATCCGGTGGAAGTCGAGCTCGGCGAGGAGGTGCTCCGCGAAGCGCACGGTCGCCGCGCGCGCGAGCCCGCGGCCGCGCGCGTCCGGGTGGAGCATCAGCCCGTGCAGATGCGCGATCCGGCTCCGCCGGTTCGTGGTCACGAAGGCGATCGAGCCGACGGGACGGAACGAGCCGTCCTCCTCGGCCTCGATCACGAAGCGACCCGCGGCAGCGGGGTCGGCGGCGTCGCGCTCGAGCTCGGCGAGGAAGCCGTCGACGTCTCGCGGCGAGACGGCGGCCATGAAGGGCGCGACCTCCTCGCCCGAGGCGACCTCCGCGAGAAACGGCGCGTCGCCCGGCTCGGCGCGGCGGAGCCGGAAGCCGTCGCCGGCGACCGGATCGCTCACGAGGGCGGCGTCGCCGTCACCGGCTCGCGGCGGCGGGCGAGCCGGAAGACGCCGGACCCGAGCGCGACGCCGCCGAGGATGAGGAGCAGGCCGAGCGATCGCGTTCGCGTGCAGCGACTCGTCCAGGATCGCGACGCCGTAGAGGACGGCGACGGGCGGGATCAGGTACGTGACGAGCGAGGCGCGCGAGGCGCCGTAGAGGACGAGCATCCGGTAGTAGAAGAGGAGCGCGACCGCGGTGCCGAGGATCCCGAGCGCGGCGACCGAGGCGAGCGCGCCCGCGCTCGGCGTCTCGTCGGGCAGCTGGAAGAGCGCGAGGGGGACCAGCATCAGGCCGCCCCAGAGCGTCGAGCCGGCCACGATCACCAGCGGCGACGTGTGGCCGTAGCGACCCTGGGCGAAGAGGTTCGAGATCGCGTAGAAGAGCGCCGCGAGCACGATCGCGAGCGTCCCGACGATCGCCCACCAGCCGCCCTCCGGGTGGAAGCCGACGAGGACGCCGACGCCGAGGAAGCCGAGCAGGATCCCGACGAGCCTGAGGCCGGTGACCCGCTCGCTCTGCCGGTACTTGATCGCGAGCACGGCGATGAAGATCGGGACGGGCGCGTTCGCGATCGCGGCCACCGACGAGTCGACGTGCTTCTCGCCCCAGGCGATCAGCGTGAACGGCAGGGCGTTGTTGATCAGGCCGAGCACGACGAGGCCCCAGCCCGCCGCCTTCAGGTCGTCGATCGCGGGGCCGACGCCGCGGCGCAGCATCAGGAACGGCACGAGGACGAGCGCGGCGAGCAGGAGCCGGAGCGCCATCATCGGCGCCGGCTCGATCTCGTCCACCGCGATCTTGATGAACATGAACGACGCGCCCCAGATCCCGGCGACGAGGAGCAGCAGGGGGACGTAGCCGCGCACGACGCCCACGCTAACGACTCGCCCGCGGGCCGCGAGCGGCCGCGCGCAAAGTGGGTGTTCCGACTGTCCACCGGAGGCGGTAACGTAGGGAGCCCTTGAGCCCGGTCGCGGAGACACCGCTCCACCGCGCGCTCGGCCTGACGGACGGGGAGTACGACCGCATCCGCGCTCTGATGGAGCGTGAGCCGAACGACTTCGAGCTCGCGGTGTTCTCCCTCCTCTGGTCGGAGCACTGCGGCTACAAGCATTCGGCGCTCCTGCTGCGCCGCTTCCCGACCGAAGGCGAGGCCGTCCTCCAGGGCCCGGGCGAGAACGCGGGCGTGATCGACGTCGGCGGCGGCGAGGCGGTCGCGTTCAAGGTCGAGAGCCACAACCACCCGTCCGCGGTCGAGCCGTTCCAGGGCGCCGCGACCGGGATCGGCGGGATCCTGCGCGACATCATCGCCATGGGCGCCCGGCCGATCGCCTTCCTCGACGGCCTGCGCTTCGGCGCGCCCGACTTCGCGTTCGGGCGCGCGGTCGCCGGCATCGGCCACTACGGCAACTGCGTCGGCGTCCCGACCGTCGGCGGCGAGGCGGTCTTCGACGAGGCCTACGCCGAGAACCCGCTCGTGAACGCGATGTGCGTCGGCGTGCTGCCGACCGAGCGCGTGCTCCAGTCTCGCGCGCGCGGGACCGGGAACGCGATCGTCCTCTACGGCGCGACGACCGGGCGCGACGGGATCGGCGGCGCGAGCGTGCTCGCGAGCCAGGAGCTCTCCGACGAGGACGAGGACAAGCGCCCGACCGTGCAGATCGGCGACCCGTTCACCGGCAAGAAGCTCGTCGAGGCGAGCCTCGAGCTGGTCGAGCGCGGCCTCGTCGTCTCGCTCCAGGACCTCGGCGCGGCGGGGCTCGCGTCGTCGCTCGCCGAGATGGCGGGCCGCGGCGAGGCGGGCGTGGACGTCTGGCTCGACCGCGTGCCGCTCCGTGAGCCGGACCTCGAGCCGGTCGAGATCATGATCTCCGAGAGCCAGGAGCGGATGGTCGCGGTCGTCGAGCCCGAGCGGCTGGCCGACGTGCGCGCCGTGCTCGACCGCTGGGAGCTCGAATGCGCCGAGATCGGCGAGGTGACCGAGAGCGGCGAGCTGCGCGCGTTCTTCGACGACGAGGAGGTCGGCACGATCGAGGCCAGGCTCCTCACCGACGAGGCGCCGCGCTACCGGCTCGAGCCGCGGCCGAAGACGCTCGCCGCGCCGCTCGGGCGCACCGACATCCCGGCCGAGACGGACGACCTGCTCGCGCTCCTCGCGTCGCCGAACATCCGCAGCCGGCGGGCGGTCTGGGAGCGCTACGACCACCTCGTCGGCTCGCGCACGGTGCGCCGCCCAGGGCTCGACGCCGCCGTGCTGCGGCTGCGGCCGTCGCTCCGCGGGCTGGCCGTCTCGCTCGACGGCCCGGGCCGCGCGGCGCCGCTCGACCCGCGCACGGCCGGCATGAACGCGGTGCTCGAGGCGGCGCGGAACGTCGCCTGCGCGGGCGGCCGGCCGCTCGCGATCACGAACTGCCTGAACTTCGGCAACCCCGAGAAGGCCGGGGTCGCCTGGGAGCTGACCGAGGCGGTCGAGGGCATGGCGCTCGCCTGCGAGGCACTCGGCGTCCCGGTCGTCTCCGGGAACGTCTCGCTCTACAACGAGACCGACGGCCGCGCGATCCACCCGACGCCGGCGGTCGGCTGCGTCGGGCCTCGTCGAGGACGTCCACGCGGTGCCCGGGCGCTGGGAGGACGGCGACGTCGTGCTCCTCGCCGGCGAGCCGGTGCTCGCGCTCGACGGCTCCGAGTACCAGGCGCGCTTCCTCGGCGGCGTCGCCGGGCGGCCGCCGCGTCCGCACCTGGGCGCCGAGGCCGCGCTCGTCTCGTTCCTCGCCGCGTCGGCCGGTTTGCTCACCGCCGCGCACGACGTCTCGGACGGCGGCCTCGCGGTCGCGCTCGCCGAGCTCGCGCTCTGGTCGGAGCGCGGCGCCGACGGTGGAGATCGGCGGCGACGCGCTCGACTGGTTCGGCGAGGGCGGCGGGCTCGCGGTGATCGCCTGCCGGCCCGAGGACGTCGAGCGGCTGGGCGACACCGTTCCGCTGCGGCGGATCGGGACGGTCGGCGGCGACGCGATCCTCGGCGTGCCGCTCACGCGCCTGCGGGCCGCGCACGAGGGAGGCGAGGCCTGATGTGCGGCGTCCTCGGCATCCGCGCGCCCGAGCGCGACGTCGCCCGGCTCGCGTACTTCGGGCTCTTTGCGCTCCAGCACCGCGGGCAGGAGTCGGCCGGCATCGCCGTCTCGGATGCCGGCCGGCTCACGGCCCTCCGGGACATGGGCCTCGTGACGCAGGTCTTCTCCGAGGACAAGCTCCAGGGGCTCCAGGGCGACGCGGCGATCGCGCACTGCCGCTACTCGACGACCGGCGGCGTCCACTGGCAGAACGCGCAGCCGCTCGTCCAGCACGGCTCTGCGCGGACGGTCGCGCTCGGCCACAACGGCAACCTGCTCAACACGACCGAGCTGCGCGCCGAGCTGATCGCGAGCGGGGTCAAGCTGCGGACGACCTCCGACACCGAGGTGATCGCCGCGCTCGTCGCGAACGACGAGCGGCCGCTCGAGGAAGCGGTCGCCGCGACGATGGCGCGGCTCGAGGGCGCGTACACGATCGTCCTCCTCGCCGAGGGGAAGCTGGTCGGGTTCCGCGACCCGGAGGGCATCCGGCCGCTGTCGATCGGCTCGCTCGACGGCGATCCCGTGCTCGTCTCCGAGACGTGCGCGCTCGACCTGCTCGGCGCGGAGTTCGTCCGCGACGTCAACCCCGGCGAGCTCGTGGTCGTGGACGAGGACGGGCTGCACGGCGGTCCAGGCCGTGCCGGAGCGGAACGGCGGCTCGCTCTGCATCTTCGAGTTCATCTACTTCGCCCGGCCGGACTCGAAGCTCCGCGGCGTCGAGCTGCACGGCGCGCGCGTGCGGATGGGCGAGCGGCTCGCCGAAGAGGCGCCGGTCGAGGCCGACCTCGTGCTGCCGATCCCGGACTCCGGCACGCCGGCCGCGATCGGTTTCGCGCGCGCGAGCGGCATCCCGTACAACGAGGGGCTGATCAAGAACCGCTACGTCGGGCGGACGTTCATCCAGCCCGACGAGACGCTGCGCGAGCACGGGATCAAGACGAAGTTCAACCCGCTCGCCGAGGTGGCCGGGCAAGCGCGTCGTGGTCGTCGACGACTCGATCGTGCGCGGGTCGACGACGCGGAAGATCGTCCAGATGCTGTTCGAGGAGGGCGCGACCGAGGTGCACGTCCGCGTCTCGTCGCCGCCGATCGTCTCCCCCTGCTACTACGGGATCGACATGGCCACGGAGGCCGAGCTGATCGCGGCCGGTCGCTCGGTCGCGGAGGTGCGCGCGGCGATCGGCGCGACCTCGCTCGCGTACCTCTCGCTCGACGGGCTCCAGGCTGCGACGCGCCGGCCCGAGTCCGGCTTCTGCCGCGCCTGCCTGACGCGCCAGTACCCGACGCCGGTGCCGCTGCGGCTCGAGAAGAACCGCTTCGAGCCGGCCACGCGCGGTAGCCGTCGGTGCCGTCCGTCTCGCGCCTCTCGATCGCACCGGTCAAGGGGCTCGCGCTCCTCCACCCCGACGAGGTCGAGATCACGCCGACCGGCGTTCCCGAGGACCGGCGCTTCTACCTCGTGGACGAGCGCGCGAAGCTCCTGAACGGGACCCGCGACGGGCCGCTCTTCGGCGTGCGCGCCGAGTGCGACCCGGAGGGCACGCGACTCGCGCTGCACTTCCCGGACGGGCGCGTGGTCGACGGAGCCGTCGAGCTCGGCGAGCCCGCAGTGACGGCGTTCTGGGACCGGCCCGTCCGCGGCCGGGTGGTGATCGGGCCGTGGAGCGACGCGCTCTCGGACTTCTACGGGCGGCACGTGCGGATGCACCGCTCCGAGGATCCGGGCGGCGGCACGGACGCGTGGCCGGTCTCGATCGTCTCGGACGCGTCGCTCCGGCGGCTGGCCGAGCGGGCAGGCATCGACGAGGTGGACGGGCGGCGGTTCCGGATGCTCGTCCAGGTCGGCGGCACCGGGCCACACGAGGAGGACGCGTGGATCGGCGGCACCGTGCGGATCGGCGAGGCGCTCGTCCGCGTGACGAAGCAGGACGCGCGCTGCCGGATGACGACCCGCAATCCCGACACCGGCGTGCGGGACTTCGACACGCTGCGGGCGATCAAGGACTACCGCGGTGTGCGGAACGGCAAGTCGATCGACTTCGGCGTCTACGCCGAGGTGGTCGAGCCCGGCCGCGTCCGGGTCGGCGACCCCGTCGAGCCGAGCTAGGCGGCCGTTGCCCTCGGCCCGGAGGGCCGGGGTTCATCCTCTTCTCTCCCTAATAGACGCGCGCGCGGCCCCACCCTGGGAGGGGGGAGACCCACCCTCGAACCCGCTGCTGACGCTACCGGCGAAAGCCGCACGTGTCTGTGCCGGAACCGTGCCGAATTCGCGGCGAACGGTGCCGCTTCGAGCGCGGCTACGCCGACACGTCGCCGAGCGCCCGCTCGACGAGCGCCTCGAAAGCGACGATCAGCTGCTCGCTCTCGGGGAGCAGCCGGCCGCGCTCGACCAGACCTGACGCGAGCCCGCGCTGCACCGACTCGACGAGGGCCTCGTCCTCGACGCCGACCTGCGAGTCGAACGCCATCAGCTCCTCGATCCAGGCCTCGTCGCCCTCCGCGTCAACCCAGTAGTCGAGGAAGCGCGCGGCGCGCCCCGGCCCGGCAGGAACGATCGGCCCGATCGAGACGTTCGGCCGGCCGGGCATGACGTTGATGACCGTGTTCGGCCAGATCAGGTGGAACTCGCCGTCGATCTCGGCGGCCCCCTCGCGGAGCACGGCGTGCTGGCTCAGCACGAAGCCCTCCGAGGACAGCCGGTACGCGTCCGGGCTCACGTCCACGACGGCGCTGAACCCCGGATGCGCGACCGCGCAGTGGTAGCACTCGAGGAAGTTCTCCGCGACGACCTTCCAGTTCGCCTCGACCGTCCAGTCGGAGCGCTGGTGGAACCGCAGCCGGTCGAACGGAAGGCCGAGCCGGTCGGGCAGGTCGCCGAGCGTCTCCGCGAGCGGCGCGGCGTCCGCGTCCGGGTTCGCGAAGATCCACGGCCCCCACTGCTCGACCGCCACGGGCGCGAGCGCGACGCCCTCGAGCGAGAACCCCGGCTCGCGCTCCGAGCGCGGCGCGGCGCGGAGCCGCCCGTCGAGCCCGTACGTCCAGGCGTGGTACGGGCACTGAAGCGCCGCGCGCTTCCCCGACCCGGACACGACCTCGTGGCCGCGGTGCCGGCAGACGTTCACGAATCCGCGCAGCTCGCCGTCGTCGTCACGCAGGACGACGACCGGCACGTCGCCTGCCCGCGCGGCGACGTACGCGCGCGGCTCCGCCACCTCGTCACCGCGCGCGACGTATTGCCACCCGCGGCGGAAGATCCGCTCCTGCTCGAGCCGCAGGATCGCCGGGTCCGTGTACCAGGACGCGGGCAGGGTCGTCAGCGCGCCAACCGCCATGCCGAGGAGCCTAACCGGCTACGCGGGAGGCGGACCGCCGGCCGACGGATCCGCGCCGCCGCCGACGTCGATGATCACGGTGCGCAGGTCGGTCATGTCCTCGAGCGACGTGGCGCCCGCCGACCCGGCCCCAGCCGGTCTTCGTCCCCGCCGCGCCGCCGAACGGCTGCAGCGTCTCCCAGTACATCGTCGAGTCGTTCACGATCACGCTCCCGACCGCCAGCCCGTCGGTGAAGCGGAAGGCCCGTTCCAGGCTGCCCGTGTAGACGGCCGCCTGCAGCCCGAGGTGCGAGTCGTTCGCGACCGCGAGCGCGTCGTCGTCGCCGTCGACCGCGATCAGCGGGACGATCGGCCCGAAGGTCTCGTCGCGGTTGATCAGCGTGTCCCGCCCGACGTTGTCGACCACCGTCGGCTGGTAGTAGAGCCGGGTCGGACGCCCGTCGTCGCGGCCGCCGCCGACCAGGATCTCCGCGCCCTTGGCGACCGCGTCCTCGAGGTGCGCGTCCATCTTCTGCGCCGTCGGCTCGTTGTTCATCGGACCGACCAGCGTGTCGTCGTCGAATGGGTCACCGAGCTTCCAGGTCTCCGCCTCGCGGACGACGGCCTCGCGGAACGCGTCGTACACGTGCCGGTCGACGAGCACGCGCTCGGTCGCGGCGCACACCTGCCCGGCGCAGAAGAAGCCGCCGTAGACGGCGCCCTTCGCGGCCAGCTCGAGATCCGCGTCCGCGCAGACGACGACCGGCCCGTTGCCGCTCGCCTCGATCAGCGTCCGCTTGAGCCCGGCCGCGCGGACGATCTTCTCCGCCGTCCCGTGCGAGCCGACGAACGCGATCGCGTCGACGTCGTCGTGCGTGACGAGCGCCTCGCCCACGTCGCCCGCGCCGTAGATCACATTCACGACGCCGTCCGGCAGGCCGGCGTCGGCCATCGTCTGCATGAAGTCGGCCATCGCGATCGGCGTCCACTCGGACGGCTTGACGACGAACGCGTTCCCGACCGCGATCCCCGGCGCGATCAGCTCCGCCGGGATCATCGAGGGGAAGTTCCAGGGCGTGATCGCGGCGTAGACGCCGTTCGGCCGCCGGAGGGTGAACATCCGCTTGTTCGCGTCCTGCGTCGGGATGACGGACGACTCGAGCCGCTTCGCGTCCTCGGCGGAAGAGCGGAAGTTGTCGGCCATCTCGTCGATGTCGTCCAGCGCCTCGGCCTTGTACGGCTTGCCGTTCTCGAGCACGAGCGAGCGGGCCAGGTCCTCGCGCCGCTCCTCGAGCAGGTCGGCGACGCGGTGCATGACCTCCGCGCGCTCGAAGACCGAGAGCGCGGCCCAGCGCGGCTGCGCCTCGCTCGCGGCCCGGGCCGCGCGGGCGACGTCGTCGCGGCTCGCGTTCGGCGCCTCGGCGATCGTCTCGCCGGTCACGGGCGAGACGATCTCGCGCGCGTCGTCGCCCGTCGCGTCGACCCACGCGCCGCCGATGAAGTTCTGGAGCGTCCGGACCGCGACGGCCATCGCGGCCCAGGCTAGCTGCCCGCGCTCTCGACGAAGCGCTCGTACGCCTCGTCGAGCACCTGGCGGAAGACCCCCAGGAACTCGTCCAGCTCGGCCTGGCCCGCGACGAGCGGCGGCGAGAACTGGGCGGCCGTCTCGGCGCGGTCGTCCACGCGCATGTAGACGCCGAGCTCGCGCGCGCGGGGAACGAAGAACTGCTTGATCAGGACGTCGCGCTCCTCGGGCGTGAACGTGGCCTTCGTGGCCTTGTCCTTCACGAGCTCGAAGGAGTAGAAGCAGCCGTCGCCGCGCAGGTCGCCGACCATCGGGTGCTCGTCGGCCAGCCGCCCGAACGCGTCCTGGAAGACCGGCGTCATCTCCTGCACGTGCGCCGATCAGGTTCTCGCGCTCGAAGACCTCGAGGTTCGCGAGCGCGATCGCGCACGAGAGCGGGTGGCCGCCGAACGTGATCCCGTGGATCAGCATCGTCTTGGGGTCGCCGAAGAACGGCTCGATCACCTTCTCGCTCGCCACGAGCGCGCCGAGCGGCGCGTACGCGGACGTGAGCCCCTTGGCCATGGTCATCATGTCCGGCTCGATCCCGTAGCGGGTCGCTGCCGAACCAGTCGCCGACACGGCCGAAGCCGCAGATGACCTCGTCGGCCACGAGCAGGACGCCGTGCTCGTCGCAGATCTCGCGGATCCGCTGGAAGTAGCCCTCCGGCGGGACGATCGAGCCGGCCGAGTTCTGGACCGGCTCCATGATCACCGCGGCGACCGTGGACGGGTCCTCGTTGCGGATGATCCCGTCCACCTCGTCGGCGCACTGGAGCGTGCACGCGCTCTGCTCCGAGCAGTACGGGCAGCGGTAGCGGTACGGCATCGGCGCGCGGAGGCAACCGGGGAGCAGCGGCTCGAACTGCGCCCGGAGCGCCGGGCTCCCGTTGATCGAGATCGCGCCCATCGTCGTGCCGTGGTAGGCGCTGCGCCGGGTGATGTACTTGTAGCGCGTCGGCTCGCCGCGCAGCCGGTGGTACTGACGCGCGACCTTGAGCGCCGCCTCGACCGCCTCGGAACCGCCCGAGACGAGGAAGATCCGGCCCACGTCGATCGGGACCAGCTCCGAGAGCTTCTCCGTCAGCTCGAGCGCGGGCGGCGTCGCGAAGCCGACCCAGTTCGTGAAGAACGGGAGCTGCTCGAGCTGCTCCCGCGCGCGCTCCGCGATCTCCGGGTACGGCCCGTAGCCGATGTTCACGCAGTAGAGGGCCGCGAGCGCATCGAGGTAGCGGTTGCCCTCGGAGTCCCAGATGTAGCAGCCCTCACCGCGCTCGATCACGATCGGCGCTGCGCCGGCCGGCGTGAAATGACGCCACAGACGGTCGGGGGCGACGGTCACCCCGCGATTATCCCGCACCGGGACAGGACGCGTGCGGGCGGCCGTCGCCGGCCGCCCGCGGGGAGGGTCAGGAGACTTCGGTGCCCTTGCCGAACTTCGTCAGGCCGCGCGAGAGGAAGTAGCCGATCGTCACCCAGGCCGAGATCTCGACCCACTGCGAGGACGCGACGGAGTCGGCGACGAGCGTCACGAAGCCGAGCACGAGGAGCACGAGGACGTAGACGATGAACTCCGGATTGGGGATCGTGAGCTGCGGCATCCCCTGCCCGTAGTCCGGCCGCTGGTAGCTCGGCTGACCCTGCGGTGGCTGTGTGGTCATGCCGTGCCGGTTCGTGACGGGGGGAACGATTCCTCCGGGGTTACGATGGGTCGCCCGGTGCGCCTCTTCCACTACCACCTCGTCACGAGCAGGGTGAAGCTCGTCGAGGCGCGCTACCTCGGCCGGCTCGGCTTCGACCTCGTCGCGCGCTACGGCTGGATCGGCGACGGGACGCACTGGTTCGAGCCCGGCAAGTCCTGGGACGACCTCGAGGCGATGGGCTTCCGGCTGCGCCTGATCGAGCTGGCGCGAGGTTCCGTGAACGTCGTCCTCCAGCCGGGCCACTGGGAGGTTCCGCGCGTCGACCATCTCGGAATCGCGCTCGACGAGGGGGGCTACGAGGAGGTCGTCGACCGGGCGTCCGACGCGGGGCTGAAGATTCAGGATCATCCGGGGAAGCGGACGTTCATCGCAACGCAGGCCGGTCTTCGCGTGGAGGTGCATCCACCGCGCGACTGGATCGAGGAGACCCTCGAGCGGGAGGACGAGCTTCGGCTTGCCGAGCTCCACCTGCGCGCCGAGAACCCGGGCGCCAAGGCCCGGGCGCTCGCCGAGGTGCTCGGGCTCGACTCGCTCGGGCCCGAGCTGGTGATCGGCGAGTCGCTCGTGCGCTTCGAGCCAGGGGGGCCCGAAGGACGTCCGGAGCTCATTGGCGAGGTGCTCGAGTGACGAGCTACGACCAGGCCGGCGTGTCGCTCGCGGCCGCGGACGCCGTGGTCGAGCGGCTGCGCGCGGCAGCGGAGTCGACGCGCTCGGACGCGGTCGTCGGCGGGCTCGGCGGCTTCGCCGGGCTCTACGCGCTCGACGACGAGCGGCTGCTCGCCGCCTCCACCGACGGGGTCGGCACGAAGCTCGTTCTCGCGCGCGAGGCCGGGCGGCTGCGCGACGCCGGCCGCGACCTCGCCGCCCACTGCATGAACGACGTCGCGACGACCGGCGCCGAGCCGCTCTTCTTCCTCGACTACGTCGCCGCCCACCGGCTCGACCTGGAGCAGGTGGCCGAGCTGGTCGAGGGCGCCGCGGAGGTCTGCCGCGCGGCCGGCTGCGCGCTGCTCGGCGGCGAGACGGCCGAGATGCCGGGCGTCTACCGCGAGGAGGAGCTCGACTTCGCCGGGACGTGCGTCGGCGTGGTTCGCCGGGCCGACCTGATCGACGGCTCGCGCGTGGTGCCCGGCGACGTCGTGCTCGGGCTGCCCTCGTCCGGGCTGCACGCGAACGGGTTCTCGCTCGTCCGCCGGCTGATCGACGCGGGCGCGGCGTGGGACGCCGACCTCCTGCTCGCGCCGACGCGCCTCTACCTCGAGGACGTCCGCGCGGCTCCGCGCGGCCGCCGACGTGCGCGCGCTCGCCCACGTGACCGGCGGTGGGATCGCCGGCAATCTGCCGCGCGTCCTCCCCGAGGGCCTCGGCGCGGTGATCGACCCGTCCGCCTGGGAGCGGCCGGCCGTGTTCCGCTGGCTGGACGAGCACGGCGTCGCCGAGGACGAGCAGCGCCGCATCTTCAACCTCGGGATCGGGATGTGCGCGGTCGTCCCGGCGGGCGACGCAAGTAACACGTGTTACAAGCGGTCGAACCGCCGGCCGTCGTGATCGGCCGGGTCGAGGCGGGCGTCGACGGGGTCGTGTTCGGGTGATCGGGGTGCTGGTCTCGGGCGAAGGGACGAACCTCCAGGCGCTGCTCGACGCCGGGCTGCCGGTGATCGCGGTCGCCTCGAACCTCCCCGGCGTCCGGGCGCTCGACCGCGCCGACGAGGCGCGCGTGCCCACGGCGGTCTTCGCGCTCGCCGACTACGAGACGCGCACCGAGCGCGACGACGCGATGGCCGGCTGGCTCGCCGAGCGACACGTCGAGCTCGTCGTCTGCGCCGGGTACATGCACCTGCTCACGCGGCCGTTCCTCGACCGCTTCACGGTCATCAACGTCCACCCGTCGCTGCTGCCCGCCTTCCCCGGCATGCGAGCGATCGAGGAGGCGCTCGCGGCCGGCGTCCGCCAGACCGGCGTGACGGTGCACTTCGTGGACGAGGGCGTCGACAGCGGGCCGGTCATCCTCCAGGAGCCGGTGCCGGTCGAGGAGGGCGACACGCCCGCGACGATCCGCGCGCGCATCCACGAGGTCGAGCACCGGCTGCTGCCGCGCGCGGCCCGGCTCGTCCTGTCCGGCGACGTAGCCTTGGGGCGCTGACCGTGCTCCGTCGCGCCCTCATCTCCGTGTTCGACAAGACCGGCCTCGACGAGTTCGTCCGCGACCTGCACGAGCTGGATGTCGAGCTGGTCGCGAGCGGCGGCACGGCGACGTTCATCGAGGAGCTCGGCCTGCCGGTCACGCGCGTCGAGGAGGTGACCGAGAGCCCCGAGCTGCTCGGCGGGCGGGTGAAGACGCTCCACCCCCGCATCCACGCCGGGATCCTCGCCCGGCGGGATGTCGACGACGACCTCGAGGCCCTCGCCGAGCACGAGATCGAGCCGTTCGACCTCGTCTGCGTGAATCTCTACCCCTTCCGGCAGGTTGCGGCGCGCAAGGACGTCCGCGAGGAGGAGGCCGTCGAGATGATCGACATCGGCGGGCCGGCGATGCTTCGCGCAGCGGCGAAGAACTTCGTCCACGTGCTGCCCGGTGTGCTCGGCCGAGCGCTTCGGGTCGATCGTCGCGGAGCTCCGCGAGACCGGCGAGATCGGGATCGCGACGCGTCGCGCGCTCGCCGCCGAGGCCTTCGCTCACACGGCCGCGTACGAGGCCTCGATCGCGGCGTGGTTCTCCGACCGGGAGACGTTCCCGGACTCGATGCTCGTCTCGCTCGAGAAGGTGATTGACCTCCCATACGGCGAGAACCCGCACCAGCGGGCCGCCTACTACGCCGAGGCAGGCGCCCGCCGGCACCTGCTCTCGCGCGTCGACCAGCTCGCGGGCAGGCAGCTCTCGTTCAACAACCTGTACGACCTCGACGCGGCCCGCGCGCTCGTGCTCGAGTTCACCGTCCCGGCGTGCGCGATCGTCAAGCACGCCAACCCGTGCGGCTGCGCGCTCGGCTCCGACGCGGAGGAGGCCTACGCGAGCGCTCTCGCGTCCGACCCGGTTTCGGCCTACGGCGCCGTGATCGCCCTCAACCGCCGGGTGGAGACGCCGCTCGCCGAGCGGCTCTCGGAGCAGTTCGTCGAGGTGCTGATCGCGCCCGAGTACTCGGAGGAGGCGGCCGACCTCCTGCGCCGCAAGGAGGGGACGCGGATCCTCCAGGACCGCGAGCGCCGAGGCCCGGCGCCGGGCGAGCGCGACCTGCGCCGCGTGCTCGGCGGGCTGCTGATCCAGGACACGGACTCGGACCACGAGGACCGCGACGGGATGGAGATCGCCACGAGCCGGGCACCGGACGAGGCGACCTGGGGCGACCTCCTCTTCGCCTGGCGCGTCGCCAAGCACGTCTCCTCGAACGCGATCGTGCTGGCCAAGGGGCTCGCGACGATCGGGATCGGGACGGGCCAGCCGAGCCGCGTCGACGCCGTCCGCATCGCGCTCGAGAAGGCGCGCGAGCAGGGGCACGACCCGACGGGCGCGGTGCTCGCGTCCGATGCGTTCTTCCCCTTCCCGGACGGGCCACAGCTCGCGCTCGATGCCGGCGTCCTCGCGCTCATCCAGCCGGGCGGCTCGAAGCGCGACGAGGACGTCGCCGCCGCGGTCGAGTCGGCGCGCGCCGCGATGGTGCTGACCGGGCGCCGTCACTTCCGCCACTGATCCGGCGCCCGGTCCGTACCCTTTCTCCACCTGGAAACGTTTCAACGAAGGGTCTCGTGATCGCCTCCGATCCTGCATCGAAGCTGCCGATCCCTGCGGCGGACCTGCCCGGCGGCCTGCTCAGCCGCCTGGCGCGCACGCTGGGAAGCGTCGACCTGCGCGTGGTCGTCGATCGCGATCGTCGCGTTCGGCGCGCTCGCGGCGGCCTTCGGGATCTACCACCTGCAGACGTCGCGGGTCGATCCCGGGCGCGAGCACCGACTTCTTCGACCTGGACGGCGAGCGGACGTTCGTGACCGTCCTGACGGGCGCGTCGCTCGCTCGCCGCGGCGCTCGGCGCGCGCTCGTGGCCGGCTACGTCGTCGTCGGCCGCGCGCGGCTCGTCTTCCACACGCTCGCCGGCTTCTTCGCCTTCATGGCGCTCGACGAGGTGCTCTCCTTCCACGAGAGCATCGAGCGGACGACCGGGATCGACTGGCAGGTCCTCTACGTGCCGATCTTCCTGATCGGCGCGGTCGCCGGGATCGGCGCGCTGCTCGTCCTGCGCGGGCTGCGGGTCGCCCAGCTGACGTTCCTCGCGGGCGGCGCCGCGTGGTTCGTCGCGCAGGCCCTCGAGGAGATCCAGTGGGGCGCGAACGACGAGCCGATCGCCCACTACAACCTCCTGATGGTCCCGGAGGAGCTGCTCGAGTACCTCGGCTCGGCGCTCTGGTTCGTCGCGTTCGTGCTCGTGATCCGGCACGTCCTCGCGCCGGGCGCGCAGCCGCCCGCCGCCGTCCCGGGCGACTAGGCTTCGGCCGGATGGCCGGCCCGTATCCCTCGATCATCGACCTCGTCGGGTCGACGCCGCTCGTCCGCTTCCAGCGCGTCGGCCGGGACCTCGGGCCGACGCTCCTCGCGAAGCTCGAGTTCATGAACCCGGGCGGGAGCGTCAAGGACCGCATCGGCCTCGCGATGATCGAGGCGGCCGAGCAGGAGGGGAAGCTCGGCCCGGGCGGGACGATCGTCGAGCCGACGAGCGGCAACACCGGCGTCGGCCTTGCGATCGCGGCGGCGCTCAAGGGCTACCGCTGCATCTTCGTCATGCCGGACAAGGTGAGCCAGGAGAAGATCGCGCTCCTGCGCGCGTACGGCGCCGAGGTGGTCGTCTGCCCGACCGGCCGTCGAGCCCGAGTCGCCCGAGAGCTACTACTCGGTGTCGAACCGCCTCGCCGAGGAGATCCCCGGCGCCTTCAAGCCCGACCAGTACTCGAACCAGGCGAACCCGGAGTCGCACTACAAGACGACCGGCCCGGAGATCTGGGAGCAGACGAACGGCGAGGTGGACGTGATCGTCTTCTCCGTCGGCACGGGCGGCACGATCTCCGGCGCGGCGCGCTACCTGCGGGAGCAGAAGCCCGACCTCGTCGTCGTCGGCGCCGATCCCGAGGGCTCGATCTACTCCTCGGAGAAGGTGCACCCGTACCTCGTCGAGGGGATCGGCGAGGACTTCTGGCCGACGACCTTCGACCCGTCGCTCGTGGACGAGTACGTGACCGTCTCCGACCGCGACTCGTTCCTGACCGCGCGCCGACTCGCGCGCGAGGAGGGGATCCTCGTCGGCGGCTCCGGCGGCACGGCGGTCTGGGCGATGCTCGAGGTCGCGAAGCGCTACGGGCCCGACACGACGATCGTGACGCTGATCCCGGACTCCGGCCGCGGCTACCTCTCGAAGCTCTACGACGACAACTGGCTCGCCGAGTACGGGATCCTCGAGCGCCGCTCGCCGTCGCCGCGGATCGACGAGGTGCTCGCGTTCAAGCGCGGCGAGGCCGACGGCGTCCCCGAGCTGATCTTCGTCGAGTCGCACGAGAAGGTCGGCCACGCGATCGAGCTGATGCAGCGCTACGGGATCTCGCAGATCCCGGTCGTGCGCCACGAGCCGGCCGAGTCGCTCGCCGACGTGGTCGGGTCCGTGCGCGAGCGCGGGCTGCTCGAGCGGCTCTACGCGAACGGCGACGCGCTGAACGAGGACGTCGCCGCCGCGATGGAGCCGCCGCTCCCGGCCGTCGAGCTCGACGAGACCGTCGAGACGATGTTCACGAGCAACTCGCCGGCGGTCGTCGTCGCGGAGGAGGGGAAGCCGGTCGGCGTCCTCACCCGCGCCGACCTGCTCGAGTTCCTGGCCCACGGCGGCGCTGGCTAGCGCGCTCTCGCTGACCGCGGCCCGGCGGCTCGCCGTCGCGGCGCAGGGCTACGCCGGCCGGCGGCGGCGCGGGACCGCGGACGAGGTCGCAGCGGCCGTCCGGCGCGCGTCGTGCATCCAGCTCGACTCGATCACGGCGGTCGAGCGGAGCCACCGGATCGTGCTCGGCGCCCGCGTCGGCACGTACCCGCGCGGGACGGTCTCGGAGCTCCTCCAGGCCGGCCGGATCTTCGAGCACTGGGGCCACGAGGCCTGCGTGCTCCCGATCGAGGACTACGGGCTCTTCAAGCGGCGCATGCAGGGGCGGCGCGTCCATCGCTGGTACGGCGACGTGATCGGCGGCGATCCCGCGCTCGCCGCACGCGTGAAGGCCGAGATCCGGGAGCGCGGCGCGCTGGCGTCACGCGACTTCGAGGGCGAGAACCCGAAGGGCATGTGGAACTACAAGCCCGCGAAGCGGATGCTCGAGGCGCTCTGGAGCGCCGGCGAGCTCGCCGTCAACGGCCGGCGGAACTTCGAGCGGCTCTACGACCTGCCCGAGCGCGTCATCCCGCGCGAGGCGCTGGACGCGCCGATGCCGGACGAGGAGACCTTCCTGCGCGAGCTGATCCTGCGGGCCGTGCGGTCGCGCGGCGCGCTCACCGACTCGGCGATCGTCGAGCACTGGCGCTTCACGAACGGGCTCCGACGAATTCGGCCGCTGCTCGCGCGCTGGTCGAGGAGGGCGAGCTCCGGCGCTTCGAGGCCGAGGACGGCGGCGCGCCGTTCTACGTCCTCGCCGACGCGCCGCTCGACCTCCCGCGACCGACCGCGGCCGTGCTCCTCTCGCCGTTCGACAACCTGATCTGGGACCGGGCGTTCACCGAGCGACTCTTCGGCTTCCGCCACATGATCGAGGTCTACAAGCCGGCCCACGAGCGGCGCTACGGCTACTACGTGCTGCCCTTCCTGCGCGGCGACCGGCTCGTCGGGCGGGCCGACGTGAAGGCCGACCGGGCGGCCGGCGTCCTGCGCGCGCTCGCGTTCCACCCCGAGGCCGGGGTGCGCGAATCGGCCGCGCTCCGCACCGCGCTCGAGGGCGCGCTCGTACGTCTGGCGGCCCTGATCGGCGTTGCTACGATCGCCACGCCGTGGACTTCGAGACCCGCGCGATCCACGAAGGACAGGAGCCGGACCCGGCCACGGGCTCGGTGATCCCGCCGATCTACCAGACCTCGACGTACGTCCACGAGGAGGTCGGCAAGCACAAGGGGTACGTCTACTCGCGCAGCGCGAACCCGACGCGGCGCGCGCTCGAGACGTGCCTCGCCTCGCTCGAGGGCGCCTCGCACGGTTTCGCGTTCTCGTCCGGGATGGGCGCGACGACGACGATCATGCAGCTCGTCAGCCCCGGCGACCGGACACTCTGCGTGAACGACGTCTACGGCGGGACGTACCGGCTCTTCTCCAAGGTCCTCGAGCCGAAGGGCTACGAGTTCGCGTATCCGTCGGTGGACGAGGCCGCGGCGGCCGTCGACGAGCGGACGAGGCTCGTCTGGCTCGAGACGCCGACGAACCCGATGATGAACGTCGTCGACGTACGGGCCGTGTCCGAGGCGGCCAAGGCGGTCGGCGCCCTCGTCGTGGTCGACAACACGTTCGCGACGCCGTACCTCCAGCGCCCGCTCGAGCTCGGCGCCGACATCGTCCTGCACTCGACCACGAAGTACCTCGGCGGCCACTCCGACGTGATCGGGGGCTTCGCCGGGACGAGCGACCCGTCGATCGCCGAGCGGCTCGGCTTCCTCCAGAACTCGCTCGGCGCCGTGCCGGGGCCCCTCGACTCCTGGCTCGTCCTGCGCGGGGTAAGGACGCTCGCCGTCCGGATGGACCGCCACTGCGCCAATGCCCGCCGGATCGCCGAGTGGCTCGAGGGGCACGAGGCGGTCGAGCGCGTCCGCTACCCCGGCCTCGCGTCGCACCCGCATCACGAGCTGGCGCGCAGCCAGATGAGCGACTTCGGCGGGATGATCTCGTTCGACGTCGCGGGCGGGAAGGACGCAGCGCTCGCCGTCCTGCGCGAGACCGAGCTCTGGACGCTGGCCGAGAGCCTCGGCGGCGTCGAGAGCCTGATCGAGCAGCCGGCCGCGATGACGCACGCCTCGACCGCGGACTCGCCGTTCCCGGTGCCGGAGAACCTGATCCGGCTCTCGGTCGGCATCGAGTCGGCCGACGACCTCCTGGCCGACCTCGAGCAGGCGCTCGCGAAGGCGCCCGCCGCGGCGCCCGCTTCGTGACCGGCTAAACACCGCGATGGCCCGGCGCGATCGTTGGGGTGTGTGGAGGCGCTCCGACACCGACGACGCGCTCGAGGCGATCGAGGCCGTGTACCGCGAGCGGTTCGCCGGCTTCGTGCGCCTGGCCCGCGCGGTCACCGGTGAGGAGCAGGCCGCGCTCGACGCCGTCCACGACGGCTTCGTGCGGGCGGTGCGCTACCGCAACGGCCTGCGCAGCGCCGAGTCGGCGCCGGGCTGGGTCTGCCGGATCGTCCTGAACGAGGCGCGCAAGCGCCGCACCGACGCGGCCCGGTTCGTCCCTCTCCCCGAGGGAGAGCTCGAGGGCGAGGCCACGAACGGCCATCGTGAGCCGGGCCTCGCACAGGCCGCGCTCGCGGCGCTGCCCGAGCGGCAGCGGCTCGCGCTCTTCCTGCGCCACTACGCCGACCTTGACTACGCCGCGATCGCCGAGGCGCTGGGCGTCTCGCGCGGCACCGTGTCCGCGACGCTGCACGCGGCGCGCGCGAACCTGGAGAAGCAGCTGAAGGAGGTCACCCCATGAACGACGTCGCCGAGCTCCTCGACCGTGCCGTGCCCCCGTACGCGGGCACCGCCGGGAACTGGACGGACGTGCTGCGAGACGCAGGCGTCCGGCCGCAGGCGCGCAGGTACCGGGCGCCGGTGCGGATCGCGGTTGCGCTCGCCCTCGTCCTCGCCGCCTCGCTGCTCGCGGTCGCCTGGCCCTTCGGCGGCGAGCCGCCGACCGTGATCGACCGGGCGCTCGCCGCGACCGGCAGCGGCCAGGTCCTGCACGTCGTCTTCGAAGGCGACCTCCCGAAGACGATCGTCGACCTCGAGACCGGCGAGCAGCGCGAGGAGCGCGGCCGCCACGAGGTGTGGTACGACCCGAACGGCGGGCTCCGCGAGACCGAGACCTTCGACGGCGTCGTCCAGTTCGACACGTCGCTCGCCGCGGCAGACGTGCCGGAGCACGCGCGCGAGGTCTACGAGGGCCTCGGCGCCGGCTACCGCGAGGCGCTCGAGTCGGGCGACGCGCGGGTCGTCGGCGAGGGCGAGGTGGACGGGACGCCCGTCTACTGGATCCGGATCGTGTCCGCCTCGGGGCCGCACGGCGAGCTGGGCCACGACGTGGCCGTCTCGCAGGAGACGTACGCGCCCGTGTCCTTCCGCCTGGTCGGCGGCGAGCAGCCCGCCGGCGGCACCGGCGAGACGCGGATCCTCACGTACGAGACGGTCGCGGCCGACGACGCGCCGCTCGGCGGCGCCGACCCGATGCAGCCCGCTCCCGGCAGCGTCGACCGCGTCGGCGGTCCCGTCGACCTGGCGGACGCGGCCGGCATCCTCGGCGCCACGCCCGTCTGGGCAGGACGGGAGCTGAGCGGATTGCCGCTGACGGCGACCCGCAAGGTCGACTTCCCGACCGCCCAGGGCACCGTGCACGGCATCAGCCTCGTGTACGGGACGCTCCCGCAGGAGGGCTCCGAGGGCGGCGCGCACGTCGAGATCAAGCAGGCGGCCCAGCCCGCCGAGGGCCTGACGATGCTGGTCGGGCTCCACAACTACGTCCCGGCGGACGGGACGCTCGTGATCCAGGGAGTGAGCGGCCTCCTCCGCTCGAACGGCATGGTCGTCGCGATCCACTCCGGGGATCCCGAGACGATCATCGCCGTGGCCAAGGCCCTCCGCCCCTACGACGGGCGGTAGGCGCGAGATCGCGAGGCGGCGGCCGTCACCCCTCGGCCGCCGCCTCGACGGGCTCCGGTTTACGTCAGGCGGCGACGCGCTCGAGCTGGTGCTCGTACGCGGCCACGTAGTCCTGGGTCATCCGCTCGGCGGAGAAGTACTCCTCGACCCACCGCCGGCAGTCGGCCGGATCGAGCCGGTCGGCGTCCGCGAGGGCGGGCGCCATCTCGTGGAACTCGTCCACGATGATCCCGGAGCGTCCATCGGCGACGACCTCGGGAACGGCGCCGCGGCGTGTGGCGATCACGGGCGTCCCGCAGGCCATGGACTCGATCATCACCAGGCCGAAGGGCTCCTCCCAGTCGATCGGGAAGAGCGTCGCGCGCGCATTCTGGAGCAGGTCGACCTTCGAGGCGTGCGTCGTCTCGCCCAGGTACTCCGCGTCGTCGCCGAGCAGCGGCTTCACGAACTCGTCGAAGTACGCCTGCTCGGCGTGCTCGCGCTTCTTGCCGGCGAGCTTGATCGGCACGCCGGCGGCGCGGGCGATCTCGATCGCGCGGTGCGCGCCCTTGTCCGACGACATGCGGCCGAGAAAGAGGAGGTACTCGCCTCGCTCCTCGTGGAAGGGGTAGGACTCGAGATCGAGCGCGTTGTGGATGTTCGCGACCCAGGGGAGGTCGGGTCCGGGCCCGCGCTGGTTCTCGGAGAGCGAGATCAGCCCGACGCGCGGCGCGACCTCGGCGATCGCGCGGTACGTGCGAAGCGAGGCCTCGTCGAGCGGGCCGTGCACCGTGTGGACGACCGGCGTCGAGACGAGCCCGCCGAGCGTGGCCCCCAGCGGGCCCGTGTGGTCGTTCATGACGTCGAACTCGTCCGCGCGCCCGTAGGCCGCGAGCGCGTGCGCAAGCTCGAAGGAGGTCTCGCCTATGTGGCTCGACGGCGCCTCGTCGTAGACCGACGCGAGCGTCGCGTCCGTCCGCGAGTCGCCCGACGCGAAGAGCGTCACCTCGTGCCCCGCCCCGGCCAGGCCGTCCGCGAGCAGCGACACGACCCACTCGATCCCGCCGTAGCCGGTCGGAGGAACCGGGAACCACACCGGGCTGAGCACGGCGATCCGCATCGTCAGGGCCCGAGGTGGGCGACCGCCTCCTCGACCTCGACGCGGCCGTCCGTGAGGACGACGTTCCAGGCCCGGTCGAAGACCCGCACACCCGACAGTCTCAGCGCACCGGCCCAGGAAGGCAACTCCTCCGGCCCGACCGAAACGAGGGTCTGCGTGCGTGGGTCCGGCGCGAGGCCGAGCAGGATCTGGAGGAGGAGCACCGGCGTCCCGGCCGCCCACGCCTGCGGGCGCGCCGCGGTCGGGTAGGCGATCGGGAACGGCGTCTCCCCGCGCGGGAAGCCGGCGAAGACCTCCGGCAGCTGGTGCTCGAAGTGCGCCGCGGCCTCGATCAGCCGCCGCACGATCCGCTGCGCCTCGGCCCAGCGTCCGGCGCGCGCGAGCCCGAGCGCGATCAGGGAGTTGTCGTGGGGCCAGACCGTCCCGTTGTGGTACTCGAGCGGGCTGTAGCCGAAGTCGGCGGCCGACATCGTCCGCACGCCCCAGCCCGACCAGAGCTCCTCCCCCATCAGCCGGTCGACGACCGCGTCGAGCCGCTCGGGCGGCACGATGCCGCTCCAAAGCAGGTGCCCGATGTTCGAGGTGAGCGAGTCGACGCGACGGCCGTCGCCGTCGAGCGCGAGCGCGTAGTAGCCGCCGCGCTCCTCACACCAGAACGCGGCGTCGAAGCGCTCGCGAAGCTCCTCCGCCTCGTGCTCGAGCCGCTCGGCCAGCTCCCGCTCGCGCCAGACCGCGCGCGCCAGCTCGGCCATGCGGAGCTTCGCGTCGTACACGTATCCCTGGACCTCGGCCGGCGCGATCGGGGCGACCGCCGCGCTCCCGTCCGTGAAGAGCTGCGAGTTCCCGGAGTCCTTCCACGACTGGTTGTCGAGCCCGTGCGACGAGCGGCGCTGGTAGTCGGTGAACCCGTCGCCGTTCCGGTCGCCGTGCTCGTCGATCCAGGCGAGGGCGCGCAGCGCGGGCTCGTGCATGCGCCGCACGAACGCCGCGTCGTCCGTCCAGCGCCATACCTCCGAGAGCAGGACGAGGAAGAGCGGCGTCGCGTCGACCGTTCCGTAGTAGCGCGGGAACCAGACCTGCGCGGCCTTCCCGCGCCGGACCTCGTGGACGATCTTGCCGGGCTCGGCGTCGGCCTCGGGGTCGTCCTCCTCCGCCTGAAGGGACGCGAGCGCGACGAGCGCGTTGCGCGCGAGCTCAGGTCCGAAGAGCAGCGTCTGCAGGCACGTAATCAGCGTGTCCCGGCCGAACACGGTCATGAACCACGGCATCCCCGCGGCGAAGAGCTGGCCGTCCGTGGACTCCTCGTCGAGGCGGAGCGACGCCAGGTCCGCGACGGACCGGTCGAAGGCGGCGACGAGCGGATCCCACGTGGCGCGCAACTGGGGCACCTGCATCCGCCACGCGGTCAGCGACGCGCGGACGCGCGCGATCTCCTCGCCGAAGTGACGCTCCGTCCGGACCGGGAGCATCTGGAGCCCATCCGGTGCGACGAGGACGTCGACCTGGAGCCGCCAGCGCTCGCCCGGCTCGAGCGCGATCCGGTAGCGGATCGTTCCGCCGTCCATCTCTCCGGGCTCCGAGAACACGAGCTGGGTGACGCCGGGCGCGCCGTCGCGATCGGCGAGGAGCAGCTGGTCGCCGCCGTCGGCCGCGCGGGGCTGGACGGGCTCGGGCAGCGGCCGCGCGTGCTCCGGGTCGCCGAGCGAGAAGTCGTGCTCCTTGACGGAGATGATGTCCGCGAAGTCGCTCGCCGCCTCGAGGGCGAGCTCGAACTCGACGCGCCGGTGCGAGTGGTTCTCGACGACGAGGTGGTCCTGCATGCCGTCCCCGATGAAGCGCTCGCGGGCGATCGACAGCTCGTCGCGGCCGAGGCCACCCGCGACCGGATTGCGCAGGTAGTACGCGGCCGAGAAGTAGTCGACCTTGTCGGACGAGAGTAGGTGCGGGCGGGCGCCGTTGACGGTCAGCCGCCAGCAGGAGAGGAAGCGCGTGTCGGCCGCGAACAGTCCCTCGGCGGCCCCGTCGAGGTCGCCGAGGTCGTCGGAGATGCAGAACGTCGACCCCTCGAGAATCGTCAGCGCCACGGCAAATCGACCCTAGCGGGGGGGTGGGTGAGGGTGGTCTCCCCCTCACGGACGATGGCGTCCTGGCTCGCCTGCTGGAGCGGCTTGATCACGACCTCGTCGACGACCATGTACTCCGGCCGCGTGAGCGCCCACATGATCGTGTCGGCCACGTCGTCCGGGGTGAGGTAGCGGACTCCGCGGTAGACGGCCTCCTTCTTCTCCGCGTCGCCCGCAAAGCGGACGTCCGAGAACTCCGTGTCGCCGACCATGCCGGGGTCGACCGTGGTCACGCGGATGCGCGCGACGAGCTCCTTGCGCAGGACGGCGGTCAGCGCACGGACGGCGTACTTCGAGCCGACGTACATGCCGCCGCCGGGATACGCCTCGCGCCCGGCCCACGAGCCGAGGTTGACCACGTGCCCGCGCCGGTCCTCCATATGCGGCAGGCAGAGGCGCGTCACCCGCACGAGGCCGAGGACGTTCGTCTCCCACATCAGCTCGTCGTCCTCGTCGCTGCCCTCCGCGATCGTCGTGCGACCGATCGCGAGGCCGGCGTTGTTCACGAGGATGTCGATCCGGCCGTCGAACGCCTCCGCGGCGGCGGCGACGAACGCGCTGGAGCTGTCGCCGTCCGTCACGTCGAGATCGTGCGCGACGTGGCCTTCGCCGGCGAGCGAGCCGACGAGCTCCTCGAGCCGGTCGGCGCGCCTGGCGCCGACGGCGACGCGGGCGCCCGACTCGGCGAGCTTGCGCGCGGTCGAGGCGCCGATGCCGCTCGATGCGCCGGTGACGACGGCCGTGCGGCCGGTCAGGTCGGTCACTCGGGCCGACCGCCCTCGGCCGCGTCGACGAGATCCTCGAGCGCGCCGCCGTGCCGCCCATGCGCGAGACCGACCAGGTAGCAGAGGAGCGGCGCATTCGTTCGCTCGCCACTCTCGTGCGCCGCCACGCGCGCGAGCTCGAGCAGCCGGTCGGTCTCCTCGGGCGAGAGGCGGAGCTCGGAGGCGTCCGTCCCCGCCTCGGCGGCCAGCCGGTCCCGCGCCTCCTCCAGCCACCCGTGCATAGGCGGAACCTATCGCGGACCGCCGCCTTACACTCCGCCAAGCGTGAGGATCGGCGTCCCGAAGGAGACCGCCGCCGGGGAACGGCGGGTCGCACTCGTGCCCGACACGGTCGGGCGCCTGGTCGGCGACGGCGTGGCGGTCGTGGTCGAGCCGGGAGCGGGCGTCGAGGCGGGCTTCACGGACGACGCGTACCGCGAGGCGGGCGCCGAGCTCGGCGACGCCTGGGCGGCCGACCTCGTGCTCAAGGTCCAGCGACCCGAGGACGGCGAGGTCGCGAAGCTCGGGTCGAACCAGATGGTCGTCGGGCTGCTCCAGCCGCTCGTCAATCGCGACCTGGCGGAGGCGCTGGCCGGCCGCGGCGTGACGAGCTTCTCGCTCGACGCGGTCCCGCGCATCACCCGCGCGCAGTCGATGGACGCGCTCTCCTCGCAGGCGACCGTCGCCGGGTACAAGGCCGCGGTCGTGGCGGCGGAGCGGCTGGTCAAGTTCTTCCCGATGCTGACGACCGCGGCCGGCACGATCGCCCCGGCGCGCGTGCTCGTGCTCGGCGCGGGCGTCGCGGGCCTGCAGGCGATCGCGACGGCGCGGCGGCTCGGCGCGGTCGTCTCCGCCTACGACGTGCGGCCGGTCGTGAAGGAGCAGGTCGAGAGCCTCGGCGCGACGTTCCTCGAGCTCGACGTCGAGGGCGCGGAGGGCAGCGGCGGCTACGCGGTCGCGCTCTCGGAGGACCAGCACGAGCGCGAGCAGGAGCTGCTGGCGCTGCACGTCGCCGAGTCGGACGCGGTGATCGCGACCGCGCTCATCCCCGGCCGGCCCGCGCCGCTCCTCGTGACCGAGGACGCGGTGCGCCGGATGCGCCCCGGCTCGGTCGTGATCGACCTCGCGGCCGAGATGGGCGGCAACTGCGCCGGCACGGTGCCCGGCGAGACGGTCGTCCGGGACGGCGTGACGATCGTCGGCGAGACGAACTGGCCCTCGACGATGCCGCTCCACGCGAGCCAGATGTACTCCCGCAACCTGGCGAGCTTCCTCGCTCTGCTCGTCCACGACGGCGAGCTGACGCCCGACTGGGAGGACGAGATCGTCCGCGAGAGCGCCGTCACCCGCGACGGCCGCGTCCTGAAGGAGGCCGCGTGACCGCCGAGCTGATCTCGAGCCTGACGATCTTCGCGCTCGCCGTGTTCCTCGGCTTCGAGCTGATCGGCCGGGTGCCGACGCTGCTGCACACGCCGCTCATGTCCGGCACGAACGCGATCCACGGGATCGTCGTCGTCGGCGCGATGCTGGTCGCGGGCTCGGCCGACTCCGACCTCGAGAAGGCCCTCGCGTTCGTCGCAATCGTCTTCGGGACGATCAACGTGGTCGGCGGCTTCCTCGTCACCGACCGGATGCTCGACATGTTCAAGCGGAAGCCCGGCCGCGAGGAGGGCGAGTGATCCCGCTCGCGCTCTCGCAGAACACGATCAACCTCGTCTACGCGGTCGCAGCGATCCTCCTGATCGTCGGGATCAAGCGCCTCAGCTCGCCGGCGACCGCGCGCTCGGGGAACGTCGTCGCGGCCGTCGGGATGACGATCGCGGTCGTCGTCACGCTCTTCTCGCCCGAGATCGACTCGTACGGGCTGATCGCGGCGGGGATCCTGGTCGGCGCGGTGATCGGGGTCGCGTCGGCGCGCCTCGTCCGCATGACGGCGATGCCGCAGATGGTCGCGCTCTTCAACGGCGTCGGCGGCGGCGCGGCCGCCCTGATCGCGGTCGCCGAGTTCCACCGCCTCGCCCCCGCGGCCGGCCGGCTGGAGAGCGAGCCGCTGGTCGGGATCATGTTCTCGGCGCTGATCGGCTCGATCTCGTTCTCGGGAAGCCTGGTCGCGTTCGCAAAGCTCCAGGAGATCCTGCCGGGACGGCCGCTCACGTTCGGCGGCCAGCAGGTGGTGAACGCGCTCCTCTTCGCGGCCACGATCGCCGCCGCGATCGCCGCCGCCACGACCGACCAGCAGGTCTGGATGGCGCTCCTCCTCGTCGGCGCGCTCCTCTTCGGCGTCATGCTCGTCCTGCCGATCGGCGGCGCGGACATGCCGGTCGTGATCTCGTTCCTGAACGCCTTCACCGGGCTTGCCGCCGCCGCGACGGGCTTCGTGCTCGACAACAACGCGCTGATCATCGGCGGCACGCTCGTCGGCGCCTCGGGAACGCTCCTCACCGTCCTCATGGGCCGGGCGATGAACCGCTCGCTCGCGAACGTGCTCTTCGGGGCGTTCGGCGCGGCCCCGTCGGGCGGCGGCGCCGCGGCCGCGACCGGCGGCGGCGACGGGCTGATGGTGCGCGAGATCACCGCCGACGACGTCGCCGTCATGCTCGCCTACGCGAGCCGGGTGATCGTCGTCCCCGGCTACGGGCTCGCGGTCGCGCAGGCCCAGCACGCGACGCGCGAGCTGGCCGAGCAGCTCGAGGCGCGCGGCGTGAACGTGAAGTACGCGATCCACCCGGTCGCGGGCCGGATGCCCGGCCACATGAACGTCCTCCTCGCCGAGGCGAACGTCCCGTACCCGCAGCTGCTCGACATGGACGACGCGAACCCGGAGTTCCCGCGCTCGGACGTCGCGCTCGTCGTCGGCGCCAACGACGTCACCAACCCGGCCGCCCGCTCGAACCCCGAGAGCCCGCTCTACGGCATGCCGATCCTCGACGTGGACAAGGCGGCGAACGTCGTCGTCCTCAAGCGGAGCATGAACCCGGGCTTCGCGGGGATCGACAACGAGCTCTACTACAACCCGAAGACCGCGATGCTCTTCGGCGACGCGCGGGACTCGATCGAGAAGCTCGTCGCCGGCGTCAAGGCCGTCTGAGCCGCACCGCGCCTATCATCCCGGCATGGTTCCGGAGGCTCCGCTCGAGCGCACCGACGCCGGGCTCGTCCCCGCCGGGGACGGCTGGTTCGTCCTGAACGCGCGCGACGCGCGCTGGATCCGGCGCGAGGGCCGCGGCTTCAACGTCCCGTTCACCGGCTGGACCGAGGAGGAGGCCGAGAGCTGGTTCCCGCGCCTCGGCATGAACATCACCGTCCTCGGGGCGGGCGAGCCGATCGGCATGTACCACTGGGAGGCCGACCCGGAGGACTTCCTCATCCTGTCCGGGACCGGGACGCTGCTCGTCGAGGGCGAGGAGCGCCCGCTGAAGCAGTGGGACTTCGTCCACTGCCCGCCGCGGACGGAGCACATGATCGTCGGCGGGGAGAACGGGTGCACGCTGATCTGCGTCTCGGCGCGCGAGTTCCAGGCGGGCGACTGGGGCGCCTACGTCCCGGACGAGCTCGCGCGCCGCTACGGGGTGAGCGTCGACGAGACGACGTCCGACACCGAGAAGGCCTACGCGAGGTTTCCCGCCTCGGAGCCGACCCGCTACCCCGACGGCCTGCTCCCCGAGTAACCGGGGCCAGAGACGAGAAGGGCCGGCGCGAGGCCGACCCTTCTCCGGAGGTGCCCGGGACGGACTACTCGCCGTACTCCGGGCAGAACGGCGTGGCCTCGTACCCGCCGTTCGTCTCGTGCAGGACCGCGCGGAGCGCGTCGATCCTTCCGTTGCCGAAGCAGAGGTCGTTGCCCTTGAGGCCGATGTCGATCGCCGACCCCTGCAGGTACGCGGCAACCTTCTCGGGCGCCATCACGACGTCGCCGTCGCGCAGCGTCCCGAACTCGCTGACGATCAGGGCCGCGACGCCCGCCGCGTGCGGCGAGGCCATCGAGGTGCCCTGGATGCAGGCCCACGTGTTGTTCGGGAACGTCGACAGGATGCGGACGCCGCAGGGGCCCGGGAACGCCGGGAACGCGCTCTGCGAGTTCCCGCCCGGGGCCGCGACGTCGGTCGCGCCGATGCCGTAGTTCGAGTAGAACGACTTCTCGCTGCCCGGCCCGAGCGCTGCCGTGCCGACCACGCCCGGCGACTCGGCCGGCACGACGTCGCAGTCGTTCCCGTACGGCTCGGGCGGATGCGCGAGGTCGTTGTCGGAGTTCCCGAGCGCGGCGACCGGGACGACGCCCTGCGAGCGCGCGTAGGCGAGCGCCCGCTCGTTCGCCTTGCGAAACGCCCGCTGCGTCGGGTCGTTCATGCACTTGAACTCGGTCGATTCGTGGAACCTGTCGTCGTCGACGAAGAAGCTCATGTTGACCACTTCGAGCCGCGCGTCGCCGGCGTAGGTGATCCCGGCCACGGTCGAGCTCGAGTAGCAGTAGCCCTCGGCGTCGCAGACCTTCACCGGCACGAGGGTCACGTTCGGCGCCACGCCGACGATCCCGACGCCGTTCGCCCGCGCGCCGACCGTGCCCGCGACGTGCGTCCCGTGCGTCTGGTTGTCCGTGCACGGATCGGGCACGCCGATCCCCGGACCGAGGGCGACGAAGTCGCGGCCGAGCGCGCAGTCGACGTTCGAGCCGTCGGCGGCCACGAAGTCGACGTGGTCGCCGTCGATCCCCGAGTCGAGGATCCCGACCTGCACCGCCCGCGACCCGGCCTGCGTTGCGTGAGCCTGCGGCGTCCGGATCATCGCCATGTCCCACTGCATCGGCTCGAGCGGATCCGCGTGCGGCTGCGGGCCCCCGCCCGGCACGCTCTCCGCCGCGGCCTCGACCGCGTCGAAGCTCTTCACCTTGAAGTCCTGTCCCACCTCGGCGACGCCCGGCTGCGCGCGCAGCGAGCTCGCGAAGAGCGGGTTCGTCGACGCGACGACCAGGACGCCGACCTGCCGCGACAGGTCGTACAGGACAACGCCGCCCGCCGCGTCGACCGCTCCGAGCGTCGAGGCCCGCGCCTGCCCGGAGCCCTGGAGGACGACCATGTAGCGGCCCTCCACCGGCTGGATCTCGGCCGCCGCCGGCGACGCCACGGCGAGGACGACCGTCGCGGCCGCGATCAGGGCGACCGCGGTCCGCGCCACATTGCTGCTCCTCACTTCGCCCCTCCCCCCGGAGTAGGTGTTGACAATCGTTGATACTAACCGGAGAATCCAGCGCCGAAACGGCGGACATCAAGGGGCTGTAAGGCCGGTGTCTTCCGGCTGTTCCGCTCCGCGAATCGGGGAATCGAGGTGTCCATGGGAATCGGTGAACTGATCGTCCTCATCCTGGTCGGGCTCGTCGTCGGAGCGTTGGGACGGCTGCTGAGCCCGGGTCGCGACCCGATGGGGCTGATCATGACCAGCCTGATCGGGGTCGCCTCGATGCTCGTGGCCGGCCTGATCTTCGACGGCGTCCTCCAGTGGATCGTCGGGATCGCCGTCGCGGTCGTGCTCGCCGCGCTCTACGCCCGGCTGGTGGGCGCCGACCACTCGTCGGCCGCCACCGGCGCCTAGCGCGTTCGAGCGGCCGGCACGTCCTCCGCGGACACCGGCGGCCTCGTGTCCCGCCGCGCGAGCGGGATGATCTCGTCCGCCTGCTCGACCACGAGCGGGTCATGGGTCGCGCAGACGACTGCCGCCCCGGTCTCGCGCGCGAGGGCGGCCAGGAGCGCGGCGACCGCGCGGCCGTTCGCCTCGTCGAGGCGGGCGGTCGGCTCGTCCGCGAGCAGGAGCGTCGGCCGGCTCGCCAGCGCGCGCGCGACGGCGACGCGCTCGCGCTCGCCCGCCGAGAGGTGCTCGACCCGCCCGCCCGCGCGCTCGCGCAGGCCGACCTCGGCAAGCGCCTCCGCCGCGGGCGCGCCGCCGCGGCCGCGCAGGGCGAGCCCGAGCTCGACGTTCTCGAGGCCGGTCAGGAACGGGACGAGGCCCGGATCCTGGCCGACGAGCGCGATCCGGTCACGGCGGAACGCGGCCCGCTCCGCCCGGCCGAGCGCCGAGACCGGCCGGCCGGTGACGACGACCTCGCCCTCGTCCGGGAGCTCGAGGCCGGCCAGCAGGTGCAGGAGGGTCGTCTTCCCGGTGCCGGACGGACCGGTCACCGCGTACAGCCGCCCCGGTAGGAACGCCGCATCGACGCCCTCGAAGACGACCTGCGCCGCGTGGCCGGTGCCGTACCGCTTGCCGACGCCGCGAAGCTCGGCGACGGGATCGTCCGTCTCGGGCAGCTCGACCTGCTGCGGTGGTTCCTCGGCGGCGGGCTCGGCCTGCGCGGGCGCCTCGGAAGCGCCGGCAGGCGCGACGACGATCGCGTCGCCCTCGAGCCGTGCGGCGGCACGGCCGCCGATCCCGGCCCGGCGGAGCAGCTCCTCCGAGAGCCGGAGCCAGCCGCCCTTGCCGACGACGATCGTCTCGTCGGCGCCCGCCTTCGCGGCCTCTTCGCTCACGCGCCCGTCGCGGACGCGGACGATCCGGTCGGCGATCGCGCCCGAGCGCGGGTCGTGCGAGACGATCACGGTCGTCGCGCCCTCCTCCCGCACGAGCTCGCCCATCAGCTCGTAGACGGCCGCGGCGTTGCCGGCATCCAGCTCGCCCGTCGGCTCGTCCGCAAGGAGGAGCGACGGGCGGTGTGCGAGCGCGGCGCAGATCGCGATCCGCTGCTGCTCGCCGCCGGAGAGCTCGCTCGGGTGCGCCCCGCGCCGGTCGGCGAGACCGACGCGCTCGAGCAGCTGGTCGGCGCGGGTGTTGCGCTCACGCGTGGTCGCGCCCGCGAGCGCGAGGTGGAGCCCGACGAGCTCGCGCGCGGTCAGCTCCTCGGCGAGCGCGCGGCGGTAGTGCTGCTCCGCATAGCCGAGGTCGCGCGCCCGGTAGCGCGCGAGGCGGCGCCCGCGCAGCCGGCCCAGGTCCTCGCCGAACACGCGCACGGTGCCGGCGGACGGCTTGTCGAGCGCGGCGAGGATGCGGAGGAGCGTGCTCTTGCCCGAGCCGCTCGGGCCGAGGACGACGCAGACCTCGCGCTCGCGCACCGTGAGCGAGAGGCCCTGGAGCGCGGGGACGCCGGCGCCGTCCTCCGAGTAGACGCGGAAGAGGTCGCGGATCTCGACCGCGGTCCTCACGCGGCGGCCTCCGCGACGCGGGTGGGCGCGGGCGAGCGGAAGGCGCGGGCGGTGGCGATCCCGACGAGCAGGGCGGCGGCGACCGCATACGCGAGGATCGCGAGCACGACGACCGGCCAGTCGACCGTGACGAGGAGCGGCGGCTCGGGCCGGGCGGCGTTCGCGGTCAGCCGTACGAGGCTGACGACGAGGAGCCCGAGGATCGCGCCGGTCACGATCCCGCCCACGAGCCCGACGACGGCGACGATCCCGGCGCGCAGCCGGACCTGGGCGCGCAGCGTCGCGGGCGCGGCGCCCTGGGCCTCGAGATCGAAGAGCTCCCCACCCTCGTCGCGCAGGTCGGTGACGACGCCGAGCAGGAGCCCGACGAGCGCGAGCCCGAGCGCGACGAGCGCGGCGCAGGCGAGCGTGAGCAGCGCGGCGCGCGCGAGCGGGTCGGCGCGCAGGCGCGACTCGACTCCCGCGTGCGTGGTGATCGCGAGCGCGTCGAACGGCGCGTCGGCGCGCGCGCCGGCGAACGCCCGCGGGTCGATGCCGTCGAGCCAGATCTCGTTCGCGTCCGCGGAGCCGGGAGTCGAGGCGTTGGACGCCGTCACGAGCAGGTCGCGGTCACCGACGAGCGCCTCGCCGTCGACGCTCGGGAAGCGCTCGACCGTCCCGACCACCTGGACGACGAGGTTGGCGCGCCCGACGTCGACCGGCAGGCGGCCCTGGGCGTCGGCCGCGGCCGCGAGCCGGGGCGTCGCGAGCACCGGGATCGGCCCGGAGTCGCTCGCCTGCTCCGGCCGGAAGCGCGAGACGACCCGGTTCGTGAGCGCGAAGTGGAAGTCGGTCTCGGGGCCGGCGACGACGGCGGAGATCCCGGGGCTCGTGGGGATCCAGTCGTCCCAGGGGATCCGGGTCGTGGTGTCGCCGACCGCGAGCAGCTGCCCTGCGTGGAGGACGCCCTGCACCGCCCTGGCCCGCCGTCGCGCCGGTCTCCTCGATCCGCAGCGGCGGCGAGAAGGTCATGCCGACGATCGTGCCGCCGCGCGCCTCCGGCGGGATCGGGGCGCGGAGCACGTCCGGCTTGTCGCGCTCGAGCCCGCCGAGGTCGATCTGCGTGAAGCGGCCCTCGGGCGTCTGCACCGTGATCGCGAGCCCCACGGGCGTTCCCTCGACGGAGGTCGGGAGGCGCAGCTCGGTGGCGTCTTCGGGAAGCTTCGGGCCCTGGAGCGCAGTCGGCCGGCCCGGGTCGACGAGCGCGGCGAGCTCCTCGGGCGAGCGCGACGCGAAGTCGTCGCGCCAGCCGCCGACGGACGCGATCGTCTCGGGCGGCAGGCCGAGGACGGTCACGCCGCCCTCGCCGGAGAGCCGCGAGACGTTGGCCGGCAGGCGGAAGACGGAGGTCGCCTGCCCGCCCGATGCCTGCTCGAACTCGTCGACCGTCCCGGCCTCGAGCGGCGTCACGAGGTTGCGCAGGTCCTCCTGCAGGATCGCGTCGGCGGGCACGGCGAACGCGGCCTGGTCGGACTGGCCGCGCGAAAGGGTCGAGCGGTAGGTCTCGGCGAAGAGGGCGAGGCCGAGGCTGACGGTGAGGAACGCGATCGCGATCGCCGCCGAGCCCGGGCGCCGCGCAAGCGAGAGCGCGGCAAGGCGGAGCGGGACGGAGCGCTCGCGCGAGAGCCGCTCGAGCGCCCGCAGCCCCGGCGAGAGGACCCGCGCGCACGCGACCGCCGCGACGAAGGCGACGAGCCCCGGCAGGAGCAGCAGGAGCGCCCCGGTCCCGCCCTCCTGGGCGAGCGCAGTGGCGTCCGTGGAGCCCTGCGCGAACGCGAAGACGATCACGCCGAGCGCGCCGAGCGCGGCCACGTCCAGCGGCGAGAGCGAGAGCCCACCGAGGCGGAGGGGCTTCGCGCGGACGGCGAGGTAGAGGACGAGCGCCGAGGCGAGCGCGAGGATCACCCCGGCGACGAGTCCGCCCGTCGAGAGAACCGAGTTCCGGATCACCTCGCCCACCGGTTCGCCCGCGCGGTCGGCGACGAACGCGGCGATGCCGATCCCGATCACCCAGCCGACGAGCGTGCCGACGAACGCCACTACGCCGGCCTCGGCGGCGGTCTCGAGCTCGAGCTGCCAGCGGCGCGCGCCGAACCAGACGAGCCGACGGCGGGCCGCGGTCGTGTCGCGCCGGAGCGTGGCCGCGGCGAGAAGGGCGAACGCGATCAGGAGCGCGCAGGCCTCGCCGCCGATCAGGAGCAGCCTGCGTCCGGCGGCGTTCGCGGTCGACCCCGCGCGCTCGACGTCGGCCGTCGGCGCCTCGAGGTCGAAGTTCGGCTGGCTGGCCGCCAGGAGCGAGCGCGCCCGGTCGACGCGCCCCTCGAAGGAGCCGGTTTCCCACGCGCGCACCGCGCCGTCCTCGAGCGGGACGACCCACGCGTAGCTCCGGTAGAGCGAACTGAGCGACTCGGCCGAGCCGAGCGCCTCGGTGCCCTCGGCCACGAGCAGCGGCGGCGTGTCTGTCTGGTGGTAACTGCCCGGCTCGACGAAGCGCCCGAAGAGGACGTCGGAGCGGAGCGTCGCCTGGCCGACCTCGACGATCGTGAACCCGTCCGGGCGCGGGAGCGGCCCGGCCCCGCGGATGCGGACGACCTCGCAACGCTCCGGCCGGCAGGTCTCCGGCAGGCGCCCCGAGCGCAGCCGCACCCACGGGCCGAGCCCGTCAACGGCGGCCAGGTCGACGAGTCCGCCGCCGATGTTCTTCCGCCGGAAGAGGAGGACGCTCGTCGGCTCGCCGAGGCCGGCATCCTGGAGCGCGCGATCGGCCGATGCGGTCAGCTGGCGAACGGATCCGGCCGCCTCCCCGGGCACGCCGAACCACGACGCGCGCACCGCGCGCTCGGGCGCGGGCACGGCGGCGAGGGAGCGGGCGACGCTCTTGTCCTGCGCGACGAGCCCCCCGGCCAGGACGGCCGAGAGGGTGGCGGCCGCGGCGGCGAGGCCGAGCCCGACGAGCGCGACGCGGCCGAGCCGGCGTCCCAGCCGTGCCCGGGCGAGCGCGAGCGGCGAGAGGAAGCGGCGCAGGCCGGTCATCCACTACACGTTGCCATGCGCCCCAGCGTTACCACAAGTGAACTTCCTTCGTCTAAGGTTAAGCGCTACTGATGCTGGACGTTCGACGCATGCGAGTGCTTCGCGAGGTCGCCAACCGTGGCTCGATCGCGGCCGCCGCGCAGGCGCTCTCCTTCACGCCGTCCGCCGTGTCCCAGCAGCTCGCCACGCTCGAGCGCGAGACCGGCGTCGCGCTCGTCGAACGCGGGCCGCGGTCGGTGCGACTGACCGAGGCCGGCCACGCGCTCGTCGAGCACGCGGACGAGATCCTCGCGCGCCTGCAGACGGCCGAGGCCGACCTCCAGGCGCTCGCCGGTCTCTCGCGCGGAACGCTCCGCGTCGCGTCGTTCCCGACCGCGTACGCGACCATCCTCCCCGGCGCGATCATCGAGTTCCGCCGCCGGCACCCGGACGTCGAGCTGCACCTGACGGAGGCCGACTCGCGCGCCGGGCTCGCCCGCGTCAAGGCCGGGGAGCTCGAGCTGGCGCTCGTCTACGAGTACGACTACGTGCCGCTCGAGCTCGACGAGGGCCTCGAGCTCGTCCACCTGATGGACGACCCGATCAACGCCGTCCTCCCGCGCGGCCACGCAGCCGCCGGGCGCGCGACCGTGCGGCTCCGCGACCTCGCCGACGAGGCATGGGTCACGTCGACCCCGCGCTCGTCCTGCCACATGTTCGTGCGGCGCGCCTGCAACGCGGAGGGCTTCGACCCCGACGTGACGATGGAGTCCGACGACCACGGCGTCTGGCAGGGGCTCGTCGCCGCCGGGATCGGCGTCGCGCTCGCGTCGGAGATGTCCCTCCCCGCCCTCGATCCCGGCGTGACCGTCCGGCGCGTGGCGCCGAGGCGCCTGAAGCGGAAGATCTTCGCCGTCCACCGGCTGCGGCGCCGGCAAGACCCCGGCCGTCGAGGCGATGCTCGACGTGCTCGCGGCCGAGATCGCCGCCCGCACGGAGCTCGCGCAGACCGCCTAGTCGCGGACGATCCGGTAGCGGAGGTGCGTGGCCGCGGCGGTCTCGACGACCGCGACGGTCTCCAGCTCGAAGGCGCCTCGGCGCCGAACATCCGCGTTCCGCCGCCGAGGGCGACCGGGACGAGGTGGATCGAGAGCTCGTCGACGAGACCTGCGGCGATGTACTGGCGGCCGAGGTCGGCGCCTCCCATCACGCAGACGTCCTTGCCGTCGGCAACGGCCTGGGCGCGCTCGAGCGCCGCCTCGATCCCGTCGCTCACGAACGTGTAGACGCCGCCCTCGGGACTCTCGGCCGGCGGCTCGTGCGTGACGACGAAGAGCGGCCGTCGCGCGTCGCCCGTCGGGCCGTCGGCGCCCCAAAACGGCACGGAGAGGTCGTACGTCCTTCGCCCTGCGATCGCCGCGCCGAGCCCGGCGACCGCTTCCGCGAGCATCCGGCGGCCCTCCTCGCCGGCGAACGCCCACTCGACGAGACGCATGCCGCCGTCGCCGTTCGGCTCCTCCGGCCGCGGATTCGGGCCGGTCGTGAAGCCGTCCAGGGACATGCTGTGATCGAAGACGACCGAGCCCATGACCTCAGGAGACCGTCTCGAGGTACTGCTCGAGCCGGTCGAAGCTCTGGTCGGCGCCTTCCTGCATGCCGGTCGCCATCGCGGCGTCGCGGGCCTCCTTCGACGGGTAGACGATCGTCGTCGTGATCCGCGTCCTGCCGTCCGGCTCCTCGGTGAAGACGACCGTGTTCAGCGTCTCGGGCCAGTCGTCGCCCCAGGCCTCCGTCTGGACGAGCCGCTCGGGCGCCTCGACCTCCCGGTAGGCGCCGGTCATCGCCATCTCCTCGCCGTCGGCCTTGCGCCAGACGAAGTGCCACGTGCCGCCCGGGCGGAGGTCGATCTCGCAGACGGGCATCGACCAGCCCTCGGGCCAGCCCATCCAGTTCGGCGGGTGCTTCGGGTCGGTGTACGTCTCCCAGACGAGCGGGCGCGGCGCGGAGACGACGCGCTCCATGACGACCTCCGTGTCCGAGGGCGTCGTGATCGTGGTCTGGTCATCGCTCCTCCTTCGCCTTGAGGGTCTCGAGGTATGCGTCGAGGCGTTCGTAGTTGGCGTCCCAGTGCTGCCGGTACCCCTCTGCCCAGTCCGCGACCTCCTTGAGCGGCGCGGCCTCGAGCCGGCAGGGGCGCCACTGGGCGTCGCGGCCGCGGCTGATCAGGCCGGCGCGCTCCAGCACGCGGAGGTGCTTGGAGACGGCCGGGCCGCTGATCGCGAACGGGGCCGCAAGCTCCTTGACCGTCGCCGCGCCGTCGACGAGACGCGCGAGGATCGCCCGCCTGGTCGGATCGGCGAGCGCGGCGAACGTCAGGCTGAGGGAATCGGCTGCCATCGGTATCGAACCCTTCGGTTAGATAACCGTTGGGTTATATACCGACGACGAGCCCGGCGTCAAACGGTGACGGCGCGCGCGCTCGCCCAGCGGCGGAGCGCGTCGACGATCACCTTCAGGCGGAGGCCGTCCTCGGTCAGCCGGTACTCGACCCGCGGCGGCCGCGCGTCGAGCACGACCCGCTCGAGGATCCCGTTCTCCTCCAGCTCGACCAGCCGGGCCGCGAGCGTCCGCGGCGGAACGGGCCCGACCGCCTGGCGGAACTCGCCGAAGCGGACGGCGCCCCCGTGCGCGGCGTAGACGATCTGCAGGAGCCAGCGCCGTTCGAGGAGGTCCGCCGCCCGGCGGACCTCCTCCGGCACCGGCTCACACCGCCGGCAGCGATGCATGGCCGGCCTGTCCGGCTCGAGCGAGAGCTCGAGCACCTCGCCCAGGCTCATGACGGGATGGAAGGACATCGCCTCGCGGACGTCCGCCGGCACGTCCTCCAGGTCGGCGCGGTTGCGCTCCGGGATGACGACGTCGGTCAGGCCCGGCCGCGTGCGCGGCGAGCGCCTTCTGCTTGAGCCCGCCGATCGGCAGCACGCGACCCTGGAGCGTGACCTCGCCGGTCATCCCGACCGTGTGCCGCACCGGCCGCCCCGTGAGGAGCGACGCGAGCGCGGTCGCCATCGTGATGCCGGCGCTCGGCCCGTCCTTCGGGATCGCGCCCGGCCGGGACGTGGACGTGGAACGAGCTGGTCGCTGGAACGCGGACTCGTCGATGCCGAGCTCGTCCCCGTGCGCGCGCACGTAGGAGAGCGCGATGCGCGCCGACTCCTTCATCACGTCGCCGAGCTGGCCGGTGAGCAGGAGCTCGCCGTCCTTGCCGGGCATCGCGGTCGCCTCGACGAAGAGGACGTCGCCGCCGGTGCCGGTCACGGCCAGGCCGGTCGCGACGCCGGGGACGGCGGTCCGCTCGGCGGCCTCCTGGTAGAAGCGCTGCTTGCCGAGCGCGTCGCGGACGAGCTCCAGGTCGCAGACGACCACGGCCTCGACCTCGCCGGACGCGATGCGGGTCGCGGTCTTGCGCAGGAGCTTCCCGAGCTCGCGCTCGAGCTGGCGGACGCCGGCCTCGCGCGTGTACTCGGACGACGACGATCTCGAGCAGCTCGTCGGTGATCTCGACCTCGCCCTCGCGGAGGCCGTTCCGCTCGAGCTGGCGCGGCCAGAGGTAGCCGCGCGCGATCGCGACCTTCTCGTCGACCGTGTAGCCGTCGAAGCGGATGGTCTCCATCCGGTCGAGCAGCGGGCCGGGGATCGTGTCCGTGATGTTCGCGGTGGCGATGAAGACGACCTCGGAGAGGTCGAGCTCCACGTCGAGGTAGTGGTCGCGGAACGAGTGGTTCTGCGCCGGGTCGAGCACCTCGAGCAGCGCCGCGGACGGGTCGCCGCGCCAGTCGGCGCCGACCTTGTCGACCTCGTCGAGCATGATCACCGGGTTCATCGTCCCGGCGTCGCGCAGCGCGCGGACGAGCCGGCCGGGCAGGGCGCCGATGTACGTGCGCCGGTGGCCGCGGATCTCGGCCTCGTCGCGGACGCCGCCGAGCGACATGCGGACGAACTCGCGCCCGAGCGCGCGGGCGATCGACTCGCCGACCGACGTCTTGCCGGTGCCGGGCGGGCCGACCAGGGTCAGGATCGCGCCGGAGCGCTTGTCCTCCTCGATCCCGCGCTCCTTGCGGAGCTTGCGGACGGCGAGGTACTCGACGACCCGGTCCTTCACGTCCTCGAGGCCGTAGTGGTCGGCGTCCAGGACCTCGCGCGCGTGCGCGGGGTCCAGGCGCTCGTCCGACCGCTTCGACCACGGGACGGCGATCAGCCAGTCGAGGTACGTGCGGATGACCGACGCCTCGGGGCTCTGCTCGCCGATCGACTCGAGCCGCTTGAGCTCGCGCTCGGCCTGCGAGCGGACCTCCTCGGGCATCTCGGCCTCGGCGATCTTCGTGCGGTACTCCTCGATCACGGAGCCCTCGTCCTCGCCGAGCTCCTTGCGGATCGAGTCCATCTGCTTGCGCAGGAAGTACTCGCGCTGCTGCGCCTGCGCGCCGGACTCGACGTCGTCGCGGATGCGCCGCCGCACCTGCAGCTCGGCCAGCCGCTCGCGCTGGAGGCGGACGGCGAGCTCGAGCCGCTCGCGGAGGTCGACCGCCTCGAGGACCGAGACCTTCTGCTCGTAGCTGATGTCGGGCGCGTAGCCGATCGTGTCGGCGAGCGGGCCCGGCTCCGAGATCGAGCGGACGAACGCGCTCACGCGCCCGTCGTCGCCGCGCAGCTCGAGGATCTCCTCGACGACCGCGCGGTACTCGCGCTCGAGCTCCTTGATCTGTTCCGTCGACGGGCTGGTCCTCGTCGGGGCGCTCCTCGACCTCGACGCGCAGGCGGCCGGCCGCATCGGTGTGCGCCGCGCCGGCGATCCCGCGATGCAGGCCGGTGAGCGAGACGGCGCGGACGCCGCCCGGAAGCCGGACGCGGTCGCTGATCTCGGCGACCGTGCCGACGCTGGCGAACTCGCTGCCGTGGCGCGGGACGAGCAGCACGCGGCTTTCGTCCCCCACGTCGACCGGCAGCGTCAGATCCATGTTCGGGAAGACGACGACGTCTTCCAGTGGAACGAGCAAGAGCGTGCTCACGCTGCAATCTCCTCAGTAGTTCTCATTGCTGCGCTTACTATACCGATTGAACTAAGGGCATCGCGGGCCGCCTCGGCGTGGCTAGCCTTGGCGGCATGACAGAGAAGATCCAGAAGACCGAGGAGGAGTGGCGCGCCGAGCTCACGCCGGAGCAGTTCCACATCCTCCGGGAGAAGGGCACTGAGCGGGCCGGGACGGGGAAGTACGCGCACGAGAAGCGCGAGGGCACGTACCGGTGCGCCGGCTGCGGCGCCGAGCTCTTCAGCTCGGACACGAAGTACGAGTCGGGCTCCGGCTGGCCGAGCTTCTACGAGCCGGCGAGCGCGGAGGCCGTCGAGACCGAGGACGACCGCTCCTGGCTGATGCGCCGGACCGAGGTGCTCTGCGCCTCCTGCGGCGGCCATCTCGGCCACGTCTTCGAGGACGGGCCGCACCCGACCGGCCTGCGCTACTGCATCAACTCCGCGGCGCTCGAGCTCGACGCCGACGCGGCTGAATAGGTCGTAGTCGCACGGGCCGCGTCCACGCCGGACGCGGCCCGAACGCGGGGTATTCACGGGCTTCGGCGCGAGCTACCATCCGCAGGCTCTGGCGGCTCACCCTGCGACCCCCCCGCGGCGGCGGCTTCGTGCCGGGCTGCTCGGCGTGGCGGTCGGAGCGATGCTCGCGCTCGCCCCGGGAGCGGGCGCGCAGACGCTGCCGACGCTCGCGCTCGTGCCGCCGGCGGACGACCCGGTCGTGCTCGGCTCCTTCGACGGCCAGGTGCTGCTCGACCTCGGCGTCTTCGTCGAGGCGCAGCGGCGCCGACCTCGAGCTTCGGACGGCGCGCCCCGACTACGACACGGCGCCACAGACCGTCCTCGTCGACGCGGCAACGGGCCTTCCCGTCCAGGCGATGCCGCGCGAGAACACGAACGGCTGGCGTGGCCTGCGCCGCTTCTTCCGCGTGACGATCGAGCGGCCGGACGGTACGCCCGTCCTCACGCTCTTCCGCCAGTTCTGCCCGAACACATACGCGCGGACGCGCATGGACGACAGCGGGCCGACCGCCCCGCACTACCCGACCGTCTGCCGGTCGTTCTCGCCGTTCATGAAGGGGATGGTCTGGGGGATCGAGCAGGGCTGGGCCGTCGCAGGGTTCTCGCCGGACGAGTTCACGAGCTTCCGCCGCCAGCTCGTCACGCTCGCGCCGGGCGAGTACCACGTGACGGTCGAGATCATGCCGTTCTTCCAGGCGTTCTTCGGGATCGCGCCGGAGGACGGCGAGGCCTCGTTCACCGTCGTCGTCGTGCGCGGCGGCTTCGGCGTCCGCGCTCCCGCCGAGGGTCGGCTGGCCCCGACCGGCGACGTGCCGGACGACCCGAATCCGGATCCCGACACCGTGCCCGACCTCGTCGCGCTCCCGGCCTGGGCGGCGACGCTGCGCACGAACCGCGGGCACGACTACCTCTCGTTCGCGTCGACGGCCTGGAACGGCGGCCCGGCGCCGCTCATGCTCGAAGGCTTCCGCCGGCCGGGCACGACGACGATGGACGCGTACCAGTACTTCTTCGACTCGCACGGCGAGGTCGTCGGCCGAACGGCGGTGGGCACCTTCGACTACGACACGCGCCGCGGCCACAACCACTGGCACATCCTCCAGTTCGCGCGCTACTCGATCGTCGACGCGAAGACGAACGAGGTCGTGCGGAGCCGGAAGCAGTCCTACTGCCTCGCGGCGACCGACCCGATCGACCTGACCGTCGCGGGCGCCAACCTGACGCCGTACGAGGACCAGCTCTCGAGCGTCTGCGGCGACCGCCAGGCGCGCTGGATCCGCGAGGCGCTCCCGACCGGCTGGGGCGACACGTACTACCAGGGCGTCGCCGGGCAGGCCTTCGACGTGACGAGCCTGCCGAACGGGCGCTACCGGATGCGCGTCACGGTCAATCCGCTCGGCCTTCTGCACGAGACGAACCCGGCGAACAACGTCGAGGACCGCTACTTCGTCCTCAAGGGCCGCAAGGGCCACCGCTCGATCGAGGTCGAGCCGTGGCACGGCGTCATCCGCTAGCTGCGAAGCTTCTGTCGTGGCCGACGTCACCGCAATCCTCAAGTCCGCGGACATCGGTCGCACGATCGCGTGGTACGAGCAGGTCGGGTTCGAGCTCCGCGGCGTCTTCCCCGAGTCGGGCGAGCCGACGTGGTGCGAGGTGGCGCGGGACGGGGTCGTTCTCCAGTTCCTCGGCGGCGAGACGCCCTGGGAGGGCGAGCCCGCCTTCACCGGGACGCTCTACGTCCATCCCGAGAGCGTCGACGCCGTCCACGAGCAGATCAGAGGCCACAACATCGAGCCCGCCTGGGGCCCGGAGGAGCGCGAATGGGGCGCGCGCGAGCTCGGCCTCCAGGATCCGGACGGGTACTTCATCACCTTCACCGAGCCGGCCTAGGCGCGGCGAGCCGGGGCCCGGAAGGAACCGAACCCCCCTCGGCTCGGCCCCTCCCGACCCTCGGGTGGAAGCCCGGGCCGGAGGTCACTCCCGAGCTATCCGCGCCGTGGGGCGCTACGAGAGCCTGCCCCGGCGTGGCCGGAGCCTAGCGCCTGTCGTGCCGCTCGGCTACGCCCGATCGGCCGCGCACACCGGCGCCAGGGAGATGCGGGCCGAGCTCCGGGACGCTATCAGCGGCTTCTTCGCCGGCCTCGAACTGCCCCAGGACCGCACCCTGACGGACACCGACAGAGCGCGTGTCGGCCGGCTCGCCGACGTCTCCGACTTCATCCGCGAGCGCAGGCACGGCTCCGAGCAGAACGGCGCAGTCGGCGCCGTAGACGAGCGGAAAACGTCCTTGTTTCAGAGCTGCCTGGACACGCGCATGGAGCATGTCCGCCATTTCCAGAAGCGCGCTCTCGTTGACGAACCCAAAGCTTCCACGTGCCGAGGTCGGCTCCGAGACGATGACGTCGGGCGTCAGCCTCGCGTCCTCGTGCAGGGCAGCCGCGAGACCAGCCTCCCGTAGCGCGACAGGAGCAGTTGCCTGCCCGGCGAGGCGCCCCGACCCATCGAAGCGGACGCCGATGAGATCAATCTTGTCCAACCGTGGCAGCCCCATACGACACGCCCAGCGCGCAACTCCTTTCGTGGCGGGCGCTAACACTCTAAGCAGCCGGCTTCTGCGGATCAGCCAGGGTCAGTGGCTCGGCGGCGCTGGCAATACCCCGTCGGCTAGGCCAGGTCCTTGGCTCGAAGCTCGGCGCGGGCCGCGTTCGTCTTGCCGAGCTCGAGCCCCATCCCCTGGAGGACCCGCTCGGCCTTCGTGAACTGCACCTCGTCGTACTGGACGACCTGGATGTAGTTGCCCCAGGGGTCGAGGAAGTCGAGTCCGCGGCCGGGGCGGATCGTCGCACGCCGGCGGATTCGAGAGCGCGGCGGGTCGCATCCTTGTCGTCGACTACGAGCCCGAAATGGCGGGCGCCGTCCGGACCACCCGAGCGGCCCTCCATGAGCGCGAAGAACTGGTCGCCGATGTCGATGAAGGCAGCGCCGTGCGAGCGACCACGCAGCGTGAACTCGAAGAACCGGCCGTAGAAGGCAAGCGCCTCCTCGACGTCGCCGACCTCGAGTGCCACGTGGTTGATCCCGACCAGGCGCGTCACGGCAGGATCAGGTGGAGGTCGCCGAACTCGTGCCACAGGTAGCCGTGCGCGAGCGCAGCGCGGTAGGAGCGCTCAAGGAGCTCGGCCCCGGCCGCGGCGGCGAGCAGCTCGAGGTGTGAGGACCCGCGCTCGTGCAATCCGCTGAGGAGGCCGTCGATCGCGCGCAACCCGCGCTCCGGCGTGACCACGAGACTCGTCCATCCCTGCCCCTCCGACACGGTGCCGTCCGCTGCGGCCACCGTCTCGAGTGCGCGCACGACGGTCGTGCCGACCGCGATCACGCGCCCGTTCCAGCCGTGGACGGCGTTGACGAGCCTGGCCGTCGCGGCCGGGACGTGGTAGCGCTCGGGGAAGGGCGGCTCGCCGTGCTCGAGCGAGGAGACGCCCGTGTGCAGGATCACGGGTGCCACGAGCACTCCGCGCACGACGAGCTCCGTCACGAGCTCCGCCGTGAACGGCCGGCCGGCACTCGGCATCTCGGCGCTCCCTTGCTCGTGGGCGAAGATGGTCTGGTAGGCCTCGAGCGGCCACGGCTCGGGGACGTACCCGTACCTGATCGGTTGCCCGTGCCGGCTGAGGTAGTCCTCCAGCGGCTCGGCGAGCTCGAAACACGCGACGGCGAGTCGATCGCTGCCAGCGAAACGCGCGACGAGCTCGACGTGGGCGCCGCCCGGCAGCTCGAGGCGGACGCCCAGCGGCGGTCGCGGGTAGGGGCGCCGGTCACTTGTCCGAAGCTCGACGAGCCAGGTGCCGTCCGGGGCCGGCGTCGAAAGCCAGAGCTGCAATCGTTGCTCGCCGAGTCGGGCCTCGAGCGCGGCTGCGAGCGTCGCCGAGGCGTTGACGACGAGCAGGTCGCCCGCGGACAGGAACCGTGGAAGGTCGCGGAAACGGGCGTGGACGAGCTCGAGGTCATGTCGCGTCGCAACGAGCAGCGCCACGTCGTCGCGGCCCTCCCCGCGTACCTCCGGTGGCTCGTGCGCCTCCAGCCGAACGGAAAGCTCCAGCGCGCTCACGCTGCAACACCCGCGAGCTCGCGTGCCCGATAGCGGCCGCTCGGAAGCGAGCCCTCGATCAGCGCCAGCAGGCCAGGCACGCTCGCCTCTGGCAAGGGCAGGTGAGAGATGTCCTCACCCGGGAACGCCTCCTGGTAGGTCTGCGTGCGCATGTCGCCCGGGTCGACGCTGTAGACGCGCAGGTGGGGCTGCTCGGTGGCGAGGATCGCGGTCAGCTGTTCGAGGGCAGCCTTCGAGGATCCGTATCCGCCCCAGCCTTCGTACGGCTCGACCGCTGCATCCGAGGTGATGTCGAGGATCGCCGCCCCCGGTGTGAGCCGAGGAAGCGCATCCTGGGCGAGAGCGAGCGGGGCGAAGACGTTGACGTCGTAGACGCGCGCAAGCTCTGCGAGCGGGTAGGCGGCGAGCGGGGGCTGCGGACTCGGGCCGAGCACGCCCGCGTTGTTAACGAGCAGGTCGATGCGAGCGCCCGCCGCCTCGACGAGCGCCCGCCGATGCTCCGGGTCGGCCACGTCGCCCGCGATCGCAACGACGCCCTCGAGGTCGGACACGGCTCGCTCGAGCGCAGCCGCTCCGCGCGCATCGACGACGAGCCGCCACCCGCGGTCCACGAGTGCGCGGACGAGCGCCAGACCAAGACCGCGCGATGCGCCGGTGACGATGCCGACGGACATACGCTATGCGGCTGCCTGGGTCGGGAGGCCGTGACGTGCAACCACGCGCTCGTAGTTGAGGCGCAGGAGCGCGACTACGTCTTGGACGTCTTCATCGGTCTCGATCGTGCGGGCGCCGAAGCCCGGCCGGCCCGGGAAGACCGGGTGGTAGTCGATTCGCCTCTGCTCGAAGAGGGAGCCCCAGACCTCCTTCGGAAAGCCGAAGTGGGCGACGTGGTCTCCGTGCAGGTGGCCGATCTCCCGGCCGCCCACCTTGAACGCGAACTCCCCCCGCCTACCCGGACCCGCGGCGACCCCCGGCCAGGAGGTGACGATCTCGAAGATCTGCTCGCTCGCTCGCTGTCGTGTCGACATGACTGTCTCCTCTCGACCACTCGCTACGTTGAAGAGTAAGCTACAAGTTAAAGTGAGCTTGAAGTCAAGTCTGAAGGTAAGTAGGTCGGCTATGTCAGACGTGCTGACGATCGGTGAGATCGCTCGCCGAAGCGGCGTCGCCTCGTCCGCCCTGCGTTTCTACGAGCAGCGGGGCCTGATCACCTCGGAGCGAGCCGGCTCGGGCCATCGGCGATATCCGCGCGCCGTCCTCCGCCGTATCGCATTCATCGTCTTCGCCCAGCGCATCGGGTTGACGCTCGAGGAGATCCGAGCTGAGCTCGCGAAACTCCCTCCCCACCATGCCCCCACCCGTCGCGACTGGTCACGCCTCTCCGCCACTTGGAGCTCGAGGATCGACGAGCGCATCGCCGAGCTCGAGCGCCTGAAACTCGGGCTTACCGAGTGCATCGGCTGCGGCTGCCTCTCGCTCGACCGCTGTCAGCTCGCCAACCCCGGCGACCGTGCTGCCCGCTTCGGATCGGGCCCGCGCTACTGGATCGGCGATCGGGCGGTGCGCTGAGGAGGTCGTGATGCCGGCGGTTGGCACGTTCCACGGTGAAATGGAGGTAGCGGGACCGTCTAGACGAATGGCCGCCCACCCGCACTAATGTGCGTTCGCGGTGGCGGCCCGCTTCACGACCGTCGCGAACCGTAGATTCCTCCAGCGACTTTTCCCTGGCGCCACGCAATCTGGAGTGCCACATCTAGAGCCCGGAGGTTCGAACATGATCACGGGAGTCCACGCAGTGATCTTCACGGCGAATGCGGAGCACGATCGCGCGTTCTTCCGAGACGTGCTCGAGCTGCCGTTCGCCGATGCCGGAGACGGGTGGCTGATCTTCGCTCTGCCGCCTGCGGAGCTGGCAGCCCATCCCGCGGACGAGGACGGCCGGCACGAGCTCTACCTCATGTGCGACGACGTCCACGCGACTGTCGCCGAGCTACAGGGCAAGGGCGTCGACATCGTCCGGCCGGTCAGCGACGAAGGGTTCGGCCTCATGACAGCGATCCGGCTGCCGGGCGGCGGCGAACTCGGCCTATACGAGCCGCGGCACCCCACACCGCTCTCGGTCGGCAGGTCGACGTGAACTGACGGCGCTGGCGGGCACCGTCGCCATGTGCTCCGAGCATTGCCAGGGGCTTCGGCTACGGCTCGAGGGGGCGCCGCGTGACCGACGGGGCGTGACCCCCGCGCGCGAGGCGTTCATCCGCGATCGCCTCGCCGGCCGCCCGCACATCTGAGTGGCCGGTAACGGCGGCGAGAAAGTCGGCGCGCTCGAGCGCGTAGAGGCGCGAGTCTGTGACCGCTCGAACCGTGGCCGTTCGAGGTACGTCGTGAAGCAGTGCGATCTCGCCGAAGTGGTCTCCTGCGCCCGCGTGGCCTTGCAGATCGTCCCCGACGATTTCGAGTTCCCCGGCAGCGACGATGTAGAAGCGGTCACCCGTTTCGCCTGCACGGATGACGACGTCTCCGGTCGGGACGATCATGGGAACCAGTGCCGTCGCCAAGTGCTCCTTTGCCGCCAGCGAGAGCGGCATCAGCATTGGCACTGAATCGATCACTGCCAGCTCGGCGGTCGGGCCAGGCGTGCTCCGGTCGATTTCGACGAGCCGACGCCACGCCAGCAGCGTAAGCACCGGGAGGATTGCGCCGACAGCGACGAGTGCCGCGCGGGAACCGACGACGCCGACAACGGCGGGGGCGATGATCGAGCCGAGGGCGACGCCTCCCATCGCCAGGCCCCAGAGGACGCCGAGGACGCGGGTGAGGACGTCGTCGGGAACGATGCGCTGGAGGAGCGTGAACGCGGCCACGTCCTCGATCGAGTTGGCCGCGCCGACCACCGCGAGGAGAAGGAGCGCCGTTGCGAGGAAGGAGGAAGATGCCATCAGCGCGATTGGAAGCCCCCAAAGGATGAGCGCAATTCCGAACGCGACGGCGAGTCGGCGTCCCTCGAGCCTGAATGCGGCGAGCGCGCCGATCAGGCCTCCCACCCCGAGGGCGGCGGTCATATAGCCGACGGCAGCCGCGTTTCCGTCGAGGACGCGGAACGCGGTGACCACGATCAGGACGTTGAGACAGCCGCGGACGAAGGCTTGTGCGCCGACGAGCCCGACGATCATGCGCGGCGTCGGCGCCCGTGCGACGTATGCAAGGCCCGCCAGAAGCAGCCGGTGGGCGCGCTCCGCGCCGGCCACGCTCGCTGCGTGCAGCCGGCCCTCGACCCTGACGCGGAAGAAGAGCAGTGCCGAGACGAGCAACGCCCCCGCGCCGACGGCGAAGACGACGCCCGCATCAGCAATCGAGACGAGCACGCCGGCGAGGAGCGGTCCGATAAGCGTTCCGAGGCTCTCGATCGTGGAGGTCGCCCCGTTCGAGCCGATCAGCTCTTCGGGCGTTCGGGCGAGCGAAGGCAGCAACGCCTGCTGCGCTGGCCGCACGAGCGTCGCAGCGAGCCCGACGACAGCTGCCAGAGCGAAGATCGCCGGAGCGTTCTCGCTCACGAAGAAGACAACCGCGGAGGCGGCAAGCGCCGCGGCACCGACGAGTGCGATCGAGACGAGGAACCGCTCACGCCGGAAACGGTCGCCGAGCGAAGCAGCGAAGGGAGCGACGAGCGCCGCGGGCAACATGCGGACGAGCCCGGCGACTCCCACCGCGACCGCTCCACCTGCGTCGTAGGCGAAGACGCCGAGCGCGACGAAGTGCGCCCACTCGGCCGTGATCGCCGCGCCCCATGCAAGCTCGAGACGCCGAAGATTGTCGTTGCGAAAGACGGCAACCAGGCCGGCGAGGGCTTGAACGGCGCGGTTCAAGCGGCGATTGAATCGCAGAGACCGGCGGCCGACAAGCCCCGCGAGGGTGATCTCACCTTGTGAGTGCGGCGATTCCCAGCAGGCTCCCCGAAGTCGGGTAACGCTCCACGTCATCCCGCCCTTGGACAAGGGCAGCCGAGAGGATTGCTCTGGCGGCCGACTCCGTTTCAGCGTGTGGTTAGGCGAACCAGCGGTCGAGGAATGCGCGGGCGGTCGGGACCGTCAGCGCGCTCGCCGCGCACGCCCCCCCGTGTCCGAGGCCCGGCAAGCGCAAGCTCTGACCGTTGGGGATCATCGCGGCCATGTTCGCGGCGTCGTCGTCCTCGTCCTCGAGCTCCCCGGCGATGAGGAGCGCCGGGACGGGGAACGACCTCAGAACATCGTCCGGGATCCCGTCTGTCCAGCGGTGAGGCCCGCGTGCCGCGAGCAGCGCCTCCGGATCGGCTCGGAGGGTGACGGCCTGCGCCCAGGGTGGGAACTCGCGATCGAATGTCTCTCCCATGTCGATCTTGAACCGCTCGAGCAGCGCGCTCGTCCCGCCGCTCCTGAGCGCCTCGGCCCACTCGTCGATCTCCGTCGGGTTTTCGGGCCAAGGTCGCGGATCCCACGCTCCCGAGGTGACGATCGCTGGAATCCGCTCCGGGTGCGGCGGCCGCCGTCATCCAGCCGATATGTCCGCCCATGGACTGGCCCCAGATCGCGAACCGATCCAGACCTTCGGCGTCGGCGACCGCGAACACGTCGCCAGCCAGGTCACCGTAGGTGTAGGCGGCGGCTTCGTGCGGCTTGTCGCTCGCGCCGTGGCCGCGGATATCGACGTTGATGATGCGGTGATCGCTCCTGAGTGCGTCGACGTACCCCGGTTCGGTCCACCAGGATCGATCGCAGCACCAGCCGTGCAGCAACACGAGCGGCCGGCCCTCCCCGACCACGTCGTAGCTGATCCTTACGCCGCCGCTCGTGACCTCGGCCAACGACATCCCTTCCCGCCGATGCAATCGACTCCCGCCAGTATTGCGCGCCAGCACCGCGTAACCCAACACGGGGGGAGGGACACCATCGTGACCACCCACCCACCGCCGCCTACCCTGCCAATTATCCGCGAGAAAGAGTCGCGGAATGCGAGCGGGTCAACGGCGCCGCCCCGCCCTTATGTCTCGGTCGGGGCCTGCTTTCGCCCGCTCTTCGTGAGCATCGCCTTGGTCTGCGTGTAGCCGAAGGCCCAAAGCATGACCGCGACGCCGAGAACGATGTTCAGGCGGTGATCACCGAATCCTGGGTGACGGAAAACGCGGTGATGCTCTCACTCGACGCATAGCGTCGCAGCGTCACGAGGTCGAGCGCCTGGGTTTGCCCCACCCCTCCGGGCGTGATCGCGAACAGTGCGAGAGCGTGTGGGACGGGCGACGAGGAAAAACGGTGAAGAAGGTCACGGGAAGGTCGAATGCGGCCATGAACACCGCAGTCACGCCCATGCGGAAGGCGTACGAGAGCGCCGAAGGCAATGCGACCTCACGCACGTAGCGGCGCCGGTCGCGAAAGATCGCCGCGCCCTGCTTGGCCTTCTTCCACTCTTCGACAACTCGCCGCTTCGCACGCGGCCAGATGAAGCGGACGAGGAGAATCACGGCGACGACCACAACGCCGATCAGGACGGGGTGAGCGGCAAAGAAGTCGCCGATCTCGTCCGACGGCGACCTTTGGACACCGTTCGCGGCAGGAAAATCGCCACGAAGAGGATCGTGACCCCACTCACTGCCGCGAAGAAGAGCGACTCGACCACGGTGGCCGATGTCACCCCCGCGACCGACGCTCCGGGAATGCTCGTCCGGAAGATGCCGATCATCGCCACCGTCCCGGCCTGAGCGGGCAACACGGCGTTGATCGCCGTCCCTCCCTGGGAGGCGCCCCAGGCGATCTTGAAGGACAAGTTGCTGTTTGGATACGCCGCCCGCAGGATGTTTCGCCAGGCGAGGCCAATTAATGCGGACTCGGCGGTCTTCAGCGCGAGCGCGAGGATGAGCCAGTAGACCGAGACATCCGCGATGTGACCCGCGACATCGGCGATCCAACCCAAGAAATCGCCGAGCAGGTTGGCGAGGACGGCTTTGGGCAGCGGGGACTCCTGGTTCCGAGACTAGATTCGAGTTGCGACTCCGCGTCGTCCCTCCCGAGACCATGGTCGGTGTCTTTGCGTGCTCGACCGCCCAGTCGAGGGCGTAGTCTGCGATCTCCTCCCAGCCTTCCTGGGCGGGGAGAAGGTGCGCCCGGCCCTCGTACTCTTTGACCTCGGTGATGGTGTTCGACTTGTAGTGCTTGGCATTCGACCGCTGGACGCTCGGCGGCATGAGGTGGTCCTCGCTGCCCGAGATGAACAGCAGCGGAGCGCGGTCTCCATTCTTGTAGTCGACCCACGTGGCCTGGTGGCCAGGTTCCAGGTTGGCAAGCACGATCCCCCACAGGATCGCCCCCGAGGCCGGAACGTGGTAGCGCTCGTACAGCGCCTGGGACTCATCTTCGCTGAACGTGTTCGTGAACACGTAGTGCCACTGCTTCGGGGTAAAGCCCACGGCGCGGTGGCGGTTGGCCGGGTTCTTGAGGGCAGGGAACAGCGACTTGATCTGCGAGGGCGGGGTTACTCGGACGCCTTCGGTCGGAGCGGAGTTGATGGCCACCCCCACGGCACCAAACCCGTGGTCGAGGAGGAGCTGCACGAAGGTCCCGCCAGCAGAGTGGCCGATCAGGATAGGAGGCGACTCGAGCTCGCCGATGATCGCCTCGAGATGCTCGACGACCGCCGGCACCGTCAGCGCTGCGATCGGCGAGGTGTCTGCATTGAGCGCCTCGACCTCGACTTCGAATCCAGGATAAGCAGGCGCGATCACGCGGTAGCCGGCCTGCTCATATCGTTCGATCCAGTGCTCCCAGCTTCGCGGCGTCACCCAGAAGCCGTGGATCAGCACAATCGTGTCGGGGGTGGTCGCGTCAGTGCTCATGGGTCGTCCTTTCCGGTCGAGAAGCCAACGAGTTCGAACCGCTCCTTCCTTTGAGGGATCGCAGCCACGGTACACCCGCTACGGCGAGCGCCCCTCAGCCTCATGCGCCGTGAAAAAACGGCATGGCCATCTTCCCCCGGATGCTCATGGCCGTTTCGGACATGCTCATGTAGAGGGCGGTAGCAGCCTGCCGGACGGGGTATGCGGGACTCATGAGAACCCTCCTGATGGCATTCGGCTTTTTCTTCGGGTTCATCGTCGTGTTCGGCGTGCTCCAACTCGCCCAGGGGGACCCGCTTGAAAACGCCGTGACGAAGGGGGTCATCTTCGCCGCCATCGTCACCGTTTGCGTGTTTGTGTTCCGCGCCCTCACGAGCCGCACCGACAGTTCCTAGCGGCCCTCCCCAGCCGCCGTTTCGGGGTAGCACCGGGGTATGCACGCGGCGTGCTTCAGCGGCACACATGTTCGCGTCCGACCCGCATGGAATCAGGGTTCGCGTCTGGCGATGCGGTGCTGAATGGGCCGGGCTGGATTCGAACCAGCGACCTTGGGATTAAAAGTCCCCTGCTCTACCAGCTGAGCTACCGGCCCTGCGGTGAGTCTAGGCCGGGTCGAGGGGGCAGTCGGCCCCTTCGTCCACGCCGGGCAGCCGGCCGAGCAGGTCGGTCAGCGTCGTGAGCTCGTCGGCGGTGAGATGCGCGCCGATCAGCTCGCCGAGCGCGGCGTGGTGCGCCTCGGTTGCGCAGGCGAGCAGCGTCGCGCCCGGCCGGCGTGATGACCGCGTAGGTGACGCGTTTGTCGTTCGCGCACTCGCCGTTCTCGACCACGCCGAGCCGCTGCAGCCCGTCGAGCAGGCGCGTGACACCGGACGGGCTGAGGAGCAGGCGGTCGGCCAGGTCGACGCGCCGCATCGCGCCCTCCTCGGCGTCGCTCAGGACGAGCAGCGCCTCGTAGTCGGTGATCGTGAGGCTGTGGTCGGCGAGCAGCCGAGCCTCGAGGCCGCGGCGCAGCGTCCCATGCGCACGAAGGATCCGCACGAAGGTGGTCGCCTCGGCCGGCGCGTAGAAGTGGTGGTTTCAGATACTTGCGCAGTCAAAGAGTTCTCGCTATAGTTGCTTGCGGTCGCAAGTATACCTGACGAAGAGGAGAACACAATGACCACGACCCAGACCGAGACCGCCGTTCCGACCGGCACCTGGACGGTCGATCCCGTCCACTCCACGGTCGAGTTCGGCGTCAAGCACAACGTCGTCGCCACCTTCCGCGGCCGCTTCGAGGACGTCGACGGCACGATCGACGAGAGCGGCATCCACGGCTCCGCGCGCGTGGAGTCGATCGCGATCGACGAGCCGAATCTGAAGGGCCACCTGCTCTCGCCCGACTTCTTCGACGCCGAGCGGTTCCCCGAGCTGACCTTCAGCTCGGACGCGATCCGCGCGCGACGGCAAGAGCGTCGAGGTGAACGGCGACCTGACGATCAAGGGCGTCACGAAGCCGGTCGTCCTCCAGGGGATCCTCACCGGCCCGATCACGGACGGCTACGGCGGCGAGCGCCTCGGCCTCGAGCTCGAGACGACCGTCGACCGCACCGAGTTCGGCCTGAATTGGAACGCCCCGCTCCCCGGCGGCGACTTCATGCTCGGCAACGACGTCACGATCCGCGGCGCGTTCGAGCTCACGAAGGCCGAGGCCTAACGATGACGGTCCTCGGCATCGCCGGGAGCCTGCGGAGCGGCTCGCTCAACCGCGAGCTGCTCCGCCGCGCCCTGGCCGCCGCGCCCGAGGGCATCGAGGTCGCGACGTGGGACCGCCTTCGGGACGTTCCGCCCTACGACCAGGACGCCGAGGACTTCGAGCCCGAGGCGGTCGCCTCGCTTCGCGAGGCAATCAGCTCTGCCGACGCGGTGCTGATCGTCACGCCCGAGTACAACGGCTCGATCCCCGGCGTCCTCAAGAACGCGATCGACTGGGCGTCGCGGCCGGACGTCCTCACGGGCTGCTTCCGCAACAAGCCCGTCGCCGTGATCAGCGCGAGCGACGGGATGTTCGGCGCCATGTGGGCCGGCGCCGAGCTGAAGAAGGTGATGGGCCTCGTCGGCGCCCGCGTCGTCGACGCCGAGCTGGCCCTCCCGAAGGCCCACCTCCGACTCGCCGAGCCCGACCCCGAGCTCGACGAGACCCTGCGCGACGTGGTGGCGCGGCTGGTGGCCGAGGTGCAGCCGGCCGCCGCCACCCGCGCCGCGGCCTAGACGCCGCCTCCTCCGACTATCCTGGCCCCACCGGGCCCCCATCGACTAGCGGCCCAGGTCACGGCCCTTTCAAGGCCGTAGCGCGGGTTCGAATCCCGCTGGGGGCATAGGGCAGCTTCAGGATCACGTCTGCGAACAGCGTGTGGGGACAGCTCAGACCCGAGTCTGTCGCGCCCACAACAGACTCAATCGCGTCATTGTCGCTCTGCTGGCCCAGGGCTACCGTCGTTCCCGTAAGAGCAGCGCGAAGATCCCAGGCCAACCGCTGCTCCCGCCTCGTCGTTATGAGGCCTGGGAATACGAAAGGAACGACCTTGAAGAAGGGAATCACTTTGATCGCGGCGCTCGCCGTAGTGCTCGCGATCACCTCGGGCGCATTCGCCGCCCAGAGCCTGATCACGTCCAGCCAGATCAAGGATGGCGCCGTCTGGCTGCTCGGATCTCTCGCCGACCGTCCAGAAGGCGCTGAAGGCGAAGGGCCCGCAGGGCGACGCCGGCGCTCAGGGTCTGCAAGGCTGGCGTCGACCGGCGCTCAGGGCCCGAAGGGCGACAAGGGCGACTCCGGGCTGACCGGCGCGTTCTACGCTACCGCGTTCTACAACGCAGGGCAACACCAACGCCGGGGCCATCGCCACCGTGGCGTGCGACGCCGACCCCACAAAGACCGACTACGTCGCCATCTCCGGTGGCGTGCAGGTGCTCGGCCACGATGCGGGCGCGAACAGCCGCAACACCCCGGTGTCGTCCTCGTTCCCCGGCCGCATGGACTGGAACACAAACGCTCCGAAGCCGAACCGCCTCGACGGCTGGATCGTCCAGTTCGGCGGCAACGCCGGAACGACCTCGGACAAGGATCCCGAGAAGGTCAAGATCTGGGCACTCTGCGTGCCCGGTGCCGACATCCCGGTGAACCCGACCTTCCAGCAGGTCGGCTGATCCACCCCAACTAGCGCAACACCAGCTCCACCCGAACGAGAAGGGCGCCGGCGACGGCGCCCTTCTCCGTTTCGGCGACGGGTGACAAGACCTAGTCGATCGACCACACTCTCGGAATGGCTCCGACGGAAGGTGGGCTGAAAGTCGGCGGCGACGCCGAGCGGGCGCTCGCCGACATACCTGTCCCGAGCTACGTCCTCGACACGGACGGGGTCGTCCGGTGGATCAACCCCGCGGCCGAGCGCCTCCTCGGCGACGTCCGCGGCCGGCACTTCACGTCGGTTGTCGGCCCGGAGGACCGGGCGCGGGCGCGGGAACTCTTCGCCCGCAAGGTGCTCGGCACGACCGCCGCGACCGAGGCAAGCGGGGTCTTCGTCTCGACCGACGGAACCCGCGTCGCGCTGGAGGTCAGCGCCGTGCCGCTGATGGGCGGCGAGCGCGTGGTCGGCGTCTTCGGACTGCTGACCGGCCCGCTCGACGAGCAGGCGAGCACGCCGCCCGCGCACCTGACGCCCCGCCAGGCCGAGGTGCTGCGACTCCTCGAGCAGGGACGCTCGACGAAGCAGATCGCGCAGGAGCTCCATCTGAGCACGGAGACGGTCCGGAACCACGTCCGCCATCTAATGCGAGCCCTCGGAGTGAACACGCGTCTCGAAGCCGTCGCCGCCGCCCGACAGGGCCGGGCATAGCCCTCGGCCGAGCAGGCGCCGCGGCCGCGACTGCCACAATGGGATGAGCCGGGCGGTTAGCTCAGTTGGGAGAGCACCTGCCTTACAAGCAGGGGGTCGGCGGTTCGAGCCCGTCACCGCCCACTAGGGAAAGCCCCGCAACCATGCGGCTTTTCTTGGTTCAGCGGTCGAGCTCGATCGGTTCGGATCGGGCGCATGGCAACAAAATGGCAGCTTTCACGCGCCGAACCCCAACGCCCTAACCACAAGCGTAGGCGACGCCGCCGCACTGGCGAAGGCTCATCTACGCAACGGGCCCCGACTGTGATTTCCACCAGTTGAGCAGTCTGTTGTAGTTCGGACCGTACGCATGGGCGTAGATGTTCAGGTTCCTCGTCGACCACTCGATGTGGGCGCCCTTGGCATCGACGTAGCATAGGACCAGCCCGTCCGAGTCGCTGAACTGGGTGTGCCCGATTGCGTCGTGCCCCCCGCGGCCGGACTCCACCCATTCTTCGACCGCGGGGAGAGCCTTCTGCTCGCAGGATCCCTGAGCGGCAACCCGTTCGTTCGGGTTCGGCACCCGGAGACCCGCGTAGCCAAGCTTGCGTCGCAGATACGTCCCCATGTAGGGATTGCTGACTGCGTCGCTGTACTGCACGAGTTCCACCGGTCCGCCCGGACGACACGAAACGCTAGCCTCGAAATCGGGCGTCGGCACCGCGGCTCTGGTGCAACTCGACTCGATTGCATCCGGGACGTTCCCGATCAGGGCCGGAGGCTCGCGCTCGACGACCGTCGAGACCACCGTCCTGGTCTCCGCGGCGGCTGCGTCCCCCTCGCCGGCCGAAGGTTCGTCCGCCGCGACCCGTGATACGGCTAATGCTCCGAGCGCCCCGAGCGCGAGACACGACGTTCCAACCGCCGCCACCAGCGGCCATCGCCAGGACCGCACAGGGGATCGCCCAACTCTTGGTAGGGCAACAGTGGCACGGCCCTGTGTCCCCGGATCGACTTCACGGCGCAGGGAGTCGACGAACTCGAGGCAAGAGTGGAAGCGCTTCTCTGGATCCTTCGCCATTGCGCGCGCGAGGGACTCGTTCGCGGCGCTCGGGAGCTCCGGTCGAAAGTCGGAGGCCGATGGCGGTTCCTCCTCCATGTGCGCCCAGAGCACGGCCGCGTCGTTTTCGCGGGCGAACGGAGCACGGCCGGTAAGGCACTCGAAGGCGACGCAGCCGAGCGAGTAGACGTCCGCCCTTCCGTCGACCGGGCGGCCTTCGATCTGCTCGGGCGCGACGTAGTCGATCGTGCCGAGCAGATCGCCTGTCGGTGTCGCCCGCCCGCCGGACTGCACGTGCTTGATCAATCCGAAATCCGTCACGTAGGCGACCTCTGGCGACCCTCTCCCGGGCCCGGAGTCGAGCATGATGTTGGCGGGCTTGATGTCCCGGTGAATCAGGCCGCGGCTGTGGGCGGCATCGAGTCCGCTTGCAACCTGCGCCAGAATCGCAAGAGCGCGATCTAGCTCGAGCGGCCCCTCCTTGAGCGGGACGTTCAGGTCACCGCCGGCGACGTACCTCAAGGCGATGAAGAGGTCGTCACCCCACGCCCCGGCGTCATAGATCGTGATGACGTTCGGATGGTTGATCGCGGCCGCAAGCGTCGACTCGCGCACGAACCGTTCGCGGAAGCTTTCGTCCTTGGCGGCGTGGGCGTTCAGGATTTTGAGCGCGACCCGGACCCCGAGGCGAGGCGCCTGGGCCCGGTAGACCGTGCTCAACCTCCTCGGCCAAGCACGGCCTCGATGCGGTAGCCCGCAAACTCCGTTCCGATCCGTGCAGGCAATCTGCTGGTGGTACCACACTCTCGCCCCGAGTCAAAGCGGACGAGCGGCAGGAGTATCGTGCCTCCCATGCCGGTTGTCCGCTCGAATGACGAGCTGAGCGTTGGAAGTCGGCTGGGGCCCTACTTCCTTAAGGCGGAGCTCGGCCGGGGCGCACCGCCACCGTGTTCCGTGCATCACAGGCCGACGGCCCGCGGGTGGCGTTGAAGGTCCTGGACGCCGATGTCGACCCGGTACTCCGTCGCCGCTTCGAGAGGGAGAGCGAGGTCGCGTCCGGCCTCGATCATCCGTACCTCGTGCCCCTGGTCGACTCGCGGAGAGGTGGACGGACGGAGATTCCTGGCAACCGAGCTGGCGAGCCGGGGAACGCTCGCCACGCGCTTGGAGGCGGGCCCGCTGCCGCTGGACGAACTGATCGATGTCGTCCGTCGAATCGGTGGCGGCCTCGACGTCCTCCATCGGGCCGGACTTGTTCATCGTGACGTGAAGCCCGCCAACGTGCTTCTGACGCCGGACGGTGTGGCGCTCACCGACTTTGGGGTCGTCCGCGCCGACGATCAGACGGTGCTTACGCGCGTCGGAACGATCGTCGGGACCGCCGACTACCTGGCCCCCGAGGCGGCCGAGGAGAGGAAGTTGAGGCCGGCCGCCGACCTCTATGCCTCGGGTGTCTCACATATGCGTGCGCGACAGGCTCACCGCCGTTCGCAGCGAAGCGCTCGATCATGGCCATCTGCCGGGCGCATCTCTCCGAGCCGCCCCCGACCCGCGGGCTGAGCGGCCGTCGATCCCACCTCCGCTCGCGGCCGTGATGCTCTCTGCTCTCGCGAAGAATCCGGCCGACCGGCCGGGACCGGGACCGCCTACGCGCTGTTGCTACGAGCGGCTGCGCGCGGCGCGAAGCTCCTCGACTAGCTCCGAAGCCACGGCCGCCATCCGGTCGCTTGCTTCGGCCACGCGTACCGCCGCCGCCTCGATGCGATCCGCCACGCTCTCAAGCGTCGAGGCCGCCCGAGCCTCACCGTCGTCGCCGACGAAATAGCTCAGAGGCTTGCCGGTCGCCTCGGCGACCAGACCCAGTACGTGGAGGTCGGGTGTCGTCGCGCCCCGCTCCCACCGAGACACGGTGATCGGCTCAACCGAGACCTCGGCGGCCAGGTGCTTCTGCTTCCAGCCGAGGTGGTTTCGCGCCGTGCGGATCCTCCCACCAACCTCGCTCTTCGACGCCATGAGCTAAGGATACAGTTCGTGACTATCTTTGTCTAACCTCACCTTGACTTGCTCGATTTGTGTCTAGTATCGTGTCTAGCCCCAAGATGCCATTTCGATTGAAGTCGGTCCAGCCGACGCGTTGGTTCGCGAGTGGCAGCAAAAAAGGAGGCAGGGATGAAGGGCAAGAAACTAACGAGGCTCGTGACGACGTACGAGCGCGCCTTTCTGCGAGCGTTCGCCGTCTTCGCCACCGGTGCGGCGGCGCTGGTGTTCGCGCCGGAGCTACTTGCCGCTGCTCCGGTGAACGACAATTTCGCGGCAGCACAGACGCTGTCAGGTTCGGCGCTCGATCTCCCGTCGACGAACAAGGACGGGACGAAGAAGTGGTGAACCCGCACACGCCAGCAATGCCGGCGGAGCCTCCGTCTGGTTCAAGTGGACGGCCGACCGGACCGGGGGCGTCACCATCCTCACGCGGCAGATCACGTTCGACACGGTTCTCGGCGTTTACACCGGTGCCAATGTCGACGCCCTGACGGAGGTCGTGAGCAACGACGACACCCTGGGTGGCACTACGAAGGCCAGTCGGGTGTGGTTCCCCGCTGTTCCCGGACGCGACGTACTACGTTGCGGTCGATGGCTTCAGTGCAGCGCAAGGGCCTTTCGCGCTGCGCATGAGGCACGGTCCCTCGAACGACGCGTTCGCAGACGCGGAGATCCTGGCGGACGCCGGGGGCTCGGTTGAGGGGACGACGTTCGGAGCAACCGCCGAGGCCGGAGAGCCATTGCATGGCGCGGGTGGAGCAACCGCCGGTACGGTGGACTGCTCCGCCGATGGCACGATGAGGCTCTTCGCCGATTACCGGAACGTAAGTGTCTACACCGGAACAAGCTGGATGCGCTTGAACCGGTCGCGGCAGGCTCGTTTGTCACGTTTGCAGCGACCGCCGGGACGGGGTGCCCGGATCGTGGTCGAGGCAGGTTTCAATGACTTGTCCGGATTCTCGCTCCTTTGGGGTTCTCCGCCTCGAACGACGAGTTCGCAAACGCGGCGGTGCTTGTTGGCGAAACGGCCACCTCGCCGCCGCCAACGTATTCGCCTCAACCGAGACGAACGAACGCGGCTACGACGCCCATTCGGTTTGGTTTCGATGGGCCGCACCACGAACCGGTTACGTTCGATTCGAAACCGTCACCGACTTCTACGGCGAACTTTCGGCCTATCGTGGCACAAGCCTAAACGCGCTCACGGGGATTGCTCGCAGCGACTATTTCAACGGTGCTGGCAGTGCTGCGGATCTCGACAATGCGATCAGCTTTCGCGCCATCGAAGGCCAGACGTACCGCATTCGCGTTGCTGGGTCATGGGAGTCCGCGTGGGGATCCTTTGATCTTGCTTGGTACCCAGGCAGATCATTCTAGGCTCGTCCAGCGGCAACGCGATCACCGGAACCGACGGCCGCGATTACATCTCGGCCTCGTGGAGGGGACGACACGATCCACGGGGGTGGCGGCGCGGACATCATCATCGGTGGCAGTGGACGCGACCAGCTGCATGGCGATGGAGGAAGCGACGAACTACTCGCCCGCGATGGCGTCAGAGGCAACGACGTGATCTACGGTGGGCCCGGCACCGATTCCGCAAGGAAAGATCTCCGGGATCGCACGTACAGCGTGCCGTAAACAACCTGGCGGAAGGAGCGGAGGGGGCCGCGGAAACGCGGCCCCCTCTCTTTCGGCGTCCGGCTGCCCCAGCGACTCGAGATTCACCACCTCGAGCCGGGCCGGGCGCGGGTGGTGCCGGACTCCGAGCTCCGTGCGGTGTGCTCGCCCATCACCCGAGAGGAGGCTAGCGTGGACCTCACCCCGGGCTTGGACGCGCTGCCGTCTAGTCCGTGACGTCCTCCAATGCCGACTGCGGCCTCGTGGCAGGCGGACTCGACCGGTGGTCAGAAGCAGCCAGCGGCCGTGTCGAAGTTGTGGCAGCCTCTACACTCGCGCGCAGACGCACAAGAAGGGAGTTGTCATGTTCGGCGGAAGACGATCGCGCCGGTCGCCGGGGCGCTCCGCTCTTGGCGGCAAGTCAGCCTGCGGGTGCCACGCCTGATCGCGTCCGGCCGAGGCGAGGCCGTGAGCGGGAGCCTTCGAGTCGTCAGCACGGTGGCTGCGACGCATGGGCAAGTCCTGCTTCGGGGCGGGTGGATGGATCAGACTCTTGATTGCAGCGTGTTCCGAGGGCTCCGGATCGGGGCGATTCTCCGGTTCGAGAATTTGCGTGGGACGCTGAAGCGCACGATGACCCGAGGCCGAAAGGGGGCCGTGCGGAACTGCACCGGGGAGAGTGCCCAATTTCGGGTTCCAAGAATTCGGGCAGACGACACCGTCCCGCGACCCGAGGGTCACCATCCTCATCTCAGCCTCGCGTGCGCTAACGGCCGCTGGAGATCCGGCTCCTATTCGTTCACGGTCCGGACCACGCATCGGCTCACGATGGTCTCGTCCGTGGCGACGGTGACCTGGGTGAATGCGGAACCTTGCCCACGACGTAACGGGTAGCTCACCCGCGAGGCTTTTCAGAGGGCTGAGGCTCGACGCGAGTCATCATGGTTAACCGTACAGCGGCGGCCGGAGGCGCTCGTACCCGACATGTTCAGACGAAGGCATGGCGGATCCAGCGCATGGAGGATGAGCGGCGAGAACGCCTGTCGTCGATCAGTGCGTTCGGCGTCTGCTCGACGTCGACGCCCAAGTAACACTCTCACGCGACTACTGCTCAGCAACATGGGCGAGGACTCCGTCGAGTGGCCGAGGGACGCGCTCGAGATCGAGCGCATCGACGAGGAAGCGCGCGTAAAGGATCTTGCGGCGTCCGCCGCTGCCCATGAACCGCCGAAGCTGCTCCTCGGTGGCGCGACCGCGCCAGGCAGGCATCTGCTGAAACGTCCTAAATCGATGGAGATCACCGTTGGCGCGTAGGACTCGTTCGACGGCCGGCGCATCGAGTGCGCGGATCAGCTCATCCTCGAGATCCGCGACGCACACGTAGAACCCGAGCTGCTCCATTTCGGCACGAGTCAGGTCGATGCCGAGACCAGCACGCTCGAGAGCCCGCCGGAACACCGCCTCCTCACCGGCATCGCAGAGACCGCCGAGCCGCAAGCCCTCCGCGCTCGAACCGAGCTGATCCAGGAAGGTTCCGATGCGGTGGGCGCCGCCGAGGCGAACAACCCGGATACCCGCCGCGGTCAGGTCGACGCCACGTCGTTCAGCCAACGTCTCGACCGCGATCTGGTCACTCACGCCCTCGACGACCACAACCGCGCGCACGTCGGGCTCTACCCCCATCCGCCTCCACCCGGCGTCTCGATCGTGACGATGTCGCCGGCGGCGAGGTCGAGCGTCGCCTTGGCGGGCACGGGCCTGCCGTTGACCAGATTTCGCCCGCACGCTCCCGTCGGCGCCGCCGTGGGCGCCACGCGGAGGCCTCGCGCGCCGCTCGGTCAGCAGCGACAGCCGACACGGTTCGAGGACCCGCAGCTCGCGAACCACCCCATCGCCCCCGGTTCGCCTGCCGTTGCCGCCGGACCCAGACGCAGGGCGTAGCGCTCGACGCGCAGCGGGTACTGGAGCTCCAGCGCCTCGACCGGCGTCGAGAGCGTGTTCGACATCGCGACGTGGACGCCGCTCGGTCAGTCCGCGTCCGGGCAGCTCCCTGGCCGCCCCCGAGCGTCTCGTAGTACGTGAACCGATCGCTGCCGAGCGTGACGTTGTTCACCGTCCCCTGTCCCTGAGCGGGAAGCTCGATCGCCTGCCCGAGCGCAGCGAAGAGGACATCGACGATCCACTCGAGGACTCGACGTTGCCGGCCGCGACCGCTGCGGGCGGGCGGGCGTTGACGAGGCAGCCCTGCGGCGCCACGACCTCAACGGGAGCGAACGCTCCTCCGGAGGCGGGAAGGTCGGGATCGGTTACGCAGCGGACGACGAAATACGTCGCTGAGCGAGCAACTGCAAGCGGACAATTGAGGTTTCCCGCGTGCTGCGCGGCCGTGCCGGTGAAGTCGACGGTCATGCGGTCTCCTGCGATCGTGACGGTGGCGGCTATCACGAGTTCGCCGTCTCGAGCCTCGAGCACGTCGGTCGCGGAGTAGCGGCCGTCGGGCAGCCGCCCCATCGCCTTTCGCACGACGCGCTCCGAGTAGGCGTAGAGCTCTTCCATCGCCGCTGCGACGACGGTCAGGCCACGCCGCGCGCAGAGCTCGTCGACGCGCAGCTCAGCGAGCCGGTGCGCGGCGCGCTGCGCGCGGAAATCGCCGCGTCGCTCCTCCGGGTTGCGCATTCGCGCGATGAGCGAGTCGAGCGCCGAGTCATCCAGGCGCGTCGGCGGGATCGCCACCCCCTCTTCCTCGAGCGACCGCGACTCGGCAGGCATCGAGCCCGGCTCGATCGCGCCCACGTCGGCGTGGTGGGCTCGCGGAGACAGCGAACCCGAGCGACGTGCGCGACACCATCGTCACGTCCGGCAGGTGCGTCCCTCCCTCGAAGGGATCGTTCGAGGATCCACACTTCACCCGGGGCCGGTTTTGTGCGGCGACCGCGGCGACCGCCTCCGGCATCGCGCCGAGGTGGACGGGGATGTGCTGGGCCTGCGGATCATGCGCCCGCGCTCGTCGAAGATCGCGGTCGAGCAGTCGCGCCGCTCCTTGATGTTCGCGGAGAACGCCGACTGGATCAGGGCCGCGCCCATCTCCTCCGCCACTGTGCGCAGGGCCTCGCCGAGCACCTGCAGCTCGATCGGCACGATCTCTGCATTCCATGCTTTCGCCACCACGAGCGTGCTGGACTCGTCGCGAACCCCTCCACCCCGCGGGAATGAAGGCGGTGGCACCCGGAAGCTCGAGGACGTGGCGCCCGGCTACACGGAGCGGACTCGCCGGCGGGAACTCGACGACCGGGCCGCGTCGGACCTCCGCCGTCCGCACGGCCACGAGCTCGATCTCGCGTCCGGTGTCGGCGTAGCCGTACCGCTCCTCGTGTGCCTGGTGGAACGCCCACGCGAGGTCGTCCTCGACCGGAACGGTCAGCTCGAACGACTGGCCGCGATATGGAGGTCGACCTCGCCGCCGAGCGGAAGCTCACCAGCCTCCGCCAGCGGCACAAGGCGGCTTTCGACGCGGTCTCGCCGCTCGTTGCTGGCGACGAGACCGAGCGCCGAGAGAACGCCGGCGGCTTCGGGGATCAGCACCGTTCCGATTCCAAGCTCGTCGGCGAGCGCGCACGCGTGTAGTGGGCCGGCACCGCCGAACGCGACGAGAACGAGTCGCGCGGGTCGAGGCCGCGCTCCAACGGAGACGACGCGCAGCGCCCGAAGCGATCTCGGCATTCACCACGCGGAGCACTCGCCTGCGGGTCGAGCGACCCGAAGGCGCGGGCGGCCGCATCGCGGTCGAGCTCGACGCCTCCTGCGAGGCGTGACGGCAGGCGGCCGGGAGGAGGAGGTTCGCATCGGTGACCGTCGTGGCAGCGTTCCGCCGCGTCCGTAGCAGGCCGGCCCCGGATCGGCGCCGGCGCTCGCCGGGCCAACTCGCACCGCTCCGCCCGAGTCGAGCAGCGCGATCGATCCGCCTCCTGCTCCAACGGTGTGGATGTCGACCGTTGGAAGGCGAATCGGCAGCCCGGCAACGACGCGCTCGCTCGACCGCTGCGCAACTCCGTCGGTGATCAGGCAGACGTCGGTCGACGTCCCGCCCATGTCGAAGGCGATCGCGTTCGGAAACCCCGCATCCATGGCGACACGCGCCGCGCCCACCGCGCCCGCGGCAGGTCCGGAGACGAGCGCCACAGCGGGGTGCGCCGCGGCCTCCTCGACGCTCGACGACGCCACCCGACGACCGCATCACGAGCGGCTCGGGCAGGTCAGCCTCCGCCGAAACCGCCGCGAGTCCCTGCGAGGTACCGCGACATCACAGGCCCCAGATACGCATCGGCAGCAGTGGTCGACGCGCGCTCGTATTCGCGAAACTCAGGGCGCAATCTCGTGTGACGCGACGACGTGCGCATGCGGGAGGCGCCGCCGCAGTTCGTCGGCGACGGCACGCTCGTGCTCCGGATGCCGGTAGGAGTGCAGCAGGCAAACGGGACGGCGTCCCCCCTCGAACGTCTCGAGCGACCCGAGGTCGAGCTCCGAGTACCGCCTCGGGCCCCACCCGTCCACGCACGACGAACGAACGCTCGAGGGCGGAACGAGGGATGGTAGGCTCGCGGAGAGCCGGTAGAGATGA
>CAVOKD010000006.1:0-144152 GCA_963696365.1 uncultured Actinomycetes bacterium
GAACCGATGCGCCGGCAGATGGGACTGAGTCCCAGGCCTCCCAGGACGGCACCTCGGTCTCGAATGTCGCGTTTCCCGTGGCGATCCCCTCCGCATACACGCGGGCGACTCCGTCCCAATGCTCGGGGTTCTTCTTCCAGTTCCTCGGACCCCTTGTGGTTGGCGAGTCGACCGCCATCAGCAGCACCTACCCGGTCTGGCGGAGAGGATCACGTCATTTCCCATTCTGCGGGCGCGTCCACCCGGGCTAGACGTTTTCACACGGACTTGTAGGCGAGGTAGGCGAGGTCGTCGACGGTCCGGGTTCTCGACGAGGCGCACCGGCCTTTGGTCGCTGGTCTCGCCGAAGAGGCGCTCGCCGGCCCCGAGCACGACCGGGTAAATCATCAGCCGCAGCTCGTCGACGAGGTCGTTCTCCATCAGCGTGCGGACGAGCCGGATGCTGCCGGCGACGACGATCTCTCCGTCTAGCTCCTCCTTCAACTTCGAGACCTCCTGCATGACGTCGCCCGGAAGCACCGTCGAGTTGTTCCAGTCGGGATCCTTCAGAGTCGAGGAAAACGACGTACTTGGGCATGTCGTTCAACCTGTCCGCCAATTCGCCACTTCGGGATGGCCACCGCGCGGCGAGGAACTCGGAGGTTCGCCGACCGAACAGCTGGGCTTCTGCGCCCAGCGCCTCGTCGAGCAGGGCACCTTGGCCGCCTCTTCGCGACCCCGCCCGCCGACACGACCGACCCAGCCGCCGCGCCCGAACCCTTCCGCACCAGCCGGGTCCTGGACGACTCCGTCGAGCGTGACGTTCTCGCTGATCACGAGCTTTCCCATCTCGATTCGATGCTACGCCGCAGGAGCGGGGCGAAGCAATGTCGCGTGCGCGAGTGTGCGGGACCAGGACCGCAAGCTCATGGTCGCCTCGCTCCGTTACCTTGACACCTTCGCCAGGATTGACGGTAGTTGCTACTTCGCCGAGCGGAATCTCCTCCTCGAGTGGAGCGAGACGCGACCGTCGACTCCGGGGATGTGATCCGGGACGAAGCGGTTTGCCGGCCTCGGCATCGATCGCTCTCATGGAGGAATGAAACGTGTCAGCACCCGCGAGCCCACTGCTCTCCCCTTCGCAGCTAGCCGCTCTCGCCGAGATCGGCGAGGAGCGCTCGGCGCCTGTGGGTGAGTTGCTGTATCGGGTTGGGACGCTACCTATCCGTTCATCGCGATCCTGGAAGGCGAGGTGGCGATCGTCGACGCGGCCGGCAACGACCTCGTGCGGCACGGTCCCTCGGGATTCCTCGGTGAGCTGCAACCTCCTGTCCGGGCAGACGGTGTTCGTCAACGCGCTCGTGACGCAGCCGCTGCGGTACATCGCAGTCGAGCGCGCCGCGCTGCGCTCGCTGCTGTACGGAGGATGGCCCGCTCAGCAACCTGCTTCTTTCGACCTTCGCATCCACCGCCGTGAGGCGCTGCAGAGCGTGCAAGGGATTGGCCTGGAAATCGTCGGGCCACATGGGCTCCGAGGAGACCCATGCAGATGCTGGAGTTCGCACGCGCCGACCGGCTGCCGTACACCTGGCAGGACGTCTGCCCCGCCGTGACGGCCGCGAGAGCTGCCGCTCGTGCCCATGCCCGGCGGCTGGAGCTGCGCCGCCCCTCCAGCGGCCACGTGCTCGCGCGCCTCGGGGTCGGCCTGGAGCTCGAGCCGCGCGAGCAGGTCGACCTCGTGGTCGTCGGCGCCGGCCCCGCGGGCCTCGCCGCCGCGGTGTACGGCGCGTCCGAAGGCCTCGACACGCTGGTGGTCGAGAGCGCGGCGCTCGGCGGCCAGGCGGGCACTTCGCGCCGCATAGAGAACTACCTCGGCTTCCCCGCCGGCATCAGCGGTACGCAGCTGACCAGCCGCGCCATCACCCAGGCCCGCAAGTTCGGCGCCCGCACCGCGACCCCATACCGGGCGGTGGCGCTGGAGCCCGGCGAGGACCGCCACATCGTCCGCCTGGAGGACGACACAGGTCGCCGCCCGTGCCGTGGTGCTGGCCACCGGCGCCCAGTACCGCCGCCTTCCCGTCGACGACCTGGCCGACTACGAGGGGATCAGCGTGTTCTACGCCGCCGGCCCGCCCGAGGCCCAGCGCTGCGGCGCTGCCCGAGTTGCGGTGGTGGGCGGCGGCAACTCGGCAGCTCAGGCCGCGGTGTGGCTGGCCCGCGGCGGTGCGCTCGTGACCCTGCTCCACCGCCGAGCCGATCTGCGCGAGACCATGTCCGACTACCTGCTGATCGAGCTCGAACGCTACGGCGTAGCCATCCGCGACAGCAGCGAGATCGCAGCCCTCCACGGCCATGACGGCGAGCTGGAGGCGGTCACCCTCACCGAGCGGCGAACGACTGCCGTTCGCGTTCCTGTTCCTCTTTCTGGGAGCGGAGCCGTGTACCGATTGGCTCGGCGACACCGTGGCGCGCGACCCGGACGGCTTCGTGCTCACCGAGCTGCAGCGGGCATGGGCGAACCTGCTCGAGACCGACGTCGCCGGCGTGTTCGCCGCCGGAGACGTCCAATCGGGCTCGATCAAACGCTGCGCGACCGCCGTGGGCGAAGGCGCAATGGCCGTGCAGTTCGTCCACGCGCACCTCGCCGCCACAACCGACGTTCGAGGAGCGCGATGAGCAGCGTCGTCTGCACCCACCTCGACCGGATCACCGTCCGCGAGCTGCCGGCGTCAGTCGACGGCTGCAGGACTGTGTTCGCGTGGGCGGCAAGTCGCTCCATCTGCGGATCTGCCTGATCTGCAGGCACGTCGCCTGCCGCGACGACTCATCCAAGCGGCACGCAAGCGCACACGTCCACGCGACGTCCCACTCGATCATGCGCTCGCTCGAGCCCGCCTGGCTAGGACTGGAGCTGGCGCCACCCCGACGAGGTCGGGCTCCGTTGTCGGCGGCATCCGTGGCGCGGCAGGGGTGACCGCGAGCGCTTGAGCACCGGCCACGCGGACGGCGGCCGAGAGCGTGGCGATGTCGTAGGCGCCGTGGTGGCGGCGGCCGTTGATGAAGAACGTCGGCGTCCCGGAGACGCCGCTGAGGTCGGCGCTGTCGACGTCCTCGGCGACCCGGCCGGCCCCGACGTGCGTCGCGCAGGTCGTCGGTGAAGCGGTCGACGTCGAGCCCGAGCTGCTCGGCGTAGCGCGATCAGGTCGGCGGCCGCAGCGCGTCCTGGTGGTCGAGCAGCAGGTCGTGCATCTCCCAGAACGCGCCCTGCGCGGCCGCGGCCTCGGCGGCCTCGGCCGCGAGCTGGGCGTGCGGGTGGACGTCGGTCAGCGGCAGGTGGCGCCAGACGTAGCGGACGTCGCCGAAGTCGCGAGCAGCTCGCGGACGACCGGCTCGGCCTGGCCGCAGTACGGGCACTCGAAGTCGCCGTACTCGACGACCGTCACGGGCGCGTCGAGCGGGCCGCGGATGTGGTCGCGCTCGGGGTCGACCGTCGACCGCGAGGTCGACGAGCGGCTCGGCGGTGCCGAGCAGGGCCCGGATCGCGCGCGCTGCGTGGCAGCAGCGCCGTCACCCGGAACAGCAGCCAGGTGAGCGATCGCGGCGACGAGCGCCGCGGCGAGGATGCCGAGCTTCGCCTCCTCGAGCTCGCTCGCCGTCGAAGGCGAGCGTCGCGATGAGCAGCGAGACCGTGAAGCCGATCCCGGCGATCGTGCCGCCGCCGGCGACGGCCGCCCAGCCGACCGGCGGCCGCAGCCGGCCGCCGCTGAGCCGCGTCACCAGCCAGGACGCGCCGACGATCCCGACCGGCTTGCCGACCACGTAGCCGAGCGACGATGCCGAGCGTGATCGGCGACGCGAAGGCCGCGGCCAGGAAGTCGCCGTCGATCGCGATGCCCGCGTTCGCGAGCGCGAACAGCGGCACGATCACGTAGCTCGTCCACGGGTGGAAGAGCTGCTGCAGCCGCTCGTTGGGCGAGATCGCCGACCGAGGCCCTCGCGCGCCGACGCGCGCCAGCTCGGCGGTCGGCTGCTCGCGGAACTGCGCGGAACGCTCCGTCGCCCGCTCGAGGTCCGACCGCGCGAGCCGGGTAGGCGAAGACGAGCAGGCCCATCGCGAGCCCGACGACGACCGGGTCGACCCCCGACTCGAGCAGCGCGACCCACGCGCGCCGGCCCGAGCACGAAGTAGACGAGTCCCGAGCGGACGCCGAGCGCCCGCGCGACCACGAGGACCGCCGCGAAGAAGCCCGACGGCCACGAGCAGGCGCGGCGAGCGCGAGGTCCTCGGTGTACGACGGTCGCGATGACGACGAGCGCGACGATGTCGTCGACGACGACGACGGTGAGCATGAACGCCCGCAGGCGGTCGGGAAGCGCGGCGCCGACGAGCGCGAGCAGGCCGAGCGCGAACGCGGTGTCGGTCGACATCGCGATCCCCCAGCCCGTGCGCCGCGAGTCGGCCGGCGTTGAAGGCGAGGTAGATCGCGACGGCGACGCGCCATCCCGCCGATCGCCGGCGAGCAGCGGCAGGCGAACCGCCGCCGCTCGCGCAGCTCGCCGAGGTCGAACTCGCGGCGCGCCTCGAGCCCGACGACGAAGAAGAAGAACGTCATCAGGCCGCTGTTGACCCAATGGCGGAGGTCGAGCGAGATGCCCGCGCCGCCGAGGTCGATCGAGAGCTGTGTCGTCCAGAACGACTCGTAGGAGGACGCGTCGACGTTCACCCAGACCAGCGCGGACACGGCGGCGACGAGCAGGACCGCCGCGCCGCCCGTCTCCGTGCGGAGGAACTCCCGCAGCGGGCTTTGCAGATTCCGCGCCCACGCGGTCCGTCCCGTGAACGCCGACGGAGCGTTCGCAGCCTCGCTACCGACCCTCCTCACCTCCGACCGGACCTTAGGCGAGCGTGCAACGGCGGTGTCGGGTCTTGCCCCAGGTCGTGCCCCGTGGTCGCCCTCGCAGCCGCTCACGACCTCCACCAACTCAACCTCACCGACTCGCTCGAGCTCTGCCTCGTACTCCGCGGAGACCCGGCCCGCTACAGCCGCGCAGTCGCCCGCTGGCACGCGAAGTACGCAGCCGAGCGCAAAGTGACGGGCCCCGCGTCCGCTGCCGTGCTCGCGCTCCTGCTCGCGATCGCGGGCCCAAGGCCGCAACCCGCCGCCCGCGCCCTTGCCGAGTTCTTGGGCGAGACCGGACTGAAGCCCGCGTCGAACGTTCTGATCAGGTGGTCACACGCCCAGCCTTGAGGCGGACTGTCCGATCCGTGGATGCAACAGCGGGCCGGCGCGCCGTCCCCCCAGGTGCAACGCCGACCCGCTGGTCGCTTGACCTTGACCCGGGCGAGTGGCCCGCAAACGCACCACTCGTGCCCCTCGTATACGGGTTTAGGAAATCTTTGACCGTGAAGGGATCTTGTGTGGCCCAACACATTGGGGCCGACACAGCCACCGACACAACCACCAAGTTCGCTCGCACAGTCTTGCGTGAGGGGTTCAACGACCGACTTTGCGACATCACCGTCGCGCAAGGCCATGAGGAGGCAGCGTTCCTCTGTGAGTGCGGCGACATGACCTGCGATGCCGTCGTGACCCTGCGCATCGCCACGTTCAACGAGACGCGTGCAGCCTGGCACGCTGTACTCGCCGAGGGCCACAGGCCCTTCTAACGGCGCTCGCCGAGTTCCTCGGGGAAACCGGGCTCTCCCACAAGCGTCCGAGATCCTGATGCGGTGGGCAAACGCGCAGCCCTAGACGTGCCCACTCCGTGCCCAAACGTCCTAGAACGGTGCGACGGAGCCATGCGGGTTCGAGGAGGCGCGAGCGGCCGCAACGCTAGGCGTCAAGCCACTTCGCGCCCGCCTACGACACTCGGTGCCCGACCGCTGAACCTCCATGGTAAGGAGGGGGTCTCCGGTTCGAGTCCGGAAGAGGGCTCCTCGGAAGGCGCTGGAAATCAGGTATTGCCTTGTCAAGATCGCGATGCTCGATGCATCCACGGCAGAGGTGACGGCCGCACCCGCCGGCTAGTCAGTGCCAACCTCGAGCACGACCTTGCCACGCTTCCCGCGGCCCGCGACTCGCTCGAACGCCGCCCGGGCCTCCGTGAGCGGAAAAACCGAGTCGACCTCCGCGCGAAGCTCGCCTGCGTCCACGAGCGTTCTCAACTCCAGCAGTTGCTCGTGGTCGTGTTCGACGATGAAGTAGATCGCGCCCGGCATCTCCTCTGCGATCGTGACGACGCGCTCGCCCGCGGGGACCTCGCCGCCACGAGTGTCGAAGACCAGATCGACTGGACCGCTCTCCACGACCACCGCGCCGGCGTGTCGCGCAAGCTGGACGGCGATGTGCCCAACCCCGCCCGAGGCGCCCGTGACCAGCACCCGCTCGCCCCGGGCGAGCCGCCCGTGCACAAACAGTGCTTGCCAGGCGGTCAGCCCGCCCATCGGCAGAGCTGCCGCCTCGACGTGGCTCAGCCGCAAGGGCTTCGGTGCAAGCACATCGGCTGGGACGACGGCGTACTCGGCAGCCACGCCGTCCCGATCGAAAGGCGTGAGCGCATATACCTCGTCACCGCTCCCGACGACAACGCCCGAAAGCTCGTAAGACGGAATCGCCGGCAATCGATCGACCGGCCACTCCAGCTCGGCACGTGTAATCGCTGCCGCATGCACGCGCACCAGCACCTCGCCCGGATCCGGCGACGGCGTCTCGATCTCCTCAACCTTCAAGCCGTCATCGTGCAGGCGTACCGCTAGCACACCGCTCCCTAGCCCTGTTGGACTTCGTCCCTCAGGAGATCTTGCCATCTACCACCCTCCTGCTCGGAGGCGTCGCCTGGGCGAACGTCTTCTCACTTGAGCAGCCGAAAGCGTGGCCAGATCCGAAGGGAACACTGAGGATCGACACGCTCGTCGAGCACGCGTCCGCCGTCACGTCGCCGAAGTCGTACTGCATCGTCTTCCAGCTCGGCGGCGCCCTCAACCGAGTCGACGCCGAGGACACCGCCTACGGTCAGCGGGCCGCCGCCCACAACGTGGCGATCAACGCAGTCTGGACCGAGGACGATCCCGAGCCCGAACGGCACATCGCCTGGGCACGCGACCTCTTCGACGCGCCGCGGCCCCACGCGAGCGGGCGCGTCTACGTCAATTTCCTCGGCGACGAGGGGCAGGATCGCGTGCGCGCGGCCTACGGCGAGCGCAACTACGAGCGGCTCGCGCGACTGAAGCGGGTCCACGACCCGACCAACTTCTTCCGCCTCAACCAGAACATTCAGCCCGGCTGAAACGCCCGCACCGCGGCCAGATCGTCGACCGGCTCGAGCGGATGCCTACCGCTTGGACGGCGAACGGTCGCCGCGGCCCGGGAGCCGCAGCCTGCGGCGCCGCCCACCGTCGCCGATCACCGAGACGACGGTCTGCGCGAGATGCGGGCAGCCGGTCGAGGGGAACGCATCCCGCCGGTGCCGGTGGAGAACGAGGAACAGGTCCCCGGGCGGCGCGTCCCGGTAGACGCGCGGTCGAGGCGCAGGCTGCTCGATCGCGGCGAGCGTCGGCGTGTAGATCGCGTCGTACCAGTCGGCCGCGATCTCCGCGTTCTCGAGCACGCGTCCGCGTCCCCGCATCATGTGGTAGCCGTGCACCTGGACGTTCTCCAGCAGCTCGAGGTAGTGCGCGGGCCGGCTGACCGACACGCGCGCGCCGGGGCGCGCCTCGGCGAGCCCGCTGTCCTCGAGGAAGATCCGCTCGAGCTCCCGGAGGACGACCTCGAGCATGTCCGCCCCGGCCGGGAGCGGAACGCGGGCGATGAGCTCGGTCACGTCGGCGTCGATCATCTCTGCGCCCCCACGCCGCGCCAGGGCCGCGCGGTGGTGACCGTCGATCACGAAGTAGGTCTCACCGAGCTTGACCACGACGATCGGCGGGAAGGCGCCGTCGGCGAACGCGGCCTCGAGCGAGCGCAACCGGTCGCGGCTGAAGGCATGAAGCGGGCGGAAGTCGCGGGTGAACGAGCTGGCGCGGCCGTCCGTGCCGACGAGCGCGTCGAGCGGGATCGCGCGGACCCCCAGGTACCGGCGCCCGAACGGCTTCAATCGCCGCTCGACCTCGTCGAGCTCGAGTAGACGCTCACGACGGCGCGCCCTCAGCCCCTTCATCTCGAGTCAAGCGTACAACCGGCGCCGTCAGAACTCGATGAGGCTCCTACACTGGCAGCGTGACGCCTGAGGACATCGACAACCTCGCTCACCTGCGCCGCGCGCGCGATCTGATGGACCGCGAGTACGCGCGCCCGCTCGACGTCGACGCGCTCGCGCGCGAGGCGCTGATGTCGACCGCACACTTCTCGCGGCAGTTCCGCGCGGCGTACGGGGAGACGCCTTACGCCTACCTGATGACGCGGCGAATCGAGCGCGCGAAGGCGCTGCTCCGCCGCGGCGACCTGACGGTCACCGAGGTCTGCCTCGCGGTCGGGTGCACGTCGCTCGGCTCGTTCAGCGCACGCTTCACCGAGCTGGTGGGCGAGACGCCGACGGCCTACCGGAACAGCAACCACGACGCGCTCGTGGGCGTGGCCGGCTGCATCGCCAAGGACCTCACCCGCCCGAGCCGCAAGCCGAGCAGGATCGGAGAAGCGCAGGCGGCAGCGTCCTCCTAAGCTGGCGCCATGACACTCACTCTCTCCACCTGCTTCGTGCAAGTGCACGACCCGGACGAGGCACTGGGCTTCTACCGCGACAAGCTCGGCCTCGAGGTGCGCAACGACGTCGCGAACGAGGGCTTCCGCTGGATCACTGTCGGCGCAGCCGCCCAGCCCGAGGTCGCGATCGTCCTCACGAACTACGTGAACGGCGGCCCGTCCGACGGCGATGCGCTCACCGGCCCTGCTCGCAAAGGGCGCGCTGAACGGCGTCCACTTCCACACCGACGACCTCGACGGCACCTTCGAGAAGGTGCGCGACGCGGGCGCCGAGATCGTGCAGGAGCCGACCGAGCAGTTCTGGGGCACCCGGGACTTCGCCGTGCGCGACCCGTCCGGCAACCTGGTGCGCATCGACCAGCCGCCCGCGGGAGACTCGTGATGAGCTCCGAGACATCGGCGTCCGAGCAGATCAGCCAGCGGATCAGCGAGCTGGACGATTGGCGCGGCGAGACCCTCTCGCGCGTGCGCGAGCTGATCAAGGAAGCGGACCCGGAGATCGTCGAGGAGTGGAAGTGGGCGAAGTCCACGTCTCCCGGCACCCCCGTCTGGTCGCACGACGGCCTCGTCTGCACGGGCGAGACCTACAAGAGCGTCGTCAAGCTCACCTTCGGCAAGGGGGCCTCGCTGGAGGACCCGGCAGGCCTCTTCAACTCGAGCCTCGAGGGGAACGTCAGGCGCGCGATCGACATCCGCGAGGGTGAGGAGATCAACGAGCCGGCCCTCAAGGAGCTCATCCGCGCAGCCGTGGCGCTGAACCTCGAACGCGCGTGAGCCACGAGCTCGCCGACCTCGCCCGGAACACGATCGACGCGAACCGCTACATGGCGCTCGGCACCGCGGACGAGGACGGCCACCCGTGGGTCTCGCCCGTCTGGTTCGCCACCGAGGACCACCGGAGCTTCCACTGGGTCTCCTCGCCGGACGCGCGGCATTCGCGGAACATCGCGTCCCGCCCCGAGGTGGCGATCGCGATCTTCGACTCGACGGCAGAGCCCGGCACCGCGGAGGCGGTCTACATCAGCGGCCGCGCCGGGGAGCTGGCCGGCGAGGAGCTCGAGCGCGGCATGGAGGTGTTCGGCCGCGTCTCTCAGCGCGAGCTGCCGCGAGCGTGGGGCCTGAACGACGTCCGGCCACCGTCGGTCCTCCGCCTCTACCGCGCGACCGCCGCGGAACACTTCGTCCTCATCCGCGGCGGCGACCCCGAGCGCGGATCGGGCGTCGACCGCCGCGAGCAGGTGACCCTCGACTAGTCGAACTGCGGGAGGAAGCACGCTTGAAGGCTCCGCCGGCGTTTGGGTACGGTGGCGCCATGGCTGAAGTGGTCGAGACACACGACCTCACGACGCCTTCGCAGGACGGCTGGGCGGTGGACTACCGAATCCGCCGCGACGACGGCGAGGAGCTCCACGCCGAGGTTCGCTGTTGGGAGAAGGCGCACGCTGCGGCCAAGCGAGCAGCAAACACCGACGCTCTTGCGGCCATCGCCGATCGTGGCAGCGCCGCTGCGCTCGAGTACGCGGAGGCGGTGGAGTCCCCGGCGACGCGTGGGGCAACGGTGATCTCGATCTGGTTCGACCCCGCAGACGAGGGCAATCTGCGCCGCCGGGTCAGCTACGAGCGCGCTCCCGCATAGGACGAAAGGCGCGTGAAGGCGATCGTCCAGACGGGCTACGGCGCTCCGGAGGAGGTGCTCGGCCTCGCCGAGGTCGACCCGCCGGCGGTCGGCGACGACGGCGTGCTCGTCCGCGTGCGCGCGACCTGCGTCAACACGCCGGACTGGATCACGGTCGCCGGCATCCCGTACGCGCTCCGGGTCCAGTCGGGCCTGCGCGCGCCGCGCTCGCGGATCCGAGGGACCGACGTCGCCGGCGTGGTCGAGGAGGTCGGCCGCAACGTGACCGACCTGCGGCCCGGGGACGATGTCTTCGGGTCGTCGTGGACCGGCGCGCTCCGCACGGTGGGCACCTATGCGGAGCTGACTGTCGTCCCGGCGTCCCAGCTGATCCCGAAGCCCGCCGGGCTCTCGTTCGAGGACGCGGCCGCGTCGGTCATGTCGGGCGTGACGGCCCTGATCGCCATGCGCGACGTCGGCGAGGTCGGCGATGGCACCAAGGTGCTCGTGAACGCCGCCTCGGGCGGCGTCGGCACGTTCGCCGTGCAGATCGCCAAGGCGCTCGGCGCTGAGGTGACCGGCGTCTGCGGCACGCGGAACGTCGACCTCGTCCGCTCGCTCGGCGCCGACCACGTCGTCGACTACACGCGGGAGGACTTCACTGTGGGCGAGGAGCGCTACGACGTCGTGCTCGACAACGTGCTCAACCACCCGCCGTCGAAGACACGCCGCGTTCTGACGCCGACCGGCCGGCTGCTCCCGAACAGCGTCGGCAACACCGGCGGCCTCTTCGCCGGCCTGCCGCGGATGGCGCGCGCGGCCCTGATGGGCAAGGGCAAGACCGACGTCCGCTTCGTCACCTGCGTCGTGAACCGGGACAACCTGAACGCCCTCGCCGAGCTGATCGGCTCCGGACAGGTGAGGGTGGTCGTCGATCGCGTCTACCCGCTCGAAGAGGCGGGGAAGGCGGTCGCGCACATGCTCGGCCACCACGCCGCCGGCAAGGTGGCCATCACGGTCTAGCACCCCCGGGCCGCGTGGGCCCGGGGGTGCGACCGGTTGGATCAGGCGGAGACGGGAGTCGGATCCGTCGCCGGCTTCGCGGCCTCCGGCTCGGAGACATCCAGCCGGGGGAGCCATTCGAGCCAGCTCGGCAGGTACCAGTTCCAGTCGCCGAGCAGCTTCATCGAGGCGGGCAGAAGGACGCCGCGGACGATCGTCGCGTCGATCAGGATCGCCGCCGCAAGTCCGACGCCGAACTGCTTGAAGAACAGCATCGAGAGCGTGATGAAGACGGCGAAGACGGCGACCATCACGATCGCCGCGCTCGTGACGACTCCGGCCGTCGTCTTGATCCCCTGCGTGACCGCCTCGTCCGTGGACGCGCCCCGCTGGACCAGCTCGCGGATGCGGCTCAGGAGGAACACGTGGTAGTCCATCGAGAGCCCGAAGAGGATCACGAACAGGAGCAGCGGCACGACCGGGTCGATGCCGGCCGTGGAGCTGAACCCGAGCAGGCCCTGCCGTAATCCGTGCTGAAAGACGAGCACCAGCACGCCGTAGGCGGCTCCCACCGAGAGCAGGTTCAGCACGATCGCCTTGGCCGCGATCACCGGCGACCGGAAGGCCACCAGCATCAGCACGAACGCGAACACGAGCACGAACGCGACGACGAGCGGCAGCTTCGAGGTGATCTCGTCGGTCGAGTCCTGCCACTGGGCCGTGATCCCGGTGACGCCGGCTTCGGCCTCCGGGAGCGCCCCGACCGTCGCGGGCACGATCTCGTCGCGGAGCAGAGCGGTCGACTCCCTCGACACGGCGTCGGTGCCGTTGCCGTCGATGGGGATCGAGATGCTCGCGACCGTCCCCGCGTCGTTGACGTTCACCGCGATCGGCTCGTGCATGCGCCCGCTCGCGAGCGCCTGTTGCTCGAGCTTCGCGATCGCAGCCTGCGCGGCGGGCGTGGTCAGGTCAGGAGCCTGGACGACCACGTTCACCGGCAGCGCCGCGCCGGGGAACGACTCCTGCATCCGGTTGTAGGCCTGGATCACCGGCATGTCCTGCGGGAACGTGTCCGTGCCCGGCTGCACCATGCGGAGCTGGAACGCCGGAATCGTGAGCGCGACCAGCAGCCCGCCGGCGAGGACGAGCGAGACGAGCGGGCGGCGGAGGACGCGGTCGACGATCGCGCCCCAGAACCGGCCCTCGCCGTCGCTCCGGCGCAGGCGGCCGAGGCCGGGGATGCGGCCGCGGTCGACCTTGTCCCCGAACCTCGCGAGGAGGGCGGGGAGCACGGTCAGCGACCCGAGCACCGCGACCGCTACCACCGTGATCGTCGCGACGCCGAGCGAGTTGAAGATCGAGTCGGCGGTCAGGAACATCCCGGCCATCGCGACCATCACGGTCAGGCCGGAGACGAGCACCGCGCGGCCCGACGTTGCGGCCGCGATCTCGACCGCGTCCCTCTCGCTGTGCCCGGCGGCCCGCTCCTCGCGCGCACGCCGCAGGTAGAAGAGCGAGTAGTCGACGCCGACCGCGAGGCCGATCAGGAGCACGACCGCGCCGGCCTGGTTCGCCATCGGCACGACGTGGCTCGTCGCGGCGACGATGCCGAACGTCGCGAACACCGCGGTGAGGGCGAGGACGAGCGGAATGCCCGCGGCAATCAGCGCGCCGAACGCGATCACGAGGATGATGAGGGTGACCGGGAGGGACAGGAGCCCGGCCTTGCCAAGGTCGTCGCCGTACGCGGTCTCGACCGCGTTGACCGCGCTGGCGTCGCCGAACTCACCGATGAAGAACTCCGGGTGTGCCTGCTGCGCGGCCTCGACCTCGTCGATGACCGAGCCGACCTTGTCGGCCGCTTCGTCCGCCGGGCCACGGATCTCGAACTCGACCAGGGCCGCGCGGCCGTTCTCCGAGATCTGAGCCGCGTTGCCCTCGTCGAGCGGCGACTGGACGTTCTGCACGACGTCGAGCTTCGCGATCCTCGCGATGACGTCGTCGACCGCGGCCGCGAAGGCCGGGTCGGAGGTCGAAAGCGAGCCGCTCTGGACGAGGATGCTCTCGTCGGCAGGCCGCTGGAAGCCGGCGTCGAGGATCCGGTCCATGCGGCCGGACTCGCCCGGGCCGGCCGTGTTCGGGTCGAGCGCCTTCGTCCCGAACGCGCCGCCGAGCCCGAAGGCGACGAGAACGAACGCGATCCAGCCGAAGGTCGCGGTCTTCCAGTGGTCGGCGCTCCAACGTCCCATGCGCGCCGCCAGGTTGGTGGGGGGTGTACCAGACATAAGCAACGCCTCCTTCGCGATTCGGGAATGTCTGCGAGCGACGCTAGGAGGCAGACGCCGTAACGGCATCGTCGGGAGGCGTGATTCGCGCTCCCACCCGCCGACGATCTCGACTCCTACCTGGGTAGGAGGCGGCGAACGAGACCGTTCAGTACCTTCAGGGCGTGAGCCGGGTCGGAATCGTCGCGAGGAAGTACTGGTTCGAGTTGCTGATCGCGGCCATGGGGATCGCGTGCATGCTCGAGCTGGTCGTCTGGCGCGACTACCCGGGCGCTCCGACCACGCCGCTGTGGTTCTCGCTCGCTGCGATCGCGGTGCTCGTGCTGCCGCTCTTCGCGCATCGGCGGTTCCCCTTCGCCGCTCCTGCCTCGTACTGGATCCTGGCCGCGGCGCTGACCTTCGTCGACGCGTTTCTGATCACGTTCCCCGACAGCCTCACCGTCGTCGGGATCGCGACCGCGTTCCTCCTCGGGAACCTGCGCGACCGACGACTTGCGCTGATCGGCCTCGCCATCGTCACCGCGTCGATCGTGACCGTCGTCTACAACATTCCGGGTCCACAGCCGGCCAGCTGGCTCATCTTCATTCCGCTCAGGTTCGTCGCGGCCTGGGTCGCGGGCTACGCGTTGCGTGAGCGTTCCGAGCAGGCCGAGGCCGCCGAGGCGCGCGCGGAACAGGCGGAGCGCGACCGCGAGGCGGCGGCGCGGATCGCGGTGGCGGAAGAGCGCTCGCGCATCGCCCGCGAGCTCCACGACATCGTCGCGCACGCCGTCAGCGTCATGGTCCTCCAGGTCGGCGCCGTCAGGCACAAGCTCCCGGACGCGCTGGCCGAGGACCGCGAGGCGCTCAAAGGAGTCGAGCGGGCCGGCCGGACGGCGCTCGCCGAGATGCGGCGTCTCCTGGCCGCCATGCGCCCGGACGGCGACGAGGCCGAGCTCGGTCCCCAGCCCGGTCTCGACGGTCTCGACTCGTTGCTGGACGAGGTCGGCCGCGCCGGGCTCCCGGTCGAGCTGCACGTCGAGGGCGCGCCCTTCGTCCTCCCTCGAGGACTCGAACTCTCCGCGTATCGCATCGTTCAGGAGGGTCTGACGAACGCGCTCAAGCACGCGCGCGCCAGCGACGCGGACGTGACGCTTCGTTATCGCACGGACGCGGTGGAGATCGAGGTGCGGGACAACGGCGACGGCAACGTGCCGACGGACGGGCTCGGGCACGGCCTCGTGGGCGTCCGCGAGCGCGTCAAGATCTACGGCGGCGAGATGACCGCGAACCCGGTACCCGAGGGCGGGTTCGTCCTCACCACGCGGCTTCCGATCGTCGACCGGGTGCCATGACGATCCGCGTTCTCGTCGTCGACGACCAGTCGATGGTCCGCGCCGGCTTTCGCATGCTGCTCGCCGGCGAAGAGGACATCGAAGTGGTGGCCGAGGCGAGCAACGGGCTCGAGGCCGTCGAGAAGGCCGCGCGATTCGATCCCACCGTCGTCCTCATGGACATCCGCATGCCCGAGCTCGACGGGCTCGAGGCCACGAGGCGGATCCTCGCGGCCGACCGCGATGCCCGGATCCTCATCCTCACGACGTTCGATCTCGACGACTACGTCTACGAGGCCCTGCGCGTCGGCGCGAGCGGGTTCGTCCTCAAGGACGACTCGCCCGAGCAGCTGATCGCCGCGATCCGCACGGTCGCCGGCGGCGACGCGCTTCTCTCACCGACGATCACGAGACGCGTGATCCAGAAGTTCGCGCGGATGCCGCGTCCCGCTCCTCCGGAGGAGATCGAGGAGCTCAGCGAGCGCGAGCGAGACGTCTTTCGCCTGATGGCTCGCGGGTTGTCGAACGCCGAGATCGGCCGGGACCTCTTCATCAGCGAGACGACCGTCAAGACGCACGTCACGCACATCCTCCAGAAGCTCCACCTGCGCGACCGCGTCCAGGCGGTCGTGCTCGCGTACGAGACTGGCCTCTTCGAGGGCGACGCACAGCCGACCGGCTAGCCGGATCGCAGGACGCGGTAGTGCAGGTGGACGGCACCGCCGCGGAAGCGGCGCTCGTCCAGTAGCTCGAGGTCGAGCCGGACTCCCTCCGGCAGGGCCCTCGTGCCGCCGCCGACGATCGCCGGGACGAGGGACAGGTGCACCTCGTCGACGAGGCCGGCCCGGAGCGCCTCCGCCGCGAGCGTCGGGCCGCCGACGGACAGCGGGCGCTCGGACTCCGCCTTGAGCGCGCGGAGTGTCTCCGGGTCGAACTCGCGCTCGAGCCGCGTGCGCGCCGTCGTGACCTCGCCCAGTGTGCGCGAGTAGACGACCTTGTCGGCCGCACGCCAGAGCTCGCCGTAGTCGCGCACCACGGCGGGCTCGGACGGATCCGCTCCGAATGACTCCCATACCGCCATGACGTCGTACATCCGCCGCCCGTAGAGGTAGGTGCCGACCGGTCGCTCGAGATCGTTCACGAACGCGTGCAGGTCCTCGTCCGGCGCAGCCCAGTCGAAGCGCCCGTCCGCGTCGGCGACATACCCGTCGACCGACGCGATCGCCCCGTAGCTCAAGGTGGCCATGTCCTCGCTCCCGCCCGCCCGACGCCCTAGTCCTGGATGACGACGTTGTTGCCGGGCCCGCCGTCGAGGATGTCGACGCCGGGGCCGCCGAGCAGGACGTCGTCACCCGGGCCGCCGAACTCGGTGTCCGCGCCGTCGCTCCCGATCAGCACGTCGGCGCCGTCGCCCCCGTCGAGCGTGAGCAGGAGCGCGCCCGCGGAGAGGCCCGAGCCGTCGATCACGTCGTCGCCGGCGAGGACATTCACGCGCAGGGTGTCGTTCGGGGCGCTGTTCGAGATCGCGAGCTGCGCGGCAAGGCCACTGAGGGTGACGCCCGCGGCGTTCCCCGAGACGACGGCTACGTCGTCGCCGTTCGTCCCGTTCACGACGAGATGGTTCACCTGCCCGTCCGCCGGGCCGAGGTCGACGACCACCGCGACCGCATCGGTGCCGGACAGGTCGTTCATGGTCAGCGTGTCGCTTCCGCCGACCGGCCGAGCGTCGACGCGCTCGACGCCGCCAGCGTCGACCGCCCGCGGGTTCCCGTTCCGCTCGAGCCGGAGCCGGGCGCCGTTCGCCGTGAGCGCCAAGGCGTCCGCGGCCGACGAGCCGGTGACGCGGAGCGTGTCGGTGCCGTCCTGGCCCTCGAGGACGTCGCGCCCGTCGCCCGTCGTCGTCCGGAAGAGGTCGTCGCCGGGCCCGAGCGAAACGTGGTCCGGGCCGGGGCCGCCGGAGATCGAGTCCGCGTCCGGCCCGCCGATCAGCGTCTCCGAGCCCGATCCCCCGGCGATCGAGTCCGACCCGGGCCCGCCGTGGATCGTCGTCCGCTCCGCGGTCGTGAAGAGGCCGTTGCTCTCGACGATCCGCACGACGTCGTTCCCGCCGCGTGCGCTGACGAGGATCCGGTCGAACCGCGAGCGGTCGAAGCGGAACTCCGCGTTCCCGTCGCTGTCGGCGTCGACCACGAGCTGCGACGGATGGCCCGCCCGCAGGCGGAGCGTGATCCGCGCATCCGCGCCGCGGCTCACCACGAGGAGCCGGTGGTGGCCCTACCTGGGCGGTGACGTCTGCCGCGCGCGCCTCGGCCGGCGTCAACGCAAGTGCCGCACCGACGGCCGCCAGCACCCCGAGCACGCAGGCCCTCCCTCGCATGCGCCGAGCATAGGCCGCCCGGGCGCGGACCTCGACCCCGGTTCGTTCAGGCGCGCGTGCGGGCGACGCTGTACCGGGCGGCCGCGAAGTCGCCGTTTCGTCCCACCTCCTCGAGCCGGAGCTCCAACCGGCGAGGCAGGAGCGGGGCACCCGCGCCGAGCGTGACGGGCGCGATCGTGACGAGCACGTCGTCGAGCAGCCCGGCGTCCGCGAACTGTCCGACGAGATCGCCTCCGCCGACGACCCAGACGTTCTTGCCGCCGGCGGCCTCGACCATCCGGGGATGGGCCGCCGCGACGTCCCCGCGCACGAACGAGATCGGCGCGCCGGGGACGACCGTGAGCTCGCGGTGCGTGAACACCCAGCCCGGCACCTCGTACGGCCAGACCCACTCGGACGGGTCCTTGCCGGCGAACTCGTGCTCGAGGATCCACTCGTAGGTCGTCGATCCCATGGCGATCGCGCCCACCTCGGCGATGAACGCGTCGTAGCTCAGCAGCCCGTCCGGATCTCGCTGCCGCGTGAAGAGCCAGTCGAGCGAGTGGTTCTCGTCGGCGATGAAGCCGTCGAGACTGGTCGCGGTGTAGTACTGGGTGCGGCTCACTCCCGGCCAACGATACGAGCTTCCCCCGAGCCGGACCTCGCGAACGCCCGCGCCCGTTCCTAGCCGGACGACCCGTTGACCGCGGCGGAAAGCCGAACTACGGTCGGTCAAAGATACGCCGGGGCGGCGCGGCGGCTAGAGGGAGAGGTGACCGTTGCATGCAGGCTCCGTTTCGCCCGCGTCTCACACAGCTCGTGGCCGCTCTCGCGCTGGGCGCGCTGCTCGCCGCGCCGGGCGCCGGCGCCCGCCCGGCCGAGGCAGGCGGAGTCGACTGCGACGCGGACTCCGTCCTCGCCGAGCCGGCCTGGCACGCCGAGGCGTGTCGCGACCCCCGTGAAGCAGATGCGTCCGTGCGCGGGCCCGCCGCGCTACCGCCGACGCCCTTCGCGTTCGCGCACGACGTGGGAGCAACGTCCAACAACGTCGTCCGACACAGGATCGTCGACTTCCCGGACCAGACGATCCTGGGCCAGAACTCCATGCAGCTCTTCGGCTACGACTTCGACGGGCAGGCGGAGACGCTCTACGCCCTCGACAACATCGGACACCAGCTCGGGCGGATGACGCTGACGAACGGTGCCTTCACCGCGATCGGGCCGAGCGTCCCGCTCACCGGTCATACCTGGACGGGCCTCACGTTCCACCCGCGCACGAACAAGCTCTACGCGTCGAGCACGAACTCCGTGACCTCGGCGCTCTACACGATCAACCCGGCGACCGGCGCGGCAACGCTCGTCGACACCCAAACGACGACGCCGATTCTGATCGACATCTCGATCAACTGCGACGGCGTCATGTACGGGCACGACATCGGCACCGACAGCCTCTACCGGATCAACAAGAGGACCGCGGCCGCGACGCTCGTCGGCGCGACCGGCATCTCCGCGACCTTCGCGCAGGGGATGGACTTCGACAACCGCACCGGCAAGCTGTACCTCTACGCCTACATCGGCGGCGGCGCGAACCGGTACGGAACGGCCAGCCTGACCACCGGCGCGCTGAGGACGCTGGCGACAAACAACCCGCTGGGCGAGTTCGAAGGCGCGACACGGACGCGCTGCCCGGGCCCGAACACGACCATCACGCAGAAGCCGCCGAGGACGACCGCGAAGCACCGCGCCGTCTTCAAGTTCAAGGCGTCGTTCGCGGGCTCGATGTTCGAGTGCAAGCTCGACGGCAAGCCCTACGCGGCCTGCACGTCGCCCTGGGTACGCGTCGTCGGCACCGGCAAGCACCGGCTGCTCGTCCGCGCGAAGGATCCCGTGGGGAATACGGACGCGACGCCCGCGACGCACCGCTGGACGGTCCGCCGCTAGCGGCCGGTTACAGCGACTTCGCGTAGCGGCGGCACGGGACGGCGATCGGCCCGTTGGGGCCGGCAGCGGCGTAGTCGAACGGGCCCTCGTCGGTCCAGCCCGCGCGCTCGTAGAACGCGCGGGCCCGGCCGTTCCCTTCGACGACCGCGAGCCAGGCCTTGGCGTGGCCGTTCACGCGAACCTGACGCTCGGCCTCGTCCATCAGGAGCGCCGCGACGCCGCCCCCGCGGTGGTCACGCGAGACGTAGACCTGCTCGACCTCGTCCCCGACGACCATCACGAACCCGGCCACCGCACCCTCCACGTCCGCGACCGTCGTGTCGGCGACCCGCTCTGCGGCGCGCTCGTGGAACGACTCCTCGGTGCGGACGCGGACGAGCTCGTCCGGGACGAAGCCGGTGTGGCCGTCCTGCCACCCGAGGTGCCAGATCACCGCGACCTGCGCGGCGTCGGCGGCGGTTGCCGGACGGACGGTCGGCGCGGAGCCCATCGCTCGACTGTACCGGCGGCTACGCGCAGCGCTTCGCCGGCGTTGATAGGTAGCCAGGTTCCGAAAGATGGGTAGCGGCCGCCGATGCGCGGCCCTGGGCGCGGGCGTACCGTCGGTTCCGTCACCCAACCCGACGAAAGGGATCGAGATGAGCACCACCGAAGCACCCGCGCCCGATTTCGCGGCCATCAAGGAGCGCCAGCAGCAGACCTGGGCGAGCGGAGACTTCCACGTCGTCGCCGCCCGCATCATGTTGATCGCCGAGCACCTCGTCGACACCGCCGACCTGCACGCCGGCTGGCGCGTGCTCGACGTCGCGACCGGAAGCGGCAACGCCGCCATCGCCGCCGCGCGACTCGGCACGAGCGTCGTCGGCGTCGACTACGTCCCGTCGCTCCTCGAGCGCGGCCGGCAGCGCGCCGCGGCCGAGGGCCTCGAGGTCGAGTTCCTCGACGGCGACGCCGAGGCGCTGCCCTTCCCGGACGCGTCGTTCGACGCCGTCCTCAGCGTCTTCGGCTCGATGTTCGCGCCGAACCACGAGCAGGCGGCCGCCGAGCTGCTGCGCGTCACGCGGCCGGGCGGCACGATCGCGCTCGTCGGCTGGACGCCGGAGGGCTTCATCGGCGACCTCTTCCGCACCATCGCGAAGCACGTGCCGCCGCCGGCCGGGCTCCAGTCCCCGATGCTGTGGGCGACCGAGGAGCACCTGCGCAAGCTGTTCGGCGACGGGATCTCGTCGCTCGAGGTCGAGGAGCACACGTTCACATGGCGCTTCGACGTCGGCGGAGGAGTTCGTCGACTTCTTCCGCACGCTGGTACGGGCCGACCTTCAAGGCGTTCGCCGCGCTCGAGGACGGCGGGCAGGACGCGCTCGAGGCCGACCTCGTCGAGCTCGCCCGCAGCTGGGACCGGCTCGACGCGGAGCGGCGCGATCGCCATTCCGTCCGCCTACACCGAGGCAGTCGCGATCCGGCGCTGAGGGCCAGGGCAGGGCGAGGGGCCGCGGGCGCGGCCTCTCGCCTCAGCCACCCGTGACCAAGCCGAAGCTCTGAGGCGCGCCTGGCCGCGTCGCGCCGACTCGTCGCGCCGAGCTTCGTCAGCACCGCGGCGACGTGATGCTCCGCCGTTCGCGGCGACACGACGAGCCGCTCGGCGATCTCCGCGTTCGTCAGGCCCTCCGCCAGAAGCCCGGCCACCTCGAGCTGGCGGGCGGTCAGCCCGGCCGGGTTGGCCCGCGTCGCCTCCCGCGGCCCCTGCGGCACCCGGAGCCCGAGCTCGCGCAGGCGTCCTGTCACGCGCCGGGTGAGCGGCTCGGCACCCAGCCCGCGGGCGATCTCGAGCGCCTCGCCCAGCGCGTCCTCCTCGTCCAGGAGCGAGAGCATGAGCGCGCGGTCGTACACCCAGCCGATCGCGCCGAATGCGTCCGCGGCCCCGCGCCAGTCCCGCCGGATCATCGCCGCGTATGGCTCCGGCGTCTCCTGCTCGTCCTCGAGGTCGTGGCCGAACACGGCAGCCCAGGCCGCGATCCGCGTCGCGAACCGCCCGGGCGGCCGGATCTCGGCGAGCAGCCGCTCCAGCCGTTCGAGCGGCGGCGGCGCGCCGGTCGTCAGCGCCCACTCGGCGGCCAGCTCGAGGATCGGCGAGATGCGCTGTGGCTCGCCCGTGCGCTGCGCGTGCGCCTCGACGTCGGCGAGCCGCTCGGCCGCATCCGGATCGCCCCGGCGCACGGCCAGCTCGGCGAGCACCGACTTGGCGAGGAGCTCGACCACGGTGCTTCCGCGACCGGGCTCCGCACGGACGACCCGCTCCGCTTCGTCCCACGCGCCTGCGCGGACGTCGAGCCAGGCGGCCATGATCACGAGATACGACCCGAGGTTGTGCACCTCGTGCTCACGCGCGTAGGCGAGCGCTCGGCGCTCGAACTCGCGAGCCGGCTCCGGGCGGCCCCACCACATGAGCGAGAAGCCGAGGTTGCCGAGAGCGCGCGTCGCCTCCTGCCGGTCGCCGGCCGCATCGGCAACGGCATGCGCTTCGAGCAGCATCGCCGTCTGCTCGCGGTCGACCATGATCTTCGCGCTGCCGATGTTCACGAGCGCGTGCGCCCGCGTGCCGTCGTCGCCGAGGCGCGTCGCCAGCTCGAGCGCGGGCTCGCCCCACTCGAGCGTCCCGGCAGCGTCCTCGGCGAGCATGGCCAGCTGGGACATGCCGCTGTAGGCGCGGGCGAGCTCGACCGACTCGCCGAGCGGTTCGAGGATCGCGATCGCCTCGAGCGCCTTCTCGCGCGCAGGCGCGCCGTCGCCGACGAACCAGTGGAAGCGGGAGACGAGGCGCGTGCAGCGCCCGAGCGCCGCCTGGTCGCCGAGCTCCCGGTAGACCTCGGCCGCGCGCTCGATCGCGGGGAGCGCCTCGTCGAGCCGGCCGACGACGTATGCGGCGGTCGCGACCTCCTCGAGCACGGCCGCCTGCTCGGCCGGCTCCAGCCGGTCGACGAAGTCGCCGGCGCGGCGGTAGTGCGAGTACGCCTCGCGGTTCGACTCGAGCGCCGCCGCCCGGCGCGCCGCGACGAGCGCGTAGTCGGCGACGACGTCCCGCGCGCCCGCTGCCTCGGCGTGGTGGACGATGTCCGCCGGGTCGGCGCCGGCGGCGAGCAGCGCGTCGAGGATCTCGGCGTGCAGGCGTCGGCGCGTGGCGATCGGGAGGCTCGACCGGATCGCGTGGCGCGCCAGCTCGTGGCGGAAGTGGACGTAGCCCGGCTCGACCTCGAGCAGCTGCCGCCGCTCCGGCTCCTCGGCGGCCGCGGCCCAGTCCGGCATGACCGTGTCGAGGAGCGGCGCGGCCATGCGGCCCGGCACGACCGAGACGAGCTCGACCAGGCGGCGCCCGTCCTCGTCGAGCCGCGACGCGCGCCCGACGACCGCGTTCGCGATCGACGGCGGCAGCCCGTCGGCGGTGCGGTCGGCGAGGAGCTCGGTCACGTAGAACGGGTTGCCGCCGGTCGCGGCGTACACCTCGTCGGCCTCGTCGCCGCAGAGCGAGCCGACCGCGCGCGCCGAGAGCGGCGCGAGCTCGAGCGCGACCGTGTCCTCGGCCCGCATCGCGCCGACCGCCGCGTGCAGCCGGTGGCCGGGCGTGACCTCGCCGGCCCGGAACGTCAGGACGAGCAGCGCGGGCAGCGAGCCGATCCGGCGCCCGAGCACGGTGATCGAGTCGATCGTGGCGTCGTCGGCCCAGTGGACGTCCTCGAGCACGAGGACGGTAGGCCGGGGCGCCAGCTCGAGCTCGGCGATCAGGAGCGCCTGGATGTCGTGCGGCGCGGCGCCGGCGAAGAGGGCGTCCTCGAGCGCGGGCGACACGCTTCCGACCAGGTCGCGAATCGGGCCGAGCGGGCGCGGGATCGCCAGGTCGTCGCACGTGCCGACCAGCACCCGGGCATCCGGCCCCAGGTCGTGGAGGAAGCGCGAGACGAGCGCGGTCTTGCCGATCCCCGGCTCCCCGGTGACGAAGGCGACGCGCCCCTCCCCGCCGGCCGCCGCGCTGCGCGCCTCGGCGAGCGAGGCCAGTGCATCCTCCCGCTCCAGCAGCTCCACGGGGAAACGATAGACCGCTCCTGCCCCCGGTTCTTCCGATTGCCGTCCGACAGACCCGGAAAGGAGTGGGCCCGTGGCCACGTACACGGTCAACGACCGAGCCGTCGCAGCGCGCGAAGCAGCTGATCCGCTCGCGCCAGTACGTCCTGGACAGCGACTGGGGCGACGTGCAGCCGAAGGCGGACGCCGAGAACGCCTACCTGTCGAACCACTCGTGGGACGAGTACGCCGAGTGGCACCTGGGACTGACCGAGGGCCCCGCCGACGGGACGAAGGCGCGCTACGCGTTCGTCTACGGCGACTTCCGGCGTGTGCACCGCGCCGGTCTGATCGCCTGCCATTACCGCGCCGCGGAGTGGAGGCACAAGGAGATCGAGCTCGCCGCCCACGAGCTGCTCCAGCTGCTGGATCACGCCAGCTCCTGAACCGGCTAGCCGCGGCGGGCGTCGAGCCTGATCGTCCAGGGCTCGATCGAGGCGACCTGCAGGTGACTCTCGCTCCAGGGGTCCTGCGCGAGCCGCGCGCGGATCGCCTCCTCCGACTCGGCCTCGACCGCGTGCGCGACGCGGAACTCGTCGCTCAGCGGCCCGCCGAGCACGATGAAGCCGTCGTCGACGAGGCCGTCCATGAACTCGGCGTGCGCCTCCCAGCCCGACTGCTCCTCGAGCGGCTTCGACAGGTCGTACTCCGGGCCCGAGCGGTGCAGCGTGAGCAGGAACATCGGCACGTCGCCGGACTCTAGCCCGCCGCTTCGGCATGGCCGAAACCGTCGTTGTAAGGTTGCCCTTACACGAGCGCGACGTGTCGTGTAGGGTCGCGCGCTCGGCGACGACGACGACGGAAAGGACACGGCTTGCGCTCCAGGCCGCGTCCGCCCAGAAGGCGGACGAGCTGCCCGAGCCGTGAAGGCCGATGATCGCGTCACCGGCCCCGTGCTCCTCGTAGAAGAGCGTCACGCCGTTGGCGCGCACCTCGGGCACGGCGCAAGTATGGGCCCGCGGCCGCGGACCGGAGGGTACGGACAACCGAACCTCTAGAGTCCGGCCTCCCCCACTGACCCCTCAGGGCATCGCTGGAACGCTCGTGCCGGCGGCGGCCGCCAGGACGCCGTACGCACGTCGACCGATGAGTTTCGGGACTGCGGCCCGTCTCTACGGCGATCCCCCGACCCGGCAAGGAGAGGCTGATGAGCGAGCACGACCCAGGTAGCCACGACGGAACGCCCCCGCCGACCGACCGGCTCTCGGCGCACGAACGGCTCTCGACCGGCGGGCTCTCCCGCTGGATGCGCGCCTGCGCCACCCACCCGTGGCGCGTCGTGGCGTCGTGGGTCGGCATCGTCGTCGTGCTCGTCTTCCTCGTCGCGACCGTGGGGGGCGGTCTGCGCGACGAGTTCGAGATCCCCGGCTCCGACACGCAGCGGGCGACCGACCTGATCGAGGCGGAGTTCTCCTCCGAGCAGGGGAGCGTCCTGAACCTCGTCTTCGCCGCGCCCGCGGGCGAGCAGCTCGACACGCCCGAACGGCAAGCCGCGATCGAGGAGGCGCTCCAGCGTCTCCAGTCGGACGAGTTCGCGCCCAAGGGCGACGAGATCGGGATCGAGAGCGTCGGCGACCCGTTCGAGGACGACACGGTTTCCGACGACGGCCGGATCGCCTACACGGAAGCGCAGTTCAGCGACCTCGTCGACACGGCCGACCGCGACCAGGTCGTCGCCGTCGAGGACGCCGTCCGCGAGACGGTCGAGCCGGCCGGGATCACCGCCGAGTTCAACGGCGAGGCGGAGTTCCCGCCGATCGAGCAGGGAACCCAGGAGCTGCTCGGCCTCTTCATGGCGCTGATCGTGCTCCTGATCGTGTTCCGCACGGTCGTCGCGACGTCGATCCCGATCGTGCTCGCGCTGACGGCGGTCGCGACCGCGTTCCTGCTCCTCTTCATCCTCGCCGGGCTCACCGACATCAACACGATCACGCCGCTGCTCGTCTCGATGATCGGGCTCGGGGTGGGGATCGACTACTCGCTCTTCATCGTGACCCGGTTCCGGCAGTTCCTGCACGAGGGGATGGCGCCGGAGGACGCCGCCACCGAGGCGGGCGCCTCGGCGGGCCGGGCGGTCATCTTCGCCGGCGTGACGGTCGCGATCTCCGTCACCGGGCTCGCGTTCTTCGGGCTCGACTTCGTGACGAAGCTCGGGATCGGCAGCGCGCTCGGCGTGCTGACGACCGTGCTGATCGCGAACTCGCTCCTGATCGCGGTGCTGCGGCTCCTCGGGCACAAGGTCGACCGGCTCAAGGTGCCGTTCCTGCGCCGGATCGACGACTCCGAGGCCGCCCGCGAGAAGACGCTCATCGCGCGCTGGGGCCGGTTCGTCACCCGCCACGCGAAGGCCGTGTTCGCGATCACGCTCCTCGTCGTCCTCGCGGCCGCCGCGTCGTCGCTGCTCGTCCGCCTCGGGCGCCTCCGATCAGGGGACGCAGCCGACCGAGCAGACGGCGCGCCGCGCGTACGACCTGCTCGCGGAGGGCTTCGGCGCCGGCTTCAACGGCCCGATCCCGATCGTCGTCGACCTGAACGGCGACACGGACGTGGCGCAGCGGATCCACGACGGCGCCGAGGGGCTCCCGAACGTGGCCTCCGTCGGCGACCCGCAGTTCAACGACGAGGAGACGGTCGCGATCGTCTTCGTGACGCCGGACTCGGCGCCGCAGGACGAGGCGACCGACAAGCTCGTCGACCGGCTCCGGGACGACGTCGTGCCGCAGGCGACACAGGGCAGCCAGGCGGTCGCCTACGTCTCCGGCCTCTCGGCGGCGTTCAAGGACATCGCCGACCGGATCATGGAGCGGCTGCCGCTCTTCCTGCTCTACATCGTCGGCGTCACGTTCATCGTGCTCGCGATGGCGTTCCGCTCGATCGTCATCTCGCTGACCGCGGCGATCACGACGATCATCTCGGCGTTCGTCGGGTTCGGCGTGCTGACGCTGATCGTGCAGGAGGGCCATCTGCTCTCGCTCATGGGGCTCGACACGACCGGGCCGATCGAGACGTTCGTCCCACCGATCGCGTTCGCGATCCTCTTCGGGCTCTCGATGGACTACATGGTGTTCCTCATGAGCCGGATCCGGGAGGAGCACGTCCACGGGTTGCCGACGCGGGCGGCGGTCGAGCACGGCGTCGCCGCGATCGGCCGCGTCGTCGTGGCGGCGGCGATCATCATGGGCACCGTCTTCGCGGCCTTCATCCTCACGCCGGACCGCATCTCGAAGGAGTTCGGGCTCCTGCTCGCGGTCGCGATCCTCACGGACGCGCTCCTCGTGCGCATGACCCTCGTCCCGGCCTTCCTGACGATGCTCGGCGAGAAGTCCTGGTACATCCCGCGGTGGCTCGACCGGCTGCTGCCGGACGTCACGATCGAGCCGCCGCACGACGGCCAGCGCACCGAGCCGGTCCGCGAGCCGGCGCCCGACGCGAGGCCTGAGTACGGAGTCGAGAGAGGAGAGTCATGGCAGGAGAGATGGTTCACATCGAGATCCCCGCGGACGACACCGCGAAGGCGCGCGAGTTCTGGGGCGGGCTCTTCGGCTGGCAGTTCGAGCCGTACCCCGGCCCGTCCGAGTACCACATGACGCGCTTCACCGAGACGACGGGCGGCGCGATCTCCAACATGGAGCCGGGCAAGCGCGGCACGCGTACGTACTTCGCGGCCGACGACATCAACGCCGGCGCCGCGCGGGTGCGCGAGCTGGGCGGCGAGGCCGACGAGCCGATGCCCGTTCCAGCGATGGGCTGGTTCGTCACCTGCAGGGACCCGCACGGCAACGAGTTCGGGCTCTGGCAGACCGACCCGGAGGCGCCGACTCCGGAGATGTAGCTGCACGAGGCACGCTCGGCATCGGGCCGGCCACGCGGTCGGTCCGATGCCCGAGTCGTGCGGTTCGTAGGATTCGAGGGTGGCTCAGGTGGTCGGCGTCATCCTCGGCGCGGGTCTCTCACGCCGGCTCGGGCGGCCGAAGCAGACGCTGCCCCTCGGCGACACGACCCTCCTCGGTTGGACGGTGCGCGAGGCGGAGACGTCCTCGCTCGACCGGATCGTCCTCGTCACGACCGCGGAGGTGGAGACGCGGCGGGCGGAGCTCACCGAGCCGGACGGACGGGATCCCTCCTGCACGGCGACGTCGCTCCGCAGCGGGCTGGCGGCGGCCGGCGACGCCGACGCGGTCATGCTCCTCCTCGGGGACATGCCCGGCGTGGACGCGGCCGTGATCGACCAGGTGCGAGCCGCGTGGGAGGCGGAGCGGCCGTGGGCGCTCGCAACCGAGTACGAGGACCGGCGCGGTCACCCGCTCGTCTTCTCCGCCGAGGCGGTCGAAGCGTTGCGTGCAGCGCGCGGCCCGAAGCCCGCATGGCGGCTGCTCGAGTCCGACCCGGACCGCGTCGCGACGGCCCGCGTGACGCGGCCGATCCCCCGCGACGTCGACACCTGGGAGGACTACGAGGCGGTCCTCCGGACGCTCGCCTCGGCCTAGGCCAGAACCTCCTCCAGCGCCCGCTTCGTGAGCACCCGTGCGAGATGGCCGCGGAACTCGGCGCTCGCCTGCGTGTCGCTCGGCGGGCTCGCGCCCTCGGCCGCCCGCTCGGCGGCCGCGGCCGGATCGGCCCCGGACGCGAGCGCCTCCTCCACTCCCACCGCCCGCACGGGGGTCGGGCCCATGTTCGTGAGCGCCACTCGCGCCGTGCCGTTCGAGCGCACGGCCGCGACGGCGACCGTGGCCCAGTCCTGGGCGCGCCGGTGGAACTTCAGGTACGTCCAGGCGGCGCCGTCCAGCTTCGGCACGCGGACTTCGGTCAGGACCTCGTCCGCCCCGATCGTGGTCTCGAAGAACCCGCTGAAGCATTCGGCGGCCGCGATCGTCCGCTCGCCGCCGGGCCCGCGCGCGACGAGCTCGGCCTCGAGCGCGACGAGCACGGCGGGGAAGTCCCCGCCGGGTCGCCGTGTGCGACCGAGCCGCCGATCGTGCCGCGGTGCCGGACCTGCGGGTCACCGATCTCTCCGGCCGTGTGCGCGACGAGCGGGTTCGCCTCGGCAAGCAGCGGATCGGTCGCGATGTCGTGGTGGCGGGTGAGCGCCCCGATCGCGATCCGGTCGCCGTCCTCGCGGACGTAGCTCAAGTCGGAGAGCCGGCCGATGTCGACGAGGAGCTCCGGCCGCGCCAGCCGGAGGCGCATGAACGGGAGCAGCGAGTGGCCGCCCGCGAGGAGCTTCGCGTCCCGGCCCGAGCCGAGCAGCTCGACGGCGTGGTCGACCGACTCGGCGCGCTCGTAGTCGAACGGTGCGGGGATCACGACGCACCTCCTTCCTGGATCGCGCGCCAGACTCGCTCCGGCGTGGCGGGCATCTCGAGGTCGGTGACGCCGTAGGGCGAGAGCGCGTCGACGACCGCGTTCATGACCGCGGCCGGCGAGGCGATCGTCCCGGTCTCCCCGACGCCCTTCACCCCCATTGGGTTCGTCGGGCTCGGGGCCTCCGTCCGCTCGAGCTCGAAGTTCGGCAGCTCCGCAGCCGACGGGACGAGGTAGTTGAGCATCGAGCCCGTGGACAGGTTGCCCTCGTCGTCGTAGATCGCCTCCTCGTACATGGCCTGCGCAACGCCCTGCGCGATGCCGCCGTGCACCTGGCCGTCCACGATCATCGGGTTGATCACGGTGCCGACGTCGTCGACGGCGACGTACCGGACGAGCTCGACCGCGCCCGTCTCGGTGTCGATCTCGACGAAGGCGATGTGGCAGCCGGCCGGCCAGCTGAAGTTGGGCGGGTCGTAGACGTACGTGTCCTCGAGACCCGGCTCGACCCCGTCGGGCAGGTTGTGGGCCGTCCAGGCGGAGAGAGCGGCATCCGTGACGGTCATCGACTTGTCCGTGCCCTTGACCGTGAACCGGCCGCCCGCGTAGTCGAGATCGGCGTCGGCCACCTCGAGCTGGTGGGCGACGATCTTCCGCGCCTTGGCGATCACCTTCTCGGTGGCGTGGTAGAGGGCGACTCCTCCGACGGCGAGACTCCGGCTCCCGTACGTGTCCATCCCGAGCGGGATCACGGTCGTGTCGCCGTGCAGTACCTCGACGTCATCGATCGGGACTCCGAGCTGGTCGGCGACGATCTGCGAGAACGTCGTCACGTGGCCCTGCCCGTGCGGCGAGGTGCCGATCAAGACCTGGACGGTTCCGGTCGGGAGGCAGCGGACGGTGGCGGCGTCCCAGCCGCCGGCGCCGTAGCGGATCGCCCCGAGGATCCTCGACGGAGCGAGCCCGCACATCTCGACGTACGTCGAGAAGCCGATGCCGAGCTGCTTCGGGTCGCTTCGCCCGCGCCGCTCGGCCTGCTCCTGCCGGAACGCGTCGTAGTCGACGAGCTCGAGCGCCTTGTCGAGCGAGGCGTGGAAGTCGCCGGAGTCGATCTCGAGGCCCGAGGCGATCGGCGCGGGGAACTCGGTGATGAAGTTCTTGCGCCGAAGCTCGACCGGATCCATGTCCAGCTTGGTGCGAGCGTGTCCACCGCCCGCTCGATCGCGTACGTCGCCTCGGGTCGGCCGGCGCCGCGATAGGCGTCCGTCGGGGTCGCGTTCGTGAAGACGCCGACGCACTCGAAGTCGTATGCCTCGACGTCGTAGCACCCGGCATAGAGCCAGGCGCCGAGGAGCGGAATCCCCGGCGAGACGAGCTGCATGTACGCGCCCATGGCGGCGGTCAGCCGCACGCGGACGGCGGTGATCTTCCCCTCGGCGGTCGCCGCGAGCTCGATCTCCTGCAGGACGTCGCGGCCGTGGATGGTCGCCAGGTACGCCTCGGAGCGTTCCTCGGTCCACTTGATCGGAAGCCCGAGCCGCCGCGCGACCACGAGACAGAGGGCCTCCTCCGCGTAGACGTTGAGCTTCGAGCCGAACCCGCCGCCGACGTCCGGGGCGATGACGCGGAGCTTCGTCTCCGGGATCCCGGTCGTGCCGGAAAGCGTCACCCGCGCGATGTGGGGGACCTGCGTCGCCGACCACATCGTGTACTCGTCCGTCGCGAGCACCGGCTGCACGAGGACGCTCCGCGGCTCGATCGCATTGGGGATCAGCCGCTGCTGGCGGTAGTGCTCCTTGACCGTGACGGCCGCCTCGGAGAAGAGCCGGTCGACCTCGCCGGTCTGCAGCGGCCAGGTGTAGGCACGGTTCTCCTCGTACTCGTCGTGAACGAGCGGCGCCGAGTCGCTCACCGCCTCCCCGACGTCGGTGACGGCGGGAAGCGGCTCGTAGTCGACCTCGACGAGGTCGACGGCGTCCTTCGCGAGGGCACGGCTCTCGGCCACGACGACGGCGACGCCGTCGCCCGCGTAGCGCGCCTTGTCCGTGGTCAGCGGCCGGTGCTGGGGAATGCGGCAGTCGCCGGTCACGGGCCATGCGCACGGAAGCGAGCCCGACCATTCGTCGGCCAGGTCGGCGCCCGAGAACGCCGCCACGACGCCGTCCGCCGCGAGAGCGTTGGACAGGTCGACGTTCTTGATCGTCGCGTGCGCGAACGGGCTGCGCACGACCGCCATCCAGAGCATCCCGGGGAGGGTCATGTTGTCGACCCAGCGCGTCTCGCCGCGGAGGAGGCGTGCGTCCTCCTTGCGCTCGACCCGGGCGCCGATATAAGGCGTCTGTGCTTCGGTGGTCGCCATCTCGCCCTCCTATGCGGCCGCGGCCTTAACGGCCTTGACGATGTTCTGGTAGCCCGTGCAGCGGCAGAGGTTGCCCTCGAGCGCGATGCGGATCTCGTCGTCGCTCGGGCTCGGGTTCTCGGCCAGCAGGCTGACGGTTGCGAGCACCATCCCCGGCGTGCAGAAGCCGCACTGGAGCGCGTGCTGCTCGTGGAATGCCTGCTGGATCGGGTGAAACTCGCCGTTCGAGGCCAGGCCCTCGATCGTCGTCACGTCCGCTCCGTCAGCCTGGACGGCGAGCACCGTGCACGACTTCACGGACTCGCCGTCGAGGAGGACGGTGCAGGCGCCGCACGAGGACGTGTCGCAGCCGACCACCGTCCCGGTCAGGCCGAGCTGCTCGCGCAGGAAATAGACGAGGAGCTGCCGCGGCTCGACCTCGGCCTCGTGGCGCGCTCCGTTCACCGTGACTGCGACCTGTTTCACGTGGTCCTCCTTCCGAAGAGCCGTTTGATCCGCCGTGCCAGCGACCCGAAGAAGAGCGAGATGCCGGAGATCGGCTTCGACTGCGACGCGACGGCCGCCTCCGCCTCCTCCGGCGATTCGCCGAGCTGGGCCTCGAGGCACGACGCGAAGCTCGAGCACATCTGCGACGAGATGTCCTCGATCATCCCGCGGCCGTACTGCGCCACCGAGCCCGAGAGGGTCAGGTCGGTTGCGATGTCGACACGCGTCCTCCCGTCCTCCGGCGCGAGCGCCGACTCGATCGTCGCGCTCGCCCGCCCGCGGTTGCGCGTCTCGCGAGCGTTGGCGGCGAGCGTCACCTTGCGGGCGGACTCGTCGGCCTCCGTCCGCTCGACGTCGGTGGCGAACGTCAGCCCGATCGGCCCGATCTTCACCTGCATGGTCGCCTTCCAGTGCGAGTCGTCGACCGTCTCGTCGAGCGTCGCCCCGGGCATGCAGGGGACGACGCTAGGGATGTCCATCAGCAGCGCCCACGCCTTCTCCGGCGGGGCGTCGACCGTGAACGAGTTCTCGATCCTCATCGCGTGAGGGCCTCCTCGGGCTTGGGGGAGCGGAGCACCTGCACGATCTGGGCCGCGATCGCCACGGCGACCTCCTGCGGCGAGCGCGAGCCGATCTTGAGGCCGATCGGGGCATGGAGGCGGGCGAGCTCCTCGTCCGTGACGCCCTCGGCGCGGAGTCGCTCGGTGCGGTCCTCGTTCGTGCGGCGGCTGCCCATCGCGCCGATGTAGCCGGCCGGCGTCCCGAGCGCGACCCTGAGCGCCGGGACGTCGAACTTGTGGTCGTGCGTGAGGACGCAGATCGCCGTGCGCTCGTCAACGGGCGCCTGCTCGAGGAACCGGTCGGGCCACTCGACGACGAGCTCGTCCGCCATCGGGAAGCGCTCCGGGGTGACGAAGCGGGCGCGCGCGTCGCAGACGGTCACGCGGAAGCCGAGGAACCGCCCGATCTCCGCGAGGGCGGCGGCGTGGTCGACGGCGCCGAAGACGTACATGTTCGGCCGGGGCGCGAACGCGTCGACGAAGACCTCCTCGTCGCCGACCTTCACGAGGCCGGTGTCGCCCGCCGCGAGCAGCTCCTGCGCGGCGCGGGCGACGTCGTCCCCGGCGGGCTCGTCGGCGTAGACGAGCCGCTCGGCACCGGCGTTCGGGCCGGACACGGGCACGACGCGGGCGACGGGCCGCTCGGCGGCGATCGCCTCCTGGAGCGGCTCCACGAGGGCCGGGTCGAGCGCGTCGACGAAGATGTGCACCGTCCCGCCGCACGGGAGGCCGACCTCGAACGCCTCCTCGTCCGCGATCCCGTACGTCCGCAGACGCGGCTCGCCGCCCGCGAGCACCTCGCGCGCCTCGGCGAAGACCGCCGGCTCGACGCAGCCACCCGTGACCGAGCCGGCCACGTCGCCGCTTTCCGAGACCGCGAGAACGGCGCCGGGGTCGCGGGGCGCCGAGCGCTCGGTCGAGACGACCGTGGCGGTCGCCACCGGCGTCCCGGCGGCCGCCCACCGGGCGAGGGTGTCGAGGACGTCCCTCACATGCGCGCGCCGAGGTAGCGGCCCGGCTCGCGCTCGAAGCTGGCGCGGCATCCGGCACAGCAGAAGTAGTAGGTCGTCCCGTCGTGCTCGAGAGAGATCGCAGCGGGCGTGATCGCGACCGTCATCCCGCAGACCGGGTCGACCGCCTCGGCCGACGGCGCGACCGCATCGAGAGGAGAGGCGGGGCGCGTGTGCCGCCAGGCGACGAGCTCGGCGAGGATCGCGACGGCGATCTCCTCCTGCGTCGAAGGCCCCAGGTCGAGTCCGGCCGGGCAGCGGACGCGCGCGAGCGACTCCTCGTCCACGCCCCGCGCGCGCAGGTCGACGAGCACCGCCGCCCCGCGTTTCGCGCTCGCGACGAGGCCCACGTACCCGGCCCCGCCGGCGAGCGCCGCCTGGAGCGTGTTCTCGTCGCCCTGGCCCATCGAGGCGACGACGACCGCGTCGGCGTTCTCGTCCAGCTCCCGCGCGACCCGCCAGCCGAGCGTCCGCGCCAGCTCGGCGAGCGTCCGCGCCGCCGGGCCATCTCCCACGACGGCGAGGAGCGGGGCCGGGACCTGCGGCTCGACGAGCAGCTCGATCGTCCCCTCCGACGCGCAGCCGCCCTCGACGCGCACCACCCGGGCCTCGCCGTCGGCAAGCGCTGCGAGCCCCTCGCGGACGACGGTCGACTCCGTGCACGCGCCGCCGACCCAGCCGTGGAGCGCACCGTCCGGCGTGACGAGCGCGCGGTCGCCGCGGCGCGCCGACGCCGGGCGCTCGACGTCCACGACGGTGGCGAGCGCGAACGGTCGCCCTTCCGCGGCGAGCCGGCCGGCCTCCACGAGCACGTTCGTCACTCGGCGAGACCCGCCTCCTGGAGCGCCGCCCACACCTTGTCGGAGGTGACGGGCATCTCGAGATTCCGCACGCCCGCGTGGGCGAGCGCGTCGACGACCGCGTTCACGTACGCGGCCGGCGAGCCGACCGTTGCGGACTCGCCGATCCCCTTCGCCCCGATCGGGTGGTGCGGCGACGGCGTGACCGTCTCGCCCAGCTCGAACGAGGGCGTCTCCCACGAGGTCGGGAGCAGGTAGTCCATGAAGTTGGCCCCGATGCAGTTGCCGTCCTCGTCGAACGTGATCAGCTCCATCGCGGCGATCGCGAAGCCCTCCGCCAGGCCGCCGTGGATCTGGCCCTCGACGATCATCGGGTTGATCCGGACGCCGCAGTCGTCGACGGCGACCACGCGGCGCACCTTCCAGGCGCCGGTGCCGCGATCGACCTCGACCACGACCGCGTACGACCCGAACGGATAGGTCATGTTGGGCGGGTCGTAGTAGTAGACGGCCTCGAGACCGCATTCGAGCCCGTGCGGGACGTTCGTGTAGGCCGCGAAGGCGACGTCCTGGATGGTGGTCGCCTTCTCGGGCGCGCCCTTGACGCGGAACTGCCCGTCCGCCCACTCGATGTCGTCCGGGGACGCCTCGAGCACGTGCGCTGCGATCTTCTGGGCCTTCCCCCTGACCCGGCGGGCCACCATCGCGGTCGCAGCGCCGGAGACCGGGGTCGAGCGGCTCGCGTAGGTCCCGAGCCCGTAGGGCGTGTTGTCGGTGTCGCCTTCCTGGACCTCGATGTCCTCCGGCTGGAGACCGAGCTCCTCGGCGACGATCTGCGCGAACGTCGTCTCGTGGCCCTGGCCCTGCGACTTGGCGCTCAGCTTGAGGACGGCCTTGCCGGTTGGATGGATGCGGAGCTCGGCCCCGTCGTTCATGCGCAGGCCGGCGATCTGGTACTCGGAGCCGAGGCCGGCGCCCACGACCTCCGTGAACGACGCGATCCCGATCCCGATCAGCTTGCCCTGCTCGCGCGCCTCGGCCTGCTCGCGCCGGAGGTCCTCGTAGCCGAGCTTCTCGAGCGCGAGGTCGAGCGCCTTCTCGTAGTCGCCGGAGTCGTACTCGAACCCGGTGGCCGACTTGTACGGGAACTGATCCGGCTTGATGAAGTTGCGCCGTCGGAACTCGACCGGGTCGATCCCCGTCTCGTAGGCCGCCGTCTGCACCAGGCGCTCGATCAGGTACGAGGCCTCGGTGACGCGGAACGAGCACCGGTAGGCGACGCCGCCGGGCGCCTTGTTCGTGTACGCGCCGTCCGTCTCGACGTGCGCGGCCGGGATGTCGTAGGAGCCGGTGACGATGTGGAAGAGCCCGGCCTTGCATTTCGTCGGCTGCGCGTCCGCGAAGAACGCGCCGTTGTCGGAGAGCATCTTCACGCGCAGGCCCGTGATCCGGCCCTCCTTCAGGGCCAGCTCGCCGTGCATGTGGTAGTCCCGCGCGAACCCGGTGGAGATCAGGTTCCCGGTCCGGTCCTCGCTCCACTTGACCGGCTGGCCGATCAGGAGCGAGGCCGCGGTCGCGACCACGTAGCCGGGGTAGATCGGCACCTTGTTGCCGAAGCCGCCGCCGATGTCCGGCGAGATGATCCGGATCTTGTGCTCGGGGAGCCCGGCGACGAGCGCGAAGAGCGTCCGGTGCGCGTGCGGGGCCTGCGACGTCATGTAGATCGTCGTCTTGCCGGTGGCCGGGTTCACGTCCGCGACGCAGCCGCAGCATTCGAGCGGCGAGGGATGGCAGCGCGGGTAGAAGGTGTCGAGCTCGACGACCTTGTCCGCCTCCGCGAAGGCGCGGTCGGTCGCCTCCTTGTCGCCGGCCTCCCAGTGGTAGATCGAGTTGTCGGTCTGGCCCTCCTTCTCGTCCCGGATGACCGGCGCGCCGTCCGCGAGCGCCTGCTGCGGCGACGTGATCGCCGGCAGCGGCTCGTAGTCGACGTCGATCAGCTCGACCGCGTCCTTCGCGATGTACGGGGACTCCGCGATCACGGCCGCGATCTCCTGGCCCTGGAAGCGGACCTTGTCGGTCGCGAGCACCGCCTGCGTGTCGCCCGAAAGCGTCGGCATCCACGCGAGGTTGTGCTGGGCGAGCAGCTCGCCCGTGACGACGGCGACGACGCCCGGCACGGCCGAGGCCGCCGTCGTGTCGATCGAGGTGATGCGCGCGTGCGCGTACGGGCTGCGGAGGAACTCCAGGTGGAGCATCCCCGGCAGGACGACGTCGTCGACGTAGTTGCCCCGGCCCCGGATGAAGCGCTCGTCCTCCTGGCGCTTGACGGAGTGGCCGATGCCGCGGATCTCGGTGGTCGCCATCACTTCCCTCCCGCGATCGTGCCGGCGGCATGCTGGACCGCCTTGACGATGTTCTGGTAGCCGGTGCAGCGGCAGACGTTGCCGGAGAGCGCCCAGCGGATCTCCTCCTCGCTGGGATCCGGGTTCTGCTCGAGCAGCACGCTCGCCGTCAGCATCATTCCGGGCGTGCAGAACCCGCACTGAAGGCCGTGCTCCTCGCGGAATGCCTCCTGGATCGGGTGCAGGCCCTCGGGGCCGGCCAGTCCTTCGACGGTCGTGACCTCGTGTCCGTCGGCCTGGACGGCGAAGATCGTGCAGGACTTCACCGGGACGCCGTCGAGCAGCACGGTGCAGGCGCCGCAGCTCGACGTGTCGCACCCGATGTGCGTGCCCGTCAGGCCGAGCGTCCCGCGCAGGAAGTGCGCGAGCAGAAGGCGCGTCTCGACCAGCTCGGAGCGCGGCCGTCCGTTGACCGTGACCGTCACGGGGCGGGTGATCACGGCCTCGTGCACAGCTGTTGCCTCAGCCATCGCTCCTCCCTTCGGCGATCGTCCGGAGCGCTCGCTCGACGTAGACCCGGACGACGCTTCGCTTGTACTCGGCCGTGCCACGGTGGTCGTCGCGCGGCTGCGCATCCTCGGCGGCGAGCCGCGCCGACCTCGCGAATCGCCTCGTCGTCGAGGGTGGCGCCCGCGAGCGCCTCCTCGGCGGACGTCGCGACGATATTCGTCGGCCCGACGGCGGTCAGCCCGATCCCGGCGCGCCCGACGGTGCCGTTCGAGAAGGAGACGTGGACGGCGACGCCGACCGTGGCGAAGTCGCCCACGCGCCGCTCGAGCTTCAGGTACGTCCCTCCGGCTTTCGGCCCCGGGTCGGGGACCCGCACCTCCGTGAGGATCTCGTTCGGCGCGAGCGAGGTCGTGAACGGGCCGTGGAAGAGCTCGCGCGCGGGGATCGTCCTCGTCCCGCCCGGGCCGCGTGCGACGACCTCGGCCCCGACCGCCATCATCACCGAGCCCCAGTCACCCTGGGGGTCGGCGTGGGCCAGCGAGCCGCCGACCGTCCCGCGGTTGCGGACGACCGGGTCGGAGATCTGCGGCGCCGCGTCGCCGAGGGCGCCGAAGCGCCCCTGCAGCAGATCCGACCGCTCGCACTCCGTGTGCCGGACGAGCGCCCCGATCCGGAGGCCGCCGTCCTCCTCGCCGAGCCCGCCGAGCTCCTCGATGCCGTTCACGTCGACGAGCGCGCGCGGCGACGCGAAGCGGAGCTTCATCAACGGGACCAGGCTCATCCCGCCGGCGAGCACCTTCCCCTCGTCGCCGTAGCGTTCAAGGATCTCGCCCGCCTCCTCGAGCGTCGCCGGTGCGAAGTACTCGAAGCCTGCGGGGTACATTTGCCGCCTCCTTGTCCGCTCAAGGACCCTGCGCCGACGAGAATACGCCCCCGTCGCATCGCTCGCCACATCCTTGCGTTGCCTACGATGTGGCGGTGCGCCCGGATTCCGTCGATGCGGTCGAGCGCTCCCTCGCGGCGGAGTCCTATTTGCCCGACCGCGGGCTTGCGACGGCGATCTTCCTTTCGCTCTCCATGGGCCGGCCGCTGCTCCTCGAGGGCGAGGCGGGGGTCGGCAAGACCGAGGTCGGCAAGACGCTCGCGCGCATCCTCGGCGCCGAGCTGATCCGGCTCCAGTGCTACGAGGGAATCGACGCCGCGCAGGCGCTCTACGAGTGGGACTACGCGCGCCAGCTCCTCTACGCGCGGGCGCTCCAGGCGGGCGAGCTCGACCCGCAGGAACGCGTCGCGGAGCTCTACGGGCCGGAGTTCCTGCTCGAGCGGCCGCTCCTGCACGCGATCCGCGCCGGCTCGCAGGCCGTGCTCCTCGTCGACGAGCTCGACCGGGCCGACGACGAGTTCGAGGCGTTCCTGCTCGAGGTGCTCTCCGACTACACGGTGACGGTGCCGGAGCTGGGGACGATCGCCGCCGAGTCGCCGCCCGCGGTCGTGATCACGTCGAACCGAACGCGCGAGCTGCACGACGCGCTCAAGCGCCGCTGTCTCTACCACTGGATCGACTTCCCGGAGCTCGAGCGCGAGGTCGAGATCGTCCGGCTCCGCGCGCCGGGCGTCTCCGAGGAGCTGGCGCGCTCGGTCGCGGCGACGGTCGGCCGCCTGCGCGAGCTCGACCTGGTGAAGCCGCCGGGCGTGGCCGAGGCGATCGACTGGGCGACCGCGCTCTCGCTGCTCGGCGCGCCGGCCGTCGACGGCGAGCCCGCGCGCCAGACGCTCGGCTGGGCCGTGAAGAACCACGACGACCAGCGCCGCGTCGAGGCCGAGCTGCCCGAGCTCGCGCGTGACTGACGCGACCGAGAGCCTCACCGCCTTCGGCCGGGCGCTCCGCGACGAGGGACTCCCCGTCGGGACCGGCCGGATCGAGACCTTCTGCCGAGCCACCGCGCTCCTTGGCCCGCGGGATCTCTACTGGGCGGGCCGCGCGACACTCCTCGGCCGCCCGCAGGACGTCCCAATCTACGACCGGGTTTTCGGGGCGTTCTTCGGCGAGCCGGAAACGCGTGCGTCTGTGCGTGTTCGCGTGGTCGGCCCCGTCCGCGAGCAGGAGATCGACCTCGGCCTCGCCAGTTCGATCGAGGTTCTGCGGGAGAAGAGCTTCGCCCGCTGCTCACCGGAGGAGCTGGCCGAGATCGCCGTGCTGATGGCCCGCGTGCCGGTCGCCGTCCCGCCTCGCCGCACGCGCCGCACCGTCGCCGCCCGCAAGGGGAAGCCGGACCTGCGGCGGACGCTCCGGCGCTCGTTCCGTACGGGCGGAGAGCCGCTCGACCGCGCCTGGCGCACGCGCCGCGTCCGGCCGCGGCGGCTCGTGCTCGTGCTCGACGTGTCCGGCTCGATGGCCGATTACTCGCGCGCGTTGCTCATGTTTTCCCACGCCGTCCTGCGCAGCGACCGCCGCTTCGAGGCGTTCTGCTTCGGCACCCGGCTCACCCGGGTCACGCGGGCCCTCGCGACGGCCGAGCTCGACGAGGCGCTCGACCGTGCGGCCGCGGAGGTGGTCGACTGGAACGGCGGCACGCGGATCGGCGACTCGCTGAAGCGCCTCCTGGACGAGTACGGCCACCGGGGTCTCGCGCGCGGCGCCGAGGTCGTCATCTGCTCGGACGGCCTCGACGTGGGCGACCCGGACCTCCTCGCCGCACAGATGGCGAGGCTTTCGCGGCTGGCGCACCGGGTGATCTGGCTGAACCCGCTGCAGGAGGATCCTGCCTACGAGCCGCTGGCGCGGGGCATGCACGCGGCGCTCCCCCACGTGGACGTCTTCGCGAGTGGCCACAACCTGGCGAGCCTCGAGGAGGTCGCCGCGGTGCTCGCCGAGCGCTGAACGGAACCTCGGAGCCGTCTCGCGGCGTACCCGCGCAGATGGTCGACACGACCGGACCTCGGGACAGGGGCCGTCTGCTCGCAGCGCCGAGGCGCGGCCTCGTGCTCGCCGCCGCCCTCGTCGTCGCCGCGGCGGCCGTCGGGGCGGCGCTCTGGCAGCAGCGGGCGAACGGGCCCACGTCGGTCGCCGAGTCGTCGTCGCCGAGCCGGCCCGGCGCGGCCGTCCAGCCCGAGGCCGGCCTTCGCCTCCTCGTCGCGGACACTCCGGCGCCGTTCGTGCTCGACGTGGACGACAGGACAACCGCGCGCGTCTCCGGCCTGCCGACCGGCGGCGACCGGAGCGTCGGCGTCGCCGCCGTCGGGCAGGACGCGCTCCTTCTCGCCTACCGCTTCTGCCCCGGCTGCCGCGACATCGGCGTCTACGTCCTCCGGCACGGGACGACCTCCGCCACCCGGTTGGCCACGGCGCTCCAGGCGGTGCCGTCGCAGGATGGGCGCGGCGCCTGGCTCCTGCAGCGGCGCAGGGGTGGCCCTGACCGCTGCCTGCTCGCCGAGATCGACCTCGCCGGGCGGGCGCGCGGCGCGCCGATCCTGGTCGGTTGCCGGCTCGGCCTGGTCGCCGACCTGCCGGCCGGACTCTTCGTCAGCTCGTCCGGCGCGCTCGGCCGCAACGCCCACAGCGCGGTGATCGAGCGAGACGGCGACGTACGGCGCTTCGCCGATCCCTACGCGCGGCCGGTCGTGGGCAACCTCGTCCTGAGCGGCGCCGGGCCCAGCACGCCGCTCGTCCTGCACGACATGCGCACCCGCGCGAACCGACGACTCGACTGGCCGAGCAGGCGCGGCTTCGCGCTCGCCGACGTCAGCGGCTCGCCGGACGGCCGGCACGCCGTCGTCGGCTTCGCGCGGTACTCGCCCGCATCGGCTCGACCTCTGGCTGCTCGACACGCGCACCGGCGGCTGGCAGCACCTGCCCGGGATGCCGGCACGGCTCGTGCCCAAGGCCACCGACGTCGAGTGGACGCAGGACGGGCGCGTGATCGTCCTGTCCGACGGGACGGCGCGCGTCTGGCGGCCCGGCGAGACGACCATGGAGACGGAACGAGTGCCGAGCGGACGCCAGCCCGGGAGCCAGTTCGTCGTCTGGTGACCCGGGCGGAATCGTCCGCCGCCGCGGGTCGTTTTCCTAGTCGTGGCCGCGCCCGCCCGCTGGAAGCTCCTCGTCGCGCTCTGGACCGTCTACCTGGTCTGGGGCTCGACCTACCTCGCGATCAAGGTCTCGGTCGAGACCCTGCCGCCGTTCCTCTCGACCGGCGGCCGCTTCCTGCTCGCCGGCATCGTGCTGGCCGCGATCCTGCTCGCGACAGGGCGCGACATCCGCGTGTCGCGCAGCGAGCTCGGCTCGTCGGCGCTCGTCGGAATCGCGCTGCTCGGGCTCGGCGTCGGCGTCGTGGCGCTCGCGGAGACGCGGATCGACTCGAGCGTCGCGGCGATGATCGCCGGCACCGTCCCGCTCCAGATCATCCTCCTGCGGACGGTCTTCCGGGAGCGCGTCGCCCGCGCGACGCAGCTCTCGGTGCTGGCCGGCCTCGCCGGGCTCGCGCTCGTCGTCGTCCCGGGCGGGGACGGCGCGTCGAGCACGCTCGGGCTCGTGATCATGGTCGGCGCGACGGTGTCCTGGTCGCTCGGCTCGTTCTTCGGGCAGCGGCTGCCCGTGCCGACCGACAGCTTCGTCGCGACGACGTGGGAGATGCTGAGCGCCGGGACGTTCCTCGTCGTGCTCGGCCTGGCCGTCGGCGAGGCGGGCGACGTCCATTCGGGCGCGTTCACGGCGCACGCCGTCCTCGCCTGGCTCTACCTCGCGTTCGTCGGCTCGCTCGTCGCCTTCAGCGCCTACGCGTGGCTGCTGAAGAACGCCCCGATCTCGACCGTCGTCACCCATCAGTACGTGAACCCGGTCGTGGCGATCGCCCTCGGCGCGATCTTCCTCGGCGAGCGGCTCTCGGTCGCGGTGGCGATCGGCGCCGCGCTGATCGTCGGCTCGGTCTTCGTCGCCGTCCGCCAGGAAGGCGCGATGCGGCGCGAGCGGGCAGCGGCACCCGGCGCCCGGGCGGCGGACCGTGCCGCCGCTCGAGGCCCCGGCCGCGGACGCTCAGCGCCGCGGCAGCAAGGCGCGCAGGTCGTCGATCGTGTCCGCCTCGTCGGCGCGCTTGTCCGGCCGGTAGCGCTTCACGCGCGCGAAGCGGAGCGCGACGCCGCCCGGGTAGCGCGTCGAGGCCTGGACGCCGTCGAGCGCGATCTCGACCACGAGCTCGGGCCGGACGAGCACCGCGATCCCGCGCCGCTCCGTCTCCCGCGCGAGCAGCTCCTCCGTCTGCCACGCGAGCAGCTCGTCGGTCAGGCCCTTGAAGCACTTGCCGACCATCGCGAACCCGCCCGTGGCCGGGTCGCGCGCGCCGAGGTGGAGGTTGGAGAGCCGGCCCTGCCGGCGGCCGTGGCCCCACTCCGCGCCGAGCACGACGAGGTCGTACGTCTGCACCGGCTTGACCTTGCGCCACGCCTTGCCGCGGCGGCCCGCGACGTACGGCGAGGCCGCGTCCTTCACGACCACGCCCTCGTGCCCGGCGGCCAGCGCCTCCGCGAGCACGCGCTCGCCCTCGGCCGGATCGGAGGTCAGCGTGCGCGGGATCACGTGCTGCGGCGCGACGGCCTGGAGCCGCGCTGCGCGCTCCTCGAGCGGCGTGTCCAGCAGGTCCTCGCCGTCGACGTGGAGGAGGTCGAACAGGAACGTGACGATCCCCTCGGGCGCCGCCTCGGCGTCGATCCGCGAGACGGTGTCCTGGAACGCGGCGGGCCCGTCCTCGCTCATCCAGAGCGCCTCGCCGTCGAGCACGGCCTGCCGCACCGGCAGCTCGCGCACGGCGGCGACGATCCCGGGCAGCGCGTGGGTGATGTCGTTGCCGTTGCGCGTGTAGACGGCCACCTCGTCCCCGCGGCGGTGGATCTGGATCCGGATCCCGTCCAGCTTCCACTCGACCGATGCGCGCTCGAAGCCGGCCACCGCCTCGGCGGCAGCTCGCGGCGGTGGACGCGAGCATCGGCAGCACCGGCCGGAAGAGCTCGAAGCCGACGGCGCGCAGGCCGTCCTCGCCGTCGGCGAGCGCGATCGCCGCCGTCCGGGTCAGGTCGCCCGAGAGCATGAACGCGCGCCGCGCCGCCTCGCCGGGGACCTCGGCCGCCTTCGCGACCGCGTCGACCATCACGCCCGCGAGGGCGCCCTGCCGGAGCTCGCCGGTGAGAAGCCGCTTCACGAACGCCGCCTCCGGCTCGGTCGCTCGCGCCGAGCAGGTCGCCGAGGATCGCCGCCCGCGCCGCCGCCGGAGCCGGGCCCGGTCGCCGCCTGCACCGCGTCGATCGCGCCGTCGAGGTCGGCGACGGTCAGCGAGGGCTCGATCGGCCGTCCCGTGCTCGAGGCCGTAGACCGACGCGTAGCCGACGCCGACGCGGCCCTGCCGCGGGACGCCCGCGAGGAACCCGGTCGCGGCCGCGACCTCCTCCGGCTCGAGCCGGCGCAGGAGCCCGGCCAGGATCGCGACCTTGGCCGAGCGCGAGCTCGTGGCGGCCACCTCGCCCGAGGCGGCGACGACGTCGGCGAGCAGCGTCACGCCGGTAGGAAACCAGCGCCGGCGCGGGCGGCGCGCGTCCCGGCTAGCCCTTCACGCTCGCGACGTAGCCGCGCACGTCGGCCGCCGGCTCGGTGTACGCCGCGCCGAGGTTGTCCTCGATCCGGGCCATGAAGTCGTCCGCCCACTGCGGGAACGGGTAGTCGATCGAGCGCAGGAACTCGAGCGTCGCCGCGAAGCGGATGTCCGCGATCGACGGGTGGTCGCCGCCGATGAACGGCTTGCCGTCGAGGAAGAACGTGTTGAACACCTCGAGCGGGTCGGCGAGCGCCGCCTCCGCGTCCTTCGCGGCCCTGGCCTTCATCTCGTCCGTGGCGTCCGGCGCCGTCGCGACCTCGCCCGGGTACTGCCCGAAGTCGAGCGTCGGGTACGTCGCGCGCGCGAGCAGCGGGTAGAGCGTCCCGATCAAGTAGAAGTTCGCGTTGTCGATCATCGCCCGCCGGCCGGGGTCCGAGGGGTAGAAGTCCTCGAGGCCGTGCTTGTTGCAGAGGTAGGCCATGATCGCGCAGCTCTCGCCGAGCGCCCCGCGCGGCAGGCCCTCCGCCTCGAGCGTCGGCGTCAGGTGCGCGGGGTACTTCGCCATGTACTCCGGGCTCGTCGTCGACCCCCAGACGTCCTGCTCCTCGAAGTCGAGGTCGGCGGCCCGGACGAAGACCCGGACGCTCAGGTTGTTCACGCTCGGCTTGAGGATGTTGATCGTGTGCGCAGCCATGACTCCTCCTATCGCCTGTAGGGGTCTTGCGGGGAACGGTCGTCGGAGAGGGATTCGCGGGAACGCGTCGCGAGGATCTCGATCGCGTCCGCGAGGTGCGTGCGGTCGATGTTGTAGTCGCCGCGCTCGACCCGGAGCTTGTGCGCCTCGAGCAGCACCTCCGGGTGCGTGAAGCCGTGCGGCGGGACGAAGCGGTACGACGCGAGCTCGATCAGGAGGCCGAGCGGGTCCTCGAAGTAGATCGAGTCCATGAAGCCGCGGTCCTTCGGGCCCGAGTGGCGAATGCCGCGCTCGTCGAGCCGCTCGACCACCTGCCAGAACGTCGCCTGCGAGACGTCGAACGCGATGTGGTGCACGGTGCCGATGTCCGTCGAGGTGCGCGTCGGGTCCGGCTCACGCTCCTCGTTCGTGAAGACGGTGATCAGACGCCCGTCGCCGGGGTCGAAGTAGAGGTGGCTCTCCGACTCGTTGTCGAGGTTCGGCTGCTCGAAGACGAACGGCATCCCGAGCACGCCCTCCCAGAACCCGATCGACGTCTCGCCGGTTCGCGCCCGACGAGCGTGATGTGGTGGACGCCCTGCGTCTGGAGCTTCCGCATCGCCTCCCCGATCCTCGCACGGATCTCGTTGCGCCCGCAAATGGATCGAGCGCGCGGGCTACCGCCCTCCGAGATACGCGTCGACGGTTGCCGCGAGACGCGGCGCACCGCGGCTCGAGTCGAAGAGCTGGCCTCGCGGCGATTCTGCGAAGCCCGCGAAGAAGAGTCCCGCCGGGGCCGCCTCCTGCCGAGGCTGGCCGAGGTCGTCGAGCAGGTCGGGGACGTCCAGAAGACGGCCAAGGCCGGTTCGGAAGCCCGTGGCCGCGACAACGACGTCGAAGCTTTCCTCCCTGCCGTCCGTGAACGTCGCGCCATCGATCGTCAAGGACGCAAGCGCCGGGCGAACGTCGACCCGTCCAGCCTTCAACTCGTGAAGGAACCCGACATCGATGACCGGCGGGCGCCGCGCCGCGAACGGGCCCCATTCCTCCGCGGCGAGTCCGTAGGGCCGCAGGTCCCCGGTTCCGAGCCGACGCAGGACGGCACCCACCCGGTCGACGAGCGGCGCCGGCAGCGGGTGCAGCAACAGGCCGAAGATCTGGACCGGGATTCCCGCGATCTCGCGCGACGTGATCGGAGGAGGCGTGCGCACCGAGACCGCCACGCGCGCCGCGCCGCTCTCGACGAGATCGGCGGCGATCTCGGCGCCGCTGTTCCCGAGCCCGACGACGAGGACACGGCGCCCGGCGAACTCGCTGCCGGACCGATACGCCTCCGAGTGCAGGAACCGCCCGTGGAACGCATCCTGCCCCGGCCAGTCCGGCAGGAACGGCTCGTTGTGTCTCCCGGTGGCGACCACCACGGCACGGGCGGGAACGTCCTCCTGCGCGGTGCGAGCAACCCATCCGTCGCCGTCGGGGACGACCTCTTCCACCGTCACTCCTGTGCGAACGTCGAGCTCGAGCGCAGCGGCGTACTCCGCGAGGTAGCGGGCGAAGAGATCCTTCGGCACGTAACGCGGGTACGAGCGCGGGAGCGGTCGGTACGGGAGGCCCGAGAACCGCCGCACGGTGTGGAGACGGAGCCGGTCGTAGCGCGACGCCCACCGCTCGCCGACGCGTTCGTCCCGTTCGAGAACGACCACCGCACGTCCCCGTCGCCGGAGCGCAGCGGCGGCCGCGAGCCCGGACGCGCCGGCACCGACGACCACGACCTCAGCCCGAGACGTTGTACCGCCCCCATGTGAAGAGGAAGGCCGCCAGCACGAGGTGGAAGACGATCGGGACCGCGCCTCCGAACCAGCGCGCCTCCGGACGACGGCGCATGCGGACGCCGTACCGCACGACCATCGAGCCCGCGTAGACGGCACTGAACCCGATCAGGAGCACCCCGAGTCCGCGCCGCTGCTCGGCCAGGGGGCCGGCATCCCGCGCGAGGTCGTACACGAGCCACGCCATCACGCCGAGGATCGCCAGCTGGGCCGGCAGGAGCAGGTGGTACGGCGACAGATTCCACTCGTCCATGGGCGGCAGCCACGCAGGGGCCCGCAGGGCCACGAGGATCTGGCCGACCACGCGAACGAGGAAGAGCAAGCCGAAGAAGGCGAGGAATCCGGCCGTCTCCGCGGCCTCGAGGTCGCCGCGACGCAGGACCTCCCCGAGAACGAGGATCGTCGCGACGAGCGTCGCCACGAGGACGACCTTCGTGACCATCATCCGGCCTGCGAGAGCCCGCGGACGACGAACCCGAGGAACGTGCGCCCGTCGCGAAGGGCGTGCAGCGACAGCTTCGGCCGGGTGTGATCCAGGGTCCCCGTGACCGTGAGACGCACGTTCGGCAGCGCCTCCGCCAGGGCGTTTGCCTCCCCGGCGGGGAAGTACACGTCGGTCGGCGGGACTACGAGCTCGACCGGGGCCGTGATCTGGCGGCCGTCGCGGAGCGGTGAGAGGCGCCCGAGCAGGGCGCGGGCGGGTTCGGGCAACGACCGGTAGAAGTCCCCGAAGCGCTCAGGGTCGTCGTTGCGGAGGAGCCGGAGCACTGCCTGCGCCTCGGCGGAGAGGTCGTCGTCCGCAACCGGAAGGGCGGCAACCGGGTCGATGCGCTCCCTGTCGGCGCGATCGAGCGCGGAAACGAGGACCGCGCGCTCGTCACCGTCGATCGTCGCGACGAGCGAGCGCGCCACAACCCGCCGGTGGAGCTCGGTCACCTCGTAGGACGTGAACACGCCGCTCTCCGCGTACCGGCCGGTGGTGGCGAGACAGACCATCTTCTCTAGATCGGCGAACGGGGCCACGGCGGCGACGACGGACACGCGCTCGGCCAGGCCGGGCTGAGCCGCCGCCAGGAGCGCGAGCCCGGCCCCGGTCGACGCTCCGATGAGCGCGACGCGGTTCGCCGCCACGTCGGGCCGCGCGACGGCCTGTTCCGTGACAGCGAACGTCGCCTCGATCGTGCGATCCGTGATCGTCCCGTCGCCGAGCCCGGGGACGTCGGGGACGAAGACGAGGTAGCCGGCGCGGGCGAGCCCATGCGAGAGCCGGATGACGACGGGCTCGCGCCGTCGTTCGGGATGCGCGCCGTTCACGAAGAGCCACGCGGGCCAGGGCCCTCGGCCGGGTGGTCGGACGACCTCGACCGGCACGCCGTCGAGCTCGGTCTGCTCGACGACGGGCTCCCGCGTCACCGCTCGAACCGCGCGCCCGAGCACCGGCACGTCGAGAACGACCGAGGCGAGGACGAACGCGCGAACCAGGCTAGGCGAGCGCATCGCGGTAGTGGCGATACCAGTCGCTCTGGAAGCGCTCGTCCGGGTCGTAGGCCCGTTTCTGGGCGAGGAAGTCGCGGATGCGCGGATGACAGGCCTCGAGCTGGTCCGCCGTCGCCCAGCGGTGGTACGTCAGGAAGTAGCTCCCGCCCAGCGCGGCCGCGTGGTCGATCAGGCGCCGAAACGCGGCCGCCGAGCGCTCGAGCCCGTCCGCGGTGTGGACGGTGTGCAGATTGAAGATCACGCAGGCCCACGACTCGCGCGCCCACGGTAGGAACGTCTCCTCGTCGCGCTCGATCAGTCGGACCGTTCCGTAGATGACGTCCACGCCGGCCGACCGGAAGTCGTCGGCGACGGCGTTCATGAAGCCGTGCAGCTCGGCCCGCGGCACGTACAGCTCGCTGATCATCTCGGTCGCAGGGTGGGTCGCACCCATCACCTCGTCGAGTCGCTCGTGGTAGCCGTCCACGTAGTCCGCGAACTGGTGCGCGTCGGAGAGGTAGAGCTGGCCCGACGTCTGGAGGTAGTGGGCGGAATAGCGCTCGAACGCGAGTGCCTTGTCCGTATGGGTCAGCAGGAGCAGCTGCGCCCAGTCCTCCCTGGTGAGAACCCGCTGACCTTCCGGGATCACCGTCGAGTCGTCGACCGGCCGATAGCACGAGAAGACGCCGCGGTTCAGGAAGTCGTCGCCTTCCGGGTCGATCGCGAACTGGAAGTCGCCGAAGGCGAAGCCGTCGGCGATCCGGCTCGCGAAGGCAGCGTCGAGGCCGTCGAGCTCGCGAACCTCGACGACGCGCTCGAGCTTTCGCCGGAGCGCCAGCCGGAGCGTGACCGAGTAGACGACGCCGAAGAGCCCGTACCCGCCGATCACGAGCCCGAAGAGCTCGGGATTCTCGTCGCGGCTGCAGCGCAGGACGTCGCCTTCGGGCCCGACGAGCGTGAAGTCCTCCACGTCGCCGACGATGGGCGGAAACGTCAGGCCGCGGCCGTGCACGTTCGCCGCAAGCGCTCCGCCGATCGACAGCCGGTCGGCGCCGGTCTGCTTCTGGACGATCGCCCACGGCGTCGACGCAAGCTCGGCGAGGAGTTGCGGCCACTGGATTCCCGCCTCGACCGTGATCGTTCCCCGATCGCCGTCGAACTCGAGGACGCGGGCAAGGGGGCGCGTGTCGACCAGCAGACCGCCCTCGCAGAACTGCTGGCCGCCCATCGCGTGACGCCCGCCGGCCACGCACACGGGCAGGTCGGCGGCGCGGGCTCGAAGCACGGCGCCGCGAACGGCGTCGAGCGAATCGGCCTCGACAATGTCTGCGACCTCGCTCGGGTTGAGCTGCGAGTGGATGTCGTTGACGGCGGCCACCGCGGGACTAGCGTCAGGCGTCCGCCCCGCCGTGTCAATGGCGTCGGGCGATACGCCGCCGGCTCAGCGCTCAGGAGGCGAGGCTTCCGGTGAAGAAGTCGAGCGCCGTGCGCGTCTTCGTCTGCTGCTCGCCCGTCAGGTCGACGCCTCGCTCGACCAGGAGCGCCTTGGCCCGCTGCGACACGTCGTAGGGCGTCCTTCGCCGGGAAGGCCACGCCGAAGATCCTGCGCGCGCTCGGTTAGCGCTCGACCAGCTTCGACTTGTACTCGCTGCGGCCGAGCGTCCCGAACGGGACGAGCACGATCTGCGTCTGCACGAGCAGCGCGTCGCGCAGCCGGGCACGGATCGTTTCGGCGAGCGCGTGGTCGGCGTCGGCGCCCCGCGCGAGCTCGACGTCGACCGGGAGCGGCGGGTCCTGCTTCACGCCCGGTGACTGCGGGCGGACGCGGACGTGGCCGCTCACGGCCGGCGCGAACGCGCCGACGACCTCGCGGACGGCGGACGGGAAGACGTTCACGCCGCGGACGATCAGCATGTCGTCCGTCCGCCCGACGCAGCGGATCCGCGGGCCGGTGCGGCCGCAGGGGCAGGGGCTCGTCTTGACGACGACGTGGTCGCGCGTGCGGAAGCGCAGGAGCGGCGCGGCGCGGTGGCGCAGGTGCGTGAGGACGAGCTCGCCGGCCGCGCCGTCGTCGAGCGGCACAGACCTCGCCGCTCTCCGGGTCGATCAGCTCGGCGTGGACGAAGCCACGGGCGCCGAGGTGCATCCCGTCCTGCTCCTCGCACTCGCCCCAGAGCGAGACGCCGATGTCGCCGATCCCCATCGCCTCGGTGACGCGCGCGCCCCAGCCCTCCTCGAGCATGGCGCGGAAGGCCGGCTCGCCGCCGCCCGGCTCGCCCGCGACGAGGACGCGCTCGACGCTCGAGTCGCGGAGGGCCGGCTCGCGCTCGACCAGGTGCGCGGCGTACGAGGGCGTCATCACGACCGCCTCGGGCCGCAGCCGCTCGACCGCCGTGAGGAGGCGGTCGGTGTTCCCCGTCCCGACCGGGACGTGCGTCAGGCCGATGCGGTCGAACGAGGCGAGCGCCGCGCCGGCGACGAACGGGCCGGCGTTGTAGGTCGAGACGATCCGCTGGCCGGCCGCGATGCCGGATGCCGCGTACGAGCGCGCCGAGCCGGTCGATCCAGTTGTCGAGGTCGCCCGCGGTGAGCGGGATGTAGCTGGGCGCCCCGGTCGTGCCGCTCGTCGAGTAGATGCGGACGATCTCCGCCGGATCGCACGCGAGGTGTGCGCCGAACGGGCTCGCGTCGGTGACGGTCGCGCGGAGCTCGTCCTTCTCCGTCAGCGGGAGCTCGGCGATCTCCGCGAGCCCGACGTCGGGCGCGCCGGCGAGCTTCTCGCGGTAGAACGGCGACCGCTCGCGCAGGTACGCGAGCTGCGCGCGGAACGCCTCGTCGTCGAGCGCGAGCTGCTCGTCCCAGGGCCGGGCCTCGACCTCAGGCTCGAGCATCGGGCTCGTACTCGACGGCCTCCTCCGCGGCGCGCGCGAGCGCGAAGCCGATCGGCTGCTCCCGCTCCTCGGCCAGATGCGCGAGCAGGCTGGCCGTGCGCGCGAGGATCGGCACGGCCTTGACCGCGTCCGGCGGGAAGCCGAGGTCGAGCATCACGGCCGCGATCGGCATCGAGACGTTCATCGTCAGGCCGACCGCGTCGTGGAACGCGCGCGCCCGCGCGACGTGCGCGCCGGAGACGCCCCGCTCGTCGGCCAGCTCGAGGATCCGCTCGGCGCGCGGGTCGACCGGCTTGTGCACCGGATGGCCGAAGCCCGGCACCTTGCCCGCCCGCCGTCGCGGATCTCGGCCACGATCTCCGCCGGGTCGCCCTCGCGCTCGAGGAGCCGCGCGCACTCCTCGGCCGTGCCGAGCACGACCGGCCCGGCGCCGAGGATCCCGGCCGCGACCGCGCCCTGGAGCGAGTCCGGGTCGGCGGCGAGCGTCATCCGCGCCGCGACGTTCGTCGGCATCAGGCCGTGCTCGGCGATCGCGACGAGCAGCAGGTCGAGGAAGTAGCGCTGCTCCTCGGTCGGCTCCTCGCCGGTCAGGAGCAGGTGGACGTACTCGGTGAAGGTGAGCCGCCCCATCAGGTCGCCGGTCAGGTCGCGGCCGCGCACCTCCACCCGGTCGGGGAAGGCCTGCGCGATGCGGGTGGTCGGGCGCTCCGGTCATGCGTAGCCCGAGATCCTCCGACACGAGGCGCGCCCCGGCAACCATCGCCTCGAGCTTCGCGAAGGCCCGGTCGCGCGGCAGGTACTTCATCCCGCAGTCGGGCCCGACGACGAGGCGCTCGGGCGGGAGCACGGTCAGCGCCGTCCGGATCCGCGCGGCCACGTCCTCCGCGGTCTCCACCTCGTCCGAGCCGAGGTCGAGGACGCCGAGCACGATCGTCTTGTCCGCGACGTCGCGGAGCACCTCCGGATCGAGGCCCGGCTGCGCCGCCTCGAGCGAGAGGTGCGTGGCGGCGCAGTCGGCGAGCTCGCGCAGGAACGGGTAGCCGGTCGGCCGGTCGTGGACGATCGCCGCGTAGCCGAAGCACGTGTGCAGGACGGTCTCGCCCTCGATCCCGTCCAGCGCGCGGTCGATCGCCTCGAGGGCGTACTCGCGCGCCGGCTCGGGCCGCGCTTGGAGGTACGGCTCGTCGATCTGGACGACGTCGGCGCCGGCCGCCTTCAGGTCGCGGAGCTCCTCGTTCACGGCCTCGGCGTACGCGAGCGCGAGGTCGCGGTCGGTGGCGTAGTGGTCGTTCTGCGCCTGCTGCGTCATCGTGAACGGCCCCGGCACGGTGATCTTGATCCGCCGGTCGGTGAGCCCGCGTAGGAAGGCAACGTCGCGCACCTCGACCGGCTCGCGGCGGCGGATCGGCCCGACCACGCGCGGAACCGGGTTCTCGTGGCCGGTGCGGTCGAGCGCGACGCCCGTCTGGTCGAGATCGACGCCGTCGAGCGCCGTCGCGAAGCGGTTCGAGTAGCTCTCGCGCCGCATCTCGCCGTCGGTGATCACGTCCACCCCGGCGCGCTCCATGTCCTGGACCGCAATCCGCGTCGCGTCGTCCTGCGCCTCCTCGAGGTACGGCTCGGCCACGCGCCAGAGCTCCCGCGCCCGCACGCGCGGCGGCAGCCGGTCGCCGAGCCGTTCGCGGTCGATCAGCCAGTCCGGCTGCGGGTAGCTGCCCACGACGGTGGTGAGGAGCGGCGCCACGGCGCCATCGTAGTTCCGCCGGGGAGTCAGGCCGCGAGGGCGAGCCGCAGCGCGGGCAGCTCCTCGCGCCGAGCGGTGATGAGCTCCCGGTGCAGCTGGAGGAGCAGCACGCCGTCGTCGGCGAGCACGGGCTCGGCCGCGTCGACCAGCCGACGGTAGGGCTCGAGCCCGTCGCCCGGCGGCGAAGAGCGCGTCGTGCGGCTCGCCGGCGAGCTCGGGCCGAGCGTCCGCGAGCGACTCGGGGAGATACGGCAGGTTCGCGGCGATGACGTCGAAGCGTCCCGGTGCCGGCCCGAGCAGGTCGCATTGCTCCACCTGCACGCGCTCGGCCAGGCCGAGACCCTGCGCGTTGAGCCGCGCGAGCTCGACCGCCGACGCGCTCGTGTCGGTCGCCCAGACGTCGGCAGTCGGACACGCGGCAGCGACCGCCAGCGCGATCGCCCCCGAGCCGGTGCCGACGTCGGCGACGCGCGCAGGACGCCCGCCGATGTGCGTGACCGCGGCCGCGACGATCCCCTCGGTCGCCGGGCGCGGCGTCATCACGGCGCCGGGCGCCGCGACGAGGTAGAGGTCGGCGAACGGGACGAGCTCCATACCGACGTTCGTGTCGCCGGGCGCCGTGTTCTTACGCCTCGTCGCCCGCGACGAGCGCGCGAAGGCTCTCGTGCTCCTCGCGGCACGCGGGGCAGCCCGCGAGGTGCGCGCGGAGCCCGGGGATCGCGGCGTCCGCGTCGGCGCCGGCCAGCTCGAGCTCGACGTAGCGGTCGAGCTCGGCGAAGCACTCGTCGCAGCCGACCTCGGGGCCGGCGGGCCCGAGGAGCCGGTCGAGAGCCTGACCCGCGATCGGATCGTTCCATCACGTCTCCTCCAGCCTGCCCGGAAGCGCGAACCCGCGCTCGCCGAGCTGTTTTCGAAGCTTGCGCCGTGCGTCGTGCAGCGTCTTGTAGAGCGCGCCCCGCGTCGTGCCGAGCCGCTCGGCGAGGACGTCGATCGGGACGCCGTCGAGCGCGAGGGCGACGAGCACGGAGCGCTGGTGCGGGGTGAGGTCCTCGGCGACCGCGCGCTGCACCTCGGCCAGGAGCTCGCGCATCTCCGCCTCCTCGCCAGGGGCCGGGGCCGAGCTCGCGAAGACGCCCCAGCTCTCGGACTCGAGCGGGATCTCGCGGCCCTGCCAGGCGCGCCGGCGAAGCTTCACGGCCGCCTCGAGCAGCGCGAACTTGTACGCCCACGTGGTGAAGCGGCTCGCGCCGCGGAAGTCGTCGAGCCGGCGGAGGACGCTGACGAGCGCGTCGTCGGCCGCCTCGGTCGCGATGTCGTCGAGCGCGTCGCCGCGCAGGTGCGGGAGCGTCGCCCGCCGCCGCCCGACCTCGAAGCGGGCCGCGCGCAGGAGCAGCTCGTGGAGCCGCGCGACCGCCTCGTCGTGCGCCGCGCCGGTCGAGCGAAGGCCGCGCAGCCAGGCGGCGGAGTCGTCCTCCGGACGGGTGGCGGGCCTGGGCTCGGCCTCGCGGATGCGCTCCATGGCTCCGACTCTAGGTACGGCGACACCGGTCACGCCGGATCCTCCGCCTCGAGCGGCGCCACGATCCGGACCGCCGTCTCGGGTGGACAGCCCCGCTCGACGAGCTCGATCAGCGCGTGCAGGTCGTACCGCTCGTCCTCGGCGAGCCGGCGCGCGAGCGCGCGCCCGAACCCCTGCGAGACGAGCCGCCGGCGCCGCCACTGGAGGACGGCGCCGGCGTGCTGTTCGAGCTTCGTGGCCATCGAGGGTTCTGTGTCCCTCGCGGCCCGGTCCTTACGCCCTACCGGAAGCGCTTCGGGAACTGCGCGACGATCCCGTCCGAGAGCAGGTCGGCCATGTGGAGGATGTGCTCGTGGACGGCGTCGTACGCCGCGACGTCCTCGTCCCAGTTCGCGCCCAGGCGCGCGACCACCTCGGCGGTCGTCAGGTCGAGGTGCTTCGCCATCTCGGCGTCGAGCACGTCGAGCGGCCAGTTGCGCGGGTTCACGCTGTGCAGGAGCTCCGCGATCGTCGTGCGCGTTCGCCGACCAGCGGGCCTGCGCGTCCGCGAGCGCGTCGGCGTCGCCCGCGCGGGCCGCGGCGATCACCTCGGCCGCGATCAGGATGTGCTTGCGGAGCTCGGCGGTCAGCGCGTTCCCGGCCTCCTCGCCGTAGAACGGCTTCACCGCGTTGCCGATGTCCGTCTGGTTCTGGAGCAGGCGACCGACGGTCGCCTCGGTGTCGGGCGCGTCGGTCGTCAGGCTGATGATCGCGAGCCGCGTCCAGACGATGTGGTCCTCCCAGAGGCGCCGCATGCCGTCGTGGAACGCGACCTGCTTCGGCGACAGGTGGTGCGAGTGGCCGGCCGGCGGCCCGGCATGGCGGTGCGCGGCCGAGGTCGCGTGGGCGTCGTGGCCGCCCGCGATCGCGAGGGCGACGAGGGCGCTGAAGACGGCGACGAGCGCGGTCAGCGCGAGCGGAATGGGGCGCGTGGCCCGAGCAGGGTTCATGGTTCGGTTCCTTTCGATCGTGGGTCGGAATGTGAGGGCGAGGGCGGCGAGCGCGAGGACGGCGGCCGCGACCGGCGATGCGACGGCGGCCAGGACGCCCGCGCCGACGGCGCAGGCGAGGATCGCGACGTCGCCCTCGAGCTCGCTCCAGGTCATCGGACGACGACCTCGCCCTCCATGTCCTTGCGGTGGAGGGTGCAGACGTAGTGGTAGGTGCCGGGCTCGTCGAACGTCTCGGTGACGCTCTCGCCCGGCTCGACCTTCTGATCCTCGCGGCCGTCGACCTGGACGGTGTGGGTGAAGTTGTCCTCGTTCGTCCAGGTGACGGTCTGGCCGGCGTCGATCTCGATCGCCTCCGGGTCGAAGCGGTAGCTCTTGGCCATCGCGACCTCCGTGGTCGCGACGGGCTCGGCCGAGCCGCCCTCGCCGCCGCAGCCGGCCGCGAGCACGACGAGGCCCAGAAGCGCGAGCGCAGCTCTCATGCCCGGCTCGGCTCGACCGTGGCGGGCCGGCGGACGACGGTGAGGACCGCGGCCGCGAAGACGAGCACGAACGCGGCGAGATCGAGCACCTCGGCGATCGTGTGGGCGAAGAGGAAGACGGTCCAGTCGAGGTGGTAGGTCATGTAGACGAGCTCGGCGGCCGCGAAGAGCGTGAAGGCCACGCCGAGCAGGCCGAGGTCGCGCTTGAACGCGAGCCAGGCGAAGCCGGCCCCGATCGCAAACGCGCTCACGTGCACGGCCAGGAAGAACCCGGTCGGCAGCTCGTTGATCCAATCGCCGTACGGCATCTCTCATCCCTCCTTGCGTCGGACAGGTCGATGTCGTACGTGCCGCCGGCCGCCGATCTCTTACGTCGGGGCGGGGCGCTGCGCCGGGGGCGGGCGCTCGGCCCGCCCCCCGAACCCAGCAGCAGCTACTTCGTGAACGCGAACGAGGCCGTATGCACGGTCCCGTCGATGAGCGCGAGCCGGAGCGTCCCGCAGGCGCCCGCGAGGTTCTTCGGCGTCTTCCAGACGTAGACGTAGGCGCCGTCCTCGTAGAAGAGCGGCTCCGTCGACGTCGTCGCGAACGGCTGGCCGATCGCCGCGCCGGTCGTGCAGTTCGTCCGCTGGAAGGACGGCGAGCCGGCCACGAAGATGTTCAGCCCCTGGAAGCCCGCGAGGCTGAACTTGACCGGCACCGCCGGCGCCGGCGGTCCTCGTGTTCACACCGGATCCGAGCGGCGAGCGCAGCCCGCCCCAGGCGTAAACGACCTGGTACGTGGCGCTCGCCGAGCCGGCGTTCCCGGCGTTGTCGAGCGCGCCGGAGCACGAGGCGGTGAAGTACCCGACCGTCGGGCCGCCCGGTGACGGTCAGCGCGGCCGCCGTGGCCACGCCGCTCGTCGCGTCGGTCGTCGCGCAACCGGGCGCCGGCTCCGTGCCGAGGACGTAGACCGCCCCGTCCTCGACGCCGGTAACCGAGACGGCCGGAGCGGTCGCATCCCGCTTGACCGTGACGGCGACCGGGCCGGCCGAGCCGACCACGTTGGCGACGGCGCACGAGCGCTCGAAGACGCCGTCGGTCGCGAACGTCTCGTCGACGCAGCCCGTCTTCGCGAGGGCCGCGCCGCCGTCGGCGAGGTTCCACGTCAGAGAGACGTCGCCGGTGTACCACCCGTTCGCGCCCGTGGGCGCGGCCGGGTCGAGCGTGAACGAGACCGCGGGGTCGACCACGCCGGTCGCGAGCCCGAGGGCCCGGGCGCCGCCGACGATCGGCAGCGTCACGTGGCTCTCGTCGAGGTCGAGCGTGAGCTCGGTCCCGGGTGCAGGGCGGATCGAGTGGTCGCGGTCGCTCGAGACGATCACGACGCCGAGCCGCCGCCCGGCCGCGACGATCGTGTCCTTCGGCTGGAAGTCGAAGTCCAGGCGGTACATCGCGCCCGGCGTGATCGGCTCGGTGATGTGCGGGTCGTGGCGGTTCTCGGGGTCGATCCAGCCGCGCGTGAGGATCGTCCCGTTCCCGGTCGCCGGGTACGAGACGAGCCAGGCAGACAGGTTCGCCTTCGCCTTCGAGAACGCCATCTTGAGCGAGAGCGTCGGCGTTCCGCTGATCCGGATCGGCGTCGAGAGCGGGGCCGTCCGGAATGCCAGCCGGCTCGGCGACGACGTCGCGTTCGCGAGCGACGCCGACGTCAGCGTCGCGTTGTCGACCAGCGTCTCCTGCGCGTCGGGCACGGCCTGGAACGTCAGCGCGCCGATGCCCGGAGCGCCGCCGCCGAGGTTGAGCTCGGCGGGCGCCGACGCCGGATCGGGCCACTCCGGATAGGGCGTCGGGTTGGCCGTGCCGCACGCGAGGCTGACGATCGTCCCGTCGGCGACGCGCTGGCCGGTCGCCGTGGCGACCGGGCTCACGAGCTGCACGTGAGTCGCATCCGGGACGGCCGTGATCAGCCGCGTCGTGGTCGTGATCGTCCCGTTCGCGTTCGTCTGCGGGACGGTCAGCGTGAAGCCGATGTCGAGCTGCGCCGTGCTCGCCACCGTGAGGAGCGAGACGTTCGACTGGTCGCCGACGACGGTCGCCGTCCGCGGCGGGCACTGGTCGGCCTCGCGGACGACCCACGACTTCGGCAGCGCCTCGACGCCGTTCTGGACGCCGTAGAGGTAGCGCGTGAACCAGCGGTTCAGCATCACGTCCGGCGGCGAGCCGCCGTGGCCGCCCTGGTGGAAGTAGAACTGGTGCGGCACGTTGTTCCGCTTGAGCGCGTCGTAGAACTGCGCCGCGTTCTTCGTCATCACGTTGAAGTCGTTGTTGCCGTGCGCGAGGAGCGTGGCCGCGTGGACGTTGTCCACGTCGTTCATGTAGTTGCGCTCCTCCCAGAACGGGCTCGAGTCGCCGGTGACGCGGTCCTGCTTCGCCACGAGGTCGGCGATCACCGGGCGGCAGATCTGCTGGTCGGAGCGGGTGTAGGTGTACTCGGCGAGGACGTCGAGGTCCTCGCCCTGGAACCCGCCGGGCGCGCGGACGGCGCCGTTGGCGCGGTAGTAGTCGTACCAGTTGGAGATCGCCGAGATCGGGACGATCGCCTCGAGCCCCTGGACGCCCGTCGTGGCGACGCCGATCGGCAGCGTCCCGTTGTAGGACGTGCCGATCATCCCGACCTTGCCGGTCGTCCAGTAGGCGGAGACGGTGTCGGTCCCGGTGCGCGTCGTGTAGCCGGGGGCGCGGCCGTTCAGCCAGTCGACCACGGCCTTCGGGCCGAGCGTCTCGTTGCGGCCGCCGGAGGTCGAGCAGCCGTCGGAATGCCCGCTGCCGAGGCCCTCGGCGTGCACGACCGCGAAGCCGCGCGGCACCCACGCGTTCTCGAAGCTCGTCGAGATGACCGGGCTCGTGGTGAAGAACGTCGGCGAGGCGACCGGCCGGGTCGCGGGCGGGAAGCCGATCTCGTGGTCGACGCCCCAGTTCACGACGGGCACGTCGCCGCCGTAGTACGGGCTCGTCTCCATAGATCACCGGCACCCTGAGGTTCTCGGTGTCGGTCTCGCGCACGCGCGAGACGTCGACGTGGATGCGATCGAGCTTCCCGTCGAAGTCGCTGTCGACGGAGGTCTCGACCCAGAGCTCCTGGTTGATCCAGTTGGCCGACCCGGTCGGGAAGACGGCCTGGGAGAGGCCGTTCACGAACGTCGGCACGGCCGGCTCGGGCGCCGGCTCGGGCTCGGCCTGCGTGGGCGACGCGCCGAAGGTCGCGATCGTCGCGGCGAGCGCGAGCAGGATCGCGGCGCGCGCTCGACTCGGGGCGCGGCGGGCGATGCGATGCATGACAGACCTCCTGTGGTGGGTCTCGGCTCCCCTGCACGAGGCCCGGTCCCGCAGCGACGGCCTCGATGTCGGCGCGATCGTTTGCGCAATGCGCAGGTTTGTCAAGCCGCCGGACCGGCGCCGCCACGCGCTAGCGTGCCGCCGTGATCGAGGAACTCGGGGCGGCGGAGATCGACGCGCTCCTGCGCGAGGCGGTCGTCGGGCGGGTCGGCTGCCACGTCGACGGGCTCACCTACGTCGTGCCCGTGATCTACGCGTACGACGGCGAGGCGGTCTGGGTCGTCACCGTCGAGGGCCAGAAGACGCAGATGATGCGCGCGAACCCGCAGGTCTGCTTCGAGGTGGACGAGTACACGGGGCCCGGCGCCTGGCGGAGCGTGATCGTCCAGGGGACGTACGAGGAGCTCGACGCCGACGGCCTCGCGCAGGCGACCGCGCTCCTCTCCGAGCGCTTCGCCGGGCGCGGCTCGGGTCGGCGGCCGAACGCGGGCGGCCGCACGCCCGTCGCCTTCCGCATCCGCGTGGCCGAGGCGACCGGCCGCGCGGTCCGCCCTCAGTACTCGTCGGTCGAGGTGAAGTAGTCGCGGCGCGCGCCCGAGTCGGCCCGCCACCAGAACGGCGTCTGCAGGAAGAGCAGGACGCTCCAGGCCCCGGCGACGACCACGAGCCCGAGCGAGATCCAGTAGCCGCCGCGGTACTCGGTGCCCGCGAACGTCCCCGCCGAGTTGACCGCCTGGTGGAACCAGACGAGCGCGCCCAGTCCGAGCGCCGCGAAGGTGATCCCCGCGGCCGGCCCCCACTTCCACGGGATCCAGACGAGCAGCGACGCCGGCGAGGAGCGCGAGCAGCGCGGCGAGCGCGACCGGCTGCGCGTAGTCGACCAGCCGCTCGACTTCGCCCTCGTAGGAGTCGTGGACGTAGTGGCCGCTCATCTTCGGCTCGCCGATCGCGAACTCGATCCCGTTCCCCTCCGCGCGGCGCAGGTCGGCGGTCACGACCGCGAACGGCAGCGTGAACGCCGCGAGGACGAGCAGGAAGAGCGCACACGCGATCGCGCGCGAAGCGACAGGGCGTTCGTCGAGATCCGTAAGCACGCTTCGAGTGTAGGCGCGCGCTACGCGCGCGGGCGCGCCCAGTCGGCGGCCACGTCGCCGCCGCCCTCGACCGACACGCGCTCGCCCACCCGCAGAAAGCCCGGGTGCGGGGCGATCTTGCCCGCCACGAGGCATTCGCCCTGGCGGAACGCCGTCGCCCGGGCGAGCAGCGAGGGCGGGACGAACGAGAAGACCTCGCCGACGTACGCGAGGTCGGCCTGCGAGTTCATCCGCATGAGCACGAGGTTGTCGCACTGCGACAGGAGGTTCTCGGGGATCTTCTGCGGCCGCTGCGTCGAGACGAGCAGGTAGAGCCCGAACTTGCGGCCCTCGGCGGCGATCCGCACCGCCACGTCGGCCGAAAGCGCGCGCAATGGATCGTCCGGCTCGGCCGGGCAGACGTTGTGCGCCTCGTCGATCACGATCAGGAGCGGGCGGCCGGCGCTCGCGCTCCCGCCAGAGCCCCGTGAGCACCGCGGTAGCGGCGAGCGCCTGCTCCTCCCGCGTCCCGAGCGAGCCGAGATCGACCACGAGACAGCGCGCGTCGCCCTCGAGCACGTCGTCGACCACCGAGCCGGCCTGGCCGCGCGACCAGATGCCCCAGCGGCCGACGCCGAGGTTCTGGACCCGCTGTCCGAGCTGGCCGTCCGGCAGGTCTTCCAGCACGCCCGGCCGGAAGTTCTCGACCACCTCCGTGAGCGCGGCGTATTCCTCCCGGTCGGCGATCGGATCGAGCCGCAGCATCGCCGCCTGGGTAGCCGCGTCGAGGTCGGGCAGGGCGAGCCTGAGCCGGCCCTCGCCCTCCGCGCGGCGGGCGACGACGCCGCCGGCCACCTCCGCGTGGCGCTGCCGCGAGCGCGGGGTCGGCGCCCTCGCGGGTCTCGCCGAGCCGGACGAAGTCGGAGTTCGGATCGAGGATGACGATCCGGAGCTCGGTCTCGTGCAGGAGCCGCTCGAGCAGGACGCCGAGGCCGTAGGTCTTCCCCGAGCCCGACTGGCCGCAGAGGAACGTGTGGCGGTCGAACCCGCCCGCGTCGAGCGCCAGCGGGACCCCGGGCGCGAGCAGGACCTCTCCGACCACGAGCCGCGCCCGGTGCGGCGCCACCTCCGCGAGGTACGCGGCGATCTCCTCCGCGGTCGCGGGCCGCGCGAGCGCGTCGTGGAACGGGCCGGCCGTCGCCCGCGAGCACGATCCCTTCGCCCTCGGCCGCCCGGAGCATGACGCGCGTTCGCATCCCGTCCCCGCCGGCCTCGGGCCCGTCGACGCTCGTCGCCGCGAGCGAGAGCACCTGGCCGAACCGCCGGCCGCCGTCCTCCGACTCGAGCACGACGTAGCCGCCCGTCTCGAACGCCAGCCCGTGGAGCGAGGCCTGGAGCGAGAAGCGGCGGCCGTCCACCGACCCCGCGAGCGGCAGGATCGCCTCCTCCAGCTCGCGCCGGATCGCGCGGTACTGGGCGAGCTGGGCCTCGACGTCGGGGGAGCCGGCCATGTCGGCGGAGCTTACTCCGGCAGCTCGGCCAGCGGGGCCGTGCCTGGCATCACGACTCCCGCGTTTGCCGATCCGGCACGGCGGAAACGGAGCGGTCATGGATTGGTGGATCTGGCTCCTGATCATCCTCGGCGTGCTCCTGCTCGTCGGGATCATCGTCGTCGGCGGGCGCGCGGCCCGCGAGAAGAAGCTCGAGGGCAAGCGGGTCGAGGCGACCGAGCTTCGCCGCGAGGCGCAGCAGCAGTCCGAGTCGGCCGAGCAGCGCGAGCGGATGGCGGCCGAGGAGGCCGACCGCGCCCGCCGCGAGCGCGAGGCCGCCGAGGAGCGCGCGCGACGCGCCGACGAGATCGATCCCGACGTCGACGTGGACACGGACGCCGACGACGGCGAGCGACGCGGGACCCAGGCGCTAGCCGCGGCGCCTCGGTCCGGCTGCTACCGTCGGGCCGGATGACCGCCCGACTCGAAGAGCTGCTCCGGCAGGCGTTCCCGGACGCGACCGCGCTGTCCAGGTCGAGGACCGCACGGGTGGCGGCGACCACTTCCAGGTGCGCGTGGCGAGCACCCGCTTCGACGGGCTCTCGCTCGTCGAGCAGCACCGGCTCGTCTACGACGCGCTGGCCGATCCGCTCGCCGACGGCACCATCCACGAGCTGCGAATCTCCACCCAGGGAGGGGCATGAGCGAGCTGAGCGACAGGATCAAGGGAACGATCGAGTCCGAGGACGTCGTCCTCTTCATGAAGGGCACGCCGCAGCAGGTGCTGTGCGGCAACTCCGCGCGGGCGCTCGACGCGCTGCGCTCGGTCGGCGCGTCCGTAACCGCCGTGGACGTGCTCCCGGATCCGGCGATCCGACAGGAGCTCTCGGCGCTCTCGAACTGGCCGACGATCCCGCAGGTGTTCGTGCGCGGCGAGCTGGTCGGCGGCGCGGACATCGTCGAGGAGCTCGCGGCCACCGGCGAGCTGCGGACGAAGATCGACGCCTCGCTCGGCGAGGACTGGCCGGAGGGCGAGCGGAGCGAGAAGGTCGTCGCGGTCACCGACGGCGGCGCAGGCCTGCGCCTCGTCCCCTAGCGCGCGCTACAGAAACCAGAAGAGCAGCACGAGCCCGACGAGCGCGCCGGCGAGGAGCGCGATCGTCACGTACGCCCACGGGTTCGCCGCGACCCGGTTGTCGGCGGCGTAGCGGCTCTCGGGCTCCCGGCGGCGGCGCATCGGGCGCAACTCTAGTCCGTCGCGCGCTAGGGCTCGGTGTGGACGATGACCTCGGCGATGTCCGGCAGCGCCTCGCGCAGGCGCCGCTCGATCTCGCTCGCGTACGCGTGTGCGCGCGCCAGCTCCTCGTCGGGCCCGACTGCGAGGGTGAGGAAGATGACCAGGCCGTCCTCGGTCCGGTAGAGGCGCAGCTCGCGCGGCGCCCGGCCGGTCGCCTCCTCGACGACCCTGGCGACCGCCTCGCGCTCGCGGCCTGACGCGTCGGCACCGACGGCCCGCGCGTCCGTCTCGACGCCGAGCGGCTCGAGGTGTGTGTAGCACGGCATCGACATCCGGGAGCTCCTCGCGGATCGCCGCCTCGACGCGCGACGCGACGTCGTGCGCGTCGCCGAGCGGCATCCCGCCCGGGAGCTTCAGGTGGAGCGAGAGCTCCGTCCGGTCGCCGGCATGGAGGACGTCGACGTTGTGGATCTCGCGGACGCCCGGGACGCGGAGCGCCGCGGCGAGGGCGCGCTCGCCGAGCGCCGCGTCCGTCGCGGCCGGTTCGACGTGGACGACCACGTCCGTCCCGGGCACGGCACGCTCGATCGCATCCTCGACCGCGTCGGCGGCCGCATGGCCCTGCTCGACGGCCGACGCCGGCGGCACGCCGATCACGACGTCGGCGAAGTGGCTCCCCGCCGCCTGGCGGAGCCGGATGCGTCGCAGCTCGACCGGCGGCTCGATCTCGCGCGATCGCCGCCTCGATCGCCTCGCTCGCCCCGGCCGGCGCCTGGTCCATGAGCACGTCGACGTTCTGGCGGATCAGGCGTCCCGCGGCGGCCATGACGAGCACCGCGACGAAGATGCCCGCGATCGCGTCGCCGCCGGGCTTGCCGGCCGCCGCGGCGATCAGCCCGCCGAGGACCGCGAGCGAGCCGCCCAGGTCGCTCGCGAAGTGGAAGGAGCTCGCGGCGAGCGCCGGGCTCCGATAGCGCGTTCCGGCGCGCCAGAGGACCGTGGCCCGGCTCGCGTCGATCGCGATCACGACTCCGATGACGGCGAACGTCCACCACGCCGTCTCGACCTCGTGCGTTCCGTTCACGAGCCGCGTCACGGCGATGACGACGATCAGGATGCTGACGAGGATCAGGAACGCCGCCTCGGCGAGCGCCGCGAGGTGCTCCGCCTTGCCGTGGCCGTACTGGTGGCCCGGGTCGGCCGGGCGAACGGCGACGCCGACGGCGAAGAACGTGAGCAGCGCGGCGGCGAGGTCCGTCCCGGAGTGCGCGGCCTCGGAGATCAGGCCGAGCGAGCCCGAAGCCAGTCCGGCCGCGAGCTTGACCGCGATCAGGACGACCGCGGCGATCACGGAGACGAGCGCGATCCGACGGGCCGGCGCCATGCGGGAACGGTACGCCAGTGGCCTCGACTATCCTGGCCGCATGGCCGAATCGCCGCAGGAAGGCATCTCTTACGAGGTCGTCTGCCCCCACTGCAAGCGCCCGTTCGAGGCCAAGGCGCTGACGGGCGACGCCGTGCGCCACCAGGGCTTCAAGTGCCCGCACTGCCGGCTCTTCATCGCGTGGGAGCGCATCGAGAGCCAGCTCGCCGAACGGATCCTGAGCACCGCCGCGCGCGGCGGCTACATGCAGTCCTTGAGCGCCTGCGCCTCGGGGAGGCCTTCGAGCTTCTTGAGCGTGTGGTTCTCGATCTGGCGGATCCGCTCGCGGGTGACGCCGAAGGCGCGGCCGACCTCCTCGAGCGTGCGCGGCTGGTCGCCGTCGAGGCCGAAGCGCATCTCGATCACCTTCCGCTCCCGCTCGGGCAGCGAGTCGAGCGTCCGGTCGATGTCCTCGCGCCGTAGGTGGACCGAGGCGGAGTCGAAGGGCGACTCGGCCTGCTCGTCCTGGACGAAGTCGCCGAGCTCGGAGTCCTCCTCCTCGCCGATCGGCTTCTCGAGCGAGACGGGCAGCTGCGCCATCCGGAGGATCTCGCGGACCTCCTCGGTCGTGATCTCGAGCTCCTCGGCGATCTCCTCCGGCCGCGGCTCGCGGCCGAGGCGCTGGACGAGCTGGCGCTCGATGTGCACGACCTTGTTCAGCTTCTCGACCATGTGCACCGGGATCCGGATCGTGCGCGCCTTGTCCGCGATCGCGCGCGTGACGGCCTGGCGGATCCACCACGTCGCGTACGTCGAGAACTTGAAGCCCTTGCGGTAGTCGAACTTCTCGACCGCGCGGATCAGGCCGAGCGAGCCCTCCTGGATCAGGTCGAGGAAGGAGAGGCCGCGGCCGAGGTAGGCCTTCGCGATCGAGACGACGAGGCGGAGGTTCGCCTCGATCATCTGCGTCTTCGCGGCCATGTCCCCGCGCTCGATCCGCTTCGCGAGGTAGATCTCCTGGTCGGCTGTGAGCAGCGAGACCTTGCCGATCTCGCGCAGGTAGAGCCGGAGGGAGTCGAGCGACGGCTCGACGGTGAGGTCGAGCTTGGGCGGGGTCTTCTCGCCCTCGGCGAGGGCGGGCTGCTCGTGCGGCGGCGTCTTGTGCTCCTCGCCTTCGTGCAGCTCGACGCCGTGGTCGATGAGGTACGAGTAGAAGTCCTCGACCTGCTCCTTGGTCAGCTCCACCTCCTCGAGCCCGGCCACGATCTCGTCGTACGTGAGGAAGCCCTTCTCCTGCCCTTCGACGACGAGCTTGTTGAGCTCTTCGATGTCGGGGAGCGTGATGTCGACCGTGAGCAATTCCCACCTCGCCTTTCGTCACCCTTGCGACAAACGTCCGTGCAACGAAAAGGGCCGGAAGAGACTTTCCCCTCCTCCGGCCGGAACTCCCTGCAGCGGGGGCGGATTTTACATACGCCTGGGGAAAAGTGAATCCCGATGTTCCCAGCTGGGGAAAACTCGTCCCACGGTCTCTCCCCGGCTGTTGAGAACCGGGCTCTCTGCCAGCTCCTGGATACCGAGCGCCGCCGCGAGGCCGGGACCGGCGGCCCGGTTCGCCCCGTCCTCGACCTTCGCGCACACCCCGGTCCCGTCCGGAAGCAGGCCGCAGAGGAGCCCTTCGGCGCCGCGCTTGACGACGCTCCCGGGCAGCGCCTGCATCAGTGCGGTGTCGGCCGCGGTCGGCCCGCCGACCAGCTCCGGGTGCGCCGTCATCGCCGCGATCACGCGCTCGCCGCCTGGGAGTGAGGGCAGCCGCGCGAAGGAGCCGGCCATCGACGTGAGCGACGCGGCGAAGGTCGGGACGCCGCAGCCGTCGACCGCCTCCGGCACGTCGTCCTGCCGCCAGACCGAGGGCACCGGACGACGACCCCGCGCAGCTCCTGCTGGAGCGGGTGATCCGGGAGCCGATAGCCGGCGCGCGGCCAGCCGCGGAGCGAGGCGAGGAGCAGCATCCCCGCGTGCTTGCCCGAGCAGTTGTGGCGGAGCTTCGCGTCGGGCTCGGTGCCGCACTCGAGGTCGTCCACGGTCGAGCCCGACCGACGGAGCAGCGCGCGCACGGCGTCGAGCTGCTCCGGGGTCGCGTCGTGCGAGGCGCAGGCGATCGCGAGCTCCTCGTCCGGCAGGTCGGGGACGGCCTCGGCGAGCGGGAGCGCCTGGAACGGCTTCGCCGAGGAGCGCATGAACGTGACGAGCTCGGGATCGCCGGCGGCGGCCGTCACCTGCCCGTCGCGGACGGCGACGACGTGGACGCGATGCCGACGACTCCGCCTCGGCCTCCACGCGCGGCGACTACGCTGATCGGATCCACCCGAGGGAGACTATTCGCCGTGCCTGAGCTACCCGAGATGGAGGCCTGGCGCCGGTCGCTCGACGCCCGGCTCGCCGGCGCGGTGGTCGAGAAGGCCGGGCCGGCCCACATCGCGACGCTGAAGACGTTCGACCCGCCGCTCTCCGCGCTCGAGGGCCGGACGATCGGCGGCGTCGACCGGCGCGCGAAGCGGCTGCTCATCCGCACCGAGGACGGCGAGCTCGTTGTGCTCGTGCACCTGATGAGCGCCGGGCGCATCCGCGTAGTCGAGCCCGGCGCAAAGGCGCCCGCGAAGCCCGCCTTCCGCCTCCTCCTCGGCGACGGCGGCCAGCTCGTCCTGACGGAGGCCGGGGCGAAGAAGCGCGCGGGCGTCTGGCTCCTCACGCCCGAAGCCGCGGCCGAGGAGCTCGAGCACCTCGGCCCCGAGGCGAACGAGCTCGACGTCGAGGGGCTCGCGACCGTGCTCGAGGCGGACTCGCGCCGCCTGCACGCGCTCCTGCGCGACCAGCGCGCGATCGCCGGGATCGGCCGCGCCTGGGCAAACGAGATCCTCCACGCGGCGAAGCTCTCGCCCTACGCGCTCTCGACCGAGCTCGACGCGGAGGAGACGCAACGGCTGCACGACGCGATCCACTCCGAGCTCGCGCGCGGGCTCGCGCTGCGCGAGAAGGGCGCGCCCGACAAGAAGACGTACAGGGTGCACGACCACCTCGGCGAGCCGTGCCACGTGTGCGGCGAGCCGCTCGCCCGCGTCGACTTCGAGGAGCACACGATCTACTACTGCCCGCGCTGCCAGACCGGCGGTCGGATCCTCAAGGACCGGCGGCTTTCCCGCCTGCTGCGCTGAGTTGCCCGCACCGGGGGACGTGCGGATACCACCACCGCAAGTCTCGTCCTGCCCGCCTTCCCGCGCGGCCCCGCCGCGACGAAGCTCCGTTGCGTCAACCGAGATTCCCAAGAGCGCAAAGGAGCACACCAAATGATCCGCACCGGCCAGACCATCGAGAACCCCGTCACCGGCGAGCGCCTTCGCTTCCTCAAGACCTCCCGGGACACCGGCGGCGAGTCGGTCGTCGTCGAGGTGACCGTGCAGCCCGACGGCTTCGTCGCCGCCGCGCACGTCCACCCCTTCCAGACCGAGCACTTCGAGATCCTCGAGGGCACGGTCGGCTTCAAGCTCGGCCGCGAGAAGGTCGAGCTCGGCGCCGGCGAGTCCGTGGTCGTCGAGCCCGGCACGCCGCACAAGTTCTGGAACGCCGGCACGGAGGAGGCGCGGTTCGTGACCGTCGTCCGCCCGGCCCTCCAGTTCGAGCAGCTGATCGAGACGATGTTCGGCCTCGCCGAGGACGGCAAGACGAACCGGAAGGGCATGCCGAACCCGCTCCGCCTCGCCGTCATCGCGAACGAGCACTTCGACGACGTCCGGCTCCCGGTCATCCCGGCCGCTCTCCAGCGGGCCGCCCTCGCGATGGGCGCGCCGCTCGGCCGGATGCTCGGCTACCAGGCGACGTACGAGACGGCGCCCGATCTTCGGCGTCGTCGCTGCGGCCAAGGTCTGAGAGCTTGGCCCCCCAGGCCGGCCGCGGGCTCACCGCCCGCGGTCGGCGTGGGAGAATGATCCTCATGCAGAGCGTCGACCCGAGACTCGTGCGCCCCGTGTCCGCCGAGGTCACGTACTCCGGCTCGTGGCTCGCGATCAAGCTCGGGCTCGAGCCCCGCGAGCTCGACCGTCTGCGCCGCGCCGGGGAGTACGTCGCCTACCGCGCCTCAGGCGGCCGCGAGACCGAGTACCTCTACCCCGCCTGGCAGCTCGACGCCGCCGGGCGTCCCCTTCCCGGCCTCTCGGAGCTCGTCCGCGCCGCCCGCGAGCGCGGCCTCGACGACGAGCAGCTCGTCTCACTCATGCTCCGCCGGGAGGGGCTGACCGGCAGCTCGCGCCTCGCCGACGCGTTCCGCGCCGGCCACACCGAGCGCGTCCTCGCGGCCGTTCGCTCGGCCTAGCCGGCGGGCAGCTCGACCAGCAGGACGCCGTCCTCGGCGCGGACCGAGCCACCGAGCGCGTCGACGAGCCACACCCCCGCCGCGGCGCCGAACTCCCGGACCTCGGCGCCGGTCACGACCGGAGTGGCGGTTCCCTTCAGTGGCCCGATCTCGAGCACCGGACCCGCGCACCTCGACCCGGATCGTGTCGAGCCCCCCGTGGCGCCGCGCCGCCCTCACGAGCTGGCGGACCGCGCGCCGAGCCGAGTCCGGCTCGACCGCGCACGGGCGCGCCCTCGCCGGAGAGCTCGACGCTGCCCTCCTCGAGCTCGGCGGCCGCCTCCTGCGCGAGCCGGAGCGAATCGACCTGCTCGAGCCGCGGCTCGTAGCGGCCCTGCGAGATCCGCGTCACGAGCGAGAGCTCGTCGAGCAGCTCGGCGATCTGGCCGGACGCCTGCTCGATCATCGCCACGTAGCGGACGGCCGGCTCCTCCAGGTCGACGCGCGAGAGCGTGCGCGCGAAGCCGTGCACGGTCGCCAGCGGCGTCCGCAGGTCGTGACACGCGACCGAGACGAGCGTCTCGAAGCTCGGGCGGTCGCTCAAACGCAGGGTGCTACGGTTGCCACGTGTCCGAGAGCGTAACGAGCGCGCCCGATCTCCAGGCCTCCGTTCCGGAGGTGCGGATCGGGCTGTCGCGCGTCGGCGTGACGGGCGTCCAGAAGGCGATCCGGCTCCAGCACGACGGCCAGGACGCGCTCGTCTCGGCCGAGATCGACTGCTTCGTCGACCTCGATGCCGGCCAGAAGGGCGTCCACATGTCGCGCTTCCCGGAGCTCTTCGGCGAGGCGATCGACGAGCTCGTCATCCCGGGCGAGCTGCTCGTCGAGCAGCTGGCCGAGCACATCGCCACGCACATCGTCGAGCGCCAGCGCGCCAGCCGGGCCGAGGTCCGCGTCCGCGCCCGCTACCCGATCGAGCGGCTCACCCCGGTCACCGGCCTCGCGACGCAGGAGCTCGTGACGCTGATCGGCGTCGCCGCGGCGACCGAGGCGGGCTCGCGGCGGCTCGTCGGGCGTCGAGGCGACCGGGATCAACGCCTGCCCGTGCGCACAGGGCCTCGTCCGCGAGCAGGCGGCCGAGCGGCTCGGCGAGGCCGGCTTCGCGGACGCGGACGTCGAGCGGATCCTCGAGCTCGTCCCGATCGCGACCCACAACCAGCGCGGCCGCGGGCTCCTCTACGTCGGCACCGACCTGCGCATCGAGGCCGAAGAGCTCGTGCAGATCGTCGAGAGCTCGATGAGCTCGCCGATCTACGAGCTGCTCAAGCGGCCGGACGAGCTCTTCGTCGTCGAGCACGCCCACCTGACGCCGCGCTTCGTCGAGGACTCGGTGCGTCTGATGGTCAAGACGACGCTCGAGCGCTACGGCGAGCTCTCCGACGACGACTTCGTCCTCGCGCGCCAGCTCAACTTCGAGACGATCCACAACCACGAGGTGCTCGCCGAGCGCTTCGGCACCGTCGCCGAGCTGCGCGGCGAGCTCGCCACCGGCACGTACACGCCGCACCAGACCGAGCTCCGGCACTGGCTCGGGCTGGATCCGAGCGCCTAGCTAGCCGCGCGCGTCGCGGACGAGCCGGGCCATCTCGCTGTCGGGCGGCACCCAGGCCACCTCCCAGAGGTTCTCCTCCGGGTCGGTGAAGTAGGAGGAGCGCGCCGCCCCACTCCTCGTCGGTCGGCTCGCGCGTGATCCGCGCGCCCGCGGCCCGAGCGGCCTCGATCGTCGCGTCCACCTCGTCGCGCTCGTCGACGTTCAGCGCGAGGTTCGACCCGCGGAAGCCCTGCGGCAGCGGCTCGAGGCCCGGCCGCCTCGGCGAGCAGGTCGAGCGGCCAGAGCGTGAAGACGAGCCCGCGCGTCTCGAAGGCGTAGAACCCGTCCGCCGCGATCGCCTCGCGCCAGCCGAGCGCGCGGTAGAACGCGGCGAGCGCGTCGGCATCCCGCGCGCCGAGCGTGACCGCGGTGATCCGGTTCGAGATCACGCGCCCGCCACCGCCCGGCGGCGGAGCGCGATCTTGTGCTCGGTCCCGGAGCGGAGCCGCCGGATGTTCCCCGGTGGAGCAGGACGACGGCGACGGCCGCGACGCAGGTGAAGACGATCACCGGGACCGAGGCGCCGAAGAGCGCCGCGAAGAGGGGCAGCGTCGACGGCCGCGACGAGCGACGCGAGGGACGCGTAGCGGAAGACGAGGAAGACCGCGACCCAGACGACCGCGGCCGAGAGCGTGGCGAGCGGCGCGAGCGCGAGCCCGACGCCGCCGAGCGTCGCGACCGCCTTCCCGCCGCGGGAGAACCAGAGGAAGAGCGGCCGGTAGTGGCCGACCATCGCCGCGACGCCGGCGAAGATGGCGACGAGGTCGTCCGCGAGCCAGCGCGCGAGCAGCACGGCCGCGGCGCCCTTCGCGATGTCGAGCGCGGCGACGGTGAGCCCGAGCTTGAAGCCGAACGTCCGCCAGACGTTCGTCGCGCCGGTGTTCCCGCTGCCGACCGTCCGGATGTCGACGCCCCGCAGCCAGCGCGGGATCCAGTACCCGAACGGGAGCGAGCCGATCAGGTAGCCCGCGCCGACGAGCAGGAGGGCCTCGACGAGCGCCACGTCGCTACGGCTGGATCTGGTACCGGGCCACCCACTCGTTCACGACGCCCCAGTCCAGGTTGTCGAAGAACGCGTCGATGTAGGAGGCGCGGTCGGTCTGGTAGTCGAGGAAGTACGCGTGCTCGTAGACGTCGAGCGCGACGAGCGGCGTCGCGTTCCAGATCGGGAACGTGTTCTGGGCGTCCCCGAGGTAGTTGAAGAGCCGCTGCTCGTCCCAGTCGTAGGCCGTCCAGGCCCAGCCGCGGCCGGCCATGCCGGTCGCCTTCAGGTCGGCGCGCCAGTTGGCGGCGCTGCCGAAGTCGCGGTCGATCAGCTCGCCGACCGGGCCGTCCGGGTCGCCGCCGCCCCCGCCCAGGTGCTCGAAGTAGATCTCGTGGTTCTTGACGCCCCCGATCGCGAACGACAGGTCGACCTTGAGCGCGCGGATGTCGGAGTAGACCTGGTTCGCGGACGCGAGGTCGATCTCGGCCAGCTTCCCGAGGATCTCGTTCCGCTTCGCGACGTAGCCCTGGTAGAGCTTGTAGTGGGCCTCGACGGACTCCCGCGAGATCCCGTCCAGCTCGAAGAGGGCCGGCTTGAGCTCTCGGGCGGCGATCTCCTCGTGGTTGAAGGCAAGGGTTGCCATGGGGCGCGTTCTCCTCTCTCGACGTCCGAGCGAGCTTATCGTTCCCCCGTGGTCGTACCCCGTCGTCACGCACTCGTCACGGGCGGCACCGGACGCCTCGGCCGCGCGATCGCCGCCCGGCTCGAGGCGGAGGGCTACGCGGTGCTCGCCGCCGGACGGAAGGACGGCGACCTGGTCGCGCGCGGACGACGCCCAGTCGCTCGTCGAGCGCGCGGCCGCCGAGCTCGGCGGGCTCGACCTCGTCGTCCACGCCGCCTCGGACGGCTTCGAGCCCCGCGGCCGGTCGAGGAGGTGACCGAGGCCGACTGGGACGCGGCGCTCGGCGCGACCGCGAAGGGCGCGTTCTTCGTGGCGCAGGCGGCGGCGCCCCACCTGCGGCGCTCGGACGACGGGGTCGTCGTCCTGATCGAGGACGTCGCGGCGTACGCGCCGTGGCCGCTCTTCGCCCCGCACTGCGCGGCCAAGGCGGCCGAGGCGATGCTGACGAAGGTTCTGGCGCGCGCGCTCGCCCCGGACGTCCGCGTCTGCGGGATCGCGCCGGGGCCGGTCGCGGTCGAGCCGGAGCAGGAGGAGCGGCGCGCGGCGGAGACGCTCCTCGGCCGCGTCGGCTCGCCCGACGACGTCGCGGAGGCCGTGCTCTACCTCGCGCGCGCGAGGTTCGTCACGGGCACGAGCCTCGTCGTGGACGGGGGCCGGCTGCTGCAGCACGAAACCGTACGACGTTGATTTCCGTACTCCCGCGCGATATGGCTGTTCTCGGCATGGAGACAGCTGAGCGCGATGCGCTGCTGATCGAGGCCACGGGGCGGGGGGACCGCGCCGCGTTCGAGGAGCTCTACCGGCGCTTCGCACGACCCGTGCTCGCAATGGCCCTGCGGCAGCTCGGCGACAACGGCCGCGCCGAGGACGCGACGCAGGACACGTTCGCGGCCGTCTGGCGCTCCGCGAGGTCCTACCGCTCCGAACGCGGCAGCGCGTCGGCCTGGCTCTACGCCGTCGCGCGCCACGCGATCATCGACCGCGCCCGCCAGCGCGTCGAGCCGGCCGTCGAGACGCCGGTCCACGAGCCGTCGGGCGAGGACGGCCCGGACCAGCAGGCCGAGGCGACCTGGCTCGCCTGGCGCGTCCACTCGCGCGGTCGAGCGGCTGCCCGAGCGCGAGCGGGTCGTGCTCGAGCTCGCGTACTGGAGCGGACTCTCGCAGAGCGAGATCGCGAGCTACCTGGACGTCCCGCTCGGGACGGTGAAGACGCGCACGCGCGCGGGCCTGGCGCGGCTGGCCGGGCTTCTCGACGAGGTGAAGGATTGAGCGAGCGCTTCCGACCGCCCGAGCTCGAGGAGCTCGTGGGGGAGGGCGACGTGACTGCGGACGTGCGGCGGGCCGACGAGCTCCTACGCTCAGTCCCGGCCCCGCCGCCCGAGCTGCCGCGCTCGCTGCAGGACCCCGTGCCGCCGCCGGCGGAGCCCGTCCGCCTCTGGACGCGCCGCCGGAAGCTCGTCGCGATCGCGCTCGCGGCCGCGCTCGCGGCGCTCTCCTTCGGAGTCGGCACCCTCATCTCCGGCGACGACTTCGAGGCCGTCGGCAGCTACCCGATGACGGCGACGCCGGACGGCGCGGGCGCGTCCGCGACGCTCGTCGTCGGCGAGGCCGACTCCGACGGCAACCGGCCGGTGCGCCTCGAGTCGGCCGGCCTGCCGAAGCTCCCCGAGGGCGGCTACTACGTCCTCTGGCTCGAGAAGGACGGCGACTACGCGGGCACGTGCGGGACCTTCGCCGGCGGCGACGCCGAGTGGACGGTCTCGTACGACCTCTGGGACTACGACGCCTGGATCGTCAGCGCCCGGCTGCCCGACCAGCCGGCCGAGGACGCGAAGCAGGTCCTCAAGGTCGCGATCGGCGACAAGCGGGCTTAGGAGGGCTAGGGCGCGATGCGGTTCGCGGCCACGAAGGCCGCGTGCGTGACCGGCATCCGCTCGGCGAAGAACCGCTCGCAGGCGTCGGCGTAGTGCCGGATCTCCCGCTGCGCCGTCTCGGCCGCCCGCAGCGAGACGAAGTTCATGAGGGAGCGCGCGTTGATCGTCCAGAAGAACTCCGTGTACGCGCCGACCGGGATCACCGAGCGGGCCAGTTCGCGCGCGACGCCCTGCTCGACGAGCCGCTCGTAGGTCGCGAAGGCGTGCTCGTAGACGGCGCGGAGCTCCTCCCGCGTCTGCTCGGCGAGCTCGGGCGAGACCGGCTCGAAGGAGTACGCGCCCGGTTTGCCGATCTGCGTGCGGACGTCGTCGGCCTCGGGGACGTAGAACTCGTCGGTCGCCCGCGCGTAGCGCATCGAGAACTCGTTGAACGAGCCGACGCGGTGCCGCATCCACTCGCGCGCGACGAAGATCGGCGCCCGGATGTGGAAGCGGAACGAGTTGTGCTCGAACGGCGTCCCGTGCCGGTCGCGCATGAGGAAGCGGATCAGGCCCTCGTCGGCCTCGTCCATCTCGTCCTTGCGCCGGGCGAACGAAACCCGCGCGGCGTTGACGACGGAGAGGTCGCTCGCCATCGCGTCGTCGAGGCGGACGAAGCCGTGGTCGAGCACGTGGATCGTGCTCTCGGGTATTACCTCTGCCATGACCGCCACGCGAGCGAGTCTAGCGCGGGCCTATGTCGGAGCCTCCGGCTTCTCCTACCCGTCCTGGCGGCCCGAGTTCTACCCCGAGGGGACGCGGCCCGAGGACTTCCTGCGGCTCTACTCGGAGCGGCTCCCGACGGTCGAGCTGAACAACACCTTCTACCGGCTGCCGGCGCAGGAGCAGTTCGAGCGCTGGGCGGCCGCGACGCCCGACGGGTTCCGCTTCGCGGTCACGATGAGCCGGCAGGTGACGGGGCGCGGGCGGGTCGAGCGGCTGGACACGTTCGTCCAAGGCGTGCGGGCGCTCGGCGACCGGCTGGGGCCGATCCGGATCAAGGTGCCGCAGGCGCGCGACGACGGGTTCCTGCTCCTGCTGCTCGGCTCGCTCGGCGCCGGACCTGCAGGTGGCGCTCGACTTCCGCCACGACTCGTGGGACGACCCCGAGGTGACCGACCGGCTCGACGAGGCCGGCGTCGTGCGCGCCGGCGCGCTCGAGGCGGCCGCGCCCTTCCGCTACCTGCGCTTCCGCGACCCGCCCTACGACGACGAGGCGCTGGACGGCCTCGCGGCCGAGATCCGCCCGCTGCTCGAGCGCGGGATCGACGTCTACGGCTACTTCCGCCACGAGGACGAGCCGACCGCGCCGGTGTACGCCGCGGGTCTCCTGGAGAGGCTCGCCTCCGAGTAGCCTTGGCGCAACGAAAGGAGATCGAGATGCCGTTCGAAGTCCCGCCGCTCCCGTACGACTACGCCGCGCTCGAGCCGACGATCGACGAGCAGACGATGCGGCTCCACCACGACAAGCACCACCAGGCCTACGTCGACAATGCGAACAAGGCGCTCGAGGGCACCGAGCTCGCCGACAAGCCGGTCGAGCACGTCCTGACGAACCTCGAGGTGCTCCCGGAGGACAAGCAGGCGGCCGTCCGCAACAACGCCGGCGGACACGCCAACCACTCGCTCTTCTGGGAGATCATGGGCCCGGACGGCGGCGGCGCGCCCGACGGCGACCTCGCCGCGGCGATCGACGACACGTTCGGCAGCCTCGACGAGCTGAAGGCGCTCGTGAACGACACCGGCGTGAAGCGCTTCGGCTCCGGCTGGACGTGGCTCGTGCACGACGGCACCGGTCTCGCCGTGTACTCGACCGCGAACCAGGACTCGCCGCTCATGACCGACGACGTGCCGCTCCTCGGCATCGACGTCTGGGAGCACGCCTACTACCTCAACTACCAGAACCGCCGCCCCGACTACCTCGCCGCGTGGTGGGACGTGGTCAACTGGAGCGCGGTCGCGCGAGCGCTACGCGGAGGCGCGCCGCTAGAGCCGGAGGTTGCGAGCGGCCTCGAGCGCGCGAGCAGCCGCTCGCCGAGCACGACCTCGTGCGGGAGCCGCTGCAGCTCCTCGGCCTCGATCTCGATCCCCTGCCGCGGAGGACGCCGGCGAGGTGCGCCCAGTGGTAGCGCGCCATGTCCTCCTGGGTGTGCTCGCCGAAGGCCTCGTCCGGGCCCACGACGAAGCGAGCCTCGTTTCGATCGTCCCGGTCGAGGTCGGCCAGATTGAACCGCGGTTGATCCTGCCGCCCCAGCCGCGGTCGTCGAGCAGCGTGACGCGGCGGCCGTCGTCGAGGACCGCCCCGTGCCACGCGGAAGTCGTGTCGGCCGACCGCAGATCGACGACGCCTCCACCTCGACGAAGGTGAGCAGGACACCCCAGCCACGGCCGGATCTTCGCACCGCGGCCGCGATCCGACCGCTCGGCCGGGGAGACTGCCGGCCGTGAGCGCGACCTGGGAGGAGTTCGAGCGGCTGGAGCTCGCCGTCGGCCGCGTGGTCGCGGTCGAGGAGTTCCCGGAGGCGCGCAATCCGGCCTGGAAGCTGACGCTCGACTTCGGCCCGCGTGGCACGCGGCGCTCGAGCGCACAGATCACCCACTACGCGCGCGAGGAGCTCCTCGGGCGCCAGGTCGTCGCGGTGCTCGGCTTCGAGCCGAGGCGGATCGCCGGGTTCAAGAGCGAGGTGCTCGTCCTGGGCGGGATCTCCGACGAGCACGGAATCGTCCTGCTCCGCCCCGACCGCGAGATCGAGGACGGCTCCGCGGTCGCCTGAGTTTCGGCACGAAGCCGTGACCCACGCGCGCGAATTTCCGCGCTAGCGTCTACGGCGGGGGCGAGGGGCCGAAGGCCCCGGGGGAAAGACTCACGCGCGCGGGCGGCTAGACCGCGAACGAGAGCGACAGGCCGAAGTCGCCGGCCTCGTCCGTCCACCACTCGCGCGGCTCGAAGCCGGCTTCGCGCAGCTCGGCCTCGATGCTCTCGCGCCGGAACTTCGCGCTGATCTCGGTGTGGAGCTCCTCGCCCTCGGCGAAGTCGACGTCCAGGCCGAGCGCCGGGATGCGCACGTGCTGCGGCTCGCGGGCGCGCAGGCGGATGTCCATCAGCTCGCGCTCGGGGTCCCAGCGCGGCACGTGCTCCCACTTCGCGAGGTCGAAGTCGGCGCCGAGCTCGTCGTTCAGCACGCTGAGGAGGTTGAGCGAGAAGCGCGCGGTCACGCCGGCCGCGTCGTCGTACGCGGCGACCAGCCGCTCGGGATCCTTCACGAGGTCGACGCCGAGGAGGAACGACTCGCCCGGCTCCATCGCCTCCCGCAGCGCGCGCAGGAAGCGCGGCCGGTGCTCGACGTCGAAGTTCCCGATGCTCGACCCGAGGAAGCACACGAGCCGCCGCCCCTCGCGCGGCAGGACGCCGAGGTCGCGCTCGAGGTCGCCGACGACGCCCCGCACCTCGGCCTCCGGATACTCGTCCGACAGCCGGCGCACGCTCTCGCCGAGCGTCGCCTCGTCCACGTCCAGCACGACGATCCGCCGCAGCCGGCCGGCTGCGCGAAGCGCGTCGAGGAGCAGGCGCGTCTTCTCCGACGTCCCGGCGCCGAGCTCGACGAGCGTGTCGGCGCCCGAGAGCTCGGCGATGTCGCCGGCGTGCGCCTCGAGGATCTCGCGCTCGCGCCGCGTGAGGTAGTACTCGGGCAGCCGCGTGATCTCGCCGAAGAGCCGCGAGCCCTCCTCGTCGTAGTGCCACTTCGGCGGCAGCCGCTTCGGCGTCGCCTGCAGCCCCTCGCGGACGTCGGCCTCGAGCGCGGCCCGCCGGTCGTCCGGCCCGAGGCGCGCGTCGATCGGCCCGCCGCCGCCCGTCGGCACGTCGTGCGCGAGGCGCAGTCCGGCGAAGATCTGCCGGCGGATCGGGAAGTCCCAGTTGCGGAACGAGAGGCGCGCGACCGACGGGTGCGTGGCCCACGAGCCGCCGCGCAGCACCCGGTACTCGTCGCCGAAGAAGACCTCCGAGTACTCCGGGTACGGGAACGCCCGGAAGCCCGGGTAGCCGGCGAACGGCGACGCCGTCCACTCCCACACCTCGCCGATTCCGCGCAGGACGCCGGCCCGCGCCGCCTTCTCCCACTCCCGCTCGGTCGGGAGCCGCGCGCCGGCCCAGCGCGCGAAGGCCTCCGCCTCGTGGAACGAGACGTGCTGGACGGGCTCGTCGGGATCGAGCGGCTCGTCGCGCCCGAAGCGGCGGACGGTGCCCTCGCCCCAGCCGAGCGGCGCGCGTGCGTCCTCCTCCTCGCGCCAGGCCCGGCCCGTCGTCGCTCCAGAGCTCGCGCCGGCGCGTAGCCGCCGTCCGCGACGAACTCGAGCCAGTCCGCGTTCGTCACCGGCGCCGCGCCGATCCGGTACGCGCCGACCTCGCACTCGTGGGCGGGCAGCTCGTTGTCGTAGGCCCAGGGGTCGTCCGCGCCGAGGCGGAACGGGCCCGCCTCGACCAGCACGTCGCTCGCCGGCCGCGACCGGCCGCGGACGGCCTCCGGGGTGCGCAGAGACCCGAGAGCGAGATCGTCTGGAGCATCGTCTCGCCGTGCTGGCGCTCGTGCTGGAGGACGAGCCCGAAGACGAAGCCGTTCGCGAGCAGCGGGTCGTCGGCGAGACCGAGCTCGGTCTCCTCGAGGACGGCGAGGCTGCGGTCGCGGACGCGAAAGACGTAGTCGCGCGCCGCCGCAGGGTCGAGGAGCGGCAGCTCGCCGCGGCCGTCGCGCGCGTGGCGGAACGCGTCGTAGAGCTCCTCCCCCTCGGCGAGCAGCGGCGGGAGCCCGCCGACCTGCTGGCCGATCCACGCGTCCTCGAAGTGCCCGATGTGCGCGAGATCCCAGACGAGCGGCGACTGGAGCGGCGACCACTGGCGCGCCAGCTCCTGGTCGGAGAGAGGCTCGAGGAGCGCGAAGGTCGCGGCCCGTGCCTCGGCCAGCTCGGCGGCGACGGCTGCCCTGCTATCGGTCGAGACGAACGGCACGGCGTTCTCCTGCCCCCTCGGCGCGAAAAGCGTACTTGGGGACAAACGAGCGGGAACGCGCCGGCGTTCCCGAGGGAGAGGCGGGCCGTGTCCCGGGAGGGATGAGCCGGGACACGGCCCTGGGGTGGGGCTCAGCTCGGTCGGTTGCCGAGCGTGACGGTGACGGTGCGGGTCTGGCCGTCGTTCGTGACGGTCAGCTTGATCGTGTCGCCGGGCTTCTTGGCCTCGATCGCGGCCTGGAGGTCGTCCGAGCTCGCGATCGCCTGGCCGTCGGCCTCGGTGATCACGTCGCCGCCGGTCGGGAACGGCTGGCCGGCGACGGCCTCGGAGCCGGTCGCCGCCTTGAGGCCGGCCTCGGCGGCCGGCGTGCCGTTCTTGACCTCGGCGACCGCGGCGCCGGCGGGCTCGCCGAGCTGCGACGCCACGTCCGGAGTGATCGTCGCGAGCGAGACGCCAAGGTAGGCGTGCTGGACGCTCCCGTTCTCGAGGATCGAGGAGACGACGGACTTGACGGTGTTGGACGGGATCGCGAAGCCGACGCCGTCGCTGCCGCCGGAGTCGCTCTCGATCTGCGCGTTCACGCCGACGACCTGCGAGCTCATGTTGAGGAGCGGGCCGCCGGAGTTGCCGTGGTTGATCGCGGCGTCCGTCTGGATCGCGGAGCCGATCGAGAAGCCGTCGGGGGCGGTGATGCGCCGGTCGAGGGCGCTGACGACGCCGGAGGTGAGGGTGGTCTGGAGGCCGAACGGGCTGCCGATCGCGACCACCTGGTCGCCGACCGAGAGCGCGCTCGAATCGCCCAGCTGGAGCGGCTTCAGCGTCCCGGCGGGCGCGTCGACCTCGATCACGGCGAGGTCGGTGGAGGGATCCGTGCCGACCACGCGCGCGTCGTAGCGACGACCCGTCGGAGGTGGTCACGCGCACGGAGGTGGCGGAGTCGACGACGTGCTGATTTGTGACGACGTGGTTCGAGCCGTCGTAGACGAAGCCCGAGCCGAGCGCCTGCTGCGCCTGGCCGCCCTCGCCCTGCATCGTCACCTCGATCTGGACGACGCTCGGGGACGCGGCGCGGTAGACGTCGCTGACGCTCGCGCCGCGTGGACGACGCGGGCACCGCGGCGCCCTCGGCGTTGCTCACGGTCTCGCGGATGACAGTCGTGCCACCGTCGGAGTCGAGCCCGGCCGTGACGATGGCGCCGGTTCCTCCCCCGGCGATCGCGGCTGCGAGGACGACGGCTCCGACGGCGGCGGTCCGGCGGCCGCGCACCAGGCGGCGGCCCCGGGTGTCTGTCTGGGTCGTGGTCTCGGGCGCGGCGGGAGGCGTCGCGCCCTCGGTCGTGGTGGTGGGGGTGGACGCAGGCACGTCGGACGTCGGCGCGCCTGCCGCCGGAGCGGTCTCCGTGGTCTCGGGAGTCTCCGGCTCGCCGGTCGTGCCGGCGTTCTGGGTGTCTGCGGAATCGGTCATGGCCGACAGACCACCAGCAGCGGCTGAGCGTTGCCTGAGAGAAGCCTAAGAACGCGCTAAGAGGGGCCCTTTCTTAGCGCGTTCTCAACATTCGCACGCACAATTGCCGCATGAGCATCCTGGTCGTGGACGACGAGCCGGCCGTGCGCGAGGCGCTGCGGCGCGCGCTCGAGCTCGAGGGCTACGAGGTGGAGCTGGCCGCGGACGGCGCCGAGGCGCTCGAGCGGCTCGAGAACGGCGCGCCCGAGCCGGAGGCCGTCCTGCTCGACGTCCTGATGCCGAACGTGGACGGGATCGAGGTCTGCCGCCGGCTGCGGGCCGAGGGCCGCAGGCTGCCGATCCTGATGCTGACCGCGCGGGCCGAGGTGGCGGACCGCGTCTCCGGCCTCGACGCCGGCGCCGACGACTACGTCGTGAAGCCGTTCGCGCTCGAGGAGCTGCTCGCGCGCCTGCGGGCGCTGCTCCGCCGCGCCGGCGAGGGCGACGAGGCGCTCCGCTTCTCCGATCTCGCCCTCGACCCCGCGACGCGGGAGGTCTTCCGCGGCGAGCGGCCGCTCGAGCTGACGCGCACCGAGTTCTCGCTGCTCGAGCTGTTCCTCCGCAACCCGCGCCAGGTCCTGACGCGTTCGCTGATCTTCGAGCGGGTCTGGGGCTACGACTTCGGCCCGGCGTCGAACTCGCTCGACGTGTACATCGGCTATCTGCGCCGCAAGACCGAGGCCGGCGGCGAGCCGCGCCTCATCCACACGGTGCGCGGCGTGGGCTACGCGCTCCGCGAGTCGTGACGATCCGCGCCCGCCTCGCCCTCGCCGCCGCGCTCGCGGTGGCGATCGCCGTGCTGATCGCGTCCGCGGTCGCCTACGCCGCCGTGCGCAGCGAGCTGCGCGCGCCCGTGGACGCGGCGCTCGCCGACCGGGCCGACCAGATCTCCCACCTGCCCCTGCGCGCGATCGAGACTCGGCCGGGGAGCTACTTCCTCCAGATCCCGCGGCCGGAGCTCGGCGGCGCGGGCGGCTACGTCCAGATCGTCTCGAGCCAGGGCCAGACGATCCGCCCGGCCGAGGACACGATCGCGCTGCCGACCGGCGAGGACGTCCTCGCGGTCGCGGCCGGGGAGGCGGCGCCCGTCTACCGCGACGCGGAGGTCGCCGGCACGCACATCCGCGTGCTCACCGTTCCGCTCGAGTCGGGCTACGCGCTCCAGGTCGCGCGGCCGCTCACGGAGGTGGACGCGGCGCTCGACCGGACGCGGACGATCCTCATCCTCGTCGCGCTCGCCGGAATCGGCACGGCCGCGGCGCTAGGGCTCGTCGTCTCGCGGACCGCCCTCGCCCCCGTTCGCCGGCTGACCGAGGCGACCGAGCACGTGACCGCCACGCGCGACCTGACGAGCCGGATCGACGCCGACGGCCGCGACGAGCTGTCGCGGCTCGCCGCGAGCTTCAACACGATGCTCGGCGAGCTCGAAGCCGCCGACGCCGGCCGGCGCCGGCTCGTCGCCGACGCGTCGCACGAGCTGCGCACGCCGCTCACGAGCATGCGCACGAACCTCGAGGTGCTCGAGCGCAACCCGCGCATGGCGGCCGCCGAGCGCCAGGCGCTCCTGGCCGACGTCGTCGAGCAGTCCGAAGAGCTCGGAACGCTCGTGGCCGAGCTCGTCCAGCTCGCGCAGGGCGAGCAGGCCGCGCCGGAGCTCGAGGACGTCCGCCTCGACCTCGTCGCCGAGGAGGCGGTCGAGCGCGCGAAGCGGCGGCGGGCCGAGGTCGAATGGGACGTCGAGATCGAGCCGACGCTCGTGCGCGGCGTCCCCGCCCTCCTCGAGCGCGCGATCGGGAATCTGCTCGACAACGCGATCAAGTGGAGCCCGCCCGGCGGGACGATCGAGGTGCGGGTCGCCGACGGCGAGGTCGCCGTGCGCGACCACGGCCCCGGGATCGACGAGGAGGACCTCCCGCACGTCTGGGAGCGCTTCTACCGGGCGCGCGCCGCGCGCGGCCTGCCCGGCTCTGGTCTCGGCCTTGCGATCGTCCAACAGGCGGCCCAGGCGAACGGCGGAACTGCGACCGCCGAGAACGCCGAGGACGGCGGCACGATCGTGACGATCCGCCTCCCGGCCGAGCCGCTCACCGACCCCGAATAACGGCGGGCGGCCGAAGCCGCCCGCACGTCCTTCCATCGGGGTTGGAAGCTTTGTTTCAGCCCAGTGTGGCAGTCCGAGGGGTCTGCCGCGCGCCAGGCCGGCGCGGCGGCCGCTCGCCGCGTCGCAGGGCGCGGTGACCTCCTGGCTTCCGTGTACATCCTCCCGTAGCGCCGGCGGCGGTGAAGGTGGTCTTCTACCACCTTTTCAGATCCTTAGCCCCCGCCGGAGGTGTTGAGGTGCCTCGACGGGCGGCCGGGATTGCCGCAAATGGCCCTCCTTGCTGGAAGAACCCGCCTTGACACGGCTTCGCGACTGCCCGAAGATCGCGCCCGTGGCCTGTGCTCGGGTCACGCAGAGCGTCCGGGGTTGTCGAAGTTCGGGCGCCGTCGCCCCTTCCACCAGGAGGAAACACACGTGACACGCCGACTCAGCAAGCTGGTGTCGGTCGCGGTCGTGGCACTCGTAGGCGTGCTGCTCTCGGCGGGCTCCGCCGGGGCGGCCATCGGTCCGCCGTGGTGCGGAACGCCCGAGCCCGACGCGGCCGGCAACCTGCCGGACGGGTCGCTGCCCACCGATCCGGTCGGCAGCTTCCCGCACGTCCCGTACTACGCGATCAAGTGCACGCTCGACTCGATCGCGGCCCAGTCGAACGGGCGCATGACCGTCGAGGAGATCGGACACTCGGCCCTCGGCCGGCCGCTCTATGCGGTCGTCTTCAACACGAGCGACACGCAGGCGCAGCGCCTGGGCTCCGAACACTGGAAGCAAGTTCGCAAGCAGGCGGTCGACGACCCGGCGAAGGCGCTCAAGGAGCTCGCGAAGACGAAGAGTGGGATCAAGATTCCCGTCTTGGTCCAGGGCGCCATCCACGGCAACGAGTACGAAGGGGTCGAGTCGAACTTCGAGACGATCTACAAGCTCGCCACGACCCCGTACGGCGAGGACCCGCTCGTCGACAAGATCCTCAACAACGCGATCGTCGTCTTCAACGTGATCCAGAACCCGGACGGTCGCGTGCTCGGCCAGCGGCCGAACGGCAACGGCTTCGACCTGAACCGCGACTTCATGACGCAGTCGCAGCCGGAGACGAAGGCGGCCATCTCGCTCTACCAGAAGTGGCTGCCGCCCGAGATGCTCGACCTGCACGGGTACGTGAGCCCGATGCTGATCGAGGCGACGACCATCCCCCACAACCCGTCGATCGAGTACGACCTCTGGCTCAAGTGGAACCAGCCGCGCACGTGGGAGAACAAGCAGGACCTCCTTGCGCGGCACTACAACAGCCAGCGGCCGATCAACGAGTGGTGCCAGGACGACTTCCCGAACGCCGGCTGCCCGACCGCCGGGCCGGACTACGCGGAGGGCTGGGACGACTGGGGCCCCTTCTACGGGCCGATGTACCTCCAGCACATCGGGCTCAACAGCTCGACCGTCGAGATGTGCAACTCGACCGGCACGATCTGCGGTGACGGCACGCACACCCGCGGCCGCCTCGGCGCCCGCATCCAGCAGGAGATCGTCACCTGGTCGACGCTCGAGTTCGCGGTCGACAACAAGGTGGAGATGCTCCACGACATGCTCGTGCGGAACGTCCGCGGGAAGACGGACGCCCCGCGGCCGGACTGCTGCGAGCCGACGGACTTCATCCCCGTCGCCTCGTCCGCAGACGAGCAGAACTGGATGACCGACTACCCGAAGGCGTACGTCATCCCGCTCGGCGCCGGCCAGCGCTCGAACGCCGAGGCGAACCGGCTCGTCGACTTCCTCCTCTTCAACTCGGTCGAGGTCGAGGAGCTCGCACAGGCGACGACCTTCGACGGCCAGACGTTCGAGAAGGGCTCGTACGTCGTCTGGATGACGCAGTCGTTCCGCGGGTTCGTGGACACCGCCCTCGGACTCGGCGGCGACGTCTCGACTCAGCATCAGCCAGCTCTACGCGCCCCCGGCGTCGTGGAGCCACGGCTACCTCTGGGGCGCCGACGTCGTCACGGTTCCGGACGGCGCCGCGTTCAACGCGAATACGCCATCCGATCGTGAAGGCGTCGCACCTGAAGGGCGGCGTGGAGCCGGGCGCAGGCAGCGGCGTACGCGCTTCCGCTCGACTCGGCGACCGCAGTCCGGACCGCGAACGCGCTGCTCTCGCAGGGCATCGTGACCCAGGTCGCGACGAGCGCAGTCGGCACGCTCAAGGCCGGCTCGCTCGTGTACGGCGCCGACGACGCCACGAGGGAAGCGCTCAACAAGGCCGGCAAGGACGCGGGGCTCACGTTCCAGGCCCTGCCGTCCGCACCTGCCGGGCTCGAGCCCGTCGAGCGGACGCCGCGGATCGCGGTGCTCGTCGGCTCGGTCGACCAGCAGACGTGGGTTCTCCGCGAGCTCGGATTCGACGCGAATCCGGTCTCGGTCGCGACGATCAACTCGGCGGCGACCGATCCGCTCGCCGAGTACGACCTCGTCTTCAACACGGGCGGCTGGCCGAGCGCAGCACAGGCAACCGCACGGACCCGGCTGACGGCGTTCTTCGCCCGCGGCGGCGGCTACATCGGCGCCGGCGCGAACAGCGGGACATTCCTCCAGTCCGGCGGCCAGGTGGCCGGCTACGCGGCCGCCACCCGGAGCGGCGGCGGCCGCAGCGGCATCGTGAACTGGATCAACGTGGGCGGCGCATCGAGCCCGATCGTCGCGACCTACCCGGCGAACGACACGGCGATCATGGATCCGCCCACGTGGTTCACCTCCGTCCCGGCCTCCATGTCCGTGGACGGGCGGTTCCCGAGCGCGGGCATCCTCGCCGCCGGGTTCTGGCTGACGAGCGACGCGCAGTCGGCGTCGGCCCCGAACTCGCCGGTGATCGCCCACGGCACGAACATCGCCGGGCACGTCGCGGGCGACGATCTACGCGATGAACCCGCTCTACCGCGCGGATCCCGAGCGCATGTGGCCGTCGATCGGCGGCGCGGCGTTCTGGGCTCAGCAGTAGCCGGCTAGCGCAGGAAACGACCGACGAGGGGCGGGGCAACCCGCCCCTCGTCACGTCCGCGGAGATGGAAATGCGGAGGCGGAGCGACCCCGATCGCCCCGCCGCCGCGTGCCGCAGCCTACGACGCGTCGTCGGCCGCGTCCTTGAGCTTGTCCCAGCTCTGCTTCATGTCGCCGACGGCCTGATCCTTCTTGCCCTCGGCCTCGAGCTCCTCGTCGTCGGTCGCCTTGCCGGCGCCCTCCTTCGCCTTGCCCTTCATCTCGTCCCACTTGCCTTCCATGCGCTCACCCCCCTTTCGCGCGTCGCTTTCCCGGCCTGCGCCTTGGGATAACGCCTAGAGGCCGAGGAGCGCGCGGGCGGCGCGAGCGGCCACGAGCTCCTCGCGTGCGCGGATCACGTGCGTGCGGACGCCCGCGCCTGGCGCGCTCACGTCGCAGTCCGGCTCGGCGTCTGCGTTGCGCTCTTCGTCGAGGACGACGCCGAGGAACCCGAGCCGCCCGCACACGGCGGCGCGCACGGGAGCCGAGCGCTCCCCGATTCCGGCGGTGAAGACGAGCGCGTCGAGCCCGCCGAGCGCGACCGCCTGGGCGGCGACCGCGCCCGCGACGCGGTACGTGAAGACGGAGACGCGCGAGCGGCGACGCCTCGCGCACGTCGCCCGAGCCGCCGTCCGAGAGCGCGGCGAGACCGGACCGGTGCTCCAGCGCGTCGCCGAGCTCGTCGGCCGAGACGCCCCGCTCGCGCAGCAGGTAGAGGAGCGCACCCGGGTCGACCGAACCGGAGCGCGTCGTCATCGGAACGCCCTCGAGCGGCGTCAGGCCCATCGTCGTGTCGACCGAGCGCCCGTCCCGGACGGCGGTGACCGACGACCCGCCGCCCAGGTGGCAGACGACGAGCCGCGGGACGGGAACCTGCTCGGCCGCCCACTCCACCGAGAGCCCGTGGAACCCGTAGCGCCGGATCCCCCACTCCTCCCGCCAGCGCGCCGGGAGCGCGTACGTCGCCGCCTCCTCCGGGATCGTCGCGTGGAAGGCGGTGTCGAAGACGGCCACGTGCGGCACGTCCGGCAGGGCACGCTGCGCCGCGTCGATCCCGCGCAGGGCGGGGGCGTTGTGGAGCGGTGCGAGCGGCTCGAGCGCGTGGATCGCCTCGCGCACCGCGGCGTCGACCACGACCGGCTCGCGGAAATGCGGCCCGCCGTGCACGATCCGGTGCGCGACCGCCTCGATCCCTTCAGGCAGGGCCTCGAGCGACTCGACCCGTGCGGCCGCGTCGTCCGCGCTCGACCGCGTGGAGCTTCAGGCTCGTCGAGCCCGCGTTGACGACGAGGACGCTCAGGAGGGAACGCCGCGCGGCGGCTCGCCGTGCGCCTCGTCCGTCCGCCCGTCCCAGACCCAGTCCCGAACGTCGGGCATGTCGTCGCCGACCTCTCGCGTGTACGCCCGGTGCCGGATCCGCTCGTCGACCATCTCCTGGCGCAGCCCGGCCGCGCGCTCTCCGAGGCCGGGGACGCGGTCGATCACGTCGATGACGAGGTGGAAGCGGTCGAGGTCGTTGAGCATGACCATGTCGAACGGGGTCGTGGTCGTGCCCTCCTCCTTGTAGCCGCGCACGTGGATGTTCTCGTGGTTCGCGCGCCGGTACGTCAGCCGGTGGATCAGCCACGGGTAGCCGTGGTAGGCGAAGACGACGGGCCGGTCGAGCGTGAAGAGCGCGTCGAACTCCGGGTCCGGGAGCCCGTGCGGGTGCTCGCTCGGCGGCTGGAGGCGCATCAGGTCGACGACGTTCACGACGCGCACCGTGAGGTCGGGCAGGCGTCGGCGCAGGAGCGCAGCCGCCGCGACGGTCTCGAGGGTCGGGACGTCGCCCGCGCAGGCGAGAACGACGTCCGGCTCCTCGTCGCCGGTCGAGGCCCACTCCCAGATGCCGAGGCCGCGCGTGCAGTGGGCGATCGCCTCGTCCATCGTCAGGTAGTCGAGCGACGGCTGCTTGCCGGCGACGATCACGTTCACGTAGTCCCGCGAGCGCAGGCAGTGGTCGGCGACGGAGAGGAGGCAGTTCGCGTCCGGCGGTAGGTAGACGCGGATGATCTCCGCCTTCTTGTTCACGACGTGGTCGATGAACCCGGGATCCTGGTGCGAGAAGCCGTTGTGGTCCTGGCGCCAGACGTGCGAGGAGAGCAGGTAGTTGAGCGAGGCGATCGGCCGCCGCCACGGGAGGTCGCGCGTCACCTTCAGCCACTTCGCGTGCTGGTTGAACATCGAGTCGACGATGTGGATGAAGGCCTCGTAGCAGTTGAAGAGCCCGTGCCTCCCGGTCAGGAGGTAGCCCTCGAGCCAGCCCTGGCAGAGGTGCTCGCTCAGCACCTCGAGCACGCGGCCCGACCGGCCGAGGTGGTCGTCGACCGGCTGCGAGCCCGGCCTCCCAGACCCGGTCGGTGCCCTCGAACACCGCTGAGAGCCGGTTCGACGCGGTCTCGTCGGGGCCGAAGAGCCGGAACGTCTGCGGATTGCGCGCGATCACGTCGCGCAGGAAGGTGCCGAGCACCTTCGTCGCCTCGCTGCTCGTGCGCGCAGGCTTCTCGACCTCGACCGCGTACTCGCGGAAGTCCGGCAGCTCGAGCGGCCTCAGGAGCAGCCCGCCGTTCGCGTGCGGGTTGCGCCCATCCGCCGATCGCCCTCGGGCGCCAGCTCGGCGAGCTCCGGCACGAGCGCGCCCTCGTCGTCGAAGAGCTCCTCCGGCCGGTAGCTCCGAAGCCAGCGCTCGAGCTCGGCCAGATGCTCCGGATTGTCCGAGAGCCCGGCGAGCGGAACCTGGTGCGAGCGCCACGTGCCTTCGGTCGGAAGCCCGTCGACCTCCTTCGGACCCGTCCAGCCCTTCGGCGTCCGCAGGACGATCATCGGCCAGCGCGGGCGGCCCTCGGCCCCGTCCTCCCGCGCCCGGCGCTGCATCTCGCGGATCTCGTCGACGGCGTGGTCGAGCGTCGCCGCGAGCTCTTGGTGGACGGCCTCGGGCTCGTCGCCCGCGACGACGTACGGCTCGTAGCCGAAGCCGCGGAAGAGGTCGAGCAGGTCCTCCTCCGGGATCCGCGCGAGCACGGTCGGGTTGGCGATCTTGAACCCGTTCAGGTGGAGGATCGGCAGCACCGCGCCGTCGTGCACCGGGTCGAGGAAGACGTTCGAGAGCCAGCTGGCGGCGAGCGGCCCCGTTTCCGCCTCGCCGTCGCCGACGACGCAGGCAACGAGCAAGTCTGGATTGTCGAACGCGGCGCCGAAGGCATGGACGAGCGCGTAGCCGAGCTCGCCGCCCTCGTGGATCGAGCCCGGCGTCTCGGGCGCGACGTGGCTCGGGATCCCGCCGGGGAACGAGAACTGGCGGAAGAGCCGCCGCAGGCCCTCCTCGTCGTGGCCGATGTGCGGGTACACCTCGGTGTACGTCCCCTCGAGGTAGACGTTCGCGACCGCCGCGGGCCCGCCGTGGCCCGGCCCGGCGATGAAGATCGCGTCCAGGTCCTCGCGCCGGATCACGCGGTTCAGGTGCGCGTAGATCAGGTTCAGGCCTGGGGTCGTCCCCCAGTGGCCGAGCAGGCGCGGCTTCACGTCCGAGAGCTCGAGCGGCCGGCGGAGGAGCGGGTTGTCGAGCAGGTAGATCTGCCCGACCGAGAGGTAGTTGGCCGCTCGCCAATAGGCGTCCAGGAGCCGCAGCTCCTCCGCGTCGAGCGGGCGGCCCGAGACGGTTGCGCTGTTCGCGACCTCCGTCACGGTGCCAGCTTGCCGGACCGGCGTCGAGGGTGCGTCAGCGGAAAGCCGCAGCTCGCATCGCCCCTAGGATCTGCCGGTGCGGCACGAGCGCGCCTGGATCCCGCTGGCCGACGGGGCCCGCCTCGCGGCGCGGCTCTGGCTGCCGGACGCGCTGCCCGCCGCCGTGCTCCTCGAGGCGCTCCCCTACCGGATGGACGACCTGACGGCGTCGTACGCGTCCGAGTACGAGCGGCTCTGCTCCGAGTACGGGTTCGCGGTCGCGCGCGTCGACCTGCGCGGCACCGGCTCCTCGGACGGGCTCGCGGTGGACGAGTACCCGCCGCAGGAGCAGGCCGACCTCGGCGAGGCGATCGCGTGGCTGGCCGCGCAGGAGTGGTCGACCGGCCGGGTCGGGATGTGGGGGACGTCGTACTCCGGGTTCAACTCGCTCCAGCTCGCGGCGGAGCGGCCGCCCGCGCTCGGCGCAGTCGCCGCGATCTACGCGACCGACGACCGCTACACGGACGACGTCCACTACACGGGCGGCGCGCTCCGCGGGCTCGACCTCCTCGACTACGTCCTCTACATGGCCGCGATCACCGCGCTGCCGCCCGTGCCCGCCGTCTACGGCGACGGGTGGCGCGACGCTGTGGCGCGAGCGCGTCGAGCAGGGCGAGCCGTGGCTCCTGCGCTGGCTCGAGGAGCAGACGGACGGCCCGTACTGGCGCCACGGATCGCTTCGGCCGGGCTACGAGCGGATCGCCTGCCCGACCATGCTGATCGGCGGCTGGGCGGACGGCTACCGCAACAACACCTTCCGGACGTTCGAGGCGCTCCGCTGCCCGAAGCGACTGCTCGTCGGGCCGTGGAGCCACATGTCGCCCGCGACCTCCGTGCCCGGGCCGAACATCGACCTCGTGCCGGAGCTCGCGCGCTGGTTCGGCCGCTGGCTCCGCGACGAGGAGACCGGCGTCGACGAGGAGCCGCCGATCCAGGTCTTCGTCCGGCGCTCGACGCGGCCAGCGCCCGACCTCGCCGAGCTGCGCGGCGAGTGGCGCTTCGAGGACGGCTGGCCGCTCGAGCGCGGCGAGACGCTCGAGCTGCGGCCGGAGGGCGCCGGCACCGAGGAGCTCCGAGTCGAGGGCGACGTCGGCACGTCGGCCTGGATCTCGTGCGCGGGCCGCCTGCCCTGGGGCCAGCCGTCGGACGGGCGCGAGGACGACGCGCGCTCGCTCGTCTTCGAGTGGGGGCCGTTCGAGGACGAGGTCGAGATCATGGGCCACCCGCGCCTGGCGCTCCGCGTCGAGAGCGCGGCGCCGGTCGCCTACCTCTCGGCGAAGCTCGCCGACGTCTTCCCTGACGGCACCTCCTCTCTCGTCACGCGCGGCCTCCTGAACCTCGCGCACCGCAGCTCGTCGACCGATCCCGAACCGTTCGCCGGCCCGGCCGCCGTCGAGCTCGAGCTGGAGGCGACCTCGTGGGTCTTCGAGCCGGGCCACCGGATCCGCCTCGCGCTCGCGGGCGCCGACTGGCCGAACATCTGGCCGCCGCCGTCGGCCGAGCCGATCCGCTTCGACCGCGGCTCGCTCGTCCTCGCCCTTCCGACCGTCCCGAAGGCGGAGCGGCCCGCGCCCACGTTCGCGCCGCCGCGCGCCGCAGGAGCCCGAGCCGGAGACGCCGGTCACCTGGCGGATCGAGCGCGACGTGCTCGGCCGCGAGACGCGCGCGGTGATCGGCCACGGCACTGCGTACGAGGGCGAGCTCGGCGCGCGCGTGGAGGAGCGCTACGACGGCACGATCGGCGTCTCGACCGAGGATCCCGCGCAGGCCTGGGCGCGTGCGACGGCGCGCTACCGGATCGCGTGGCCCGAGGCGGAGGCGACCGCCGAGGCGCGGCTCGACCTCCGCTCGGACGCGGAGACGTACCACGTCGTCGTCGAGGTGGACGCCGAGGCCGGCGGCGAGCGGATCGAGCGCCGGTTCGAGCGCGCTATCCCGCGACGGCTTCAGTGACGCCCACCGCGTGGCACGCGGCCACCTGGCCGGAGCCGGCGACAGGCGCGAGCACGGGATCCTCGGTGCGGCAGCGCTCGTCGATCCCGAGCCTGGCCGCCTCGCCCGACGCGTAGAGCGGGCAGCGCGGATGGAACCGGCACCCGTCGGGGATGCGGGTCGGGTCGGGCGTCTCGCCGGTGAGGATCTGCGGCTCGACGTGCGCCGTCTCCGGGCACGACCGAGAGGAGCGCGGCCGTGTACGGGTGGCGCGGCGCGCCGAGCAGCTCCTCGGTCGTCCCCTGCTCGACGATCCGGCCGAGGTACATGACGGCCACGCGGTCGGCGATGTTCCAGGCGAGCCCGAGGTCGTGCGTGACGACGAGGATCGACACGCCCGTCTCGCGCACGAGGCCGAGCATCAGCTGGAGGATCTCGCCGCGCACCGAGGCGTCGAGGCTCGAGACGGGCTCGTCGGCGACGAGCAGGCTCGGGTTGACGACCATCGCGCCCGCGATCACCACGCGCTGGCGCTGCCCGCCGGAGATCTCGTACGGGTAGAGCGTGAAGAACCGCTCGGGCGGCCGCAGGCCCGCGCGCGCGAGCGCCTCCGCGACGAGCTCCTCCTCGGAGCCCTCCGTCCCCTGGATCCGCACGCCCTCCGCGACCGCCTCGTAGATCGTCTGGCGCGGGTTGAGCGCGCCGGCCGGATCCTGGAAGACCATCTGGACGCGGCGCCGGTACTCGCGCAGCGCCCGCGCGCTGCGGCCGATCGGCTCGCCCTCGAAGCGCACCTCGCCGGCGCCGGGCCGCTCGAGGCCGACGATCGTCCGGGCCAGGGTCGTCTTGCCGCAGCCCGACTCGCCGACGAGCGCGAGCACCTCGCCTTGCTCGACGGTCAGGTCGACGCCGTCCACGGCCCGCGCGATCTCCCCGCGCCGGTTGCGGAAGCCGACCTCGAGGCCGCGCAGCTCGAGGAGCGGCGTCACGCCGGCTTCGCCTCCGGGAGCACGAGGCAGCAGGCGGCGAGGCGCGACGGCCCGGCCGGCCAGAGCTCGACGTCGAGGGTCGGGCACACGTCGAGCGGCCTTGGGGCAGCGCGGGTGGAACGGGCAGCCGGTGGGCAGGTCGCGCGGGTCGGGCGGGTCGCCCGGGAGGCCCGACGGCTTCCTCCGGAAGGCCGGGTCGCCGATGATCGGAAACGCGGCCGCGAGCGCCTGCGTGTACGGGTGCGCGGGCTCGGCGAAGACCGCCTCGCTCGGGCCCTCCTCGACGATCCGCCCGGCGTACATGATCGCGAGCCGGCGGCAGACGGCGGCGAGCGTGGAGAGGTCGTGCGTGATGAAGAGGACGGCGAGACCGAGGTCCTTCTGGAGCTGATCGAGGAGGCGGAGCACCTGCGCCTGCACCATCAGGTCGAGCGCCGTCGTCGGCTCGTCCGCGATCAGGATCTGCGGGCTGCAGGCGAGCGCGAGCGCGATCAGCACCCGCTGGCGCTGGCCGCCCGAGAGCTGGTGCGGGTAGTCGTCGGCCCGCCGGTCGGGGATGCCGACCAGCTCGAGCAGCTCCGCCGACCCGCCGCCGCGCACGGGCAGCGGCCGAGCTTCGGATCGTGCAGCTCGATCGCCTCGCCGATCTGCGCGCCGACCGTCTGCACGGGGTTGAGCGTGTGGAGCGCGCCCTGGAAGACGATCGCGAGGTCGGTCCAGCGCACGGCCCGCAGCCGGCCCGGCTTCATGGTCAGGACGTCCTCGCCCTCGAGCAGCACCTCGCCGGTCACGGTCGTCCCGCGCGGGAGGAGCCGGAGCAGCGCGTTCCCGAGCGTCGTCTTGCCCGAGCCGGACTCGCCGGCCAGCCCGAGCGTCTCGCCCTGGTCGAGGTCGAGCGAGACGCCGCGCACCGCCGGCACGCCGCCCGCGTAGGTCGACGTGCAGGTCGCGGACGGAGAGGAGCGGCGTCACGAGCGGCGCTCCCGGAGGCGCGGGTCGAGCGTCGTCTCGAGCGCCTGGCCGCAGAGGGTGAACGCGAGGACGACGAGCATGATCCCGAGTCCCGGCGGGAGGAAGTACCACCACGCCTCGCGCGTGAGCGAGCCGGCGGCGAACGCCTCCTCGAGCATCTTCCCCCACGACGCGCGCGACGGGTCGCCGAGCCCGAGGAACGAGAGCGTCGTCTCGGAGAGGATCGCGACCGGCACGGTCAGCGTCGTGTTCGCGAGGATGAGCGGCGCGACGTTCGGGAGGATGTGTCGCCCCATCACGTGGCTGTTCGAGGCGCCGAGCGCGCGGCACCGGTCGACGTAGAGCCGCTCCTTGAGCGAAAGCACCTGCGCGCGGAGCAGGCGTGCCGTCGCCGGCCACGAGGTGATCCCGATCACGAAGATGATGTTCTCGATCGAGGGCCCGAGCACGGCCGCGAGCACGATCGCGAGCGGCAGGAACGGGATGACGAGGAACCACTCGGTCAGCCGCATGAGCACGCCGCCCATCCGGCCGCCGAAGAACCCGGCCGTCGACCCGACGATCGTGCCGACGAAGATCGCGAGGAACGTCGCCGCGAGCCCGACGAGCAGGCTGATCCGCGACGCCCCAGACGAACTGGGCCCAGACGCTCCGGCCGAGGTTGTCCGTGCCGAGCGGGCCGAACTCGCTCGGCGGCGCCCACGTCGGGTTGCCGAGCGAGTTGACCGCGCGGAGCTCCGTCTCGGCCGCGAGCAGCGGCGCCGCGAGCGCCATCAGCACCGCGAGGACGAGGATCGAGAGCCCGATCATCCCGGTCTTGCTGCGCCGGTACTCGCGCCAGGCGCGCCCGAACGCGCGGCGGCGGCGCGTCCACGCGATCCGGCGCGCGGAGTGGGCGGCCATCGTCGTCATGCCGTCCGCACCCGCGGGTCGAGCCGCACGTAGAGGAGGTCGGCGACGAGGTTCATGAAGATCACCGCCGCGCTGAAGACGAGGAAGAGCCCCTGCAGCATCGGCAGGTCGGGGCCGGACAGCGCGTTGAACGTCGCGAGCCCGAGGCCGGGCCAGGAGAAGATCGTCTCGACCGCGATCGCGCCCGAGAGGACGAAGCCGAAGTTGATCGCGATCAGCGTCACCACGGGCAGGAGCGCGTTCGGCACCGCGTGGTGGTTGCGGACGGCGACGTCGCGGAGGCCCTTCGCGCGCGCGAGGACGAGGTAGTCCTCCCGCATCGTCTCGAGCAGGGACGAGCGCATGACGATCGCGTACTCGCCGATGTAGGCGAGCGTCAGCGTGATCGCGGGCAGGATCAGGTGCCGTCCCTGGTCGAGCACCTGCTCGAGCCCGCCGCCGGTGTTCGGGTCCTCGAGCCCGCCGACCGGCAGCCAGCCGAGCAGGACGGCGAACGTCGTCAGGAGGAGCATCCCGAGCCAGAACTCCGGCATCGAGTACGTCGCCATCGTGAACGTGGTCGAGGCGTAGTCGGTCTTCGACCCGCGTTTCCAGCCGGCGACGATCCCGATCAGCACCCCGAACACGGTCGAGAGCAGGGTCGAGATCCCGACGAGCGCGATCGTCGGCCACGCCCGCTCGAGGATCTCGTGCGAGACGGGCTCGTTCGTCGTGTACGAGCGGCCCGAGGTTCAGCTGCGCCGTCTGGACGACGTAGCGGCCGAACTGCTCGAGCTGCGACCCGTCGAGGCCGAAGTCGCGCCGCAGCTCGTCCTTCTGCTCCTGCGTCAGGTTGCGGCCGCGGTAGAGGTTCGCGACCGGGTCGCCCTCGACGACGCGGAAGAGGAAGAAGTTGAAGACGACGACGAACGCGAGCGTCGCGAGGGACGCGAGAACCTTGCCGATGACGATTCGGCGGTTCACGGCGCCCCTCGCGGCCGCGTTACTCGCGCTCGTCCGCGGTGCGCCGCCGCCTGAGCAGCCAGACCGCGATCGCGGCCGCGGCGAGCACGCCCACGCCGAGCGCCACGAGCGCGCCCGTGTTCGATCCCGCCGTCGTCCTCCCCGCCGCCCGCGGCGGCCGCCTCGGGCTCGGTCTCGGACACGAGCTCGAGGTTCGCGTAGGTCGGCGACGTGTTCGAGAAGAGCACGGGCCCGATCTCCGCCGGCTGCCGGAGCCAGCCCGTGAACCGGTCGGTGCGGTACGCCTGCAGGTCGGGGCTCAGGAAGAGCACGTTGTACGTGGCGGAGTCGTGGAAGATCGTGAGCATCTCGTGGATGAGCTCCATCCGCCGGTCGGGGTCGAGCTCGACCTTCTGCTCCTGGTACAGCCGGTCGTACTCCGGGTCGCACCAGTTCGCGTCGTTGTAGTAGTTCGTCGGGTTGTCCGGGTCCTTGCTCAGCTGGTCGCAGACGAAGTACGAGAGCATCGGGTCCGGGTCGACGAAGGGCGTCCAGCCCCAGTGGAACATGTCGTAGTTGCCCTTCCCGATCTCCTCGGTGAGCTTCGCGTCGTTCATCGGCTTCTGCGTGATCTTGATCCCGATGTCGTTCAGCCAGCCGGTCACGAACTCGGCCACGCCGGGCGCGGTCTGCGACTCGGTGCGCACGGCGTAGACGAAGTCGAGCGGCTTGCCGCCGCCCGGCATCTCGCGGACGCCGTCGCCGTCCGTGTCCATGTAGCCGGCGTCGTCGAGGATCTGCCGCGCCTCGTCGAGGTCGAAGTCGAACCGGTCGTCCTCCGGGATCTCCGGGGTGAAGGCCGGGTTCGCCGACGGGCTCATCGCGTCGGTCGGCGCGCCGAGGCCGACGAGCACGCGGTCGATCAGCGCCTGGTCGTCGATCGCGTGCGCGATCGCCTGGCGGACGCGGATGTCCATGAGCGCGGGATGCGGCTTCTTCGAGGCCTTGCCCGCCGTTGATCGCGAGCTCCTCGAACCCGCCCTGCTGGCCCTGCACGGCGACGATGCCCTCGGTCGACTCGAGCTGCTTGAACGAGTTCGTCGGGACGTCGTGGATCGCGTCGATCTCGCCCGGCGAGGAGCGCGGCGACCATCGCGTCCTGGTTGGTGAAGAGCCGGAAGACGACCTCGTCGACGGCCGGCGCGCCGGCCCAGTAGTTCGGGTTCGCCTCGAGCCGCCAGAACTGCCCGCGCTTGAGCTCGCGGATCACGAACGGGCCGGAGCCGACGCCCTCGAGCGCCTGGTACTTCGTGATCTGCTTCGCGTTCTGCTTCTCGAAGATGTGCTTCGGGACGATGTAGACGTCCATCGTCGGCAGCTTCGGGTCGGGCACGCTCGACGTGAGGACGACGGTGCGCTCGTCCGGCGCGGTCGCCGTGATGTTCCCGGTCGTCGAGGAGTAGTTGAGCCACTCCTCCTCGCGGCTGCGGTTGACCGTGTAGGCGACGTCCTCGGCCGTGAGCGGCTGCCCGTCGGACCACTTGAGGCCCTCGCGGAGCGTGTACGTGTAGGTGAGGCCGTCGTCGGAGCCCTCCCACGACTCGGCCAGCCCGGGGATCGTGTGGAAGTCGTCCGCGTCCTTGTCGGTCAGCGTCGCGTACATCATGTTCCAGACCTCGTAGTCGGGAACCTCGACGCCGACGACGGGATTGAGCGTGTCCACGTCGTTCGTGAGGCCGATCGTCAGGACGACCTTCTCGTCCTGCGCGGACGCACTCCCCGAGACCCCCAGCACCGCCACCGCCACCAACAGGCCAACGAGCACGCGCCGTGCAGTCACCGGAGTCCTCCTGTCTACCGCGGGCAGGTAAGCCCGGGAGTATCTCAGAGGAGGTACCAGTCGAGAAATCGCTCGAGGCGGCGGTAGTAGTCGAGCTGCGGCCCGGCGCGGAGGAGGCCGTGGCCCTCGGTCGGGTAGGTGACGTACTCGTACGTCTTGCCGAGCCGCTCGAGCGCCGCGACGAGCTCCTCCGACTGCTTCGGGCTGACGCGCTCGTCCCGCTCGCCGTGCGCGACGAGGATCGGCACGGTCACGTTCTCGAGGCGGTGGACGGGCGAGGCGGCCAGGTAGGCCTCGGGGTGCTCGGCCGGCGTGCCCATCATCCGCTCGAGGTCCTGCACGCCCTGCCGGTCGCCCTGCGCCCACGAGGTCACGAGGTCGCAGTCGCCGTACTTGCAGACGGCGCAGCGGAACCGGTGCTCGGGGTCGTCCGTGACCGAGAGGAGCGCCATGTACGAGCCGTAGCTCGCGCCGAAGATCGCGAGCCGGTCGCCGTCGACCCAGTCGAGCGTCCGCAGGAAGTCGGCGGCGGCCAGGCAGTCCTTCGTGTCGTCGACGCCCCAGACGCCGTGGTTGGCGCGCTCGAAGTCGCGGCCGTAGCTCGTCGAGCCGCGGAAGTTCGGGCAGATCCAGGCGTAGCCCTTGGCGATGAAGTACTGGGCGTGGCCGTCCCACTCGTCGGCGTAGGCGTCCGTCGGGCCGCCGTGCGGGTACACGACCGCCGGCGCGGGCCGCTCCGCGCTCGCCCCCGGCGGCCGGAAGAGGAAGGCCGGGATCTCGAGCCCGTCGAACGAGCGGTACGTCACCTCCTCCGGGGACACGTACGGGGCGCGCTTGACCGCGAGCGGCGCGGGGGCGAGGAGCGAACGCGTGCCGCCGGCGCCGACGAGCCGGAGCTCCGGCGGGGTCGCGTGGTCGTGGTACGCGGCGACGACGTCGCCCGACGCCGTCCACGCGGGCGAGCCCCAGACGCCGCCCGGCGCGAGCGTCTCGACCGCGCCCGTGTCCGCGTCGACCGTCACGAGGTCGTAGCGGCCGCGCCGACCGCGGATCGCCACCAGGCGCGACCCGTCGGGGTGCCAGCGGAACTCGGAGAAGTCGCCGCCGTCGTCGGTCAGCTGCCGGTCGCCGCTCCCGTCGCGGCCGACGAGGTGGAGCTCGGTCCACCCCGGCCGCTCGGAGGCGTAGGCGATCGTCTCGCCGTCGGGCGACCAGGCGGGCTCGCCGTCGCGCATGCCGGGCGTGCCGGTGAGCGTCCGCGTCTCGCCCGTCGCGAGCGAGGTGACGCGGAGCTCGTACCGCTTCAGGTCGTCGCGCGGCCGGAACTCGTAGACGACCTCGGTTCCGTCCGGCGAGACCGCCGGCGCCTCCTCGTCCCCGAGCTCGTTCGCGGCGAGCAGCCGCGGCCAGGGCTCGGCGACGTCCACGACGGCGAGCCGGCTCGCGCGCTCGCGCTCGACCCCGACGACGAGCCGCTCGTCGTCGATCCAGACCGGATCCCAGCCCTCGACGAGCTGACGGGGTGGGCCGCCCGCCGTCGGGACGACGCAGACGTGGTCTCCGTCGACGTAGGCGACGGTCGATCCGTCGGGCGAGAGGCGCGGCGCGGTGTCCTCCCAGTACGGCATCGGGTCGCGGCCGGTCGTGAGCCGCTCGGGCACGCCGCGCTCGACGTCGAGGAGCCAGACGTCCGACGTGTCGCGGTCGTGGATGTAGACCGCCGTGCGCCCGTCGGCCCCGAGCGTCAGCGAGCGCGGGCGCTCGGTCGCGGCGATCGCCTCGAGCCGCCAGCCCTCGGGCGGCTCGGCGCCGGGGAGCGGCTCGATCGGGATGCCGCCGGACTCGTCCTTGCCGACCCAGAGGTCAGACACGCGCGAGTCCCTCCTCGACGCCCGTGAGCGTCTCGAGCACGAGCGGCCCGATCGCGTCGAGGTCGTAGCCGCCCTCCTGCACGAGGACGAGCGGGACGCCCAGCGCGCCGAGCGCGCGCCCGGCCGCGCGGAACCCGTCCGGCGTCACGTCGAGCGGGCTCTCCGGGTCGCCGGCGGCCGCGTCGACGCCGAGGGCGACGACCGCGGCCGACGCGCCGCCCTCGCGCGCCCAGTCGGCGAGGCCCTCGACCGCGGCGACCCACTCCGCGTCGCCGGTTCCGGGCGCGAGCGGGACGTTCCGGTTCGCGCCGCCGCCCTCCTCGTCCGCGAAGCCGAGGTAGTGCGGAAACCAGCCGGCGCCCGGGTCGACGTGGACGGAGCCCGTGAGCACGTCGGGATCCTCCCAGAAGATCGACTGCGTCCCGTTGCCGTGGTGCGCGTCGATGTCGATGACCGCGACGCGGCCGTGCTCGGCCCGCAGGCGCGCGGCCGCGACGGCGGCGTTGTTCAGGTAGCACGAGCCGCCGTAGGCGCGGCGCGTGACGTGGTGGCCCGGCGGCCGGCAGCAGGCGTACGCGGCCGGGGCGCCCGCGAGCACGAGGTCGGCCGCCGTCAGCGCGGCGTCGACGGCCGCGCGCGCCGCCTCCCAGGTGCCCGGGCCGATCAGCGTCATCGTGTCGAAGGCGAAGTAGCCGGGCCGCGCCCAGGTCGCGGTCGGAACCGCGGGCGTCTCGGTCAGCCCCGGATGCGGGAAGACGTACGGGACGACGCGGTCCTGGCCCGGGATCGTCCGGCAGGCCGGCCGCCTCCCACTCCTCCCACGCGCCCGCGAGGTAGTCGAGGAGCTCGGCGTCGTGGACGGCGAGCAGCGTGCTCGTCGCCGTGCGGCTCGGCCTCGACGAACTCGGCACCCGCGCCCTCGAGCGCGACGCGGATCGCGTCGGCCCGCGCCGGCACCTCCGCGGGCGGCAGGCGGAGCCCGATCCAGACCTCGCCGCCCGGCTCGTGCAGCCGGTGGCTCTCGCTCCAGACGACGGGCAGGCCGAGCATCGCGCGAGCGTACCGCGGCAGTAGGGTCCGCGCCGTGTCCACGCCGCGCGAGCACGGGATCCGGATCGGCGACCTCGAGCCGGGCCCGGCGAACGCGATCACGGACGTCGAGGGCGTCCGCGTCGGCCACGTCACCGTCGTCCGCGACGAGCCCGACCCGCCCGAGGGACGCGGCGTCGCGCGCACCGGCGTGACCGTCGTCGCGCCGCCCTCGCTCCCGGTGCCGGCGGGCGCGGCCGTCCTGAACGGCGCCGGCGAGATGACCGGCTTCCTCCAGGTGCGCGAGTGGGGCGTGCTCGAGACGCCCGTCTACCTGACCGCGACGATGGCCGTCGGGCGCGTGCTCGACGGCGCGGTCGCCGCGGCGATCGAGGCCGACCCGCGCGTGGGCGTCGACGACGTCGTCATCCCGGTCGTGGCCGAGTGCGACGACAGCTGGCTGAGCGACGCCCGCGTGGTGCAGGTCGAGGCGGCGGACGCCGGGCGTGCGCTCGCCGAGGCGTCGGGCGGGCCCGTCGCCCAGGGCGCCGTCGGCGCCGGGACGGGGATGGTCTGCTTCGGCTGGAAGGGCGGGATCGGCACGGCGAGCCGCCGCGTCGGCGCGGCGACGGTCGGCGTGCTCGTCCTCGCGAACTTCGGCGTCCGCCGCCAGCTGACGATCGCCGGCGTCCCCGTCGGCCGCGTCCTCCGCGGACGACGACCCGGAGCGCGAGCCGGCCGGCAGCTGCATCGCGATCGTCGCAACCGACGCGCCGCTCCCCGCCGCCGACCTGACGCGGCTCGCCCGCCGCGCCGGCCTCGGGCTCGCGCGCACGGGATCGGTCGCCCACCACGGAAGCGGCGAGATCTTCCTCGCGTTCTCGACGGGCCGTCGGGCCGACGGTCGAGCTCGACGAGCTCTTCCAGGCGACGGTGGACGCGACCGAGGAGGCCGTCGTGAACGCGCTCTGGGCCGCCGAGGACACGGTCGGCCGGGAGGGCCGCGTCGTCCCGGCGCTGCCGCAGGAGGACGTCCTCGCCCTTTTGCGCGACCGCGTTGTCTAGACTGCAAGCCATGGCGCAACGCGAAGCAGTCCAGCTCGATCGTGCCCGCATTGCGGAACTGACCGCGCGCGAGGAGAAGAAGCTCAACGAGAGCACCGAGCGGTTCGAAGCGGCTCTTCGAGCGCGCCCGCCGCTCGCTCGCGGGCGGCGTCCCGTCCTCGTACCACCTCCGCGACCCGTGGCCGATCTACATCGCCGAGGGCAAGGGGCCGCGGATCTGGGACGTCGACGGCAACGAGATGCTCGACTTCCACAACGGCTTCGGCTCGATGGTGCAGGGACACGCGCACCCGGCGATCAGTCGAGGCCGTGGAGGCCCGGCTCGCGCTCGGCACGCACTTCGCGGCGCCGACCGAGGATGGCGTCGTCGTCGCCGAGGACCTCGCTGAGCGCTTCCGCCTGCCGAAGTGGCGCTTCACGAACTCCGGCTCCGAGTCGACGATGGACGCGATCCGGATCGCGCGCGGCTACACGGGCCGCGACACGATCGTGAAGATCTTCGGCTCCTACCACGGCCACCACGACTACGTGATGGTCTCGATCGGCGTTCCGTACGACCGGATCGGCGACCGCGAGAACTACGAGTCGCTGCCCGTACGGCGAGGGGATCCCGAAGGCCGTCGCGGACATGACCATCGCCGTCCCGTTCAACGACGCCGGCGCGATGGAGCGGCGAATCGAGCGCCTGATCGAGGAGGACCGGAAGCCCGCCTGCGTGATCATGGAGGCGGCGATGATGAACCTCGGGATCGTGCTGCCCGAGCCCGGCTACCTCGAGGCCGTCCGCGAGGTCACCGAGCGCCACGGCATCGTCCTCATCTTCGACGAGGTCAAGACCGGCCTCTGCATCGCCGCCGGCGGCGCCGTCGAGCGCTTCGGCGTCCAGCCGGACATGGTCACGCTGGCCAAGACGCTCGGCGCCGGCCTCCCGTCGGGCGCGATCGGCGCGACCGAGGAGATCATGTCCGTGGTCGAGGACGAGCGCGTCTACCAGGTCGGCACGTTCAACGGGAACCCGGCCTCGATGGCGGCGGCCCGCGCCGGGCTCGAGGACGTCCTGCACGGCCGAGGCCTACGAGCACCTCGACGCGCTGAACGACCGGCTGCTGAGCGGGCTGCGAGGAGGTCGTCGCCAAGTACTCGCTCCCCGGGTACGCGGTCGGCGTCGGCGCGAAGGGCTGCGTCACGTTCTCGCCCGAGAAGATCGTCGACTACGAGACCTTCAAGGCGAACCAGGACGGCGAGCTCATGGACCTCGCGTGGCTCTACAACATGAACCGCGGGATCTTCATGACGCCGGGCCGCGAGGAGGAGTGGACGCTCTCCGTCACCCACTCCTTCGACGACTGCGACGCCTTCGTGGCCGCGTTCGAAGAGCTCGCCGCACGACCTGACGGCCTAGCCGGGCTCAGCAGCGGAACTTCAGCTTCACCGTGCTCGGCAGGTGGTCGCGGTCGCCGGGGAACGTCGCCGTGGCCCGGCACGAGCCGCGCGCCGGCCGCGTGAACGACGTCGCGTAGACGCTGCCCGTCTTGAGGGTGGCCGAGCGGGAGGCGAGCGTGCGGAACAGGCCGCCGCGCTTGCGGGCGAGGGCGACCTTCACGTAGCCGCGGTGCGAGGGCGTCACGACGCCGCTCACCCGGAGCGTTCCGCGCACGCGGGTCACCTTCACCGTGATCCTGCTGCCGGCCTTGAGGATCGTCACCGGCGGTAGCGCGAACGAGCGCGGCTGCGTGAAGTCGCCGGCGTTCGCGGTCGGGTCGTCGGCCGCCGCGACCCGCCAGTAGAACGTTCCGCCGAGCGCGTACTGGTAGTGCGTGAGGAGCGGCGCGTACGTCGGATTGTCGGTCGTGGCCGACTGGACGAGCGTGCCGAAGTCCGCGCGCGTTGAGATCTGGACGCGGTAGTTCAGGGCCCCGAGCTTCGGGCTCCAGCTGAGGACGACCCGCCGGCCCGAGATCTCCTCGGTCGGGTTCGCAGGTTCCTTGATCGTCCGCGTGAACGTCTTCGAGTCGCTCCACGGCCCCGGGGTGACGGAGCTCGAGGAGACCCGCGGGAAGTTCGCCCGCACCTGCCAGGTCCAGATCCCGGTCCCCTTGAGCAGGGTGGGCGTGGCCGAGGAGGACGGGATGCCGTGGAAGTCCCGGAGCGAGCCGTTCGGGAACCGGAGCTGGAAGTCGTACGAGACGGCGCCCGGGAACGGGATCCCACGTCCAGGTCGGGAGGAAGTCGCCGCCGGTCGGGTTGTCCGGATCCAGCTCCGGCGCGGGGAGCGTCTTCGAGAACGTCCGCGGCGCCGACCACCGGAGCGCGACCGTCCCGCTCGGCGACGCCGAGTCCTCCGCGTCCACGCGGACGCGCCAGTGGAGCGTGGCGTCGGCCGGGTAGGTCGCGCTGCTCGTGTACGAGGTCGAGTCCGTGACGACGGAGTCGACGAGGTTCGTGAAGCTCGGGTCGCTCGCGATCTCGACCCGGTAGCGCCGCGCGCCGGGGGCCGGCAGCCAGTGGAAGACCGGCGGGCCGCTCACGCGCCGCGCCCGCCGCGGGCTCGAGCAGCGTGGGCGGCTGCGACTCCTTGTGGAAGCTCGCGGGCACGCTGAAGCGGGGCGCGGTGATCGACGCCGCTTCCGTCGAGCCCGGTCGCCGGCAGGACGGCCCAGTAGTAGAGCGTCGTCTCGTCCGCATACGTGCGCGGCCCGCTCGACCCGCGCGGCGCGTAGGCCGGGATCCGCGTGAAGGCGTAGTCGACGACGTTGGTGAAGTCCTCGTCCTTCGCGACGATCACGAAGTAGCTGCCGTAGCCGGCGAGCGCGCGCCAGCGGAACACGGGGACCGAGGCGACGGTCGCGCCGCGCAGCGGCAGGACGTAGTCGTCGTGCCCGGGCGCGCCGTTCGCGCACGAGGGCGAGCACGCGTCTCCCGCGGGCGGCCCGAGCCAGGTGAACGCGGGCGTGTTCTCGTCCGGAAGGTACGTCTCGGAGCTCCTGATCGTCGCGCTGCCGTCCGAGGGACGGTCGAGCGCGGTGACGCGCACGCAGTACGAGTGGCCGGCGACGAGCGAGGGCGTGTCGTTCGCGACTCCCATCGTGGTCTGGTACGGCTTCTGCCGGTTCCAGCCCCAGCCGAGCGGCGTCCATGCCGTCGACGCCGTCGTGCTCCGCCAGTGCTCCTGCGTCGCGGTCCACTGGCAGCCCTCGAGGAAGCGCGTGACCTCGACCTCGTAGCTCGAGGCGCCGGGCACGGCGTCCCAGAGGACGACCGGCGTGGTCGTCTGGACGTCCGAGTCCGCGGAGGTGCCTTCGGACAGACGGAGGTTCTCGATGCTCGGCGGAGCGACGTCGAACGCCTTCAGGAACTCAGGGCCGAGGTTCCAGACGCCGGCGTTCCCGTTCGCGTCGATCGCGCGGACGCGCCAGTAGTAGCGGTTGTTGTTCTGCAGCACGACGGCGGGCGAGTACGACGTCCCGATCGTGGTCAGGCCGGTGGACGAGTTGACCGGGCAGCAGGCCCTCGAGCCCGGCGCGAAGTCGCTCGAGCTCGACACCTCGACCTCGTAGCCCGCCGCGCCCGGCACCGGGTCCCACTCGAACCTGTGGTCGTAGATCTCCGGGTCGGCCGCGACGTCGAGGACGGCCGGGTCGGTGCCCGACGGCCAGAGCCACGTGAACGACCGGACGGCCGACGGCTCGCCGTGGTTCCCGGCCGCGTCGATCGGCGTGATCCCCCAGTAGTACGTCTTGCCCGGGGCCAGCGGGCCGAGGAGCGTGAACGTCGTCGCCTGGGTCTCGATCCCGCCGCCGGGGACGACGAGCGACGCGAGCGTCGGGTCGGTTCCGATGCGGACGAGGTAGCGCGCGGCTCCCGGCACCGCGCTCCAGGAGAGCGCGAACGGATCCTGCGGGTAGCTGATCGTCGCGCCGTCGTCGGGAGCCGCGAGCGTGGGCGCGCCGGCCCAGAGCTTCGTGATCGAGCGAGCGGACGACCACTGCGAGACGGCGCCGTCCGGCGCGACCGCCCGCACGCGCCACCAGTAGTCCCCGTTCGGGACGACCTTCGTCATCGTCGCGCGCGTGTTCTTCGTGAAGAAGCGGTCGTAGCTCGAGCCGAGCACGGGCGAGTTGAACGCGGCGTCCGCGGCGATCTGCCACTCGTAGCGCTCGGCTCCGGGCACCGCGTCCCACCCGAAGGCGGGCAGAGTGTCGACGATCGTTCCGCCCGCGGGTCCGTGGACCGGAGGGACGTCGAGCGCGCCGACGGCCGCCGGAGCGCCGAGAAGCGCGGCGGCGAGCGCGAGCGTCGCGGCGCTCACGCCGCGCGCCGGCCGGGCGCCGCCGAGCGCGGACGCGCGGGACGAGGCGCGGCGTCCGCGCGGCGTACTCCGCGTACTCGGAGAACTCGGCCGCGAGCGCCCGCTCCTCCAGGCGCATGCGCACGGCCTGCGCGAAGAGGAAGACGGCGAGGACGCCGACGTTCCAGGCGGTCGGCGCCGCGAGGACCAGGCCGGCGGCGGCGCCCAGCTCGCCGAGGTAGACCGGGTGGCGCACGACGCGGTACGGGCCGTGCGTCACGAGGCCGCGCGCCTCCGGCAGGACGCCGAAGCAGCGGCCGAGCGCGAGCACGGAGGCGAGCAGCCAGGCGCCGAACGCGAGCGTCACGAGCTCGCCGGCGACGACGAGCGCCGTGCTCGCCTCGGCGGGCGGCTCGCGCAGCGCGATGACGGCGAGGATGGCCGCGGCGCACGCGAGGAACGCGACGGGCTCGCGCGAGGGGCGCTTCGAGGGCTCGCGCAGGAAGACGAAGACGCAGAACGCGAGGACGACGCCGAGCTTGAGCGTCCAGTGCGCGGCGAGCGCGGTCGGGCGGACGCCCGGCTCGGTGATCGACTCGGCCCAGGCGGCCAGCGCGCCCGACCCGGCCGCGAGCGTGAACGCGGCGAAGAGACCGGTGACGAGGAAGCGGCTCATTACTGCGTCCCCGAGAGGCCCTCGATGAACTGGAAGATCGCCGGCCCGAGGAGGACGACGAACATCGCCGGGAAGATCAGGAAGACGAGCGGGAAGAGCACCTTGACCGGCGCCTTCTGCGCCCGCTCCTCCGCGGCTGCGCGGCGACGCTTGCGCATGTCCGTCGCGAGGTTCCGCATGATCTCCCCCGTCGAGACGCCGAGCGACTCGCCCTGGACGATCGAGCGGACGAATGCGCGGAGCGCCGGCGTGTCGGCGCGCGTCAGCATGTTGCGGAGCGCCTCCGTCGTCTGCAGGCCGAGGCTCTGCTCCTGGAGCGCGAGCCGCATCTCCTCGCCGAGGGGGCCGCGCAGGCGCTCGGACGCAACCTGGAGCGAGCTCGAGAGCCCAAGCCCGGCCTCGACGGTGACGACGAGGACGTCGATCAGCTCCGGCGTCTCGTAGTCGATCTGCTCGAGCCGCCGACGGGCGCGATTTGCGCACGATCACGAGCGGCGTCGACCAGCCCGCGAAGATCGCCACCGCCAGGCCGAGTACCGCCATCAGCGTCGGAACGCCCGCGGTCACCACGACCCAGATCCAGGCCGACGGAACGCTGACCAGGGCGATGATCCGGTAGCCGAGGAAGCGGCCCGGCGGCATGGTGTAGATCCCGGCCGCCATCAGCTCCCGCCGCACCGCCTCCTCGCGGAAGCTCGTCAGGCGCTTCCCGACGAGCGAGCCGACGAAGCCGGCGACCTCGTCGAGCCCCGCACGCATGCCGCGCGCCGCGGGCGCCTCGGCCGCTACGGCCGCGTAGCCATAGCCGTCGATCGTCTCGATCGTCTCGGCCGTGTGGAGCCGGGGCAGGAGGGCCGCCCGCAGGAGCAGCGCCACGGCAAGCCCCGTGAGGAGCAGGGCGACGAGAAAGATGACCATCCGGGAAGCCTCCTTAGACCTTGATGTTCACGATGCGCTTGATTACGAGGGATCCCGCGACGACCATGACCCCCGCCACGACGAGCAGGATCCGGCCGACCGGGTTGAAGTAGAGCGGCGCGACGTACGCCGGGTTGATGAGCGTCATGAGCAGGAGCAGCCCGACGGGGAGCAGGGACAGGACCCAGCGGGACATGCGCCCCTGCGTCGTCAGCGTGCGGACGAGCCGACGAAGGTCGAACCGTCCGCGCACCGTCTCCGCCACGCGATCGAGCACCTCGGCCGTGTTGCCGCCGGTCTCGCGCTGGAGCGCCGCCACGAGGGCGACCTGCTCGAGGTCGCTGCTCCGCATCCGGAGGGCCACCTGCATGAGCGTCTCGTCGAGCGGCGCGCCGAGCCGCTCGTCCGCGACCACGCGCCGGAACTCCTTCTGCGACGGGTCCGAGCAGTCGTCGACGAGCACCGCGAGGGCGCCCGAGAAGCTGTGCCCGGCGCGGAGCGCCGACGAGATCACGTGGAGGTTGTCGGGCAGCTGCTCGGCGAAGAGGTTCCGCTGCCTGTCCGCCCGGCGGGCGATGAAGGAGCGGACGCGCGAACGGAACGCCGAGCCCGAGCAGGACGAAGAGGATCGTCCCCGTGAGCACGTAGAAGAACCACGCGACGAAGAGCGTCCCGACGAGCGTCGCGAGCAGGATGTGCATCGGCGGGATCCGGATCTCGCCGATCTCGAGCTCCTCCTGGAACCGCGCCCACCAGCGAGTCTCGGCGAGCTGCTGCTCGGCCTTGGCGAGGACGAGGTCGTTCGAGGCGCGGGCATCGCCGGGCTGCTCGCTCCGTGCGACCGAGACGAACTCGGCCATCCGCCGGCGGAGCGTCCGCGGACGCGGCCTGATCAGGGCGACGAACCCGAGGGCGACGACGAGCGCGAACACGATGCTCGTCGCGACCGTCCCGGCCTCCGACTGCACGAACCGCTCGAGGAGCGGGCGCCGGTACGGCGGGCCCGGCTCCTCCGGCGCGGCCGGCGTCGTGTACTCGCTGACGCCGACGCCGCCGATCTCCTCCACGCGGACCGCGACGTGCACGCGCTCGTCGGGCGGCGCGGCGGACCGGTAGCGGACGAGGTACTCGCTCGCGAGCCGGGAGCCCAGGTCGGCGAAGACACGCTCGAGCGCGTCCGCCGAGGACGCCTCGGCGTAGCGGCCGCCCGTCGTCCGGGCGAGCTCGGCGAGCGGCTCCGCCTCGTACCGGTGCGACCGAAGGCCGACCGTGAACACGCGCACGCCGGCGGCGCGCGCCTGCTCCGCGAGCTCGGGCTGCGCGATCGCGCTGCCCGTATCCGCTCCGTCCGACAGGAGCACGACCGAGCCGACGGTGGCGCCGTCCTCGTCGAGGAGCCCGAGGGCCGCGGCGACGGCGTCGCGAATATGCGTCCCGTTCGCGAGCGGCGGCGTCGGACGCGAGCGCCGCCTGGATCTCCTCCTCGCTCGTCGTGAGCGGGAGCACGACGCTCGACCGCGCGTTGAACGCGAGGACGGCGATCGCCTGGTTCTCGCCGCGGGTCTCCGCGAACGCGCGCGCCGCGTCGAGTGCGCCCTCGATCGCGTCGCCGCGCATGCTCTCGCTCGCGTCGATCACGAGCACGACCGCGAACTCGCCTGCGCCGGCCGCCGACGCGGGCAGGACCGTCAGCCCCTCGACGGGCTCGCCGTTCTCCCGGACCGTGACCTGGTCCGGGTCGAGCGCGACGGGCTCGGGCAGCGAGAGCAGGAACGCGCGGTCCGGGAACCGGGCGCCGCCGAGCTCCCGCAGCGGGAGGTCCGTCGCGGCGGTCGCCGCGCTGACGAGCGCGGCCGCCGCGGCGACGACCGCAGCGATCGCGAGCAGGAAGCGGACGGCCCTCACCTGGCCGTCCCCCGAGCGACCTCCGCGACGTGCGGCCGCGGGTCGCCGAAGAGACCCACCGGCAGCGCGACGCCGTGCTTCTCGAACTTGTGCAGGAACGTCGGGCGCAGGCCGGTCGCGCGCAGGCTCCCGATCACGACGCGGTCCGAGGTGACCTGCTCGACCTTGAACTCGAAGATGTCCTGCAGCGTGATGACGTCGGACTCCATCCGCCCGACCTCGGTGATCGCGGTCACGCGCCGCGACCCGTCCTCGACCCGCTCGAGGTGGACGATCATGTCGAGGGCCGACGCGACCTGCTGCCGGATTGCACGCACGGGCAGCTCGTAGCCGGCCATCAGAACCATCGTCTCCACGCGCGCGAGGGCGTCGCGGGGCGCGTTCGCGTGCACGGTGCAGAGCGAGCCGTCGTGGCCCGTGTTCATCGCCTGGAGCATGTCCAGGGCCTCCGAGCCGCGGACCTCGCCGACGATGATCCGGTCGGGCCGCATGCGGAGCGAGTTGCGGACGAGCTCGCGGATCGCGATCTCGCCCTCGCCCTCGATGTTCTTCGGCCGCGCCTCGAGCCGCAGCACGTGGCGCTGGTTCAGCCGGAGCTCCGCCGCGTCCTCGATCGTCACGATCCGGTCCGCATCGGGGATCGCGGTCGAGAGCGCGTTCAGAAGCGTCGTCTTCCCCGAGCCGGTGCCGCCGGAGATGAGGATGTTCAGGCCGGCGAGGATGCACCGCTGGAGGAACTCGACCGTCTCCGTGGAGAGCGTCCCGAGCCGGACGAGATCCGTCATGTCGAGCCGCTGCCTGCGAGAACTTCCGCACGGTGACCAGCGGGCCGCTCAGCGAGAGCGGCGGGATGACCGCGTTCACGCGGCTCCCGTCCGGCAGGCGGGCGTCGACCATCGGCGACGACTCGTCGATGCGGCGGCCGACCTGCGCCACCATCTTGTTGATGATCCGGCGGAGGTGCGACTCGTCCGTGAAGCGGACGGTCGTCTCGTAGAGCCGGCCCTGGCGCTCGACCCAGACGTCGAACGGGCCGTTGACCATGATCTCCGTCACGCTGTCGTCCGCGAGCAGCCGCTCCAGCGGCCCGTGGCCGAGGATGTCGTCGGCGATCTCCGCCTCGAGCCGGTCGCGGTCGTCGCGGGAGATGCCCTGCTCGCGGGACAGGTGCCCGCGAATGTCGGCAATGACGCGATCGCGAACCGCGTTCGGGTCCATGTTGACGTTGAAGAGCTGCGGCCCGAGCTCGCCGATCACGGCGAGATGGAGCCGGTTCTTCAGCTCCGCGAACGGATCGCGCCCGTTCGCCTGGACGACCGGCCGCGTCGTGGTGAGGCGCTCGTGGAGATCCATCAGACGCCCGCCTTCTTCCGCCGCCCGAGGCGCCGCTTCGCGGGCGTCGCGTCGCGCGTCTCGTACAGGGACGCAAGCTGCCGGTACGCCTTCGCCGCCTCCGAGCGCCTGCCGGCGAGGACGATCGGCTTGCCCTCGTTCACCGAGCGCGGGATGTCGCGGTCGCTCGGGACGAACACGTCCGGCTTCCGGCCCACGATCGCGACGACGTCGTCGCGACTGATGCCCACCCGGCTGTCCGCGCGGTTCAGGACGAGCCGCGTGCGCTCCCGGTCGTAGCCCATGAGCTCGAGCGTCTCGAGCCCGAGCTTCGTGTTCTTGAGCGAGAGCGAGTCCAGCATCCCCACCATGCAGACGTGCGAGGAGCTGTCGATCGACGCGATCACCTCCGGCGTGAAGCCGGGCGGGGTGTCGACGATCAGGTAGTCGTGCGTCGACCTGAGCGCGGCGTAGACGTCGCGCAGGAACTCCGTCGTGATCGCGCCCGCGTGATCCGGGCGCGTCGGCGCCACGAGCACGTGCGCGCCCGACGGGTGCTCGGCCAGGTAGCCGGCCGACCTTCTCGCCGTCGAGCGAGCCGCCCGAGCTGGCGAGGTCGTAGATCGTCTTCTCGGGCGCGAGCCCGAGCGAGAGCGCGACGTCGCCGAACTGGAGGTCGAGGTCGACGATCGCGACGCGATGTCCCTCGGCCGCGAGCGCGACGCCGAGGTTGCACGCCGTCAGCGTCTTCCCCGTGCCGCCCTTCGGGCCGAGGATGCAGATCATCGGCGCGAGCGCGACGCCCGTCCCGTTGGCGGTGCCCTGCTTGCGGACGACCGCCTTCTCGAACGTGAAAGCGACGTGCTCGGGGCTCTCGGGCAGGCTGATGATGTCGTCCGCCCCGACCTCGAACACGCGCTTCACGAAGCCGTTCGGCGAGCCGGCCGAGAGCACGACCACGGGCCGGTCGGGCCGCTGCTTCACGGCGCCGTCGATCAGGTAGATGGCCCGGTCGGAGTAGTCGCCGCACACGACCGCGAGCAGGTCCGTCGGGACCTCCTGCAGCGTCGTCCAGCTCTCCTCGAGGCCGTCGACGACACCGACGATCTGCACGCCGTTGTTGCTCGGCAGGGCCGCCTGGACGACGTCGCTCTCGACGCCGTCGTCCACGGCCACGAGGACCTTGATCGGCGCGCTCATGGTCGGCCTCCGATCGACTTCGCCGCCGCCACGGGCGGGATGCCGAAGAGAACCGTCTCGAGCGTGACGATGTCCGGAGTGGTCGGCTCGGCGCCCGCCGGCGGGCGAAGCACGATCCAGACGATCCCGTTGTCGCTCGAGAACGCCGCCTTGGCCGCGTCCTTCTCACTCATCCGGAGCGTGATCGGCGCGGTCTCGGAGCCGCCGCCCCCGACACCGGCCTTCTTCTCCGGCGCGTCGAGCACGACGACGTCCTCGACGATCAGCTTGAGCACCGGCCGGTCGGCCGCGTTGGGATCGGGCGACCCGTCCGGCAGCAGCTTCCGCACGTCGAACGCCCCGTAGACGTCCACGTGGTCGCCCGTCCGGACGTTGCCCACCATCCCGTGCGCGTTGTCGATCGGCACGGAGATCGCCCGCTGCTCGGCGCTGATCTCCGACGCAATCGTGTCCGCTCCCGACTCCGAGAAGGCGCCGACGGTGAGCTGCTCGCCGGGATAGACGTCCGCGACCGCGACCGTGCCGCGAAGCACGGCCGGATCGGTGATCGCGCCGTCCTTCACCTCGCTCTTCGGCGTGGTGACCGCCTGGAAGAGGCCGTCGGACCCGACGACGTTCCCGGGCGTTCCCTTCTCGATCAGGTCCTTCGCGACGAGCACCGTCATCGGCTCGGAAGCCGATCCGACGCTCTCGCGGTAGCGGTGGAGATAGGCGAGGAAGATCCCCGCCGCGAGGAGGCCGGCAACCGCGCTCAGGGCGATCGTGCCTCCTCGGGTCGACAGAAGTCTCTGTGCGAGTTGCATCTACATTCCCTCCTTCACTCGGTCATGACGGCGACGCAGCTTCCGAACGCGTTGAAGTCGCAGAGCTCGCCGCTGCCGCCGCCGGAGTTGAGCGAGAACACGTACTTGATGAAGTGCCCGACGATGTAGCCCTTGTCGGGCACGGGGTCGTCGCCGCTGCACGGGCTCGAGAACCAGCCCGTGACGTAGAACGCAGCGAAGTTCTTGACGGGGACGACGTCGTTGCCGCTCCCCTCGAAGGTCCCGAACGGGGTGACGAAGATCGGCACGATGCGCGGGTCGCCGGTCGGGAGGTTCGGGAAGCTCGACCAGTTGTTCGGGCTCGCGCACTGGTTCGCGCCGCCGTTGATCCGGTCGCGCAGCCCCTGCTCCACCTGGCCGATGGCCCCGCCCGTCTGAATCGCCGTGCAGTACCACGGCTGCGCGGTCGCCCACAGCGCCGAGGCGGTCGCCGGACAGGTGCTCCCGGTGTTGATCGCGTAGTTGGGGGCGCACCCGTAGCGGATCTCCTCCCGGAGGTTCGGAAGATCCGGGTCGCAGTCGACCGACTGGTTCTGGCTCCCGGTGACGCGCATGACGACGAGCGGGTCGTTCACGCCCGTCGCGTGGTTGAGGTTCCCCGCGACCGCGATCCGGACGACGAGGTTCGGGTTCGCCCCCAGCTGGAACGAGTTGGCGCCGGCGACTCCCCCCTCGGAGACTTCGGCGACCTTGATCGCGCCGCTCCGTGCCTCGCTCCCCGCGAACGTGCGGTGGACGACGCCGAACGTGCCGACGCACTTGTTCCCGTTCACCTTGCAGCTCTCGAGCTTGCTGCCGATCGTGCACCTGGCCCTTCGTCTCCTCCCAGCGCAGCTCGACCGGCAAGCGGCCCGGCGCCGGGGGCGACGGAGAAGAGGTTCGTCCCCGTGGAGACCCAGCGGCCGCTCGCCGCGTCGTAGGTGAGCGGGTGCGTCACGCCGCCGATCACCGCCGTGACGGAGGCGCCGAGCGCGCCAATCGGATCGTTCGTCCCGAAATCGACCACCGCGCTGACCCCGACCGAGCACGAGCTCGTGGCCGTGGAGAAGTACGCGTCGGGGCACGAGCCGGCGAAGAGCCGGACGTCCCGCGCGAGCGGCGGGTTCGGCTGCGTGCCGCTCCCCGCCGACGACCAGCCGCGGACGTGCAGCAGTCCGTTCGAGCTCCCCAGGTCGTAGCAGGCGACGAAGCGGCCGCCGCAGGTCGTGGACGTCCCGCCGCCGAGCACGATTCGCACCCCGATCCGCGACGCGCTGATCGGCACGCCGATCGGCGCCGCCGAGTTGTCCCAGACGGTCATCCCGTTCGACGTCCCCGTCTTCACGAGCGGCGTCGAGGCGAGCTCGGTGCCGGTCGACTCGTCGACGAAGACGGCGCGCGCGACGTTCGGCTCGACGTCGGGCACGGCGACCGGGCAGCGCGCCGCCCATGCTGAGCAGCCCCTGCACCTCGACCCGCGCGTGCGCGTTGATGGCCGGCACGGTCGCGATCTGGAAGTACCAGGGCAGGTCTGACTCGGTGATCTTCACGTCGACCATCCGCGCCGAACACGGAGGGCCGCCGTCTGAGTAGTCGGCGCCGCCCTCGTTCCAGTACTCGCCCGAGTTGACGAGGACGTGGACGTTCGAGTCCTCCGTGGGCGGGATCTGCGTGTTGTAGGGCGCGGAGCTCGACGGGTCGCCGGCGTATGTCCGGGCGCGCTCGACGATCGTGTCGTTCGTGCACGGGTACGTGAACGACCCGCCGCCGGCCAGTGCGCCAGCGTCGGCCTGCAGCTGGAGGTGGCGCTTGTGGACGAACCAGTTGCCGACGTCCACGACGAAGACCGCGAGGAGCATGACCACCGGCAGGAAGAGCACGACCATGACGAGCGTGCCGCCGTCCTCGCCCTTCCGGGCACCGAGGATGTTCTGCGCGAAGGCGCTCACGAGCATCCCGCCGAGTAGACGCTCGGCACGGCCTCGAGCCGCATGGTCGCCGAGGCGCTGATCGAGGTCGACGTGATCCCGACCTGGTCGCCGAGGAAGGGAAGCCAGTTGTACGAGGCGCTCGCGGTCACGCGGACCGGGTCGCCGACCTGGCTCGTCCCGTTCGGAAAGCTGATGCAGATCTCGATCGGGCCCGGCACCGAGGCGGTGCCGCCGTCGCGGAGCTCCGCCGTGTTCGCCTGCGACCGGACGTACTCCTGGAGCGTCCCGCTCCCGGGGTTCTTGTTCACGGCCGCCCAGCGCGCGCCCTCGTTCGCGAGATGCGTCTGGTCGATCCAGTAGTTGAAGGCCTTGCCGAAGTCGAGCATCCCGAGCAGGAGCACGAGCAGGAGCGGCAGCACGAGCGCGAACTCGACGAGCGCCACGCCCGCTTCCGGGCCCTGGGCCGAACGACTTCTGAGACGGAGGCGACGCACGGCTAGAACGCGGACGCCATCTGCTGGATGATCCCGCTGACCCCGGTGCCGAGGGCACCGAGCACGCCGGCGCACACGATCGCGACGAACGCGATGATGAGCGCGTATTCCACGAGCGCCTGGCCGCCTTCGGCGTGGGCCCGCGATTCTGTTCCGTTCCGATTCGACACGTTGACCTCCTTGGCAAGCGGCCCCCGCTCGACCGCCCGGTGGGACGGCGGCGGGGGCCCTTGCGCCACGTTCGCTGCGACCCCTAGAGGGCGCCCACGATCTGCTGCAGGATCCCGTCGACACCCGTTCCGAGCGCGGTGAGCGTCCCGATGCAGACCACGGCAACCAGGGCGAGGATGAGCCCGTACTCGACGAGGGCCTGACCGTCCTCGCGGTTCCGAAGAGCGTGGAAAAACTCGATCATGTTCCGATTCACCTCCTCCCGCACAAGCCGGCTCCCGGCGGACGCACCGCACCCGCGGAATGGAACTCGGGCCGAGTCGCCGGCTCGCGCGTTCCATTCGATGAGGCGATGCTTCTGCGCCATGTCCGACGACCGTAGAACGCGGCCTCGGCGAGTAGACGACCGGATCGGGTAGGTCCGGCCATACCTTTGTGCGGCGGCGGCGCGCCTCCCGTTCGCGAGGGTTAGGCGCGGGATGAACCGGCGGACGGGACCGAATCGGCGGGGGCTGACAGGAGGCGGGCGCGGGGCGCCCGCCTCCCTCCTTTTCGTGCTCGCGTCGGCCCTGTACGCGCTCGTGCGCTTCGCGAGCTGGGCGGAGAGCGGGACCACCACGCCCAAGGCGGCGACCGATGCGCGACCGGACGAGACGGCCCCGACAGAACGCGAGCCTTCCGACTCCTGTCCGCGTCCCGACCGCGCCGATGCGCACGAGGAGACTCAGCGGCACGCGGAGGCTCGCCCGCGTGGCCGCCGACTCGCGACCTCGCTCGTTTTCGCGGCGCTCTTCTTCGCAGGAGCGGCGCTCTCCGCGGCGGCCGGGGACATGATCGCCTCGCCGGGGGCAGGCGGGCCGAGCGAGACCACGGCGTGCGGAGAGGCCGTCAGCCGAGCCCGTCCAGGACGAGGCCGCGGAGGAGATTCCGGGCGAGGTCTGCGAGACCGGCGAGACCGAGACCGGTGAGACCGAGACCGGAGAGACGCAGCCGGCCGAGGGCGAGGATCCGGATCAGGTGCCCGAGGGAGAGGCCCCGCCCGCGGACGATGGCGAGGTCCCGGACGGCGACCCGACGGCGCCCAGCGATCCACCGAGCGGCGCGACGAAGGACGGTCCCGCGAAGGAGGCCCCGCCGCTCCTCGACATTCCGCGCCCGGCCGCGCCGACGGCCCTCGACCCGGAGGCGCACGGCGAGGACGCGACCGTGTGGCTTCACCGCATCCTTCCCGACCCGACGCCGCCCGCGCGGCGCCTCGCACCGGCCTTCGCGCGGCAGCTGCGGGCGACCGCAGCGCGTCACCAGATCTCCTGGAGCCTTCTTCTCGCCGTCACCCGCGCGCAGGGGAACACCGGACGCGTTCCGGTCAGCCCACGCGCACTTGACCGCACGGCCGCCCGCCTGGCCGCCGCGCGCGACGCCTTGGGCGCGTATCGGCCGTGGTACGTCGCGCTCCGCTACGCGGGCCGAACGACCTTCGCCGATCGAGTGCTCGCCCTCGACCGCTACAACCGCGCCGTCGGGCTGCGCTCGCTCGTGAGCGGCCTAGCGGCGGCAAAGCCCCGGCTCGCACGGCGTGTGCTCGCGGACCGGCGGATCGTCATCTACACGGCCGGGCGAGCCGACGTCGCGGCCGGGCGCACCGACGTACGCGTCCTCGTTCTCTTGCGCTACCTGCGGATCGCGCACGGAAGCGTCACCGTCTCGAGCCTGACGAGCGGACATCGGCTCTACGCACGGCCCGGCGTCGTGTCCGCGCACGTGTACGGGCTCGCCGTCGACATCGCCGCGCTCGGCGGCCGCTCCATTGCCGGAAACCAGGAGCCCGGCGGCCTGACGGAGCGAGCGGTCCGGAACGTGCTGCTCCTGCCGGCCGAGCTCGCGCCGCGGCAGGTGATCTCGCTGCTCGGCCTCGGCGGCGCGTCGTTCCCGCTCGCCGACCACGACGACCACATCCACGTCGGGTACTAGGCGGCGATGGCCAAGGCGGGCATGCTCCTCTCGGAGCGGGGCGAGGTCGTCTGCGAACGGTGTGTCGTCGCCGACGGGCCGCTCACGCGCCTGCGGGGCCTGCTCGGACGGCGGGAGCTTCCGCCCGGCGAGGGGTTGCTGATCCGCCCGGCGGGAGCGGTGCACACGTCGTTCATGCGCTTTCCGATCGACGTCGTCTTCCTCGATCGGGATCTGACCGTCGTCGACGTGGTCGACGGCCTCGTGCCGTGGCGGGCCGCCGGCCGGCGCGGCGCCCACGCCGTGCTCGAGCTCGCCGCCGGCGAGCGGGCGCGCCGCGCGATCGTCCCGCGCGACCGGCTGGCGCTCGTCCCCGCGGACGCGCTCGTAGCTCCGTCCGCCGACTAGCCAGGCGCCGCATGGTCAGCCCCGGGCCGCCCGGGCGGCGCTTCAGCAGGCGCAATGGCGCGCCGATACGCGTGGTATGGTCGCGCGGGGTTTCAAGGAGGCGCCTTGAGCAACGCGGTTTTCTCTGTCTGCTTCGTCGTCCTCGCGGCGGCGATGACACTCTGGGTCGACGTGCGCTTCCGAAGCCTCACGCCCTCCGACCTGCGCGCCGGCGCCCTCAGGCTCGTCGCCGCCTTCGTCCTTGCTCAGCTCGCCGTTCCGGCCGCGCGCTGGGTCGCCGATCCGCTTCCGGGCGCCGTCTCCGCGTGGATCCTCCTCGGGGCCGGCTTCGCCGCGATGGTGCTCCTCATGCTCGCGGCCCTCTGGATGATCCGCCTCGCCCACGGGCTCCTGGGCGGAATGCTCCGCTAGCCGACTGCGCGCAGGTGTCGGCCCGGCGGCTCCTCGAGCAGCCGCACCGCCGCCGCCCGATCGGGCACGTCGAGCTTGCGGAGGACCGACGAGATGTGGCTCCGCACGGTCACATCCGAGAGGAAGAGCCGCTCGGCGATCTGCCGCGTCGCCAGGCCCTCCCTGAGCAGGTCGAGGGTCTCCCACTCGCGGGCGGAGAGCTCCGCGGTCCGCGCAGCTTGCGATCTGCACCCGGTGGACCTCGCGGCCGTGGAACCGGTCTACGAGCCGCGCGACGAGCGCGCGCGGCAGCGCGGCCTCGCCCGCGAGCACGCCCTCGAGCGCAAGGGATAGGCGGGCCGGGTCCATGTCCTTCAGCAGGTAGCCGCGCGCGCCCGCGCGGAGCGCGTCGAAGAAGTCGGCGTCCTCGCGCGAGACGGTCAGCATGACGACGGCCGTCTCGGGCAGCTCGGCCGCGATTCGGCTCGCGGCCGTGATCCCGCCGCCCGGCATGTGGATGTCGAGCAGGCAGACGTCGGGCCGGTGCTCCAGCGCGGCGGCCACGGCCGAGGCCGCGTCGTGCGCCTCGGCGACGACGGCGAACGGGCCGAGCTCGAGTGCGGCACGAACGCCCGCGCGCGCCGGAACATGGTCGTCGGCGACGACGACGGAGTGAGCACGTCGCTCACGGGAGGACGAGCTCCACGCGGGTTCCCTCCCCGGGCCGGGACGCCACGATCAGCCGGCCGCCGAGCTGCTCCGCCCGCTCGCGCATGCTCACGAGGCCGAAGCCCGACCGACGCGGCGCCGGGCCGTCGACCTCGAACCCGCGTCCGTCGTCGACGACGCGCAGGCAGAGCCCGGCCCCGCCCTCGAGCTCGACGCTCACCGACGTCGCGCCGCCGTGCCGAACGGCGTTCGTGATCGCCTCGCGGACGATGCGGACGAGCGCGTCCCGCGTAGCGGGCTCGACCGCGACGCCGTCGCCGACGTGCAGGCGTACGCTCGTCCCCATCCGGTCCGCGAGATCGGCGACGACCGCCTCGAGGGCCGCGTCGAGCGGCTCCGAGCCGGGCCGCGCGAGGGCGCCGATCGCGAGCCGCGACTCCTCCAGCGCGCGCTGCGAGGTCTTCTCGAGCGCGGCGAGCCCGTCCAGCTCGCCGTGGCGAAGGGCGAGGAGCTGCGTCTGCGTGACGAGGTACCAGAGGTCCTGGGCGAGCCCGTCGTGGAGTTCGCGCGCGAGCCGGCGGCGCTCCTGCGCGATCGCGGCGTCCCTGCAGGCTCCGGTGGTACTCGGACCGGCCGCGCTCGCCGTCGCGCCGAAACGCCACGAGCAGGGCGAGCAGCGCGACAAGCCCGACTGCGATTTCCACCGCAGGGCGAAGCGTTGGATCCGCCTGCGAGACGATGCCCGGCCAGCGCAAGCGCCACGCCGGCGAGCGCCGCGCCGAGCAGGAGTAGGTGAAGGGGTTGGGGCCGCCGCATGCCCACGCTCACTTCGTACCATCGGTCTCGACGATTGTCGATCCCCAGCCGGGGGCTCTTACGCGCGCAACGCGCGGACGTCCGATGGGGAGCGACGCTAGGCCGAGGCGGCGATCGGATGTGCCGGGACGTGCTCGCCGGCGGAGGGCTGGACCAGTGGGCTCCAGTGCGAAAGCGAGGCCGTGATCGTCGTCGGTCCGCCGGTGCGGCTCTCGACGTCCAGGTGTCCACCGAGCAGGCGCATCCGCTCGCTCATGCCGACGAGCCCGAGCCGCCCCTTTCGTGCCGCGGCCGGGAGCGCGCTCGCGACGTCGAACCCGCAGCCGTTGTCCGTCACGCGAGCCGTGACTCCGTGCTGGTCTGCGGCGACGGTGACGCGTACCTCCGTCGCGCCGCCGTGGTCGCGCGCGTTCGTGAGCGCCTCGTGGACGACACGCACGAGCGCGATCCGCTGCGACGGCGTCAGGCCGCCGTGGTCACCGCTCGTCTCGAGATGGACCGTGACTCCGTGCTGCCGGCCGAACGACTCGGCCTGGCGAACGAGCGTCGCGGCGAGCGGCCGGCGAGCGATCGAGGTGGGCTCGAGGGTGTGGGTGAGCTCGCGAAGCTCGGTCTCGAGCGCCGCGACGCGCTCGTGGAGCTCGCGGATGCGATCGACGGGCTTCGCCGGATCCTCGGACGCAAGCAGCCCGAGCTCGAGCCCGAGCGCGGAGACGATCTGGAGCGGACCGTCGTGGATGTCGAAGGCGAGCCGCGCGAGCCGGCGCTCGCCGGCCTCGACGAGCTCGCGCTCCCGCTTCTGGTTTCGGTCAAGGAGCGCATCCCGCTCGAGCACGAGCGCGAGCACGGCGGCCGCATCGGCGACCGGATCCATCGCCTGGTGCCGCTCGTCCGCTCGCACGGCGAGGACGAGCGCGGCCGCCGGGCGCCTCCAGAGGCGCACGGGCACGGCGACGAGGTCGCCCGCGTCCCAACGGGCTCCCGAGAGCACGGCATCGGCCGCCGCCCGCACCGTCGCCGGCTCGGCGCCCTCGGCGCAGACGCGGACGGAGCCGTCGGCACCGTCCGGCATCCAGACGGAGACGCCGCGGACGGGCGCGAGCGTGCCGAGCAGGCGCACGATCGCCTCGGCCGCGAGACGAGGAGGAAGGGCCGGAAGTCGCGGATCCGCGAGCGCCCGCGAGCAGAGCTCCTGCCGCACGACGGAATGGTCGATCCCGCCGACCGAGACGACCTCCGCCGCGAGCTCCTCCACGGCCTCCTCGGCCCAGCGTTCGGCGCGCGCGAGCCGGTGCAGCGCATCCGCGCCAGACCGGATCGCCGCAAGCACCGCCATGTTCCCCACCGTCCCGACCGCCACAGGTACGCCTGAGCGTGGTCCGGCTGCGGGTGTGGCGCAATGGGTCGGACGGCCTAGCGGGCGTTGACCGTCTTCAACGCTTCCTCCGCGGCGTGGAGCCGGGTCAACGCCGGATGGGCCGGACGGCCCATGGACGCCCGAGACGGCCCGAAGCCACGGTCAGACGTACCCCCGTCGACGTGGGGGGCCGGGCCGGCGGCGCCCGGCCTCCCTCCATCTTCTACGAGAGGAGCACGCGGTGCTGAAGGTTCTGCTCGCGGACGACCACCGGCTCGTTCTGGACAGCGTCCGGCGGACGCTCGAACGCGCCGGCGACATGGAGATCGTCGGCGAGGCGACGAACGGCGGGCAGGTCCTGCCGCTCGTCCGACGGACGGCGCCCGACGTCCTCCTGCTCGATCTGCGCATGCCGAAGATGGACGGCCTCACGTGTCTCGAGCAGGTGCGCAAGCATTGCCCGGCAGTGAAGGTCGTCGTCCTTTCGGCCTTCACGGACGGCGAGCGGATCCAGGCCGCCCTCAACCGGGGCGCGACCGGCTACGTCGTGAAGAGCGTGAACCCGGACGATCTGCCCGCGGCGGTGCGGCACGCGGTGGACGGGACGTTCTTCGGACCGGTCGGGGCCGGGAGCGGGGACGGCGATGCCGACGCCGTCGTGGAGGCAGGTCTGACAGAGCGGGAGCTCGGGATCCTGAAGGCGCTGGCCCGCGGCCTCTCGAACCACGCGATCGCCAAGGAGCTCTGGGTCAGCGAGCAGACGGTGAAGTTCCACCTCTCGAACGTCTACCGGAAGCTCGGCGTCGCGAACCGAACCGAGGCCGCGCGCTTCGCCTACGAGCACATGCTCGTCGAGAGCGACGCCTGACCCCGCACACCTCGCCGATCGGGCGGCTCGTCCTGCCCGCACCGGCGGCGCGCCGGCGGCGGCCGGGACGGACACTGGGGGCATCCGATGGGAGCCACGGTCCCCCGAGACGCCGGCAGCATCCGGTCGCTGCACCCCGTCCGCGTTCTGCTCGCGGCCGACGACCCACGCTTTCTGCGCACGGCCAGGTTCCTGCTCGAGCGCGAGGGCTTCGCGGTCGTTGGCGCCTGCGCCCGGGACGAGGCGCCGAGACGCGCCCGCATCGAGCGTCCCCACGCGATCGTGGTGGACGGCAACGGGTCGGCGCCGGCGGCCGAGCGGACGGCGTTCGTGATCGAGGCGTCCGGGGTTCCCCTACGCGTGCTCGTCGTCGGGTCTGCAAGCGCGCGGAGCGGCGGGCTCCTCACGCGGACGGCCGCCTGCGGGTCGTTCGCTGAGCTGACTGCCGAGCTGCGCCGCCTCTACGGCGGGTGACGTTCCGAGCTAGAGGAGGATCCGCAGCGCGAGGTCGTGCGGGCAGCCCCGCTGCGGGAGCTCGACCGCGCGGTGGAGGTCTATCCCCGTGTGGATGGAGATGACGCCCGCGTCGAATGTGCTGTACCCCGCGCGCACGAGCTCCGCCGCCCGCCACTGGATCACGCGTGCCTCCTCGGGAGTTCGCTTCCCGCGAACCGCGGCGGTCTCGAGGGTCTCCATGTGACGAGCGTGCCCGACCGCGGGCCGGCGCGATACGGACCGACCGGTGGTTCGGGCCGGCCGATCGGGTGGGTGTGCGACCGCGCCGCGCGTCTGCCGCCGACTACGGTCACGGCGATGGGAATCGCCGCGCTCCTCCGGGTCGCGCTCGTCGCATTCGTGGTCGTCTGGCTCTTCGGGCCGTCCCTCCTGCGCGACATCGTCCCGCTCTGGTTGCCGTTCCTGGTCGCGCTCGGGCTCGAGGTGCAGTTCTTCCTCGCGGCTTCGCGGGCACCGGCCTCCCGGGCGAGCCCGCCCGACCGGCGGCCGCAGGCGATCGACCAGGAGCGCTTCGGCTACGCGACCGACGGCGATGAGGAGGACGACGAACCGACCGAGTGGGACAGCGAGCCGGTCGTGTGGAGGCCCGCCGAGCGGCGGCGACGTGGCCGTGGCGCGGGCTCGCGGCCGGGCTGGCCGTGATCGGCGCGCTCGCCGTGCTCGCGGTCGTCGTCGAGTCGCGCAGCGGCTGGCGTGGGCTCAGCGACGACGAGCAGGCCGAGGCGACCGCGCGGTTCTCGGCCGAGGCGAGCCGGATCGCCGGCCACGAGGTCGAGATCCGCTGCGACGAGTCCGGAGAGCGGGTCGGGTTCGTCCAGCACACGGACGGCGTGGCGGAGGTCGGCGGGCGGATCGCCTATCTCGCGCCCGACCGCTGCCACGAGCTCTACCGGCTCGCGTTCGAGGGCGAGACGACCGGCGGCACGGGCCGCGGCATCGACGTCCTCGCGCACGAGGCGTGGCACCTCGAGGGCGTCCGGAACGAGGCGGAGACGGAGTGCTACGCGCTCCAGTCCGGCGTCGAGCTCGGGGAGCGGCTCGGGCTCTCGCCCGAGCGGGCGCGGCAGCTGATGCGCCGCGCGCTGGCCGAGAACCAGGGCCAGCGGGACGAACCTCGAGTACCGCGTCGGGCCGGAGTGCCGCGACGGCGGCCGCCTCGACCTCGACCCCGCGAGCCCGGCGTTCCCGTAGGAGCGTAGGCTCACGGCGGCATGGACGTCGTCGTCCTCCAGCACATCGCCTGCGAGCCGCCCGGCGTCTATGAAGACGTCCTGGTCGAACACGGCGCGACGGTCCGGCGCATCGAGCTGGACGAGGGCGACGCCCTCCCGGACTGGCGCGCCGCTGACGCGATCGTCGTGATGGGCGGCCCGATGAGCGTGCACGACGAGGCGACGCTGCCCTGGCTCAGGACGGAGAAGGCCTGGATCGCCGACGCGGTCCGCGCCGGCGTGCCGCTCTTCGGCGCGTGCCTCGGAGTTCAGCTTCTGGCCGTGAGCCTGGGTGCGGAGGTGCGGCCCGGCCCGAAGCCGGAGGTCGGGATCCTGCCGGTCTTCCTCACCGACGAAGCGGCGAACGACCCGGTCTTCGCGGAGCTGCCGAGCGAGCTGCTCACGCTCCAGTGGCACGGCGACACGTTCACGCTGCCGGACGGCGCGGTCCTGCTCGCGAGCTCGCCTGCGTACCCGAACCAGGCGTTCCGCTGGGGCGAGCACGCCTACGGCGTGCAGTTCCACCTCGAGGTCTCACGGGAGATGGCCGAGGAGTGGGCGCGCGTTCCCGCCTACGACGACGCGCTGGCACAGGTGCTCGGGCCCGGATCGGGAGCCGCGCTCGTCGAGCAGCTCGCCGAGCAGGCCGACGCGATGCGCGCACACGGGCGCTCGCTGTTCTCGCGTTGGCTCGAGACCGCCGTTCGAGCTCAGCGCCGCAGCCTCGCCTCGTAGGGCGTCCGGCGCGGGGTGCGCGCTGACTTCGCGCCGCACGCGCGCGTCTTATCGGTCGTGCGAACCGTGCTCGCCGTCGTCGTTCTCGCTGCAGTCGCCGCCGGGGGATGCTCGGGCAGTGACGAGGCGGGGCCGCCCACGACGACGGCGGGCGCGCACCACCGCCGCGGACACGACGACCGCAGCGACCGAGCCGGCACCGGTCGAGAGCGCGCTCCCGGACGCGGACGCGTACGCGATCTGCCCGGCGGGCGGGGACTACTGGCCGACGATGGTCCTCGCGGTGTCCGGGCCGACCGCCTGGATCGCGTGCAAAGAGGAGTCGCGGCTCATGGAGCTCGACCTCGAAACCGGCACGGCCGGCCGGACCGTCGAGCTCTTCGGGACGCCGATCGCCGTCGCGAACGGCTTCGGCTCGATCTGGGCCCTCGACTCGTTCGGGACGCTCACGCGCCTGGCCGAGTCCTCGGCCGAGGTGGAGGCCGAGATCGACGTCGGCTCGAGCGCGCCCTACAACATCTGGATGGGCGCCGGGTCGGTCTGGGTCGCCGACGATGCGGGCGGCGAGGTGATCCGCATCGATCCCGTCTCGAACGAGGTCGTGGCGCGCATCCCGGTCGGCGACGGGCCCGCGAGCATGGCCTTCTCGGGCGGGAAGGCGTGGGTCGCCAACCACCGCGACCGCGGGATCACGCTGATCGACACGGAGACGAACGAGGCGACGCCGCTCGTTCGGATGAAGGCGGGCGCGCCGGAGCGGCTGGCGCTTCTCGGCGGGCGGCTCTGGGTGACGGGCCGCGGGATCGACCTCTTCGGCCTCGATCCCACAACGGGGAACGTCGAGAAGGTGGTCGACGTCGGCGCGAGCGGCATCGACCTCGTCGCCGCCGACGGCGCGCTCTGGGTTCCGAGCCGGAGCACCGAGATCGACCGGTCCGGCTTCCCGACGATGGAGGCGCTCCGGCGCGTGACGCCGAACGGGAAGATGACGGTCGCCGCCGAGCCGTCCGGCCCGCTCGACGTCCACGGTCTCGCCGCCGGCGACGGGGCGGTCTGGCTCGCGGACACCACGAACGGCGTCCTCTACCGCGTGCCGACGGGCTAGCCCGCCGACTCCCGGGCGACGAAGTCGAGCAGGGCACGCCTGGCCTTCGGATCCTGCAGAAGCTCGGTTCCGTGCTCGAACCCGGTGGTGACCACGAGAGTCTTGTCCCGCGCCTTCGTCGCGCGGTAGAGGCGTCTCGCGTCGCGGGCGAAGCGGCTGTCCTGGCGTGCGACGAGGAAGAGCGTCGGAACGCTGAGCTGACGGACGGCCGGAAGTGCGTCGAGGCCGCTGAACTCCCGCGGTGCCGACACGGCGGCCACCGCGTCCGCCTGGCTCTCCGCCGCCGCGACCAGCGCGGCGGTCCCGCCCATTGAAGCCCCCACCAGGAGGATGCGCCTGGCCCCTCGCCGGCGCAGCTCCTCGGCGCCGGCGACCAGGTCCTCGTCGAGCGCGATGCTCGCGAAGTTGATCGCCAGCGCGCCGACTCCCCGCCGGGCGAGCTCCTGTGCGAAGGGCACCCAGGAGCAGAAGTCGCTCCTGAACTGGTGGCCGAGAACCACGCCGGTCTCGCCCTCGCCGACGAGCGCGCCTTGGACCTCCGTCCCCTCCTGGGTCGTGAGCGTGACGGCCTGAACGCCTTGGCTGCCGCACGGCGCCGCGGCCGTCGTCGACGGGGCCGTGGATCCGATCGTCGCGGGCCCCGCCTGGTCACCCGCGTCGTTGCCGCAGCCGGCGGCGAGAACCGAGACGAGCAGGACGACGAAGACGATCCGCATGACTCCCCCACATACGTGACGCGACGTCGAGCGTTTCGTTAGCCGGACGGTTCGACAGCCGGCGTCCAGTCGGGGATGCCACCGCTCCGCGGCGAGACCTCGGCGCGGCCGGAACCGTCGGGGCGGATCACGTAGAGCGACCTGCCGGAGACGAGCAGGTGCTCGCCGTCCGGCGACCACGCCACGAACTGGCCGGCCTCGGGCGTGACGCGGCGCTGGTTGCTCCCGTCGGCGTCCATGAGCCAGATGTCGTGGTGCTCGCCGGGCTCGCCTCCCGGGTCCTGCCAGCACGCGGGCGCGTCGAGCGCGTTCAGGCAGTCGTCGCGCTCGGACGCGAAGGCGATCGTCGAGCCGTCCGGCGACCAGACCGGCCAGCCGTCCGAGCCGACGGTGTCGGTGAGCTGCGTCGCGGCGCCGGTGGCGAGATCGGCGACGTAGATGTCGTAGTCGCCGCCGCTGTGGCCCATGAAGGCGATCTTCGTGCCGTCGGGCGAGAACACCGGGTACTCGACCCAGACGTCGGCGTCGATGCGCCGCAAGTCCGTGCCCTGCGGAGACATCAGGTAGCCGCTCATGACGGCGCCGTCGCGGTCCGAGTTGAAGACGATCGCGCGGCCGTCCGGCGACCAGGCCGGGCCCCAGTCGTTCGCCCGGCTGCGCGTGAGGTTCCTCGGCCGCGAGCCGTCCTCGCGCATGACGTAGATCTCGTCGTTCTCGTTGATCCCGCGCCGCGAGTCGCGGTAGACGATCCACCTGCCGTCCGGCGACCACGCGCCGTCGAACTCCGGGCCCGCGCGGTGCGCCACCGGCCGCGCGCCGGTGCCGTCGGCGTTCATCACGAAGACGTCCTCGAAGTCGTCGAAGACGATCCGTCCCTCCAGCGCCGCGACGTCGATCGGCTCCCCCCGCACGACGGGACGCGTGCCGTCGAGCACGCGCTGCTCCTGCGCCGAGGACGTGCGCACCTGGCCCTGGCCGTCCCGCGCAGCCCGCGAGCAGCGCGACCGCCGTCACGAGGATTCCCAGCCGGCACCATCGCAGGCAGCTACACCGCCGACCGGGCCGAACGTTCCCCAGAAACGGCGAGAGCCCCGCGCGGTGCGGGGCTCTCGCCTCTCCGAAGCGCTGTGCCGGAGCCCTAGAGCTCGGGCAGCAGCTTGCTGCAGTGCGAGCCGTGCGGCCGCTCGAGCAGCGCGCGTGCCTCCTCGACCGGGTCGGCGTCGGCGGTCGCCGGCGCATTGGACGCCGGGATCGCGCCCGCCGCGGCGAGGTGCGCGACATGACCGGTCGGAACGGTCAGCCTGAGCACGAACACGCCGTTGCGGTCGGCCGAGTAGTACAGGCCCTTGTGCGGGTAGGTCGCCCACGTGCCCGTGCCGGGCCGGAAGTAGGCGATCTCGGTCGGAGCGGTCGGATCCGTGATGTCCAGGAACCGCGAGCCCTGGCTGTAGAACGACATCGACAGGATCCGGTCCTGGATCTGGAAGTAGTGGGCCGAGCAGTCCGTCGACGTGGAGGAGCCCTCCTTGCCGAACGGATGCCAGGTCGCCACCGTCTTCAGCCGGAACTTGTTCGTCGGCGTCGACCGCCATGCCTCGCCGTTGTAGCTCCCGGCGAGGTCGGCGATGAAGAGCGGCCCGTCGTTGGCGCAGCCGTTCGGGAACGGCCCGCCCGCGAACTCCTCCTCGGTGCCGTAGATCAGGTCGCCGTAGGACGAATCCGGGCGCGTCGTCGCCGAGCGGGCGGAACGCGTTGTGCATGAACCGCGAGCTCGTCCGGGTCGGGAACACCGTCTCCTCGAGCCCGCCGCCGCCGTACGGGACCGGGCTCCAGGCGGTCGCGATCCGCGTACACGCCGAGGACCGGGTCGTAGCGGTGCCCGCTCGTCCAGTACCCGCGGACGCCGCCGCGGCCGGACACCCAGGCCACGCCCGCGGCGTCGACCTGGACGTCGTGCGAGTAGTCGGTCCGGCCGTCGTTGCGGTCGAGGTCGATCGGGTCGTTGTAGACCTTCGGGTGGTGCGGGTCGCGCATGTCGGTGACGAAGATCGGCCGGCCGGCCCAGCCCAGCGCCTGCTGGTTCGTGTTCGGCGCGGGCCCGCCGGTCCAGAGCCAACGGCAGTCGTTGATGCAGGTCGTCGTGTGGCCGGTCGGCGTCTCGACGAAGGTGATCACGCGCAGGTTCTCCGGGTCGCGGACGTCGATCACGTAGATGCCCGAGCGCGACGCCGGGTTGCCGGTGCTGCCTCCGTACGCGCGCGGGTCGCGCGAGAGGAAGACGAGCTTCCGGTTCTGGTCGACGTCCATGTCCTCGTTCTCCCACATGTCGTCGAGCGTCCCGCGGCGCGGCGCCTGCGACCCGTCGCCGGGGTTGCCGTCCTCGAGGAACGGGTCGTTCACCCCGTCGCCGAGCCAGTCGAGCAGCTTCGGCTGCGGTCGGGACGGTGATGTCGTACGCCTTCAGGCCGAAGCGGCCGGAGACGAACATCACGTCGCGCGTGGCAGCCGACTCGGGCTGGTTCTCGCGCGGGTTTCCGTAGTCGATGAAGTTGATCGAGATGACCTGCGTGAGCGTCTCGCGATAGCCCGACGGCGTGGTCGGGTCGAGCGCGAGCGTGCCGTCCGCGTTCCAGGTGTGGCGGACAGCGTCGACGCGGCAGAGCACCTCGACGTTCCGCACCGACCAGTTCGCGGCAGGCGGCACCTGCCGGCACCAGTCGCGATCCTGGGGCGGTGTCTTGATGGGATCGGCCGCCGCGGGCGACGCGGCGACGAGCGCACACAGGGATAGTGCGATAAGGACCAGGCGACGCACGAGCTTCTCCTCTCCTTGTCGTTCTCACTCTCTGGGCGGGGCGACGCTAGCAGCGACCACTTACGAAAGTCAACGCGCGCGACCGCAGATCTCATCAGTACCGTGTAGGGCCATGCCACTGACGAGAGAGGGCCGCGGAACCGGCCTCGCGGTCGCAATCGACCTGGTCAACACGTGGGACGAGCTCGAGCCCGAGCCCGACCTGATCGAAGGCCTCGACGACGTCCGCGTCTGGCTCACCTGGCACGGGCTCGACCGGGCCGCGGAGGAGCTGGGCGAGGCGGACGTCGACGCGGTGCGCGCGCTCCGCGCGCGGCTGGCCGACATCTTCGACGCGCCGGACGAGGCCGAGGCGGTCCGGCTTCTCAACGCGCTCGCGCGCGAGGTCGGGACGCCGCCGCAGCTCGAGCGCGACGGCGAGGGCTGGCGCCTCCGCTCGTGGCCCGACGAGGGCGACGGACTCCGCTTCGCCGCGGCTTACGCGACCGCCGGGCTCCTCGACGGCGTCCGCACGTTCGGCTGGGAGCGCTTCGGCCGCTGCGCCGGATCGCCGTGCCGGTGCGCGTTCGTCGACCGGAGCCGCAACCGGACGCGGCGCTACTGCTGCACCCTCTGCGCCGACCGCGTCGCGCAGGCCAACTCCCGCGCGCGGAGGAGGGGCGTCCCGCCCCCAGCGCGGAGGCGGGACGCCCCAGGAGAGGACTAGGAGAGCCCCTCGCAGGTCGCCGGGGAACTGGCTCGGGTCCTGCTGTCCCGTCGACTTCACGATCTCGAGCGGCGTGAACGGGTCGGCCGCGTCCGCGATGTAGACGAGCTTGCCGACCGCGGCGAAGATCGAGCCCTGGCCCGGCGCGGTCAGGTGCCCGTCGTTCCCGTTGATCGTCACGGTCACGGTGCCGTCGCCGTTCGGCTCGATGACGAACGGGCCGGCCAGCGTGGTCGTGATCGACTTGCCGTTCGCCGGGTTCGTGTAGGTGACGTGGAAGCTGACCGCGTGGGTCACGTCCCGCCCGTCCGAGAACACCGTCTCGCGGAGGATCCCCTCCGTGTGGAAGGTGAACGGGAACGGGCACGCGTTCGGCCCGGCGGGATCGTCCCCGTGCGGTCGAGGTGCGTCACGGTGACCACCGGCTTGTCGGCCGCCGCCGCGGGCACGAACGCTAGCGAGCGCCGTGGCCGCGACCGCGGCTGCGAGAGCAAAGGCCTTCATCACATCCCTCCCATCGTCGTCAGCATCATAAGCGGAAACGATCCTGACGCATCGTCAGGAGCTACGACGCGATTCGGCGCCTGACTGGTTAGGCTCGACCTGACGGCGAAAGCCCGGACATGTGCGGGGGAGTACGATCGTCGCGAGTCATGGGCGCTGAACGTTCCGCCTGCCCTGCACGAGGGGACGGTGACGCGGCTTCGCGTCGAAGTCGAAGGTGCCGACGCGGTCGTCGTGCGCTTCGCTCCTCCAGGAGCGACGACGGCGCCAAGCGGCCGGTCGAGATGTCGCGGGAGAGCGCCTCCTGGGCCTGCTCGACGAGGGCGGATCGCGTGGCGATCGCCGCAGACACCGGCGGCACTCGACGCAGCGACGCCGACCCTGCGACCGTCGACCCTCGACCGAACCTGCTCGACGGGCGGCGCGGTGGAGCTGGAGCGGCCGACTCTCGTGACGCGTGTCGAGTCGTGCGGTCGGTCTGTCGCGAGATCCGGAGCACCGCGATCTCCGCCGGCGTCGAGCGGCCTGATCGCGGTCTTCGTCGCTGCAGCTCTTCACGTCGTCCCGGGCGACCGCAGGGCATCGATGTCGCGCCGGAGGACGAGGTCGTCGCGCGCGGCCGTCGGCGCTCGTCCTCGCCGCCGTCTTCGTGCGTCGTCGCAGCCATCTGGCTGCTCGTCCGGTCGCCGGCTGCCCGGGCGGCTCCCGAAGTGGAGCCCGCTCGTCGGGCTCGCGATCGGCTTGCTCGCGGTCGGGATCGCGCTCGTCTGTACGAGCACCGGCTAGAGCCGCCCGGCGGCGGTGATCCGCTGGAGGAACTGCTGCGTGCGCGGCTCGCGCGGGCGCGTGAAGATCTGCGTCCGGCGGGCCCTCCTCGAGGATCACGCCGTCGTCGAGGAAGCAGACGCGGTCGGCGATGTCGCGCGCGAACGCCATCTCGTGCGTGGCGATCACCATCGTCATCCCGCCCTCGGCGAGCTCGCGGATCACGTTCAGCACCTCGGCGACGAGCTCCGGGTCGAGCGCGCTCGTCACCTCGTCGAGGAGCATGAGCTCGGGCCGCATGGCGAGCGCACGCACGATCGCGACGCGCTGCTGCTGGCCGCCCGAGAGCCGGTCCGGGTAGTCGTCGCGCTTGTCCTCGAGCCCGAAGCGGCGCAGCAGGGCGAGCGCCTCTTCCTCCGCCTGCGCCCGCGAGAGCCCGAGCGCCTTCGTCGGCCCGAGCGTCACGTTCCGCAGGACGCTCATGTGCGGGAAGAGGTTGTAGGCCTGGAAGACGATCCCGATCCGGCGGCGGACGCGGTTCACGTCGACGCCGCGCGCGGTGATCTCGTCGCCGCCGACCACGATCCGCCCCGCGTCGATCGGCTCGAGCAGGTTCACACAGCGCAGGAACGTCGACTTGCCCGACCCGGACGCGCCGATCAGGCACACGACCTCGTGCTCGGCGACGTCGAGGTCGATCCCGCGCAACACCTCGAGGTCGCCGAAGCGCTTGTGCAGGCTCTCGACGAGAAGCGCGCTCATCGTCCTCCGGCGGCGAGCTCGCGCCGGCGGCCGCGCGCGATCAGCCAGTCGGTGAGCCGCGCGAGCGGGATGGTCAGGAGCACGAAGAGGAGCGCGGTCACCAGGTACGGCGTGTAGTTGAAGGTCCCCGCCACCTCGATCTGCGACTCGCGGAACGCCTCGACCGGCCCGATCAGCGCCACGAGGGCCGTGTCCTTCTGCAGGCCGATGAAGTCGTTCAGGAGCGGCGGCACCACGCGGCGGACGGCCTGCGGCAGGATCACGTAGCGGAGCGCCTGCGGCTGCGAGAGCCCGAGCGAGCGCGCCGCCGCCTCCTGGCTCGGGTGGACGCTCTCGATCCCGGCGCGGTAGACCTCCGCGACGTACGCGGAGTACACGAGCACGAGCGAGACGATGCCCCAGAAGAGCGGCGAGGTCGGGACGCCGGAGAGCTGGAGCGCCGGCGCGCCGAACCCGAGGATGTAGATGACGAGGATCGTCGGGATCCCGCGGAAGAGATCGGTGTAGCCGATCACGAGCACGCGCACGGGGAAGAACACCGGCCCCGGGATGCTCCGCAGCACCGCGAGCAGGAGCGCGAAGACGAGGATCAGCACCTCCGCGATCAGGAAGATCTTCACGTTCAGCGCGAAGGCGTCGACGATGTCGCGCCACGACTCGCGGAAGACCTCGCCGTTGAAGAACGACTCGCTGGACCGCGGGCCAGCCGGGCGCGCTGCGGATGACGAGGACGATGATCCCGAAGAAGACGAGCGTGCTGACGACCGCGATCGCCGTGCTGCGCCCGCCGCCTTCGGCACCCCCGCCGAGGATGCGGGACCGGCGGCTGCCGAGCGGGGCCGGCTCGGACACGGGCCGGCGCTACTCGAGGACGGGAGCGCTCGCCTTGTCGGAGAGCCACTCCTGCTGGATCTGCTCGAGCGTGCCGTCGTCCTTGAGCGTCGCGAGCGCCTCGTTCACGCAGTCGACGAGCGGGTTGTCCTTCTCGAAGACCATCCCGAAGTACTCCTGCTCCCCCACGCTCGGGAACTGGCCGACGATCTTCGAGTCCTCGACCTGCGCGGCCGTGACGAAGAACGCGGTCGGCAGGTCGACGACGAGCCCGTCGATCTGCTTCGCCTGCAGCGCCGAAACCCCGTCGTTCAGCGTGTCGTAGACGGACGGATCCTGCGACGGCTGGATGTTGTCGACGATGTAGTCGTAGCTCGTCGTCCCCACCGGCGCGCCGAGCTTCGCGTCCTTGAGCTCGGCAAGCGAGGTCGCGTTCGCGATCGGGGACGAGTTCAGCGCGACGACGGCCTGGTTCACGTCGTAGTACGAGTCGCTGAAGGAGACGGCGCTCGCGCGCTTGTCGGAGTAGGAGATCTGGTTGATGTCGAAGTCGAAGCTCTTCGCGCCCGGGCGGAAGGACTGCGCGAACGGGACGACCGTCCACACGACTTCGTGCTCCGGGAAGCCCAGCTGCGCAGCGACCGCGTACGCGACCGCGCTCTCGAAGCCCTCGCCGCTCGCCGGGTTGCTGATCTCCCACGGGTCGGCCGGCTCACCGCCGAACCAGGGCGGGTACGCAGGGTTGTCCGTCCCGATCGTCAGCTGGCCCGGCTCGACGAGCGTGAGGTTCTCCTTGGCGCAGGTGTCGGCCGCGGCCGTGTCGGTTGCGGCAGCCGTGTCCGCCGGCGCCGCGCTCGTGTCGGCGCCGTCGTCCGCGCCGCAGCCTGCCGCGAAGAGCGCGAGCGCTACGACGAGCAGACGGTGCGAACGTCTTCCGCATCCCGAGGGCTGACGAGCCTACCAGCCCGCAACGCTCCTGGACGCGACCGTGCGCCGGGCTGAGGCGGCGCCATGCGCTCAGCGAGGTGGCCGGGGCGGCTCGACCGGCGTGGCAAGCGCTGCTGCGGCGCGCGCCCGTTCCTCGGGGGAGAGCGAGGCCAGCACGGCCTCCCGCGCAGCCAGGTAGTCCTCCTGGAAGTCCGTGAGCACGGCCGGGTCGGGAGGCACTGCGTCGCCCTCGACCTCGACCTGCGCGCGAAGCGAGTCGGCGCCCCACTCCGCGAGCGCATCCGCGAGGCCGCGGAGCGTGGTCTCGTCAGGCTGCGGGATCCGCGGGGCCGGCCCGAGCAGCACGCCGAGGTGGTTCGCGCCGTTCACACGCGCGCCCATGTCCGGGATGAGCCGCCCCTCGCGACGGCAAAACCGCGCCAGGCATGTCTTGACGATCGACGTGTGGTCGAACACCTCATGCGAGACGGTCGTCGCCAGCGCTGGACGAGACGACGATGGCCGGCACCCGCGGGCCGTACGCGTGGAACTCGGGACGCGGGTCGTCGTCGGCCGCGCTCGGCGGCGAGACGTGGTCGAAGAAGCCGCCGTGCTCGTCGTACGTGACGACGAGGAGCGTTCGCTCCCACGCGGGGCTTCGCGCGAGCGCGTTGAAGACCCGCAGGACGAGCTCCTGCCCCGCGCGTACGTCCGAGGGCGGGTGGTCGTCGTTCGAGCTCACGGGTCCACCGAGGTCGACGAAGTTCGGATCGATCCAGGCGACGTTCGGCAGCCGCCCCGAGCTCGCCGCCGAGAAGAAGTCCTCGGACGAGAAGGGCGACGAGAACGGACGAACGTTGTCGAACGTCCGCGGCAGGTAATCCCGGTCAACCGCCCAGATCGTCGGGAAGACCTCGTGCGTGTACCAGCGCCACGTCGCCCCCGCCGAGTCGAGATGGCGGACGAACGACGGCAGCCGGTAGACCGGCGGACTCGCATTGTCCCGGCTCCCGGCGGCGCGGCCGGCGGCGGCATACAGCCGGTTGGGAAACGTCGCCCCGCCGCGTCGAGCAGAACCACCGGTCGCAGACGCAGAAGTGTCCGGGCGAGGAAGTCGTAGACGGGCAAGCTGGCCGCCGTCGTAGTAGCCCATCACGACCACGGGCTCGGCGTCCGAGGGATCCGTCCGTGTGCGAACGTAGTTGGCCGCGAAGCCGGCGTTCTCGTGGGCCACCTGCTCATCCACGCATGCGCCCGAGTGGCAAGGGTCCTGCGTCTTCTCGAACGCGGTCTCCGTCAGCCGGAAGACCGGATACGCTCCGCCCGGCGTGCTCGTTGGCCATCGTCTCGTCGAGCCCGTCCACGTCCGGGCCGCCGACCTCGAGGCCGAGGTACCCGAGCATGTGGTCGAACGACCGGTTCTCGAGCATCAGCACGACGACGTGCTCGATCCCGTCCAGCGCTGCCACCGAATCGTCCACGTCGATCTCGACCCAGCCGACCGGCGGAGGCGCGCCCCGTCCGAAGAGAGAGCGGAAGAACCCCAGGACGCGCGACAGGGCTGTGCGTACGGCTCGCACGAGTCCGAGCGGTCACTCTAGCCCCTGCGTGGCCGGTTGACAAGCGCCGGACGTCGTTGGAACTCTGCGGGCAACGACGAGGGGGTCTGCCATGCCACGACACGGATCGGAAAGCTATTTCGTCCTCGGCGAGGGCCTGCTCGGGGAGTCGCTCGGAGGTCGCGAGCGGACGCTGGCGGCTGCCGTCGAGGCGGCCGCGCCGCCGTTTCGCTTCTCGCGGATGGGGCCGAGCGGCGCGAACAAGCAGCTCAGCGACCCGACGCTCAGGAAGGTCGGCGAGGCGATGGCGGCCGGCGGGTGGCGGCGCGTCGCAGATCCCGGCCGGCTATACGTACCTGGGCCAGTTCATCGACCACGACCTGACGTTCGACAAGACGGACGTGATGTTCGGGTCGAGCGTCTCGGCGGTCGACCTCCTGCAGGCGCGCTCGCCCAGCCTCGATCTCGACTCCCTCTACGGCGCCGGGCCGGACGACCCCGCGTCGGAGAAGTTCTACGAGTCTGACGGCCTCCACCTGAAGATGGGCAAGACCGTCGCCGAGGAAGGGATCGCGGGGAAGGACGGGTTCGACCTTCCGCGGGGCGCGGGCTCGACCGCCAAGGCGAAGCGCACGGCGATCATCCCCGACCCGCGTAACGACGAGAACCTGGCGGTCGCCCAGACGCACCTGGCGATGATCCGGTTCCACAACCGCGTCGTCGACACGCTCCCCGCGTCGATTCCGCCGGCGCAACGGTTCGAGAAGGCGCGCAACAAGGTCACGAGGCATTACCAGTGGATGCTCCGGACCGACTTCCTGCCGAGGATCTGCGCTCCACAGGTCGTGAACAACGTGTTCGCCAACGGACGCAAGGCGTTCGAGGCGGGCGTCACCCCGACGGACGTCCCGACGATGCCGATCGAGTTCTCGGTCGCGGCGTACCGTCTGGGCCACTCGATGATCCGGCGGGCGTACAACTGGAACAGGATCTTCGACGACGGGTTCGGCTCGCTCGAGCTGCTGTTCGAGTTCACGGGTCACAGCGGCAGCCTGGGCGGCAGCCAGCGCTTGCCGAGCTCGTGGATCGCCGACTTCCGCCGGCTCTACGACTTCGGCGAGGCGGGCCGGGCCGACCTCACGGTGCCGGCCGGGAAGTTCAACCGGGCCATGCGGATCAACACGACGCTGGCCAACCCGCTCATGTTCCTTCCGGGCTTCGACTTCGGGCCCGAGGCGAATCTGGCGTTCCGCAACCTCACGCGCGCGAAGATGCTCCGGCTCGCCACCGGGCAGCAGATGGCGGCGTTCCTGCGGTCGAAGGGCGTCTCGGTGACGACGCTGACCAAGCCCCAGATTCGCAACGGCAGCGGCGGCATCGCCCTCGACGGGCTCACGCAGGCCCAGCGGGACGCGTTCCTCCAGAACACGCCGCTCTGGTTCTACATCCTCAGGGAGGCCGAGCTGAACGCCGGCCGGCTGAAGGGCGTCGGGGCCCGCATCGTCGCCGAGACGTTCCACCGGGCGATGGAGGGCAGCCAGGTCTCGATCGTGCGCGAGCCCTCCTGGCGTCCGTCGCTCGGGCCGAACTCGAACACGTTCCGCATGGTCGATCTCCTCCTCTTCGCCTTCCGCGGGCAGGAAGGCGCTCCTCAACCCGCTCGGAGGCTGAACAGGCCGCGGTCGACGGCCTCCGCCCGGCGAGCGGCACTCTGCCGGTCGGTCGAGGATCCCGTCGATTCGCGACGGGGGGCGTTGAGCGCGCGGGCGAGCTCGCTCTTGCTCGCCCCGCCTCGTGGCTCGCGAGCACGGCTTGACGGAACTGCTTCCGGGCTCGGTCAAGGCGCTGCAGGGCCTGGTCGGCGACCGAAACCGCCGCAGGGCCTCCTGGATTTCCGCCTCGTGGCTCATCTTGAAAACATACTCCTGCAAGAGTATGTTGCCCCTCCACCTTCGCTACGGAGTTGGAGGACATGCGGCATGGCACTGCGGCTCGGCTCGTCGTTTCCACGGTTGTCCGTTTCCCGGCCAGCGCGGTCTGTTGGTCGGGGTGATTGAGGAGCCGCCGGGGCCGACCCAACGACGGCGTCACACGCGCGGTCACACGGCCCGCGGTGACGTTGCGCCCGTGGAGTGCAACACAACCGACCGAACAGGAGAACGATCATGCGGCGAACGACAGGAAGGCGAGCGCTCACGAAGCAGGTACGCCGGCTCGCGCCGACCATCTCGGTTGCGGCGCTCGGCGTGTTGTGTCTTCCGCTGATGTCAGGAGCGGCCGGCAGCACCGGAGCTGCCGTTGCCGCCTCCGCGATCTTCGTGACCACGACGGTGCCGGGGGTCAACGACGATGCGGAATGCTCGCTCCAGGAAGCCATCTACTCGGCGAATCTCGACGCGAGCAAGGCGCCCGACCCGGCGCACCTCGCTGACCCGAACGCGTTCATCACCACGGCCTGCGCGGCAGGCAGCGGTGCCGACACGATCTGGCTGCCGGAGAAGGCCACCTTCACGATGAGCGGCCCGGTCGCCGACGTCTACAACTATCTCGGAGCGACCGCGACGCCGATGGTGACCTCGACGATCACGATCGAGGCGGCCGGCTCGAAGATCCAGCACGGCGGCGGCTCGGTTGCCTACCGCGCGTTCGCGGTGGGGCGCGACGACGGCGGCTTCGGCGTCGGCGGCGACCTGACGCTCCACGAGGTCCACATCAAGGGCTTCGAGGTCCACGGCGGCAACGGCGGCAGTGGAGGAGGCGGCGGCGGCGGCATGGGTGCCGGCGGCGCGGTGTACGTGATGGGCGGCACGCTCTCTGTCGGCTGGAGCACGTTCGAGCAGAACGGCGCCATCGGCGGCAACGGCAGTCACGGCAACATCAACGGCGGCGGCGGCGGCGGTGGCGGTCTCGGCGGTAACGGCGGACCCGAGTCGGACGGTGGCGGCGGTGGTGGCGGCGGCGCCCGCGGCGACGGCGCTGCGGGCACGGCAGAGACCTGCAACATCTTCTGCATCGGCGGCGGCGAGGGCGGCGGCGGCGGCGGCACCTACTCCGACGCAAACGGGCACGGGGGCGGCTTCCGCTGCGGCGGCGACGGCGCCTTCGGTGTCACGAGTCTCGTACCGATTCTCGAGCTCCGGGACGGTCAGCTCGGAAACTGTCCGGGCGGCGGCGGTGGCGGCGGGCAGGAGGCGTTCACCGCCTCGATCGTTCCGCCCCCGACCATCTTCGGCGGCGACGGCGGCAGGGGCAACTACGGCGGCGGCGGCGGCGGCGGCGCCTACCTCGTCGAGTCCGGTAGCGGCGGCCTCGGCGGCTTCGGCGGCGGCGGTGGCGCCGGCACCACGGCCGACGGCGGGAACTTCACGGGCTTCGGTCCGGGCGGCGGCGACGGCGGCTTCGCCGGCGGCGGCGGTGCAGCGGCGGGCGGCTACCAGCCGATCCGCGGCGGCAGCCCTGGCGCGGGCGGCACCTTCGGCGGCGACGCCAGCGAGGACGCGGGCGGCGGCGGCGGCGGGCTCGGCGGCGCGATCTTCGGCGACCTGGCCACGATCACGATCCGGAACACCACCTTCTTCAACAACTACGCGAACCGCGGCCACACGGGCGGCACGGGGGCGAACGACGGCCGTGACTCCGGCGGCGCCATCTTCCTCGTCACAGGTTCCCTCGTCATCAACAACTCCACGTTCAACAACAACCACACGACTGGGACCGGCGGTCTCGGGGGCGGCGCCATCGCCGTCTACCGGCCGGACGGCGAGTCCGCGTCGCTGGTGCTTCGCAACTCGATCCTGGCCGGGAACGGCCCGCACGAGTGCTACCTGCGAAACGGCGCCTCCTACTCCGGCACGCACAACCTGATCGTCGACAGCACCGAGAACGGCCACGGCGACACTCCCTGCTCCGGCGTGACGCAGTCGGACGATCCGCAGCTCGGGGTGCTGGCCATGAACTTCCCGGGTCGCACGCCGACGATGGCCATTCCAGGCACGAGCCCGGCAGTTGACGGCGCCGATCCAGCGACGTCGGAGCCGGACGACCAGCGCGGAGTCTTGCGGCCGGACGGCGCCGAGGACATCGGCGCGTTCGAGGCCGATGATTCGGCTCCGGTGACGACGATCGCGTTGTCGCCCGCTGCTCCGAACGGCTCGAACGGTTGGTACACGACCGCGGTCGGCGTCAGCGTCACGGCGCAGGACAACGACCTCGGGCAGACGCGGTGCGGGTTGAACCTCTCGAACTCGCCGACGAGCTTCGACGACCTGCCGGACGTCGGGTGCACGCCGTTCAACGTCGTCGTGGACAGCCCACTCCACACGGTCTACGCGGCGAGCCGGGATACGAGCGGCAACACCGAGAGCCCACTCGTCACGCGGACGTTCAAGATCGACCAGCACGCGCCGACGTTGAGCCCAGCGCTCAGCGCGTCTCCGATCGTGGGACAGTCGGGAGTCACTGCCTCGGCGAACGCGAGTGACTGGCCTTCGGGAGTCGCTTCGTCGAGCTGCGGAGCGATCGACACCAGCACCCCCGGTCCGAAGACGGTCACCTGCACCGCGACCGACAACGCGGGGAACGCGAGGAGCGTCGACCTCGACTACGTGGTCGAGTATCGAATCCTCGGCTTCTTCGATCCGGTGCCCGGTTCGAAGTGGAAGGTGAGCTCGACCGTCCCGGTCAAGATCGCCCTCGGAAACGCTGACGGCGTCCGCGTCTCGGACGCGGTCGGGCAGGCGCTCGCGGCGAACTGTCGCGTGAGGTTCTCCGCCTCGGGCGCACAGAGCGAGCCGGCGACGTGCATGAAGTACGACCCCGAGAAGAACCAGTTCGCCTACGGGTGGAAGCTCGGAAAGACCGGCACCGGCGTGGCGACGATCCGCGTCACGATCGGCTACCCGGGGACGACGTTCACGACGCAGAGGACGCTTCAGATCACGATCACGAAGTGAGACTGCGGCCCTGGCGCAGCCAGGGCCGAGCTGGTGCGGGGGGAGCCGGGCTCTACCGGCTCCCCCGCGCGCGGTGGTCGGCCTGCAGAGCTCCGCAAGAAACGAGCGCCGAGCCCGCGCGTCGCCTCCCGGCCAACGCTCGCCCGCTCAGGAGCCTCCGGGCCGCGGCGCGGCCCGTCCCTTCCGCCGGCTGAGCCACCAGGTCACGAGCGGGACCAGGATTGCCGCCCAGAGCCACTGCCAGTTGTCCTCGAAGAAGCCTGAGACGCGCGTGGTCCAGCCGACGCTGACGTCGAGCGTCCGATCGAAGGTGCGAACGGAGTAGGGCTTGTCGCTGCCCTTCACGACGATGATCGCGGTCAACGTCAGGTGCAGGCGCTGGTCGCCTGTCTCCTTGGGCTTGACCTCCCAGCGCCATTCGGTGATGTGCTCGCCGCTGACCGCCTGGACTTCCTCCGTCACCGGCTCGATCTCGAAGCCGGTTCCGGTCAGGTGAGCCTTCATGCTGTCCGAGTACCGGATGCGCGCTCCGTCGACGTTGCCGAGCTCGGTGACCTTTTTCTTGAGCTGCTTGAGCGAGTGCTGTGCCGACAGGACGAGCCGCACTTCCGACGCCTTGCCGAGCGTCATGGCCTCCGGAACGTGGAACGCGATGTTCGCCCAACCCAACTTCTTTATTTCTCGAGCGACCGGGTCGACGGCCCCCGGCGGTGGCGGTGCCGGCGGGGGCGGCGGAGGAGGCGGCACGGGTGAAGGTGGCGGAGGTGGAGGCGGCGGCGGCGGTGAAGTCGATTGGAATTGCACTCTGGCCGTGTCCTCCTCGTGCGTGAGGGTGCACGTGTCGCCCGTGGCGTGGTCGCAGGCGCCGCTCCAGATCACGTCGAGGGAGGGGTCGGCCGGATGAGCCGTGAGCGTCACGGTCGTCCCGGTGGCGAAGCCCTCCTCGCAGTCGTCCGGGCAGTCGATTCCTGCTGGATCGCTCGTCACTGATCCGTCGCCCAGGATCACGACGGTCAGGGTCGGCCCACTCTGTGCGCCGGCGGCTAGCCCGGTCGTCACCAGGAGGGTGAGGACTACGGTGGCGAGAGCAGCGCGGATCACCTGGCGCCCCCGGCGTCGACGCATGCGAGCCCCGTCCCCCGTCGCCAATCGACAGACTCGGCTCGCTGCACTCGCAACTATTGTCTCAAGCGAGGGCGACGGTTTCCAGCGGCAGGCTGCCGCGGGCCTGCGCCCGCACGGCCGCCGCCTGAGAATCCACAGGCTGCTCGTCCCGGTCCGAACCACTTCCTGGGTGCGCGCGAATACGCCCCGTCAAGTGAGGGGTCAAGGAAAGGGGAGCGGCAATGAAGCGCATCGCAATTGCCCTCGGAATGCTCGTCATGGGACTCGCCGTCGTCGTCGTCGGCGTGCTGCGCGGCCCAGCGCCCGAGCGCGCGACGGCCTCGAGCCACCGCGAGGCCCCGGCCATCTCCGAGGACCCGGCGGCCGACAACACGGATCTCTACGCGTGGAGGTCGGCCGACCAGCCGAACATGCTCACGATCGTCTCGAACTGGATCCCGGCCGAGGATCCTGCGGCCGGACCGATGTGGTACCGGTTCTCGACCAAGGCCCGGTACTCGATCAAGATCGACCGGAACGGCGACGCCGAGCCGGACGTGACCTACCGGTTCCGGTTCCGGAACCTGCCGAGCCCGCTCTTCCTCGCGGAGACCGTCCAGCGCTACACGGTCAGCCGGGTGGACCGGAAGGGGCGCAGAACCGTTATCGCTCGTGGCCTGACGCCCCCGACGAACATCGGGCCGCGGACGAACATGGCGTTCTACGGGTCGGCCGACCACGGCACGCTCGCGAACGCGCGGATCTTCGACCTCGACGGCGGCGGGAAGGTGTTCGCCGGCCAGCGCGAGGACGCGTTCTTCGGCGACATCGGCGCGATCTTCGACCTCGTCGCGTTCCGGCGTGGCACGGGGAACATGGGCGGCGGGAAGGACTTCTTCGCCAACTACGCCGTCCACGCGATCGCCCTGCAGGTCCCGATCGCCCAGCTCGACGACTCCGACCACACGGTCGGCGTCTGGGCCACCACCGAGCGGCGCAAGTTCAAGGCGAGGGGCCGCGGCAACGGCTCGTGGGTACAGGTCTCGCGCCTCGGCAACCCGCTCGTGAACGAGGTCGTCATCCCGACGACGCTCAAGGACCAGTGGAACCGCGGCGAGCCGGCCGACGACGCGAAGTACGTCAAGTACTTCCGCAAGCCGATCCTCGCTGCGGCGATCAACCAGCTCTACCCGGGCGTCGTGAACGCGCCGGAGACGGGCCGCGACGACCTCGTCGCCGTCCTGCTCACGGGCATTCCCGACCTGAACTACACCGGGCCGAAGCTCGCGGACATGCTCCGCATCAACCTGTCGATCCCGCCGTCGGCGAGCCCCTCCAGGCTCGGCGTCTTCGGTGGGGACGTCGCCGGATTCCCGAACGGGCGCCGGCTCGAGGACGACGTCATCGACATCGCCGAGCGCGCGGTCGCCGGAAAGCTCAAGGGCAATCCAGCGGCCGACGCTCTCGGGGACGGAGTGGACGCGAACGACATCGTGAACCTGGCGGTCTTCCCCTACGAGGGGCATCCGCCGAGCGGGTTCGACAACGCGAAGGGGCTCCAGAAGCCCTAACCCGGCTGCGCGGGGACCCGCTGCGGACGCGGGTCCCCGCGCTCCACAAGGAGGCGGAGAGATGCAGGCACGGCGGATCGGGATCGGGCTGGGCGCGGCGGCAGTCGCAGCAGCGGCCCTCGCGCTCGGCGGTCTCGCCGGCGGCTCCGGCTCCTCCCCTGGTGCTGCGGCACCGCCGCCCGCCGCCGCCGCGCTCCTCCCGGGCGCGGGGGCGGCGGACACGGCGGGAACGGTCGCGTCGCTCGAGCGCCGTGTCGAGGCGAGGCCCGACGACCAACGCTCGCTCGCGCTCCTCGGTCTCGCCTACGCCCAGCGGCTCCGCGAGACCGGCGACGCCGGGTTCCTCGCCCGCGCCTCGCGCGCCCTCGCGCGCGCCCATGATCTCGCCCCGCGCGACCCGGTCGCGCTCACGGGGCTCGCGTCGCTCGCCGCGACGCGCCACCAGTTTGGTCTCGCCGAGCGCCTCGCCCGGCGTGCCGCTGCGCTTGAGCCCGGGAGCGCCGGGCCGTTCGGGATCCTCGGCGACGCGCTCGTCGAGACCGGGCGGCTCCGCGCAGGGTTCGCCGCATTCGACCGCATGGCCGACCTCGAGCCGAGTCTCGCGTCCTACGCGCGCGTCGCGTACGCGCGTGAGCTCCTCGGCGACGTCGCCGGCGCACGCGCAGCGCTTCGCCTGGCCGTCGAGGCGGGCGCGGCCGTGCCCGAGCACGCGGCGTGGTCGCTCGTCCAGCTGGGGAACCTCGAATTCGGCGCAGGCCGGCTCGCCGCCGCGTCGCGGATCTACCGGGACGCCCTGCGCCGTCTGCCCGGCTACGCATACGCGGGCGCCGGGCTCGCGCGGGTCGAGGCCGCAAACGGACGCCTCGCCGCGGCGATCGTCCGGCTCCAGGCCGTTGTCGACCGCGTCCCGTTGCCCGAGTTCGCCGCCCGGCTCGCCAATCTCTACGACGCGGCCGGCCGGCGCGGGGAGGCTGCCCGCACCGAGGGCCTCGTGCGGACGATCGAGCGCGTGCTGGCCGCCAACGGAGTGCGCACGAAGTCGAGACCGCGCTCTTCGACCTCGACCGCGGCGTCCGCCTACGCGACGCCCTCGCACGCGCCCGTGAATACGTGTCGCGCTCGCCGAGCCTTCAGGCCGAGGATGTGCTCGCGTGGGCCCTCGTCCGGAACGGCCGCTGCGCAGAGGCGCTCGTCCCACTCGAGGCGCGCGCTGCGGCTCGGCACGCGCGACGCGCTCATGTGGTTCGTCGGGGACCGCCGAGCGCTGTCTCGGGCGGTCGGGAGCTGCGCGCGAGTCTATCCGCGAGGCGCTCGCGATCAACCCGTCGTTCTCGGTGCGCTGGGCGCCCGTCGCGCGGCGGTGGGCGGGATGAAGCGTCTCCTCCTCACGGTCGCGGTGGTAGCCGCCTTGGCGGCGCCGGCGAGCGCCGCTGCACACCCGCTCGGGAACTTCACCGTGAACCACTACGGCGAGCTCGATCTCTCCGGCTCGTCGGTCTACGTCCGCTTCGTCCTCGACCTGGCCGAGATCCCGACGTACCAGGTCGGCGACCGCGTCCGGGCGCCCGGCTACGCGGCGCAGGTCGCGCGCGAGCTCGAGCTCGAGGTGGAGGACGGCCCGCGGCGCTCGTCCCGGTCAGTTCCCGCGTGAGCGAGAAGCCCGGCGCGGGCGGCCTCCCGACGCTCCGCTTCGAGGCCGTCTACCAGGCGGACCGGAGGGCCGAGAGCTCGTCTTCCGCGACCGCACGTTCCCGGGCCGGATCGGCTGGCGCGAGCTCGTCGCCCGGGCCGACCGGGGCGCCCGCATCGTGGATGCGACGGTCCCGGCAGCGAGCCGGAGCGACGCGCTGCGCGCATACCCCAAGGACCTCCTCAGCTCGCCGCTCGACGTGCGGGTCGCGCACGTCTCCTACGAGCCGGGCACACAGCCCGCGGCGGCGCCCGCGCTCGGCGCGACGGCCTCCCCCGACCGTCCGCACGGCGGGTTCGAGTCGCTCGTCGCCCAGGGCGATCTCACCGCCGGTGTCATCCTCGTCTCGCTCGCGGTCGCGATGTTCTGGGGCGCGGCGCACGCACTCACGCCCGGGCACGGGAAGGCGATCGTCGCCGGCTACCTCGTCGGCTCCCGCGGCAAGCCGCGCCACGCGATCGGGCTCGGCCTGATCGTGACCGCGTCACACACGATCGGCGTCTTCGCACTCGGCCTCGTCACGCTCCTGCTCTCGCAGTTCGTCGTGCCGGAGCGTCTGTATCCGTGGCTGACGCTCGTCTCCGGACTCCTCGTGGTCGGCGTCGGCATCTCCGTGTTCCGGGCGCGCCTACGCCACCGGCGAGCGCACGCCCACCACCACGAACACCACCACGAGCACGAGACGCGAGGCCTTCTGGGCGTCGGCATCGCGGCCGGGATCCTGCCCTGCCCGTCCGCGCTGGTCGTCCTCCTGAGCGCGATCGCGCTTCACCGCGTCGGCTTCGGCCTTGCGCTGATTTTCGCGTTCAGCGCCGGTCTCGCTTTGACCATCTCGTCCATCGGCCTCCTGGCCGTGCTCGCCCGCCGCACGTTCGGCCGCCTCCGGCTCGACGGCCCGCTCGTGCGCGTGCTGCCCGCGGCCAGCGCCCTCCTCATCCTCGGGGTGGGCGTCGCGATCACCCTCAACGCCCTTCCGGAGGTGCTCTGATGCTCGGACTCGACGACCGAATCGCCTCGTTCTCCGACGGGACGTCCGTCTGGGTCGTGATCGCGGTCGCGGTCCTGCTCGGCCTCCGCCACGCGTCCGACCCGGACCACCTCGCGGCCGTGACGACGCTCGTCGCGGGCGAGCGGGAGCGCGCCGCCCGCCGCGCCGGCGTTCTCGGCCTCGTCTGGGGCCTCGGGCACGCGACGACGCTCTTCCTGTTCGGCGTGCCGATCCTGCTCGTGAACGGCTACCTGCCCGAGCGCGTCCAACAGGGTGCGGAGACTACGGTCGCGATCGTGATCGTCGCGCTGGCCCTCCGGCTGCTCGTGCGCTGGGCCCGTGGAGACCTCCAGATGCACGCGCATCCGGGCGCCCACGCGCACGCACGAGGCTGGGCGCGTACTCGATCGGGCTCGTGCACGGGATGGGCGGGAGCGCAGGCGTCGGCGTGCTGATCGTCGCGTCGGTGCAGTCGCAGGTGCTCGCGCTCATGTCGCTCGTCCTCTTCGCCGTCTTCACGGCGGTGTCGATGGGCGCTGTCTCGACCGGCTTCGGCCGGACGCTCGTGAGCCGCCCCGTCCGCGCGACGTTCAACGGTGTCGCCCCGGCACTCGGCGTCGTGAGTCTCGTGTTCGGCGTCTGGTACGCGACGGCGGCC
>CAVOKD010000007.1:0-366562 GCA_963696365.1 uncultured Actinomycetes bacterium
CCGGGATCACCGCGGAGTCGAAGGACTTCAACGACCGTATGAAGACGGTCGCACCGCTCGTGTTCGGCTTCGTGCTCCTCCTCGCCTTCCTGATCATGCTCTTCGCCTTCCGCTCGATCGTGATCGCGGCGAAGACGATCGTGCTCAACCTGCTCTCGGTGGCCGCCGCCTACGGCGTGATGGTGCTCGTGTTCCAGCACGGCTGGGGCAAGGGCGTGCTCGGCTTCGAGTCGACGGCGGGCATCGACTCGTTCCTGCCCATCTTCATGTTCGTGATCCTCTTCGGCCTCTCGATGGACTACCACGTGTTCATCCTCAGCCGGATCCGCGAGGCCTACGACCGGGGCATGAGCACCGACGAGGCCGATCGCGCACGGGATCCGGACGACGGCCGGCGTGGTCACGAGCGCGGCGATCGTGATGGTCTGCGTCTTCTCCGTCTTCGCGACGCTCTCGATGCTGATCTTCAAGCAGTTCGGCGTCGGGCTCGCGGCGGCGATCCTGATCGACGCGACGATCGTCCGTGCCGTCCTCCTGCCGGCGGCGATGAAGCTGCTCGGCGACTGGAACTGGTACCTGCCGACCTGGCTCGAGTGGCTGCCGCACCTGGAGCAGGACCGGTCGGTCACACCGCGCAAGGTGCCGGCCGCCCCGGCGCCCGCCGGCAAGTGACCCAGGCTGGTTCGCACGTGATCGCGGCTCCGCCGCGGAGCGCGCTCCTGGCGCGCCTCGCGACGGAGACCGCGGTCGCGCGTGCCGCGCTCGGGGTGATCGCGCTGCACGTGGCGGACGACTCCTTCTTCCAGCCGGAGCCGGGCACGTCCGCCGCCGACCACCTGGTCAGCGGCCTCGTGCCGATCGCGCTGATCGCCGGGGCCGCGGTCCTCTACGGCCGGGTGCGCGCGGGCCTCCGGGCGTCGCTCGCGCTCGTGTTCGGCGTGATCGGACTGCTCGGCGGCGTCGAGGCCGTCCACTACGGCGTCAACGGAGGCCTCTCCGGGCGACGACTTCACCGGGATTCTCTGCATCCCGGCCGGCCTGACGCTGCTCGGGATCGGGGCCGTGACGCTCTGGCGGTCGCGGCGGACGGACGACGCATTGGTCTGGCGCTACCTGCGACGGCTCCTGCTCGTGGCCGCGGCGGTGGTCGTCGTGGCCGCTCGTCCTGTTCCCGATCGGTCTCGCCTACGTCGTCACGCACACGGCGCGGGCAGAGGTGCCGGCGCCCAATTTCGGGGCGCCGTACGAGAACGTCGAGTTCACGACGAGCGACGGCCTGCGGCTCAAGGGCTGGTACATCGCGTCGAAGAACGGCGCCGCCGTGATCGCCGTTCCGGGCCGCTCGGGCCCACGGAAGCAGGCGCGGATGCTCGCGGAACACGGCTACGGCGTCCTCCTCTTCGACCGCCGCGGCGAGGGCGAGAGCGACGGCGACCCGAACGTCTTCGGCTGGCAGGGCGAGCGCGACCTGCACGCGGCCGTCGCGTTCCTCCAGGATCGCCCCGAGGTCGACCCGGAGCGCATCGGCGGGATCGGCCTCTCGGTCGGCGGGGAGATGCTGATCGAGGCGGCGGCCGAGTCGGACGCGCTCAAGGCGATCGTCAGCGAGGGCGGCAGCGGGCGCTCCGTCCGCGACGACCTCGCGAACACCGAGAGCCGCAGCGAGGAGTTCGCGGCGATCATCCCGGGCGCTCTCAGCGCTCGCGGTCTCCGTCTTCACCAACAACCTGCCGCCGGCCGACCTGAAGAGCCTCGTCCCCCAAATCGCCCCGCGGTCCGTCTTCTTCATCTACGCCCTGGACGGGCAGGGCGGCAGCGAGAAGGCGCCCAACCAGGGCTTCTACGCCGAGGCGGGCGAGCCGAAGGCGATCTGGGAGGTGCCGGAAGGCGGGCACGTCGGCGGGATCGACGCGCGACCGGCCGAGTACGAGCGGCGAGTCATCGACTTCTTCGACCGAACGCTGCTCGAAGGCTCATGAGGTGGGACGCGACACCAGGGGCCAGAAACCGACAGACGCCACCCGGCGCCACCGGATCGACGACCAGCGAGGAGTGACCAGTGGAGACACTCGAACTGCAGACGGAACGTCAAGAAACCGTGCTCGCGTCCGGTCGTCTCGGCCGACGAGCTCACCCGCCGCTTCGGCACCGGGGAGACGGCGGTGGACGCGCTTCGCGGGGTGTCCGTGGAGGTGGCGAGCGGCGAGCTGACCGCCGTCATGGGGCCGTCCGGCTCGGGGAAGTCGACGCTCATGCACATCCTCGCCGGGCTCGATCGACCGACGTCCGGCGGCGTTTGCATCGCCGGGACCGAGATCGGCGGGCTGAACGACACGCAGCTCACGCGGCTGCGGCGTGAGCACATCGGCTTCATCTTCCAGTTCTTCAACCTGCTCCCGATGCTGACCGCGAGGGAGAACATCGTCCTGCCGCTGGCCATCGCCGGGGAGAAGCCCGACCCCGACTGGGTCGACGAGCTGACGACCGCGGTCGGCCTGGGCGACCGGCTCACGCACCGGCCGTCGGAGCTCTCCGGCGGTCAGCAGCAGCGCGTCGCGATCGCCCGCGCGCTCGTCTCGAAGCCGACCGTGATGTTCGCGGACGAGCCGACGGGCAACCTCGACTCGAAGACGAGCTCGGAGATCCTCGAGCTGCTCCGCAATTCGGTCACGAGCTACGGCCAGACCACCGTGATGGTCACCCACGACGCTCACGCGGCGGCCGTCGCCGACCGGATCCTCTTCCTGGCGGATGGGCTGATCGTCAGCGACCTGGAGTCCTCGACCTCCGGCGAGATCCTCGCTGCGCTCGAGGAGGTGCCCGCCCGATGATCGGCGTCGCCCTCAAGGGACTGCTCGGCCGCAAGCTGCGTGCGACGCTCACGGCCTTCGCGATCGTCCTCGGCGTCGCGATGATCAGCGGCGCCCTGGTGCTCACGGACACGCTCGGCAAGAGCTTCGACGGCATCTACGACGAGTCGTACAAGGCGACGGACGCTGTCATCAGCTCGAAGGCGGCGATCAACTCGGAGGAGGGGTCCGAAGCGCCGGCGTTCTCCGCCGCCGTTCTCGATGACGTGCAGAACCTGCCCGGCGTGCGCGTTGCTCAGGGCTCGGTCGAGGACCAGGCCAGGATCGTCGCCGCCGACGGGAACGCGATCGGCAAGGCCGACTCGGGCGTCGCGATCGGCGTCGACCCGGAGGCCGACCAGTCGCTGAATCCCTTCCAGCTCGTCTCGGGCGCTTGGCCCGCGGAAGGCGAGATCGCGATCGACTCGACGACCGCCCGGAGGGAGGGCTTCGAGGTCGGCGACACCGTCGGCTCGTTCGGTGAGGGTCCGGTCACGGAGTACACGATCAGCGGGTTGGTTCGCTTCGGGGAGGAAGGGTCGCTCGGCGGGATCACGATCTCCGTCTTCGACCTCGAGACCGCCCAGCAGCTCTTCGACAAGGAAGGCAAGTTCGACCTGATCCGCGTCGGCGCCGAGGACGGTGTCTCCGAAGAGGAGCTCGCCGGGCAGATCACCCCGTTGCTCTCGGACACGACGCAGGTGAAGACCGCGACCGCGCAGGCGGCCGCCGACAGCGAGGACACACAGCAGGGCCTGAACTTCATCAAGTACTTCCTGCTCGGCTTCGGAGGGATCGCCCTGTTCGTCGGGAGCTTCGTGATCGCCAACACGCTCGCGATCACGGTCGCGCAGCGGATGCGCGAGCTCGCCACCCTGCGCACGCTCGGCGCCTCGCGCCATCAGGTGCTGGGCTCGGTCCTCCTGGAGTCGCTCGTCATCGGCATCCTGGGGTCGATCCTCGGCCTCTTCCTGGGGCTCGCGATCGCGTTGGCGCTGACGGCGCTGCTCGAGGCGACTGGTGTCGACTTGCCGAGCGGCGGCCTCGTCCTCTCGCTGCGGACGATCGTCGTCAGCGTCGCGGTGGGCACGCTCGTCACGGTGCTCGCGAGTCTCCGACCGGCGTTCCGCGCCACCCGCATCGAGCCGATCGCGGCCGTCCGCGAGGGCGCGGTCATGCCCGCCTCCCGCTTCACGCGCTACGCGGTCCCGACCTCCGCGATCGTGGGCGTGCTGGCGCTCGCGCTCTTCTCGTACGGCGTGTTCGGCAGCGGGCTCGAGATCACGGTGCGGATCGCGTCGCTCGTGCTCGGCGTCCTGCTCCTGTTCGTCTCGGTGGCGATGATCGCGTCTCGCGTCGTGCGTCCGCTCGCGTTCGTGCTCGGAGCCCCGGCCGCACGTTTCGGCGGCGGCGCCGGGATGCTCGCCCGCCAGAACGCTGTCCGCAACCCGGCGAGGACGGCGTCCACGGCGGCGGCAGTGATGATCGGTCTCGCCCTGATCACGTTCGTCGCGGTGATCGGTCAGGGCTTCAAGAGCTCGTTCACCGGCGCGGTCAACCAGCTGTTCATCGCCGACTACTCCGTCTCGGCGGGCGCCGACGCCGAGGCGCTCACAAGGAAGGCGGCGAAGGCGGCGGCCGAGGCCCCGGGTGTCCTCGAGGTTTCCGAGCTGCGCTCCGGCGAGGCGAAGGTGGCCGGGGATACGGTCTTCGTGACCGGCGTCGACGCGAATGTCACGCGGGTGGTCGACATCGACTGGTCGAGCGGCTCGAGCAGCGTTCCCGCCCAGCTCGGCCCGGAGGGTGCGTTCGTCACCAAGCGCTACGCAGACGACCACGAGCTGACCGTCGGCTCCCCGCTGACCGTGCAGATGCCCACGGGGAAGACCTTCGAGCTGACCGTCGAAGGCATCATCGACCCGCCGAAGGGAGGCTCGCCGTTCGGCGACATCTCCGTCGCGATGGGGACGTTCGAGGAGTCGTTCGCCGACCAGGCGAACGATCTCACGCTCCTGAACTTCGAGGGCGGTCCCTCCGACGAGAACACCGCCGCCCTCGAGGAGAGCCTCGCGGCGTTCCCGGCCGCCAAGGTCGAGACCCGCGAGGAGTTCAAGAGCTCGCGGACCAAGCCGATCTCGGAGGCGCTCAAGATCCTCTACGCGCTCCTCGGCCTCTCGATCGTCGTCAGCCTCTTCGGCGTCATCAACACGCTCGTGCTCTCGGTCTTCGAGCGAACGCGCGAGCTCGGGATGCTGCGGGCGATCGGAATGACCCGCCGACAGGTGCGGCGAATGATCAGGCACGAGAGCGTCGTGACGGCGCTGATCGGCGCGACGCTCGGGATCGTCGTCGGCCTCTTCCTCGCCATCGTGACGACGACCGCGGTCTCCCAGTACGGGATCGTGTTCGCGGTGCCGTACGGGACGCTCATCGCGTTCGTGTGCGTCGCGATCCTCGCCGGAATGCTTGCGGCGATCCTGCCGGCCCGACGCGCCTCGAAGCTGGACGTGCTCGAGGCCCTCCAGCACGAATGACCGCGTTGTTGGACCGAGTCCGGATCGGGCAGTCGGGAGGGCGGACCGATGGCCGCTGAGGCCGCCGTGGAGCGGGTCGAAGTCCGCTCCGCCTGGGACGTGTCGGGCACGCTCCGCGCCGTCCTCATGGTCGTGCCGCCACTTCTGCTCGCGATTCTCGAGGTCTTCCATCCGCAACCCGACCAGACCACGGAGGGCGTCATGGACGTGGCGACCTGGTTCCTCGGCTTTCACCTGATCCAGCTCGTCCTGATCGGGCTCGTCGCGTTGTCCGTGCTGTTGCTCGCGGACGAGTTCGGGCGGGCCATGAGCTGGGCCGTCCGCCTCGGAGTCGGCATCTTCCTCGTCTTCTACAGCGCCTACGACGCCGTGGCCGGCATCGGCACCGGGCTGGCCATGCGCAGCCGCCCGTGACCTCCAGACCGTGCAGCAGGACGGTGTGTTCGACGTGGTCGAGGACTGGCCCGGAACCGACCCCGTCGTCTTTCCGCTCGCCGTCGTCGGCACGCTCGGGTGGGTGGTCGCGATCGGCGCGATCGCTCTCGGCGCCCGGCGCGCCGGAGCGCCTGCCGTTCAGTGGGTCTTCATCGCCCTGGCCGGCGCTCTTCCTTCTGGGCGGACACCCCTTCCCGTTCGGGACGCTCGCGTTCGGGTCGCTCTTCGTCGCGGCGCTGCTCGTCGTCGTCGGCGTGCCGCGTCGCGCGAGGGCCGCGTCGTGAGCGTCCCCGCCGTCGCCACGACTGCCGACCGGCCGACCGGCGCCGCGTTCGTGCGCACCGAGGCCGGGATCGTCACCCTCTCGCTCGGTGCGATCGCCCTCCACGTCGTGGACGACAACTACCTGCAGCCACAGCCGGGAACGTCCATCGGCGACCACCTTGCGAGCGGTCTCGTGCCGGTCGGGATCCTGACCGGCGCCGCGCTGCTCTATCCGCGCCTCCGACCCGGCCTGCGCGCCGCACTGGCCATGACCTTCGGCGCCCTCGGCCTGGGGATCGGCTTCCCCGGCGCCTACTACCTGCTCCACGGCAGCGCGTCGGGCGCCGACTACACGGGGCTCCTGTCGATCGTGGCCGGCGTCGTGCTCCTCGCGAGCGGGCCGGTGACGCTCTGGAGGTCACGGCGCACCGGCGGGAGCCGGCGGCGGCGCTACCTCCGCCGATCGCTCGAAGCGGTCGTGGGCGTGCTCGCCGGCGCCCTGATCGTCGCGTGGGTCGTCTTCCCGATCTCCTTCGCCTACGGCTACACGCACGTCGGCCGCATCGGGGCGCCGCCCGACATCGGCGTGCCCTACGAGACCGTCACCGTCAGGACGAGCGACTCGCTCGACCTCGTCGCCCGGTACGTCCCGTCAGAGAACGGCGCCGCGATCGTCGTCTATCCCGGCGCCTCGGCGGTGAAGGAGGCGCGGATGCTCGTCGACAACGGCTACGGCGTGCTCCTCCTCGACCCGCGGGGGCAGGGGAAGAGCGAGGGCGACCTCGTCCGCTGGGTCGGCGACCGCGACCTGGCCGCCGGCGCCGCGTACCTCCAGGGCCGGTCGGACGTGGATCCGGATCGGATCGGCGGCCTCGGGTCGTCGGTCGGCGGCGAGATCCTGCTCGGCGCGGCAGCACGCGAGCCCGCGTTCAGGGCGGTCGTGTCCGAGGGCGCCGGCTTCCCGCTCGGGGACGTCGACCTGACCGGTGTGGATCGCGTGCTGGGGGCGCCCGTGTGGCTCGGGATGAGCGCGGCGGCGACGGTGTTCTCGAACCACGGCCCGCCCGCCCGCATCGTGGACACGATCGGCGAGATCGCGCCTCGGTCCGTGTTCCTGATCTACGCCGAGACCCGGCATGGGCGGGGAGAACGTGAGACAGCCGAAGTACTTCGCCGCCGCCGGCGAGCCGAAGGCCATCTGGCTCGTCCCCGGCGCCGAGCACACCGGCGGGCATCGACGTCGCGCCGAGCCGAGTACGAGCAGCGCGTGATCGCGTTCCTGGACGCAGCCCTGCTCGACGAGTGACGCGCCGAGCTGCGGCGAGCCGCGGCCGGACTGGCAAGCTGCAGGCGTGAGCCAGGACCTCGCCATCCGGCTGCGCGGGGTGGTCAAGCGCTACGGACCGATCACCGCGGTCGACGGGCTCGACCTCGACGTGCCCTTCGGGACCTGCGTCGGCCTGCTCGGCCCGAACGGGGCCGGCAAGTCGACGACCATGCGGATGCTGACCGCCCAGGCGATCGCCGACGAGGGCGAGCTCGAGGTGCTCGGCTACCGGCTCCCGGACGAGTCGAAGCAGGCGCGGGTCCAGCTCGGCGTCTCCCCGCAGCTCGACAACCTCGACACGACGCTGACGGTCGAGCAGAACCTGCTCGTCTTCACGCACCTCTACCGGATCGGCCGGGCCGAGCGGCGTGAGGCGATCGAGCGCGCGCTCCAGATGGCGAACCTCGTCGACCGGCGGGACAGCCGCGTGGACAAGCTCTCGGGCGGGATGCGGCGGCGGCTCTTGATCGCCCGCGCGCTCGTCCACCGCCCGCGGCTCGTGCTGCTCGACGAGCCGACCGTCGGCCTCGACCCGCAGGTGCGCCAGGAGCTCTGGGCGCTGATCGACGCGCTCCGCGCCGAGGGCACGACGATCCTCATGTCGACGCACTACATCGAGGAGGCGCAGCGGCTCGCCGACACGGTGCTGATCATGTCCCACGGGAAGGCCGTGGCCGCGGGCGCCGCCGGGCGAGCTCGTGGCGCGAGCACGCCGGCCGGCAGGCGGTCGAGGTCTACGGCGCGCCGGCCAGGCTGGCCGAGGCCGAGGCGGCCGCGCGGGCCGAGGGCTTCCGCACGCGCCGCACCGGCACGAGCGTCACCGTCCTCGGCGTCGAGGACGCGGACGGCCGCGCGCCCGACGGCGAGCGGCGGCCGGCGAACCTCGAGGACGTCTTCGTCCTCCTGACCGGAGAGGAGATCGAATGAGCGCCCGCGCGGGAACGCAGCGGATCGGCCGCCTCGAGCGCCCCGCCCTCACGGGCGTGCTCGTGCGCGAGGTGGTCAACTTCTCGTCGTACTGGAAGTCGTCCACGTTCTCGTCGACGGTCGAGCCGACCATCTACCTGCTCGCGTTCGGCTTCGGCTTCGGGTCGCTCCTCTCGACGATCGGCGGCTACGACTACGTCGAGTTCGTGGCCACCGGCACCGTCGCCACCGCCGTGCTCTTCTCGAGCGCGTTCCCGGGCATGTTCGGGACGTTCGTCAAGTACCAGTTCCAGCGCACGTACGACGCGATCCTCGCCGCGCCGGTCGACACGGAGGAGCTCGTCACGGCGGAGTCGCTCTGGATCGCGACCCGCGCCGGCGTGTACGGCTGCGTGCCGCTGCTCGTCGGGATCGTGTTCGGCCTCCAGCCGCGCTGGAGCATGCTGGTCGTGCCCTTCATCGCCTTCATCGCGGGCTTCGGCTGGGCGAACTTCGGGATCTCCGTCGCCGGCTTCGCGAACTCGTTCGAGAACTTCAACTACATCGTCAGCGCGGTGCTGACGCCGCTGTTCCTCGTCGCCGGCACGTTCTTCCCCATCGACGGCCTTCCCGAGTGGGCGCAGTTGCTCGCCCGGTTCAACCCGCTCTACCACTGCGTTCAGCTCGTCCGCCACGCCGCGTTCGGCTTGGAGGGCTGGAACGACATCGGCAGCCTGCTCTTCCTGCTCGCCTTCGGGTTCGCCATGTGGCGGGTGGCGATCATCGCGATGACGCGGAAGCTCGTGGACTAGGATCGCGCCGTGAGCGCCTTCGAAGAGCTCGGCGACCTTCGTCCGCTGCCGATCTGGGACGGGATCCTCGCGCGGGCGGTCGTCGGGGAGGAGATGACGATGGCGATCGTCGAGCTCGCCCCGAACGCGGTCGCCGCCGAGCACCACCACGCGAACGAGCAGCTGGGGATCGTCCTCACCGGGACGATGACGTTCCGGATCGGCGACGAGACGCGCGAGATCGGGCCCGGGATGACGTACAAGATCCTCGCCGACGTGCCGCATACGGCCACTGCCGGCCCGGACGGCTGCGTGGTGATGGACATCTTCGCGCCGCCCCGCGCCGACTGGGACGCGCTCGAGCCGCAGGATCCCAGCGCGCCGATCTGGCCGTAGGCGTGGTCAGGCTCCGCGCCGTCGAGCCCGACGATCTGCCTGTCTTCTACGAGCATCAACTCGACGAGGAGGCCGCAGCGATGGCCGCCTTCGCGCCACGCGACCGGGACGCCTTCATGGCGCACTGGCAGCGCATCCTGCGTGACGAGCGGGCGGCCGCCCGCACGATCCTCGCGGACGACGAGGTGGTCGGCAACGTCGTCTCCTGGTGGACGGAGGACGGCGACCGGCTCGTCGGCTACTGGATCGGCAAGCCGTTCTGGGGCCGCGGGATCGCGACCGCGGCGCTCGAGGCGTATCTCGCCGAGGAGAAGACTCGGCCCCTGCGGGCGCGCGTCTCGGACCGGAACCGCGGCTCGATTCGCGTGCTCGAGAAGTGCGGCTTCCGGCCCGTCGCGCGCGAGGACGGCGGCGAAGGCGTCGTCGACCTCGTCTACGAGCTCAAGGCCTAGCGTTACTCGGCCGGCGCGGGCTCGATCGCAGCCTCTGTCGGCTGGCCGATCGTCTTCCAGACGCTGTTCAGGCCGCTCTGCATGTACGCGTACATCGCGGGCGAGAGCACGATGTAGAGGACGAGGCCGATCCAGCCGTTGATCGGGTTCCCGCCGGTCAGGTTCTGCGCCTTCTGCACGCGCTGGAACGTCGTGACCGTCGTCCAGAGCGCCGGCACGATGATCAACGCGCCGGGGAACAGTGCGAGTGTCGACTTCGTCGGGCTGTCGCCGAGCTCCTCGGTGCCGCGCGCGCGGCCGAGGTCGGCCATTTCGCGGTTGATGAAGTACCACCAGCAGACGAGATAGATCCCGAGCGTGATCACGCTCAGGACGGCGACCGCGATGATGTTCCGGATCTTCGCCGTCGACCCGGCGCCGGGAATCTGAACCACTTCGGCCATGGGGGATTCCTTTCGCTCGTGGTGTCCGGGCGAACCGTATCGCGGGTCAGGAGGCCGCGACGAGCCGGGCGTCGAGCCGGCGGGCGAGGCAGACGCCGCCGCGGCGCATGACGACGTTGTGGCTCCAGGCGAACACCGGCCGCCCGACCGGCGCAAGGACGTTCATCCACGGCCGCGTCGTCCGCACGTTCCACTCGTAGGTGACGACGGTCTCGCCGTCGCGCTCGGCGAACGCCCAGCGGCCGATTCCCTCGAGCTCGCCCGTGGCGCGGCCCTCGAGGACGAGGGGCCGCTCGATCCGCGTCGTCTGCATGTCGAACCGGACCGTGTACGGGAGGATGCTCCGCCAGCGGTGCCGGTAGATGCTGCCGACCCCGTCGTCGCCCCCGCCCCCGTCGAGCCTCTCGACCGACTCGACCCCGTGCCACCACTCGGGCCAGCGCTCGACCGCGTGGATCGCGTCGAAGACGTCCTCGCGCGGCGCGTCGAGCACCCAGGTGGTCAGGAACCGGTAGGCGGCCGGCCGCATCCCTGAACCATTCGTCCGCCGTCCCCGCTTGGTTCGCCTACCGCCAGCCGAGCTCGTCGAGGCGCTCCTCGGAGATGCCGAAGTGGTGGCCGATCTCGTGGAGCACGGTGACGCGGATCTCCTCCTCGAGGAGGGCGGGGTCGTGGCCGAAGTCCTCCACGAGCGGCCGCCGGTAGATCGAGATCTTGTCGGGGAGCGCGCCGGCGTAGCCCGAGTCGCGGTGCGTGAGGGCGATGCCGTCGTAGAGGCCGTAGAGGTCGGGGTCCTCGTCGTTCTCCTCCTCGACCACGATGTCCACGTTGGACATCGCCTCGCGGAGCTCGGCCGGCAGCGAGGCGACGGCGTTCTCGACGTGCTGCTCGAAGGTCACCAGGAGGAGCGTGGCACACCGGGCGGCCTCCGGGGCTGGAACAGCCGAACGGTCGCGATGCCGAAGACGAAGCCGCCGATGTGGGCGAAGTACGCGACGCCGCCGCTCTCCTCGGGCGCGACGAACGACGAGCTGCCGGCGATCAGCTGGAAGACGAACCAGATGCCGAGGTAGAGGAGCGCGGGCACCGGGACGATGAAGATCGGCGCGATCCACGTGAGGACGATCCCGCCCGGGTGGAGGACGATGTACGCGCCGAGGACGCCGGCGATCGCGCCGCTCGCGCCGACGTTCGGGATCGCCGGGTCGCCCGGCGCACCCCACTGGAGCGTCACGAGCGTTTGCAGCGCCGCGGCCGCGACCCCCGCGCCGAGGTAGAAGACGACGTAGCGGAAGCGCCCGAGCGTGTCCTCGACGTTGTTCCCGAAGATCCAGAGGAACAGCATGTTCCCGAGCAGGTGCATCCAGCTCCCGTGCATGAACATCGAGATGAACGCGTTCGCGAGCCAGCCCTCGCCGAGGCCCGGGCACGAGCCCTTCGACCTCGCACGGCCGGTAGGCGAGGTTCAGGAGCGACTCGGAGAAGCCGGGCTCGCGGCCGGCGTCCTGGATCGACCAGCCAGACGAAGAGGTTCGCCGCGATCAGGACGACCGTGACGACCGGGAACCGGCGCGTCGGGATGTTGTCCTTGAGCGGGAGCAGGGCGCGAGCCCCTAGGGGATCACGAGCGCCATCAGCGCCTTCTGGGCGTGCAGGCGGTTCTCGGCCTGGTCCCAGGCGGCCGAGCGCGGCCCGTGCAGGACCGACTCGACCACCTCCTCGCCGTAGTGCGCGGGGAGGCAGTGCATGACGATCACCCGGTCCGAGCCGTGTTCGAGCATCGCGTCGTCGATCTGGAACCCGGCGAGGTCCGCGAGGCGGCGCTCGCGCTCCTCGTCCTGGCCCATGCTCGTCCAGACGTCCGTGTAGAGGACGTCGGCGTCGCGGGCGCCCTCGGCCGGGTCGTGCACGACCTCGACGGACGAGCCGGACGCCTCCGCGGCGGCGCGCGCCCAGCCGACCACCTCCGGATCCGGGTCGTAGCCCTCCGGGACGGCGGCGACGAAGCTCGCGCCGAGCTTCGCGCACGCGACCATCAGCGAGTGGCACACGTTGTTGCCGTCCCCGAGGTAGGCGACGCGGACGCCCGCGAGCTCTCCGAAGCGCTCGCGGATCGTCATCACGTCGGCGAGCGCCTGGCACGGGTGGAAGTCGTCCGTGAGGCCGTTGATCACCGGGATCGAGCCGTGCTCTGCGAGCGCGTCCACGTCGGCCTGGGCGAACGTCCGGATCATGATCCCGTTCACGTAGCGGGAGAGCACCATCGCCGTGTCCTTGATCGTCTCGCCGCGGCCGAGCTGCAGGTCGTTCGCGCTCAGGTAGAGGCCCGTGCCGCCCAGCTGCCAGATGCCGGTCTCGAAGGAGACGCGCGTGCGCGTGGACGGCTTCGTGAAGATCATCGCCAGCGTGCGCCCCTCGAGCGGCCGGTCGACGACGCCCTGCTTCAGGCGCGCCTTGTACCGGTCGGCCAGGTCGAGCACCGTGCGGAGCTCGTCCGGCTCCCAATCGTTCACCCGCAGAAAGCTGCGGCCCTTGAGGTGGACAGGGATCGCCACGGCCGCAGATCTTACGAGCCCGGCGCGGACACGATCCGGGTACCCGGCAGCCCGTCCCGGATGCCCTCGGCGCTCGTGATCAGCGCCTCGCCGCCCGTCCGCTCGACGAAGCGGTAGGCCGCCTCGATCTTCGGGCGCATGCTTCCGGCCGGCAGCTCGGGCACGAGGTCGTCGTCCCGACCGGGCACGAGCTCCGCCAGCGCTTCCTGCTCGGGCGTCCCGAAGCCGCGGTAGACGGTCGGCACCTGCGTGAGGATCAGGAGCCGCGTCGCGCCGAGCCCCTCGGCCAGGAGCGCGGAGGCGTGGTCCTTGTCGATCACGGCGTCCACGCCGTCGTGGCGGCCGTTGCGCGCGACGACCGGGATGCCGCCGCCGCCGACCGCGACGACAGTCGCGCCGCCGGCTGCGAGCGCGCGGATCGACTCGAGCTCGAGCACCTCGAGCGGCCTCGGGGAGGGGACGACCCGCCGCCAGCCGCGGCCCGCGTCCTCGCGGAGCGCCCAGCCGCGGTCGGCCTCGAGCTCCTTCGCGTGCGCCGCGTCGTAGAACGGCCCGATCGGCTTGGTCGGGTTGTCGAAGGCCGGGTCGTCCGCGGCGACCGCGACGCGCGTGAGCACGACGACGGCCGGGCGGCCCGTCACCTGGGGGAGCTCGGAGACCGCGAGCGCGCCGATCTCGGCCTGCGTCTGCGCGACGGCGACGTAGAGCGGGAGCGGCGGCGCCTCCTTCGCGCCGAGCTCCTGGCGGAGGAGCTCGTTTCCCACCTGCGGCCCGTTGCCGTGCGTGATCACGACCGGGCCGTCGCGGAGCACGTCGGCGACGGCCGCGAACGTGTCGGCGAGGTTCGCACGCTGCTCGGCCGCGGTCCCGCGCTCCCCTTTGCGCAGGAGCGCGTTGCCGCCGAGCGCGACGACGGTCAGACCGCTGCTGGCCACGCGCCTCGGTTCCGGACGCGCGGCCCGCTTCCTGCCGCCGCGCCCGCGCTCAGGTGAGCGCGGGCTCCTTCGTCGCGATGCCGCGGGCCTTCAGGATCTGCTCGATCGTCGGCTCGCCGATCTCGTCCAGCCGGTACGTGACGCGCATGGCCGGCTTGTCGAGCTCGACGATCCGCCGCAGGTCGATCGGCGTCCCGATCAGGACGAGGTCGGCGTCCGAGGCCTCGATCGTCTGGCGCAGCTCGTCGATCTGCTTGTCGCCGTAGCCCATCGCCGGGAGCAGGTCGGCGACGTGCGGGTACTTCTCGAACGTCTCCTTGATCGAGCCGACCGCGAACGGCCGCGGGTCGACGAGCGAGGCGGCGCCGAACTGCCGCGCGGCGAGCACGGCGGCGCCGTAGCGCATGTCGCCGTGCGTGAGCGTCGGCCCGTCCTCGATCGCGAGGACGCGCTTGCCGCGGATCTCCTCCGCGTCGCCCTCGACCGCGAACGGCGAGTTGGCCATCACGACCTCGGCGCGCGGGTTGAGCTCGCGGATCGAGGCGAGCACGGCGTCGACGCCCTCCTGCGGGGCGCTGTCCACCTTGTTGACGACGCAGACGTCGGCCATGCGGAGGTTGGTCTCGCCCGGGTGGTAGCGCGTCTCGTGGCCGGCGCGGTGTGGGTCGACGACGACGATGTGGACGTCGGGCGCGATGAAAGGCGTGTCGTTGTTGCCGCCGTCCCAGACGATCACGTCGGCCTCCTCCTCGGCCTTCGCGAGGATGGCGCCGTAGTCCACGCCGGCGAAGACGAGGTTGCCCTCGGCGATGTGCGGCTCGTACTCCTCGCGCTCCTCGATCGTGCAGTCGGCCGCGTCGAGGTCCTCGTAGCGCTCGAACCGCTGGACTGCCTGGCGCGCGATGTCGCCGTACGGCATCGGGTGGCGGAGGACGGCGACTCGCAGGCCGGCTTCCCGGAGCACGCGTGCGACGTGCCGCGTGGTCTGGCTCTTGCCGGATCCGGTACGGACGGCGCAGATCGCGACGACCGGCTTCTCGGAGCGCAGCTCGGTCGAGCGCGGCCCCATCAGCCGGTAGTCGGCCCCGGCCGCGAGCGCGCGCGAGCCGATGTGCATGACGTGCTCGTGCGAGACGTCCGAGTACGCGAACACGACCTCGTCGATCCCGCCGGCGACGAGCTCGTCCAGGTCGTCCTCGGCCACGATCGGGATGCCCTCGGGATACCGCCCGCCGGCCAGCTCCGGCGGGTAGACCCGTCCCTCGATGTCGGGGATCTGGGTCGCCGTGAACGCGACCACCTCGACGTCGTCCGCGTCGCGGAAGGCGACGTTGAAGTTGTGGAAGTCCCGGCCGGCCGCGCCGGCGATCACGATCCGCTTCATGCCCGCACCAACTCCTTGATTCGCTCGACGATCGCCTCGAGCTCGAGCGGCGAGCCGGTCAGCTCCTTGAGGAGCTCGTCCGCGCTCAGCCGCTGGCCCTCGGCCCACAGCTCCCGGAGGAGCGAACCTGCCTCCCGGCGCGAGAACCACGCCGAGCCGAACTCGTCGCGCAGGAAGGTTTGCACCTGCGCCTCGAACGCCCACGAGCGGAGGTAGCTCGTGGCGTAGAACCCGGCGTCGACGTCGGCCAGGAAGTCGGCCGGCGAGGCCTCGATCTTCGTCGCATCCTCGAGGAGCTCCGCGTAGCGCGGCCGGATCTGCTCCGGGTCGGCGCCCGCGTGGAGCTCGAGCTCGTACACGAGCTTCGCCGCGTAGCGGCGCACGAGGTAGAGGCGGATCGCAGCCGCCTCGCCCGCGAAGTCGTGCGGCCGGCCGAAGTCGAGGCGGCGGGCGAGCCACACGGGGTTGTCCACCAGCAGCTCGAGCAGGGCGGCCCAGCCCTCGGTGACGGCGTTGTCGCCGAGGCGGCGCGCCTCGAGCGGCAGCTCGGGCGACGTGTGCGCGTAGTGCTCCGTGTGGCCGGCCTCGTGGAAGAGCGCGTGCCAGTCGTCCGGCCCGCCCATCGGCTGGATCACGAGGACGACACGGCCGGGAACCTCGATCGGCGCGCAGAAGGCCCGCGGCGACTTGCTCGGCCGGTGCTCGACGTCGAGCTCGACGTTCTCCTGCGCGGTCAAGTCGATTCCGAGCTCGCCGAGGGTGCCCGTGAGCGCGGGGAGCATCGCCTCGGCCGGGAAGCCCGCGTCCCAGTCGGTCGCGCGCAGCATCCGGAGGATGTCCGGGCGCGTCGCCTCGTCGAGCCCGATCCCGAGCCGGGTGCGGAAGAGCTTGTCGGCGGCGGCGACGTAGAGGTCCTCGGTGTCGGCCAGCAGCCGCTCGCAGGCGGCGCCGAGCCCGCGCAGGTCGAGGCCGAACCGCTCGTAGAGCTCGAGGTAGGTGTCGGCGCCCAGCTCGCGCGTGCCCTCGCGGGTGCGCTCGAGCATCCGCGCGTAGAACGGGTTCAGATGCTCCTCGGTCAGCTCGCGGCGGACCTGCTCGAGCCGCTCGCGGCGCCCGCGCTCCGGCTCGTTCGCGATCTCCGGGCGGATCAGGCGGAACGGAACCTGCTCGCCGTCGACGTCCGCTTCGAGCGTGGCCTCGAGCTCGGCGACCTTCTCGGCGTCCTCGTTCGAGAGCGCGCCGAGGTAGCCCTCGCAGGCGAAGCGCCAGAGGTCGGTCGCGCCGCCCGTCGCCTGCGCCGCGGCGCCGAGCTCGCGGCAGGTGGAGAGCGTGAACAGGTCGGCGTAGCGCTCGTAGACCGGCGCGAGGTCGAGCTCGTCCTTCAGCCCCGCGTAGTGGAGGTAGAGCTGCTCGTCCAGGTCCGCGCAGAACCGGTCGGCCTCCTGCCGGTACGCGTCCACCGAACCGCTCCCGACCGGAGCCTCCGCGCTCATGGGTGGCGTAGGATAGCCCGCCCATGCTGCGGGAGATCGAGGTTCGCACCGAGCGGCACACGCAGATGCTCGAGATCACCGCGGCCGTGCGGGAGGCGATCGGTGACCCCGGAGACGCCGCCGCGGCGGTCGTCTGGATCCCGCACACGACGGCCGGCGTGATCGTCCAGGAGCACGCCGACCCGGCCGTCGGCCGCGACCTCGAGAAGGCGTTCGAGCGCATGGTCGGCGACGGCTGGGGCTGGGAGCACATCGAGGAGGGCGAGGAGAACGCGCCCTCGCACGTGCGCGCGGCGATGACCGCCTCGTCCGTCGTGATCCCGTTCGAGGGCGGCGACCTCGCGCTCGGCACCTGGCAGGGCATCTTCTTCTGCGAGTTCGACGGCCCGCGGACGCGCAAGGTGCAGATCGCGCTCCTCGCCTGAGCGCGACCGCGTCCGCACGGCCCTACACTGGCCCGATGGCCGCGCCGGTCAAGGAGGGACAGGAGCTCGAGCTCACGATCGACTCGCTCGCCTACGGCGGGAACGGGGTCGCGCGCCTGAACGGCTTCGTCGTCTTCGTGAAGCGCGGCCTGCCGGGCGACACGGTCACCGCGCAGGTGACGAAGGTGAAGCGCTCGCACGCGGAGGCGGTCGCGACCGGGATCGTCCACCAGGGCGCGCCGCGCCAGGAGGCGCCGTGCGTCCACTACCCCGCGTGCGGCGGCTGCCGGTTCCAGGATCTCGCGTACGAGGCGCAGCTCGAGGCGAAGGCCGGCCAGGTCGCGGACGCGCTCGCGCGGATCGGACGCCTGTCCGGATTCGAGCAGGAGCCGGCCGTCCCGGCCGAGTCGCTCTTCCACTACCGCAACAAGCTCGAGTACTCGTTCACCCAGACGCCGGACGGCCCGGGGCTCGGGTTCCACCGGGCGGGCCGCTGGGACGAGGTGCTCGACCTCGAGCGCTGCTGGCTGACGACCGACCTCGGCAACGGGATCCGCGACGCCGTGCGCGCGTGGGCGCGGGCCGAGGGGCTGCCGGCGTACGACCAGGAGGCGCAGACCGGCTACCTCCGGCATCTGGTCGTGCGCGAGGGGCGCAACACCGGCCAGGCGCTCGTCACGCTCGTGACGGCGCCCGGGCGAGCTGGCCGGGGACGAGCGGCTCGTCGCCGCGCTGCGGCGCTTCCCGGAGGTGCGCTCGATCCACTGGGCCGTGAACGACCGGCCCGCCGAGGTGACGAACCTCCCGACGCGGCTCCTCTGGGGCGAGCCGTGGATCGAGGAGGAGCTCCTCGGGCTGCGGTTCCGCGTGCGGCCGAACGCGTTCCTCCAGACGAACACGGCGATGTGCGAGGTGCTCTACCGGCTTGGCGGGCGACTACGCGGAGCTGACCGGCGAGGAGACGCTCTTCGACCTCTACTGCGGGATCGGGACGATCGGGCTGACGCTCGCGTCGCGGGCGCTGACCGTGTGGGGCGTCGAGGCGTCGGAGGAGTCGGTCGCCTGCGCGCTCGAGAACGCCGAGCTGAACGGTGTCACCAACGCGGCGTTCTTCGCCGGGGACGTGGCCGCGTCGGCCGAGGAGCTCCGCGACCGGGCGGGGTCGCCCGACGTCGTGGTGGTCGATCCCCCGCGCGCCGGGCTCTCGGGGAAGGCCTTGCGCCGGATCGGCGAGCTGGGCGCGCCGCGGCTCGTCTACGTCTCGTGCAACCCGACCACGCTCGCGGGGAACGCGAAGCAGCTCGGGGCCGAGTTCGGCTACCGGCTCGAGCGCGTGCGGCCGGTCGACATGTTCCCGCACACCCCGCACGTCGAGTCGGTCGCGCTCCTCACCCGGGCCGACGCCGGCCTAGGCCGCTCGGGCCGCGTCCGCCGCGAGAGCCGGTGTACTCCCCCTTGGGGGCACGCGCGCCCCAACACGAACGCTAGCCCGGCCGGGCGCACGTGTCTCGCACGGGACCGTGCCGGGTTCGTGCCGGTTCGTCTACGTGGCCGCGCGCGCCCGCTGGCGCCGCGCCGGGCCCAGGTCGGCGTCCACGTGGCGCCGGCCGCGGATCGACGCCCAGAGGAGGTCGGCGTTCACGAGCACGAACGCGGCCGAGAGGAGCGGCAGCGCGGCGACGCCTGCCTGCTCGAACCAGATCGCAAGCGCGAGCGTCCCGCCGAACGAGAGCGTCATCGCCACCCACGTCGCAGGCACGCGCAGGCCCCAGCGGGCTGCGGCGCCGAGGAAGAGCGCGAAGAAGAGGATGTCCGGCAGCCCGAGCTGCGCGGCCGACTCCGTCCCGGGGATCCGCATGAAGACCGACAGCGCGTCGAAGACCTGCGGCTGGTTCTCGGTGATCTCCTTCGTCGGCCCGCGGGCGACCGAGAAGAGGTCGACCGGGACGATCAGGAGCGCGACGAGCAGCACCCACCACGGCGCCTCGAAGAACGAGAGGAACCACCAGCCGACCGCGGTCGCCGCGGCGAGCTTCGCGAAGTTCGCGGCGATCTCGAGGTCGAGGAGCGAGAGCACCACGGCGGCGAGCACGAGTGCGATCGCGCCGAGTCCGAGCCGCAGCGTCCCGACCGCGCGCAACGGCAGCGCGAGCCAGACGAGCGCGAACATCGCCGGGATGACGCCGAGCGCGAGCACGGCGACGTTGCCCCAGTCCGAGATCGGCCCGGGGAGATCGGGGGCGAACTGCGACCAGAGGGCGAGCGCGACGAGAAGCGCTAGTACGGCGGCAGCTCGGACCACCAGGGCCCGATCGCCTTGAAGTCCTGCCAGAAGCCCCGCTTCGTGGCGGTCTCGTCCAGCGCCGTGTCGATGTCCGGCGTCAGGAGCGCCTCCACCGTCGGCGTCAGCGGCTGGATCTCCCCCGGACGGTCCTCCAGCTCCCGCGCCAGGGGGAACTGGGCGGCGTTCAGGCACGAAAGGGCATCTTGCCCCATGACCACGACGAGCTTCGGCTGCACCACGTGCAGCTCGCGGCGCAGGAACGCGGCCGCCTCGTCGTCGTCCTCGCCGTCGTACTTGAAGCAGTTCGTCCCGTAGATCGCCATCGGGTCGACGTGCAGCCGCTGGAGCGACTTGAGCACCGCCTGCCCCGTGCGGCCGAAGAACGCGACGCCCTCGTGCAGCTCGGAGACCTGCGGCTTGTGCTTGAGGAGGAAGATGTCCGCGAGCGGATGGCCGGAGCCGAGCACGGGCGCGCGCTCGGCGCCCGCTGCCTCGGCGATCTCGTGCCCGAGATCGTTCATCTCGGCGATCGCCTTCTGCAGGTACCGCTCGGAGATGTCGTTGTGGGCGGCCGGCACGGGGGTTCCCGAGGTAGTTCGCGGTCCGCTGCGTCGGTTCCTACCGGCCGGCTCGGGCGGTGTCACCTTCGCGACCCGGCGCCGGCCTTCGCGGCGCGCCGCTCGCGGGCCTGCGCCATCCACTTCTTGCCCTGCAGGTACACGAGCGACTTCGGCCGCCGGAGGATCTCCGCCGAGCGCAGCGAGATGAGGAACTCCTCGGGCGTCTCGAAGCGGCGCATGCGGAGCGCGCCGGTGCCGACGCCCTCGAGGACGTGCGCGTCCGAGCCGGCGCCCATCGTCAGGTTGTACTTGCGCGCGAAGCGGAGCGCCTCGTCGTTGAAGCTCTCGAACGGCAGGCGCGCGTTGTAGACCTCGAGCACGTCGATCTCGGCCAGCAGCCGGTGGAGCGTGGCCGGGTCGGGGATCGAGTGCATCCGGTCGAACGGGTGGGGGAGGTAGACGACGCCGCCCTGTGCGCGGATCGCCGCGACGGTCTCGTCCATCGTCATCCCGCGCTCGATGTGCTCCTTGAGGAAGAGGCCGATCACCTCGCCCGTCGTCGTCTTGACCTCCTCGGCCGGGATCACGATCAGGTCGCGGCCCTTCGCGAGCTCGACCGCCTCCTGCGCGCCGGTGAAGACGTTGTGGTCGGTGATCGCGATCGCGCCCAGCTCCTGCGCCTCGGCGTGGTCGAGCAGGTCGCGGCACCGGAACGGAGCAGTCGTGCGAGTGCTCCGTGTGCATGTGCAGGTCGCAGACGATCAGCGGCCGGTCGGCGAGCGGATCCTCGGCCGACGGCCGCCGGCGCCGCGCGACCACCGGCGCGTAGACGTCGCGCTCGAGCGCCGTGCCGAGCTTCGCGAGGCTCTCGGGCGCGGCTGCGCGCCGGCCCTGCTCGGCTGCCTTCGCGCGCCAGGCATCGTCCTCGGCGAGGCGGGCGAGCGCAGCGGTCACGAGCTCCGGCTGGGCGTCCGCGCCGGGCGGGTCGACGACCGGCACGCCGGCCAGCGCGGCCTCGACCGCGACGCGGCTGCCGCTGCGCGCCGGGACGAAGGCGCCCGCGCCCCGCAGCGCCTCGGCGCGCGAGTCCGCGTCGAGCCCCTTGAGCGCGCCGCACGCGCGGGCGGAGCGACCTCGGGACGTACGGCCGGCGCGGCGAGCGGGCGGGTGCGCAGGACGACGAGCTCCCAGCCGGGGAGGCCCGCGAGCGCCTTGAACGCCGCTGTGGCCCGGGCGCGTTCGCCGCCGCGCCACTCGAGCACGAGCCGCTGCCCGGCGCCGTCCGGCGACGAAGAGCGTCTCGTCGATCCCGAGCGGCAGGCGCCGGAAATCGCCGGGGAAGCGCGCGCGGGCGGCCTCGAGCGCCTGCGTCGCTCGTCGCCGTCAGCGCGTCCACGCGCGCGAGCAGCTTCTCGCGCTGGCGCTTCGACGGCGGGTAGCCGAGCCGCTCGGGCGAGTGGAACGTCGCGACGGTCAGGCCGCGCGCCTGCCGGAGCGCGAGGTACGAGAGGCTCGGGAGCCCGGGCTCGTGCGCGTGGACGACGTCGAAGCGGTCGGCCGAGAGCGCGAGCGAGAGGTTCGCGCGCACGCCGAGCGGGACGCCGACGAGGCTCCGGCCCGACACCGGCACGGCCGGCCCGAGCGCGACGAGGTCCGGAAGCGGCGTGCCGTCGCGGGCGAGGCGGCGGAGCGCGCGGCGCCCCGCCGCGAGGTCGGCGGCGCGGTTCGACGGCGCGAGCACGACGACCTCGTGCCCGCGCCGGCGCAGCTCGCCCGCCGCTCCGGCCACGTGCTCGTTGACCGGATGCGGCTGCGACCACGCGAACGGCGTGACCATGCAGACGCGAAGAGCCATCCCCGGCGGTCGAGTCTAGCGCCGTGAGATTTCGGCGGGTTCTTTACGAACCGAGCGATCTGCTTTACCAATGTCAACGCTTCGAATTGCGTACTCACCAGGTTCCGAAGCAGACAAGGGGGATCAGATGAGGGGATTTCACCACCTCCGGCCGAGGCGTGCCTTGGGCGTCCTCGGAGCGGCGGCGGCCGTGGCCGCGCTGCTCGTGCCGGGCTCAACCGTCGCCGTCGTCTCGCACGCCACGGACGGCGCGACCGACGATTTCGATTCGCGCACCGCGACGGTCGCGCCGTCGGCCGCGCAGGTCGCGGCCGCGAAGGCGCTCGGCGCCGAGGCGAGCTGGACGCGCTTCGGCACGCCGCAGTCGCTCTTCAGCAGTGACGGCGCGCTCGCAACCGGGATCCAGGCCGCGGACGCGGAGTCGGCCGCGCAGCACTGGCTCGCGGACAACGCCGGCCTCTTCCGGGGCGCGCTCGACATCGTCGAGCTCGACCGGGTCGTGTCGCTCGGCGCCGGGCAGGCGGTGCTCTATCGCCAGCGGATCGACGGCGCGCTCGCCTCGCCCGACGGCCAGCTGACCGTGGCCGTCCGCGGGAGCAAGGGCGCCGGCTGGACGATCGTCTACGCGTCGTCCTCGCTCGTCGCGAGCGACGACGATGACGAACACGGCCGAGCTCTCCGCGACGGAGGCGTTCGCCGAGGCCGCCGACGCGCTCGACCTGGGCGTGGACGCGGGCGACGTCGAGACGGCCGGCCGCACGAACGGCTGGACGGAGCTCGAGGTCGAGGGCCTCGAGGACACGCAGCTCGTCCGCCGCGTCGCATTCGGCACGCCGAGGCGCGGCGTGCTCGAGGCGTTCGAGACCGTGTACGCGGAGCCGGACGCCGAGGGCTTCCGGCAGATCGTCGACGCCGAGACGGGCGACGTGCTCTTCCGCCAGTCGATCACCGACAACGCGGTCGACAACCCGCGCTGGGACGTCTTCCCGGCGTATCCGAAGCTGACCACGCTCAACCGCTACCCGTACAACTTCCCGTCCACCGACTCGCGGGAGATCTGGTGCTGGGTCCCGGCCAAGGGCTGCGAGCTCGCGGTCGCGAACACCGCGTCGCGCGTCCCGTGGGACGTCGACGCCCGCACGAACGTCCCGACCTTCACGACGGACGGCAACAACAACATCGCCCACGAGGCGTGGAACGGGAACGCCGGCACGTTCCACAAGCCGACGAGCCCGGCCCGCGAGTACCTCTACCCGTGGGAGAACGTCTGGTTCGAGACGAAGTGCGACCCGTCGGTGCTCGTCCCGGGCGGCAACGACATCGACGCCGCGGTCGTGAACCTCTTCGCGATGCACAACCGGATGCACGACTGGTCGTACTTCCTCGGGTTCACCGAGACCCGCTGGAACGCCCAGGACTTCAACTTCGGCAGCCCGACGCTCGAGAACGACGGGCTCGAGGGCCGCGCGCAGGCCGGCGCGATCACGCCGAAGTCCCGCGACAACGCGAACATGAACACGCGTCCCGACGGGACGCCGTCGCTCACGAACATGTTCCTCTGGCAGCCGGTCGCCGGCGGGTTCTACGCCCCGTGCGTCGACGGCGACTACGACATGTCCGTGATCGGCCACGAGTTCGGCCACATGATCGAGAACCGGATGATCGGGAAGGGCGTCCGGCGCCAGGGCGACCACGCGGGCGCCATGGGCGAGAGCTTCGGCGACCTGAACGGGATGGAGTACCTGAACGAGTACGGGTACGTCCCGGTCGGCGGCGAGAGCGCCTACGCGGTCGGCCCCTACGCGACCGGCAACCCGGTCCGCGGGATCCGGAACTACAACATGAGCTTCCCGTCGGCGGGCCAGTACCCGACCGAGGGGCGCTACCCGTTCGTGAACCCGCTCAACTTCTCGGCCGTCGCGTACGACATCGTCGGCGAGCAGGTGCACGCGGACGGCGAGATCTGGTCGGCGACGAACTTCGACATCCGGACGCTCCTGAACGGACGCTACGGCGCCGGGTCGCAGAGCCTGCAGACGGCCTGCGCGAACGGCGAGCGCCCGGCGGGCGAGTGCCCGGGGAACCGCCGCTGGATCCAGCTCTACTACGACGCGATGGTGCTGATGCCGATCGGCCCGTCGTTCCTCGACGCGAGGAACGCGATCCTCGCGGCCGACCAGGTGCGCTTCGGCGGGGCGAACCAGGATCTCCTCTGGCTCGGCTTCGCCCGGCGCGGCTTCGGCCAGAACGCGACCACGGCCGGGAACGGCGACGAGCAGCCGGTCGGCAGCTGGGAGTCCCCGCTCGCCGACGAGGCGACGCTGACGTTCCAGGCGGTCGCGAGCGACGAGGGCAACGCTCCGGTGGCGGCGCAGTTCTACGTCGGCCACTACGAGGCCCGCGTCACCCCGATCGCGAACGTGACGCGGTTCGTGCCCGATCCTGAGGGCTACGACCTGATCGCCAGGGCGAACGGGTACGGCCACGTCCGCTTCCATGTCGACGGGCTCCGGCCCGGCGAGTCGCGCACGGTCACCGTCCACATGCCCACGAACTGGGCGTCGGCGGCGAAGGGCGCGACGGCGGCCGGCGACGGGGCGAACCTCGGCCGGCTGATCGACGACACGGAGAGCACGAACTGGAGCGCGACCGGCGGTCCCGCGCAGGGGCGGCAGGTCGTCGTGACGCTCGCGGGCGAGCACCGGATCACGCTCTCGCGCGTGTCGGCGCTGCTCGTGCCGGGCGACAACCGGTTCACGGCGCTCCGCCAGTTCGAGCTCTACGCGTGCGTGGCGGGCGGGTCCGCGAACCCGACCTGCGACGGCGCGACCGACGCGGGCTGGCAACGGATCGTCCGCTCCGCCGACAACGCGTTCCCGGGCATGAACCCGCGGCCGACCGCCGGAGACCTGGGGATCCGGACGTTCAACACGTCGACCGCGCAGGCCACGCACGTGAAGCTCGTCGTGGTCGACAACCAGTGCACCGGGACGCCGTCCTTCCTCGGCGAGCAGGACAACGACCCGGCGAACCCGACCGACTGCCGTGACTCGGTCTTCGACGACCAGGTGCGCGCGTCCGAGCTCGAGCTCTTCTCGAGCAAGGCGAGCGTCGACGGCGGCTCGGCCGAGGACGAGCGGTCGCCGGGCGGCCCGCACACGGGCTGATCGCCCACCACTAGCAACGCGGGCACGACAGGAGAGGGCCGGCCACAGCGCCGGCCCTCTCCACTTGGTAGCGTCGTGCCTTCCCCGAACGGAAGGAGGAGCTATGTGTCTTCCGGGCACCGTCGAGGCAGTCCGCGAGCGGATCGAGGAGGAGGGGGCGCCGCGGGTCGACCGCCGCACCGTCCTCGCGGGAGCAGCGGGTGCCGCCCTTGCCGCGGCGTTCCCGACGAGCGCGGCCGCGGGGTGGGGGCACGGGCACGGCCACCGGAGGTCGCAGGACCTGACGCACGTGTTCCGGGCCGGGTTTCCGATCTACGGCAACCCGCCGGTCTTCCACCCGCCCTCGCGCACGACGCTCGTGAACATCGTGCCCGACGGGTTCTACGGCCAGGAGTGGACGTTCTGGGAGCACTCGGGCACCCACATGGACGCGCCCGCTCACTTCATCACCGGCGGCCGCTACACGCCTGAGCTCTCGGTGAACGAGCTGATGCTCCCGCTCTTCGTCGTCGACATCCGCGCGAAGGCGGAGGCCGACCCGGACGCGATGGTGGAGGTCGACGACCTCCGCCGCGCCGAGCGCAAGCACGGGCGCATCCCGAAGGGCGCGCTCGTGGCGATGGACTCCGGCTGGGACGTCCGCGCCGTCTCGGAGCAGGCGTACCGCAACCCGGACGCCTCGGGCGTCTACCACTTCCCCGGGTTCTCGAACGACGCGGTCGAGTGGCTGATCGACGAGCGGCGCATGGCCGCGATCGGCGTCGACACGATGAGCCTCGACCCGGGCAACTCGACGACGTTCGACGTCCACGTGACGCTGCTCGCGTCGGACCGCTACGGCCTCGAGGGGCTCGCGAACCTCGGCAAGGTCAAGCCGAACGGCGCCCGCGCGTTCGTGGGCGTGATCCCGTGGGAGCAGGGCTCCGGCGGGCCGGCCCGCGTCTGGGCCGCCTGGTAGCTCCCGACGCGCTGAAGCGACGAGAGGGGCCGGCCGAGCGCCGGCCCCTCTCGCGTGGTCTGCCTAGTAGGTGACGTGCAGCGCCCAGGACATGAGCGTCCCGGTGTCTGGCGCGCGTCATCGGTGATCGTGAGACGCCAGAGCGCCCGACGCGTCCTGGTCGTCGAAGGCGGACAGGAAGTTCGCGCCAATCGGTTGAACGTGCCGAGATGCACCTCTTTGTTCGATGCGGTCTCGTGGCGCGGTCTACAGACCGCCTGACCGAGGGCACGTTGAGAGCGGCGTCTCGCCCGGTCACCCGAAGGGGGATGAAGGTGTCCGGTCGGCGGCCTAGCGTGTAGCGGTCTCGGAGCGTCCGCTCCGGCAATCACGGCCTAGTGCCGTCGTCAAGGAGGAAGAATGGAGAAGCGCATCGGAGCCCGCCGGTGGCGGGCTGTCGCCCTGCTCGCGCTCGGAGCGGTGGTGGGGATGATGGTCGTTGCGACGCCCGGCGTCGCACACGTTGGCGGAACCGTGGCCCACATGGTCGGCCACATGAAGACCTACTTCTACACGAAGCCGGACGCGAAGAAGCAGTTCCTGCGGACGAGCGGCAACCTCGCGCCAGGGAAGACGATGCGGGGCGTGTACTGGGCGATCGACGACAACGAGGACGGCAACACGAGCATCGCTGCCAGCGAGATCTCGTTCCCCGTTCCCCTGAAGACGGCGCCCGTCGCCCACTTCATCGCCGACGGCGCTCCTGTCCCGGCCGGCTGCAGCGGGACGCCGCGAGAACCCCGGCGCGAACCCCGGTCACCTGTGTGTCTTCCAGGAGAGCGGCTACAACATCAGTTCCGTCGACAATCGCGACCCCGAACGACACCACTGGGGCGACGCGGTACGGCGCGATCCTGCTCACGTTCTCGGCGGGGGCCAACCGCTTCAGCAACGCGGGCCGCTGGGCGGTCACCGCACCGCTGGCTGGCGCGGCGCCGGCGCCTCGGGCGACCGCTGACGCGTCAGGTGGCGTGTCACGCGGAGGCTGAACCACCCGAACGCTCGGGACGGCGGCGGGGACAGCATGAGTCCTCGCCGCCGTCCTCAGTGACAGGGGTCGGACGCGGTCAATACGACCGCGCCCGGCCTATCCAGGAGTCGAGCTACGCCTTCGCGGGGGCAGCTGTCTTCTTCAGCGCGTACTGCTTGATGAAGGCCTCGACCTTGTCGTAGGCCTCGTCGTCGGCGATCTGCTTCGGCGGCGACTTCATCAGGTAGGCGCTCGGGCCCTCGAGGGCGCCGGAGACGCCGTTGTTGAGGGCGAGCTTCGCGAGCCGGACGGCGTCGATCACGATGCCGGCCGAGTTGGGCGAGTCCCACACCTCGAGCTTCAGCTCGACGTTCAGCGGCACGTCGCCGAAGGAGGTGCCCTCCATGCGGATGTACGCCCACTTGCGGTCGGTCAGCCACGGCACGTAGTCCGACGGGCCGACGTGGACGTTCTTCGCGCCCATGTCGTAGTCGAGCATCGAGGTGACCGCGTTCGTCTTCGAGATCTTCTTCGACTCGAGGCGGTCACGCTCCAGCATGTTGAGGAAGTCCGAGTTGCCGCCGACGTTCAGCTGCATCGTCCGGTCGAGGTGCACGCCGCGCTCGCGGAAGAGGCTCGTGAGGACGCGGTGGGTGATCGTCGCGCCGACCTGGGACTTGATGTCGTCGCCGATGATCGGCAGGCCGGCCTGCTCGAACTGCTTGCCGAAGTAGCCGCCCTTGGCGATGAAGACCGGCATGCAGTTCACCATCGCGCAGCCCGCCTTCAGGATCTGCTCCGTGTACCACTTGGTCGCCTCCTCGGAGCCGACCGGGAGGTAGTTGACGACGACGTCGGTCTGCGTCTCGCGGAGGATCTCCACGATGTCGTCCGTGTCGCCGGGGGCCTTCTCGACGACCTCGGAGATGTACTTGCCGAGCCCGTCGTGCGTCATGCCGCGGGAGACCTTCACGCCGGTCTTCGGGACGTCGGCGAACTTGTACGTGTCGTTGGGATGCGCCCAGATCGCGTCGGACAGGTCCTTGCCGACCTTGTCCTTCGTGACGTCGAAGGCGGCGGTGAACTCGATGTCGCGCACGTGCAGGCCGCCGAGGTCGACGTGCATGAGCCCGGGGACGAAGGTCTCCGGGTCGGCGTCCTTGTAGTACTCGACGCCCTGGAGGAGCGAGTTGGCGCAGTTGCCGACGCCGATGATCGCGACGCGGACCTTGTCCTGCGGGCCGCGCCTTGCCGTTCTGGCTTCCGTTCGTAGAGGCCATGGATTCCTTTCTCTCGTGATCGAGGCCGAGGCGCTCGGTGAGCGTGTCGACGATCAGCTCGTTTGTCGTGCGCCGCCGGCCTGCGGCGCGGTCCGCGAGCCGCTCCTTGAGCGCTCGCGGCATGCGGAGGAGCACCTCGCGCCCTTCGCCGCGCGGGGCGCCTTTGCGTCCCGTCGGCTCGTAGGGCACGCCGTAGCGCGCGGCGAGAATCTCGACCGCGACGTCGTTCAGGTTGCTGCCGCGCGAGGCGACCTCGTCCGCGAGGCGGCGCTTGAGCTCCGCCGGCATGCGGACGAGCACGGTGGTGCGTTCCCTTGCCACGGCGGTAGTGATAGCACAAATGTGCTATCACCGTCGAGCTAGCTCGGGCTCTCGCGGTCGCGCAGCTGCTTGCGGACGGACAGGATCCGCTGGAGGACGGTGATCCACGCCGTGGTGGCGAGGACGACCATCGTGATCGGGAGGATCACCTGGTCGATCGGCGCGAGCACGAGCCCGGTGGTGATCACGACCACGCGCTCGGCGCGACTCCCGAAGCCGACGTCGCCCTTGAGCCCGAGCGCCTCCGCTCGTGCGCGCGTGTAGCTCACGAGGAACGAGCCGGCGAGTGCGGCGAACGCGAAGGCGACGCCCCACTCGTAGTCCCAGCGCATCAGGACGAGCGCGATCGAGCCGACCATGAAGGCCTCGCCCACGCGGTCGACGGTCGAGTCGATGAAGGCCCCGAACGGCGACCCGACGCCGCGGCTGCGGGCCAGCGCTCCGTCGAGGATGTCGAGGATCGCGCCGACGACGAAGAGCGCGGCGCCGACCCAGAACCAGGCCCAGCCCCGGTACTCGAACCAGACGACTACGGCGCCGAGGATCGACAGCCCGACGCCGGCCGCGGTCAGCGCGTCCGGGGAGATCCGCGTGCGGCCGAGGCCGGCCATCGCCGAGGCGGCGAGCTTGCGGACGCCGGTGATGTAGGTGCTCTGGACCCGCGCGAAGGCGCTCACGGCGCGGGGGACGCTACCACCGTCGTCCCGCGAAGACGGGCGGCGGCGCGAGCTCCCACGGGCGGACGCGGGTGAGGAGGAGATACGCGAGGGCGGCGACGCCGACGCCGGCCGCGATGTCGAGCCAGTAGTGGTTGGCGGTCGCCATGACTGCGAACCAGACCCACGGCGGCCAGAGGAGCCAGAGCGCCTTCAGCCAGCGCGGCCGGACGAGGCTCGCCATCACGAGCCCGACGATCAGCGCGTCGGCGCCGTGGAGGCTCGGCATCGCCGCGTAGGGGTTGGCGGCGAGCTGGATGAGGCCGGTGCCGTGGTTGAGCGCGGACGACTGGGCGAGCGTGTCGACGAACCCCTCCTCCGGGAACATCCGCGGCGGCGCCGTCGGGACGAGCACGTAGCCGACGAGGCCGATCAGGTTCGCCGCGATCAGCCAGTTCCGGAGGCCGTAGAACGCGTCGTTGAAGAAGAAGTAGCTCCAGAGGAGCGCGACGAGCACGACGGCGAACTGCGAGAGCCAGTACGTCCAGTTGAGCGCGTGCACCAGCCAGTCGTGGTCGATCACGAACCGCTGGAGGTCGAGCTCGATCAGGCTGTGCAGCCGCACTTCGAAGTCGATGATCCAGCGGCCGTTGTCGAAGGCCGCCTCCGTGCTGCGGTCGGCGACCCCGCGCGCGACCTGGTAGAGGAGCACGAAGCCGCCCCAGATGAGGACCTGGAGCGCGAAATCCGCCGGCCCGCGCGGAAACAGCGAGGCGATGCGACGCCACATTCGGCGTCCGATTGTAGGGAGCAGCCGTCTTCGCCCCGGGCCCCTTCGGTTACACGCGCGCGCCCCCAACGGGGGAGCGAGCGCCCCAACACGAACGCTAGCCAGGCCGGGCGCGCGGATGGGAGACGCGATCGCGCCGACTCAGTGCCGATGGGCCCACACCGAACGGCGAGAAGGCGCGGGCTGTGCCCGCGCCGGTCTCCCGCGTTCGTCTAATCAGCCCGAGCGGCAGCGATGGGCGGAGGGGGCACCAGGGGGAAACCCGGTTTCCCCCGGCTAACCTCCGATTTGGCTCATCGACCGGCTGGCGCGGACGAAGCCGGGGTCGGTGATCCGGTGCTTCAGCTCCTTGTGGGCGACCGCGTGACGGACGAGCGCGGCGAGCTCCGTCGTCGCTCGCGCCCTCGCGCATCGGCGTCTTCAGATCCCACTCGCGCCGGGAGAAGAGACACGTCCGCAGCTGGCCGTCCGCGGTCAGGCGGATGCGGTCGCACGTCGAGCAGAACGGCTCGGACACCGGGTTCACGAAACCGAGCTCGCCGGCGCCGTCGGCGAAGCGGAAGCGCCGCGCGGTCGAGGACGCCTTCGCGGGGATCTCGACGAGCGGCCAGTGCTGCTCGACGATCGCGCGGATCTCCTCGCCGGACAGCACCTTGTCGCCGCGCCAGGCCTCGTCCGCGTCGAGCGGCATGAATTCGATGAACCGGACGACGTACGGCTTGCGGCGCGCCAGCTCCGCGAGCGCGGGCACCTCCTCCTCCGTGAAGCCCTTGATCGCGACGCAGTTGACCTTGATCGGACGCAGCTCGGGATGCCGCTCCGCCGCCTCGAGGCCGCGCAGCACCGCGTCGAGCGCGTCGCGGCGCGTGATCTCCGCGAAGCGCACGTGCGAGAGCGAGTCGAGCGAGACGTTCACGCGCCGCAGGCCGGCCTCGACGAGCGGCGCCGCGAGCCGGTCGAGCAGGACGCCGTTCGTCGTCAGCGAGAGGTCCTCGACGCCCGGCGTCTCGGCGAGCATCCCGACCAGCACCGGCAGGTCGCGGCGCACGAGCGGCTCGCCGCCGGTGAGACGCACCTCGTCCACGCCCATTCCGGCCATGACCGCGACGAGTCGCTGGATCTCCTCGAACGAGAGGATCTCGTCGCGGCGCAACCACTCGAGCCCCTCCGCCGGCATGCAGTACGTGCAGCGGAAGTTGCACTTGTCCGTCACGGACACCCGCAGGCTCTTGATCTCGCGGCCGAAGCCGTCCCGGAGCGGTTCCATCACGGCAAGGGTACCCCGTGGAAGCCGCGGCACCCGCAGGGCGTTGGAGCGGGGGTGAGCCAGTCGCCGACGGGCCGGTCGACCGATGCCTCGGTCTGGGGCGCGCTCGTTCACGATCTACATCGTGTGGGGCTCGACGTTCGCCGCGATCGAGCTCGCGGTGCGCACGATCCCGCCCTTCCTGACCATGTCGGCGCGGCACCTCGTGGCCGGCTCGATCCTGCTCGTCTGGGGGCTCATCCGCGAGCGGGAGCGGATCGGCCGGCAGCAGCTCCTCGCGGCGACGATCTTCGGCGGCGCGCTCTTCCTCGGCGGCCACGGGCTGCTCGCCTGGTCGCAGCAGAAGATCCCGTCCGGGCGTCGCGGCGCTGCTCGTCGCCTCGATCCCGTTCTGGGTGGCGGTGCTCGACAGGCTGGTCTTCGGCAAGCGCCTCTCTCGGCGTGCCGTGCTCGGCCTGGCGGTCGGCTTCGGCGGCGTCGCGCTCCTCGTCGATCCGTGGGGCGGCGGGCCGATCGACACGGTCGGCGCGCTCGTCGCGGTGATCAGCGCAGCGTGCTGGGCGGCCGGCTCGCTCTACGCGCGCGGCGCACCGCTTCCGAAGGGGCCGATCCTCTCGGCCGGAATCGCCTCGCTCGCCGGCGGCATACTGCTTCTCCTCGCGAGCGCCCTGCGCGGCGATCTCTCCGGGCTCGACACGGCCGCGATCTCGGGCGAGTCGCTCTTCGGCGTCGGCTACCTGATCGTCGTCGGCTCGCTCGTCGGGCTGACCGCGTACGTGTGGCTCCTGAAGGTCGCGCCGATCTCGCTCGTCGCCACGTACGCGTACGTCAACCCGGTCGTCGCGGTGCTGATCGGCTGGGCGATTCTCGACGAGAGCTTCACCGCGACGATGATCCTCGCCGGCGCGCTGATCGTCACCGCGGTGGCGATGATCGTCAGCGCTCCAGCTGCCGAGCGGGAGCACGGCCGCGGGCTGCTCCGGCGCGCTCCCGCTGCCGAAGTCCGCGCGACCCGGTAGAACCCGCGCGTGGACCAGGCCGAGACCCCGCTCGCGGACGCCGCCGAGGCGTACCTCGCCGACGCGGCGATCACGCCCTTCACGACGCCGGGGCACAAGCGCGCGCCGCACCTCGCCGAGGGCGTGCTGCGCCACGACCTGCCGCTCTCGTCCGGCGCGGACACGCTCCACATGACGAAGGACGTGCTCGGCCAGGCCGAGCGGCTGGCCGCGGCGCTCTGGGGCGCCGATCTCTGCCGCTTCTGCGTCAACGGCTCGACGCAGGGCAACCAGGCCCTCGCGCTCGCTGTCGCGCGGCCGGGCGACGCGGTGATCGCGTCGCGGAACCTGCACAAGTCCGTCTTCGCGGGGCTCGTCCTCGCCGGCCTCGAGCCGGTCTGGGTGCGGCCCGACGTCGACGCCGCGACCGGCCTGCCCGTCCGGATCCCGCCCGAGCGCGTCGAGGAGGCGTTCGCGCGCCGGCCGGATGCGCGTGGCGTCTTCCTCGTCGAGCCCTCGTACGTCGGGATGCTCTCCGACCTCGGCGCGATCGCCGCGCTCGCGCACGACCGCAGCGTCCCGCTCGTGGTCGACCAGGCCTGGGGCGCGCACCTCGGCTTCCACCCCGACCTGCCGCCGCACGCGCTCGCGCTCGGCGCGGACGGGATGGTCACCTCCGCGCACAAGACGCTCGCGTCGTTCACGCAGGGCGCCTACCTCTTCGCGCGCGGCGATCTCCTGTCGCTCGCCCGCCTGGACGAGGCCTTCGAGACGCTCCACACGACGAGCCCGTCCGGGGCGATGCTCGCGAGCCTCGACCGCGCACGCATCGATCCTGGCGACACGCGGCGAGGAGCTTCTCGGGCGCACGGTCGCCCTGGCGCGGTCGGCCCGCGAGTCGCTGGCCGAGGTCGACGGGCTGATCGTCCTCGAGGGCGACGACCCGACGAAGCTCGTCGTCGCGCTCGCGGGGACCGGGGCGGACGGGCTCGAGGTGGAGAGCGACTGCTGGGCCGAAGGCGTCCGCTTCGAGCTCGCGAACCGCGACATGCTCGTCCCGCTCCTGACGATGGGCGATACCGAGGCGAGCGTCGGACGCCTCGTCGACGTCCTGCGCCGCTCGCTCGAGCGCCGCCGCGGCGAGCCGCGCCGACCGGGACCTGCAACCGCGGTCTGGGCGGTGGAGCCCGAGGTGGCGCTCACCCCGCGCGAGGCGTTCTTCGCCCCGCGCGAGGCGGTGCCGGCCGACCGGGCCGCCGGCCGGATCGCGGCCGAGCTGGTCGTCCCGTACCCGCCCGGGATCCCGGCGATCGCGCCCGGCGAGCTCGTCCAGGCCGAGCTCCTCGAAACGCTCCGCGAGGCCGCCGCCGGCGGCACCCGCATGGCGTACTGCGCCGACCCGGCGCTCGGGACACTCCAGGTCGTCGCTCGCTGAATCCCGCTTCCCGGCAAGCTCCATGCTTGCTATAAAGAGGCTTAGATTTTCTCAGCGAAGCGACGAAGGAGCAACCACGCGATGGCAAAGACAATCGGAATCGACCTCGGCACGACCAACTCCGCGATGGCCGTGCTCGAGGGCGGCGAGCCGACCGTCATCCCGAACGCCGAGGGCGGGCGCACGACCCCGTCCGTGATCGCGTTCACGAAGGACGGCCAGCGGCTCGTCGGAGCGCCCGCGAAGCGCCAGTCGGTCACGAACCCGGAGAACACGGTGTTCTCGATCAAGCGCTTCATGGGCCGCAAGCGGGACGAGGTCACCGAGGAGATGACGATCGTCCCGTACGAGGTGGTCGCCGGCCCGAACGGCGACGCGCGCGTGCAGGCGGGCGGCAAGGACTACGCCCCGCCGGAGATCAGCGCGATGATCCTCCAGAAGCTCAAGGCCGACGCGGAGGCCTACCTGGGCGAGACGGTCACCGACGCGGTGGTCACCGTCCCCGCCTACTTCAACAACGCCCAGCGCGAGGCGACGAAGGACGCCGGCAAGATCGCCGGCCTCAACGTCCTCCGGATCATCAACGAGCCCACCGCGGCCGCTCTGGCCTACGGGCTCGACAAGGAGGGCGCCGACCAGACGATCCTCGTCTTCGACCTCGGCGGCGGCACGTTCGACGTGTCGATCCTCGAGCTCGGTGAGGGCGTCTTCGAGGTGAAGGCCACGAACGGCGACAACCACCTCGGCGGCGACAACTTCGACAAGGCGATCGTCGACTGGATGGTCGCCGAGTTCAAGCGCGACCAGGGCATCGACCTGGCGCAGGACCGGATGGCGCTGCAGCGGCTCTACGAAGCGGCGGAGAAGGCGAAGATCGAGCTCTCCTCCACGCAGGCGACGCAGATCAACCTGCCGTTCATCACCGCGACGCAGGACGGCCCGAAGCACCTCGACCTCCAGCTCACGCGCGCGAAGCTCACCGAGCTGACCGCGGAGCTGCTCGAGCGCACGGTCGGCCCGACGAAGCAGGCGCTGGCCGACGCCGGGCTCGAGGCGAGCCAGATCGACCACGTGATCCTCGTCGGCGGCATGACCCGCATGCCCAGCGTGCAGGACAAGGTCAAGGAGCTCGTCGGCAAGGACCCGCACAAGGGCGTCAACCCGGACGAGGTCGTCGCCGTCGGCGCGGCCATCCAGGCCGGCGTCCTCAAGGGCGAGGTCAAGGACATCCTCCTGCTCGACGTGACGCCGCTCTCGCTCGGCATCGAGACGAAGGGCGGGATCTTCAACCGCCTGATCGAGCGGAACACGACCATCCCGACCAAGCGCTCGCAGACGTACACGACCGCCGAGGACAACCAGCCCTCGGTCGAGGTGCACGTCCTCCAGGGCGAGTCGGAGATGGCGCTCTACAACAAGACGCTCGGGAAGTTCCAGCTCGTCGGCATCCCGCCGGCGCCGCAGGGGCTCCCGCAGATCGAGGTCACGTTCGACATCGACGCGAACGGGATCATCAACGTCTCGGCCAAGGACCTCGGGACGGGGAACGAGCAGCAGATCCAGATCACCGGCGGCTCGGGCCTCGACGAGAAGGAGGTCGAGCGGATGGTCTCCGAGGCCGAGTCCCACGCGGACGAGGCGCGCCAGCTGCGCGAGCTGGCCGAGGCGCGCAACAGCGCCGAGACCCTCATCTACTCGACCGAGAAGAGCCTCAGGGAGCACCGCGAGTCGCTGGACGAGGAGACCGTCGGGACGATCGAGTCCCGGATCGAGGAGCTCCGCGGCGTGCTCGAAGGGTCGGACGCGGGCGAGATCCGCGCGAAGTCCGAGTCGCTCATGGAGGCGGCGCACCAGCTCGCCCAGGCCGTGTACCAGCAGGCCCAGGCGCAGCAGGCCTCGGCCCAGGCCCCGAACGGCGACGCCGGCTCCGACGACGAGGTCGTCGAGGAGGCCGACTACGAGGTGATCGACGAGGAGGCGAAGCAGTCGTAATGACCGCCTCTCCCGACGACCGCGTCCCGAACGAGCAGACGCCGGAGGAGCAGGAGCTCGATCCCGTCGCGGCCCTCGAGGCCGAGCGGGACGAGCTGCTCGACCGGCTCCGCCGGGTCTCGGCCGACTTCGACAACTACCGCAAGCGGGCGACGCGCGACCAGGAGAGCCTGGTCGCGCGCGCCCACGAGCGGCTGATGAAGGCGCTCCTGCCCGTGGTCGACGACCTCGAGCGGGCGCTCGTCGCCGCGGCCGAGCACGAGGAGGCGAAGCTCCACGAGGGCGTCGAGCTCGTCGCCCGCGAGCTGCACGCGGCGCTCATGCGCGAGGGGCTCGAGGAGATCGAGACCGACGGGCCGTTCGACCCGCACGTCCACGAGGCGCTCCTCTCCCAGCCGTCCGAGGCAGAGGAGGGCGCTGTGATCGAGGTGCTCCAGAAGGGCTACCGGCTGGGCGACCGCGTCCTGCGGCCGGCCCGGGTGGTGGTCTCGCAGGGCACCCCGGAGGTCGCGTAGGTGGCGACCCGGACGCGCGACCTCTACGAGGTGCTCGGCGTCGCGAAGCAGGCGTCGGCGGACGAGATCAAGAAGGCGTACCGCAAGCTCGCCCGGCAGTACCACCCGGACAAGAACCCGGGCGACACCGAGGCTGAGGAGCGCTTCAAGGAGATCCAGGGTGCGTACGACGTGCTCTCGGATCCGGAGAAGCGAAAGCAGTACGACCAGCTCGGCTCGCGGATGTTCACCGGCGGTCCAGGCGCCGGCGGCTTCCAGTGGAGCGGGAACGTCGGCGACCTGGGCGACCTCGGGGATCTCGGCGACCTGTTCGGCGGGATCTTCGGCGGCGGCGCGCGGGCCGGCGGCCGGCGGCAGCGCGGCCAGGCCGGCCGCGACGTCGAGGTCGAGGTGCGCGTCTCGTTCGAGGACTCCCTCCGCGGCGCGACCGTCCGCATCCCCGTGGAGCTCGAGGTCGCGTGCCACGTCTGCAGCGGCACGCGGCGCCGAGCCCGGCACGACGCCGGTCGTCTGCCCCGAGTGCCGCGGCCGCGGGGTCGTCTCCGAGAGCCAGGGCCTGTTCGCGCTCTCCCAGCCCTGCCCGCGCTGCGGCGGCAACGGCACCGTGATCGAGAAGCCTTGCCGGAACTGCCACGGCTCCGGCCGCGAGCGCCGGACGAAGCGCTACGAGGTGAAGATCCCGGCCGGCGTCAAGGACGGCACGCGGATCAAGCTCAAGGGCAAGGGCGAGCCCGGCCGCGGCGGCGGGCCGAACGGCGACCTGCACGTCGTCACGCGGGTCGAGGCCTCGCCGGTCTTCCAGCGCAAGGGCGCCGACCTCGTGATCGAGGTGCCGGTGACGTACAGCGAGGCCGCGCTCGGCGCGTCGATCGAGGTGCCGACGCCGGACGGCCGCATCTCGCTCAAGGTCCCGGCCGGCTCGCAGGACGGCAAGACCCTCAAGGTCAAGGGCCACGGCGCGCCGAAGCTGAACGGCGGCGGCAAGGGCGACCTGCTCGCGCGCGTGCGCGTGAGCGTCCCGACGAAGCTCTCGAAGGCCGAGCGCGAGGCGATCGAGGCGCTCCAGAAGGTCGAGCGCGACAACCCGAGGGAGGCGTCGTTCTCGTGAGCGCCGACGAGCGCACCCACCCCCGCTACATGATCTCGGTCGCGGCCGACCTCGTCGGCATGCACCCGCAGACGCTGCGGATCTACGAGACCAAGGGTCTCGTGCGCCCAAGGCGGACGCCCGGGAACACGCGGCTCTACTCGGAGGCGGACCTCGAGCGGCTCCGCCTGATCCAGCGGCTGACGACCGAGCTCGGGCTCAACCTCGCCGGTGTCGAGACCGTGCTGCGGCTCGAGGACGAGCTGGCGCGCCTGCAGGCGCGGATGGCCCGCCTGGAGCGGCAGCTGCGCGACGAGGTGCAGCGCGTGCACCGCCAGTACCGGCGCGAGCTCGTCCTCTACACCGACCCGACCAAGACGACGCACCCGGAGCAGCGATGGACTTCAACAGGCTGACAATCAAGAGCCGCGAGGCCATCGGCGGCGCCCAGGAGCTGGCGCGCCGCAGCGGCAACCCGGAGATCTACCCCGAGCACCTGACGCTCGCGCTGCTCGACCAGGAGCTGCCGCGCACGCTCGTCGAGCGCGCCGGCCTCTCGCCGGCCGAGCTCCGCTCCCAGGCGGAGACGGCGCTGGCCGGGACGCCCGGCGACGCAGGGCGCGTCCCAGCAGCCGACCGCGTCGACCGCGTTCGGCCGGGTCCTCGACGACGCCGAGAAGGAGATGCGCGAGCTCGGCGACGAGTTCGTCTCGACCGAGCACCTGCTGCTCGCGCTCGACCTCGTGCCGCGCGACGCGCTGCTCGAGGCGCTCGCGCAGGTGCGCGGCTCGCAGCGCGTCACGTCCGAGGATCCCGAGGGCTCCTACCAGGCGCTCGAGAAGTTCGGCCGCGACCTGACCGAGGAGGCCGAGGAGGGGAAGCTCGACCCGGTGATCGGGCGCGACGAGGAGATCCGCCGCGTGATCCAGGTGCTCTCGCGCCGGACGAAGAACAACCCGGTCCTGATCGGCGACCCCGGCACGGGCAAGACCGCGATCGTCGAGGGCCTCGCGCAGCGGATCGTCGCCGGCGACGTGCCCGAGGGGCTGAAGGGCAAGCGGGTCTGGGCGCTCGACATCGGCGCGCTGCTCGCCGGCTCGAAGTACCGCGGCGAGTTCGAGGAGCGGCTCAAGGCCGTCCTGAACGAGATCAAGAACGCGGCCGGCGAGATCGTCCTCTTCATCGACGAGCTGCACACGATCGTGGGCGCCGGCGCCGCGGAGGGTGCGGTCGACGCTGCGAACCTCCTGAAGCCGATGCTCGCGCGCGGCGAGCTGCGCGCGGTCGGCGCGACGACGCTCGACGAGTACCGCAAGCACATCGAGAAGGACGCGGCGCTCGAGCGGCGGTTCCAGCCGATCTTCGTCGGCGAGCCGTCCGTCTCGGACACGATCGCGATCCTGCGCGGCCTGAAGGAGCGCTACGAGGCGCACCACGGCGTCCAGATCCGCGACGCCGCGCTCGTCGGCGCGGCCGTGCTCTCCGACCGCTACATCTCCGACCGGTTCCTGCCGGACAAGGCGATCGACCTCGTCGACGAGGCCGCGTCGCGCCTGCGGATGGAGATCGACTCCTCGCCGCTCGAGCTCGACGAGGCCGAGCGGCGCGTGCGCCAGCTCGAGATCGAGCTCGCCGCGATGGGCAAGGAGGAGCCGGAGGTGCGCGAGCCGCTCGAGCGCGACCTCGCCGAGGCGAAGGAGCGCCGCAACGAGCTCGCAGGACGCTGGGCGCAGGAGAAGGAGGCGCTCGAGCGCGTGGCCGAGATCACGAAGAAGATCGACGAGCTCCGGATGGAGGCGGACCGGGCCGAGCGGCACGGCGAGCTCCAGCGCGTGGCCGAGATCCGCTACGGCGAGCTGCCCGCGCTCGAGGCCGAGCTGGCCGAGCGCGAGCGCCGCGACGACGCGCCGATGGTGAAGGAGGAGGTCGACGAGGACGACGTCGCCGAGGTCGTCTCCCGCTGGACGGGCATCCCGGTGGCGCGCCTGATGGAGGGCGAGACCGAGAAGCTCATCCACATGGAGGAGCGCCTGCACGAGCGCGTCGTCGGCCAGGACGAGGCCGTCGCGGCCGTGGCCAACGCTTTGCGCCGCGCCCGCTCGGGGCTCCAGGATCCCGACCGGCCGATCGGCTCGTTCGTCTTCCTCGGCCCGACCGGCGTCGGCAAGACCGAGCTCGCCCGCGCGCTCGCCGAGTTCATGTTCGACGACGACCGGGCCATGGTCCGGCTGGACATGTCCGAGTACCAGGAGCGGCACACCGTCGCGCGCCTGGTGGGGGCGCCGCCCGGCTACGTCGGCTACGAGGAGGGCGGGCAGCTGACGGAGGCCGTGCGCCGCCGGCCGTACTCGGTCGTCCTCCTCGACGAGATCGAGAAGGCGCACGCCGAGGTGTTCGACGTGCTCCTCCAGATCCTCGACGACGGCCGGCTGACCGACGGCCAGGGCCGCACGGTCGACTTCCGCAACACGGTGATCATCATGACCTCGAACGTCCGCTCGGTCGACGCGCTGCGCGACACGTTCCGGCCCGAGTTCCTGAACCGGATCGACGAGGTGATCGAGTTCCACGCGCTCACGCGCGAGCAGCTCGCCGAGATCGTCGAGCTCCAGCTGGCGCGGCTGCGCGAACGGCTGGGCGAGCGCGCGATCGGACTCCGCCTCACCGACGAGGCGAAGGAGGCGATCGCCGAGGCCGGCTGGGATCCGACCTACGGCGCCCGGCCGCTCAAGCGCGCGCTGCAGCGACTGGTCGAGAACCCGCTCGCGCTCCGGCTCCTCGAGGGCGAGTTCCATGAGAGGGCGACACGTGCTGGTCGACGCGCGGGACGGCGAGACTCGTGTTCGAGAAGGCCCCCGTGGCCGAGCCGGCCGCAGGCTCTAGGCGACCGAGTCGAAGAACTCGGCGTTGCCGTGCTCGGGCGGGGCGCCGTAGATGTAGAGGAGGAGCTCCTCGCCGGTCTCGTTGGCGATCTGGAGCACCGTGCCCGCCTCGACGTGGACGAGGCCGACCGCCGGCACCTCGACGCGCTCGGGCTGGTCCTCACCGAGGTACATCGTCAGCGTCCCGCGCACGACGACGAACGTCTCCTCCTGGACGAGGTCCTTGTGCCGGCGGCCCTTCGCGCCCGGCTCGTAGCGCCAGAGGTTCGCGCGCGTGTGCTCGAAGCCGGCCCGGTCGGTGAGCGCCGCGACCCGGCGGATCGCGTCGCCGGCCTCAGGTGGCCGGTCGGTCCACTCGAGCTCGTTCATGTGCACGACGCTGAAGCCCACGGCGCGAGTGTACGGATCGAGCGATGGGCCGCGGCGGCGCCGCTCCACGGCGGACGTCAGGCTAGGTTTCGCCGGTGTCCGACGAGCCCGTGCCGGTGAACCCGCCGCCGACCGAACGGCCGCTCGGCCTGGGCGAGGTACTCGCCGAGGCGGCCCGCATCTACGGCGAGCGGATCCGGGCGGTCGTCGGCCTCGGGCTCTTCTCGGCGGGGATGTTCCTCGTCGCGCGGACGAACGAGATCCTCTGGGTGGCGGTGATCGCGCTGCTCGTGTCGCTCGGGTGGGCGGTCGCGGCCCGGCTCGCGCTCGGCGACTCGTGGCGGGACGCATGGGCGGCGGTCGGACGGCGCGTCCCGGCGTTGCTCGCGCTCACCTTCATCGCGACGCTGCCGCTCGCGCTCGCCGCGCGGCAGGGGCTCTTCGTGGTGTTCGCGGTGCTCTGGCTCGCCGCGACCGGGTTCTCGATCCCGGTCACGGTCGTCGAGAGCTCGGGCGGCCTGCGGGGGATCCACGACCTCGGCCACTCGCTGCGGCGCTCGCTCGAGCTCGCCCGCGCGGAGTTCATCCATGCGGCGGGCGTGATCGCGGCGCTCGTGCTCCTGTTCGTGCTGCTCGTGCTCGTTCTCTTCGGCGCGCTGCGCGGCTTCGCCGAGAACGGCGACGTGGCCGCGTTCGCGATCGCCGTGGGCGTGCTGGCGCCGTTTCTCTTCCTCGGGCTCGCCGTGCTGTACTTCGACCAGAACGCGCGGGCGATAAGCTCGCGCCGCCACAAGTAGCCGACGAGGGAGGGCGCGATGCCGACGTACATCATGCTGTCGAAGCTGAGCGAGCAGGGCCTGCAGACGCTGCGCGCGAACCCGGAGCGGCTGAAGGCGGTGAACCAGGACGTCGAGGAGCTCGGCGCCAAGGTGCTCCAGCAGTGGTTCGTGCTCGGGCCGTACGACTTCGTGAACATCGTCGAGGCGCCCGACGCGAAGACGATCGCGCGCGTGTCGGTGGCGATCGCGGCGCGCGGGTCGACCGAGCTCGAGAGCTACGAGGCGATCGAGGTCGACGACTTCGTCGCCATGCTGTCCGCCTAGCGCCGGTCCGGCGGGAGCCGGACGTGCAGGTGGTTGTCGTGGTTGGCGAGCCGCTGGACGACCGACGGCGGCCCGTCGAGCCCGACGTTCGGGCCGACGAAGATCCGCACCGCGCCCGCGGCGAGGAAGCGGTCGACGAGGTCCTGCGCGAGCCGCCGGTCGACCTGTGACGGGCTGCGCGGCGACCGCTCGCGGCGGTCGAGGCGGGGGTAGTAGACGTCCACGTCGAGCCCGTTCTGGTGGGACGCGTGGCCGATCGGCCCGAAGCGCCGCCCGAAGTCGCCGCCGTGGGGACGGGAGAGGTCGCCGACGCCGATCCGCGGCGCGTGCGGGTGCGCGGCGGCGAACTCCCGCAGGACGCTCAGCGTCGTCCGCACGAGCCGGTCGGTGCCCCAGCGCCGCCACGGCGCGGTTCGGCGAGCGCTTGTGGACCGGGTCCCAGGTGAAGAACACGCGGCCCTCGGCCGGCAGGCGGACGCCGTCCACGAGCCGGCCCGCGTCGGGCCGTCCGAGCGCGCGCGAGCGCCGCCAGCGAATCGGCTCGTACGCCGGCTTCGGGCGGGGCGGGACGGGCGACGGCCTCGGCGGGCGGGTCCGGCGGTGCCGCCGCGACGGGCGGCGCGCCGCGGTCGAGCGACGTCCGCACCGTGAAGCCGAGCGCGGCAAGCGCGAAGAGCGCGGCGGTCAGCGCGACGAGACGCACCATCCACCAGGGTACGGCTCGCGCGGACCTCCGAGTCCGCGGAGCGGGTAGAACGTGCGACGTGCTCGCCGCACTTGCAACCGTCGCCGCGCTGGGCGCCGTCGCGGCCGGGCCGCCGGCCGCGCGGCCGTACGTCGAGACGATCGGTCACTCGACCGAGGGCCGTCCGATCGTCGCGCGCGCGGTCGGGAACCGCGGCTCCGAGCGGCGGGTGCTCGTGATCGGCTGCATCCACGGGAACGAGTGCGCGGGCGTCCGCGTGACCAGGCGGCTGGCCGAGCTGCGCGCGCCCGAGGGGTCGGTCGTCTGGCTCGTGCACCAGCTGAACCCCGACGGCGCGGCGCGGCACATCCGCCAGAACGCCCGCGGCGTCGACCTGAACCGCAACTTCCCCGTCGAGTGGCGCTCCGGCTCGCCCGGCGACCTGACCTACGGGGGGACGGCGCCGCTCTCGGAGCCGGAGTCGCGCGCGATCCGACGCCTGATCGTCCGCATCCACCCGGACGTGACGATCTGGTTCCACCAGCCGCAGAAGGTCGTGCGCGGGTTCGGGCCGAGCAAGGCCGCGGCGCGCCGCTACGCGCGGCTGACGGGGATGGGCTACCGCACGATCCGCTGGCCGCCCGGCAGCGCGACGATGTGGCAGAACCGCCGGTGGCCGGCGCGCGCGTCGTACGGCGTCGAGCTCAAGCCGGGGCCGCTGACGCGCCGCGGCGCGAACGGCCACGCCGCCGCCATCCTGCGGATCGCCCGCTCGCGCTAGGCGGCCGCGTAGGCGACCGCGATCTCGGCGGCGAGGGCGGCGTTGTCCTCGATCAGCCGCTTGTTCACCGCGACCGTGGCGCCGCCGCTGCGCTCGTGCAGGAAGGCGAGCAGGAACGGCGTTGCGTCCTGCCCGCGGACGCCGCGGCGCTCGGCCTCCTCGACGCCCTCGGCGATCAGGGCCTCGACGTCCAGGCTTTCCTCCGGCGGCCGGCCGACGAGCAGGCCGGCGCGGCCGAGCTCCCAGTGCAGGGCGGCAACGCGAGCCGCTTCCTCCGCCGACTCGACGCGGGCCGAGACCGGCGGGCCGCCCTCGGCGGCGTAGAAGAGCGGCAGCGTGTCCGTGCGGAAGCCGAGCACGGGCACGCCGAGGGTCTCGAGCGCCTCGCTGGTCGCGGGCACGTCGAGGATCGACTTCGCCCCTGAGGCGACGACGAGCGCCGGCGTGGTCGCAAGCGCGCCCAGGTCGGCCGAGACGTCGAGGTGCTCCGCCCAGCCGCGATGGACGCCGCCGAGGCCGCCCGTCCCCATGAAGCGCACGCCGGCCGCGCAGCATGCGGCGAGCGTTCCGCCCACGGTCGTGGCGCCGAGCTCGCCGGACGCGGCGCACGCGGCCAGGTCGCGCGGGCCGGCCTTGCGGGCGTCGTCCGCATCCGCGAAGCGGGCGAGCGCATCCTCGTCGAGCCCGATCCTGACGGCGCCGTCCACGACGCCGACCGTCGCCGGCACTGCCCCGGCCGCGCGGACGCGCGCCTCGCAGGCGAGCGCGACCTCGAGGCCCTCGCGGCCCGGGAACCCGTGCGAGACAAGGGTCGTCTCGAGCGCGACGACCGGCCCGCCGTCGGCGAGAGCGGCCTCCACCTCGGGCGCGATCCGGATCACGCTCACGCCGGGAAGGCTCCCATACGCGCGACGCAGCGGGCGGCGGCCTCGAGCGCGAGCTCGGGCCCGCCGACGAGGAACCCGGCCGCGAGCGCGTCGCCCGCGCCGGTCGTGTCCACGACGTCGGTCGGGAGCGCGGCGAACACCTGCTCCCCCACGACGAACCCGTCGGCGCCGCGCTTCTCGACCACCGTGGGCGCGCGGACGTCCCCCGCGAGCGCGAACTCCGCCTCCGTGCCGAAGACCGTGTCGGGCGCCAGCTGGGCGACGAGCCCGCGGAACGCCGACGCGCCGACCTCCTCGATCGCGGCCGGCCCGGAGAGATCGAGGCTCACGTAGGCGCCGCGCTCGCGGGCGAGCTCCGCCGCGCGCAGAGCGGTCGCGCCGATCGGCTCGCGGACGAGCGAGTACGCCGGGACGTGGAGCGCCGTGCAGCCGTCCAGCCACTCCGGGAGCAGGTCGTCGGGCGCGAAGGAGGGGGAGACGCCGCGGTCGGTGAGCATCGTCCGCCGGCCGTCCGGGCGCGCGACCGAGACGACCGTGCCGGTACCCTCGCCGACCTCCGGCCCCGCGAGCTCGACGCCGAGCCGCCCGAGCTCTAGCGCGAGCAGTCGCCCGGCGGAGTCGTTCGCGCGAACGCCGAGGAAGCGCGACCGCCCGCCGAGCGCCGCGACCCACGCGGCGACGTTCGCGGCCTGCCCGCCGGGTGCGACGCGCGTGCGGCCGTCGGTGTCCGTGTCCTCGGCGATCGGCCCGGCGAGGCGGACGACGACGTCGAGGAGCAGGTCGCCGAGCGTGCAGATCACGTCGCGCACCCTAGACTGGGATACATGGACGGACAGCGCGGTCGACGGGTCGGCTCGTTCCTGATCGGCGGGCTCGTCGGCAGCGTGGCGGGGCTCGTCGCCGCGGGCCGGATGCGCGTGCGGCCGAGCCCGGGCAGCCGCGAGACCGCCGAGGGGCTGGCCGCGTTCGAGGGGGCTCCCTGCTTCACCGAGCTGCTCGAGGCGGAGGCCGCCGAGCGCGGCGAGCCGGACGGGGACGACGGGGGCCGCTGGTAGGTTTGGCCCGCTAGCTACGGCCCTTTCCCCCATGCCTCTCTACGAGTACCGATGCCCGAACGGGCACACGTTCGAAGTGATCCACCGGATGGCCGATCCGGGCCCGTCGGTGTGCGAGGTGTGCGGCGCGAGCCCGGTCGAGAAGGTGCTCTATCCGGCCGCGATCCACTTCAAGGGCTCGGGGTTCTACTCGACCGACTACGGCCGCGGGAACCGCCGCCGGGACGGCAAGGAGTCCGGCGAGTCGTCGTCCGATTCGGGCGGCGAGAAGAAGTCCGACTCGAAGCCGGCCGAGAAGAAGACCGCCGACGCCGGCAGCTAAGCTAGCCGCCCGCGCGGCCGACGAAGCAGCCGGGCGCGAACGGCTGACCCTTGGGCGGCGGCTGCGGCGCGGAGTCCGGGTTGGTCACCATGTCGACCACCCGGGCGTTGTCCTCGGAGGACTGGATCACCGAGGCGCCGTTGATGCTCGTCGGCGTCCCGCCGAGCCGGCAGCGCAGCGTGTTCGAGGAGCGCCAGCGCACCCAGGACATCTGGAGCAGCTCGTTCGTCGAGAGGTCCATCGCCAGCGGCTCGGTCACGTCGTCGCCGATGAACGGCATGCGGAAGAAGCCGCCGACGCCGACGATCTTGTCCGTGAGGCCCTGGACGACCCGCTGCTGGCGCTCGCCGCGCGTGATGTCGCTCTCGCCCGGGGCGAGCTGGTTCTCGCGGATCCGCGCGTAGACGAGCGCGCGCTGGCCGTTCAGCTCGATCTCGCCCTTCTCGAAGCTCCAGCCCTTGAACTGCGTGCAGCGCTCGCGGCTCTTGAACGGGCAGTTGAACGGGTTCGAGAGCACCCGCGTCGGGTTGTTCACCGTGATGCCGCCGACGGCGTCGATCACGGACGGGAACGTCGCGAAGTCGACCACCATCACGTGGTTGATCGGGATCCCGGTCAGGTTCTGGACGGTCTCGATCGCGAGAGCGGGGCCTCCGAACGCGTAGGCGGCGTTGATCTTGTTGCTCCCGCGGCCGGGGATCTCGACGTACAGGTCGCGCGGGATCGAGAGGTACGTGAGCTTGTGGCTGTCCGGGTCGGTGCGGACGATCATGATCGAGTCGGAGCGGCCGGTCCCCTGGCGGTCCGCGGCGGCGCCGCCGTTGTCGGCGCCGAGCAGAAGGGTGTTCTGCGGGGTCGTCAGGATCGAGCCGTTCGGCTCGCTGAGCGCCGCCCTCGCGGAGTCGGGCAGCCGCTCGTTCGCCGCCTTCACGCCGCGGTTGACGGCCAGGTAGCCGAGCGTTCCCCAGACGAGCAGGAAGACGATCAGGCCCAGGACGACGAGCAGCACGATCCGGCGCCAGCGGCGTCTCCGGCGGGGCTTCTGCGGTGCCTCGCCGCCGGTCTTCGGCCGCTTCCCGTCGCCGCCGTCGAGGCTCTCGCGCAGCGGACGCACGGGGCCGCGGGTGCGGCCGCCTTTGTACAGCTTGTAGGGCTTGTCCTTCGCGGCCACGACGACGGGTTATGGTAGCCACCCCCTCCCGGCGCCTCCCGTCGAACCAATGGGCGAACCGCACACGATCGCGCTCGACCTCGGCGGCACGAAGCTCGCGATCGGGACGGTGGACCGAACCGGCCTCGTCCTGCGCCGCGTCGAGCACGCGACCGAGCAGTCCTCGCAGGAGGCGCTGGTCGAGCAGCTCGAGGCGGCGATCGAGGAGCTGCGCGACGGCGACGAGGTGGCGCTCGGGGTCGGGATCCCGTCGCTGATCGACCAGCGAGCGGGTCGCGCGGGCTCGTCCGTCAACGTGCCGCTCGCGGACATCGACCTGCGCGACCGGCTCGAGCAGCGGTTCGGGCTCCCGGTCGCGCTCGAGAACGACGCGAACGGCGCCGCGGTGGCCGAGCACCGGCTCGGCGCGGGGCGGGGGAGCCGGCACATGGTGCTGCTCACGCTCGGCACCGGGATCGGCGGCGGGCTGATCCTGAACGGCGAGCTCTACCGCGGCTCGATCGGCGCGGCCGGCGAGCTCGGGCACATGACGATCAAGTTCGACGGGCCGCGCTGCCAGGGGTACTGCAACGGCTTCGGCCACCTGGAGACGTTCACCTCGGGCACGCGCGCGCGGGCGCTCGCCGAGCAACTCGCGGCCGAACGGCCGGACGGGGCGCTGGCGCGGGCCCAGGCCGAGGGGCGGGAGCTCAAGGGCGACGGTGATCGTCGAGCTCGCGCAGTCGGGCGAGCCGGACGCGCTCGAGGTGCTGACGGAGATCGGCCACCTGCTCGGGGTCGGCATCGCGAGCTACGTGAACATCTTCAACCCGGAGGTCGTCGTGGTCGGCGGCGGGTTCGGGGAGGCGGGCGAGCTCCTGCTCGAGCCGGCGCGCAAGGCCGTCGCCGAGCTCGCGCTCCCGACGTCGCGCGAGGTCGTGCGGATCGTCGAGGCCGAGCTCGGGCCGCGCGCCGGGCTGGTCGGGGCGGGGCTCGTCGCCTGGGATCTCGTCGCCGCGGCCGGCCACTAGTCGTGCCGCTCGTCGTCTGCCCGACGCCGATCGGCAACCTCGAGGACGTCACGCTGCGGGTGCTCCGAGAGCTGGGCGAGGCCGACGCCGTCCTCTGCGAGGACACGCGGCGGACGCAGGTGCTCCTCGACCGCCACGGGATCCGCGCCAAGCGCCTCGTCTCGTTCCACCGCCACAACGAGGCGGCGCGCACGGCCGAGCTCCTGCCGGCGCTCGAGGCGGGACGAGCGGCTCGCGCTCGCGAGCGACGCGGGTCTTCCGGGCGTCAACGACCCCGGAGCGCGGCTGATCGCGGCGGCGCTCGAGCGCGAGCTGCCGGTCGTCGTGCTTCCCGGCCCCTCGGCCGTCGAGACGGCGCTCGTAGCGAGCGGCCTCGTCGGCGAGCGCTACGGCTTCCTCGGCTACCTGCCGCGCCGCGCGGAGGCGCTCGCGCGCCTGTGGGAGGAGCTGGCCGGCTGGACGTGGCCGGCGGTCGCGTTCGAGTCGCCGCGACGGCTCCCGGCCTCGCTCGCCTCGCTCGCGGAGGCCGACCCCGACCGTCCCGTGGCCGTCTGCCGCGAGCTGACGAAGCGCTTCGAGGAGGTCGTTCGCGGCCCCGCCCGCGAGGTGGCCGCGCGCTACCGCGAGGCGCCCAAGGGCGAGGTGACGCTCGTGCTCGGCCCGGCCGCCGCGGGCGCGGAGCGACACGGAGGCCGCCGAGGCGGCGGTCGCGGAGCTCGTCGCCGCGGGCACGCCGCAGGCGCACGGCGGCGGACGTCGTCGCCCGACTCACGGGCGTCGCGCGGAACCGGCTGTACCGCGGCTCGCTCTGAGGCTCAGGCGGCCGCGCCGGAGAGCTCGGTCACGCAGGGCGCGCACACGAGGCGGCCGCGGTGCTCGTTCAGCCGCTCGTCGCGCCCGCAGAAGACGCAGGCAGCCTGCGGCCGCGAGAGCAGGATCGTGTCGCCCTTGACCGTGATCTCGACCGGGTCCTTGTCGCCGAAGCCGAAGCGCTTGCGGATCTCGCTCGGGATGACGATCCGGCCGAGCTCGTCGATGTGCCGGACGACGCCGGTGCGGGGCTGGTTGCGTGAGTTGGAAGCGGCTGCCATGAGGGTCTTTGGTGTCCGTTCGACATGGCAGCAAAACCCATGCAAGGATCGTGCAAGGAGGGCCGTAAGATCCGGTTAAGACGTGCCGGATCGAGCCCCGAAGCCCATCCTCGTCGCCGTCGCCTGGCCCTACGCCAACGGCCCGCGGCACATCGGCCACGTGGCCGGCTTCGGCGTGCCCGCGGACGTCTTCGCGCGCTACCACCGGCTGCGCGGCAACCGCGTCCTCATGGTCAGCGGGACGGACGAGCACGGGACGCCGATCATGGTCGCGGCCGACCGCGCAGGGCGTCTCGCCGCGCGAGCTCGCCGACCGGATGAGCGACGTGATCCGCAACGACCTGCGCGACCTCGGGCTCTCGTACGACCTCTTCACGCGCACGACGACGAAGAACCACCACCGGGTCACGCAGGACGTCTTCAAGACGCTCTACGACAAGGGCTACGTGCTCGAGCAGCAGACGCTCGGCGCGTTCTCGGCCACGACCGGGCACACGCTCCCCGACCGCTACATCGAGGGCACCTGCCCGATCTGCGGCTACCCCGAGGCGCGCGGCGACCAGTGCGACAACTGCGGCAACCAGCTCGACCCGACCGACCTGATCGAGCCGCGCTCGAAGATCGACGGCTCGCCGCCGGTCTTCCGCGAGACGACGCACTACTTCCTCGACCTGCCGGCGTTCAAGGAGCAGCTGGCCGAGTGGATCGGCGCGCAAGCGCGACTGGCGGCCGAACGTGAAGAACTTCTCGCTCCGCCTCGTCGACGACCTGAAGCCGCGCCCGATCACGCGCGACCTCGACTGGGGCGTCCGGATCCCGCTGCCCGAGTTCGAGGACCGCGACGACAAGCGGATCTACGTCTGGTTCGACGCGGTGATCGGCTACCTCTCGGCCGCGGTCGAGTGGGCGCACGTCGTCGGCGAGCCGGACGCCTGGCGCGAGTGGTGGCAGAGCCCCGAGGCCGGCCACTACTACTTCATGGGCAAGGACAACATCGTCTTCCACTCGGTCATCTGGCCCTCGATGCTGATGGGCTACGGCGCGGGCGGCGAGGTCGGCGCGGGCACGGCGCCGCTCGAGCTGCCGGACGACATCGTCGCCACCGAGTTCCTGACGATGGAGGGCCGGAAGTTCTCGTCGAGCCGCGGGGTCGTGATCTACGTGAACGACTTCCTCTCGCGCTACGACCCGGACCCGCTCCGCTACTTCCTCACGATCGCGGGGCCGGAGAACCAGGACACGGACTTCACCTGGTCCGAGTTCGTCCGCCGCAACAACGACGAGCTCGTCGCGACCTGGGGGAACCTCGTCAACCGCACGCTCACGAGCGCCCACCGGAACTTCGGCTCCGTGCCCGAGCCGGGCGAGCTGACGGACGCCGACCGCGCGGTGCTCGCCGAGCTCGAGGCCGGCTTCGAGACGGTCGGCGGGCTGCTCGAGCGCGCGAGCTTCAAGGCGGCGCTCGGGGAGGCGATGGCGCTCGCGACCCGCGTGAACCAGTACGTCTCCGAGGCGGCGCCGTGGGCGCTCGTGAAGGAGGACCGCGAGCGCGCCGGCACGGTGCTCTTCGTCTCGCTGCGCGCGGTCGACTCGCTGAAGACGATCCTCGCGCCGTTCCTGCCGTTCTCGTCGCAGGCCGTGCACGAGCTGCTCGGCTACGAGGGCTGGCTCGCCGGGCCGCTCGAGATCCGCGAGGTGGGCGAGGACGACGGCGACCCGCACGAGGTGCTGACCGGCGACTACGCGTCGTGGGTCGGCTCCTGGGCGCCGAGCGAGCTGCCCGGCCGGGCAGACGCTGCGTGAGCCGCGGCCGCTCTTCAAGAAGCTCGACCCCGAGACGGTCGTCGCGGAGGAGCTCGCCCGCATGGAGACCGCCGCGGACCTCGCGTGATCGACACGCACGCGCACCTCGACGGCGGGGACGAGCCGGCCGGCGAGGTGCTCGCGCGGGCGCGCGCGGCGGGTGTGACGGAGGTCGTCGCCGTCGGGTCGGGCCTCGAGTCGTGCCGCGAGACGCTCGCGATCGCGGAGGCCGAGGAGGGCGTCTTCGCGGCGCTCGGAATCCACCCGCACCAGGCGGGCGAGGACTGGGACCTCGGTGCGCTGCGCGAGCTGCTCGACGCACCCGAAGGCGGTCGCCGTCGGCGAGACGGGGCTCGACCACTTCCGCGACTACGCGCCGCGCGACCGCCAGCTCGAGCTGTTCCGCGCGCAGGCCGAGCTGGCGGCGGAGCTCGGCAAGGCGCTCGTCGTCCACACGCGCGCGGCCGACGCGGAGACGGTCGCGGTGCTCGAGGAGCTGCCCGCTGTGGTGCCGGTCGTCCTCCACTGCTTCTCGTCGGCGGCGCTGCTCGAGCCGGCGAAGGAGCGCGGCTGGTACGTCTCGTTCGCCGGGAACGTCACGTACCCGAAGGCGCCCGAGCTCCGCTGGGCGGCCGCCGAGGCTCCCGCCGACCGGATCCTCGCGGAGACCGACAGCCCCTACCTCGCGCCCCAGCCCGTGCGCGGCCGGCGCAACGAGCCGGCGCACGTGGTGCACACGCTCGCCGCGCTCGCCGAGGCGCGCGGGGAGGAGCAGACCGGGCTCGAGGCGCAGATCGAGGCGAACGCGGCGCGCGCGTTTTCGCTCCCATGAGCGTCCGCCCGAAGAAGGAGCTCGGCCAGCACTTCCTCGCCGATCCGAACATCCTCGGCGTGATCGGCCGGCTCGCCGAGCTCGACGCGGACGACGTCGTGCTCGAGATCGGCCCCGGGCTCGGCGTCCTCACGGAGTACCTCGCGCCGCGCTCCGCCCACGTCCATGCGATCGAGCTCGACGCCTCGCTCGAGCCCACGCTCGCGCGAGCGCCTGGCCGCGCACGGGAACGTCGAGCTGGTCTTCGGCGACGCGCTCCAGCTGCCGCTCCACGAGCTCGATCCGCCGCCCACGAAGCTCGTGGCAAACCTGCCGTACAACGTCGCGACGCCGCTCGTCGTCGAGAGCCTCGACGGGCTGCCGACCGTGCGGCATTGGACGGTGATGGTGCAGCGCGAGGTCGCCGACCGCCTCTTCGCCGAGCCGCGCACGAAGGCGTACGGCGCGGTCTCGGTGCTCGTCCGGCTGACCGCGGAGCGGACGGGCTTCCACCCGGTCTCGCCGACCGTCTTCCGTCCGCCTCCGAACGTCGACTCCGCGCTCGTCGCCTTCCGGCGCACCCGCGACTGGGGGCCGGAGTTCGCCGGCGCTGAAACGGATCGTCCAGGCGGCGTTCGGCCACCGGCGCAAGACGCTCGCGAATTCCGTCTCGCTCGCCGGCATCGAGCGCGCCCGAGCGGACGTGGCGCTCGAGACACTCGGCCTCGACCCGAGCCGTGCGGGCCGAGGCGCTCCCGCCCGAGACGTTCCTCCGCCTGGCCGAGGAGCTCGCGTGACGGTCGTCCACGCCTACGCCAAGCTGAACCTCACGCTCGTCGTCGGCCCGCGGCGCGAGGACGGGCTGCACGAGATCGCGACCGTCATGCAGCAGATCGACCTCGCCGACCGGCTCGAGCTCGAGCCCGCGCCGAAGCTCGTCGTCGAGGGCTTCGAGGACACGCTCGTCTCGCACGCGCTCGACCTGCTCGAGGCGGTGGCGCAGCCGGGCCACTCGTGGCATGTGCGGATCGACAAGGGGATCCCAGTCGCCGCGGGGCTCGGCGGCGGAAGCGCCGACGCCGCTGCGGCGCTCGTGACGGCGAACGCGGCGCTCGAGCGACCGCTCCCGCTCGAGCGCGTACTCGACCTGGCGAGTCGCGTCGGCTCGGACGTCCCGTTCTTCGTCGAGCCGGGCCCGAAGCTCGCCGAGGGGGCGGGCGAGCGACTGACCCACGTGGAAGTGCCGCAGCACTGGACGGCCGTGGTTGCGGTCGGGCACGGCGCCGCGAAGGCGTCGACCGCCGAGGTCTACGAGCGCTACGACGGGCTCCGCCGCGCGGAGGGCTTCGCGGGCCGGCGGGTCGCGATCGAGCTCGCGCTCGCCGACGGCAACCTCGGAGCGCTGCCGCCGAACGACCTCTGCTTCGCGGTCGGCGGCGCCCCGCTCGCCGAGGAGCTGCTCGACGCAGGTGCCTTCCGGGCCGACCTGACCGGCGCCGGCCCGGCCGTCTACGGCCTCTTCGCCGAGCGCGCGACGGCCGAGCGCGCGGCCGGGTCTCTGGCCGGCCGGGCGGACGTCTGGGTCGCGCAACCGGTCTGCTAGCGTCGCGCCGTGTCGAGCTACGGGGTCCTCGAGCACCGGGAAGGCCGGTCGAGCCGCTGGCTGCGCGGCAACCGCCTGCGCGTCGCGTTCCTGATCGCGCTCGTCGAGACGATCCTCGTCATCACCGGCGTGATCGGGTGGTACTGGGCGCTCGCCCTCGCCGCCCTGATCTTCGCCTTCCACTTCTTCCTCGGGCGCAGGCTCCGCTGGGAGTGGGCGCGCCAGGTCTCCTGGACGGCGGCCGTCTCGCAGACGTTGCCGGTCGTGATCCCGTTCGCCGCCCTCATCGTTATCCCCGTGCTGGTGATCGCGATCGTCGCGGCGGCGATTGTCGTGCTCGCCTACGTCATCTTCGGACGCCGCTAGTTACGCTCCGTCTGTGCCGGCCCTGGGGCGTAGCCAAGTGGTAAGGCAGCGGGTTTTGGTCCCGTGACCGGAGGTTCGAATCCTCCCGCCCCAGCCTCGCCCCTCGCCGCGATCGTCATGGCCGCGGGGCTCGGAACGCGGATGCGCTCGGCCCGCCCGAAGCACTTCCACGAAGTGCTCGGCCGCCGGCTCGTCGACTGGGCGGTCGACTCCGTCATGCCGCTCGGGCCGACGCCGCTCCTCGTCGTGACCTCCCCCGACTCGCGCCCCGAGCTCGACGGGACGCTGCCCGCCGGGCGTGGAGATCGCGATCCAGCCGGAGCCGCGCGGGAACGGGCGACGCGGCTGCGGCCGGGCTCGCGGCGCTCGCCGACTTCGACGGCGACGTCCTCGTCACGCCCGGCGACACGCCGCTCCTCGCGCCCGAGCTCCTCGAGCAGCTGGTCGAGGCGCACCGGGCCGGCGACGCCGCGCGTCACGCTGCTGACGATCAAGACGGACCGGCCGCTCCCGTACGGGCGCGTCGTCCGCGACGGCGACGGCCGGGTCGTCAGGATCGTCGAGGAGCGAGACGCGACCGACGAGGAGCGCGCGATCCGGGAGCTGAACGCGTCCGTGTACGTCTTCCGCGCCTCCGACCTCGCGTGGGCGCTCGAGCGGCTCGACACCGAGAACGCCCAGGGCGAGCTCTACCTGACGGACACCGTGCGCCACCTCGCCGAGGACGGGCGCGCGATCGAGACGGTCTCGACCTCCGACGCGACGCAGGCGCAGGGCGTGAACACGCGGGTCGAGCTGGCCGAGGTCGGCGCCGCCCTCCGCGACCGCATCCTGCGTGGGCATATGCTCGCCGGCGTGACCGTCGTCGATCCGGCGACGACGTGGATCGAGCCGGGGGTTCGCCTCGAGCCGGACGCGGTCGTCCACCCGTTCACCGTCCTGCGCGGCTCGACCGTCGTGGCATCCGGCGCCGAGGTCGGCCCGCACGTCGTGGCGGTCGACGCCGAGATCGGGCCCGGCGCCGTGGTCGGGCCGTTCGCCTACCTCAGGCCGGGCGCGAGCCTCGCCGCGGACACCAAGGTCGGCACGTTCGTCGAGGTGAAGAACTCCAGCATCGGGGAACGCTCCAAGGTGCCGCACCTCTCCTACATCGGGGACGCCGACATCGGCGAGGACACGAATATCGGCGCAGGCGCAATCACCGCGAACTACCGGCCGGAGCTCGGCGGCGCCAAGCAGCGCACGGTGATCGGAAGCAACGTCCACACGGGCAGCGACAATGTGTTTGTTGCGCCTGTCGAGATCGGAGACAATGCGTGGGTCGGCGCCGGGTCGACGATCACGGACGACGTCCCCCCCGGAGCACTCGCCGTCGCGAGAGCCAGACAGGTCGTCAAAGAGAACTACGGAGACGGAGAGCGAGGCACCGATGAGTGAGCTCGCAACGCTGCCCGGCCTGGAGTCGGTCGAGTCCGCGCCCCGGCGCGACCGCCTGGTGTCGCACGGCCCCGAGGGCCGGCTCATGCTCTTCACCGGGCGCTCGAACCCCGACCTGGCGCAGAAGATCGCGAGCGAGCTCGGCATCCCGCTCGGCGACGTCAAGCTGAAGACGTTCGCGAACGGCGAGGTCTATTGCCGCTACATGGAGTCGATCCGCGGCGCGGACGTCTTCCTCGTCCAGTCGTGCGCCGGCATGGGCGTGAACGACGCGCTCGTCGAGCTGCTCGTGATGATCGACGCGGCGCGGCTCGCGTCCGCCAACCGGATCACCGCCGTCATGCCGTGGTACCCGTACTCGCGCCAGGACAAGAAGTCCGCGCCGCGCGAGCCGATCACCGCGAAGCTGATCGCCGGCTTCCTCGAGGCGGCCGGCGCCGACCGGGTCCTGACGATGGACCTCCACGCGGGCCAGATCCAGGGCTTCTTCACGATCCCCGTCGACCACATGACGGCGCTCCCGCTCTTCGCGCAGTACTACCGCGACAAGGGCCTCTTCGGCGACCGCATCGTCGCCGTCGCCCCCGACCCGGGCCGCGGCAAGATGACCACCCGCTTCGCCGAGTTCCTCGAGGCCGACGTCGCCTACATGTCGAAGACGCGGCCCGAGCACGACGTCGCCGAGGTGACCGAGGTCGTCGGCCGCGACCGCGTGAAGGGCAAGGCGGCGATCCTGAGCGACGACCTGATCGTGACGGGCACGACGCTCATCTCAGGCGCGCGGGCGCTCCTCGAGGCGGGCGCCACCGAGGTCTACGCGTGCGCGACGCACGGGCTCTTCCCGCCCGACGCGCTGGCGAACCTCGGCGAGAGCGAGCTGACCGAGGTGACCGTCACGGACAGCGTCCCGCAGGACGAGCTGCAGGCGCCGGCCAACCTGAAGGTGCTGACCGTCTCGCCGCTCCTCGCGAACACGATCCAGAACGTCTTCTCGGGCGAGTCCGTCTCCGAGATCTTCGCGGGCGAGAACCAGCTCTTCTAAGAGACTCGCGTGCTCACGCGGGTTTGCGGCCGGTTTGCTAACCGGGTGCTAACCGGCGGCTCCGCGATGAGCGCCGCGACCGTCTCCGCTGCGAGCTCGTCCGACTGCGGCAACAGGTGCGCGTACGTCGCGAGCACGGTTTGCGGGGTGTCGCCGAGCCGTGCGGCGACGACGTGCACGGGGACGCCGTGCGTGAGCGCGAGCGTCGCGGCGCTGTGGCGGAGCACCTGCAGCGTTCCGGCGGGCAGGCCGGCGCCCTTGCGCTCGGCGACGAACAGCTTCGAGAGCCGCTGCGCGGCGTTCGCGCCGCCGCGCTCCCCGCTCGTACTTCGCTACTTCGTCGCCTGGATCACATGGCCGAGCCGCTGCGGCTGACCGTGCCGTACGGATACACAAGGACGGTGTAGTCCTTGTTGAGCGTGACGTTGACGCTCATGTTGTAGATGTAGCTGCCGTCGCCGTTCGAGCGCATGATCCCGGTCGTGTCCGCCCCGCTCGCCGAGCTCGGCACGATGATGGGCGCGGTGCCATCGTCGCTGAGGGGCGTGAGATCACCTGCTGCAAGACGGATCGCCGGGTTCAGGTTCGTAAGCGGCGTACCGTTGCAGTCGGTGAATTTGACCTTCACCGGCAGCACCTGCCCGTTCTTCAGCTTGTCGGTGACCCGCTGGTTGGTCATCGGCGGCTGGAAGACCGCGGTGCCGACGTTCACGACGGTCGTCGCGATATCGGAGGCGCCATCGTCGTCGGTGACCTTGAGGGACGACGACTTGCAACCGGCCGACGCGAACGTGTGGCCGACCGACGGCGAGGGGAACGACCGGGTCGTCAGTCCGCTGAGCGTCTGAGTCAGCGGGTTCCCGTCCGCCCAGGTGATGAGCGCCGTCCACGTGTCGCTGCCCGGATCCGTCCATGCACCGGAGAACGTGCTCGCCGACGTCGTGCTCCCAAGGAACGTGTTCGGGCCGTGAAAGTAGTTCGTCCCAGTGAAGCTCGTGATGTGCGGACCCACGTTCTGGACCGCGATGCTCGTCGTCTTCTCCCGGTAGCCGCCGTCCTTGTCGATGATCCGCGCGCGGACCGTGAACGGAGCGCCGCTGTCGTCGTTGAACGTGCACTGCGTCGACGCAGCGAGGCCGCTGTTGCCATACGTGGCGCCCGCCAGCGAGCTGTTGTCACAGCTGAACGCGTAGCGGAAGCCGGCGGTCGTGTCCGCGCCGGACGGATCCGAGGGGTTCGTGAAGGACACGGTTGCCGAGCCACCCTCGTCGATCGGACCGCTGTTGGCGAAATCGGCGTTCGGGTCGACGTTCGAGACGTTCGCCGTGAACGTCGCTGAACCGGAGCCGCCGTCCTTGTCCGTCACCGTCACCGTGACGGTGTACGAGCCGCTGTCGTCGTAGGTGTGACTCGCCGAGCCGAGCCACAGAGCGTTCGCGGCGTCTATCGTCGTCGCCTGGAAGGTCGTGTGCGTGGAACCGTCGCCCCAGTCGACGACGATGTCCCACGGGCTGTCCGTGCCGGGATCCGAGAAAGCGCCGAGCGAGAACGACTTCGACGTGCCCTCGCTCGCCGTCTGGTCGGCGGCGGCTGTCACCGTCGGCTCGACGTTTGCCACCACGACCGGGATCACGTCGACGTGCTCCGTATCCGCGGTGCTCGCCGCGTCGTCATCGTCGGCGACCTTCACGGAGACGTTGGTGGAGTTGTCGCCGTCCGGGAACCGGCAGCTGAACGTCCGGTCCGTGATGTCGACCGCCCCCGGGCTGATCGGCGCACCCGTGCTCGCGCCGACGAGCTCGCCGTGCAAGCCGCATGTCGGGAAGCCGTTGACGAAGTGGAACGTGTCGTCGGTCCCCGGATCGGTGATCGTGAAGTCGAACACCTTCGTGTCGCCCTCGTCGGCCTGGTTCGGGCCGGTCAGGTTCACCTGGGGCGCCACGTTCGCGACCGCGACCTCGAAGGTCGCCGAATCGGAGCCGCCGTCCTTGTCGGTCACCGTGACGGTCACCGTGTAGGCGCCGTCGTCGGCATATGCGTGGGTCTGCGACCCGAGCGAACCCCTGGCGTTCACGTCGAGCCCGGCGGGGCCGGACCCGTCGCCCCAGTCGATGTCCACCGACCAGGGGCCGTCGTTCGCACCGGGGTCGGAGAACGAGCCGAGGTCGAACGGCGTCGTCGCGCCCTCGTTCGAGCTCTGGCCGTTGGCGGGCGTCACGACCGGGCGCGCGTTGTTGACCACGACGTTGGTCGTGTACTCCGAAGAGTCCCCGTCCTTGTCGATGATCCGCGCCCGCACCGTGTGGGTCCCGTCGTCGATGAAGGTGCACTGCTTCGAAGCCGACGTACCGCCTCCGGCATAGGTGGCGCCGGCCAGCGAGCCGTCGTCACAGGCGTACGCGTAGTGGAAGCCGGCAGGCCGTGTCCGTGCTCGACGCATCCGATTGGTCGGAGAACGTCACGGTCGCCGAGCCGCCTTCGTCGATGGGGCCACTGTTCGCGAGCGACCCGGTCGGCGGAGCGCTCTCGATCGTCACGGCCGTTGAGTACTCCGTGAATCCGCCGTCACGATCGATGATTCGAGCGCGAACCGTCTGACTTCCCGGACCATCGTCGAACGCGCTCGCGGGACAGCTCAGCGAGGTGGCCGGCCCGCGTCCGCATACGACGCGCCGGCGAGCGATGCGCCGGTGCACGAGTAGGCGTAGTGGAAGCCGGCGGCAGTGTCGTCGCCCGACGCATCGGAGGGGCTCGTGAACGCGAAGGTCTGCGCGCTTCCCTCGGTGACCGTGCTGGTCGCCGGGAAGGTAGCCGTCGGATTCACGTTTGCGATCGACACGGTCTGGGTCGCGGTTGCGCCGGTCGCGTTGTCGGAGTCCGTGGCGCTCGCGCTGACGGTGGACGTGCCCGAGCCGTCGTCGAACGTGCACTTGAACGAGCCCGACGTATTCGTGTTCGTGTCGGAGCCCGGGACCTTTGTCCCCTCGGCACCGCAGCCGGTCGAGACAGAGCTGACGGTGTCCGCGCCCGGGTCCGAGATCGTGTAGCTGTACGTGTGTTCCGTCGCGCCCTCGTCGACCGAGATGTCGTTGCCCGCGGCGAGCGTGACCGTGGGAGGCACGTTGTCGACCGTCAGGGCGAACGTCGTCTGCCTGGTCGTGGTTCCGTCGTTCGCGGTGATCGTGATCGTCTGGCTCTGATCGGTCCCGTCCGTCGTCGCGAGAGACCAGGACCAGGTGCCGGAAGCGTTCGTGCCGGACTTCGTCACCGTGCCGACGGACGCCGAGAGCGTCACCGTGTCGCCGGCGTTCGCGTCCGTCCACGTGCCCGCGTTCGTCGCGGTCTGGCCCTCGCTCACCGTGACAGCCGCGTTGTTGGCCGCAATCGCGGGCGCGCTGTTCGTCGGTACGGCGACGTAATTCGCCGTCACGTTCCAGGCAGGGTCGTTGCCCTGGTTCGGGGTCGTGCGGTGGAAGCATCCCGTCGTGCCGGCCGTCGACACCGCGAGCTCGGCCGGGCTGTCGGCCGCCCAGCCGGAGAAGGTGTACGTCGTCCCCGCGCTCGTGATTGTCGCGGGCGCAGTGATGCTCGCGGACTGCGAATTGTTCGAGGAAACCGTGGAGTTCGTGTAGTTGTTGTTGTTCGCATTGGTCGTAAAGGCGTTGGTGTTCGACGCCGTCGAGGGCGCCGTGCAGGTCGTGTTGTTGAACCGCCTCACGGACGCTGCCGGGAAAGTGACGCCCAACGGGCTGTTCGGCGCGCTCCGTGCGCGGACGACGACGTTGCCGTCGGTGAAGCTCGCCGACGCGCTCGTCCCTGTCGACCCGGTCGCGGTCACCGTGTACGTCGCGACGAACCAGTCCGGCAAGGCGAACTGATCGCTGATCGACCCGTCGGCGGTCGCTGTGACGGTCGCATCTCGGCTCCACGTTCGCCCAGCGTCGTCGTTGACGCGGATCTGCACCGTCTCGCCCGGCGACCACCCCCCACCGTTCAACGTGACCGCTTCGCCAGGAGCGTAGTCCGGCTTGTCGCTCGCGACCCAAGGCGTCGGGGCCTCGTACGCGTCCGCCCGCGCGAGACCGGCGGTCCACGTCGAGACGAGGAGCGCCGCGACCGCAACGAGGCCGAAGAGGACCGTCCTCGGCGGAGAAATCAGAAGTGTTCGCGGTGCAGTCATCTCGATCAATCCCCTCTCGAGCCGTCTGGCAAGGTCGTCGGACGCGACGGTTCGACGCCGTCGGCTGGATTCGTCGCCGTACTTGCTCTGTATCGAAGTACGCCGGTGAAGGCGTTCCACTGACCGATGGTCGAGTTCGACCCCTGCGATCGGGTCTGTTATCAGCGGATAGACCGATGCGGGGGCGAGCTCGAGCGTCACGGCTTCATGGGTCGTGCCGGAGCGATGCGGGGCGTGCGGGGAACCGCTGGCGTTTGCGCCGCGCGGGGACAGCCCGACCCCGAACTGAACCCGGTTGCTAACCGTTTGCTAACGAGCGCGTCAGCACAGGGCGAAACGAGACGGCACGGGCAAGGGCGGCAGACACGCGGAAACCCCTGCTAATCCCGCACGTCCCGTTACGGGCCGATACAGATCGTCACGGGTCGGAAAGAACCAGCTCTTCTAAGACGACTGCTAGGCGCAAGCGGGCTTGCGGCCTCTTGGTTCCGCGGGTGGTACCGAAGCCGGCCGGCTGATAGACCTCGCGCCATGTCCGTCCTCTACGACGTCCGTGTCGACGTCCGCGATGAGGACATCGACACTGGCCTTGTAGCCCAGACCATGTTCCGTCACGTCGACGATCGACCGCTCCGGGCCGGCGACCTCCTCGACCACGACGCTCACATCGTACATCGTGGTCGGCGACGCGACCCTCGAGCCGGGCGGCCGCTGCGGTGCGGTTGTCGTGCGGCCCGCCGCGTAGCCAAGGGCGATCGCGTCCAGTCCCACACCGGTCGTCTGAAAGTGCCTGTCGTGGATCGCCGTTTTCGGCGAGGGGCAGCCGAGCGGCTGCCCCTCACCAAGGGTCCTCAGTCGCAGGCCACCGACGGCTGCGTCGGGGGATACGGGTCGACGCCGTCGAGCGCCCACGCGAACACGTAGAGCGATTCCGTCGAGATCACACTCCGACAGCGTCGGGACGATTCCGTTGCTCCAGTGCCAGCCGTAGCCCATCAGGTCGGTCGACTCGGTGAGCGGCTGGGCGTGCCCGAGCCCCAGCGCGTGGCCGAGCTCGTGCATCGTCACGTAGTAGAGGTACTGCGGCGGGTACGTGAAGTCGGCTGGCGGAGATCAGGTCCGACCGCACGATCACGTTCACGCACTTGGTTGCCCCGCAGACTGCGAACCCGCCGAACAACGTTTCCGCCGGCTGTGGGGTTGTAGTGGATCACGATGTCGGCCTTGTGCTTGGCGGTGTACTGGGCGGTCACGTCGGTGAGCGTGATCAGCCCGCCGAACTCCTGGCGCAGCGCGAAGTCCCAGTCGGCGATCGCCTGGTGCACGGCTTCGAGCGAGGCCGCGTCGACGTTCGGATGCGCCTGCACCGCCACGGTGAGGTTCGTGTGGTCCCACCAGTAGCCGGGGTAGTTGAACGCGCCGTGCAGGATCAGCACGCTCTCCGTGTCCGCCGGCGTCGGCGCCGGCCGTAGCGGCGTGACCGCGTGTGCAGCGGACGCGGTCATTGCGGCCACCAGCAGCGCGAGCAGCGGCAGAAGCACCTTCCTCTTCATGCTTCGTCTCCTCTCCTCTCGGGGATCCCGAACGAGCAGCACGTGCCCCGAGCAGGAAAGTGCAAAACCGCAGTAACCGGGCTGTGACGCGCGGCTCCCCGGCCGGGGGATGGTGCGGAGCGGCGCTTCGGCCGATCATTCCGAATGGACAACAGGGCGGGGCGGCGCGCCGGGACCGATTTCGGAGGCGCATGAGCCGACTCGACGCACTGGACGCCCGCAGGGCACCGACCTTCTACATCGTGGCCATGGCCGTGTGGATCTACGGCTTCGCGGCCGCGGACCGGTCGCTTCCTGCCGTGGCCGTGTTCCTGGCGCTGCTCGCGGCCGCGGCCGTGCAGGTCGTCGCCGGGTACGCGATCGGGCGCTGGGGCGCGCTCGCGCTCGGCGTCGCGCCGGTCGTGATCGCGCTGGCAGTCGCGGGCGTCGACTCGACCCTCTGGACGACGGTCGTCGTCCTGACCGTGTTCCCAGGCGTCCCGCTGATCGGGCTCGGCGTCTACCTGCGCCGCCGCTGGGAGGAGCGGAACGACCGCTCCCCCGACGCCTGGCTCTACGGCGAAGAGCCGCTCTAGTCCGCGGGGTGCCAGGGCCGGCGCCTCGGCCACCAGCCGGGGACAGCTCGCCGGTAGGCGTCGTACTCCGCGCCGAACCTCCGGCTGAGCGTCGGCTCCTCGTAGAGGCGGACGAACGCGACCACTGCGACCGCGAAGAGCGCGGCGTACGGGAGCAGGACGAGCTGGCCCAGGAGAAGCGCCTGGCCGACGATCGTCGCCGCGACGGCGAGGTACATCGGGTTGCGCACGTACCGGTAGAGCCCGCCGACGACGAGGCGCTCGGTCGGCGCGACGGGCGCGGGCGTTCCGAGCCCCTCGACGACGAACCGCGCGAACGCGTGCAGCAGCGCGAGGACGCCGGCCGCGGCGAGCAGCGCGCCGAGGATCCGCAGCGGAAGCCAGTGTGACAGCGGCTCCTCGACCTCCCACCCCGTCAGCCAGTAGGGCACAAGGCCCGCGACGACGCCGGGTGCGAGAACGAGGAAGACGAGGCTGCCGACGGCTGCCCTGGCCTTCCGCACGCGCGCATTCTCGCGCGATCGCGGCGGGGGCTACGCGCCGGCGGAGTGGAGCTCGCGGCGCTGGAGCTCGCCCTGCACCTGGGCGACGTATGCGGTCAGCTCGTTCTCCTTGTCGGCGAGCCGCCGCTCGAGCTCCTCGACCGCCCGCTCACGCTCCTCGAGCTTCAGCTCGCGGAAGTCGGCCTCGGTCTCCCAGCGGACGCGGTCGAGGTCGAGATCGGATTCCTTCGCGTCGAGCCCCTGGACGCGCTCACGCAGCGTCCGCTCCAGCTCGACGAGGCGCTTCTCGCGACGCTGCAGCTCGACGCGCTCGGTCGCAATGCCCTGGTCGCCGGCGCGGGTGAGTGCCTGCTCGGCCCGCTCGCGCTCGCGCTGGGCGATCACTCGCTCGCGGGTGGCGAGCTCGGCCTCGCGCCGTGTTGAGCTCTTCGGCGTGGGTGGCGAACTCGGCGTCGCGTTCCTCGAGTACGCGCCGACCCTCGGCCAGTGCGAGCTCGCGCTCCGCCAACCCGCGGTCGCGCTCGGCGACGTCGGCGTCGCTCTCCTGACGCTCCGCGTTCGCGGAGAGCTCGGCGACGCGTGCCTCGAGGTCGCGCTCTCGCTCGGTCAGGGCCTCGGCCCGCTGGGCCAGCTCGCGGCCGTGCGCCGCGTGCTCATCGGCCTCGGCGTCGAGCGCCTGCTCCCGCGCTGCGATCGCCTCGGCTCGCGCGGCGAGGTCGGCGTCGTGCGCACGGAACGTCTCCACCGCCGCCGCCAGCTCGCGGGTGCGATTGTCGAGCTCTTCGGACCGTGCCGCCAGCTCCTGCTCGCGGGTGTCGAGAGCGGCCGCACGCTCGTCCAGCGCCGCGGTGCGCTCGTCGAGTGCGGTCGTGTCCGGCGCCGGCTTCCCGGCCTTCGCGCGCGTCGTCGTCCGCTTGCGCGTCGGTCTGGCGCTTCGGCGCCGGCTTGGCATTGGGCGGCACCTGGGTCGCGTAGATCTCGAGCCGGACGACGGGGGGATCGCCCGCGGCGACGTCTGCTGCGGGTGCGGGCGCAGGTGCGGGCGCCTCGGCGTTCGCGGTTGCCGCGGTGCGGCGACGCGCGGTGGCCGGCTTGGCAGCCTTGCTCTTCGAAGGTTGTGCGGCGTCAGGCATGAGAGGTGCGGCCCTCGCGCTCAGAATCGGTGCGCGACGGCCGCCCGGCTATCCCTCGTGCGAGCGGTTGCGCATCGCCGGATCGTCCCTAGAGTGAGACGCTCGGGGCAACGGGGAGCCGTTGCTTCCGTGCGGCAAAACTCACTGCGGCTATGGACCCCAACACCCATGCATACGTCGTCGCCACGGCGTTCTTCACCTCCCTCTTCTTTGCTCTCGCCGCGTGGCTCCCGATCGCCATGCTGCTGCGCATGATCCTCGTCGGCTAGCGCAGCGGGGGCTTCGCCCTCGCTAGACTGGCCAGCCGAAATGGCCGGAGAGCGAATCAAGCTGGAAGTGCAGGCGCGCGAGTCCGTCGGCTCTGCCGAGGCTCGGCGGCTGCGAACCCAGGGGATGATCCCGGGCGTCCTCTACGGCGCCGGGAAAGACTCGCAGGCGTTCTGCGTCGGCGAGCGCGATCTGCGCCGCGCCATCACCGGCGACCACGGGATGCACGCGATCCTCGACGTGGTCGTCGAGGGCGACGGCGGCAACGCGCGGCACGCCGTCCTCAAGGACTACCAGCTGCATCCGACCAAGAACCGCCTGCTCCACATCGATCTCCACGAGGTCCGCCTCGACCGGCCGATCCAGGCGTCGGTCGTGGTCGAGCTCCTCGGCGAGTCGGAGGGCGCGAACATGGGCGGCGTCGTCAGCCAGACCCAGCGCGAGGTCACGGTCGAGGCGCTGCCGATGAGCGTGCCCGACCGGCTCGAGCTGGACATCAGCCACCTGCAGATCGGCGACAGCTGCCGCGTCTCGGACCTGGCCGCGCCCGAAGACGTCACGATCCTCGACGACCCGGAGGCGGTCATCGTGACCGTGTTCCAGCCGCGCGTCGAGGAAGAGCCGGAGCCCGAGGAGGGCGAGGAGCTCGAGGGCGAGGAGGGCGTCGAGGGCGAGGAGGCCGAGGGCGCCGAGGGCGAGGAAGCGGGCGAGTCGGAGGCCGAGGCCTCGGGCGAGTCCGGCGACTCCGAGGAGTAGACCTCCGTGCGCCTGCTCCGTCGGGGCGAGCGGGCCCCGACGCTGTCCCTGCTCGTGGCGGGGCTCGGGAATCCGGGACGCGAGTACGCCGCGACGCGGCACAACCTCGGGTTCATGGTGGCCGACGAGCTGGCGCGCCGGCACGGCGGGTCGTTCCGGTCGAAGTTCTCCGGCGAGCTGGCCGAGGTCCGGCTGGACGACGCGCGCGTCGGGATCCTGAAGCCGCAGACGTTCATGAACGAGTCGGGCCGCTCCGTGTCGGCGGCCGCGCGGTTCTTCAAGGCGGAGCCGAGCGACCTGCTCGTCGTCCACGACGAGGTCGACCTCGAGCTGGGGCGGATCCAGGCGAGGCTCGGCGGAGGGCTGGCGGGGCACAACGGCCTGCGCTCGGTTGCGGGCCAGCTCGGGACGTCGGAGTTCCTCCGCCTTCGGATCGGCATCGGCAGGCCGGAGCGCGGCGACCCGCGGCCGGTGGCGGACTGGGTGCTCACGCCGTTCGACCCGGAAGTGGACGTCGACGCGCTCGTCGCGCGCGGGGTCGACGCGGTCGAGACCCTCGTCCGCGAGGGGCTCGACGAGACGCAGCGGCAGTTCAACGAGCGGCCCTGAGGGCCTGCCGGCCGGGGACGATCCGGCACGCTTTCGGCACGTCCGCGACGCACACTCGCGCGTTCTTCCGGGGTACGCTCGGCGTGGTAGGCGGGCGGGTCGGGACCCGAAGTCAGACGCCCGCGCGTCTATTTAGTGGCGTCGCGTTCGCCGCTCAGGCCGCCGTCGGCGGAAGGCCGTCGCCGGCGCCCGCTTCGTCGGGGCCGCCCAGCCCGGCCGGCAGGTGCCCTTCGTCGATACGGATCCGGATCGTCCGGCCCGCACCCGCTCCAGCGTGCTCGACGCGGAGCGCCTCGGCCGGCACCGAGTCCAGCAGCTCCGCGTGAGCCGCACGCCACGCGGCGAAGCGCTCGGCCGCGCCCGGCCCGGCGAACGACGCGACGAGCTTCGGCCTTCTCCCGATCGGCACGAGCTCCCCCGGCACGCCGCGAGTCTAGACCGTGCCCAGGCGGGCGCGAAACGGCCCGGCGGCCCGCCGCCGCCCGGGTACGATCCCCCCGGCGGAACCCCCGGTTCCGCCTGTCGCCGTGGACCAGACGAACGCCCGCACCGACGTGACTCCGGCCCTGCACGCGCTCGCGCGCGAACTGGCCGAGAGCGACCGCCTGCGCGCGTTCGTCGACCGGCCCGGCGCGGCGCGGGTCTCCGAGCCGCTCCTCCCGCTGTTCCTCGCGGCCACGTGGATCGCCCGTCCCGGCCCGCTCGTCTGCCTGCTCGCCGACGACGCGGACGCGCGGGACGCGGCCGAGGCGGCCGGCTGGTTCCTCGGCGAGGAAGCGGTCGGCCTCTTCGCCTCGCGCGGTGTCCGCTGGGAGTCCGGCCTCGAACCCCCGGCGCACCTCGTCGGCGAGCGCGCCAGGGCGCTCGAGGTGCTCGCGGCCGACGGCCTCGTCTGCGCGTCGGCGCTCGGCTACGCGGAAGGGCTGCCGCCAGCGGAGCTCCGGCCCGAGCGATCCGGCTCGCGGTCGGCGACGAGCCGGGCGTGGACGGGCTCGTCGAGCGGCTCGCGCTGGCCGGGTACGCGCGAACGGAGCGCGTCGAGGAGCGCGGGCAGATCGCCGTCCGCGGCGGCATCGTCGACGTCTTCCCCTCGACCGGACGCGAGCCGATCCGGATCGAGCTCTTCGGCGACGAGATCGAGTCGCTCCGCGCCTTCTCCGCGTTCACGCAGCGCGCACTGCGTCAGCTCGAGTCCGCGCTCGTCCACTCGGCCGCCGAGCGCCGTCTCGATCTCGTCGAGCCGACCCTGCGCGACGACGACGAGCCGGCCGGGCCGCCCGACGACCTCGTGCCGCCGCTCCCGACCCCCGATCTCGTCTGGGACGAGGCGGCCGTCCGCGAGCTCTGGGCCGAGGAGCTCGGGCACGAGCTAGCGCTCGACGGGACGATCCGCCTCGACCAGCTCCCGGCTGGGCCAGCCGCACGCCTTCGAGGCGCAACGGCCCGCAGTCGCCGCGCGCGGGCTTTCGGAGGCCGAGCGCGACCTCGGCAGCTTCCTCCGCGCCGGGCACCGCGTCGTCGTCGGCTTCGCGCACCGCGGCGAGGCCCTCCGCACGAAGGAGCTCCTGCGCAAGGGTGAGCCCGAGCTGCTCGAGCCGGGCGACGACCTGCCCGCGGACGCGGCGCTCCGCTTCGCCGTCTCGCCGGCACGGCGCGGGTTCGTCTCCCGTGACCTCGGGCTCGTGCTCCTCCCGGACACCCAGGTCTTCCGCAAGCGTCCCCCGCGCGCCGATGCGCGGCTCGGCCGCGCGCTTCAGAGCTTCGCCGACCTCCGCACGGGCGACTACGTCGTCCACGAGGACCACGGGATCGGGAAGCTCCTCGGTTTCGAGACGAAGACGGTCGCCGGCGTCACGCGCGACTACCTCTTCCTCGCGTTCAAGGGCGACGACCGGCTCTACGTCCCGCACGAGCAGATCGGGAAGGTCTCGCGCTACGTCGGCGGCGACGCCGCCTCGCCGGCGCTCTCGAAGCTCGGCGGCAAGGCGTGGCAGCTGGTCAAGACGCGGGCGCGGAACGGCGCCCGCGAGCTGGCCGGCGAGCTGCTCGCGCTCTACGCGCAGCGCCAGCGGGCGCCCGGTGTCGCCTACGACACGGAGGACGACCTCCTCCGCCAGCTCGAGGCGAGCTTCCCGTACGTCGAGACGCCGGACCAGGATCGCGCCATCGAGGCGGTGAAGGAGGACCTCGAGGCGCCGCGCCCGATGGACCGGCTCGTCTGCGGCGACGTCGGGTACGGCAAGACCGAGGTGGCCGTGCGGGCGGCGTTCGCGGTGGCCGCCGCCGGCCGGCAGACGCTCGTCCTCGCGCCGACCACGATCCTCGCGCAGCAGCACTGGAACACCTTCCGCGAGCGCTACCGCGATCTCCCGGTCACGGTCGAGATGGTCTCGCGCTTCCGCAAGCCGGCCGACGTCAAGCGGATCCTGGCCGACTACGCGGACGGGAAGGTCGACGTCCTCGTCGGCACGCACCGCGTCCTGTCGCGTGACGTCGCCGCGAAGGATCTCGGGCTCGTCGTGCTCGACGAGGAGCAACGCTTCGGCGTCGCGCAGAAGGAACTCCTGCGCCAGCTGCGCCTCGAGGTCGACGTCCTCGCGATGAGCGCGACGCCGATCCCGCGCACGCTGCACATGTCGCTCTCGGGCCTGCGAGACATCAGCGTGATCGAGACGCCGCCGCAGGGCCGCCGCCCGATCCGCACGCACGTCGGCGAGTACGACGAGGAGCTCGTGAAGGTCGCACTCGAGCGCGAGAAGGAGCGCGGCGGCGAGTCGTTCTACCTCCACAACCGAGTCGAGACAATCGACGAGCGCGCCGAGGCGCTTCGCCAGCTCTGCCCGGAGCTTCGCTTCGTCGTCGTCCACGGCCAGCTTCCCGAGCGCGAGCTCGAGGACCGCATGCTCTCGTTCCTCGCCGGCGACGCGGACGTGCTCGTGACGACGACGATCATCGAGTCCGGCCTCGACATCCCGGAGGCCAACACCCTGATCGTCGAGCGGGCCGACATGCTCGGACTCGCCCAGCTCTACCAGATCCGTGGGCGCGTCGGCCGGAGCGACGTGACCGCGCACGCGTACCTCTTCTATCCCGACGGGCAGGAGCTGACCCCGGAGGCGCGCGCCCGGCTCGCCGCGCTCGCCGACCACACCGAGCTCGGCGCCGGCTTCCAGATCGCGATGCGCGACCTCGAGATCCGCGGCGCCGGCGACCTCCTCGGGGCCGAGCAGTCCGGGCCACGTCGCGGCGATCGGCTTCGAGCTCTACCTCGAGCTGCTCGGCGAGGCGGTCGCCGAGCTGTCCGGGACGCGCCGCCCGATCGCCCGGCCCGGTCCGGGTCGAGGCCCAGGTCGACGCGTACGTCCCGGCCGCCTACATCGACGCCGAGGCGCAGAAGATCGACCTCCACCGGCGGCTCGCGCTAGTCGAGGACGAGGACGAGCTGCGCGAGCTGCGCGCGGCGAGCGAGGACCGCTACGGCCCGATGCCGGAGCCGGTCGAGAACCTGTTCGCGATCCAGGAGGCGAAGCTGAAGCTCGCGCGGCTCGGCGGCGACTTCCTCGTCCTGCGGGGCGGAAAGGTGACGGTCGGGCCCGCTCGTGCTCGGCTCGGACGAGCTGCGGGAGCTCCGCCGGACGGCCCCCACGGCCGTGTACTCGTCGGCCCGCAAGGAGGTCTCGCAGAGGGGTGACGGTACCCCCGCCGCCCTTGCGCTGCTCGCTGCTATCCTCGGCCTACGGCTGGCCGGGTAGGCGGCCGTTTCTTCCGAATGGCACTCACGCGAATTCCCCTTCACCCTCGCTCGCGCGCTGACGCTCGCGCTCGCCGCGATCCTGGCCGTCCTGGCCCTCGGCGCCTGCGGCGGCGACGACGAGACCTCGGTTCCGGCGGACGCGATCGCGGTCGTCGGCGACACCGAGGTCCCGAAGGACCAGTTCGACGACCTGATGGCCCGCGCGGAGAAGAGCTACGAGAACAACAAGCGCGAGTTCCCGAAGGTCGGGACGCCCGAGTACCAGGATCTCAAGGGCCGCGCGGTCGCCTTCCTCGTCCAGCGCTACCGCTTCCAGCAGGCGGCGGAGGAGCGCGACGTGACCGTCAGCGACGAGGAAGTCGACAAGCGGATCGAGCAGATCAAGAAGGAGAACTTCGAGGGCAAGGACGAGGAGTTCGTCAAGGCGCTCGCCCGCGAGGGCCTGAACGAGGAGGACGCGCGCGAGGAGATCAAGGCGCAGATCCTCCAGGAGAAGCTCTTCGAGGACGTGACGAAGGAAGTCGGCGTGACCGACGCCGACATCGAGCAGTACTACGAGAAGAACAAGGCGCAGTTCACGCAGCCCGCGAGCCGCGACGTGCGCCACATCCTCGTCAAGTCGGAGAAGAAGGCCGACGAGCTGCTACGCGGAGCTCCAGGACGGCGCGAACTTCGCGAAGCTCGCGAAGGAGAACTCGACGGACACCGGCTCGGCGAAGTTCGGCGGGAAGATCCCCGTCCAGCAGGGCTCGACCGTCCCCGAGTTCGACAAGGCCGCCTTCTCGCTCGACACGAACGAGATCTCGAAGCCGATCAAGACGCAGTTCGGCTGGCACATCATCATGCCGATCAGCGACGTCAAGCCCGAGCAGACGCAGGACCTGGACGACCTGCGCGACTCGATCCGCTCGCAGCTCGAGGACGAGCGCAAGAACAAGTCCGTCGAGGCGTTCGTGAAGGAGCTCGAGAAGGCGTTCCCGGTCGTCTACGCCGCCGGCTACGAGCCGCCCGCGACGACCGTGCCGACCGAGAGCGGCGCGACCTCGACCGTCGGCACTGACGGCGACACCTCCGGCTCGACCGACACCGCCACCTCGACCGGGAGGTAGCCGCGTGGGCGAGGCGCTCGCCCGGGCGCTCGTCGAGCTTCAGGCGCTGACCGAGCGGCTCCGCCGCGACTGCCCGTGGGACCGTGAGCAGACCGAGCGCACGATCGTCCCGCACACGGTCGAGGAGGCGTACGAGGTCGCGGACGCGGCGCTCGCCGGCGACGACGAGAAGCTGCTCGACGAGCTCGGCGACCTGCTCTTCCAGACCTACTTCCTCGCCCTGCTCCTCGAGGAGCGCGGCGCCGGCGACCTCGCGACCGTGGCCGATCGCGTCCACGACAAGCTCATCCGGCGGCACCCGCACGTGTTCGGCGACGCCGAGGCCGCGACGGCCGGGCCGCGTCAAGGCGCGCTGGGAGGAGCTGAAGACCGAGCAGGAGGGACGCGAGGGGATCTTCCACGACGTGCCCGACGTCGCTCCCGGCGCTCGTGCTCGCGAAGAAGGTGCAGCGGCGGGCGGCGACGGTCGGGTTCGAGTACCCGGACGCGGCCGGCGCGTTCGGCGACCTCGCCGACGAGGTCGCGGAGCTCGCGCGGAGCTTCCGGCCGACGATCCACGGCCCGAGACGGAGGCCGAGGCGCGTCACTTCGAGGAGCTCGGCGACGTCCTCTTCGCCGCGGTCAACGTCGCGCGGCGGCTGAACGTCGACCCGGAGCTCGCGCTGCGGGCGGCGACCGGGCGGTTCCGCGAGCGCGTCGAGGCGGCCGAGCGGCTGGCCGCCGCGGACGGGGTCGAGTTTGCGCGCCTGCCGCTCGCGGAGCAGGATCGGTTCTTCGACCAGGCCAAGGAGCTCGGGAAGGGAGCGGAGTGAGCGAGATCGCGGCGGTGCACGGACGGCAGATCCTCGACTCGCGCGGGAACCCGACGGTCGAGGTCGACGTCGAGCTCAGGTCGGGAGCGCGGGGCCGCGCCGCGGTGCCCTCGGGCGCGTCAACCGGGCAGTTCGAGGCGGTCGAGCTGCGCGACGGCGGCGCCGAGTACGGCGGCAAGGCGGTCGGGCAGGCGGTCGCCAACGTGAACGGCGAGATCGCCGGCGCCGTCGGTCGGGCTGGACGCGGCCGCGCAGCGCGAGGTGGACGAGGCGCTCCTCGCCCTCGACGGCACGCCGAACAAGGCGCCGCCTCGGCGCGAACGCCATCCTCGGCGTGTCGCTCGCCGTCGCCCGCGCCGCCGCGGCCGAGGCCGGCGTCCCGCTCTACCGCTGGGTCGGCGGCGAGGAGGCGCACGTCCTTCCGGTGCCGATGCTGAACGTGATCAACGGCGGCGCGCACGCGCAGAACTCGCTCGACCTGCAGGAGTTCATGGTCGTGCCGGCCGGCGCGGAGTCGTTCGCCGAGGGCCTGCGGATCGGCGCCGAGGTCTTCCACGCGCTGCGCGCGCTCCTGCACGAGCGCGGGCTGGCCACCGCCGTCGGGGACGAGGGCGGGTTCGCGCCCGACCTCCCGTCCACCGAGGCCGCGATCGAGGCGGTGCTCGAGGCGGCGGAGCGGGCCGGACACCGCGAGCGCGTCGCGATCGCGCTCGATCCCGCCGCGACCGAGGTGTGGCGCGACGGCCGCTACCGCCTGCCGGGCGAGGGCCGCGAGCTCGACCCGGACGAGATGGTCGGGTTCTGGGCTGACCTCGTCGAGCGCCATCCGATCGTCTCGATCGAGGATCCGCTCGCCGAGGACGAGTGGGACGGGTGGCGCGCGCTGACCGAGCGCCTCGGCGACCGCGTCCAGCTCGTCGGGGACGACCTGTTCGTCACGAACGTCGAGCGGCTGCGCCGCGGCATCGAGCTCGACGCCGGGAACGCGATCCTCGTGAAGGTCAACCAGATCGGGACGCTGACCGAGACGCTCGACGCGATCGAGCTCGCCCGCTCGGCCGGCTACGCGGCGGTCATGTCGCACCGCTCGGGCGAGACGGAGGACACGACCATCGCCGACCTGGCCGTCGCGACCGGCGTCGGCCAGATCAAGACCGGCGCTCCCTCGCGGAGCGACCGCGTCGCGAAGTACAACCAGCTCCTCCGGATCGAGGAGGAGCTCGGCGACCGCGCCGAGTACCCGGGCTGGAACGCGTTCCCGCGTGCGGCCGCGGCGCGCGCCTAGTCGCAGCGCTCGAGGCCGCGGCGGTCGCCCGTGCGCGAGATCCGGCACGCCGGCCGTGACGCTTCCGACACGATCCGCGCGAGACACGGCACACCTTCCGCGAGTAGGCTGAACAGCGAGGGGTGCTGCGAGGGGGTCCCCGGGGTCGAATCACGCGCGAGACCGAACGAGATCCGCTCGGCGGCGGCCGTTCGCTCGGCTACCTTGGGCTCGTGAACACCGGACCGCCAGGGGGGAGCGGGCGCGCGGGGCTCCGGCGGACGAAGATCGTGTGCACGATCGGGCCCGCGAGCGACAGCCCCGAGGCGCTCGACGCCCTCGTCGCGGCCGGGATGGACGGCGCGCGGCTCAACTTCTCCCACGGGACGCACGAGGAGCACGCGGCCCGCGCCGCGGCGGTGCGCGCTGCCCAGGAGCGCGCCGGCCGGCCGCTCGCCCTCATCGCCGACCTGCAGGGGCCGAAGCTCCGGATCGGCGGCGCGGCCGAGCCGCGGGTGCTCGTCAAGGGCGAGGACGTGACCGTGGTCGGCGACGCGGACACGGACATCGACGGCGCACTGCCGATCAGTCCGTCCGTGCTTCCCGAGGTGCTCCGGCCGGGCGACGACATCCTGATCGACGACGGGCTCGTCCGCCTGCGTGTCGAGGCCGTGGAGACCGGGCGCGTCCAGGCGACCGTGGTGATCGGCGGCCCGGTCACGGCCAGGAAGGGCGTGAACGTCCCGGGCGTTCCGCTGCCGATCCCGTCGCTCACGGAGAAGGACGTCGCCGACCTCGAGTTCGCACTCGGGCTCGACGTCGACTTCGTCGCGCTCTCGTTCGTCCGCTCGGCGAACGACGTGCGCCAGCTGCGCGAGCTCCTGCACGAGGCGGGCTCCACCGCGCAGGTGATCGCGAAGATCGAGAAGGCGGAGGCCGTCGACGACCTGAGCGGGATCCTCCGCCTCTCCGACGCGGTCATGGTCGCCCGCGGCGATCTCGGCGTCGAGATCGGCCCCGCCGAGGTGCCGCTCGTCCAGAAGCGCATCCTGCTCGCGGCGCTCGAGCGCGGGAAGCCGGCGATCACGGCCACGCAGATGCTCGAGTCGATGATCTCGCATGCCGAGCCCACGCGGGCCGAGGCGAGCGACGTCGCGAACGCGATCCTCGACGGGACGTCCGCGGTGATGCTCTCCGGCGAGACGGCCGTCGGCCAGTTCCCGGTCGAGAGCGTCAAGATGATGGACCGCATCGCGCGCGCCGTCGAGCCGAGCCTCGCCTACCGGCACGAGCTCGACACGGATCCCGACGAGCCGTACGCGTCGGTCGGCGAGGCGATGTCGAACGCGGCCTGCGACATCGCCGAGGCGCTCGACGCGAAGGCGATCCTCGTCCCGACGTACAGCGGCCGCACCGCGTCCGCCGTCGCCCGGCACCGGCCCCGGCGGCCGGTGATCGCCGCGACGCACAAGCACCACGCCGCCCAGCAGCTCGCGATCGAGTGGGGGATCGTCCCGGCCGAGATCGTCGAATGCATGGACGTCGAGGACCTGTGGGCCCGGACGCTCGAGGCGGCTCGCCAGACCGGCATCGTCGCACCGGGCGACCGCGTGGTCATCACCGCGGGCACGGCCGTGAACATCCCGGGAACCACGAACCTGATCAAGGTCGAGACGGCCTGAATCGCGGGCAGGAGCCCGCGCGGCGCAGGCGAATCGGGTTGGTCCCGTGTCGCGCCGACCCGCATCCCGCCGATCCGCCCGCCGTCCGCGCCGCCGCTCGCTCGCGCTGCGCTGGCTGGCGGTGATCGGCCTCGCCGCGATCGCCGCCGCCTACGTCCACCCGGTCCGCGCCTACCTGAGCGCGCGCGAGACGGTCGCCGAGCGCAAGGCGGAGATCGCCTCGCTCGAGCGCGACCAGGAGACGCTCGAGCACAAGATCGCCTCGTCGCGGTCGAGCGTGTTCGTCGAGCGGGAGGCGCGCAAGCTCGGCCTCGTGCGCCCGGGGGAGCGCCTCTTCATCGTCACGGGCGTCGGCCGGTGAGGGCCGGGAGGGCCTGGGTACGATGATCCGATGGACGACCAGGCCGTCGTTTCCCGGCAGCTCGGCCGGCCCGCCAGGCCATTCCGCCGCGTCGCGGTCCGCTGCGAGCACGGATTCCCGGCGGTCACGGAGCAGCCTGCGTTCACGGATGACGGCAGCCCGTTTCCGACGACGTACTACCTGACCTGCCCGTGGCTCGTGGCCGCGCTCGCCCGCTCCGAGGCGGAGGGCGGGCGTGAGCCGCTGGACCCGCGCGGCCGCCGAGGATCCGGCACTCGGCGAGAGCCTCGCCCGCGCGGATGCCGAGCAGCGCCGGCTGCGGCCGGAGCTCGACGTCGGCATCGCGGGGACGCGGACGCCCGGCGCGCTCAAGTGCCTCCACGCCCACGCGGCCTTCGCGCTCGCGCGGCCGGGGTACGAGCTCGGGGAGCGGATCGTCGACGAGGTCGGGGAGCGGTGGTGCCCCGACGCGCGGTGCGCCGAGGCGGCCGAGGACGGCGGCGTGAGCGTCGACGTTGCCCGCAACCAGTGGGACGAGGGCGTCCGCCGGCTCGCCGAGGAGCGCACGCCGCCGCGCGCCGGGCAGCTGGCCGAGCTCGTCGACGCCGTCCAGGACGAGCTCCGCCGCCGGATCGGGCAGACGTTCACGCTGGCCGAGCTGGCCCGCACGTACGCGGGCTCGGAGGACTGGGTGCGCGAGATCGTGGTCGAGTCGACGCGGCCGCGCGCGCAGGCGGGGCTCCGCGATGCGGCGCTCGTCGGCGACGCCGCGTTCGGCCGGTACTCGCGCGGGGCAACGGACTACCGGCCGTGACCGTCATCGAGCCGACCAGGGAGCGCCGCGCGCGCGACCGGCGCGAGGCGCGCCGCGCCCGCCGGCGCCGCTGGCTCGCGATCGCCGGCGGGATCCTGCTCATGGCCCTCGTCTTCTTCGCCGGGCTCGCCGTCGGCCGCGCGGTCGAGGAATCCCCCGAGCCCGGCGGCTCGCAGACGCTCGTTCGGACGCTCGTACCGGGTACGCTGCCGCCCGTCACGCAGACGGTGACGGTTTCGACGGCGCCGTAACTGGTACGACCACGTCAGGAACACGAGGGTTTGGAGAGAATTCAGAGGGCGATGGCGGACGACAACGCGAGACGGTCGACGACAGAGGGCTCTGCGGCTCCGGCCGACTGGCTGACGCTGGGCCAGGCCGCCAGGTACCTCGGGGTCGCACAGAGCACGATTCGGAAGTGGTCCGACAGCGGACGGCTCGCGGCGTTCTACACGCCGGGCGGGCACCGGCGGTTCCGTCAGGGCGATCTCGACAAGTTCCTCGGCGACTCCCGCCCGGCGAAGAGCGCAGGCCGCGCGCTCGTCCTGATCGTCGACGACGACGCCGGCCTCCGGAGCTACCTGCGCGCGAACCTCGAGCTCGACGGCTGCGAGGTGCGTGAGGCGTCGAATGCCGACGAGGGCCTGGTCGCGCTCGAGGAGCAGCCCCCGACCTGATCCTCCTCGACGTGATGATGCCGGGCGTCGACGGGTGGGAGATGCTCCGCCTCGTCCGCGAGCGCCATGGGCTCGACTCGATCCCGGTGGTCATGTTCAGCGGCAAGGCGGACGAGGACGCCGAGGGCGAGGCGCAGGAGCGCGGCGCCCAGGCGTTCATCGGCAAGCCGTTCGACGCCGAGCGGCTGCTCGCCTCGACCCGCCAGCTCCTGCGGGCCTGACGACGGGGGTCGACCGGGACATCCTGGTCTGGGTCGTCGAGCACCGCGTCGGGCTGCTCGACCCGCTCTTCGTCGCCGTCACGCTCGCCGGGTACGGCGGCCTCGTCTGGATCGCCCTCGCGCCGCCGCTCGCGCTCTGGGCGAAGCTGCCGGTCTTCCGGACCACGATGGTCACGGCGGGCTGCGTCTGGACGAGCGACCTGCTCGCGACCGCGCTCAAGACGGCCGTCGACCGCCCGCGGCCCTTCGAGGTGATCGCCGAGCCCGACCCGCTGATCACGGGGACGGTCGCGTCGTCGTTCCCGTCCGGCCACGCGGCGACGAGCGCCGCGGGCGCCGTGATCCTCTCCGTGCTCGTCGGCCGCGGCGTCTGGCGCTGGCTGGCCCTGCTCGCCGTCCTGATCGGGTTCTCGCGCGTGTACGTCGGGGTGCACTACCCCGGCGACGTCCTCGCCGGCGCCCTGCTCGGCGCGGCGGTCGCGCTCGGATTCCTCAGACTTCTTCGGCTGACTTCAACAGACCCGCGACGATCAGCAGCAGCGCCGCCACCAGGCTGATCCAGATCCCGATCGAGCGGCCGAGCTCGACGTAGTCGTCGGGCACCGCGAGCAGCCGGACGAGCACGAGGACCGTCGCGAACGCGCCGAGCCCTGCGATCACCATCCCGAGCGGCACCGAGGGCGGCAGCTCGACGCCGGTCGCCCGCAGGACGAGCAGGACGATCGTCGCGAGCCCGACCAGGAGGACGAGCTTGCCGACGAGCCCCGTGTCCCAGCCGAGCACCGAGAGTTGCAGCCCGCCGATCGATCCCGAGTACCAGCCGAAGAACGGCGACAGCGTGAGGACGACCGCGGCCATCCACGCGAGGCCCTCGCCCGGCGACATGAACGCCGTCTGCCCCCGCGTCTGGCCGAAGGTCATAGGCCGAAGAGCGCCTGGATCTGATCCCAGATCGTCAGGGCGAGCACCGTGGCGACGAAGAGCAGCGTCAGGAGGAGGACGAGGAAGCGCCGCCTGGCGTGCCGTTTCTCGCGCTCGTGCTCGACGCGGGCACGCCGGCGCGCGCGCTCGCGCACGAGCGATCGCTGGAGCGGCGAGGGCAAAGGTCGGAATGCGGGTCTCGGCGCGCGACGGGGTGCCGGAGCGGCCATCCGCGGGATTCTTCCCGCTCGCACGGACGGCCGCAAGCCGAACCACCCTCCCGCGGGCCGCCGCCATAATCGGTGCATGCAGGCATCGACGCCCGTGCTCGGCCTCGCGGCGACCGCGCCGGGGCCCGATTCGGAGACGCTGGACGGCCTCGCCGAGGCCACGCGGCTGCTCGCCGGCGGCGGCTCGCTCGCCGTCGCGCTCGACCGGATCGCCGAGGCGGCCGCCCGCGGCGCAGGCGCCGATCTCGTCGTCGTCCGGGCGGGCGGCGCGGGCGACGGTCTGGCGGTGCGGGCCCTCTGGACACGCTCAGGCGTGCTCGCGGCCGAGCTCGAGGGAACCCGCCTCGCGCCCGGCGACCTCGGCGCGGACGCGCGGGAGTTCGGGCTCGGTCCGCGCGGCGACGCCGCGCCGGTGGCGGTCCGGCGCGCTGCCGCGCTCGCGCACGCAGACCGGGCGCTCGTCGTGCCCGTCGGGGACGCGGGCGCCGTGGAGCTCTACCGGGCCGGGCCGTCGTTCGACGACGCGGAGACGGCGCTCGCCCGGCTCGCGGCTGCGCAGGTCGAGCTCGCGCTCGCCCTCGACGGCTCGCTCGGGTCGGCCGACGGCGGCGCCGACCGGGCTGGGTTGTCCCTCGAGCTAGCAGGCGAGGCGCTCGCGTCCGGCTCTGACGAGCGCGAGCTCGCCGAGCACGTCGTCCGCCTGGTCGCCGGCGCGACCGGGGCGACCCGCGTTGCGCTCTGGCGGATCGAGGCGGACGCGAGGCCGGTTTTCCTCGCCGCCCACGGCGACGCCGGGGAGCCGCCCGCCGACGCGGCCGCGATCGCGGAGGCGCTGGAACGAGGCGAGGGCGGCGCCCGCGCCGGGACGATCGAGGGCCGGTCGGCGATCGTGGCGCTCGGAGCGCCGGCCGCCGGCGCGCTCGAGCTCGTCTTCGCCGCGCCCGGACGACGTCGCCGCGGCCGAGACGATCTCCGCCTTCGCCGCGCGGGCCGCCGTCGCGCTCAGGCGGACGCGGCGGGCGCAGCTCGTCGTCGAGGCGCTCGAGCGGTCGCAGACGGTGGTCGCGGTCGTGAGCCAGGCGATCGCGCAGCTCTCGCTCGCGCACACGCTCGACACGGCGGTGGAGCGGATCGCCGAGCTGACGGACGAGGCGCCGGTCGGGATCTACCTGCGTGAGGGCGAGCAGTTCGTCGCGGCCGCGTCGCGCGGGCTGGCCGGCGACCATCCGGCGCTCGCCGAGCGGCTGCTCGAGGTCGCGCTCGGCCCGGCCCGGACGCAGGGGTTCGTCGTCATCCCCGACCTGCGGCGCGATCTGCGCCTGATCGGGCTCGAGTCTGCGATCGCCGAGGCCGGCGTGCGGCGGGCGCTCGTGATCCCGCTCGCGGTCGGCGACGAGGTGATCGGGGCGCTCGCCGTCTTCGGTGAGCGGCCGCGGCCCTACCGCGAGGGGGAGGAGGGCCTCCTCGTCGCGCTCTCGAGCCAGCTGGCCGTCGCAGTCCAGAACGCTCGCCTGCACGAGCGCACGAAGCAGCTCAGCGGCGTCCTCGAGCGGACGCTCGCCTCCGAGCGGCGGAGCGCCCGCCAGCTCCGCGGCCTCTGGCAGATCACGAACGAGTTCGCACGCAGTCTCTCCCTCGAGGGGACGCTCGAGGTCGTCGCGGCGACGATGGTCGAGCTGCTCGGCGTCGACGCCGCGGTCGTGCGCATGCCGGACGGCCGCCGCGAGGTGCTCGAGACGCGCTCGATCCACGTCGCCGACCCGGCCCTCCACGGCGCGGCCGCCGCCGTCTTCGGCCGCCCGCGCCCGCTCGATGATCCGAACTTCGCGCGCGTCGTCGAAAGCCGCGAGTCCCTCCTCGCCCCCGGGCCGGGCTCGGTCGGCCTGGACGACCCGTTCCTCGGGCCGTTCCTGGCGAAGGGCGCGACGGCCGCGATCGTCCCGCTCGTCACGCCGGCGGAGGTGGTCGGCGTGCTGACGCTGATCTCGCTCGACCCGTCGCGGCCGCTCGACGCCGACGCGCTCGAGACCGCGACCGCCGTCACCGCGCAGGCGGGGCTCGCGATCGACAACGCCCGCCTGGCTCCAGCAGCAGCGCGACTTCACCGAGACGATGCAGCGATCGCTCCTCCCGAGCGCGCTGCCCGAGGTTCCGGGTCTCGAGATCGGCCACGTCTACGAGTCGGCGTCGAAGGTCGACGTCGGCGGCGACGTCTACGACGTCCTCCCGCTCGAGGACGGACGGGTCGCCGTGTGCGTCGGCGACGTGGTCGGCAAGGGGATCGAGGCCGCCGCGGACATGGCGATGGCGAAGTTCACCTTCCGCGCGCTCGCCCGCTCCTACCCGGAGCCCGGGGCGTTCCTCGCGCGCGCGAACGACGTCGTCGTCGAGGAGATCGCGCTCGGCAAGTTCCTGACGATGATCTACGCCGTCCTCGACCCGAAGACCGGCGAGCTCGCCGCCGCGAACGCCGGCCACCCGCCAGCGCGGCTCGTCCGGCCGGACGGAACCGTGCAGGTGCTGCCGGCGCCCGGGCTCGCGCTCGGGATCGACGGCGGCCAGGAGTACGGGGAGGAGCGCGTCGCCGTCGAGCCCGGCGCGTCGGTCGTCCTCTTCACGGACGGCGTCCTCGAGACGCGGCAGGACGGGGATCTCTACGGCGAGGCGCGGCTCGACGCGTTCCTCACCGACAACGCTGCGCTGGGCGCGCAGGCGCTCGTGGACGCCCTCGTCGCCGACGTCCGCGCCTTCGGCGGCGGCGACCTGGACGACGACTGCGCGGTCGTCTGCCTGCGGCTCGCGCCCTGACGACCGAACTAGGCTTATCGCGAGTGGCCGAGGCGGTCTCGACCCGGGAGGAAGCGGCGCGCCTCAGGCTGCGCCTGTCGGTCGTGGTCTTCACGGCCGGCGCGGGCACGCTCGCGACCGAGATCGCCGCCTCGCGCCTGCTCGCGCCCTACTTCGGCTCGTCGACGATCGTCTGGGCGAACATCATCGGCCTGATCCTCGTCTACCTCTCGCTCGGCTACTGGCTGGGCGGGCGGATCGCCGACCGGCGGCCCGAGGCGAGGCTGCTCGGCTTCATCGTGCTCGTGGCCGCGCTCTTCGTCGCCGTGACGCCGTTCCTCGCGCGGCCCGTGCTGGACGTGGCCGTCGAGGGCCTGGACGCGGTGGACGTGGGCGCGGTGGTCGGCTCGTTCTTCGCCGCGCTCGGGCTCTTCGCGATCCCGATCACGCTGCTCGGGATGGTCTCGCCGTTCGCGATCCGGCTCGCGCTCGTGGACGTCGAGCAGGCCGGCACCGTCGCCGGGCGCCTCTACGCGCTCTCGACGGTCGGGAGCATCGTCGGGACGTTCCTCTCCGCGATCGTCGCGATCCCGCTGATCGGGACGCAGCGGACGATGCTGCTCTCGGCGGCGCTGCTCGTCTTCGCCTCCGCGCTCCTGCTCGGCGCGCGCTGGCAGCTCCTGACGGTGGCGGTCGCCGCGCTCCTGCTCGTGCCGGCCGGGGCGATCAAGCCGTCCGAGGGGCTCCTCGAAGAGCGCGAGTCGGCGTACCAGTACGTGCAGGTCGCCGAGCAGTCCGACGGCTCGCGCGTGCTGCGCCTGAACGAGGGCGTCGCCGTCCACTCGGTCTGGCACCGCGACTCGGTGCTGACGGGCGGGGTGTGGGACACGTTCCTGCTCGTTCCGCCGCTCCTCGACCGCCCGGTGCGGAAGATGCTGATCATCGGGAACGCCGGCGGGACGGTCGCGCGGGCCTACGGCGAGCTCTACCCCGACGTCGAGATCACGGGCGTCGAGATCGACCCCGAGGTGACCGAGATGGGGCGGCGCTGGCTGGGCCTCGGCGACAACCCGAACCTCCACGTCGTCGCGGACGACGGCCGGCCGTACCTCCAGCTGACCGACGAGCGCTACGACGTGATCGTCGTCGACGCCTACCACCAGCCCTACATCCCGTTCTACCTCGCGACGAAGGAGTTCTTCTCGCTCGTCCGCGAGCGGCTCCAGCCGGGCGGGGTGGTGGCGCTGAACGTCGCCGGCGTCCCGGGCGACGAGCGGCTCTCGCGCGCGATCGGGACGACGCTGCTCGCGGCGTTCCCGGACGTGTGGCGCTGGCGGCCGCTGCGCTTCAACGAGCTGATGCTCGGCTTCGACCGGCCCGAGTCGCGCGAGGAGCTCGTGCGCCGCGTGACGGCCGCGCCGGCGCCGGTCGCCTCGCTCGTGCCGCTCTTCCAGGCCGGGCTCGAGGCGGTCGAGCCGTCCGGGCGTCCGCTGACCGACGACCGCGCGCCCGTCGAGTGGCTGACCGACCGGATGATCGTCGACTTCGTCTCGCGCGGCGGCGACCTCGACGAGGAGTCCCTGCCGACCGACCCCGACCAGTAGTGGCCGGCCCGTGCTGAGCCTCGAGCGCCGCCCGGACGGCGGCCCGCTCCGGATCGGCCACCGCGGCGCCGCCGCGCTCGCGCCCGCGAACTCGCTCGCGGCGATCGAGGCCGGGCTCGCCGTCGGGCTCGACGGGATCGAGATCGACGTCGTCGCCGAGGGCGGGCGGCTCCTGGTCGCGCACTCCGTCCGCGAGCTCGGCGCCGATTCGCCCTCGCTCGACGCCGTCCTCGAGCGGATCGCCGCCTCGCCCGCGTTCCTCGACCTCGACCTGAAGGCGGAGGGCGTGGAGGAGGAGCTCGTCGCCGCGCTGCATCGCCACGGGCTCGTCGAGCGGACGATCGTGACCTCGTTCCTGCGCGGGCCGCTTCAGCGGCTCGCCGTCCTCGAGCCGGGGCTCCTGCTCGGGCGCTCGTTCCCGAACGACCGCGCGGGCGTGGTCGAGCGCGGGCTGCCGGACCCGATCGTGCGCGCCGGGCTCGTCGCCCTGCGGCCGCTGCTTCCCTTCGACGTCGTCCGCCTCGTGCGCGGCTCGAGCGCGCGGGTCGCGTCGCTCCACCACCAGGTCGTGTCGGACGCGCTCGTCCGGCGCTGCCGCCGCCACGGGATCCCGGTGCTCGCGTGGACGGCCAACGACCCCGGCGCGCTCGGCCGGCTCGCGGCGCTCGGCGTCGACGGCGTCATCACCGACGACCCGCGCATCTTCTCCTAGCGCGGTCGCTCGCGCACGGTACGATTCTCGGCCCATGCGGCCGCTCGTGCTCCTCACCTTCGCCGTCGTCGCGCTCGCCGCGGCTCCGGCCGCGTCGGCGCAGACGCCGCCGCCCGACGATCGCGCCCGGGCGTCCTGATCGGGCACACGAGCGTGGGCGGGATGACCGGCGCCGAGGCCCGCGCGGCCGTCCAGGCGGCGTTCGACGTGAAGGTCTCCTTCTACTTCCACGATCACGCCTGGGCGGTCAAGCCGTCGAAGTTCGGCGCGTACCCGCGCCTGCTCAAGGCCGTGCAGGCCGCGCTCGCCGCAAGCATGGGGGAGAAGGTCCCGCTGCACGTCTACTACCGCTCCGGCTCTGTGCGGAGCTACGTCGCGTACCTGAACCGCGTCTTCTACCGGGCGCCGAAGAACTCGAAGGTCTACCTCAGCAACCTGAAGCCGGTGATCACGCAGGCGGTCTGGGGTCGCGTCGTGCGGCAGTGGGTGATGCGGCAGAGCGATCACGAGCGCGCTCGTGCGGACGCTGCGCTTGCCGATCCGCCTCCAGATCAAGCGGACCGAGCCGGCGCTGACGCGGCTCAACTTCGGCCCGATCCTGATCGTGAAGCGCGGCTCGCGCCGGCTCGAGCTCTGGAACGCCACGCACTTCGTGCGCCGCTTCGTGATCGCGGTCGGCATGCCCGCGCACCCGACGCCGCTCGGCCGCTACCGCGTCGTCATGAAGGAGCGCAACCCGACCTGGAACCCGCCCGACAGCCCGTGGGCCGCCGGCCTCGGCCCGGTTCCGCCCGGCCCCGCGAACCCGCTCGGCACGCGCTGGATCGGCACGTCGGCGCCCGGCATCGGCATCCACGGGACTCCCGCCCCGAGCACGGTCGGCACCGCCGCCTCGCACGGCTGCATCCGCATGTACATGAGCGAGGTCGAGTGGCTCTTCGAGCGCGTGCGGATCGGCACGCCGGTCTTCTTCGTCTCGGCGTAGACCCGCGGCTAGACTCGAACGCGGCATGGGCCGCCGCACGCGAATTGTCCTGCAAGCGGCCGCGATCGGGGTCGTCGCCTCGCTCGTGGCGCTGCTCGCGTGGCAGGTGGCGACGAAGGAGGAGTCGGCCGGGCTCGTGAAGGCGGTCGAGCGCGGCGAGACGCCGGCGGCGCCCGCGTTCGACCTGCCCGTGCTCGGCGAGGAGGAGGACACGATCTCGCTCGCGTCGCTTCGCGGGAAGGCGGTCGTGCTCAACTTCTGGGCCTCCTGGTGCGAGCCGTGCAAGGAGGAGGCGCCGATGCTCGAGCAGGTCTGGCAGGAGTACCGCGACCGCGACGTCGTCGTGCTCGGCGTCAACGCGCAGGACTTCACGTCGGACGCGCGCGGCTTCGTCGAGCGCTACGGCATGACGTACCCGGTCGTCCACGACGGGCCCGGCTCCTCGCTCGGGCGCTACGGCCTGAGCGGGTTCCCGGAGACGTGGTGGATCGACCCGAAGGGGCGGCTCGTCGCCTACCACCAGGGCCCGGTCGAGCGCGAGGACATCGTCCAGGGCATCGAGCGCGCGCTCTCCTCGTCGTGAGGTTCGTCGCCGTCCTCGTCGCCGCGCTCGCGCTCGCCGCGCCGGCCGCCGCGGCCGACCCGCCGACCCTCGCCGACCTCGAGGACGAGCTGATCTGCCCGACCTGCGAGACCTCGCTCGAGATGTCCAACTCCCCGATCGCCGAGCGGATGCGCGCGCTTCATCCGCGAGCGGATCGCCGCCGGGGACTCGAAGGCGGAGATCAAGGCGGCGCTCGTCGACCAGTTCGGCGAGGGCGTGCTCGCGGCGCCGCCGAAGAAGGGGTTCAACCTGCTCGCGTGGCTCCTGCCGCTCGTCGGGCTCGTGCTGGCGGGCGCCGTCGTCACGGTGCTCGCCCGCCGCTGGCTCGCCGCGCGCGTCGACGAGCAGGACGAGCCGGCGCCGCACCTCGACCCGGCCCTCGAGCGCCGGCTCGACGACGAGCTCGCGCGCTTCGACGGCTGACGCCGTGGAGGCGAAGATCGCGCTCGCGTTCGCGGCGGGGCTCCTGTCCTTCGCGACGCCCTGCGTGCTCCCCTCGTCCCCGGCTACCTCGCGGCCGTTTCGGGCGCCGCGCCGGGCGTGGCCGGGCGGCGGGTCGTCGCCGCGAGCCTCCCCTTCGTCGCCGGGTTCACGGCCGTCTTCGTCGCGCTCGGCGCGGCCGCCGCCGCGACCGGTGCGCTCGCGGGGGACAACCGCCGCCTGCTCATGCAGGTCGCGGGGATCCTCGTCGTCTGCCTCGGCTTCGCGTTCATGGGCCTCCTGCCGCTCCCGTGGTTCGACCGGCTCGCGGCGCCGGAGCTCGTCGAGGGCGCGCGGCGGAGCGGGTCGGCGGCGCTCCTCGGCGCCGCCTTCGCCGTCTGCGCCGCGCCGTGCGTCGGCCCGGTGCTCGCCACGATCCTCGCGCTCGCAAGCGACGAGGGGACGATCGTGCAGGGGTCGCTCCTCCTGCTCGTCTACTCGCTCGGGCTCGCGCTGCCGTTCGTCCTCGTCGGGATCGGGTTCGCGCGCACGATGGGCGCGTTCCGCTGGCTGCGCGACCACTACGACGTCGTCCGGATCGTCAGCGGCGCGTTCCTCGTCGCGGTCGGACTGCTCCTCTTCTTCGACCGCTGGTGGTGGCTGAACGTCGCGTTCGACCGGACGTTCCGCTTCCTCGGGATCGGCGATTAACGGCGCCGCTCACCGTGGTATGTTCCGCCCGCCGTGGCAACGATCCTGGTTGCGGGGGTCGATGTTTTCTTCCGGGGGAAGCTCGACGCCCTGCTCGGTCGCTCGCACCATCTGGTGGCGACCGACAGCGTCGATCCGCCCGACCTCGTGATCGTCGACATCGCGCGCGTCGACCCCGACGAGGTGGCCGAGGAGTACCCGGACATCCCGATCCTCGGCTACACGAACCACACCGACACCGCGGGCCTCCGCGCCGCCCACGAGGCCGGGTTCGACCGGGTCGTCGCCCGCTCCGCGCTGGCCGAACGGGCACCCGAGATCGTCGAGGAACTCGTCACGTAGGGCTCAAGCGGAGCCCGTGCGCACCCTCGGCCCGAGCCTCTAGACTCGCCCCCGATGACCTACATCATCGGCGAGACCTGCATCGACATCAAAGATCGCTCCTGCGTCGACGTCTGCCCCGTGGACTGCATCCACGAGGCCGACCGCATGCTCGTGATCGACCCGGAGGAGTGCATCGACTGCGGCGCCTGCGAGCCGGAGTGCCCGGTCGAGGCGATCTTCCCCGAGGACGCGCTGCCCGAGAAGTGGGAGCCCTTCGTCAAGATCAACTACGCCTACGACCAGGGGCTCGACGTCGTCAGTCAGCTCGTCGACGAGTACGCGACCGAGCACGACGTCCAGAACCCGCCGCTCGACCAGCGGTAGGCAGCCGCGTCGACGAAGCCGACGAGCGCATTCCGGCGACTGGTGTCGTGGCGGTCGGCGCTGCTCCGGGCGCGCGACTGGCGCGGGACGGGCGTCCCGAGGCCGCTCCGCGGGCTCGTCGCCTTCGGGCTGCTGCCGGTGCCGGGCCCGTTCGACGAGGCGGTGCTGCTCCTCGCCGGGCTCGTCCTGTGGGTCTTCTACCGGGACTCGCTCCGCCGGGCGTGGGGCCGGGCGGCTACGCCGGCGTCAGCCTGAGGTCGCGCGGCAGACGGCGCTCGAGCGCCAGCGCGCCCGCGCCGGCGGCGAGGCACGCGGCGGCTGCGAGCGGCCAGAGCGCGAGCGGCGCCAGGTCGAGCACGAGGCCGCCGATCGCGGGCCCGACGACGAACCCGAGCTGCCAGGACGTGGTCGAGACGGCCATGTAGCGGCCGCGCAGGCGGTCGGGCGCGAAGTCGGAGACGAGCGCGCCCTGCGTCGGGCCCTGGAGGCACTCGCCCACGCCGAAGACCGCGGCGGCGAAGGCGAAGAGCGCCGCGGCGGCGGCCGCCTCGAGGAACGCGCCGCTCGCGAGGACGACGAGCCACGCGACCGCCCAGATGAAGGTCATCACCGCGAGCGCGCGCATGCGCCGCCGGCCCTCGAGCGCCTTCGCGACCGGCAGCTGCGCGAGGACGATCACGAGCGTGTTCACGAGGAAGACGACGCCGATCGCCTTCTCCGAGACGCCCGCCTCGTTCTTCGCGAAGACGGGCAGGAGCTCGAACTGCGCGTAGCCCGCCGCGACGAAGAGGACGTTCAGCCCGACGAACGCGACGAAGACGCGGTGGCGGAGGACGTCGCGGTAGCCGCCCGGCGCGGCGATCTCCTCCTCCGCGAAGGACGCCCGCGGCTCCGGCACGAAGGCGAGCGCCGCGACGAAGGCGAGGAACGTGACGGCGTCCACGATGAAGAGCACCGTGAAGCTCGTCGCGTCCGTGGTCGTCGCGATCAGCCCGCCGGTCAGCCCGCCGAGGCCGATCCCGAGGTTGCGCGACACGCGCTGGACGGCGAAGGCGGAGTGCCGCCGCGCGGGCGGCGTCAGTCCGGCGAGCAGCGTCGACTGGCTGGGCCAGAACATCCCGGTTCCGATGCCCGCGATCAGGCTGGCGCCGAACGCCTGCCACGGCTCCGTCACGAGCGGGTAGAGGACGTAGCCGATCGCATGGCAGACGAGCGCCGCAGCGAGCGTGAGCGCGCCCGCCGATCCGGTCGACGATCGGCCCGGCGATCGGGCCCGCAAGGAGGCCGATCGCGTTCCCGGCCGCGACCACGAGCCCGGCGGTCGCGAGCGAGAACCCGCGCACGTTGTGGAGGTAGATGACGAGGAACGGAAACGTGATCCCGTTCCCGAAGGCGTTCACGAGCCCGCCGGCCTCCATGATCCAGACGGACCGCGGGAGGCGAGGGTCGAGGCTGCGCAGGTAGCCGAGCACGGCGGACGGGCGGAGGCCGTGGCCGGCGGGCCTAGCTCCCGATCGCCTCCCAGACCTCGAGCTTCGACTTGACGCGCGAGATCACCTCGTCGGTGAACTCGCTCGTCGAGGCGTGGCCGGAGAGGTCGGCCGTCCGCGTCCCGGCCTGCACGGCCTCGAGCGCCGCCTCGCGGATCGCCCGGCCCGCGTTCCGCGGCGCGTCGTCGTCGATGTGGGAGAGGAGCGCCGCCGCGGCGAGGATCATCGCCATCGGGTTGGCGACGTTCTTGCCGTAGAGCGCCGGCGCCGTCCCGTGGGCGGCCTCGGCCACGAGCGCGCGCGGCGTGTAGTCCTCGTTGAAGGCGACGAGCAGCGACTCGGAGCCCGCGATCGAGCCGAAGAGCGGCAGCACGAGGTCGCTCAGGATGTCGCCGTCGCGGTTCAGGGCCGGGATGACGAGCGCGTCGCCCGCGGCACCGACGAGGAGCGCGAACGTCGCGTCGATCAGCTGCGGCTCGTACGGCACCTCGGGATGGCGGGCCGCGGCCGCGTCCATTTCCTCCTTGAGCATCCCCTCGTAGACAGGCGAGACCGTGTACTTCGGCCCGCCGAAGACCTTCGCGCGCGTGCGCTCCGCGTGGCGGAACGAGAACTCCGCGACCGCGCGGCAGACGCGCCGCTCGATGCGCTCGGTGCGGTAGGCGACCTCCGCTTCGTCCTCGCCCTCGCGCCACTCCTTCGCGCCGTAGGCGTCGCCGACCGCCATCCGCACGACCGAGATCGGGTGGTGGACGCCGCCGACCGGGACGACGCCGGGGATCCGGCGGCCCGTGCGCACGATCACGTGGCCGCCGATCTCCTCGCGCAGGATGCGGTTCGGCGAGCCGACGTCGCCGGCGCCCTCGGGCGTCACCGTCGCGGCCTTGAGGGCGAGCCCGGCGTCGCGGATCGCGGCCGCAGCGTCGTAGACGACGCCGTTCTGGGTGGCGCGGCGGGAGTCGAGCGAGAGGTCGAACCGGGGCAGCTCGAGCTCGAGCCCGATCACGTCGGGGGCGAGGACGCGGAGCGACTCCTCGAGGAGCTCCTGGCCGGTCTCGTCCCCTTCGAGGACGACGATCGTGGAGGTCTGCACGGCGGGCCGAGTCTACCCGCGCACCCGACGCGTGAAATCGCCGCCACCTGGGAACCGATCCCACAAGCGGAGTGGGAGGGAGCTCGTGGCCGAGGTCACGTTCGATCAGGTCAGCAAGGTCTATCCGGACGGGACGCGCGCCGTCGACGGCATGTCGCTCGACGTCGCAGACGAGGAGTTCATGGTCCTCGTCGGCCCGTCCGGATGCGGGAAGACGACGGCCCTCCGCATGGTCGCGGGCCTCGAGGAGATCTCGGAGGGCGTGCTCGAGATCGGCGACCGCGTCGTCAACCACGTCCCGCCGAAGGACCGCGACATCGCGATGGTCTTCCAGAGCTACGCGCTCTACCCGCATCTGACCGTCTACGAGAACATCGCGTTCGGCCTGCGGGTGAAGAAGGTGCAGAAGGCGGAGATCGACCGGCGGGTGCACGAGGCGGCGAACACGCTCGGGCTCGAGGAGCTCCTCGACCGCAAGCCGCGCGCGCTCTCGGGCGGGCAGCGCCAGCGGGTGGCGATGGGGCGGGCGATCGTCCGCCAGCCGCAGGCGTTCCTCATGGACGAGCCGCTGTCGAACCTCGACGCGAAGCTCCGCGTCCAGGTGCGGGCCGAGATCGCCCGCCTCCAGAACGACCTCGGGGTGACGACGATCTACGTCACGCACGACCAGGTCGAGGCGATGACGATGGGCGACCGGGTCGCAGTCATGCGCAAGGGGGTGCTCCAGCAGGTCGCGCCGCCGCAGGAGCTCTACGACAACCCGGTCAACCTGTTCGTCGGCGGCTTCATCGGCAGCCCGGCGATGAACATGTTCGAGGCGACGATCGAGCGCGCGAACGGCGGCCTCGCCGCGGTGGCAGGTGGCCAGCGGCTCACGATCTCCGACGAGCTGCTCGCCGACCGACCAGGGCCTCAAGGCGCTACGAGGGGCGGACCGTGATCGTGGGCGTCCGGCCCGAGAACCTCGAGGACGCGTCGGTCGTCGAGGACGCGCCCGAGGACGCGCGCGTGCGCGGCCGGGTCGACCTGACCGAGGCGCTCGGCTCCGAGCTGATGGTGCACTTCACGATCGAGGCCAAGCCGGCCGTCACCGAGGACGTGAAGGAGCTCGCGCGCGACGTGGGCGAGACCGTCAGCGAGGAGGCGGACGAGACGGAGATGGTCGGCCGGTTCGACCCGCACTCGCGCGCGCAGCAGGGAGAGACGATCGAGGCGGTCGTCGACACCCGCTCGCTGCATTTCTTCGACCCCGAGACCGGGGCCGGCATCTATTCCGACGAGGGGAAAGGAGCTCAGGCATGAGCATGCGAAGCCGCACTGTGCTCGGCCTTGCTGCCGCGTTCCTCCTCCTGCTGCTCGCGGTCGCGTGCGGCGGTGGGGAGGACGGCGACACAGGGGCGAGTGGAGACACCGGCGCCGGCGCGACCGGCGGCGAGCAGGTCTCCGGGAACGTCTCGGTGATGGGGATCTGGACGGGCGAGGAGCAGAAGAAGTTCCAGGCCGTCATCGATGCCTTCAACGAGCAACAGCCGGACGTGACGGTCAAATACAACGCGGTCGGCGACAACCTGCCGACCGTGCTCTCGACGGCCGTCGAGGGCGGCAACCCGCCCGACATCGCCGACATCGCCCAGCCCGGTCTCATCCAGGGCTTCGTCGACAAGGGCGCCGCCAAGCCGCTCGACTTCATGCAGGACGACCGTCCAGGAGAACTTCGGCGACTCGATCGTCACGGTCGGGACGTTCAACGACCAGTTCTACGGCCTCATGTTCAAGGCGGCCAACAAGTCGACTCTACTGGTACAACGTCCAGGCCTTCTCGGACGCGGGCGTCGAGGCGACGGACGACTGGGACACGTTCCTCGAGAACGCCGAGACGTTGAAGGCGTCCGGCATCCCGGCGTACTCGATCGCCGGCGCCAACGGCTGGACGCTCACCGATCTCTTCGAGAACATCTACATCCGCACCGCGGGCGCGGACAAGTACGACCAGCTCTCGAAGCACGAGATCCCGTGGACCGACCAGTCGGTCAAGGACGCGCTCACCGAGATGGCCAAGGTGATCGGTGACGGCGTCGAACATCGCCGGCGGCACGAACGGGGCGCTCCAGGACGACTTCCCGACCTCGGTCGGCAACGTCCTCTCGGACAACCCGAAGGCCGCGATCGTGATCGAGGGCGACTTCGTGCCCGGCGCGGTCGAGACGACGCTCAAGCCGCAGTCGAGGGCTACAACGTCTCGCTCGTTCCCGAACATCAACGACTCGCCGACGTCGGTCGTCGGCGGGGGCGACATCATGACGATGTTCAACGACACGCCGGCCTCACGGGCGTTCATGGAGTTCCTCGCGACGCCCGAGGCCGCGCAGGCGTGGGCCGAGCTGGGAGGCTTCTCGTCCGCGAACAAGAAGCTCGATCACGAGCGTCTATCCGGACGAGATCCTGCGCAAGACCGCGAGCGCGATCGGCGAGGCCGAGGTGTTCCGCTTCGACCTCTCCGACCTCCAGCCCGCGGCGTTCGGCGCCACCGAGGGCCAGGGGCTCTGGAAGCTCTTCCAGGACTTCCTGAAGAACCCGAACGACGTCGACGGCATCGCGCAGCAGATGGAGGCCGCGGCCAAGAAGGCCTACGGCTAAGGCAGATCGGTGTCGGGCGCGAGCATCACCGCCGAGCCGCCGCCGCACGCGGCGCCCGAGACGAAGGAGCCCGGCCGCTGGCGCAAGTACGCGCTGGCGGCCGGGTTCCTCGCGCCCGCCTTCGTCTTCCTGATCGTCTGGGTCATCTACCCGACGATCTACACGATCGTCCAGAGCTTCTACGCCGGGAGCGGGTTCGGCGACTTCGCCGGGTTCGACAACTACCAGACGCTCTTCACGACCGACATCTTCCAGACCGCGATCAAGAACAACGCGATCTGGGTCGCGGTCGTCCCGGCGCTCGTGACGGCGATCGGGCTCGTCTTCGCCGTCCTCATCGAGCGCATCTCCTGGTCGGTCGCCTTCAAGACGGCCGTCTTCATGCCGATGGCGATCTCCGCGTTCGCGGCCGGCATCACCTGGCGGATCATGTACGAGCAGGATCCCGACCAGGGCGCGGTCAACGCCGCGATCAAGTCCGTCAAGGACACGGTCGACGCCGTCCGGCGTGCTCGCCTCGGCGGCGCCGTCGACCGACCAGCTGACCGGCTCGCCGGAGCAGGGCTACGAGCTCGCCGAGCCGATCAGCCCAGGCGACGTCGCGGCGCTCGGGCTGACGCAGATCCCGCCGGACGAGGTGCCTGAGGGCGCCGAGCAGGCCGTCAAGCCGGAGCCGCTCCAGGGCGGGATCGACGGCGTCGTCTGGCGGGACTTCAAGCCGGGCGGCGGCAAGCCGGGCGAGGTCGAGAAGGAGGAGCTCGGGTTGCCCGGCGTGACCGTCGAGTTGAAGGACGCCTCCGGCTCGAAGGTCGCCTCGACGACGACCGAGGCGGACGGGACGTTCCGCTTCGAGGACCTGGAGGACGGCGAGTACACGGTCGGGATCGGCGCCGCCACGTTCGCGCAGCCGTTCAAGGGCGTCTCGTGGCTCGGCGAGCGGCTGATCACGCCCTCGATCATCATCGCCTACATCTGGATCTGGGCCGGGTTCGCGATGGTCGTGATCGCGGCCGGGCTCGCGGCGATGCCGCGGGACGTCCTCGAGGCGGCGCGCACGGACGGCGCGACCGAGTGGCAGGTCTTTCGCCGGGTCACGATCCCGCTCCTCGCGCCCGTCCTCGCGGTCGTGTTCATCACGATGCTGATCAACGTCCTCAAGGTCTTCGACATCGTGATCTCGATCGCACCGGGCTCCGTGCAGGACGACGCGAGCGTGCTCGCCGTCTCGATGTGGCGGACGTCGTTCGGCGGCACGAACGACTTCGGGCTCGGTTCGGCCGTCGCCGTCTTCATCTTCGTGCTCGTGGTCCCGATCCTGCTCCTGAACATCCGGCGCTTCCGGAGGGAGGTCTGATGGCCACCGCAGCCGAGTCCGTCGAGGTCCGCACCGCGCGGCCAAGGCGAGGGCGCCGCGGCGCGGATCCTCCGTGTGCTCGGGAAGGCGCCCCTCCAGCTCTTCCTGATCTTGATCGCGCTCGTCTGGCTCGTCCCGACGATCGGGATCTTCCTCACGTCGCTGATCGCGCCCGAGGACTACACGAACGGCGGCTGGTGGCAGATCTTCTCGAAGCCGAGCGTCGCGACGTGGGAGAACTACGACGCGATCTTCTCGAACGACACGATCACGAAATCGCTCTGGACGACCGTCCTGATCGCGATCGGCGGGACGATCCTCCCGATCATGTGCGCCGCGCTCGCCGGCTACGCGTTCGCGTGGCTCGAGTTCCCCGGGCCGCGACTGGCTCTTCATCGCGGTGATCGCGCTCCTCGTCGTGCCGCTCCAGATGGCACTGATCCCGATTTTCCGCGTGTACGACACGCTCCACCTGTACGACACGATCGCGGGTCTGATCCTCTTCCACACGGCCTTCGGGTTGCCGTTCGCGATCTTCCTCCTGCGCAACTTCTTCATCGGGATCCCCAAGGACATCCTCGAATCCGCGCGCATCGACGGCGCGTCCGAGATCCGGATCTTCGTGCGCCTGATCCTGCCGCTCGGCCTCCCCGCGATCGCCGCCCTCGCGATCTTCCAGTTCCTCTGGACGTGGAACGACCTGCTCGTCGCGCTGGTCTTCGCCCGCGACGTGCAGCCGATCACGGTCGCGATCTTCTCCCAGCTGCGCCAGTTCGGCGCCAACATCGAGCTGATCGCCCCCGCGACGTTCATCTCGCTCGCGATCCCGCTCTGCCTCTTCTTCGCCTTCCAGCGCTACTTCGTCCAGGGGCTGCTCGCGGGCTCGGTCAAGTGACCGCGCGCGCCGGGTGCGCGATCGTCGGCGGAGGGCTCGCCGGCTTCACCGCGTACGCGACGCTCCGCGCCGGCGGGCTCGAGCCGGGCGAGATCGCCGTCTTCGGCACCGACCCCGACCCGGCCGCCGCGTGGCGCGTGCGCGCGGCGGCGATCCGCCAGCGGCGCATGCGCTCGGAGAGCGACGGCCACTGCTACCCGCGCTCGTTTCCGGGGCTCGCGGTGCGGACGGCGAGGCGCCGTCTCAGTGTGGAGCCGCTCGTCGCCTCGGTCTGCGACCGCTACCGGCCGACGGTGGCCGAGTTTCTCGACCACGTCGAGGAGTTGCGTGTGCGCACGGGCTGGGACGAGAGCCTCGTGCCGGGGCGCGTCGACCGCGTGCGGGCGGTGGACGAAGGGTTCGAGGTCGGCGGGCACGGGGTCTTCCGCCACGTCCTCCTCGCGCCGGGCCATCCGGGGCTCGCGGTTCCGGAGGCGCTGGCGGGCGATGAGCGGGTCGTGCACGCGTACGAGCCGCACGAGTACGCGTCGCGCGTAGCGGTCGTCGGCGCCGGCATGGCGGCCGCGACCGAGTGGCTGAACGCCCTCGCGGCGGGCGCGTCGGTCGTCTCCGTGCGCCGGCGCGAGCCGGTGCGCCGGCCGCTGAACGTCCCGCGGACGCTGTTCAGCCGCCGCGGACTCGCCGGCTACCACGCGCTCGGCCGCGCCGAGCGCGCCGCATACCTCGCGTCGCTGCTCGCGCCCTCCTACCCGCCCGGGGCCGAGTGGGACGAGCCGCTGGCCGAGGCCACGCGCGAGGGCAGCTTCGCGGTCGCGCCCGAGGTCGACGGCGCCGAGCAGGTGATCTGCGCGACCGGCTTCCGGCGCGGCTTCGAGCACGACCCGCTGCTCGCGCGTCTCGTCGCCGAGCACGGGCTCGAGACGGAGGGCGGCTGGATCGTCCTCGCCCCGGACTCGACCGTCCCCGCGCTCACCGACGGGACGCGCACGCTCGCGCTCGCCGGCGCGCCCGCGCAGTGGGCGTACCCGGCGGCGGACACCCTCGTCGGCGCGAAGTACGCCGCGCGCCGCTTCCTGGCCCGATGTCGTACACGCTGAGAGGCCGCCTCGAGTCGCGCCTCGTCGGAGCGCTCGCACCGGTGGTCGCGGCGGTCGTCGTCGCGCTCGTGATCGAGGAGTGGTGGCCGCTCGCGCTCGCCGCCCTGATGGTCGGCGTCGGGCTCGCGCTCGACCTCGCCGTCTACCACCGCGCGCTCCCGTACCAGCCGGGCTGGGCGGCCGTCCCGCTCGGCGTCGTGGAGCTGGCGCTCGTGATGGCGCTCGTGCGCGTGCTAGACGTGAGCGCCCCGCTCCGCCCGGCGCTGGTGTTCTTCGCCGGGGCCTGGCTGCTCGCCCAGCTGCTCGCGCACGCCGTCTTCCCGACCACCCGCTGGACGTACGCGGAGGACGGCGGCGAGCTGGGACGCGCGGGACCCGCGCTCGCGGCGGTGACGCTCGTGGCGCTCGCCGTCTCGGGCGGCGCGGCCTGGGCGACGCGCCCGCCGACCGTCCACCTTCCGGCCGGCATCCACCAGGGGCCGCTGGTCCTCGACTCGACGCAGACCCTCGTCGGTGAGCCGGGCGCCGTGGTCCAGGGCGGGATCGTGATCCGCGCCGACGACGTGACCGTGCGCGACGTCGAGGTGTGGGGCGGGGAGAACGGGATCGACGTCGAGCATGCGACCGGAGTCGTGCTCGACGGCGTCCGCGTGCGCGGCGCGGAGCTGGACGGGATCCACGTCCGGCGCAGCCAGGTGGCGATCCACGACTGCGACGTCCGCGATCCCGGGAGCTCGCACGCCCAGGGGATCGACATCTCGTTTGCCGCAGATCTGTCGCCGAGCACGATCGAGGGGTGCTCGATCGCCGGCATGCGCGAGGGAATCCTCGTCGACATGACGATGGCCCACGTCGAGGGGAACACCGTTCGCGAGACGACGCTCCGCGGCATCACGATGACGGAGATGTCGATGGGAACGGTGAGCGAAAATCGGGTCGAGGACGCGCTCGGCGTGGGGATCTTCTGCGGCGACTACTCGCATTGCGAAATCGAGCGCAACTTCGTCACTGGAACTCGACCCGATCGTGACTCCGGCGACTTGACGCGGAACGGTTTCGGGATCCTTGCGCATTTCGGCGCAAAGGCGACGCTGGCTGACAACTCCGTGGATGCGTCGCCCGGGGGCATCGGCGCGTTCGCCGACGCAACGATCCTCCACGAAAAATAGCGAGTAGTCTTTCGCCCGTCGTTTTCCCGTCTCCCCCGCGAGACCCCGTTTCACATCCAAGGAGGAAATAGTGGCTCGAAAGACGGTGCTCGTCAGCGACATGAGCGGCAAGGAAATCCCCGACGGCAAGGGCGCGACGGTCCGCATCACCTTCCGCGACGCGCGGAAGGGCGTGCGCGAGCTCGACGTGACCGACGCCGAGGCCGAGAGCTTCGGCGGCCGCTCCGTCGCCCGCCGCGGGCGCAGGCCGAAGTCGGCTTCCTAGCGCCGCCCGCTCCACCTCCGAGGCCCGTCCGGCCGCCGATCTGGGGCGGCCGGAGGCGGCCGTAGAATCCAAGGGATGGGGCTCTCCCTCATCGTGGGCCCGGCCAACGCCGGGAAGGTTGCGCTGCTTCTCGACCGGTACCGCGCTGCGCTCGACCGCGAGCCGTTCCTGGTCGTCCCGAACGTGGCCGAGGTCGAGCGGATCGAGCGGGAGCTCCTCGCCTCGACACCGGCGCTCTTCGGCGGCGCGATCGGCACCTGGGACGACCTCTTCGGCTGGATCGCGTTCGGCGCCGGAGCGGACACGCGGCCCGCGATCCGCCCGAGCCAGCGACGCCTGCTCCTCGGCCGCGTCGTCGCCGGCGCCGAGCTGAACGGGCTCTCGGCCTCTGCGCGCTTCCCCGGCTTCGCGGAGTCGCTCGGCCATGCGATCGCCGACGCGCAGGCCGCGCTGCTCGAGCCGGGTGACCTCGAGGGGCCGCTCGCCGCGCTCTACGAGCGCCTACCGCGCGGAGCTCGACCGCCTCGGCCTCTGGGACCGCGACCTGACACGTCGCCATGCGGCGGAGCTGGTCGGCCGCGACCTGGCCGCGTGGGACGGGCGCCCGGTGTTCGCCTACGGGTTCGAGGACTTCACCGGGGCCGAGTGGACGCTGCTCGAGGCGCTCGCCGGGCCGCGGCGACGTGACCGTCTCGCTGCCGTACGAGGTCGGCCGGCCGGTGTTCGGCTCGCTCGCGCGCACCGCCGACGACCTCACCCGGCTCGCGGATGGCCGCATCGAGGAGCTGCCACCGCAGGCCTGGGAGGACGCGCGCCCGCTCACGCACCTCGAGCGCACGCTCTTCACCTCCGGCGAGGACGCGGAGCCGCCGCCGCTCGACGGCTCGATTCGCTTCCTCGAGGCCGCCGGCACGCGCGCCGCGCTCGAGCTCGTCGCCGAGGACATCCTGGAGCTGCTGCGCGACGGCAGCGCTCCCGAGAACGTCGCCGTGCTGGCGCCGTCGGTCGAGCGCGTGCGCGGCCCGCTCGAAACCGCCTTCGGCGCGCTGGGCGTCCCGTACGCGATCGAGGGGACGATCCCGCTCGACCGGACGCCGTTCGGCCGAGCGCTGCTCGGCCTCCTGCGCTTCGCCTGGCTCGGCGGCACGCGGCGGCACCTCTTCTCGTTCCTGCGCACGCGCTCCTCGGGCCTCGCGCGCGGGCGCGCCGACTTCGTCGAAGGGCGCCTCCGCGGCCGCGCGATCACCGATCCGGCTCGCGTCGAGGAGGAGGCCGTCAAGCTGCTCGGCCACACGATCCCCGCGCTCGACGCGGTTCGGGCGGCGGCGACGCCGCGCGAGGCGGTCCGCGGTCGCTCGCCGACCTGATGATCCGTGCCGCCTACGGGCTCGAGTCGCCGCCGGTCGGCGCGGCGCCGGGCCTCGACCTGCGGGCGCACCAGGCGGTGCGTCGGGCGGCGGACGACCTCGACGGCTGGGCGGCGCTCGCGGGCGAGCCGGGCGCCGAGGCGGTCGTGGCGACGCTCGAGCACGCGGAGGTGCGCCTCCACCGGCCGCGCGAGGCGGGCCGCGTCGCCGTGCTCGACCTCGCGCGGGCCCGCACGCGCCGCTTCGACGCCGTCTTCGTGCTCGGGCTCGAGGAGGGCACGTTCCCGCGCCGGAGCGTCGAGACGCCGTTCCTGCCGGACGAGACGCCGCCGCGAGCTCGAGCAGGCCGCGCCCGCGCGCCGGCTCGTGCGGCCAGACCCGCTCGAGCGCGACCGCTACCTCTTCTACACCGCGTGCACGCGGCCGCGGCGGCGGCTGACGCTCGTCCGCGAGGCGGCGACCGACGACGGGCGGCCGCAGGAGCCGAGCCCCTTCTGGCTCGAGGCGCGCTCGCGCTTCGCGCCGGACGACCTCGCCCGCTGGACGCGCAAGCGCTCGCTCGCCGAGCTGACCTGGCCGGTCGACCGCGCGCCGACCCAGCGGGAGCGGCTGCGCGCAGTGGCGCGGCTCGGCGCCGACGGGCCGGACGAGGCCCGCGCGCTCGCCCACGCGAACGGCTGGGAGCGGCGCGTCGAGCGGGCGCTCGCGGCGCTCGACCGGCCGACCGCGCTCTCGAACCCGGCCGTCCTCGGAACCCTCCGCGAGCTCGCGCGCTTCTCCGTCACCGAGCTCGAGACGCTTCGGGACGTGCTCGGCCATGTGGCTCGTCGACCGCGTGATCGACCCGCGCGAGATCGACCCCGAGCTGGACGCGCGCATCCGCGGGAGCATCGTCCACGGGGCGCTCTACCGCTTCTACACGGGCCTGCCGAAGCGGCTCGGCGTCGAGCAGGTCGACGCCGAGCGGCTCGACGACGCGCTCGTCTTCCTACGCGAGTGCCTGGCCGAGGCGATCGAGGGCCAGGTCCGCCTCGACCTGACCGAGCTGCAGCGCCTCGAGCTCGAAGGCCGGCTCGCGCGCGACCTCGAGCACTTCGTCCGCCAGGAGATCGAGCTCGACTCGCCGCTCGTGCCGCGCCGGTTCGAGGTCACGTTCGGGACGCAGGGCGCGCCGGTCGAGCTGCAGCGCGGGCTCGAGCTGGGCGGCTTCACGGTCTCCGGGAAGATCGACCGGATCGACCTCGACCCGATGAGCGCCCGCGGGATCGTCCAGGACTACAAGTCCGGGAGCGGGGCGCATTCGGCGCGGGAGATCGAGACGCTCGGCAAGCTCCAGATCCCGCTCTACGTGCTCGCGCTGCGCGACCTCGTCGGGATCGAGCCGCTCGGCGGGATCTACCGCGCGCTCTCGGGGCCGCGCGAGGCGCGCGGGCTCCTGCGCGAGACGGCCGCGGGCGACGGGCTCCCCGAGCTGAAGAAGCCGGACTACCTCGACGAGGACGCGTTCTGGGGCGCCGTCGACGCGGCGGTCGAGCGGGCCCGCGACGCGGTCGGGCGCGCACGCGAGGGCGACGTGCGGCACGACCCGCGCGGCGGCACCTGCCCGACGTGGTGCGACCGCTGGACGATGTGCCGGATCCGCCGGGCATGACGGTGAAGACGGTCAACCCCGAGCAGCGCGCGGCGATCGAGGAAGGCGGCGTCGTCTTCGTCTCCGCGGGCGCGGGGACGGGCAAGACGACCGTCCTCGTGGAGCGGTTCGTGCGCGCCGTCTGCGACCGGGGCCTCGCGCTCGACAGCGTGCTCGTGATCACGTACACGGAGCGCTCGGCCGGCGAGCTGCGGGCCCGGATCCGCGAGCGTCTCACCGAGCTGGGCCGCGACGACCTCGCGCGCGACATCGACCGGGCCTGGATCTCGACCATCCACGGCTTCTGCTCGCGGCTCCTGCGGGCGCACCCGTTCGAGGCGGGGCTCGACCCCGGCTTCCGCGTCCTCGACGAGAGCCAGTCGCGCGTGATCCGCTCCGAGGCGTTCACCGAGGCGCTCGCGCGCTTCTGCGCCGACCGCCGGCCGGAGCGGATCGGCCTGCTCGCCACGTACGGCTCCGACCGGCTCGCGACGATGCTCGGCGGCGTCTACGAGCGGCTGCGCTCGGCCGGGCGGCCGCTCGAGCTCGGGACCGGGGAGGGCGCGCGGCCTCGCCGACGCGCTCGAGCGGCTGCGCGAGTGCGCGCGGGCGCTGGCGGAGTCCGGCACGCCCGACGAGCGCGCCCACGCCGAGCGGGCGCTCGAGCTCGACGACGGGGCCGACGCGGCTCCTCGACCTCTCCGACCTCCGTCCCGAAGGGCCTTCGCCGCTCGCCGCGGCCGCTCGCCGCGGTCGAGAGCGCGGCGCTCGACGAGATCGCGGCGCGCGACCGCGAGCTGCTCGAGGAGCTCCTCGCGCGGGTTCGACGCGGCGTACGCGGAGGCGAAGGCGCGCGAGTCGGCGCTCGACTTCGAGGATCTCCAGCTGTACGCGCGCGACCTGCTCCAGGGCGACGAGTCCGTGCGCGAGCGGACGCAGTGGCGCTTCCGCTCCGTGCTGGTCGACGAGTTCCAGGACACGAACCGCCTCCAGTGCGAGCTCGTGGACGCGCTCGCGTGCGAGGAGCTCTTCTTCGTCGGCGACGAGTTCCAGTCGATCTACCGCTTCCGGCACGCGGACGTGGACGTCTTCCGCGAGCGCAGGGAGCGGTCGGGCGGCGTGCTGGCGCTGACGCGGAACTACCGCTCGCGCCCCGAGATCCTCGCGGTCGTGAACCACATGTTCGGCACCGAGTTCGGCACCGACTTCGAGCCGCTCGTCGCCGCCGGCCGCTTCCCGGAGCCGCTCGCGGTGCCGGGCGTCGAGCTCCTCGTCACGGACAAGGCCGCGTACAAGGGCAGCGGGACGCACTGGCGCGAGGCCGAGGCGCGGCACGTCGCCCGGCGGGTGCGCGAGCTCGTCGACGCCGGCGAGGCGGTGCCGGGCGAGATCGTCCTCCTCTTCGCCGCGGGCACGGACGCCGAGCGCTACGAGGAGGCGCTGCGGGCCGAGGGCCTGCCGACGTACCGCGCCGCCGGCCGCGGCTACTTCGGCCAGCAGCAGGTCGCCGACCTCGTCGCCTACCTGCGGCTGCTGCAGAACCGCTACGACGACGAGGCGCTCGTGACCGTGCTCGCGTCGCCGTTCGTCGGGATCTCCAACGACGGCGCTCGTGCTGCTGCGGCGCGCGGCCGGGCGCGCGGCCGCTCTTCGCCGGGCTCGAGCGCGACGCTGCCCGCGCACCTCGGCGAGCGCGACCGCCGCCGCTTCGAGGCGTTCCGCCAGCGCTACGAGCGGCTGGTGCGCGCCGGCGAACGCGTCGGGCTCGAGCGGCTCTGCGAGCAGATCGTCGTCGAGCACGACTACGACCTCGCCGTGCTCGCGCAGTGGGACGGCCGCCGCCGCTACGCGAACCTGCGCAAGCTCGCGCGGCTCGCGCGCTCGTACGAGTCGCTGCGCGGGCCGGACGTCGAGGGCTTCATCCGCTTCCTTCGCGACCAGGAGGCTGCGGGCGCGCGCGAGGTCGAGGCGGCCTCGGAGGAGGAGGGCGCCGACGCCGTTCGCCTGCTCACCGTCCACGCGGCGAAGGGGCTCGAGTTCAAGGTCGTCGTGCTCGCCGACGCCGGCCGCGTGCCGCCCTCGCCGGCGGCGGACGAGATCCTCGTGCTGCCGGACGGGCGCTTCGGCTTCCGCGTCGTCAACCCGGCGACCGGCCGGCGCGAGCCCGTCTTCGGCTGGGATCAGATGCGCGAGGCCGAGCAGTCGGCCGACCAGGCCGAGAACCGCCGGCTGCTGTACGTCGCGATGACGCGCGCGATGGACCGGCTGATCGTGAGCGGCGCCGTCGACCCGGGCAGCCGCCGCGACGCGGGCGCGCCGCTCCACTGGATCCTGCGCCGGCTCGAGGTCGAGGTGAACGGCGACGGCGGCCAGGAGCTCGAGCGCGGCGACGCCAGGCTCCTCCTCCGCGTCGACCGGCCGGCTGCCCGCGGGATCGGAGGCGGCCCGGCGGCCGAGGCGCCGCAGCTCCAGCTCTTCGCCCCGACCGCCGAGGGCGCGCCGCCGCCCGCGCCCGTGCTGCCGGAGCTCGCGCCGGTGCCGACTCCGCCGGGCGTCGTCCTGCGGCGGCTCTCGTACTCGGCGCTCGCGCTCTTCGACCGCTGTCCGTACCGGTTCTACGCCGAGCGGATGATCGGCCTGCGGCCCGTCGACGGCGCCGGGTTCGTCCCGGGCGGGGACGAGGGCCTGGCCGCGACCGAGATCGGCGACGCCGTCCACGTGCTCCTCGAGCACGGCACGGAGGCCGCCGGCGTGCGCGACGCCGTGCTCGCGCGCTACCCGGCCGCGACCGAGGACGACCTGGGCCGGATCGAGGCGCTCGTCGCCGCCTGGCATGCGTCGCCGCTCGCGCGGGAGCTGGCGGCGTCGGAGGCGAGCCGCCCCGAGCTCGGCTTCGCGTTCGCGCACGACGGCGTCCTCGTCCACGGCCGCTTCGACCTGCTCCGCGTGGAGGACGGTCGCGCGCTCGTCGTCGACTACAAGACCAACCGGCTCGAGGAGACGACGCCCGAGGAGTCGGTCGAGCACGAGTACCGGCTGCAGCGGCTCGTCTACGCGCTCGCGGCGTTCGGCGCCGGGGCGGACGAGGTCGAGGTCGCGTACGTCTTCCTCGAGCGGCCCGACGAGCCGGTCCGGGCGACGTTCGCGCGCGCCGACGTCCCCGAGCTCGAGGCCGAGCTCTCGGCGGCGATCGCGGCGATCCAGGAGAACGACTTCCGGCCGACCCCGAGCGAGTTCGCCTGCGCCGGCTGCCCGGCCCTCGACGTCGTCTGCGCCGGGCCGAGGCTCTCCGCCTGACGTGTTCTCGCGCTCGGCCCACCTCTACGACGCGGTCTACTCCTTCAAGGACTACGCGGCCGAGGTGGAGCGCCTGCGGCAGGTGATCGACGCGCGCGTGCCGACGGCTCGGACGCTGCTCGACGTCGCCTGCGGCACCGGGATGCACCTCGCCGAGTTGCGCCGCTGGTACGAGGTCGAGGGCCTCGACCTCGACCCGCAGCTGCTCGCGTTCGCGCGGGAGCGGCTGCCGGACGTGCCGCTCCACGAGGGCGACATGACCGCGTTCGACCTCGGGAGCGAGTTCGATGTCGTCACGTGCCTCTTCTCGAGCATCGCCTACGTGCGGACTGCGGACGGGCTTCATGCGGCCACGGCCGCGCTGGCGCGGCACCTCGCGCCTGGGGGTCTGCTCGCGATCGAGCCATGGATCCTCCCCGAGCAGTGGAAGCCGGACTTCGTCGGCGCCGTCTTCGTCGACGAGCCGGAGCTCAAGGTCGCGCGGATGAACGCGCACGGGGGCGAGCCGGCGGGCGACGTCCTCGTGATGGACTTCCAGTACCTCGTCGGAACGCCCGAGCGCGTCGAGCACTTCATCGAGCGCCACGAGGTCGGGATGTTCACGAAGGAGCAGTACCTCGACGCCGTGCGCGAGGCTGGGCTCGACGCCGAGTGGGACGACGAGGGGCTGATGGGGCGGGGGCTCGTGCTCGGACGGCGTGGCGCGTAGCTACGTCCACGAGGCCTGGCGGCGCGTCGGGCCGAAGCGCGAGCGCATCCGGCCGGTGATCGAGCGGCTGGCGCTCGAGCACCCGGACGCGGTGATCGCGCTGCGGTTCCGCGAGCCGCTCGAGCTGCTCGTGTCGGTGATGCTCTCGGCGCAGACGACCGACGTGACCGTGAACCGCGTCACGGAGTCGCTCTTCCAGAAGTACCGCCGGCCCGAGGACTACCTCGCGGTGCCCGCTCGAGGAACTGGAGCGCGACCTGCGGCCGACGGGGACGTTCCGGCAGAAGGCGCGCAACGTGCGCGGTGCGATGGCGATGCTGCTCGAGGAGTTCGACGGGGAGGTGCCGACGACGGCTCGATGACCTCGTCCGGCTGCCGGGCGTCGGGCGAAAGACGGCGAACGTGGTCTCGTCGGAGCGCGGCGCGACGCAGGGGATCGTGGTCGACACTCACGTTCGGCGGCTGTCGCAGCGGCTCGGCTTCACGCGCCAGGAGGATCCCGTGAAGATCGAGGCCGACCTGAAGCGGCTCGTTCCGCGGGCCGACTGGGCCCGCTTCCCGCATCTCCTGATCTGGCACGGCCGGCGCGTGTGCGACGCGCGCAAGCCGCGCTGCGAGGACTGCGTGCTGGTCGACCTCTGCCCGTCGGCGCGGCTGTAGACGCGGCGCTGCGATCGGGGGCGTCCGGGTCGGCGCGTGCGTGTCTCGACGCAACGTCGGCACACATTCGACCCGGGGCGTCACAGACACGTCACAGGCCCGGCGCTATCGTCGACCGTGAGGGGAAACCTCAGGGGGTACCCCGGGGAGTCACATCGTCGCGGCGGACTAGGTCAGCGCCAGGACGGCGACCCCGCCGGCGACGACGATCGACCCGGCCAGACGGGCAGGCGTCACGCGCTCGTGGAGGACGCGGGCGGCGAGGACGGTCGCGAGCACGACGCTCGTCTCCCGCACGGCGGCGACCGGGGCCGCGGCGGCGCGGTCGAGCGCGGCGAGCACGAACGCGTAGGCGCCGAACATCGCGAGTCCGGCCGCGATCGCCGGGGACGCCGAGCTCGGCCCGGACGGCGGGGCGGCCGCGCGCGCTCGCGAGCCCCGCCGCGTAGACGAGCGCCGGCCCTGCGAGGACGAGCTCCAGGTACGGAAGCGGCGCCGCGTGCTGCATCCCCTCCTTGTCGACGAGCGTGTAGGCGGCGATGCAGCCTGCGATCACGGCGGCGAAGAGCGTGCCGCGCCGGTCGGCGCTTCGGCCGATCCCGCGCACGAGGAAGACGCCGACGGTGATCGCCGCTACGCCGACGACCTCGCCGAACGAGGGATCCGTGCCGAGCACGACGGCGGCCGCGACGAGCACGAACACGGGCGCGAGCCCGCGCGCGAGCGGGTAGACGAGTCCGAGCTCCGACCGCCGGTACGCGGCGGCGAGGAGCGCGAAGTAGGCGAGCTCCAGGGTCGCGCTGGCGACGATGTACGGCCATGCGTCCGCGTCGACGTCCCACGTGAGCGCAGCGACGGGCGCGAACGCGATCGCCGCGGCGATCAGCGCGACGGCGGTCGCGGCCTCGGGATCGCGCGCGCGGGCGATCAGGAGGTTCCAGAGCGCGTGGAGTGCCGCGGCGGCGAGGGCGAGCAGGAGCGCGGAGAGCGGCACGCGCCGACCCTACGACCTGGCACGGACCGAGGCGCGTGTCGGCACAGTTCCGTGCGCCTTGCTCGCGTACGGTGGGGGTCATGCGGGCCGTGGATCTCGCCGTGTACGCGGACGTCCTCGCGGGCCGCTCGGCCGCGCTGGCCGCGCGGCTCGAGCAGACGCGCGGGCCAGATCCGGCAGGCCGCGATCGAGCGGGCGGCGCGGCGGGAGCTCGACGCAGCCACGCGCGCCCGCCTGGAGAGAGCTGGGCGCGCTCGGGAACGTCGACGCGGGGCCGCTCCGGCGTGAAGCGGACGACCTCGAGCGGGACCTCCAGGCGCTCGAGCGCCTGCAGACGTGGGTCGAGGCGAGGCTCTTCGAGGCGCGCGAGGAGCGGTCGGCCGCGTAGCCGGCGCTAGCGGGGGGCGAGCGCGACGAGCAGGCCGCCGTCGGCGTCGTAGGCGGGGAAGAAATCCGCCTTCACCGACTTGCGCATCCCGGCCTTCGTGGTCAGCTCGAGCTGGCGGCCCATTTGCCGCACGCCCCACTCGACCGCGACCTCCGCGGGGCTCGGCCCCTCGCCGCCGTTCAGCCCGAAGGCCTCGTCGACGAGCTGTCCGAGGAGCTCGCTCTCCGAGAAGCCGGTCAGCTCGAATACGCCGCGGCCGGCCGCGAGGATCCGCCGGTCGCTGTCGCAGACGACGAACCCGGCCGCGGGGCTCGGGTAGTAGTCGTCCATCAGCTCGAAGAGGAAGCCGAAGCCGCAGCTCGGGCAGCCGACCGCCTGGTGTGTCAGGCCCTCGCGGCGGTCGTGGTCGATCGAGCGGCGCTTGCAGTTCGGGCAGATGAAATACGGCACTCCGGCGATGCTAGCTCCGGCGAATCGAGTCGCGGCCGGGGAGGTGCAGCGCGGAGTCGGGCAGTCGGGGATGGACTGGACGGGCGTGGCGCGACGCACGCTTCGGCGCAGTCTCGGACGCAGCTTCGGTACAGGCGGTCACAGACACGCGCGAGATTCCGCGATAGCCTCGGACGCGGGTGGCGGGTGGCCCACTCCCCACCCAAGGGTGGGGCCGTGGCGGAACGGGACGTGGCCGTGTGGCGGACGGGCGTCGGAGCTACCAGTTCTGCGGCGTTGCGAGCGCGCCCTCTTCGACCATGGGCTCGGGCTCGTGGCCGTCGTGGGACGAGATCCAGCGCTCGGCGTCGAGGGCCGCCTGGCAGCCCATGCCCGCGGCGGTGATCGCCTGGCGGTACACGTGGTCGACGACGTCGCCGGCGGCGAACACGCCGGGGATCTTCGTCCGGGTCGACTTCCCGTCGGTCAGGAGGTAGCCGGCCTCGTCCATGTCGAGCTGGCCCTTGAAGAGCTCCGTCGTCGGGTCGTGGCCGATCGCGACGAAGAGCCCGTCCGCGCGGATATCCGTCGTCTCGCCCGTCGTCAGGTTGCGGACGCGGACGGCCTGCACCGTCTCGTCGCCGAGCACCTCCTCGACGACCGAGTCGAGCACGAACTCGATCTTCTCGTTCGCGCGGGCGCGGTCGACCATGATCGGCGAGGCGCGGAAGGCATCGCGCCGGTGGACGAGCGCGACCTTCGAGGCGAACTTCGTCAGGTAGATCGCCTCCTCCATCGCCGAGTCGCCGCCGCCGACCACCACGACCTCCTTGTCGCGGTAGAACGCGGCGTCGCAGACGGCGCAGTACGTCACCCCGCGACCCATCAGCCGGTGCTCGGACTCGAGGCCGAGCTTCCGGGCAGTCGCGCCGGTCGCGACGATCACCGTGTCGGCGCGGTGCTCGGTCTCGCCGGTCCACACCCGGAACGGCCGCTCGGAGAAGTCGACGCGCGTCACGTCGTCCGAGATGAACTCGGCGCCGAAGCGCGCGGCCTGCGTGCGGAAGTCCTGCATCATCTGCGGGCCCATCACGCCCTCGGGATAGCCGGGATAATTCTCGACGTCACTCGTCGTCATGAGCTGGCCGCCCCACTGGAAGCCTTCGATCACGAGCGGCTCGAGGTTGGCCCGGGCCGTATACAACGCAGCCGTGTACCCGGCGGGTCCACCGCCGACGATGATCACCTTCCGAACCCCGTTCTCGTTCACGCTGTCCTTTCGCTCGTCGCGGCCCGCACACCGGGCGCTATTGATGAAAACGCTGGAACCATGCCCGTTCTTCCGATTGTGTAGCCCGCAGGTCGATCGGCAAGGATAGCGAGGGGCATGGCTGGATCCGTCACCTGGGACGAGCTGCGCGAGCTCGCGTCGGTCGAGGCTTCCGAGGGCCTCGCGATCAGCCTCTACGTCGACCTCGACCCGAGCGTCGCGGCCACGGCAGGCGACGTCCATACGCGCGTCAACTCGCTTCTCGACACGGCCGGGAAGGTCACGGCCGAGCAGGAGCGGTCGCTCTCCCACGCGCAGCGGATCGCGCTCCGAGGCGACCTCGACCGCATCCGCGGCTGGTTCGACCAGGAGTTCGTCCGCGACGGCGCCCGCGGAGTCGCCGTCTTTTGCGGATCGCTCGACGGCATCTGGCGCACGCGTCCGATCCTCGCCTCGGTCGGCGACGAGGTCAGCCTCGACCGGCGGCTGGCGCTCGCGCCGCTCGCCACGCTCGTCGGGCGTGGCGACGGGGCACTCGTCGTCGTCGCCGGCCGCGAGCGCGGGCGCTTCCTTCGCCTCGCGGACGGGAAGCTCGCGCCCGTCGCCGACCTCACCGAGGAGCAGCCCGGCCGCCACGACCAGGGCGGGTGGTCGCAGTCGCGCTTCCAGCGGCACATCGACGAGCTCACGGCCGAGCATCTGCGCGATGTCGCGGAGGAGCTCGACCGCCGGGTCCGCGACGCCGGCGGCAGCGCTCGACGTGGTGATCGTCGCGCCGGAGGACGAGCCGGGCCGAGCTGGCCGGCTACCTGACCCGGCCGGTGCAGGAGGCGCTCGCGGGATGGGCCCAGGCCGAGGCGCACACGCCCGACTCCGGAGCTGCTCGAGGTAGTCGAGCCGGTGCTCGCGAAGCGTCGTGCGGCGCGCGAGGCCGAGCTGCTGGAGCGTTGGCGCGAGGCCTCCGCGAAGGGCCGCGGCGTCGGCGGGTGGGAGGCGACGCTCGAAGCCGTGTCCGACAGCCCGGGCCGAGACGCTGCTCCTTGCCGAGCGCGTCCAGGCCGAGGTCTGGCGCTGCCCCGCGTGCGGGCGGCTCGCCGCGCAGGCCGGGCGAGTGCCCGATCGACGGGACGGAGACCGCGGAGGTCGACCGCGGCGCCGACGCGGCGATCGTCGAGGCGCTGCGCCGCGGCGGCACTGACCCGGATCGTCTCCGGCCCCGACCTCGGCCCGGTCGAGGGCATCGGCGCGCTCTTGCGGTTCTGAGCGCTAGGCGGCGTCGCGGGCGCGCGGCAGCTCGGCGACCGGACTCGCCCTGCTCGGCGATCGCCGGCGGACGCTCGTCGCCGGTGACCAGCTCGGACTCGGCAGCCTGCTCGAGCTTCGTCTCGAAGCGGGAGAGCCGCTTCTCTGCCTCGCCGTACTTCGTCTGCGCGTTGCCGAGGTGCTTGCCGACCACGTCGAAGTCGGCCTTGAACCGGTCGAAGTCGCGGCCGAGGTCGGCGACGTACGTCATCACCTCGCGCGCGTGCTGCTCGATCTGGAGGCCCTTGAAGCCGAGCACGAGCACGAGCAGGTACGCGTGCAGCGTCGACGGCGAGACCGGGATCACGTTGCGCTCGAGCGCGTACGCGAGCGGGCTCGTCGTGCCGCCGAGCCGGTCGCAGACCAGCTCGTAGTACACGGCCTCGGCCGGGAGGTACATGAGCGCGAACTCGTAGGTGCCCTCCTCGGGCCGGATGTACTTCTGCGCGATCGCGTCGACGTGTCCCTTCACGTCGCGCCCGAACTGCTTGAGGTAGAGCGCCCGCTTGTCGTCGTCCTCCGCCTCGACGACTCGATGGAAGTTGTCGAGCGGGAACTTCGCGTCGACCGGGACGAGGGCCCGGTCGAGCCGGATGACGGCGTCGACGCGCTCGCCGGTCCGGAAGGTGTGCTGCAGCGCGTACTTGTCCGCCGGGAACGTGTCCGCCAGCAGGTTCGCGAGCAGGAGCTCGCCGAAGCCGCCGCGCGCCTTGGGCGGGCGCAGCGCCTGCTCGAGCCGCGCCAGGTCGCGGGCGCGCGCGTTGATCTGCGTCGTCGCCTCGTCGAGCTTGCCGAGACGCTCGTGGATCCGGGAGGACGTCTCGGTCGCGCTCTGCATGCGTCGGTCGACCTTCGTATCGAACTCGGAGAGCCGCCGGTCCATCGTCTCGGTCAGCATCTGAAGGCGCCGGTCGACCTCCGCGTTCCGCTGCGCGAGCTGGCCGGCGTTCTCGGCCTTCAGGTCGGCCAGGCCGCGCGCCGCTGTCGTTGCGGAATGCGGCGAGCTCGCGGCCGATGCGGCGCACCAGCGCGACGGCGGCGACGGCCACCGCGGCGAGCACAAGAAGGACGATCAAGGCAGTCATCGGTCTGCGAACGGTAGGGATCGACCCGGACGGAACGGCCGGAATGCGGTAGAAACGCGCCTATGCGCGAGCCCGTGACCGTCGCGTGCGTCCAGGCCGAGCCGGTCGTCATGCGGCGCGAGGCCACGCTCGACCGGCTGGCCGAGCGCACCGCCGAGGCTGCCGGCGCGGGCGCGCAGCTGGTCGTCTTCCCGGAGGCGTTCGTGCCCGCGTACCCGTCGTCGGTCTGGGCGAAGGCGCTCGCCAGCTGGGGCGACCCGCGCGCGAAGGCCGCGTTCGCCCAGCTCGCGCGCGAGTCGGTCGAGCTGCCCGGCCCCGCGTCCGACCGCATGGCCGAGACGGCGCGCGAGCACGGCGTCTGGCTCGTCGTCGGCGTGACCGAGGTCGATCCCGAGCGGCCGGGGACGCTCTTCAACACGCTGCTCGGCTACTCGCCCGAGGGCGAGCTCTCGCTCCACCACCGCAAGCTCGTGCCGACGAACCACGAGCGGCTCGTCTGGGGCCCGGGCGACGGCACGGCGGCCTGCGGGCGATCGCGACCCCGATCGGCCGGATCGGCGGGCTCATCTGCTGGGAGAACTACATGCCGCTCGCGCGCTTCGCGCTCTACGAGTCCGGAGTCGAGATCTATCTCGCCTCGACGGCCGACGACGCGGACGAGTGGCAGGCGACCCTCGTCCACATCGCGCGGGAGTCGCGCGCGTTCGTCGTCAGCCCGAGCCATTTCCAGCGGTCGTCGGCGTACCCGGACGACTTTCCGCTTCGCGACGAGATCGCCGGGATCGACGTGATCGGCCGGGGCGGCAGCGCGATCCTCGGGCCCGACGGCGCCTACCTCGCGGGGCCGCTCTACGACGAGGAAGGGATCCTGCTCGCGGAGCTCGATCCGGCCCGCCTCATGGAGGAGCGGCAGCGGTTCGACCCGGCCGGGCACTACCACCGTCCGGACATTCTCGGGCTGACGGTTCGCGAGCCGTAGTCGCTCGGGACGCTGGTACCGTTTTCCGCCCGTGGCGAAGAAGAGCCGCACCCCGCCCCCGCCGCGGCCGGTCCAGGCGCCCAAGGTCCGACACGACACGAAGGAGCGCACCCCCCGGTCGCCGCGCCTGATCCTCGCCATCGTCGCGGGCGTCGTGGTGCTCGCGCTCGCGGTCGGCGGGATCGTCTGGGCGGCCACGCGCGGTGACGAGAGCGCGGCTGCGAGCGGCATCTGCGAGCTCTCGAGCTACCCGGGCCAGGGCCAGCAGCACTCCCCGCCGTACGAGATCCCGGACGACTTCGAGTACAACTCCTACCCGCCGACCTCGGGCCCGCACAACCCGACGCCCGCCGTCTTCGGCGAGTACCCGGAACCGGTGCCGGAGGAGAACTACCTCCACAACCAGGAGCACGGCGGCGTGACGATCCAGTACGGCTCGCGCATTCCGGACGACGTCGTCCAGCGCCTGACCGCCTGGTACCGGGTCGACCCGCGCGGCCTCATCCTCGCGCCGCTGCCGCAGGGCGGGAAGGCGACGAACCTCCAGGACAAGATCGTGATGTCCGCCTGGACGGCCGACCGTGAGGACTCGAGTGACCCGACCTCGCGGATCACGAAGCAGGAGGGCCACCTCGCGGTCTGCACGGACTTCGACGAGGGCTCGTTCGACGCCTTCCTCTCCGACTTCCGGGGGAAGGGCCCCGAGCCGTTCACGCTCGACCAGCTCCAGCCCGGCGGCAACTAGGCAAGACCGCCGACCCGAGGAGTAGCATCGCGCGCCATCCTGGCCGCGCACGTTCCTCTCGCCGTCGGGCCCGAATGGGCGCCCATCTTCGCGGCGACGCTCGCCGGCCTGATCGCGGTCATCACGTTCGCGATCAACACGACGGCCGGACGGCGTGATCGGCGCCGCGGCCTCTACAGCGACGCGTACCGGGCCACGATGACCTGGATCGAAGACGCGTACCGGGCGCACCACGCCCGGCCGGACGACGAAGGGAAGTTCCTCGAGGGACACCACAAGCTCTGGGAGGACGTCCGCTACTACCAAGGGTGGCTCCTGATGGAGTCGGCCGAGCTCGGCTACTCGTTCGCGCAGTTCAAGGAAGCGGTGCAGCTCGTCTGCGAGCCGTACATCGAGTCCGCCTGGGACAAGCGAACGGTCGAGCCGAAGCGGCTCGAGGAGCTGCCCGTCGAGCCGGGGCCGGAGACCTTCCGCTCCGAGCAGGACCAGTTCCTGCAGGACGCGCGCGACCAGTTGTCGCCGAACCCCTTCACACGCGCGGCGATGCGCCGGCGCGTCAGGCGGCGGATCGCGGCCGAGGGCGGCGCGCGCGTCTCCGGCCTCCCGGTCAACGCGGCGGCGCCGCGGACCTCGCGGGCCTGACGCGTCGGCGGGCGTTGACCCGCCTCCACGCGCGGCGATCGGTTCCCGGTGCGCCCGGCGTCGGCCGGAGCTACGGTACGGCCGACCGAGGACGACTACCAGGGTAGGAGGCTTCTGCATGACTCGAAAGCTCACGCTGCTCGCGTGTGCCGCCGCGGTGTTCGTGACCTCGCTGGTCGCAACCGCGCCGGCGTTCGCGATCATCGGCGGCAGCCCCGACAACGTGCACACGAATGTCGGGCTCGTCCGCTTCACGACGCCGGACGGCCGGTTCCGCTGCTCCGGCACGCTGATCTCGCCGACCGTCGTGCTGACGGCCGGTCACTGCACCGAGGGCCCGGCGACCGACGTCTACGTCTCGTTCGACTTCCAGCTCCGGCCCGATCCGCTGGCGCCGAACATCAGCGCCGCGGAGAAGGCTGCCCGCGAGGCGTTCTACATCAAGGGCACGGCCCATCCCGATCCGGGCTGGACCGGAAAGCTCAGCTTCTCGAAGCAGCACGACCAGGGCGTCGTGGTGCTGAACGCGCCGGCGACGACGAAGTGGCCGGGGATCACGCCGGCCCCGCTCGCGCCGGTCGGCCTGCTCGACCAGAACCAGGGCCAGCTCAAGAACATGACCTTCACGCTCGTCGGCTACGGGGTCGACATCGGCCCGAAGAAGGCCCAGGTCGTCAATACCTCGCGGTACTCGACGACGTCCTTCCTGAAGAGCGTCCAGAGCCAGGTCGTCGCCTTCCAGATCAACGACCGCGACTCCAAGGCGGGCGGCGGGTCGTGCTTCGGCGACTCAGGCGGACCCGCCTTCCTCGGGCCGTACGTGCTCGGCGACGCCTCCTACGTGAACTCGCTCACGTGCAACGCGACGGGGACGTACCAGCGGGTGGACACCGCGTACTCGCGCGCGTTCCTCGCGCCGTTCCTGACGCCGTAAGCGACGCGCATTCGGACGCCCGGGGTGCCACCACGCGGCCCCGGGCGTCGGCGTGTCTCGGGCGAGTGCCGGGGGTGGGATTCGAACCCACACGCCCAATGGACAGGGGATTTTAAGTCCCCCGCGTCTAGCCAATTCCGCCACCCCGGCGTGCTGGGGCAAGGGTACTGCGGCGGCGCTACGTCCTGAACGGGCCGGGGATCGCGTCGATCTTGGGGATGGAGACGCGTGCGATCGTCTCGAACCCCGGCCCGGGCTTGCAGGCCTGCGCCACGTTCACGTCGCAGGCGACGCTGAGGAAGATGAAGGCGTCCTCCATGGACATGCTCCACTCGTCGACGAGCATCCGCGCGGCCTCCTCGCAGGCGAGCTGCATCGCGTCCATGAACTCGAACGCCGTGCCGTGCACGATCCAGCGGTCGGCGAGCTCGGTGACCGGCCAGCGGCCCTGCTTGCCCTTCACGAGGCCGAAGCGGATCACGACCTCGCCGGCGATCTCGACCCCCGTCCCGCAGATCTCGCCGTCGCCCATCGAGGCGTGCATGTCGCCGACCGCGAACATCCCGCCCGGCTGGCGGACCGGGAAGTAGATCGTCGCGCCGGGCCCGTGCAGGTGGTTGTCGAGGTTCCCGCCGTGCTGCCCGGGCAGCGCGTTCGTGAGCGTGTCCGACTCGGTCGCGACGCCCACGACGCCGACCATCGGGCGGACGGGGAAGCGGATCCGCTCGTCCATCTCGATCATCCCGTCGCGGACCTGGAAGATCTTCGTGACCGGCGAGCGCACCTGCTCGACCAGCTGCCCGTAGCCGGGGATGATCGTCGCGACGCCCCACTCGATCGGGCTCACCTCGAGCAGCTCGACGACGAGCGAGTCGCCGGGCTCGGCTCCCTTGACCGCGATCGGGCCGGTCGCGCTGTTGATCCGCTCGAAGTCGATGCCGGTGACCAGGTCCTCCTCGCTCCGGATCTGGCCCGTGAAGCAGTCGTTCGTCTCCAGGCGGACGACCGCACCGGGCTCGACCTCGAGCACGGGCTCGAGGTCCGGGCCGAACGCCCAGATGACCTGGTCGCGGCCGACGAGCTCCTGCGCGGCGGTGGCCATCGCTACTGCCCCGCCTGTGTGGGCGCGGCCGCCACGGTCTCGTCCTCCACGAAGATCCGTTTCGCGTTCTCGAGCGCCTGCGGCCGCCGAATCGCCATCCAGATCGTGAGCAGGATCCCGATCGCGAGCCACGCGATTGCGATCCAGTTCGCATAGCCGACCGGGTTGGGAGAGCGGTCCTTGTACGTGTAGTAGAGCGGCGCCACAAAGGCGAGCGCGCCGAGGATCGGGAAGATCAGGTGGAGCAGCGGGTTGAACTCGCTGCGGCGGTCGCGCAGGTAGTACACGATCGTCCCGAGGCAGAGAAGGATGTAGATGACGATCACGACGATCGTGATCGCCGTCGCGATCAGCGAGAACGCCGTGAGCGGGTCCCACTTCCACCCGAGGAGCAGCGCGAGGATGGCGCCGCCCCAGACGTTGAGGATGATCGCGATGTGGGGCGTCTTGTGCTCCGGGTGCGTTCGGCCGAGCTGGTGAGGCGCCGCGCCGTTTCGCGCCATCGCGTACACCACGCGTGTCGCCGCGTTCACGCCGGCGTTCGCGTTCGCGATCGCGGAGTTCAGGATGGCGACGAAGATGAGGATCCAGCCCGTGTGCCAGAACACCTTGCCGAGGGCGCGCCACGGATCGGGGTTCTCGCTCGTCTGGGTGAGGAAGTTGTCGAACCCGGCTCCGTACACCCACGCGTACGAGCAGAGGACGTAGAAGGCGCCGATCAGCACGGCCGCGCCGATGACCGCGCGCGGGATCGTCCAGCGTGGGTGTCTCGCCTCCTCGCCGAGCGGCGCCGCAGCCTCGAAGCCGATGAACGCAAGGATTCCGAAGACCATCCCCTTGAAGACCCCTGAGAAGTCGCTCGAGGCGTCGGGGCTCACGTTCTCGGGGTTGAACGCCTGCAGGTTCAGCTGGTCGAAGTTCGAGAGGAGCATCCAGATCGAGAGACCGAGGAAGATCGCGATCTCGAACGCCCCGAGCACGATGCCGGCCCGGGTCGAGAGGCGGACGTCGCGGTACGTCAGGACGAAGACGATCAGGGCGGCGGCGAGGACCCACCACGCCCAGCCGATGTCCCACCCGATCTCGTTCTTGACGACGTCATCGGTCGCCCACGCGAAGATGAGGAAGAGGAGCGGGGCGACGAGCGGTGCGAAGAACATGAAGCTCCACCCCGTGAGGAAGCCCGCGTGCGGCCCGAGCGACGTGCTCACGTACGTGTAGAGGCCGCCGGCCGAAGGCATCTGCTTCGCGAGCTGGCCGATCGAGCTCGCCACGAGCGCGCAGGCGATCGCGGCGAAGAGGACGGCGAGCGGAAGCGCCTGGCCCGCGAACGACACCGAGACGAGGAGCGAGAAGGCCACCGCCGCCGCGGGCGCCATGTGCGTGATCGACTGGAAGAGCGCCTCCGGGAGCCCGATCGAATGCTCGCGCAGGTGGTCGAAGGTGCGGGCGGGCTTCGGGGTCTCCGTCTCCACGTGATCCTCCTTCGCTATCCGGGGTCGCAGGATTGTTCCGTGCGATCGGCGCTCGTGACAAGCGACGCGTTCTGGTCCGCGCGTAGCCTCTCGCCGTGCTCTTCGTGATCGCGGTCGTGCTGGCCCTGTTCGTGCTCCCGTCGCCGTGGGGGATCGTCGCGGTGGTCGTGGCCGCGGTCGTCGAGATCGGCGAGACGGGCTTCTGGATCTGGCTCTCGCGCCGTCGGCACGTCCAGGTCGGGCCCGAGACGCTGATCGGCGCACGCGCGGAGGCGGTGGGCGAGGGGTTCGTCCGGGTGGACGGCGAGCTCTGGCAGGCGCGGTCGGCCGGGACCCTCTCGCCCGGGGAGCGGGTGCGCGTCGTCGGGCGCGACGAGCTCGTGCTCGAGGTCGAGCCGGAACCGGTCGAGGATCGAGCCTCGCGAACGTAGACTGGGCGGCCCGTGGCGACGCCGACGATCACCCCGCGAGGCGACCTTCCGCCGGAGCTCGACGACCCGCTGTTCTGGACGGCGGTCGGGCAGCTCGAGGGCGCAGTCGAGCCCGCCGGGATCACCGAGTCGGTCGCCGAGGTGCTGCGCTTCCCCGAGCGCGCGCTCTCGGTCTCGATCCCCGTCCGGCTGGACGACGGCTCGCTCGCTGTCTATCCCGGCTACCGCGTCCAGCACTCGAGCGTCCTCGGGCCGACCAAGGGCGGCGTGCGCTACGACCCGGCCGTGACGCTCGGCGAGTGCGCCGCGCTCGCGATGTGGATGACGTGGAAATGCGCGCTTCTGCGGCTTCCGTACGGCGGCGCGAAGGGCGGCGTGCGCTGCGACCCGCGCATGCTGTCGGCGGACGAGCGCGAGCGGATGACGCGGCGCTTCACGCAGGAGCTCCTCCCGATCATCGGGCCGCAGAAGGACATCCCCGCGCCGGACATGGCGACCGACGAGCAGACGATGGCCTGGATGATGGACACGTACTCGATGCAGGTCGGCCACGCCGTGCCCGGAGATCGTGACCGGCAAGCCGCTCTCGGTCGGCGGCTCCGTGCTGCGGCCCGAGGCGACCGGGATCGGCGTCGTGATGGTGGTCGAGGGCGCGGTCGAGCGGCTCGGTTGGGGCCTCGAGGGCGCGAAGTGCGTCGTCCAGGGCTACGGCAAGGTCGGCGCGGTCGCCGCGCACGAGCTGGCCGCGCGCGGCGCGCTTGTGGTCGGCGTCTCCGACATCGTCGGTGGGATCCACTCCGAGGACGGGACTCGACCTGGGCGCGCTCGACGCCTACCGCGCGGGCGAGGGCGGCGGCTCGATCGCCGGCTTCCCGGGCTCCCGCGACGTCTCGAACGCCGAGCTGCTCGAGCTCCCGTGCGACGTGCTCGTGCTCGCGGCGACCGAGCGCCAGGTGACCGAGGAGAACGCGGGGCGGATCCAGGCCCGGCTCGTCGCGGAGGGCGCGAACGGGCCGACGACGCTCGAGGGCGACGAGATCCTGCTCGAGCGCGGCATGCCGGTGCTGCCGGACATCCTCACGAACGCGGGCGGCGTCGCGGTCTCGTACTTCGAGTGGGTGCAGGACATCCAGCGGCTCTTCTGGACGCGTGAAGAGATCCGCGTGCGGCTCGGCGACCTGATGCGCGACGCGCTCGACCGGGTCTGGTCGCTCGCCGAGGGCGAGGACCTGTCGCTGCGGCGGGCCGCGCTCGTGCGCAGCATCCGCGAGGTGGCGGGGGCCCTGCAGGCGCGCGGCGTCTACCCGTGAAGGTTCGCGACGCTCTCGTCGCGGACCCGCGCGTCGTCGACGCGGGCGCGCCGATCCGCGAGGCGGCGGAGCTGCTCGGCCGGCCGAACGTGGAGAGCGTCCTCGTCGCGGACGGCGACCGCCTCGTCGGGATGGTGACGACGAGCTCGCTCGTCGCCGCGCTCGCGCGCGGCGACGACCTGCGCGAGGCGACGGCGGGCCAGATCGCCGACGGCGACATCGAGACGGTCGGTCCGGACGAGCAGCTCGACGAGGTGCTCGTCCGCATGGGGGAGAGCGACCTCGAGCGGGTCGCGGTCGTCGAGGGCGGCCGCCTGCTCGGCGTGCTCCCGCGCGAACCGATCGTCCGCCGCCTCGCCGAGGACGAGCCGCCGCCCGATCTCGAGGATCACGAGGGGCCTGCCGGCTAGGTCATCTTGACGGGGCGCACTTCGGGGCACCCCGGCCCACCACCCGCTTTCGACGCTACCGCGAAAGGCCGCGCGTGTCTGTCACGCGGTGTGCCGAAACGCGCGCGAACCGTGCCGGATCAGCAGCAGGTGAAGGCGCCCGGCGGGACGCCGTCCTCATCCGGCGCGGGCAGCTCGGCGGCGGCGAGCGCGCCGCCGTGGAGGATGTCCTGCTCGCTGACCTCGAGCTCGGCGAGACCGAAATGCCGCATGACCTCGGCGGCAACCGCAACGCCGGCGACGAGCACGGGCGCGCGGTCGGGGTGGATGCCCGGCTGCGCGCGCAGCTCCTCGACCGTCAGCCCCGCCAGCCGCGCCAGCTCGTCCTCGATCCATCCGGCCGGGATCCGGTGCCCGTGGATCCGCTCGGGATCCTCCTCGGCCAGCCCGAGGTGGAGCGTCGCGAGCGTGGTCACCGTCCCGGCGACGCCGATCGTCGCGGTCGGCTGCACCCGCCCCGGCACGCGCTCCTCGAGCAGCGCGCGCACGGCCGCGCGGCAGGCGGTCAGCTCCACGGGCAGCGGCGGGTCGCCGCGCAGGAACCGCTCGGTCAGGCGCACGCAGCCGAGGTCGAGGCTCACATGGAACGCGATGCCCTCGGGTCCGCCGAGGACGAGCTCGGTCGAGCCGCCGCCGATGTCGACCACGAGCGTCCCCTCCTCGACTGGCCGCCCGGCCGCGACCCCCTGGAACGTCAGGTGCGCCTCCTCGTCACCGGTGAGCAGCCGCGTCGCGAACCCGTAGCTCCACTCGATCTCGCCCAGGAACGCCTCGCCGTTCTCGGCGTCGCGCACAGCGCTCGTGGCGAGCGTCAGCACCCGCTCCGCGCCGAGGCCCTCGGCCGAACGGCGGTAGTCGACGAGGACGTTGCGCACCCGGGCAAGCGCGGTCGGAAGCAGCTTGCGCCGCGCGTCGACGTCCTCGCCGAGCCGCGTGATGCGGAGCTCGCGCTCCACCTCCTCGACACGGCCGTCCTCGACGTCCGCGACGAGGAGCCGGGTCGAGTTCGTGCCGAGGTCGACGACGCCCACGCGCATGGCGTCCGATCGTACCGAGGAAGTTCAGGGCCGCCGGCCCGCCGGGCGATACTGCGCGCATGAGCGACAGTCTTGGAGACGCCCGCCGCGCGCTGCGCCGAGGGCGAGGCGGGGGAGGCGCTCGTCCACCTCTGGAACGCCCTCGAGCAGGCGCGCGGGACGAACGACGCCGAGACGCTCGGCCGGATCGCCGCGCTCGCGCAGCAGGTCGAAGAGGAGGGCGACGAGGGCGAGCGGGCGGAGGCCGAGCGGCTGCTCGAGGAGCTCCGTGACGAGGCCGACCTCGTGATCGAGGAGCCTGACGAGGAGGACGAGGAGTGGGTGCTTCCCGGCGGCGAGCCGGCCGGTGAGACCGAGCCAAGACCCCGTGTCGAGGTCCCGGACGAACCCGCCGAGGAGGTCGACGAGGCCGAGGAGAACGCAGAGCCGCGGAGCCGCGGCCGGGCCGCGCTCGGCTGGCTGATCCCGATCGCGATCTTCCTCTTCTTCACGCTCCGCGACGTGTTGTCGTAGGCCTGGTCGGCGCCCGGCGACGGCTCGTGACGCGTGCTACCCTGTGCGCCGCGACGCGGGGTGGAGCAGTCAGGTAGCTCGCCGGGCTCATAACCCGGAGGTCGCGGGTTCAAATCCCGCCCCCGCTACCTCGAAAGGCCCGCTCAGGCGGGCCTTTTCTCGTCGGTGCATCCTAGCGGTTCGGCGCTCTCATGCCTTCGCGGCCGCGGACGCCGAGGCATCGAGGCGCTCTTTCCTCCGACTTCAGCACGGCGAAGAGTCCGAGTGCGCGACCACGTTCGCGCTGAAGGTGAGCGACATGCAGCGCCACGCTGAGGGGCCGCGGCTCGCTGGAGTTCTCGCGTTCCTCGTCTTGCTCTTCGCTGGGTGCGGCGACGTGGTGTCGAATCGGCGCCGATCTCGTCGAGCGGCGCCGGGGACCCAGGTCGCGCGGTGTACCCGAAGGGCTGCCGCCGCTCTCGCCCGAGCACCCGCACGCGGTCGACGAGCGTCAACCGGGTGCAGCGGACCGGGCGCTGTACGTGCCCTCGCCCGACAGCCGCTCCGCCCCGCCCGCGGCACCGCCAGTCCTCGAGCGATCACCATCGTCGACCAGGAGTCGGGGTCGCCGGCCGCAAAGCCGCATTCCTCGCCCGGCTCAGACCGAATCGGACACGGGCCTCGAGCCGTGCCGCACGCCGCTCCAGGACCGGTTTCGGAGGCACGAGCTCCAATCAGGCTCGCCGTCGGCGCAGCACAGAAAGAGATATCTTCTCCGCGGCTCGGTCGACGGCCCGGAGGTCGCGCTTCAATCCGCCTCCGCTACGTCGAAGCTGACCGGCGGCGCACCGCTCGGTCGCCTGAGGCGGTACTTGGGCGACGGGCTCGGGCTCGCGCGCCGGCTCGTCCGCCGACACGGCCTTCTCGCTCGCCGAGGTGATCAGCGCAGTGCCGACGAGCGCAAGCGCGAGCCCGCAGACGGCGACCAGCCGGTGCCAGTGCGGATCCGTGTCGAGCCGCTCCTGGAAGAGGAACGCCCCGAGGATGACGCTGATCACCGGGTTCACGACCGAGGTGCTCGACACCGACGTCGCGAGCTTCCCGAACGAGAGCGAGACCTGCTGGACGACGAAGCCGCCGAGCCCGGTCGCGACCAGCGCGTAGAGCTGCCAGTCGGCGAACACGCCCCAGCCGTCGTCGTGGAGCGACTCGACGACCGAGTTCATGAGCGTGGCGGAGACCCCGTACATGACGCCGGCGATCGCGCCGTAGACCGCGGCCTGGGCACCTGGCCCGCCGCGGTTCCCGAACAGGAGCATCGCCCAGCAGAGCCCGCCGAGGATGATGAACGTCGCCAGCCAGTCGGCATTCGGTGCGTTGTTGACGCCCTGTGCCGGGTCGCCGAAGAGCGCGAAGGCCGTGAGCCCGGCGACGATGACGACCGCCCCGAGCGCGTGCGACCGGGTGACCGTCTGCGCGGTCAGGAAGTAGCCGAGCGGGAGCGCGAAGACGATCGTCGTCACGAGGAGCGGCTGCACGAGCGCGAGCGGGCCGCGGTCGAGCGCCGCGCCCTGCAGGACGACGGCGACGCCCTGGACGATCAACCCCGTCAGCCAGACCGCGTTCAGGAGCAGGACGAGGAAGGACTTCGGGTGGGTGAGCTTCACCTCGCCGAGGCTCAGCGTGGCCCGCTGCCAGAGCGTCGCGGCGAGCGCGAACAGGACCGCCGCCGCCAGCGCGAGAAGGGCAGTCACGGCGTCCACGCCCATGCGAGGGCCGACGATAGAGCATGCGGCGGCGTGCGTCCTCGCCCTTCGTCACCCGGAAACAGGCCGTTCGGTTAGTGCGGTCTCGCGCAGGTTTGCCGCAGAATCCCGCCATGGCCCGTCTCGCAGTCCTCGCAGTCGCCGCGGCGCTCCTCGTCTCCGGCTCGTCCACCGCGGTCGCAGGCCCGGTCACGCAGCAGAACGGCAAGACGCCTGTCTTCAAGGCGTTCACGTCGATCTGCGCGGTGCCCGGCTACGTGAACTACGGCAACTGCGCGGGCGATCCGACCACGTACACCGACGTCACCGGCAAGGTCAACGCCGTCCAGGCGAAGGCGGGCAGCTGGAACCTCGGGGTCAGCTTCAACGGCCTCGAGCCCGGCCGCTACTACCGGCTCTGGGGCAACCGGACGGGCTCGACGCCGGCCCCGGCGAGATCGACGGCTTCTTCGTCATCGGGACGGCCATCGCCGCACTCGACGGCACCGCGAGGTTCAGCTACCAGACGAACGAACCAAGTATCTCGGCTTCGACCTGAACATCCTCGACGACCCCGAGCAGCTCCGCGGCATCACGGTCGTCACGTCGTACTGGTCGGAGCAGGCCCTCCAGGTGCTGAACCCGGACGGCACGCTGTACGTCCCGCAGGGCTAGGCGCCGTTCTCCTCGAGCAGGGCGCGCGTCTCCTCGGCCTGCGAGCCCAGCCGTAGCCGCTCGAACGCCTCGGCCGCGCGGGCGATCTGGCTCGCGTCCGCACGGACGACGCCGAGCGACCGGAGGAGGAACGGCTCGAGGTAGGTGCCGCGGCGCGGCGCCGGCCAGGCCTCGACCTCGTCGCGGCGTCCGAGCGCGGCTAGGGCGTCCAGCCGGGCTGCCTGGGTGGAGAGCAGGAGCCAGGCCCGGTGCCAGCCGCGGTCCGGGAGCGGTTCGCAACGAGCCGGTCCACCTCCTCGAGCTCGCCGCGGACGAGCGCGATGCGGATGCGCGGCGTCTCGAGCGTGTGGCCGAAGCCCGAGACCCGGAAGCCGTCCGCGAGCGCCTCGAGCTCGGCGGCTCGCGCGGGATCGCCGCGGTGAAGCGCCGCCAGCGCGGAGACGAGCAGGATCCGCGGGCTGCGCATGCACGGCGTGTCGCGGTTGCCGAGGACGACCGTCTCGCTCTGTCGTGGAAGCCGCGGATCGCGTCCCAGCCGCCGACCAGCTCCTCGAGCTCCGTCTGCACCGCGAGCCCGTGGATCCGGTGGTGCGGCGTAGCGTCGCGACGATCTCGTCGTGCCGGTCGGCCAGCCGGCGGGCCTCGTCGAAGTAGCCGAGCCAGACGCAGCCCGTGACCGGTGCGTAGTGGATGTCGGCGACGTGGTCGGGGTCGTGGATCTGGTCGAGGAGCTCGAAGCGCCGCTCCTCGAACGCGCGGCCGAGGTCGGGCTCGCCCGCCACCCAGATCGTGATCCCGCGCGCGTCCCACGCGTACGAGCGCAGCTCGGATCGCCCAGCCGCTCCGCGATCAGGCTCGCCTCGCGTGCCTCGTCGGCGGAGCCCTGCGGTGCCCAGACGCAGCGGGCGATCAGCGCCCGGGCGCGGGTGGCGCTGTCCGGCTCGGCGAGCTCGAGCGCCCGGTCGATCCAGCCGTCGACGAGCTCGCGCGCGGCCGGCGGCGCCACATGCCGGCCCGCATCGCCGTCTCGATCGAGAGGTCGGCGTAGAGCTCGGCCGTCGGTTGCGCGGTCCGGGCTCAGCGGGATGCGCGTTCATCGCCTCGAGGAACGCGTCGCCGTCGTGACGGAGGGCGTGCGCCCGGCCGATCCGGCGCCAGAGCTCAGCGCCCGCGCGGCGTCGGCGTCGAGCTCGCGTGCGCGGTGGAGCATCGCGATCGCGTCCTCCAGCTCGTAGCGGCGGACGGCGAGCTCGACGCGCGGACGAGCCAGTGGACGGCCCGCTCGCGCAGCCGCGCCACGCTCTCGTGGTCGCCGGCCGGGTCGATGCGCTCCGGATCGACCGCGTCCGCGTAGTGCTGCGCGAGCAGGGCGGCATGCTCGTCCCGGCCGCCGCCGGTCCGTTCGAGCCAGTCGGCGAATGCCGCATGGAGACGGGCCCGCTCGCGGAGTGGTGAGGGATCCGTACGCGACCTCCCGCGTCAGCGCGTGCTTGAACGCGAGCTCGCGCTCCCCTTCGAGCGTGGAACCCGAGCGCGGCGGACGAAGTCCCGTGCCTCGAGGAGGGCGAAGTCGGGATCGGAGCCGTCGAGGAGCTCGACGACCGCGCCGCGCCAGAAGACCCGCCCGATCACCGCGGCCGCCTGGAGCGCGGCCTTTTCGAGCGGCGGCAGCAGGTCGATCCGCCCGGCGAGGACGCCCTGCACCGAGTCCGGGATGCTGGTCACGAACGGGGCCGCGTGCGCAGCTCCTCGAGGAAGAACGGGTTGCCCTCGGCGCGGTCCAGCAGTTCGGCGCGGCGCTCCGCCGGCACGTCGCCGCCGACGAGCTCGAGCAGGCGCTCGGCCTCGCCGCGGGCGAGCGGCTCGAGCCAGACGGTCGCCGCGTCTGGATGGCGGCCCCAGGCTGGCGCGCGGCGAGGAGCTCGGGCCGGGCAGTGCCGACGAGGAGCAGCGGGCCCCGCACCTCGCGATGGAGTCGCTCGACGAGGTCGAGAAGCGCGTCCTGCGCCCAGTGGAGATCCTCGAGGATCACGACGACGGGCCCTCCGCGGCGAGCCGCCGAGGAACGCCGTCCAGGCGTGCTCGAGCCGCTCCCGCGCCTCGAGCGGATGGAGGTCTGCACGACGTCGAGGCCGAGGGTCAGCCCGAGCGTCGCGTCGTCGCCGAGCCGCTCCAGCACCGCGTCCGGCGGGTCCGTCTCGCGGAGGCCGAGCTCACCGCGCAGAACGTCGGCGAGCGGTTGGTACGTGATCCCGCGGCCGTAGGGGACGCAGCGACCCGCGCGACCTTCGGCGCGGGCCTGCCGCGCTGAGCAGTCGTAGAGCTCGCGGACGAGGCGCGACTTGCCGACGCCGGCGTCACCGGCGACCGTCACGAGGTGGGGACGGCGTTCGCTGACGCAGTCCTTGTACGCCGCGCGCAGGGGGGCCAGTTCGCGCGCCCGTCCGACCAGCTCGGTCGCAAGGCGGCCGGACGCTCGGCGGCCGGCCGCTCGCGCAGGAGCGCCCGCGCGTCGTCCTGGCGGGCCGCGCCGAACTCGAGGCGGCGGCGGTCGTGGCGTGTGTGCGCGCCCCGACGAGGATCACCCCGGCGCCGGCCCGCTGCGCGAGCCGCGTCGCGCCGGCGACGGCGGCGCCGACCACCCGACGTGCCGCCGGAGACGGAGACCGCGTCTCCCGACTCGACGCCGATCCCGACGCCCTTCGGCACGCGGCGCCGGATGCCGAGGGCCGCGTTCAGCGCCCGCGTCGCGTGATCTTCTTGGCCACGGGCGCGCCGAAGGAGGCCGTGACCGTCTCGCCGACGAGCGCCTCGATGCGGCCGCCGGCGAGCTCGACCTCAGCCTCGACCGCTGCACGGAGACGGTCGAGCAGGGCGCGGGCCTGCTCGGGATCCGTCGTTCGGCTCCTGCGAGCTCCGCGGCGAGCACCGTGACCAGCTTCCGCTCATCGCGCCGGAGCCGCGCCGGGCGGCCGGCCCGCGGCGGGGAGGTCGAGGGCGGGATCGTGGCGGAGGATCGAGCGCTCGAGATCCTGGAGCGCGGGGCCGGCTCGATGCCGAGCTCGGACACGAGCGTACGGCGCCCGCTGCGGTACGCTCGAGGGCGTCCGCTTGCCGACCCGACCGATAGAGGGCGACCATCAGCTGGCCGCGGAACCGCTCGCGCAGCGGGTGGTCGGTGACGAGCGCCTCGAGCTCGCCTGCGAGCGCGCGGTGTCGGCCGAGGCGGAGCTCCGCCTCCATCAGCTCCTCGAGTGCGACGACCCGCAGTTCGGCAAGCCTCGCGATCTCGCCCTGGGCGAACGGCTCGTAGCCGACGTCGGCGAGCGGCGCGCCGCGCCAGAGGCCGAGGGCCTCGCGCAGCGTCGCCGCGGCGGCCGCCGGGTCGCCGGCGCGGAGCAACTCGCGCCCCCGGCCGAGCAGCTGCTCGAAGCGCCGGGCGTCGACCTCGTCCTCGCGGCCTCGAGCGCGTAGCCCGGCGGGCGCGTCACGAGCCGCTCGCCGGCCTCGCCCAGCGTCCGCCGGAGCTGCGAGACGCGGACGCGCAGCGCGGCGCGCCCGCTCGCCGGGTGCTCCGGGCCCCAGACGGCGTCCAGCAGACGTCCTCCGGGACGGTTTCGTTCGCCCGCAGGAGGAGCGCCGCGAGCAGGGCGCGCTGCTTCGCGCCGCGGAGTGCCACCGGGCGCCCCCCAACGGCGACCTCGAGCGGGCCCAGCACGCGGAAGTCCATTCCCGGCCGGGGACCGTACACCGCGTTCGCGCCGCGTTACAGGCTCGTTATCACCCTCCGCGATCGTGGGCCGCGGTCAGTCACACGAAAAGGAGGACTTCATGACGACGACGACGATCGAGCGCGGCACCGCGACGCCCTCCGGCTCGGTGACGAGGCGCCCGATTTCACGGCGGAGACGACCGAGGGCCGGCTGCGCTTCCACGAGTTCCTCGGGGACTCCTGGGGCGTCCTCTTCTCGCACCCGGCCGACTTCACGCCCGTCTGCACGACCGAGCTGGGCATGGTGTCGAAGCTGAAGCCGGAGTTCGAGCGGCGCGGGACGAAGGTGATCGGCCTGAGCGTCGACCCGCTCGAGTCGCACGGGCTCTGGGCGGCCGACATCGAGGAGGTGACCGGGCACGAGCTGAACTTCCCGCTCATCGCCGACCGCGACGGCGAGATCGCCGAACCTCTACGGGATGATCCACCCGAACGCGAGCGACACGATGACCGTGCGGTCGGTGTTCGTCATCGGCCCGGACAAGAAGGTCAAGCTGACGCTCACGTACCCGGCGTCGACCGGGCGGGACTTCTCCGAGCTCCTGCGCGTGATCGACTCGCTGCAGCTGACCGCGAAGCACCGGGTGGCGACGCCGGTCGACTGGCGGCAAGGCGAGGACGTGATCATCACGCCGGCCGTCCCCGACGACGAGGCCGCCAAGCTCTTCCCCGGCTACGAGACGGTCAAGCCGTACCTGCGTAGGACGCCGCAGCCGCGGTAGGGGCCGGCCGCCCAGGCCCGCCGGGGACGGCGGGCCTGGGCGGCGGGGCTCACCGGCTGGGCGTGATCTTCACCCAGCCCGCGAAGATCCGAGGCCCGGCGTCACACGGTGGGCCTCGGCGGGGACGGTCGATCCGGCGAGGTTCTGTCCGCCCCAGGAGCCGCGGATGACGTAGCCTTTGAGAACGGTCTCGTTCGGCTCGCTGTTGAGGTCGAGCACGCCGACGAAGCTGATCGTGACGGTTCCCTTGGACGACGAGAACGTCTCGACGGCGGTGTAGTGGAAGAGGCCGTCCTCGAAGTCGACCGGAGTCACGGTCGTGCTGATGTCGAGGGGGCCCCCTGGCAGCTCCTCGCACGTCAGCTCGGGGCAGTCCTTCTCGAACTGGATCACCACGGCCCGCCTGTTGGACGACCCGGTGGCACCTGTCGCCAGGATCGCCGCGAGCATGCACACCAGCGCGGTTCCGAGCAGTCGAATCCTCATCGCAATTCTCCTTTCGCCGACATCACGCCCACGGTAGGACCGCGGCGACCAGGCGAAACGCGGAATCCCACAGGGTTTGATCGCCCGCGGCCCCTGACTCTCGGCCGGGGGCTACGCGAGGAGGCGGCGCGCAGCTCGGCGCGCGAGCGCCGGCGAGCTTCCGGTAGACGTGGGTGAGGTGGAATTCGACCGTCCGTTCCGTAAGGAAGAGGGCGGCCGCGGCCTCCTTGTTCGTGTGGCCCTCCGCGACGAGGGCGGCGACCCACTCCTCGGCCGGGGTGAGCTCGTCGCCGGCCGCTCGCCGGCCGCCGATACGGCCGAGCTCGGCGGCGGCCTTCTGCTCCCAGAGCGCGGCGCCGAGAGACGCGAACGCAGCTCGCGCCGCCTCGAGCGTCTCGCGCGCGTCGCGCCGGCGCCTGGCGTGGCGCAGCGCGATTCCCTGCGCGAGCAGGGTCCTGGCCCGCTCGAACGGCATGCCGCGCGTTCGTGCTCGACGGAGCGCATCCTCGAAGCAGGCGAGCGCCCCGTCCATGTCGCGGCGAGCCAGCGCGAGCAGGCCGCGGCAACGGGCGGCGGCGGCGAGCGCCGAGGCGCGGTCGAGTGTGCGTCCACGCTCCTCCAGCCAGGCGAGGAGCGTCTCGCCTCGTCCCTCCGCCCGAGCGCGACGAGCGCCTCGATCTCGTCGGGGACGAAGCGGATCGTGCCCGGCTCGCGGACGCCGGCTGCGAGAAGCCGCTCGCGTTGGGGGCGGAGATGTTCGCTGCCTCCTCGGCGTGCCCCAGCGAGAGCTCGAGACGCCGAGCGCCCAGACCGCATGGATCCTCGCCACCGCCATCGCCCGCTCGCCCGCAATGCCCATCGCCTCCGCCGCGTCGGCCCGGCAGCCCTCCTCGTCGCCTTGCGAGCCGCGGACGAGCGCCCGTGTGGCGAGTGCGAATGCCTCGTTGTGCCGCTGGCCGGTCTGCAGGGCCGCCTCGAAAGCCTCCTCGGCGACCTGGGCCGCTTCGCTCCAGCGGCCCGCGAGGTACTCCGCCAGGGCAAGATTCGCGAGCACCATCGGGGCCGAACCCTCATCGCCCCGTTCGACAGTGCGTCACGGGCCTCACGTAGGAGCGTGATTGCCTCGGGTCGTCGGTCCAGAGAGCGAAAACGCCCCGGTTGTGCCGTGGCGTCGCAAGCACGCGTCCGAAGAAGACCTGTTCCGCCTCGGCTGGAACGCGTCGCAGCGTGTCGGCCGCCTGGGGGTTTCCCACCAAGCATTCCAGAAGACCCTGCACGAGAGCGACTCCGTCTGCAGGACGACGTCGTGTGACCGCGCCGCGTGCTCCGCGGCGAGGGTGGCGAGCTCGACTGCTTCCTCGAGGTCCTCGCGAAGGAAGAAGAGCGTCGAGGCGAGCCCCTGCGCCGCTTCGGCGCGCACGCGATCGTCCGACCCGCCTCGGCGAGCGCCTCACGGGCCAGCTCGGCGGCCAGCGGCTGGTCACCACCGAATCGGTGCAGCCGGGAAAGCGCCGCCAGCGCCTCCGCGCGCGCGCTCCCGTCCCGTGCCGCCGCCCGGGCCTCCTCGAGCAGCTCGAACGCTCGCCCGGCGTCGCCAGCATCGAAGCAGTAGTGAGCGGCGCTGATCGTTCGGCGATGGACGTCGGCTCTGCGCTCCCGCGGCGTAAGCCGGCGAGACAGCTCGCCGAGCTCCGCCGCCGCCGCGCTCGCGCCGCGCGCGCGGGCATCTGCAGCAGCATGTTCGAGTGCTGCCGCAACGTCTGCGTCCGGCCCGTCGACGGCGAGCGCGAGATGGCGGGCGCGCTCCTCGGCGCTGGGGACGAGCTCGGCGAGGCGGCCGTGAAGCGCCCGCCGCTCGTTGGCCGTGCTTCCCCATAGACGCCCGAGGCCAGGAGCGGATGCGTGAAGCGGATGGACTCGCCCGCGAACTCGACGACCTGCGCCTCGATAGCCGGCGTCAATGCCGGCGCCGCCTCTGGGCGCGTCGCACGCCCGACGAGCTCGAGCGTCGGCTGGGAAAGGGTGGAGACGGCGAGGAGCGCCGCCCGGGTTTCCGCCGGGAGCCCTTCGAGCCGCTCGCGGACAAGTGCGCCGAGGCTCGCCGGCAACGGCTCGCCCGCTTCGAGCCCGATCGACCCACGCTCGACGGCACGGGCGAGTTCGAGCGCAAAGAATGGATTCCCGCCCGAGATCTCGTGCAGACGACGGAGCTTCGGGCGGGGGAGCACGAGACCGAGCCCTCTCGCAGCAGGCGGTGGAGGGCGCCGAGGCTCAGCGGCCCGAGGATCAATCGGCGGAAGCGGTCGTCCGGAAACGCGCGGTCGAGCCCGAGCGGCACGCGGTCTCCGTCCGCGTCCGTTCGCCGGGTAAGGAGGAAGACGACTCGCTCCTCCCGGAGGCGGCGAAGCGCGAACTCGAGTACGAAAGCCGACGGGCCGTCGAGCCACTGGACGTCGTCGACGGCGATTACGAGCGGGCCGGCCTGTGCCAGGATCCGCACCCCGCCGAGGAAGGCGACGGACACGGCGCGCTGGTCCGGCGGCTGCCCTTCCGCGTCTTCGAGCAGCAGGGCGACCTCGAGCGCTCGGCGCTGGGGCGCCGGCAGCGTCGGGAGCGTGTCGGCGAGCGTCGGCTCGAGCAGGTCCGCGAGGGCTGCGAAGGAGAGCCGCGTCTCCGCGGTGCTCGGCGTCGCGCGAGAATTCTGTAGCCGAGCGAAGGCGCCACCGCGAGACCGGCTCTCCAGAGGATCGTCTTCCCGATGCCGGCTCGCCCTCCACGAGGAAGGCGGCAGGGGGCCCGTCGAGTGAGGCGAGGAAGGCTACGAGCTCGGCGAGCTCGTGCTCCCGGCCGATGACCTCCGACGCCACCCGCCTACTTTGCAGCCTTCGGCGCGAAACCTCAAGAGCCGCGCTGTAGCGTTTCGGCCGTGAGCCTCGATCCGCTCGAGCAGCACCTCCTCGAGGCGCTCGGGGGGCTCGCGGTGGGCGACGGGTCGGTGCCGGAGGATGCGCAGGGGACGCCGAGGCGATCTGGCAGGCGCAGATCGAGAGCCGCGCCTGCGACCTCGCGGCCCGCTGAGCTGCGGAAGGAGCGGCCGCAGCTTCTACTCGATCGGCTCCGCCGGCCACGAGAGCAACGCCGCGGTCGCGCTGGCGCTGCGCCCCACCGATCCGGCGCTCCTGCACTACCGCTCGGGCGCGTTCTACCTCGCCCGCGCGCGCAGGCGGGCCGCGACGGGTGCCGGACGTGATGCTCGGCGTCGCCGCCGCGGTCGACGAGCCGATCGCCGGCGGGCGGCACAAGGTGTTCGGCCACCACGACCTGGCGGTGATCCCGCAGACCTCGACGATCGCCTCGCATCTGCCGCGGGCGGTCGGCGTCGCGATCGCGATCGACCGCGCGCGGAAGCTCGGCGTCGAATCGGCGTGGCCGGAGGACGCCGTCGTCGTGTGCTCCTTCGGCGACGCGTCGCTCAACCACGCGACCGCGCAGGCCGCGCTCAACACCGCCGCGTGGCGGCGCACCAGCAGCTGCCGGTGCCGATGCTCTTCGTCTGCGAGGACAACGGCATCGGCATAAGCGTCCGCACGCCCGGCGGCTGGGTCGAGGCAGCGCTCCGAGCCCGGCCCGGGCTTCGAGTACAGTCGCGCCGGGCGACGACCCGGAGCTGGTGCTCGAGACGCGCGACGAGCTCGCCGGACTGGGTGCGCGCGACCCGGCGGCCGGCCTTCCTGCATCTGCGCACCGTGCGCTATCTGGGCCACGCCGGCGCCGACGTCGAGGCCGCCTACCGCACGCCGGACGAGATCACGCGCCGAGCTCGGCCGCGACCCGCTCCTCGCGACCGGGCGCTGGCTCGTCGCCGCCGGGCGCCGGACGGGCGACGAGCTCGTCGACGACTACCTCGCCGAGCGCGAGCGGATCGTCGCGCTCGCGCACGACGCGGCCCGGCGGCCGCAGCTCGAGACCGCCGCGGAGGTGATGCGCGCCGCTCGCACCCGCGGACCGTCCGGATCGGTGGCCGCCGGGCGCGGCGAGACGGCGACGGCCGAGCCGCTGACGCTCGCGCAGGCGATCAACGCGGCGCTCGCCGATGCGCTCGAGCGCACCCGGAGAGGCTCGTCTTCGGCGAGGACGTCGCCGAGAAGGGCGGCGTCTACGGCGTCACGCGCGGGCTGCAGAAGCGTTCGGCGCCGGGCGCGTGTTCAACACGCTGCTCGACGAGACGTCGATCCTCGGCCTCGCGCTCGGCGCGGCGGCTCAGCGGCCTCCTGCCGGTGCCCGAGATCCAGTACCTCGCGTACCTCCACAACGCCGAGGACCAGCTGCGCGGCGAGGCCGCGACGCTCCAGTTCTTCTCGCAGGGCCGCTACCGGAACCCGATGGTCGTGCGCATCGCGGGCTACGGCTACCAGAAGGGCTTCGGCGGGCACTTCCACAACGACAACGCGTCGCCGTGCTGCGCGACATCCCGGGGATCGTGATCGCGTCGCCCGGCGCGGCCGACGACGCGGTCGAGATGCTCCGCACGTGCGTCGCGCGGCGCGCGTCGACGGGAGCGTCTGCGTGTTCCTCGAGCCGATCGCGCTCTACCACACCCGCGACTCTACGAGGAGGGCGACGACGGCTGGCTCGCGCCGCCCGCCGGCGACGCGCCGCTCGGCTCGGCGCGGACCTACGGCGACGGGCCGCGACCTCACGATCGTCACGTGGGGCAACGGCCTGCTCATGTCGCTGCGCGTCGCGCGGCGGCTCGAGGAGCAGGGCATCGGGGCGCGCGTCGTCGACCTGCGCTGGCTGGCGCCGCTGCCGGTCGAGGACATCCCCCGCGAGGCAGCGCGACCGGCCGCGTCCTCGTCGTGGACGAGACCCGGCGCACGGGCGGCGTCTCCGAGGGGGTCATCGCGGCGCTGGTCGACGCCGGCTTCGACGGGCAGCTGGCGCGCGTCGCGAGCAAGGACTCGTTCATCCCGCTCGGCGACGCCGCGAACCTCGTGCTCCTCTCGGAGGACGAGATCGAGGCGGCAGCGCTCGCCCTCGGGGCTCGACCGCGCCGGACGACCTGTTCACGAGCCCCCCGCTCATCGCGGTGATCACGTCGACGCGGGTGCCGTCCCCGTCGGCGTCTCCAGCCCGGCGCGCTCTCCATCCCGTAGACGTGGATGTGCGAGCGAAGCTCGGCGCCCGGCTCGACGAGTCGGTCGCGCAGGCCGGGGTAGTCCGCGTTCAGCCGGTCGATGGCCTCGCTCACGGATGCGGCGTCGACCGACACGTGGCGCGGCAGGCCGGGGAAGAGCGGCGGCAGCGTGCCCGGGAGATGGAGCTCGGCCACGGCTACTCGACGATCGCGGCCTCGACGGACGTAATGCCGGGGAGGTAGCCGGCTATCTCCGTCCAGCTCTCGCCCTCGTCGGCGCTCGCGAACACCTGGCCGGTGCTCGTCCCGAAGTAGACGCCCGGCCGTTCGTACGTGTCCATCGACATCCCCTCACGCAGGACGCCGAGCCACGCGTCGCGCTCGGGGAGGCCGTCGCCAAGAAGCTTCCACGACTCGCCGGTGTCGCGCGTCCGCCAGACCGCGGCGCGGCCCCTCGGGCATCGTGCGCCCGTGGCCCGGGTCGAGCGGGATCACGTAGAACGTCTCGCGGTCGTGCGGGTGCGTCGCCGCAGCGAAGCCGAACTCGTCGGGAGGCCTTCGGTGATCTCCGTCCAGGACTCGCCGCCGTCGTCCGAGCGGTGCATCCCGACGTGGTTCTGCTGGTACAGCCGGGACCTGTCCTGGGGCGACATTACGAAGCTCGTGGATCAGTAGCCAACCTCCGGGTTCTCGAGCGGCCAGTCGGCGCGGAGACCCTGGTTGCGCGGCGTCCACGAGGCGCCGTCGTCGGTCGTCTCGAAGATCCCGACGCCCTGGACGATCGCCCACCAGTGCGCGGGGTCGTCCGGGTGGGGGAGGACGGCCGGGATGCCGAGGTTGCCCGGCGGCTGGTTCGCGGGGTCGTTGCAGCCCTCGCTCCCGGGCTGGCCCTCGAGGCGGGCGACGACCGACCACGTCCGACCGCCGTCGCTGCTCGCGAAGACTCCTGCATCTCCGCGCCGGCGAACACGCGCCCATGGGCCGCGGTCAGGCCCGAGACCTTCGAGACCTTGAGCCCCTCGCCCTCGCCCTCGCCCTCGCCCTCGGTCTCGTACGAGAGGCCGTCGCTCGAGTGCTCCCCACGTCTCGCCCAGGTCGTCGCTCCGCCAGACGGCTGCTCGCCGCGCCACGAGCTTGCGGCGGCCGTGGATCGTCCCGGTCGCGGGATCGTGGATCGCGTGGTAGACGGGCCAGCCCTCCGCAGAACGGGCTGCGGACGGCCCAGTCGTGTCGTTCCGCGTCGCTCTCGAGGACGAAGAGGCCCTTCCGCGTCCCCACGAGCACGATCGTCTTCGGCATCGCCGTGACCTCCGGTCTCGGCTTCCAGGGTAGAGACGGCCGCCCGGGGCGAAACTCATTGCTCCGACGGACGTCCGTATGCCGAAGCACGCAGGTCGGGGACGCGGGCGTGCCGGAGCGCGGGCTCGTGCGCCGCGCGGTACGCGGCGGGCGAGAGCCCGTAGGCGCGCCCGAAGCTGGTTGTGAACGAGCCGACCTTCGAAGGCCGACGGCGAAGCAGACGTCCGAAACGGGCCGGTCGGTGCGGCGCAGGAGCGGCGGCCCGCTCGAGCCGCCGCGTGAGCAGGTACCGGTGCGGGTCTCGCCGAACGCCCGCCGGTACTCCCGCGAGAAGTGCGCCGGCGAGAGCCGAGCCGCCCGGGCCAGGGTCGGCACGTCGAGCGGCTCGCGGTAGCGCGCGTCCATCAGGTCCCTGGCGCGCAGCAGGTGGCGGGCGGGAGGCGCGATCGCCAGCACCCCGGGAGTATTGCGTTACCCCATCACCCGCATCTGGTTGCCGGAGGGGTCGCGGAAGCCCGCGTCGACGCCGTAGGGCTGCTCGGTCGGCTCCTGCGAGAACTCGACGCCGCGGCCCTTCAGCTCCTCGTAGGTCCCGTGGATGTCGTCGGTGCGGAAGAAGAGGCCGCCGGCCGCGCCCTTCGCGACCAGCTCCTCGAGCTTGGCCTTCGTGTCCGCGTCGAAGACGGGCGGGCCCGGGACGGCCATGAGCGTCAAAGCCACCTCCTCCTGGCCCGGAACGCCGACCGAGAGCCAGCGGAAGTTGCCGAGCTCGGGCACGGTCACGTCCTCGCGGAGCTCCAGCCCGAGCTTCTCGGTGTAGAAGGCGAGCGCCTCGTCCTGGTCGTGCACCCAGACGTTCACGTGGGTCAGCTGCTTCAGCATGTCGGTCTCCTTCGCGTCGGGTTCGGCGGGCACCGTAGTCCCGCCGCTGGGCTGTCTTCTCGAAAACTGCTGTACCGTCGGGGCGGTGAAACACGCGCGGAAGGAGCTCGTCTTCGACACGCCCGAGCGGCGGGCGTACCTGAACATCACGCCCGAGGTTCAGGCGTTCGTCCGCGCGAGCGGGATCGAGCAGGGGCTGTGCCTCGTGAACCCGATGCACATCACCGCCGCGGTGTACGTGAACGACGACGAGCCCGGCCTGATCGCGGACTACGACGACTGGCTCGAGCGCCTCGCCCCGCACGCGCCGCCGTCGCAGTACCGCCACAACAACGGCGAGGACAACGCCGACGCGCACCTGAAGCGGCAGCTGATGGCCCACCAGGTCGTATTGGCGATCACCGGCGGCGAGCTCGACCTCGGGACCTGGGAGCAGGTCTTCTACGCCGAGTTCGACGGCCGCCGGCGCAAGCGCGTCCTGCTCAAGGCGATCGGCGAGTAGCCGCGGCGGCAACCCGGATCCGTACACTCCGGGCCGTGACCGTCGTCGCCATCCACCTCGCGGATGGGAGGGCCGCCCTTCCGCGCGCCGTCGACTCCGCGGAGGCTGTCGCGGGGAAGGGCCTCGTCGGCGACCGGTACTTCTTTCCCGACGGCGCGCCCGCCGGACGCGGAATCACGCTCGTCGAGGAGCGCCACGTCGAGGACGTCGGCCTCGAGCCGGGCGCGACGCGGCGCCAGGTCACCGTGCGCGGCATCGACCTGAACGCCCTGGTGGGCAAGCGGTTCCGCGTCGGTGCGGTCGAGTGCTACGGGGTCGAGCTCTGTGAGCCGTGCACGCATCTCGAGAGCCTCACCCGGCCCGGGATCATCAAGGATCTCGTCCACCGCGCCGGCCTGAACGCGGACGTCCTGACGGACGGCACGATCGCCGTCGGCGACGACGTCCTCGAGCTGCTAGGCCGCGTCGTCGCGAAGCGCTCGGCCGCGCGGGCCCTGCGCTTGGCCGCCTCGACCTCGCGGTCCTTCGGCGGAGCCGACGTGACGAGCGAGTCCAGGAGCTCCTGCGAGATCGACGCGACCGCGTCCACCGCCCGGTCGAAGACCTCGGCGTTCGCCGCCGACGGCTTGTTGAAGCCGCTGATCTTGCGGACGTACTGGAGCGCAGCCTCGCGGACCTCCTCGGAGGTCGCCTCGGGCTCGAAGTTGTAGAGGGTGCGGATGTTTCGACACATGCGCACGATCGTAGCGGGCGCGTCGTGGTCTACTCCGGCGCGATGCGGATCTTCCTCACCGGCGGCGCCGGCGTGCTCGGCCGCGCGCTGCTGCCGCTGCTCCGCGACGCGGGCCACGAAATCGCGGCGGCCACACGCACGGAGCTCGATCTCCTGGCCAACCCGGACGCGGTGCGCTCCGCCGCGATCGGCGCAGGCGCGATCTACCACCTCGCGAGCCGGATCCCGCCGCGTGAGCGCTGGGACGACCGCGACGCCTGGCGCGAGAACGACCGGCTGCGGCGCGACGTGTCCCGGCTGCTCGTCGACGCCGCGCTCGACGGTGACACGGAGACGTACGTCCAGCCGACGGTCGCGATCGCGGGCGACGTCCCGGCGGTGCTCGAGTCCGCGCTCGTTGCCGAATCGGAGACGGAGAGGTTCGCAGCGGCCGGCCGCCGCGGCGTCGTCCTCCGGCTCGGCGCCCTCGACGGGCCCGGGACCCTCCACGAGCGCCGGAGCCGGACGCGCCGGCCACGCTCCACGTCGAGGACGCCGGGCGGGCGCTCCTCGCGGCGCTCGCCGTCCCGAGCGGCGCCTACGACGTCGCCCGCGACGGCGAGCGGGTCTCGAACGCGCGGTTCCGCCGCGTGAGCGGGTGGTCGCCCACGCGCTGAGCGATGAGGTTCCGCGCCCATGCGGTCTGCACCGTATGGCCTCGTCCGCCGTCGAGCCGCCGCTCGGCCTGGAGTGCGTAGCATGGGCACCTGTGTCGACGACCGCGCCCGTTGCAGCCGACCTCGAGCAGTACCGCCGGGAGCTGACCGGCTACGCGTACCGGATGCTCGGCTCCACGTTCGAGGCGGAGGACGCCGTGCAGGAGACGATGCTGCGCGCCTGGCGGAGCCTCGACCGGTTCGAGGGCCGCTCGTCGCTTCGCTCCTGGCTCTACCGGATCGCGACCAACGTCTGCATGGACCTGCTCGGCGCCCGGGAGCGCCGCGCGCGGCCGATGGACCTCGGCCCCGCGCGCGAGCCTGTCGCGGCCAACCTGAACACGCTGCCCGAGGTGACGTGGATCGAGCCCGTGCCGGACGCGCTCGTCGCGCCGGAGGGCGATCCCGCCGAGGTCGCGGTCGAGCGGGACACGATCCGGCTCGCGTTCGTCGCCGCCCTGCAGCACCTGCCCCCGCGCCAGCGCGCGGTGCTGATCCTCGCCGAGGTGCTCCGCTGGAAGGCGTCCGAGGTCGCCGAGCTCCTCGAGACGAGCGTCGCTTCGGTCAACAGCGCGCTCCAGCGCGCCCGCGCGACGCTCGAGGAAGGGAACATCGCGGAGACCTCCGACGAGCTCGGCGAGGAGGAGCGCGACTTGCTCGGCCGCTACGTCGCCGCGTTCGAGGCGTACGACATGGAGGCGCTAACCGCGCTCATCCATGAGGACGCGACCCAGTCGATGCCGCCGTTCGACCTCTGGCTTTCGGGCCGCGAGGACATCTTCACGTGGTGGTGGGGCCCCGGCATCGGCTGCAAGGACTCGCGCGTCCTGCCGGCCGGGTTCGCGAACGGCTCGCCCGCGTTCGGCCAGTACAAGCCGGCCGAGAACGGCGACGGCCACGAGCCGTGGGCGCTCCAGGTGGTCGAGATCCGCAACGGCGGCATCGAGGAGCTCACGTTCTTCCTCGACACCGAGCGGCTCTTCCCGCTCTTCGGGCTGCCGCCCTGGCTCGACGCCTGAACGCGGAATCGGTTGACTGCAGCGATCTGTTGCACTCTTGCCGTTGTATCGTGGCCGGCTGTGGGCGAGCAGTTCTTCCCGACTCGCACGGGACGCAAGCGGTCGTCGAGGCGGTGGGCGAGCAGGTGCGCCTGGCGGTCGGGTCACCCGCCGTCACTCTCTGGTACACGACTGCGCAAGCGCGCGGACTGGCGGCCGCGCTCACGGAGGCAGCGGCGCAGCTGGAGGCGTTAAGGCATCCGGAGGCCCACGACCCGCGGGTCTAGCCCCAAGCCCGTTCAATCGGCGAAGACGTCTTCGAGCCCCATGAACGCGACGAGCTCCGCAAGTTCCGGCGAGGCGCCGCGCAGGGCGATCCGGCAGCCGACGCGGCGCGCGGCGATCTGCAGGCGGCACAGCGCGTCCACGGTGGCGGCGCTCGGCTCGACGCCGTCGACTTCGCAGACCGCGAACCCGGCGCCGCTCGTCGTGAGGATGCCGCACACCCGGTCGCAGAGGCCCGGCAGGTCGCCGCACGCGATCGGACCGCGCACGGAGAACACCACGGGCTCGGGAGCCGGGGTAGCCATTACCCTTCTGACGCCCAGGGCGGCCGAAACTCATCGCACCCCGACCGGTGAGTTTCCGTTGCCGGGATGGTCTGACCTCCCGAGACCGTTCGAATCCCGCGTGAAAGGAAGACGACGCGCATGACCATGGAAGGACGCAACCGCTGGCTCGCCCTCTACGTGCTGTGCCTCGGCGACCTGATGATCGTGCTCGACGGGACGATCGTGAACGTCGCGCTCCCCACGATCCGGGACGACCTCGGCTTCTCGCAGGCGTCGCTCGCGTGGGTCGTGAACGCGTATCTCCTGACGTTCGGCGGGTTCCTGCTCCTGGGCGGACGGCTCGGCGATCTGTACGGGCACCGGCGGCTCTTCCTCGGCGGGATCACGCTCTTCACGCTCGCCTCCCTCGCCTGCGGTCTCTCGACCACGCAGAACCAGCTCGTCGCGGCGCGCGCGGTGCAGGGGGTCGGCGGCGCGGTGGTCTCGGCCGTTGCCCTCTCGCTGATCATGACGCTCTTCACGGAGCCGGCCGAGCGCGCGAAGGCGATGGGCGTCTTCGGCTTCGTCCTCTCAGGCGGCGGGACGATCGGCGTGCTCCTCGGCGGCGTCCTCACGGACCTCTGGAGCTGGCACTGGATCTTCTTCATCAACATCCCGGTCGGGATCGCGGTCTTCGTCCTCACGCGGGCGCTGCTCCCGGGCGGCACGGGCCAGCGGGGACGGCACGGCTGGACGTGGGCGGCGCCATCCTCATCACCGCGTCGTTGATGGTCGCCGTCTACGCGATCGTGAAGACCGACGAGCATGGCTGGCTCGCCGCGCACACCCTCGGGCTACTCGGCCTAGCGGCGGCGCTCTTCGGCTCGTTCCTCGTCCTCGAGTCGCGCATCGCCGCGCCGCTCATGCCGCTCGGCATCTTCCGGAACCGGAACGTCTCGACCGCCAACGGCATGGGCGCCCTCATGGCGGCCGGGCTGCTCGCGCTCTTCTTCTTCTCGGCGCTCTACCTCCAGCAGATTCTCGGGTACACCCCGCTGGAGGTCGGTCTCGCGTACTTGCCGATGACGATTCTGTGGGGCGCGTCGTCGCTCTTCCTCTCCGACCGGCTCGTCATGCGCTTCGGGATCAAGCCCCCGCTTGTCGGTGGGCTCGTGCTGATGGTCGTCGCCAGCGTGCTCTTCGCACGTGTCCCGGTGGACGGGAGCTTCGCGCTCGACGTGCTGCCGCCGACGATCCTGTTCGCGCTCGGCGCCGGCATCGGCTTCAACCCGCTGCTGCTCGCGGCCATGAGCGGGGTCGCCCCGACCGAGGCCGGTCTCGCGTCGGGCGTCGTGAACACGGCGTTCATGATGGGCGGGGCCGTCGGGCTCGCCGTTCTCGCGAGCGTCTCGGCCTCCCGGACCGAGAGCCTCCTCGACGGTGGCGACTCGGACGCGGTCGCGCTGCTCGGCGGCTACCACGCGGCGTTCATCGTCGGCGCGGCGCTCGTCGCGGCCTCCGCGATCCTCGGGGCGGTGCTGCTCCGTCCTGCCGAGGGCGCTCCGGCGCACGGCGAAGAACCCGTGCCGGAACCGGCCTCGGCCGGGTAGCGGGCGAGCGGTTTTCGCGCTGCCGGGGAGGCCTTTTCTCGGCGGGCTTCCTCCGATGAGTTCCGGTTCCCGGGATGGTCTGCCCTCCCGAGAACGTTGGCGACTCTTGTGAAAGGAAAGCGACCACGATGACCGGACTCGATACCCGCACCCGCTGGCTCGCGCTGATCGTGCTGTGCATGGGCGACCTGATGATCGTGCTCGACGCCACAATCGTCGGCGTCGCGCTCCCCTCGATCCGCGAGGACCTCGGCTTCACGGCCAGCTCGCTGGCCTGGGTCGTGAACGCCTACCTGATCACCTTCGGCGGCTTCCTGCTCCTGGGCGGGCGGCTCGGCGACCTGTTCGGTCAACGGCGGCTCTTCCTGCTCGGGATCGCCCTCTTCACGCTGGCCTCGCTGGCCTGCGGACTGGCTCAGACGCAGGGCGTGCTCGTCACCGCGCGGGCCATTCAGGGGCTCGGCGGCGCGGTCGTCTCCGCGGTCGCCCTCTCGCTGATCATGACCCTCTTCACGGAGCCGGCCGACCGGGCGAAGGCGATGGGCGTCTTCGGGTTCGTCGCCGCCGGCGGCGGCTCGATCGGCGTCCTGCTCGGCGGTGTCCTCACCGATGCGCTCGACTGGCACTGGATCTTCCTCGTGAACATTCCCGTCGGCGCGGCCGTGCTCGCCTTCAGCCTCGCCCTCCTGCCGGGCGGCGGCGGCCAGGGCAGCGGGCGGCGGCTCGACGTCACCGGCGCCGTCACGGTCACGACGGCGCTGATGATCGCCGTCTACGCGATCGTGCGCGGAAACGAGGTCGGCTGGACGTCCGCCCGGACGCTCGGCCTGCTCGGCGTCTCGGCGGCGCTCCTCGTTCTCTTCCTCTGGCTCGAGTCCCGCGTGAGCAACCCGCTCGTGCCGCTCCGCCTGTTCCGACTCCGGAACCTGAACTCCGCCAACGTGATCGGGGTCTCTGGTCGGCTGCGATGTTCGCGTCGTTCTTCCTCTCGGCGCTCTACCTGCAGCTGATCCTCGGCTACACGCCGCTCGAGGTCGGCCTCGCCTACCTGCCCAACACGCTGATCATGGGCGCGCTGTCGCTCGGGCTCTCCGCGAAGATCGTCATGCGCTACGGCGTCCGGCGGCCGCTGGCGGTCGCGATGTCCCTCGTGACGGTCGCCCTGTTGCTCTTCGCCCGTGCGCCCGTCGACGGGACGTTCATCGACATCCTCCCGAGCATGATCCTGCTCGGGCTCGGCGCCGGGCTCGCGTTCAACCCGCTCCTGATCGCGGCGATGAGCGACGTCGACCCGTCCGAGGCCGGTCTCGCGTCCGGGGTCGTCAACACGGCGTTCATGATGGGCGGCGCGCTCGGGCTTGCGGTGCTCGCGAGCCTCGCGGCCTCGCGGACGGACAGCCTGCTCGCGTCGGGCGAGGACTCGCTCGTCGCGCTGAACGGCGGCTACCACGCGGCCTTCCTGCTCGGCGCGGTCTTCGCGGCCGCCTCGGCGCTCGTCGCGTACGTGCTCCTGCGGGAGCCGGCCGGTCAGCCCGAGCACGCGGGCGAGCCCGTTCCGGCCGGCGCCGAGAGCTAGGCCGGCTCACAGGGTTCACCCCCAGGAGGAGGCTCGCTTCGGCGGGTCTCCTCCGCGTGCGGGGAGTAGGGTCGCCGCGTGGGCGTGCGGCGGCTCGACGACATCCCCGGCTTCTCGATCGACCGCGTCGCCGCCGCGGCCGGGAACGATCCCGACGTCCTGCGGCTCGAGAACCTCGACACCGACGTCCCGCCGCCCGAGGAGGCGCTCGAGGCGACCCGGCGGGCGATCGGCGAGGACGATGCGAACAGCTGGCTCCCGTTCACGGGCCGCGACGACCTGAAGGAGGCGGTTGCGCGCTCGATCGAGCGGCGCGGCGGCCCGCGCTACGACGGGCCGCGCGAGATCGTGATCACCTCCGGCGAGGGCGACGCGATGCTCGATGCTCTGTTCTGCCTCACCGACCCCGGCGACGAGGTCGTCCTGACCGACCCGACGTACGCCGGGATGCTGAACCGCGTGCGGCTCGTGGGCGCCGTGCCGCGCCTCGTTCCGCTGCGGGTCGAGGCGGGCGAGTGGCGGCTCGAGCTCGACGCCCTCGCCGGCGCGGTCGGCGATCGGACGCGCGTCGTCTTCCTGAACAACGCGTCGTTCCCGTCGGGCTGGGTCGCGAGCCGCGAGGAGTGGGATGCGGTCGCCGCGCTCTGCCTCGAGCGGGACCTGACGCTCCTCTACTGGGCCGGGTACGAGGGCGTGCTCTTCGACGGGCGCGAGCCGCTCCACCCGGCGGGGCTGCCCGGGATGCGCGACCGCACCGTCACCGTCGGCGCCGTCTCGTTCGAGCAGCGGATGATCGGCTGGCGTGTCGGCTGGGTCGTCGCACCCGGCGCGCTGGTGAACGACGTCTCGCGCGTGCACATCTACAACGGGCTCGTCGCAAGCGGATTCGCGCAGATCGGCGCGCGGGCGGCGCTCGACGCGTCCGACGACGGGCTCGCGGCCGCCAACGCCGAGTGGCAGGCCCGCCGCGACGAGACGCTTCGCCAGCTCGACGGTCTCCCGGCGGTCCGCCCCGCGGGCGGGTGGTCGCTGCTCCTCGACGTGGCCGAGCTCGGCCTGGATTGCGTGGAGGTCTCCAACCGGCTGCTCGAGCAGAAGGTCGCCGCCACGCCGATGCGAGGCTGGGGCGGGGAGGTGGCCGACCGCCACGTCCGCTTCGTCTTCTCGAACGAGCCCGTCGAGCGGCTTCGCCTGCTCGGCGACCGCGTGCGCGCGGCGCTCGGCTAGTGCTTGCCCATGCCGGGCGCGTGCTGCCGGCCGAGGTCGACGGCGACGGAGAAGATGAGCGCGCCCGTCCAGAAGTTGACGGGGTCGAGCTCGAGCGGCTCCGAGTCGCCGACCAGGTCGAAGATGAGCCACACGAAGAACCAGAGGAGGGTCATGCGGGCAGTCTCCTCGACGGCCCGGCCGGACTCGGCTCGGGGTGAGGTGCTGGACGCGGACGCCGTGGTCGCGTGCGAGCCGCTCGGCGACGAGCGAGCGGTGGCACGCCGCCGGGTCGCGCTCGACGCAGAGGAGCGCCGCGACGCCCTGGGGCGGCAGCGCGGCCGCGACGGCGTCGAGGTCGGCGCGGTCGAGGATCTCCCGCGTGTAGCGCTCGACGTACGCGTCCGCGAGCCGCGTGCGCGATCGCTTGCTCTCGCCGGCGCGGTCGTCCTCCGCGTACTGGAGCTCGCGGAGGTCGGTCGTCGGCGCGAGCTCCGGGAAGTGGCGGTAGCCGATGCCGGCCTCGCCGAGCGCCGCCTCGAGGCGCTTCGCGTTCGCCCAGGCGTACTGCGCGCCGCGGACGCCGCGGCGCTGGCGGACGTCCAGGACCTCCCGGACGCCCGCCTCCGCGAGGGCGGCGAGGAACGCATCGAGCGTCCAGTCGTAGACCCCGATCGTCGCGAGCTCCCGCACGCAGGCATCATCGCCGCGCGCACGGGAGCTGCGCGCTAGTCGTCGCCGGGGCCGTCTTGGCCGTCGGGCTCCTCGGAGTCGCCGTCGACGCCCATGACCTTGAAGGCCGCGTCGAGGCGGACGTCGACCGTGGTGCCGTCGGGCTTCGTCACCTCGACCTCCCAGGTCGCGCCGCCCTCGTTGTCGCGCTCGACCGCGTTGGCCGTGCCGCCCTTCGTGTAGGCGAGCGCCGCAGCGGTCGCCCGGTCGGCCTGCGGGCCGGTGACCGAGCTGCCCTCGTCGTCGCCGCCGCCCGCGAGCGCCCAGGCGCCGCCGCCGAGGGCGAACGCGGCGGCCACCGTCGCGACTCCTGCGATCACTGCTGTCCGTCTCTTCATCGAACACCTCCTTCCGATTTCCGGCCGACCGTAGGCGGCGCGCGTGAGACGGCAATGAGAGCGGCCGCTCATCCAACTCTCATCTGCGGAGCGACAATGAGACTGTGCGCGTGCTGATCGTCGAGGACGAGGCGAAGCTCGCCGCGCTCCTGCGGCGCGGCCTCGCCGAGGAGGGCCACGCGGCCGACGTCGCGGCCTCGGGCGACGACGCGCTCTGGATGGCGCGGGCGACGCCGTACGACGCGGTCGTCCTCGACCTGATGCTCCCGGGCGTGGACGGGGTCGAGGTCTGCCGGCGCCTGCGGGCCGACGGCGTCTGGTCGCCCGTCCTCATGCTGACCGCGCGCGACGCGGTCGAGGATCGCGTCGCCGGGCTCGACGCGGGCGCGGACGACTACCTGACGAAGCCGTTCGCGTTCGCGGAGGTGCTCGCGCGGCTGCGGGCGCTCGCGCGTCGCGGCGCGGCCGAGCGGCCGGCCGTGCTCGCGGTCGGCGACCTCGAGCTCGACCCAGCCACGCGCCGTGTCCGTCGGGGCGAGACGGAGATCGCGCTCTCGACGAAGGAGTTCGCGCTGCTCGAGGCGTTCATGCGGCGGCCGGGGCGCGTGCTCTCGCGGCTCGAGCTGCTCGAGCACGCCTGGGACTACGACTACGAGAACCGCTCGAACGTCGTCGACGTCTACGTCCGCTACCTGCGCGAGAAGGTCGACCGGCCGTTCGGTCGCGCGTCGCTCGAGACGGTGCGCGGCGTCGGCTACCGCCTGCGGGAGGACGAGGCGTGAGCCGGCTCTCGCTCCGCCTGCGCCTCACCCTCGCGTTCGCCCTCGCGATGGCGGTGCTGCTCGACGGCGGCCGGCGTCTTCCTCTACTGGCGGCTCGGGGAGACGCTCGACGAGCAGATCGACGCGAGCCTCCGTGCGCGGGCGGCCGACCTGACGGCGCAGGCGCAGGGCGGCGGCACCGCGCTCGGCGAGGCGGGCGCCGTGGCCGAGCCGGACGAGAACGCGGCGCAGGTGATCGGGCCGGACGGCGAGGTGGTCGACGCGACGCCGCCGCTCGAGAGCACCCCGCTGCTCACGGCGGACGAGCTCGCCCGGGCGCGCGAGGACACCATCGTCGTCGAGCGCGACCGGATCGCCGACCTCGACGAGGAGCGCTTCCGGCTGCTCGGGACGCCGGCCGGCGAGCAGGTCGTGGTCGTCGGCGGCTCGCTCGGGGACCGCGACGAGGCGCTCGAAGGCCTTCGGAACCAGCTGCTCGTCGGCGGCCCGATCGCCCTCCTGCTCGCCTCGCTTCTGGGCTACGCGCTCGCGACCGCGGCGCTGCGCCCGGTCGAGGCGATGCGCCGGCGGGCGGAGGAGATCTCCGCGACGACCGCCGGCCAGCGCCTGCCCGTCCCGGCCGCGGACGACGAGATCGCCCGCCTCGCGCGCACGCTGAACGAGATGCTCGCGCGCCTCGAGGCGGGGCTCGCGCGCGAGCGGCGGTTCGTCGCCGACGCGAGCCACGAGCTGCGGACGCCGCTCGCGCTCCTCAAGGCCGAGCTCGACCTCGCCCTGCGCCGGGAGCGGAGCCCCGAGGAGCTGCGCGCGTCGATCGTGTCGGCGGCGGAGGAGACCGATCGCCTCGTCCGGCTCGCGAACGACCTGCTCGTCCTGGCGAGCGCGGACGAGGGGCGGCTTCGCCTGCGCACCGAGCCGCTCGACCTTCGCGGCGTGCTCGACGACGTGGCGGGCCGCTTCGAGGGCCGCGCGCAGGCGGAGGGCCGTGCGCTCGAGGTGGACGCGCCGCCCGAGCTCGTCGTCCAGGCCGACCGGCTGCGGCTCGAGCAGGCGCTCGGGAACCTCGTCGACAACGCGCTCCGCTACGGGGCCGGCACCGTTCGGCTGGCTGCGGCGAGCGAGAACGGCTCACTCGCGTTGCGCGTGAGCGACGAGGGGCCGGGCTTCCCGCCGGACTACCTGCCGCACGCCTTCGACCGGTTCAGCCGGGCGCCGGACGCGCGCAGCGGGTCGAGCGCCGGCCTCGGCCTCGCGCTCGTCCGCGAGATCGCGCGCGCCCATGGCGGCACCGCCTCCGCCGAGAACGACGGCGGCGCGACGGTCGTGGTGCTCCTGCCGTCCTAGGCCGCGCGGCGCGCCAGCTCGGCGCGGACGGCGGGCGCGACCTCCGTCCCGAGGAGCTCGATCGAGCGGAGAGCACGGTCGTGCGGCAGCGACCCGACGCTCGTCTGCGCGAGGAAGCGGTCGTGGCCGAACACCTCGTGCTCGAAGAGGATCTTCTCGACCACCTGCTCGGGCGAGCCGACCAGGAGCGCGCCGCGCGGCGAGCGCAGCCGGTCGAACTCGTCGCGCCCGATCCCCGACCAGCGACGCTCGCGGCCGATCGCGTTCATCATCGCCGCGTACGCCGGGAAGAACTCGTCGCCGGCCTGCTCGGACGTGTCCGCGACGTACGCGTGCGAGTTGATGCTGAGCGGCGGGAAGCGGGTCGTGGCCGGCCTCGCGGGCGGCCTCGCGGTGGAGCTCGGCGAACGGGCGGAAGCGCTCGGGCTCTCCGCCGATGATCGCGAGCGCCATCGGCAGCCCGAGCCGCCCGGCGCGCAGGGCCGACTCGGGCGTGCCGCCCACCGCGACCCAGACCGGGAGCGGATCCTGGACGGGGCGCGGGTAGACGCCCTGGCCGTCGAGCGGCGCGCGGTAGCGGCCCGACCACGTGACCCGCTCGGACTCGCGCAGCGCGAGCAGGAGCTCGAGCTTCTCCTCGAAGAGCGCGTCGTAGTCGGCGAGGTCGTAGCCGAAGAGCGGGAACGACTCGATGAACGAGCCGCGGCCGACCATGATCTCCGCCCGGCCGCCCGAGACGAGGTCGAGCGTCGCGAACTCCTCGAAGACCCGCACGGGGTCGTCCGAGCTGAGGACGGAGACCGCGCTCGTCAGGCGGATCCGCGAGGTGCGCGCGGCGATCGCGGCGAGCACGACGGCCGGCGCGGACACGGCGAAGTCGGGCCGGTGGTGCTCGCCGACGCCGAAGACGTCGAGCCCGACCTGCTCGGCGAGCTCGGCCTCCTCGAGGAGCTCCGCGAAGCGCTGCTCCGTGCTGCGCGCCGGCGCGCCGTCGCCGCCCCGGACGTCCGCGAACGTGTAGACGCCGATCTCCACGAGGGGCAGCTTGCCCGATCTCATCGGAGTCTCATCCGGGATCCCTACGGTGGCGGCCATGAAGCCGATCGCAGTCCTCCTCGCCGGTGCTGCGCTCGCCTCGGCCGCAGGCTGCGGCTCGAGCGACGAGCCGGCGTCGACGGGCGCCGCCTCGAGCGCGCTCCCGACCGGCACGGAGCCGGTCACGCTCGACCCCGCGGAGTTCACGAACCGGATCGACAACCCGTACTGGCCGATGAAGCCGGGCAGCCGCTGGGTCTACCGGGAGACGGACGGCGAAGGGAACGTCCAGCGGGTCGTCGTCACGGTCACCGACCGGCAGAAGACGGTCGCCGGAATCGACGCGCTCGTCGTCCACGACGTCGTGTCCGAGGAGGGCCAGGTGATCGAGGACACGTTCGACTGGTACGCGCAGGACGCGGACGGGAACGTCTGGTACCTCGGCGAGGACACGAAGGAGTTCGAGAACGGCAAGCTCGTCACGACCGAGGGCTCGTGGGAGACGGGCGTGGACGGCGCCCAGGCGGGCATCGCGCTGCCGGCCGATCCGGAGCCGGGCCTCACCTACCGGCAGGAGTACTACGCCGGCCAGGCCGAGGACGGCGGCACCGTGCTGAGCGTCGACGAGCTGGTCGAGGTGCCGTTCGGCGAGTTCCGCGACGTCCTCATGACGAAGGACTTCACGCCGCTCGAGCCGCACCTGCTCGAGCACAAGTTCTACGCCAAGGGCGTCGGGCCCGTGCTCACGCTCACGATCTCCGGTGGCAGCGACCGCGAAGAGCTCCTCGACTACACCGAGGGCGCGGGCTAGCTCAGGTTGACGTCCACGCCGAAGAGGATCAGGGGCCAGATGAGCACCGCGATGAGCGCCTCGCCGACCTGCTTCAGCGTGTCCAGGTCGTCGAAGTAGTCGTTGATCGCCGCGACGACGACGCCGACGATCACGTAGATCGCTCCGAGGGAGATTCCGCGCACGACGGCGGTTGTTTCCAGGCCGGACGAAGTCAAACCGCCCTCCGCGACTGGCGTACCCTTCGCCGGTGGCCAAGGCACGCAGGCGAAAGGGGCCGACGCCCAGGTCGAAGCTCGCGCCCGCCCCGCGCCGCGGGCCGAGCCGCCGGACCGCCGTCATCGTCGGCGTCCTCGTGCTCGCGGTCCTTGCGGCGCTCGCGGCCGTGCTCCTCCTGCGCGGCGGAGAGGAGGAGGCGTCGTCGGCTCCGCCCAACGTCGGGTCGCTCGCCGACTGCGCGGACGCCGCCTCCCAGGCCGACGCCCGCGGCTGCTACATCGACGGCCTCGCGGCCGAGGTGGACGCGGCCGCCGACCCGGCCGCCGCGGTCGCGGCGATCGCCGACGAGGTGCGGGCATCGGGCGACGGCTTCCTGATCTCCAACTGCCACGGCTTCATGCACACGGTCGGCCGGGAGTACGCGACCGAGCACGGGCTGACGCTCGCGACGCTCATGGACTCGCTCCCGCAGACGAACGACGCCGGCTGCGCGGCGGGCTTCGCGCACGGGCTCGTCACCGGCGTCGCCCCGCAGATCGACCTTTCCGACCCGGAGGCGGCGGCCGCGGTATGCGGCGGGTCGGAGACGCGCTACCAGCGCTACAGCTGCGTCCACGGCTTCGGCCACGCGTTCATGCGGCTCTCGAACGAGGAGCTGCCGGCGGCGCTCGCGCTGTGCGGGAAGCTCGGCGACGTCGGTGCCGACTGCGCCCAGGGCGTCTACCACGACTACTGGTTCGCGGTGGCCGGCCTCGACTCGGCCGAGGCCCCCGCGGACGCCGAGACGGACCCGCGCGTCCTCTGCGCCGAGCAGCCGGATGCCTTCGTGCGCCAGTGCTGGTACCGGGCCTTCATCGAGAACCGCCCGCCGGGCGCGGTCGATCAGGCCGCCGACCTCGGGTCGCTCTGCCTCGAGCTCGAGGGCCTCCAGCGGGAGAGCTGCATCACCGCCGCCTCGGTCGTCGGCCCGGCCGACCCGCGCGCGCAGCTCGTCCTCTGCAGCGGCCTGCGGGGCACCGACGCGACCGCCTGCATCCGCGGGATCAAGGTGCAGAACTTCCTCGAGGGCGACACGGCCACGTACCTCGACCTGATCCGGCGCTGCGACGTCTTCGCCGGCGCGACCGGCCGCTTCTGCAACCGCTGGCTCGGGAAGGTCATCGCCGTCGTGACCGACGGAGAGTTCGCCGAGGAGGGCTGCCCGCAGCTCGAGGGCGCCGCCGAAGACGCGTGCCGCGCGGGCGCACGCTCCTACGAGGACCCGTTGGTGACCTTCAGCTAGGCCTGGCGCTGGGGGCGACCCGGAAGGAGGCCCACGTCTTCCGGTCGACCTTCCCGGTCGGGTCGAGGTCCTTCGCGCGCTGCCAGACCTTCACGAACGTTTCGGTGTCCGGGCCGTAGAAGCCGTCCGGCTCCGCGCCGATGCGGCGCTGGACGTAGCGGACGTCGCTACCGCTCATGCGCGGGTCCTCGACTTCGAGGATCCGCGAGCCGCGCTTGACCTTCGGCAGGCCGAGCTTCTTCCGCTTCGTGAACCTCGCCTGGCCGGAGGTGACGCCCCAGTCGCCAGAGTCGTCGTAGCCGGACCCCGACGTCGTCGCCGAGATGTGGACGTGGGCCTGGTGCGGATTCGAGCCCGTGTAGGTGCGCCAGTTCCAGCCGCCGACGTCGGACGCGATCCGGCGGTTGAAGATCACGTAGCCGCCGGGCGTCAGCCGGCCGTCGCCGCCCTGGCCGCGCTGGCGCACGTGGTTGGCGAGCCATGCCGCGGGGATGCCGTCGGCGTCGACGTCGATCGCGCGCACGACACCGGCCCCATTCGGGTTGTGGTCGCTCTTGCGCGCCTGGTGGCTCAGGTCGCCGACCGAGCCGTCCGAGCTCCTGTCGCGATTCGGCCACTTGGCGTTGATCTCGCCGCGGAGCTCCTCGAGGGCCTTCGCAAGCCGCCAGCTCACTCGTCCGCCTCGTCCTCGTCCTCGTCGGGGCCGCGGCCGATGTCCTCGGGCGGCTCGGCCTCCTCGCCGACGTGCTCGAGCGGGTCCTCGTCCTCGAGCTCGATCGCTTCGAGTTCCTCGTTCATGCGGCCAATGGAACACCCATCGGGCCTCGTTCGTCAAGGACCCGCCGGGAGGGTCATGCCGGGCTCGCGGCGGAGACCTCCTCGCGAAGCAACGACCAGACCTCCACGTCCTGGAAGTCGCCGTCGTTGAACCACGCCTGCCGCAGGACGCCTTCGAACGAGAAGCCGCACTTGACGGCCACTCGTTTCGAGGCCTCGTTGCCCGGATGGATGATCAGCTGGATTCGGTTGACGCGCTTCCCGTGGAAGAGGTAGCGCGTCAGGAGCCCGACCGCCTCCGTCGTATACCCCCGACCGGCGTGCTGGGAGCCGAAGAGCATGTAGGAGAGTTCGTAGCCCTGCATGTAGTGCGAGATCGGGAAGAACTCGATCTCGCCCACGATCTCCTCGCCGCGGGCCATGAGCAGCATCCCCTTCTCGCGCTCCCAGAACCCCGTCTTCGCAAACTCGTCGCGCAGGGCCGTCTCGCTCTGGAGGCCCAGCGGGAAGTAGGAACCGCGGGCCTCGAGATCGGTCGTCAGCTCGAAGAGCGTGTCGAGGTCCCGCTCGCGCACGAGCCGCAGCTGGATCGAGTCACCGACGAGCACTGGCGTCACCTCCGGCAGAGACCGCGAGAGTGTAATTCCGGTCCGAGGCGGCGGGCTGTCGGCCGTGTCCGAAAGGGACGGTACGGTCCCGACCCGTGCGTCTCGTCGTCGCCCGCTGCGAGGTCGTCTACTCGGGTCGGCTGAACGCCTACCTGCCGCCCTCGACGCGCCTGCTCATGCTGAAGGCGGACGGCTCCGTGCTCGTGCACGCGGACGCGGGCGGCTACAAGCCGCTCAACTGGATGACGCCGCCGACGGTGATCGAGGAGGACGGCGACCCGCTCACGCGGCTCGTCGTGCGCAAGCGCGCGGGCAAGACCGAGGACCGGCTGGAGATCCGCATGCTCGAGGTGCTCTCCGACGTGACCCACGAGATGGGCGAGGCGGCGGCGCTCGAGAAGGACGGGGTCGAGCGCGACCTGCAGGCCGAGCTGGCGGCGAGCCCGGAGGCGGTCGAGCCGGGGCTCCGGCTCGTGCGGCGCGAGTGGCCGACCGACATCGGCCCGGTCGACCTCATGTGCCGCGACGTCGAGGACGGCTGGGTCGCGGTCGAGATCAAGCGGATCGGGACGATCGAGGCGGTCGAGCAGCTGACGCGCTACCTCGAGGTGCTGCGCGCGGAGCCGGAGCTCGCCGTGTGCCGCGGGATCCTCGCGGCCCAGACGGTCAAGCCGCAGGCGGCGACGCTCGCCGAGTCCCGCGGGCTCGGCTGGGCCGAGGTCGACCTGGCGCTCCTGCGCGGCGAGCGCGAGCCGGAGCTCACGCTCTTCGCCGGATAGGCGCCGGGGGCCGGCCGCGCGGCCGGCCCCCGAACGCGAGCGGTCTAGCCGTCGGTCAGATCGCCGACGGCCGCCTCCTCCTGATCCTCGGTGTGGATCGAGTCGGCGGGCGTGACCTTCGCGAAGCCGGCGCGCGCGAGCGCCTGCTTGCCGCCGACGACCGGGAGGTCGAGCAGCGAGTCGGTCACGTTCAGCGTGATGACGGCGCGGTTCTGCTCCGCCACCGAGCCGTAGCCCGAGTAGCTGCCGAAGACGACGAGCCCGATCCGGTGGCCGGCCGGGAACACGTAGTCCTGCGGCAGGAGCGGGAAGTCGAACGACGTCTCGAGCCCCGGCACGAGCGGCTCGAACACCGCGTAGTCGTTCCGGTTGGCGGCGTCGAGGATGCCCTTCGTCACGCGCCACTGCGTGACGGTCTGGATCCGCTTCTCGACCTGCAGGTAGCAGGCCTCGTCGGCGGCGCTCGCCTCGCCCCAGCAGTCCTCCGTCGCGAGCGTCCGGATGCCGTCGCCCGTGCGGGAGACCTGCGTCGCGGGCCCGTAGTCGACGAGGAGCCCGGCGAAGTTCGTGTCCGTCGCGTTCACCGACGCCCGCAGGCGGACGACCGGCGTGCCCGAGACGTGCACCGGCGCGGTCAGCACCGGCGAGAGGAACACGCGGCGGTTCGCCGTCACCGTGGTCGGGTTCGAGATCGCGGTGTTCTCGCTCATGGACGGCGTGTCCGTCCACGACTGGAGGACGTCGGGCACGTTCGGCGTCGACGGCGTCCCGTACGAGAGCGTCCCGGCGGTCGTCGGCGTGTCCTCGCCGAGCTTGACCGAGACCTCCTCGCGGGCGTCGATCGGCCAGCGCTTCGCCGTCCGCAACTCGTCGGCCGCGTACTCGATGTCGGCCTGCGGCTCCGTCAGGACGTCGTTGTGGACGCCCTGGAGCTCGTGGTCGAACCAGCGGTGGATCGTCCGCACCCACTCGGCGCGGCGGAACTCGAACGGGTCGATGTGGCCCGTCCGGGTGAGCCAGATCTTCTTCGCCACGTTGGACGGCAGCGCGTCCCACCACTTCGAGAAGTGGTCGGGCATGACGTTGTCGTCCTGCAGGCCGTGCACGACGAAGACGCTCGCCGTCACGTTGGCGGCGTCCTTGTTGTAGTCGCGCTCGACCCAGAACGGCGTGAAGTCGCCGTTCTCGTCCCCGTCGGTCGCGGCCAGCTGGTCCCGCACGGCGGCGCAGTGCGCGCGGCGCGACGGGTTCGTGACCGTGTTCGAGAGGAACGACGGGTAGCTGTTCCGAGCGCGTGACCACGCCGTTCGAGCGCGTGTAGTCGTACCAGGACGAGATGGCCGAGATCGGCACGATCGTCTCGAGGCCCTCGACGCCGGTCGACGCCGCGCCGTTGGCGAGCGTCCCGTCGTAGGACTTGCCGATCATCCCGGTCTTGCCGTTGTGCCACGACGCGACGACCTCGTTGCCGTCCTCGTCGTAGCCCTTGCGCCGGCCGTTCAGCCAGTCGATCCCGACGACGGCGCTCAGGTGATCCGGCGTGCCGCCGGTGACGGGGCAGCCGGTCGAGTTGTTCGTCCCGACCATGTCCAGGAGCACGACGGCGTAGCCGCGCGGGACGAAGTAGTTGTCGTAGAAGAGCGGCCACTTGTCGAGCAGGCCGTCTCCGTCGGTGTCCTCCTTGAGCTCGGCCTCGTTGCCGCGGCCGAGCGTCGAGTAGTACGGGCTCGCGTCCATGATCACGGGCGCCTTGAAGCCGGTCGCGGTCGCGGCCGGGCGCATGATGTCGAGCGCGATCCGGTCCTTCACACCGTCCTGGTCGGTGTCGAAGTCGGCCTCGACCCAGACGCGCTCGCGGATGGCGTCGGCGTAGCCGAACGCCGGCTGCGTGGCGCCGTCCGCGACGGCGATCCCTGGGTTCTGGGCGGCGGCGGCGACGGACGCCGTTCCGAGCGCACCCACGGCGATTGCGGCGGCTGCGGCCATGCGCAGCCCTCGGCGAATGTGCATCTGATTCCTCTCCCTGGCTAGAACTGGACGGCGGCACCGTATCGGGATTCGTAAGGAGCGGGGCAAGCCCGCCCGGGACGTAGGATCCGGCCGCCCGTGACCGCCGCCGCCGTCGCCACGCCCGGACGCGCCCGCCGAGGGGCGCTGGCGCGCGCTCGCGCTGCTCTCGGCGGCGGTCGTGCTCGCGATGACGACGTGGTTCTCGGCGTCGGCCGTCGTGCCGCAGCTGCGCGCCGAGTGGGGGCTCGGGGACACGGCCGCCGCCTGGCTGACGATCGCGGTGCAGCTCGGCTTCGTCGCCGGCGCGACCGTCTCGAGCGTCCTCAACCTCGCGGACATCGTCTCGCCGCGGCTCGTCCTGCTCGGCGGCGCCGTCGGCGCCGCGCTCGCGAACGCGCTGCTGGCCGCCGCGGGCGGGGTGGGCGCGGCGATCCCGCTCCGCTTCGCGACCGGGTTCTTCCTCGCGGGCGTCTACCCGCCGGCGCTCAAGCTGATGGCGACCTGGTTCCGCCGCGGCCGCGGGACGGCGCTCGGGGTGGTCGTCGGCGCGCTCACGCTCGGCTCGGCCGCGCCGCACCTCGTGAACGGCCTCGGCGGGCTCGACTGGCAGACGGTCGTGCTGGGCGACATCGGTCCTCACCGTCGCGGGCGGGATCATCGGCGCCGCGTGCGTGCCGGAGGGCCCGTACCGCTTCGCGCGCGCGACCTTCGACCCGCGCCAGGCCGGGCTCGTCTTCCGCAACCGCGGCGTCCGCCTCGCGAGCCTCGGCTACTTCGGCCACATGTGGGAGCTCTACGCGATGTGGGCGTGGTTCCTCGTCTTCACGACCGACTCGCTCCACGCGCGCGGGGAGGAGGTCGGCGCGCGGGCCGCGTACGCGACCTTCGCCGTGATCGCGGCCGGCGCACTCGGCTGCTGGGTCGGCGGGCTGCTCGGCGATCGGATCGGGCGCACGCCGACGACCGCGGGCGCGATGGCGATCTCGGGCGCGTGCTCGCTCGCGATCGGGTTCCTCTACGGCCAGCCGCTCTGGGCCGTCCTCGCGCTCGGGCTCGTCTGGGGCTTCACGGTCGTGGCCGACTCGGCGCAGTTCTCGACGATGGTCACGGAGCTCGCCGACCAGACGTACGTCGGGACGGCGGTCGCGCTCCAGCTCGCGGTCGGCTTCACGCTGACGGTCGCGACGATCTGGCTGATCCCCGTGCTCGAGGACGGGGTCGGCTGGCGCTACGCGTTCGCGTTCCTCGCGCCGGGGCCGATCCTCGGCGTCGCGGCGATGATCCGCCTGCGCCGCTCGCCCGAGGCGGCGCAGATCGCGCACGGGCTCGGGTAGCTCAGGCGCGCGCGGCGGAGCGCTGCCGCGACCAGGCTGCGAGCGCATGGACGACCTGCGCGAGGTCGGCCTTGGCGACACGGTTCGAGAGCCGGATCCAGTCGGCCGTCGAGGTGCTGGGCGGCTCGACGGTCAGCACTTCGACGACGGGGATTCCGCGCTCGACGAGCGACGGCGCCTGCGTGCGTCCGATCAGCCGCCCGCGGAAGACGACGGCCACGTCGGCCTCGCCTCGTCCGGGTCGGCCAGCGGGCGGGTGCGCAGCTCGACCTCGAACCCGGCCTTCTCGAGCAGCTCCGCGAAGTCGGGCTGCCGCGCGGCCATGACGAGCACCTTCCCCGAATCGAGCGCCACGGGGGAATGTTCCCCGGAACGGTCCCGTTCCAAATCTCGACGTCGGAGGAAGGACCTTCACCGTGAAGACGCAGAAGCTCGACCACATTGCCCTGTGGGTCGCCGAGCGCGACGCGATCGCGGACGCGGCGACCTCGCAGCTCGGCATGCACGTCATCGACCGCACCGACGCGTTCACGCTGGTCGGCGCGGACGCCCGCCGCGGCAAGCTCACCCTCTTCGCGCGCCGACCCGCCCCGCGAGCGCGGCGCGCTGCGCCACGTCGCCCTGCGCGTGAGCGAGATCGGCGCGGCCGAGGAGGATCACGAGCTGGCCGACGGCCTCGTCGTCCGCGTCGTCGAGGCGCCGACCGACCTCGACTACGACCTCGACCACGTCGCCCTCTGGTCGCGCCATCCCGACCTGACCGCGGCGCAGTACCACGACCTCGGCTTCGAGCCGGCCTCCCCGGGCGCGGGCGGCGAGCCGCGCGTCGAGGTCGGCGGGGCGTACGTCGAGTTCCACGAGGGGGATCCGGGCGATCCGGAGCAGCCGCTCCTGAATCACCTGGCCGTCCTCGTCGAGTCGGCGGACGACACCCTCGATACGGCGCGCGAGCGCGGGATCGAGGTCGCGGACGTCGTCGACGCCGCGAACACGAAGGCCGTGTTCGTCTGGGGCCCGGAGCGCGTGAAGATCGAGTACGTCGAGCACAAGCCGACCTTCTCGCTCGTCTAGCGCGTGCCAGACCTGGTCGTCGCCGGGGCCGGGATGGGCGGCCTCGTGGCCGCCGCGCGCGCCCGTGAGCTCGGCGCCGATGTCGAGGTCGTCCGCGAGAAGGGCGACCGGGCCGGCGGCTCGATGCGGCTGTCGGGCGGCTACGCGTGGCGCTACCGCGACTGGGAGCGGTTCCGCGAGGAGTGTCCGGGCGGGGACGAGGCGCTGCAGCGCCTCGTGTGGGAGCGGTTCGACGAGGCGCTCGAGTGGCTGCGCCGCAAGGGCGCGCCGATCCTCGCGGAGGACACGGAGAACCCGCTGACGGTGGGCGCGCGGCTCGATGTCGACCGCGTGCCGGACGTGCTCGCGGAGCAGGCCGGCGAGGTTCGGCTGGGCGAGCCGCTCGACGAGCTGCCGGACGGCGTGCCTGTCGTGCTCGCCACCGGGGGCTTCCACGCGGGCACGGAGCTCGTCCGGCGCTACATCACGCCGGAGGCGGACGAGCTCGTCCTGCGCGGGAACCCGTGGAGCGAAGGCAGCGGGATCGAGCTCGGCCTCGGCGGCGGGCGGCGTCGCTCACCGAGCGGAATGGACGAGTTCTGGGGCCGCGCGATGCCCGCGCCGCCCGCGGTCGTCGAGCCGTCCGGCTACCGATCGCTGGGTCAGACGTACGCACGGTTTGCGCGGGTCGTGAACGAGCGAGGGGAGGAGTACCGGCCGCGGTCGTGGTCGGAGATCGACGTGGCGCAGTGGATCGCGCGCCAGCCGCGCGGCCGAGCGTGGTTCCACGTGCCCGACGAGGCGCTGTCGGAGCGCGTGCGCGACCGGACGGTGGCGGAGATGATCGAGTCGGCGCGGGAGGCAGGCGCGCCGGTCGAGCGTCGGGACGGGGAGACCGTCGTCGAGGTGGTCGCCGGGATCACGACGACGCTCGGCGGGCTCGCCGTGGACACGTCCGCGCGGGCGGCGGACGGCGTCTGGGTCGCGGGCGCCGACGCCGGCGGGATCTCGACGGGCGGCTGGGCGAGCGGCCTCGCGAGCGCGCTCGTCCTCGGCCTCGTCGCCGCCGAGAGCGCCCTCGGGCACGCGGGCTGACCGGCCCCGCGGACGCCGGCCGGCACGTTCAGTTAGACGCGCGCGCCCCCATCGGGGGAGCGGCGACCCCAGCACGAACGCTAGCGGGCTCCGCGTGACGCGTGGCGTGCGGGATCGCGCCGACTTCGTGCCGGGTTCTCCCCGGTCCGCGCGGGGCTAGACGGCCTGGAGGTAGGCGCAGACCCGGTCGTCGCCGGGCAGGGGGGACGGCGCGAGCTTCGCGACCGACGAAGCGCTTCTCGCCCTCCTCGACCTCCGTGCCGGGCGCGGGCGCGTCGCCGGGGCGCTCGCCGAGCTCGTAGCCCGACGTCTTCCAGATGAAGACGAGGTGTCCCTTGCCGCCGGTCGTCATCGCGGGCCGGAGTCTAACCGGCGCCGCCTCCGCCCACGTAGGGCGGGAGCAGCACGCGGACGGTCGTCCCGCCCTCCGGGCCCGTGTCGACGCTCACGCGCCCATGGAGGACGCGCACGCGCTCGTCGAGCTCGTCGATCCCGCCGCGGCGCCGCTCGCCCACGCCGTCGTCCTCGATCTCGGCCGCGTAGCCGTCGCCGTTTGCGAGCACGCTGATCACGATCCGGCCGGGGCGCCGCCGCACGGCCTGGTTCACCGCCTCGCGGATCAGCTGGTAGAGCGCGACCTGCGCCTTCTCGCCCAGCTCGTCGCCCGCGCGGACGTCCGCCGAGACGGCGATCCGGTACGAGGACTCGACCTGCTCCGCGAGCGCGTCGACGGCCGCGGCGAACCCGCGGTCGCGCAGCACGAGCGGCTCGATCGCGAACGAGAGGTCGCGCAGGGTGCGGATCGTGTCGCGCTCGCGCTCGAGCGAGCTCGCGATCACGCGCTCCGCCTCCTCGAGCCGGCCCTCGCGGATCGCGGCGAGCGCGGCGTCGTGCATGAGCGCGATGCCGGACATCGACTGGAGCGGCCCGTCGTGGAGGAAGATCGAGAGCCGGCGGCGCTCGTCCTGCTCCGCGGTGATCAGCCGGTCGGTGAGGCGCGCACGCTCGTCCTCGCGCTCCTGCGCCTCGGCGAGGAGGCGGGCGTTCTCGACCGCGCGCGAGGCGAAGTCGGCGAGCATCGTCGCGCGGATCAGGTCGGCGCGGTGGAAATCGCGGCTGCGGCGCAGCTCGAGCATCCCGACCGGCCGGTCGCCGGCGCGCAACGGCACGCGGATCCCGCCCGGCGACGACGTGCGCGTCGCGCACCTCGACCTCCTCGGCCGGCACGACGGTGGCCGAGCGGGCGTCGAAGAGGCGCACGGCCTCCTGGCGCGTCCGCTCGAGGATCTCGTCGGGCTCGAGCGAGTCGGAGACGACCGCAATCGAGCGCACGAGCGACTCGAGGAACGCGGCCTGTGCCTGCAGGCCCTCCTCGACGTCCTCGTGGCGCCGGCGCTCGGAGACGATCAGGTAGACGGCGAACGCCCCGGCGCAGGCGGTCGCGGCCATGAGGCCGATCGCGGCGGTCAGCGCGCTGCCGAGGGCGAGCCCGATCGCGCTGACGACGGCGAACACGATCGTGCCGCCGACGAGGAGCCCGGGCAGGCCCAGGAGGGCGCTAATCGATGATGGCTTCGCGAAGCGCGATCGCGACGGCATGGGTGCGGGTGTCGGCCTCGAGCTTGGCGAGGATGTGACGCACGTGGCTCTTGACCGTCTCCTGCGAGATGAAGAGCTTGGCGGCGACGTCCGCGTTCGACATGCCGTCCGCAAGAAGCTGGAGGATCTCGCGCTCGCGCTGCGTGAGCATGTCCTCACGGTCGCGCGTGAGGAAGTCCGGCATCAGCGCGGGATCGACGTACCCCTCACCGGTCGCGACCTTCTCGATCGCGCGGAGAAGCGTCTGGTGCGGGGCCTCCTTCAGGATGTAGCCCTTCGCGCCCGACTCGAGCCCGCGGCCGAGGAGGCTGCGCTCCCCGTAGGCGGTGAAGATCAGCACCGACGTCGTCGGCACCTTCTCGGTCAGGAGCTTCGTCGCTTCGAGCCCGTCCATTCCGGGCATCCGAACGTCCATGATCACGACGTTCGGGCGGCGACGCTCTGCAAGGGCGACCGCTCCGGCCCCGTCCGACGCTTCGCCGACGACGCGAATATGCGGCGCCCGCGAGAGCGAAAGGCGAAGGCCCTCGCGCACGACCTCGTGGTCGTCGGCAATCAGACAGGTGATTTCTTGCGGCAGTTTCAGGCTCCCCAGGTCAAGGATGGGTGTCGGGCAGATTCGCCCAAAACTTTAGGCCTCCTCTGCAAGGCCCCGGCGGACGGCGCCGGAGAGCAGGTGCAAACCGGCCCCTTCGCTATCCTCAGATGACGCTGGTGGACGAGCAACCGCCCAGTACCCGGGCCCCGGAGAGCGGGGCATGAACGACGCCTTCAGGATCGCCGCGATTCTCCTGCTCGTCGCGGGAAACGCGGTCTTCGTCGCGGCCGAGTACGCGCTCGTCACCGGGCGCCGCGGGCGGCTCGAGGACCGCGTCCGCAAGGGAAGCCGCGCCGCGGCGACCGCGCTCCGGCTCATGGACCAGCCGGTGCGCTTCATCAGCACCGTCCAGGTCGGGATCACCGTCTTCGGGATCCTCCTCGGTGCCCTCGGCGAGCCCCTGATCTCGAGCTACTTCGAGGGCGTGCTGCCCCGCGGCGTCTCGTTCCTGATCGCGTTCCTGATCCTGACCTACCTGAGCGTCGTCTTCGGCGAGCTCGTCCCCAAGGCGCTCGCGCTCGAGAAGTCGGAGAGCGTCGCGGTCGCGCTGGCGATCCCGCTCGACTGGCTCGCGAAGATCCTCTATCCGCTCGTCTGGGTGCTCGACTCGTCGGCGAGCGGCGTCGCGCGGCTGCTCCGCCTGCCGCCCGCGCGCGCCGGCCTGACCGCGAGCACCGAAGAGGACATCCGCCACCTCGTCGCTGAGGCGGAGGACCTCGGCGCGATCGAGACGGCCGAGGAGGAGATGGTCTACAAGGTCTTCGACTTCGCGGACAAGGAGGCGCACGAGGTGATGGTCCCGACGGCCGCAGGTCGTGGCCGTCTCGGTCGACCTCCCGACGCAGGACGCGCTCGCCGCGCTCGTCGACTCGCCGTACACGCGCTACCCGGTCTACCGCGACTCGCTCGACGACGTGCTCGGGATCCTCCACGTCCGCGACCTCTTCCGCGCCCTCTACGACCGCGGGATCGAGAACGTCGAGGTCGCCGAGCTGATCCGGACGGCGTACGTCGTCCCGGAGACGAAGGACCTGGCCGCGCTGCTCGGCGAGTTCCGCCGCCAGAACCAGCACATGGCCGTCGTCGTCGACGAGTACGGCGGCTTCGTCGGCATCGTCACGCTCGAGGACCTGCTCGAGGAGATCGTCGGCGAGATCGAGGACGAGTACGACCTGCCGGACGAGTCGGTCGAGCAGGTCGACGAGCACCGCATCCGCATCGACGGGACGTTCCCGATCGACGACTTCAACGAGCAGTTCAAGCAGGAGCTGCCGCAGGAGGACTACCACACGGTCGCCGGCTTCGTCTTCGGCCAGCTCGGCCGCGCGCCCGAGGAGGGCGACAACGTCGAGTGGGACGGCCTCCGCTTCGGCGTGATCGAGGTGGACGGCCCGCGCATCGGGCGGCTCGAGGTCGAGTTCCTCGAGGGCGAGGTCCCGACCGGCGAGCCGGAGCCCGAGCCCGCCGCGTCGTAGAGGCGGCGCTAGGAGAGCGCCGCCGCGAGCTTCGCGCGCGCGTCCTCGAGGACGGGCCGCCCGTGGCCGACGAGGATCCGCTCGATCGGGAGCTCGAGGAGCGGCCGCATCGCGGCGCGGAAGGCCTGCGGGTCGGTGCCCTCGGCGAACCAGTCGTCGGGCGCGACGCGGACGCCGCCCTCCGCGTCTCCCAGCAGCACGTCGCCCACGGCGAGGGCGTGGTGCGAGGGGATCCAGAGGACGATCTCCTCGCGGTCGGCCTCGATCGCGCGGATCCCGCCCGGGAGCGCGTCGTCGACCGTGAACGGGTTCGTCACGTTCCCCTCGACGCGGTCGAGCGTCGGGGCGAACGACCAGACGGTCGTCCCCTCGTAGCGCTCCGCCAGCTCGCGTCGCGCTGCGCTCGTGCCAGAAGACCGTCAGGACGATCGCCGGCGCGCCGGCGCGGTCGACGTCGCGGTCGAGCGCCTCGAGGAACCGCTCGCGGTCCCGCTCGTCGCCCGGCACGAGCGGGTCGACGAGCACGACGTCGCCCTCGGACTCGACGTAGAAGGATGCGACCTCCTCGTCCCAGTCCGCCTTCGGCGTCCAGTCGGGATGGAGCGCGGTCCAGCGCCAGAGGCCGTCCGCGATCTTCTGCACGTCCACGGGCGCGAGCCTACTCCTCCCGTTGCCGGTCGGAGCCGCGCCCGCGATACTTTCCAGTTCGCGGCGAAACGAGCGGGGAGGATTGGAATGGCCGACAAGATGTGGGGCGCGGAGCCGTACTGGGGGGTCGGGTACGAGTGGGACCCCGACTGGTTCTACACCGACCGCCAGAAGGAGCTGCGGGCGCTCCTCATCGAGCTGTGCGAGAAGGAGCTCCGCGCGAACGCGAAGCGCTCGGACGACGAGCTGCTCTATCCGCGCCGGAACCTCGAGCTCCTCGGCGAGCACGGCTTCCTCGCGCTGACCGTCCCCGAGGAGCACGGCGGCCTGGGCGAGAACCACGTCGCGTACGCGATGACGTGCGAGACGATCGCGCGCTACGGCTGCGCCTCGACGGCCATGTGCTACGTGATGCACATGGGCGCGGTGAACGCGATCATGCTGCGCCCGACCCCCGAGCTGATCGAGCGCTACATCAAGCCGCTCGGCAGCGGGAAGATCGGGACGCTCTCGTACTCCGACCCCGAGACCGGCTCGCACTTCTGGTACCCGATCTCCTCCGGGGCGGAGCGGCTGAACGGGAAGTTCAAGGTGCGCAAGAAGGCGTCCTGGACGACCTCGGCGGGCTTCGCGGACTTCTACGTCGTCCAGACGACGAGCCCCGACTTCTCGGGCTACGACGACCTCTCCGTGTTCGTGATCGACGGCGAGGACGTGCAGGCGCAGCCGTCCCTCTGGGACGCGCTCGGGCTGCGCGGCAACCAGTCCGGCCCGCTCGAGGTGCCCGACGTCGAGATCCCCGAGGAGCGGATCGTCGGCCCGGTCGGCGACGGCGCCGCCTCGAACGACGAATCGGTCGACCCGTGGTTCCTGATCGGCTCCTCGTCGGTCTGGAACGGGATCGCGATGGGCGCGATCGACATCGCCAAGCGGCACACGACGCGCAAGCGCCACGTGGACGTCGGCCTCCGAGTGGCCGACTACCCGACGATCCAGGACTACATCGGCGAGGCCGTGATCGACACGAACGCCTCGCGCGTCTTCGTCCACTCGGTCGCGGGCGCGATGGACGACGCGACCGACAACAACACGCGCCAGCTCGCGGTCGGCGAGCTCGCCCGCGCCGATTTCCTCCACTGGGCCTGGCAGATCAAGTTCGCGGCGGCGAAGAACGTCGCGCACGTGGTCGACAAGATGCTGCACGCCTGCGGCGGGTCGGGCTACAAGCGCGACATGGAGCTCGAGCGCTACGTCCGCGACGCGAAGGCCGGCTGGGTGATGGGCCCGACGAACGAGGTGCTGCGCCAGTTCGTCGGCAAGGCCGTCCTCCTCGGCTTCGACGTGCTCGACTACTGGAACCAGACGTTCAACCGACGTGCGGTCGAGAACGAGGTGAAGAAGCTCGACGCGAAGGGCAAGCGGGAGCTCGCGGAGCAGCTGGTCGCCCAGGCGGACGAGCAGGACGCGAAGCAGGCGCAGCCGGCCAAGGCCTGATGGCGATCGGGGTCGAGTCGGGGCTCGTCCGCTTCGGCGGGCTCCTGCCCGAGGACCCGTTCCTCGAGACGTACCTCGTCCGCGCGGGCGGGGCGACCGTCTTCGACCTCGGCGCCGGACGAGGAGGTGACCGTCCGCGACCCGGACGGCGCGCAGACCGCCGAGCTGAGCGTGTTCTCGGCGGACGGCGCCGACGCGGCGTCGGCGCTCGGCGCGGAGGCGGACGCGGAGGCGACGGTCGTGCGGGGCGCGCTCGCCTCGCCGGAGCGGCACGGGTTCCTCGTCGAGCTGGCCGCCCGCGGGCTCGACCCGCACGAGGCGCGGGCCGTGCGGCTGTTCGGGCCGGACTCGCCGCCCGGCGCCTCGCAAGGGCTTCCGCGCGCAGCGGGCGGTGACGGTCGTCGTCGCCGCGCCCGCCGGACGCCTGGTGGACGGCGCGCCGGCGCCCTCCGACCTGCTCGTCGAGGTGCGCCGCCGCGAGCCGCGCGCCTACGGCAACCAGGAGCTGCCGCCGCCGCTCGCCGAGCCGCGGCTCGACTTCCGCATCGACAAGGCCTCCGCGCTCCGCGTACGAGGTGAAGGCCGGCGAGTACATCCAGGTGATCGACGTCGAGGGCAAGCAGTGCTCCGACTTCCTCGCCTTCCACCGGGCGAAGCTCGAGGACGGGCACGAGCGCGGGCTCGACTCGACGGTCACGCGGAGCCTGATGGGCAACGCGTACCCGACGCCCGGCCTCCAGGGGAAGTTCTACGACGCGGACATGGATCCGCTCGTCGAGGTCGTCCGCGACACGGTCGGGCGCCACGACACCTTCGCCCTCGCCTGCACGGCCAAGTACTACGAGGACATGGGGTACCCCGGCCACACGAACTGCACGGAGAACTTCAACCGGCAACTCGACCCGTACGAGATCGCGCGCCGCTCCGGCTGGCCGGCGCTCAACTTCTTCTACAACACGGCGTTCGACTCCGACCTCGTCCTGACGATGGACGAGCCGTGGTCGCGGCCGGGCGACTACGTCCTCCTGCGCGCGATGACCGACCTCGTCTGCGCGTCGTCGGCCTGCCCGGACGACATCGACCCGGCGAACGGCTGGAACATCACGGACGTCCACGTGCGCGTCTACGCGCCGGAGAACCGCTTCTCGGTCGCGATCGCCCACCGCGTGACGCCGGACGCCGAGCCCGTGCTCACGCAGGAGACGACCTTCCACCCGCGGACGTCCGAGCTGACGAAGAGCTTCCTCGAGTACCGCGGCTACTGGCTCCCGCACTGCTTCGACAACGAGGGCGCGATCGCCGAGTACTGGGCCTGCCGGGAGAAGGCGGCCGTCATGGACCTCTCGCCGCTGCGCAAGTGGGAGATCCTCGGGCCGGACGCCGAGGCGCTCGTCCAGTGGGCGATCACCCGCGACGCGCGCCGGCTCTCGGTCGGCCAGGTCGTCTACACGGCCGTCTGCAACGAGACGGGCGGGATGATCGACGACGCGACCGTCTTCCGGCTCGGCGCCGACAACTTCCGCTTCGTCGGCGGCGACGAGTACGACGGCGTCTGGCTGAAGGAGCAGGCGGCGGCGCGAGGGCTCGACCGGGTCTGGATCAAGCCGTCGACCGACCAGCTCCACAACCTCGCCGTCCAGGGGCCGGAGAGCCGCGACCTCCTGGCGAAGATCGTCTGGACGCCGCCGACGCAGACGCCGTTCCCCGAGCTCAAGTGGTTCCGCTTCACGATCGGCCGGATCGGGACGTACGACGGCATCCCGATCGTCGTCTCGCGCACCGGCTACACGGGCGAGCTCGGCTACGAGGTCTGGTGCCACCCGTCCGACGGCCCGGCCGTCTGGGACGCGATCTGGGAGGCGGGGCAGGAGCACGGGCTGAAGCCGCTCGGCCTCGAGGCGCTCGACATCCTGCGGATCGAGTCGGGCCTGATCTTCGCCGGCTACGAGTTCGACGACCAGGTCGATCCGTTCGAGGCAGGGATCGGCTTCACGGTCGCGCTCGACGGCGAGGACTTCTCCGGGCGCGAGGCGCTGGTCGAGCGGCAGGCGCATCCGCAGCGCGCGCTCGTCGGGCTCGAGCTCGAGGGCAACGAGACCGCCGGCCACGGCGACGAGGTCTACGTCGGCCGGCAGCGCGTCGGCGTCGTCACGTCGGGCACGCGCTCGCCGATCCTGAAGCAGAACATCGCGCTTGCCCGTGTCGCCGTGCAGCACCGCGAGCCCGGCACCGCGCTCGAGGTCGGCAAGCTCGACGGCCAGCAGAAGCGCATCCCCGCGACGGTCGTCCGCGTCCCGTTCTACGACCCCGAGAAGACCCGGCCGCGCTCGTGAGCGTAGCACCTCCCGGCTCGCCGCGCTCTGTGTCGCCGTCCTCGCGGGGTGCCTCCCGGCGGGCGACTGGTCGCCGTACCCGGACGGAGGGCTCGACGCACGCGACCTGCACGTTCGCGACGGTCGGCCGACGGGCTCCCTAGGCGTCGCGCAGCCGCGCGGCGAGGACGCCGAGGAGCTCCCACGCGACCTGGGGCTCGGCCTCGATCGCGGCGCGCACGGCGTCGCGCGGAACGCGAGCGCGCGCACCTCGCCCTCCGCGACCGCGTCGGCCGAGCGGGGCCGGCCGTCGAGCACGGCGACCTCGCCGAACAGGTCGCCCTCGCCGAACGACGCGACCAGGCGGCCGCGCCGCTCGATTCGCACCGCGCCCTCGAGGACGACGAAGAGATCGTCGCCGGGCTCGCCCTCGCGGACGATCGCGTCGCCGTCCGCGTAGGCCCGCTCCTCGCCGTCGGCGAGGATCTGCGCGAGGCGGTCCGGCGGGAGCGCGCTGAAGACGGGCGCGCCCGCGAGCACGTGCTCGTAGCGGCCGCCGTGGAAGAGGAGCGGCGCCCCCTCGCGCGAGCGCGCGTACTCGACCTGGCCGAGGAAGAGGGAGTGGTCGCCGCCCCAGTACGAGCGGACGACGCGCGCGACGAGGTGCGCGACCGCGCCCTCGACGAGCGGCGTCTCGCGCACGAGGAGGAAGCGCGCCTCGGCCGGCTCGGCGCCGGGCCGGCCGGCGAAGTGGTCGGAGAGCTGCCTCCTGCTCGTCGCCGAGCACGCTGATCCCGTAGCGGCCGCCCTCGTGCAGGAGCGAGTTCATCTTCGCGCGCCGGTCGACCGACACGAGCACGAGCGGCGGCACGAGCGAGACGGACATGAACGCGTTGGCCGTCATCCCGTGCGCCTGGCCGCCGGCCTGCGTCGTGATGATCGTGACGCCGGTCGGGAACATCCCGAGCGTCCGCCGGAACTCGAGCGCCGGGTCGTCGCCGTCGAGGTCGATCTCCTCGGCCTCGGGGATCTCCTCGAGGAACGACTGCCCGAGTCCCTCGGCGAACGGGCTCGAGATCGGGATGTCGAACTCTCTCGGCGGCGCCTGCGGGTCGGGCTGCACGTCCTCAGTATCGCGCGTCCTCGCGGGGACGCCGCGCGCGGCTCAGCCGTTGCGCAGGTCGCTCGTGTCGACGACCTCGAAGTCCGAGCCGTGGACGCCGTGGAGCGAGTGGAGCTGGTCGTTCGACCACCGGGCGTTCGGGACGCCCGAGATGTACCAGTTGGAGCCGTTGTCGGCCACGATCATCCCGTAGACCTGGAGCGCCTTGAGCACGATCCGCGCCTGGCGCGGGTAGTCGCCGATCGGGAAGTCGGCGCGCAGGCGGAAGCGCATGCCCATCGGCGGCAGGTCGGGATCGGTCAGGTCGCTCGCGTAGTGGCGCGCCGGGTAGATGTACGCCTTGCGCGTCCGCTCGACCGTGAACCGGAGCGCGTGGTCGATCACGCCCTTGCGCACCTCCGAGTAGCGGGCGAGGCCCGGGCAGGATCGGCAGGCCGGCCGCGTCGGCCGACGTCCAGCCCGCGGGCCGGAGCTTGTTCGAGCGCAGGTCGAAGATCGCGCCGGAGCCGGCGTGCCAGCGGCCGCTTCGCCGCCGGAGCGAGAAGAGCTCGAAGAGGCGGCACGAGTCGCGGTTCGACGATCAGCGCGTGGCGGTCGCCGCCCGCGTTCCAGCCGCCCTCGATCCGGACGTGGCGCGGGATCGGGTACGGCCCGCGGTCCGACTCGTCGGCGTAGCGGAACCGGACGGGGACGCGCCGCTGGTCGTTGTCGACGACGGTGATCGGGATCCCGATCGGCCCGCCGTTCCAGAGGCCCGAGCCGAAGTCGGCGTGGACGTAGTCGCCCGAGCCGATCGCCGACGACGATCGCGTCCGAGTTCGGGTGCACGGGGAGCGTGTTCACCGGCTTGTTCCAGACGTTCGTGCGCGGGAAGACCGGACAGCCCGGCGCGTTCGTCAGCCGGCCGGCGGACGCGGTGCCGGCGCAGGCGCCCACGGCGACGACGAGCGCGAACGCGACGGATGAGACGCGGCGAAGCCTCATGCCTGCATGATCGGCGCGGCCGCCGGGCGGCGGCGTCCCCCGACCGGGCCTCAGTGTGTCTCGGCGAGCTCGTCGGTGCGGCGCGCGAGCTCGACGTCGCGGTCGGTGATCGCGCGCTTCACGTGCGTCCACCAGCGCACGGTCACGGCGTTCCAGCTGATGGCGATGTCGGGGTGGTGGTCCGCCTCCTCGGCCGCCTCCGCCAGCCGGTTCACGAACGCGACCGCCTCGGCGAAGTCCTTGAAGCGGTAGCCGCGCTCGAGCGCGCCGCGGACCTCGTTCCAGCCGGGCGGGTAGCTCTCGGGGCCGACGACCTCCACGAGGCGGAACCGTACCGGCCGCAATCCGAGCCGGCGGCCGGCGCGTATGAAAAGCCAACCTCGATGAGCCGCGCCCTGTCGCATCGTCCCGGCCCTCCTCGTCGCGCTCGGCGTCCTCGCGTTCGCGGGACCCGCCTCGGCGGCGACGTTCTACGGGAGCGTCGGGCCGGGCATGACCATCTCGCTCAAGCGCGGCAACGGCAACGACGTGATCAACGTCGCCCCGGGCCTCCACACCTTCGTGATCCGCGACCGCTCGAGCGCCCACAACTTCGTCCTCCTGCGCGGCACCACCGAGCTCCGGCGCACCGGCGTCGAGTTCACCGGCAAGCGGACCTGGTCGGTCCGCGATCCGCCGCGGAGCGCGCTACAAGTACCACTGCAGCACCCACCCCCGCGCCATGCGCGGTAGCTTCGGCGTCACCTGAGCCAGGCAACCCCGGACAGCCCGGGCTTCGGCCCGGTGCCTCCAAGCACGACGAGCGGCCATCTTCCTCGGCAGGTCGCTCGTCGTGCGTGGAGGTCAGGCGCCGACGATCGTCAGGCAGGCGGCGTAGGTGACGTCGCCGCCGTGGGCGCGCACGAAGAGCTGCATGAGCCCGGAGGCGTTCGCGTCCCACGGGATCGTGCGCCTGTTCGGAAGCCGCCGGGGCTGCTCGTCCTCGATCGAGAGCATGGCCTCCGTCGGCTTGAAGCGGAGGTGGAAGCGAACCGTTTCGCCCTGGGTCGCCTGCGCGGCCGGCGTCGACATGTCGTCGCAGGACGCCTGCACCTTGTCGACGCAGAGGCTCGCCCAGCAGTACGAGCCGTACGCGAGCCACACCTTCCCGGCGGAGCTCTCGAACCACGCCGGCGGTGGCGCGTTCGGCTCGGACGCGTTCGGCGGCGGCTCCGCGGGTGCGCCTTCCTCCGCGGGCGCGGTCGTCCCCGTCGTCTCCGGTCGGTCGGCGTCTCCTCGGTCGTGGCGGCGCCTGGGTGACGGTCGCGGAACCCGTCTCCGGCGCGGTCGGCGCGGCGGTCGTCGCCGGCGTCGTGGGTGCGGCCTGCTCGCCGTCCTCGCCGCAGCCGGCGAGCAGGGCGAGGCCGAGGGCCGCGCAGAGGGCGATGCGCTTCACCCCTCCAGGGTAAGCGGAAGCGCCTCGGGCCTGCCGTCCTCGATGCGCCAGGCGCCGAGCTCGCCCGTGTGGAGCGCGAGGATCACGTACGGCCGGCCCTGCCAGAGGCCGATGTTCTCGACGTCCGTGCGTGAGGGGCGCGGCGGGCTCGCGAGGTGCGAGTGGAAGACGGCCAGCTCGAAGCCCTCGTCCTCGAGGAACCACGCCTCGGGCTCGACCTCGAGCTCGAAGCGGTACGGGCTCGCGGCGGCGTTCCGGCCGGGGAGGTAGCGCTCGGCCCGGCCGTCGCGCAGGGCGATCAGGCCGCAGGCCTCGTTCGGCTGCTCGGCCTCGGCGTGCTCGACGAGCGCCGAGCGCACCGCGGCGGGGATCACCACCAGAGGCGGTCTTCCATCGCGCCGGCGGCGTCCTCGCCGTCGGCCGTCCAGAACGGGGCGGAGAGGTACTTCCAGCCGCCGTCGGCGAGCACGGCCACGACGACGCCCTCGTCCAGCTCGGCGGCGACCCGCCGCGCGACGTGGAGCACGGCGCCCGAGGAGACGCCGGCGAAGATGCCCTCCTCCTCGAGCAGCGCGCGGACGCCGGCGACGGATTCCTCGTTCGTGACGAGCACCTTGCGGTCGAGCCGGTCGACGTCGAGCACGGGCGGGACGTAGCCGTCGGCGAGCGAGCGCAGGCCGTAGACGAGGTCGCCCTGCAGCGGCTCGGCCGCGGCGACGATCAGGTCGGGGAACGACTCGCGCAGCCGGTCGCCGGCGCCCATCAGCGTGCCGCCGGTGCCGAGCCCGGCGACGAGCGCGTCGACGTGGGGGAGCGCCTCGGCGATCTCGGCGCCGGTGCCCTCGTAGTGGGCGCGCGGGTTCGCCTCGTTGCCGTACTGGTTCAGCATCACGTAGCGGGAGTCGGACTCGGCCATTCGCAGGGCCTGGCGCACCGCGCCGTTCGAGCCCTGCGAGGCGGGAGAGGTCGACGATCTTCGCGCCGTAGAGCTCGAGGAGCCGCAGGCGCTCGGCGGTCGCGTTCTCCGGCACGACGCACGTGAGGCGGTAGCCCTTGAGCTTCGCGACCAGCGCGAGCGAGATGCCGGTGTTCCCGCTCGTCGGCTCGAGCAGCTCGCGGCCGGGCTCGAGCTCGCCGCGCGCCTCGGCGTCCTCGACCATCGCCTTCGCGACCCGGTCCTTGATCGAGCCGGTCGGGTTCTGGCCCTCGAGCTTCGCGTAGAGCCGGACGCCCGGGTGCGGGGCGAGCCGCGGCAGCTCGACGAGCGGCGTGCGGCCGACCGCGTCGAGGAGCGACGGCGCGGGCGCGAGCGCGTGCTCGCCGCCGGCCATCGCGGGGAGGAGGATCACGGTCGAGCCGGCCGCGACGGGGGTGTCGAGGCCCTGGAGCGTCCGCGCGTCCTCGGAGTTCACGTAGACGTTCACGAACGGCGCGACGTCGCCGTCCTCGAGCACCTGGCGCCCGAGCCCGGGGAAGCGGCCGACGAGGTCGTCGATCACCTCGCGGAGCGTCGAGCCGGAGGCCTCGACCTCCCGCTGCCCGCCGACCTCGGCGCGCAGCGTGGGTGGGATGCGGACGCGGGTCATGCGTGCGCCCGGGGGCCGGCGCAGAACTCGACGTAGTCGATGTACTCGGTGATGGTCGGGCTCTCGCCGCAGACGGGGCACTCGGGGTTCCGGCGGAGCTGGATCTCGTTGAAGGTCGTGTCGAGCGCGTCGAAGAGGAGCAGGCGCCCGACGAGCGGCTCGCCGATGCCGAGCAGGAGCTTCAGCGCCTCGCTCGCCTGGAGCGAGCCGACGATCCCGGGCAGGACGCCCAGCACGCCGCCCTCGGCGCAGCTCGGCGCCAGCTCGGGCGGCGGCGGCTCGGGGAAGAGGCAGCGGTAGCACGGGCCGTCGCCCGGCTTGAAGACCGTCGTCTGGCCCTCGAAGCGGTAGATCGAGCCGTGCACGACGGGGATGTCGTGCCAGACCGACGCGTCGTTCAGGAGGTAGCGCGTCGGGAAGTTGTCGGCGCCGTCCACGATCACGTCCCAGCCCTCGCCGAGGATGCGGTCGGCGTTCTCGGACGTAAGCCGCTCGGCGTAGACCTTCACGGACACGTCCGGATTGAGCGCCTCGAGCGTGCGCTTGGCCGATTCGGCCTTGCCCTCGCCGAGCCGCTCGGTCGTGTGGACGATCTGGCGCTGGAGGTTCGTCTCGTCGACCACGTCGTCGTCGACGATCCCGAGCGTGCCGACGCCCGCCGCCGCGAGGTAGAGCGACGCGGGCGAGCCGAGCCCGCCGGCGCCGATCAGGAGCACGCGCGAGCTGAGGAGCTTCGCCTGGCCCTCCTCGCCGACCTCGGGGATGAGGAGGTGGCGGGAGTAGCGGCGCCGCTGCGCGGCCTCGAGGGTCTGCGGGACCTCGAACGGGAAGCCGTTGCGCTTCCAGTCCGTGAAGCCGCCGCGGAGCGACTCGACGCGCGCGTAGCCGAGCTCGCCGAGCGTCTTCGCCGCGAACGCGGAGCGGCTGCCGCCGGCGCAGAGCACGACGAGCGGCCGTGCGCGGTCGGGGAGGAGCCCCTCGATCCGCGACTCGAGCGAGCCGCGCGGGATGTGGACGGCGCCGGGGATGTGGCCCTCGTCCCACTCGGCCCGCTCGCGCACGTCGACGAAGACGGTCTCGCCGTCGTCGAGCCGGGTGCGCGCGTCGGCCGCGTCGATCTCGTCGATCTCGGCCTTCGTCTCTGAGAGCAGATCGCGGTAGGACGCCATTGCTTCAATGAGTATAGCGACCCTCGGGCGGCGTCCGGCCACGGTTCCCGGCCGGCGCGCTCGGCGCCGCCGCTACGCTCGCGGCCATGTCCCAGCGTGCCCGGATCGCCGTCCTCGTCGCGGTGCTCGGCGTGGTCGCGGCGGGGGTCGCGATCGGCGGCGCGCTCCTTCTCGGCGACGACTCGGACGCCGCCGCCGAGGCGTCGGACACGACCGCGGGGACGGGCCCGGCCGAGCCCGAAGCCGCCGGCGCTCGAGCTGGCCGTGAACGACCGCGACGACCCGCAGGCGCGGCAGCTCCGGCGGGCGGAAGGGCTCTACGAGCGCGGGCGGTCGGAGGAGGCGCACCGGCGCTTCGAGCGGATCCTCGCGCGCGACCCCGACTCGGTCGAGGCGGCGATCGGCGCCGCGATCACGTCCTGGCCGGAGGGGACGGTGCGCACGCTCCAGACGCTCGCGGCCGATCATCCGGACAGCGCCGTCGTGCGGCTCAACCTCGGGTTCGCGCTCCTCGCCGAGGGCGATCTCGAGGCCGCGCAGGCCGCGTGGCAGGAGGCGCAAGAGGCCGATCCGGACACGCCGGCCGCGCTGAGCGCCGAGGACCTCCTCAACCCCGAGTCGCCGCCCGGCCGCCCGCAGTTCTTCGTCGAGGACTACCCGACCGACGTCGCCGGCATGGGCATCGAGGAGCGGATCGCGGCGCTGACCCGGCGCGCGGAGAAGAGCAACACGCCGCGCGCGTGGCTCCTCCTCGGGAGCACGCTCGAGCAGGCCGGCCACCGGATCTCGGCCCGCGCCGCCTACGACCGCGCGCTGAGGCTCGACCCCGACGACCTCGACGCGAAGGTCGCCGCGGCGGTCGGGCGCTTCGACAAGGACACGCCCTCGGACGCCTTCTCGCGCCTCGGCCCGCTCGCCCGCGACAACCCCGATGCGGCGGTCGTCCGTTACCACCTCGGCCTCCTGCTCCTCTGGCTCGCCGACCTCGACGGCGCCCGCGAGCAGCTCCAGCAGGCGAAGGAGTCGGAGCCCGACGGCTTCTACGGACGCCAGGCCGAGCGGCTGCTCACCCGCCTCGCCGGCGTCGAATAGGACCCGGCGTCCCGGCGAATGGGCCAAACGGCCCATGACACCCGAGGGGGTCCACTGGCAGGCTGCCCTGCGTTAAGAACTGGTTAAGCGAGTTCGGCGCGGGGCGCAGGCCCAGCCTGCGGGAGAGGGTCGACGAAGGGGGTTCGAGGGCATGGGGTCAGTTCGGGTCGAGGCAGCACGCACGCCGCTTCTGGAGCAGGACGAGGCCAAGGCGCTCATGGCTCTCGCGCAGGAGGCGGGGTCGGTCACGCAGGACGAGGTCACGGGCCTCTTCGAGGAGCTCGGGGCCGACGACGCGCAGGCGGACGAGTTCCTCCACGCGCTCGAGGAGCTGCACATCGAGGTCGTCGCGGCGCCGGACATTCCGGCCGCGGTCGAGGTGAAGTACGAGGCGCGCGAGATCTCGACGGACGCGCTCCAGCTCTTCCTCAAGGACATCGGCAAGGTTCCCCTCCTCACCGCGGCCCAGGAGGTCGAGCTCGCGAAGCGCATCGAGCGCGGCGACCGGGGCGCGAAGCGGAAGATGGTCGAGTCGAACCTCCGGCTCGTCGTCTCGATCGCGAAGAACTACCGCAACCAGGGGCTGCCCTTCCTCGACCTGATCCAGGAGGGCACGATCGGCCTCGTCCGCGCGGCGGAGAAGTTCGACTACCGCAAGGGCTTCAAGTTCTCGACGTACGCGACGTGGTGGATCCGCCAGGCGGTCGCCCGCGCGCTCGCGGACAAGGCGCGGACGATCCGCATGCCGGTCCACGTGGTCGAGAAGCTGAACAAGATCGGCCGCACCGAGCGCAAGCTGGTCACGGAGCTCGGCCGCGAGCCGACCGACGCCGAGATCGCCGTGGAGCTCGAGCTCTCGCCGCAGGAGGTCGAGCACGTGCGGCGAAGCGCCCAGGTGCCGGTCTCGCTCGAGAAGCCGGTGGGCGAGGAGGACGACTCCGAGCTCGGCCACTTCATCGCCGACGAATCGATGCTCTCGCCCGAAGACGCCGCCAACACGGTCATCCGCGAGGAGGTCCTCACGCGCGTGCTCGGGATGCTCTCGTACCGCGAGCGGCGGATCCTCGAGATGCGCTATGGGCTCTCCGGCGAGCAGCCCCGCACGCTCGACGAGGTGGGCAAGACGTTCAACGTCACCCGCGAGCGCGTCAGGCAGATCGAGAACCAGAGCCTGAAGAAGCTGCAGGCGATGGCCGAGTCGCAGAAGCTCCGCGAGGTCGCCGCGTAGTGACGACGCCGGCGCCTCGTCCGCTGACGCGACGTGGCGCTCGAGCTCCGCACCTCCTGTGAACGCTGTGGGCGGGCGCTCGCGCCCGCCGACACGGCGTTCATCTGCACGTTCGAGTGCACGTACTGCCCGGACTGCACGGCCGAGCTGGCCGAGGTGTGCCCGAACTGCGGCGGCGAGCTGGTGCGCCGGCCGCGGCCGGCCGCTGCCTAGTCGGGCGGCGGCGGCTTCGCGACCGCGCGCTCGTCGAAGTCGCGAGACGAGGGCCTCGAGCACCTCGGGCGGGAACTCCTCGTCCAGGCCGGCCGCGACGAGCGTGAAGACGCCGCGGTCGCGGCGCAGGCGGACGACGTCGATCGTCGCGTCCAGCTCGCGGTCGCCGGCGACGTACGTGCCGGTCACGCGCGCGGTGCGGACCTCGTCGCCGACGTCGGGCGGGTCCGTGACCGTCGCGTGGAGGTCGACGAGGCCCTCGTCGTCGCTCTCGAACGCCTCCTGCACCTCCTCCTCGAGACAGGCCTGCCACGCCGCGTCGTCCCCGCGCGTGACCGCGGTCGAGGCGTCCTCGACGCTGGGGAAGACCTGCGTGCCCGGCGAGCGCGAGCAGCACCTCGCCGGAGGAGTACGTCGCGACCGCCTCGCCGGTCAGCTCGAGGTCGGAGAGGTCGATCGCGTCGCAGTCGTCGAGCGCCGCGCCGCGGTCGTCGGCGCCGACGTCCCAGCCGTCCGGCACGGCGGCGTCGGTCGGGAGCGCGCCCTCGGCCCAGCGCTGGTCGTCCTCCTTGAGCCCGCGGCCCGGCGCGTTGGCCGGGCTCCCGGCCCCGCAACCGGCGACGAGGGCGACCAGGCCCGCGGCGACGAGGGCCCGCGCACGCATGGCGGAACCGTAGCGGCGGCGTCCGTAGACTTCCGCGCGTGCCGCACTGCCGACGGAACCCCGCCCGCCGAGTGGCTCGACGAGCTCGCCGAGCTGATCCGCATCCCGAGCGTGAGCGCCGACCCCGCCCACGCGGACGACGTGCGCCGGGCGGCCGAGTGGGTCTGCGACTTCGTCCGCGCCGCCGGCGGCGAGTGCGAGCTCGTCGAGACGGACGCGCAGCCGCTCGCCGTCGGCGAGCTCCGCGCCTCGCGCGACGCCGACGCCGCGCCGACCGTCCTCCTCTACGGGCACGTCGACGTGCAGCCGCCGGCGCCGCTCGACCAGTGGGAGTCGCCGCCGTTCGAGCCGGAGATCCGCGGCGAGTGGCTCTACGGCCGCGGCGTCGCCGACGACAAGGGCAACCTCTACCTCCTCCTGAAGGCGGCCGCGCAGCTCGCGGACGAGGGCGCGCTGCCCGTCAACGTGCGGATCGCCTGCGACGCCGAGGAGGAGATCGGCGGCCACTCGATCGTCGACTACATCGCCGCCGACGAGCGCGGGGCGGACGCCTGCGTGATCTACGACGGCGGGATGCCGCGCCGCGACGTGCCGGCCTTCATGGTCGGGACGCGCGGGCTCGTCTACTTCCACGTGCGGCTGCGGAGCGGCGAGCGCGACCTGCACTCCGGGGTCTACGGCGGCGCCGCGCTGAACGCCGTCCACGCGCTGATGGACACGCTCCGCGCCGTGACGGAGATGCCGGCCGAGCTCACGAACGGGATCGTCCCGGCGACGGCCGAGGAGGTGGCCGCCTGGGACGAGCTCGACTCGGGCGAGGCGGCGCTCGCCGACCAGGGCGCCCGGCCGGCCGACGGGCGCGCGGCCGAGGAGTTCTACCTCCGCACCTTCGCGGGCGCGGCCGTGGACGTGAACGGGATCGTCGGCGGCGAGCCGCTCCTGCAGAAGACCGTGCTCCCGGTCGAGGCCGAGGCGAACGTCTCGATCCGGCTCGCCCCGGGCCAGGACGCGGAGGAGGTCGCGCTCGCCTTCGAGCGGATCCTCCGCGACGCCGCGCCCGGCCGGCGCGACCGTCGACGTCGAGCGCTGGTCGCTCGCGCCCGCGGGCCTCGTCGACCCGAACGCGGCGGCCGTGAAGCTCGGCCAGGACGCGTTCGAGGCCGTGCTCGGGACGCGGCCGCTCCTCATCCGCTCGGGCGGGACGCTGCCGATCGTGCCGGCGCTCGCCGACCGCGGCATCCCGACGATCCTCTCGGGCTTCGACCTGCCCGGAGGGGAACGTCCACTCGCCGAACGAGCGGCTGCTCGTCCGCTACATCCCGCTCGGCGTGCAGACGTCGCGCGAGCTGCTCACGCGCTTCGCCTCGCTGCGCTAGGCGCTACGCGCCGACGGGCTGGACGGCCGAGTGGTCGTGCTCCTCGACGAGCCACTCGTGGCCGAACCGGCGCATCGCCTCGATGATCGGCAGGAGCGCCGCGCCCTTCGCCGTCAGCTCGTACTCGACCCGCGGGGGCGACTCGGCGTAGGAGCGCCGCTCGAGGACGCCCTCCTCCTCGAGCGCCCGCAGCCGCTCCGAGAGCGTGCGCGGGCTGATGCCCGGAAGCGCCCGCTCGAGGTCGGAGAACCGCCGCGGACCCTCGGAGAGATCGTGGACGAGGATGGCCGTCCACTTGCCGCCGATGATCTCGGCCGTGCAGGCGACCGCGCACTCCTCGTCGTGCGTGGGCCGCATGGTGCGCATGTCTCGATTGTACGCCCCCGCGCAGAAGATTCTGGAAATGGCCGAGCCGGGCGTACATGGAAGGGGCTGCGGCTCACCCTTCATGACGCCCGGCTCAGAGTGCTTACAGTAGTAAGCACCCCGGACGAACGCAAGGGCCTGGGCGCTAGGAGAACGGCGGGCCGCCGTGCACCCAGCGGCCGCCCAGCATCGTGGCGACGACCCGGATGTCGGCCAGCTCCTCGGGCGGCGTCTCGACCGGGTCGCGGTCGAGCACCACGAGGTCGGCGACCTTGCCCGGGACGAGCGAGCCCCGCCGCTTCTCGTCGCCGGCGAGCCAGGCCGGGTTCACGGTGCTCGCGACGAGCGCCTCCTCGATCGTCACCGCCTGCTCGGGGTGCCAGCCCTCGCGCTCGTCGATCGAGCGCGCGACGCCGGCGCGAAGGCCGAACAGCGGGTCGAGCTCCTCGACCGGGGCGTCGGAGCCGTTCGCGAGCAGCGCGCCGCCGTCGAGGAGCGAGCGCCAGGCGTAGGCGCGGTCGGTCATGCCCGGCCCACGTGTCGTCGGCGAGATCGCGGTCGGACGGGCCGTGCGAGAACTGCACCGAGGCCGCGATCCCGATCTCGCCGAAGCGGCGGAAGTCCTCCTCGGCGACGAGCTGCGCGTGCTCGATCCGCGGGCGGAGGCCCTTCGGGCGCCATTCCTCCGCCGCCGCCTCGAAGCCGTCGAGCGCGTCGCGGTTCGCCTGGTCGCCGATCGCGTGGACGCCGACCGGGAACCCGGCGCGCGCCGCGCGGCGGACGATGTCCTCGAACTGCTCGCGGCTCGTGATCTCGACGCCGGAGCCGTCCAGCAGCCGGGCCGTCTTCGACCCGAGCGTGCCGTCCATGAAGACCTTGATGTAGCCGATCCGGAGCAGGTCGTCGCCGATCCCGGAGCGCAGGCCGAGCGCGTCGATCTCGGGCAGCAGCTCCCACGGGAGCGACTGCCAGACGCGCAGCGAGAGCGAGCCCTCGTCGCGCAGCGTCTGCCACCAGCGGAGGATCCCCATCCAGCCGTCCTTGTCGTGCACGGCCGTGACGCCGCGCGCGTTGGCGAGCTTGATCCCGGCGCGCATCGCGTCGACCCACTCGTCGTCGGGCGTGAGGACGTAGGTCTCGCGGAAGTGCCAGGCGGACTCCTCGCGGAGGACGCCGGTCGGCTCTCCGCGCTCGTCCAGCTCGACGACGCCGCCGGGCACCTGGAGGTCGCCGTTCGCGGCCGCGAGCCCGGCCGAGTTGATCCAGATCGAGTGGCCGTCCTTGGCCATCAGCGCGGTCGGGACGTCGCCCGTGACCGCGTCGAGGGCCTGCCGGGTCGGCTCGACCTGCGGGTGCCACTCGCCGCTCCGCCAGCCGAGGCCGCGCAGCCAGCGTCCCGGCCGGGCCCCGCGGGCGACCTCGGCCACGCGCGCGACCGCCTCGTCGAGCGACGCCGACGCCCTCGAGCCGGACCTGCCGCTGGGCCAGCGACCACTGCGCGAAGTGCACGTGCGAGTCGGTGAAGCCGGGGAGGACGGTCAGCCCGGCGAGGTCGACCGTCTCGGGGCTCGCGAGCGCCGTCTCGTGGACGCCGACGCCGCCGACGATCCGGTCGCCGGCGATCGCGAGCGCCCGCGCGGTCGGGAGCGAGGGGTCCATCGTGCGGATGAGGCCGTTCTCGAGGATCACGGTGCGACAAACTCTACGCCGATGGTTCCGGCCCACGAGATCGAAGCGCGGATCCCGCGCTTCCAGGCGGCGCTCCGCGAGGCGGGGCTCGACGGGGCGCTCGTCGTCCAGGAAACCGACCTCGTCTACCTGGCCGGAACGGGCCAGAGCGCGCACCTGGTCGTCCCCGCGAGGGCGAGCCGGCGCTCTTCGTCCGCAAGACGCTCGCGCGGGCGCGCGAGGAGTCGTCGCTCGAGCGGGTCGAGCCGCTGCGCTCCCTGCGCGAGCTCCCCGCGGCGCTGGCCTCATGCGGCGTCGAGGGCGGCCGGCTCGGGCTCGAGCTCGACGTCCTGCCCGCGGCCGCCTACCTCGGCTACGCCCGCCGGCTGGACGGGTTCGAGCTCGGCGACTGCTCCGGCCCGCTGCGGCGCGTGCGGGCGCTCAAGTCCGACTGGGAGCTCGAGCAGATCCGCGCGGCGGCGGAGATGCTCTCGCACCTGCCGGAGTGGATGGCCCGGCACGCGCGCGTGGGGATGACCGAGCTCGAGCTGGCCGCGGAGATCGAGCGCGAGCTGCGCGTCGCCGGCCACCAGGGGCCGATTCGCTTCCGCTCCTTCAACAACGAGCTCTTCTACGGCTCGGTGCTCGCCGGGCCGAGCGGGGCGGTTCCCGGGTCGACCGAGACGCCGATCGTGGGGCCCGGCCCGAACGTCGCCGTCTCGAAGGGCGCCGGCCACCGGCCGATCGGGGCGGGCGAGCCGATCCTCGTCGACCTGGCCGGGGCGTGGGAGGGCTACCTCGCCGACCAGACGCGCACGTTCTCGCTCGGCCCGCTCTCGCTCACGCTTCACGGACGCCTACGACGCCGCGCGCGTGATCCTCGCCGGCGTCGCCGCCGATGCCCGCCCCGGCGTCACCGGCGCAGCGCTCTACGACCGGGCGCTCGAGCTGGCCGGCGACGCGGAGGGCTTCATGGGCGCCGGCCACGAGCGCGTCACGTTCGTCGGCCACGGGTTCGGCCTCGAGATCGACGAGCTGCCGCTGCTCGCGCAGGGCTGGGAGGAGCCGCTCGCACGAGCGGATGGTCTTCGCGCTCGAGCCGAAGTTCGTCTTCCCCGGCGAGGGCGCCGTCGGGATCGAGAACTCCTACCTCGTGACCGCCGACGGCGCCGAGCCGCTCACGTTCGCGCCCGAGGACCTCCTCGAGCTCTGACGGTCAGCCGCCCTTGCGGGCGAGGGCCCGCGCGAGCTCCTTCTTCGTCATCTTCGAGCGGCCGCGGATCCCCGCCCGCCGGGCCCGCTCGTACAGCTCGTCCTTCGTGTGCTGCATGACGTCGATGCCGCCGTAGGTCTCGCCGCCGCGCCGCGCGGCCGGGCCGCGCTTCGCGTGGTGCGGGTCGGAGGGGCCGCTCTCGCGCTTCGGCTCCCAGTGGTCGCCGACCTTCTCGAACGTGTACTTGAGCGCATCCCACGCGGTGCGGTGGGCGCGCTCGCCCTCGCCGTACTCCCGCACGGCGTTGTCGTGCGCCTTGATCCAGGTGCGCTGCGCCTTCTCGGGCGAGCGCCTGAGCGTGTCGGGAAGCTCCTGAACGCCCGGCATGTCGTCCCCCTTTCTCGATCGTCGGGTGCTCGTTCCCCCTCGAGAGGTGTATGAACATCGGAATGACACGGCTCGGAACCTGGCTCGTGGTCGCCGCGATCGGCCTGCTCGGCCTCGTCGCGGCGGTCGACGCCTTCCGCGGCGGCGAGGAGGTGCGCCCGCCGCCGACGCGTCGACCGACCGACCGGACGACGACCGCGCCGCAGGAGACAGACACGGCCGGCCCCGAGGAGCAGCTGACCGAGGTCGCGGCCCGGGACCTGGCCGAGGCCGGAATCGAGGGGGAGCTCGTGCGTCACCGACATCCAGCTGCCGGGTGCGAAGCGTCGTGCTCCCGTCCCTCGAGGAGGCCGCCGCGCCGATCGCCGAACGGGTGCCGCCTCTCGGCTCACGCCCGGGAGCCAGCTCGTGGGCGCCGACGGGACCGTCCCCGGCCCGGACGGCATCGTCGCCGAGTGCATCGACGACGGGGTCGTCGTGCATCCGCGTGGGGAGAGCAGTGGCCGGTGCGCGGCTCGTGCCCGCCCGCGTGGACGCCCGACGGGCGCCTGACCGTCGTCGCCGGCGGCGAGCTCCGCGAGGTCGGGCTCGGTTGCCTTCGGCAGGCGGGCGGGACTGCACGCGTCCCGCTCCTGCGGCGGGCCGACCTGCGCGCGCGCGCTCGGCGGGCTGCCGTGGCAGATGGGCAACCCGACGATCCGCGAGGCCGCCTGGCTCGGCAACGACCGCGTCGCCGTCGTCGTGCACGACGCGCGCCCAGAACCTCGACGCGCTCGCCGTCTTCCGCGGCCGCGAGCTGCTCGGCGCGCCGCCGTTCCTCTACGAGTCGCTCTCCGACCTGCGGACGAGCCCGCGCGGCGGCCACGCGGCGGCGCTCCTGAACGGCGGCGCGCTCGTCCTCGTCGACGGGAACGGGGAGTACGAGCCGCTCAGCTTCCGCGGCGCGACGGGCATCGCCTGGTCGCCGGACGAGCGCTGGACGGCGACCGCGAGCCCCGAGGGGATCTTCATCTTCGGCACCGGAACGCGCGGCGTCATGGCCCCCGTCTTCGTGCCGGATCCAGGTCGACCGATCTGGCTGGATCGGCCCGTAGAATCCGGGCCGTGGCCTGGGACGCCCTGACCGTCGAGCAGCGCGAGCTGCGCGACCTCGTCCGCACCCTGACGCGCGAGCGGATCGCGCCCCGCGCGGCCGAGATCGACGCGAGCGCGGAGTTCCCGTGGGACCTGGTCGAGCTCTTCCGCGAGAACGACATCCTCGCCCTGCCGTTCGACGAGGCCCACGGCGGCACCGGGACCGGGACGCTCATGCTCCTCGTCGCGATCGAGGAGATCTCGAAGGCGTGCGCGACGACCGGCCTCATCCTCGCCGTGCAGGAGCTCGGCGCGCTCGCGATCAAGCTCGCGGGGACGGACGAGCAGAAGGAGCGCTGGCTCCCGCGGCTCGCGAGCGGCGAGTGGCTCGCGGCGTACGCGCTCACGGAGCCGGGCTCGGGCTCCGACTCGGCCGCGATGCGGACGACCGCGCGGCGCGAGGGCGACGAGTACGTCCTCGACGGCGGCAAGCGCTTCATCACGAACGCCGGCGTCGCGGGGCTCTACACGGTCTTCGCCAAGACCGACCCCGACGCGGGCCACGACGGCATCTCGTGCTTCGTGGTCGAGGCGGAGACGCCCGGGTTCTCGGTCGGGCGGATCGAGCCGAAGATGGGGATCAAGGGCTCGACGACGGGCGAGGTCTTCTTCGACGGCTGCCGGATCCCCGCGGGCAACCTGCTCGGCGCCGAGGGCGAGGGGTTCCGGATCGCGATGCGCGTGCTCGACCGCTCGCGGCCGGGGATCGCCGCGCAGGCGCTCGGGATCGCGCAGGGCGCGACCGACTACGCGCTCGAGTACGCGAAGGGCCGCGAGACGATGGGCAAGCCGATCGCATCGCACCAGCTCGTCGCCGCGAAGCTCGCCGACATGGACACGGCCTGCGAGGCGGCGCGCGGCCTGCTGCACCGCTTCGGGCGGATGGCCGACGAGGGCGTCGAGGGCCCGGAGCTGACGAAGGCCTCCGCGCAGGCGAAGCTCTTCTGCTCCGACACGGCCATGTGGGTCACGACCGAGGCCGTCCAGATCCTCGGCGGCTACGGCTACGTGAAGGAGTACCCGGTCGAGCGCATGATGCGCGACGCGAAGATCACGCAGATCTACGAGGGGACGAACGAGGTCCAGCGCCTCGTGATCGCGCGCGAGATGGTCCGCGAGGCGCGCACGTCGCTCCTCGCCGGCGTCGCGTAGACGCCGGGCCCGCATGGCGTACGACGCGGTCGTGGTCGGGGCGGGCCCGAACGGGCTCGCGGCGGCGATCGTGCTCGCGCAGGCGGGGCGCTCGGTGCTCGTGCGCGAGGCGGCGCCGACGGTCGGCGGCGGCGCGCGGACGGAGGAGCTCACGCTGCCCGGCTTCCGCCACGACGTCTGCTCCGGGTTCCACCCGCTCGGGGCCGGCTCGCCGCTCTTCCGCCGCCTGCCGCTCGCCGAGCACGGGCTCGAGTGGGTCCACTCGCCGCGTCGCGCTCGCGCACCCGCTCTCGGACGGCTCCGCGGCGCTCGTCCACCGGAGCCTCGCCGAGACGGCGGCCGGGCTCGGGCCGGACGAGCGAGGCGTACCGGCGGCTCGTCGGGCCGCTCGTCCGCGACTGGCCGCTGCTCGAGGAGGAGATCCTCGGCCCGCTCGTCCACGTGCCTCGCCATCCGCTCGCCGCCGCGCGCTTCGGGCTGCTCGCGCTCCGGTCGGCCGAGCGGCTCGCCCGCACGCGGTTCCGTACCGACGCGGGCCCGGGCGCTCTTCGCGGGCTGCTCGGCCCACTCGACGCTGCCGCTCGAGCGGGCGGCGACCGCGGCCTTCGGGCTCGTCCTCCTGACGTTCGCGCACACGGTCGGCTGGCCGTTCCCGCGCGGCGGCGCGCAGGCGATCTCGGACGCGCTCGCGTCGTACCTGCGCTCGCTCGGCGGCGTGATCGAGACGGACGCGCCCGTCGAGTCGCTCGCCGAGCTGCCGCGCGCCCGAGCGGTCCTCTGCGACGTCTCGCCGCCGCGCGCTCGTGCGGCTCGCGGGCGACCGGCTGCCGCCTCGCTACGCGCGGGCGCTCGGCCGGTACCGCTACGGGCCGGGCGCGTTCAAGCTCGACCTCGCGCTCGACGGGCCGATCCCGTGGACCGCGCCCGAGGCGGCGGAGGCCGGCTGCGTCCACGTCGGCGGGACGCTCGACGAGATCGCCGCCTCCGAGCGCGCGCCCTCGGAGGGCGGCGCGCCCGAGCGGCCGTTCGTGCTGGTCGGCCAGCACTCGCGCTTCGACCCGACCCGCGCGCCCGAGGGGAAGCACACGGTCTGGGCCTACAGCCACGTCCCGAACGGCTGGCGCGGCGACGCGACCGAGGCGATCGAGGCGCAGATCGAGCGGTTCGCGCCCGGCTTCCGCGAGCGGATCCTCGCGCGGAACGCCGCCGGACCGCCCGAGCTCGAGCGGCGGAACCCGAACCTCGTCGGCGGCGACGTCAACGCCGGCCTGCAGGACCTGCGCGGGATCGTCGCGCGGCCGGCGCTGCGCCCGGTCCCCTACACGACGCCCGTGCCGGGGCTCTTCCTCTGCTCGGCCTCGACGCCGCCCGGCGGCGGCGTGCACGGCCTCTGCGGGCTCGGCGCCGCCCGCGCGGCGCTCGCCGGGCCGCTCCGCTAGCCGGCGCGCGCGGCCCGCATGGCCGCCTTGTGCGCGCGCTTGGCCGCCTGGTAGGTCTCGAGCGCCTCGTCCGAGTCGACGTCGCCGAGCGTCGGGTGCTGCGGCGCGACCTCCTCCCAGCCGGGCGGCCGGACGTCGAGGCGCTTCGCGAGCACGGCGACGAGCGTCTTCGCCTTCATCTCGCCGATGCCGGGAAGCGCGAGCAGCCGCCGCTTCAGGTCGGCGCCGCTCTCGGCCTCCGTCCAGACGCGCTCGGCGTGCCCGTCGTAGTCCTCCGCGATCGCGGCGCAGAGCTCCTGGACGCGCCGCGGCCATCGAGCCCGGGAAGCGGTGGATCGCCGGCCGCGTGCGGAAGACCTCCTCGAGCTCGGCCGGGTCGGCCGCGGCGATCGCGGCGGCGTCGAAGGAGCCGAGCCGGCGGCGCAGCTCGAGCGGGCCCGAGAACGCCTTCTGCACGGTCACCTGCTGGTCGAGCACGAAGCCGACGAGCAGTGCGAGCGGGTCCTCGGCGAGGAACGCGTCGGCCTCGGGATCGCCGGTGAAATGCAGGGAATCCGCCATTCGGCGGCGATGCTACCGCTCGGTAGTCTGGCGGGGTGGACGCGCTCGCCTCCTTCAGCCCCGCGACGCGCGACTGGTTCGCGCGCACGTTCGACGCGCCGACGCCCGCGCAGGAGCGCGGCTGGCCGGTCATCGCGACCGGCTCGAGCACGCTGATCCAGGCGCCGACCGGGCTCGGGGAAGACGCTCGCCGCCTTCCTCTGGGCGCTCGACCGGGCCGAACCGGGCGCCGGGACGCAGGTGCTCTACGTCTCGCCGCTCAAGGCGCTCAACTACGACGTCGAGCGGAACCTGCGCGGCCCGCTCGCGGGCATCGAGTCGCACGCTCTCCGTCGGCGTCCGCACCGGGGACACGCCCGCGAAGGAGCGCGCGCAGATGCTCCGCCACCCGCCCGACATCCTGATCACGACCCCCGAGTCGCTCTTCCTGCTCCTCACCTCGCGCGCGCGGGAGACGCTGCGCGGCATCCGCACGGTGATCCTCGACGAGGTGCACGCGGTCGCCGGCACCAAGCGCGGCGCGCACATGGCGCTCTCGCTCGAGCGGCTCGAGCGCCTGACCGGGGAGTCGTTCCAGCGGATCGCGCTCTCGGCGACGCAGCGCCCGCTCGAGGAGATCGGCCGGTTCGTCTCCGGCGGCCGCCCGATCGAGCTCGTCGACGCCGGGCGCGCGAAGCAGCTCGACCTCGAGGTGGTCGTCCCGCTCGAGGACATGCGCGAGCCCGGCACCGACGCCGGCGAGGCGCCCGCGACGCCCGACGGCACGCGCTCGATCTGGCCGTCGATCTACCCGAAGCTGCTCGAGCTGGTCGAGGCGCACCGCTCGACGATCGTCTTCGTCAACAACCGCCGCCTCGCCGAGCGGCTCGCGCTGCGGCTGAACGACCTCGCGGAACGCGAGATCGCGCGCGCCCACCACGGCTCGCTCGCGCGCGAGCAGCGGGTCGAGGTGGAGGAGCTCCTGAAGCGCGGCGAGATCCCCTGCCTCGTCGCCACCTCGTCGCTCGAGCTCGGGATCGACATGGGCGCGGTCGACCTCGTCGTCCAGGTCGAGTCGCCGAAGTCGGTCGCGGCCGGGCTCCAGCGCGTCGGCCGCGCCGGGCACCGGCTCGACGAGCCGTCGAAGGGCCGGATCTTCCCCAAGTTCCGCGCCGACCTGCTCGAGTGCGCGGTCGTCACGAAGCGGATGGAGGAGGGCGCGATCGAGGAGACGCGCATCCCGCGCAACCCGCTCGACGTGCTCGCGCAGCAGATCGTCGCCGTGTCGTCGCAGGAGGAGATCGCCGTCGACGAGCTCCACGACCTCGTCCGCGGCGCCTACCCGTTCCGCGACCTCTCGCGGACGCAGCTCGAGAACGTCCTCGACATGCTCGCCGGCCGCTACCCCTCGGAGGAGTTCGCCGAGCTGCGGCCGCGGATCGTCTGGGACCGCACCGGCGGCGTCGTCCGCGGGCGCGAAGGGGCGCGGCGGCTCGCGGTGACGAACGCGGGCACGATCCCCGACCGCGGGCTCTTCGGCGTCTACCTCGTGGACGGCGGCGGCCGCGTCGGCGAGCTGGACGAGGAGATGGTCTACGAGGCGCGCGCCGGCCAGACGTTCCTGCTCGGCGCCTCGACCTGGCGGATCGAGGAGATCACGCGCGACCGCGTGCTCGTCACGCCGGCGCCGGGCATTCCCGGGGCGGTGCCGTTCTGGAAGGGCGAGGGCGTCGGGCGCCCGTACGAGCTCGGCGCCGCCATCGGCCGCACCGCGCGCGAGATCGTCGGGCTCACGGACGACAAGGCGGCCGAGCGGCTCCGCACGGAGCACTCGCTCGACGAGCTCGCCGCGCGGAACCTCGTCACGTTCCTGCGCGAGCAGGAGGCGGCGACGGGCGTCGTCCCGTCCGACCGCGCGGTCGTGGTCGAGCGCTTCCGCGACGAGATCGGCGACTGGCGGGTCTGCATCCTCACGCCGTTCGGCGGCCGCGTGCACGCTCCGTGGTCGCTGGCGCGTGACCGCGCGTCTGCGCGAGTCGCTCGGCCTCGAGGTGAACGCGATCTGGTCGGACGACGGGATCTCGCTCCACCTGCCCGACGCGGACACGCCGCCGCCGGTCGAGGACCTGCTCGTCGACCCGGGCGAGCTCGAGAACCTCGTCGTCGCCGAGCTCGGCGGCAGCGCGCTCTTCGGCGCCCGCTTCCGCGAGAACGCCGCCCGCGCGCTCCTGATCCCGCGCCGCCGGCCCGGCGAGCGGACGCCGCTCTGGCAGCAGCGCCTCAAGGCGCAGGCGCTCCTCCAGGTCGCGCGACGCTACCCCGACTTCCCCGTCGTGCTCGAGACGGTGCGCGAGTGCCTCCAGGACGTGTTCGACCTGCCGGCGCTGCGGTCGCTCCTCGCCGACCTCCAGGCCCGGCGCGTCGACCTCGTCGCCGTCGAGACGCCGACCGCGTCGCCGTTCGCCTCCTCGCTCGTCTTCGAGTTCGTCGCCACGTCGATGTACGAGGACGACACGCCGCTCGCCGAGCGCCGCGCCCAGGCGCTCGCGCTCGACCGCGACCTGCTCCGCGAGCTGCTCGGGCAGGAGGAGCTTCGCGACCTGCTCGACGCCGAGGCGCTCGAGCAGGTGGAGGAGGAGCTGCGCGGCGACGCGCGCTCGACCGGACGCGCTGCACGATCTGCTCCTGCGCCGCGGCGACCTCGCGCCGGGCGAGTACGACGAGGCGCTCGCCGAGCCGCTCCTGGCCGAGCGGCGCGCGGTGGTCGTCCGCCTTGCGGGAGGCGAGCGGCTGATCGCCGCGGAGGACGCCGGCCGCTACCGCGACACGCTCGGCGCGATGCCGCCAGCCGGACTCCCGGACGCGTTCCTCGACGCAGGCGAGGAGCCGCTTCGGTTCCTGCTCGTCCGCTTCGCGCGCGGGCCGCGGGCCGTTCACGACCGCCGAGGCGGCCGAGCGCTTCGGGCTCGACCCCGCCCGCATGGAGCAGGAGCTCGCGACGCTCGAGGCCGACGACCGGCTCGTCCGTGGGGAGCTCCGCCCCGGCGGCACCGAGCGCGAGTGGTGCGATCCCGACGTCCTCCGGCGGCTTGCGCCGCGCGAGCCTGGCGCGCCTGCGCCGCCAGGTGGAGCCCGCCGCGCAGGCCGCGCTCGCCCGCTTCCTGCCCGCCTGGCAGGGGGTCGACCGCCGCGCGACGCTGCGCGAGGCGCTCGTCCCGCTCCAGGGCCTTTCGCTCCCGGTCGCGCTCTGGGAGTCCGACGTCCTGCCTCGCCGCGTGCCCGGGTACCGGCAGGCGGAGCTCGACCAGCTCTGCGCGTCCGGTGAGGTCGTCTGGGTCGGCGCGGGGCTCGAGCGCGTGGCGCTCTTCTTCCGCGAGGACGCGCCTGCGCTCGGACAGCCGGGTGCGCTGCCGCCGCCCGAGGGCGAGGCGCACGACGCGATCCGCGCGCGCGCTCGAGCGCGGGGCGCTCTTCTGGTACGACCTGCTCCACGAGACCGGGCTCGAGGCCGAGACCGTTCTGCCGACGCTCTGGGACCTCGTCTGGTCGGGCGAGGTGACGAACGACGCGTGGCAGCCGCTCCGCGCGAGCCGCCGGTTCCAGGCGCCGCGGCCCGAGCGCCGCCCGCGCCGCTTCTCGCGCCAGCGGGCGAACGCGATCACCGCGACGCAGGGCCGCTGGTCGACGACCGCCGGGCTCTTCGCCGGCGAGCCCGACCAGCGCGCGCTCGCCGAGCTCCTGCTCGAGCGGCAGGGGATCGTCACGCGCGACGGCGTCCGGGCCGAGGGCGTCCCCGGCGGCTACGGCCGCGTCTACGGGGAGCTCCGCAAGCTCGAGACGCTCGGCGTCTGCCGGCGCGGCTACTTCGTCGAGAGCCTCGGCGGCGCGCAGTTCGCGCTCCCGGGCGCGGTCGAGCGCCTGCGCGAGGAGCACGAGGAGGGCGAGCCACTCGTCCTCGCCGCGGCCGACCCCGCGCAGCCGTACGGCGCGGCGATCCCGTGGCCGAAGCGCGCCGACGGCCGCGCGGCGCGCGTCGCCGGTGCGTTCGTCGTCACGCTCGGCGGCGAGCCGGCGCTCTTCGTCGAGCGCGGCGGCCGCTCGCTCGTTCCGCTCCGCGACCCGGACGAAGGCTGGCTCCGCTCGGCGCTCGAGGCCCTCGTCGCGCACGCCCGCCGCACCGGCCTGAAGCGGCTCGCGGTCGAGCGCTTCGACGGCGAGCCGGTCGCGGAGTCGCTCGCGATGCCGCTCCTCGTCGAGGCCGGCTTCCTCGCCGGGCCTCGGCGCGCCGTCCTCCGCGCGTAACGGCCTTACAGAGAGTTGACGCCGGCCTCACGGGCGGCTGACGAGACGGGCGTAGCGTTGCCGCCTCGGTCCCGGCCGGATCCGAGCCCAAGCAGGCTACGGAAAGGAGCAGCGATGCTCTCGCCAGGCACGGTTCGACCGCTCCGCACGGTCCTCGCCACGCTCGCCGTCGCGCTCGCTTCGCTCGCAGGCGGCGCGTCCCCGGCGTCGGCCGACTCGTACGGATGCACCTGGGCCCCGTTCGGGAACGTCTGCATCCTGATCGAGGGCTCCGGCCGCTACGTCGACCACGTGCGCGTCCGGCGCGCCAAGGTCGACTGGTCGCTCATCTGCAATTACCGCGCGAAGATGGTCGTGCGCGGTCCGGACGGGCGGCGGATCGACGTGCGCAGGACGCGCCGCCACAGCGGGTGCTCCGTCGCGTGGGCGTGGTTCGACTGGTACCCGAGGCGCAAGTACCCGCACAACTCGACCATCTGCACCTCGTTCTTCGAGGACGGCGTCCTCCAGGGCAAGCCCTGCAACAAGGTGCTCCGGTAGGGGAAGGGGGCCGCGGGAGCGGGTGGCGGCTGCCCGCTCCCGCGGTGTGTCCCCGAGGGGGCGCCGGAGGCGCCTAATCCACGATCGCCCCGATGCCCCGCGGGGCGGCGAGGGCGGCCGGCGCGCAGGCGAGCGCAGCGCCGACGTGACGAGCGCCCATCCCAAGGCCGCCGCGTTCTCGGTACCGCAGACATTCCGTTCGGGCTGGTTGTCGGCGCGCGTGCGGTGATGCTCAAGCCAATTTCGGGGGTGGCGCGGGCGCTACGCTCGCCGCATGCCGGAAGGCGATGCGCTCCACCGCGCGGCCGAGCGCCTCCAGCCGCTCGTCGGCGAGCGGCTCGAGGTGGAGGCGCGGCACGGCCGCGCCCGGGTGCTCGGTGTCGCCGAGCGGCTCGACGGCCGCCGTCTGGAGCACGTCGAGGCGGTGGGGAAGAACCTCCTCCTGACGTGGGAGGGCGGCCTCGTCCTGCGCAGCCACCTGCGCATGAAGGGCCGCTGGCGCGTGGGCCCCGCGGGCGAGCCGGTGCTCGGCACGCCGTGGCTCGTCCTGCGTGGCGAGCGCCACCAGGCCGTGCTCTTCGGCGGCGGCAGCCTCGGTCTCGTGACGGACGAGGCGGCGCTCCGGCGCCGGCTCGGGCCCGACGTGATGCTCGACCCGCCCGACCTCGACGGGATGCTCGGCCGGCTCCGGGCGACCGACCAGGCGCGCGAGGTGGGGGAGGCGCTGCTCGACCAGCGGCTCGTCGCAGGGATCGGGAACAAGTGGCGCGCCGAGGGCCTCTTCCTCGCGCGCGTCTCGCCGTGGGCGCGGCTGCGGGAGGTAGACGACGCGTCGCTCCGTCGCGTCCTCGCGGAGACCGCCGCGGCGATGCAGGGTCGGCGGCGCGGACGGCTCGTCTACGACCGCGCGGGGCTGCCGTGTCCGCGGTGCACGACGCGGATCGCGGCGTGGCGCCAGGGCGACGACGCGCGGACGGCCTTCTGGTGTCCCACCTGCCAGCCGGCCCCGGACGGCAGCAGGATCGTCCCTACGGGATCGACGTAGAGACCTCGCACGAATTGCCCGCGTCCGTCTGCGGGCCGCCGTCGCAGCGGTCGAAGCCGGTCCCGCCGCGCAGTCCGTCCTCGCCGTTCCCGCCGCCGAGTCTGTCGTTGGCGGAGCCGCCGCGGACGTCGTCGGCACCGTCGCCCCCGTTCACGCGGTCGATCCCGGCGCCGCCCCAGGTGGCGTCGTGCCCGGTGCCGCCCGAGATGCGGTCGTCGCCGTCGTTCCCGGACAGGAAGTCGCTGCCGACCGAGCCGACGAGGACGTCGTCGCCGTCGCCTCCGGTGATCCCGTCCCAGCCGTTCCCACCGAAGATCCGGTCGTCGCCGGGCCCGCCGCAGACGATGTCGTCGCCGCCGAGCCCGAAGATCGTGTCGTTGCCGCCCAGCGCGGCGATCACGTCCTTGTGGGCCGTGCCCAGTGATCGTGTCGCTGCCCGCCGTGCCGACGATCGTCGCGCCGACCGTCGCGCACCGCGTCTGGCGGGCCGAGACCGCGCCCGGCACGCCCGCGAGGGCCGCCGTCGCGAGCGCCAGGAAGGCGAGCAGTGCGACGCGCATGACGCGGCCCACTCCAGCACTCGGCGCGGATCGCCGTCAAGCCCGCCGCGGCAGGAACCCGGCCCGCCGCCCCGTAACGGATCGCGTGGCCGCGCACGCTCCCCGCTCGCCCGCCCTGCTCCGCGCCCTGCGCGCCTTCTGCCTGGGCGCGTTCTTCGAGCTCGGCGCCGAGCTCGAGGAGGGAGCCGACCTCCCCGTCTCGCTTCAGGAGCACGCCGCGCCGAACCGGCCCACGCTCTACGAGTACCGCCCCCTCGTCGGCGCCTTCGTCGAGGTGCGGGCCGAGCGGCTCGTCCATCGCGAGGACGGGCTCGCCGCGCTCGCCGCGCTGAAGGACGAGCCGGCGGCCGGGATCTTCGCGCGCGCCCACGCGGGCGAGCGGACGTCCGAGGACGAGGCGCTCGGCCGGATGATTCTGATCCCGCTCCTCGTCTCGACCGCCGAGGCGTGCGGCGGGTTCGACTGGGACGACGCCGCCTTCGAGCGCGCGTACGCCGAACTCGAGCGGTCGCTCTTCGGCGAGACCCGCGCGTACGCCGCCTTGACGCCCCTGGTCGGGTTGACCGCGGGCGGGACGATCGAGCTCGGCCGCGGGCTGCGCGTCCGGCCGGCCGCGAGCGGCGAGCTCCAGTCCGCGTGGCCGGAATCCGCTCGACTGCTTCCGCGCGACTTCGGCCGCGAGGTCGACCGCACGCTCGTGCTCGAGCTCGAGGCGGAACTCGACGGCACCGCCTGCCTCGTGCCCGACGCGCCGGCCGAGGTGGGGCGGGCGATCACCGTGCTCCGGCTCGTCACCGCCGGGTCGCTCGCCGCGGGGCCCGTCGTGTTCGAGCGGCTCGACTGGCGTCCGTACGGCGTCCGGCCCGCGCCGCCGGTCTCGGCGCAGGTCCCGCCGGGCGAGGCGACCCGGCTCGATCCGTTCCGCGCGCGGCTCGTGGCCGAGCTGATCGAGCGGCTAGCCGCGGGCCTCGACCCCGACCTGCACGAGGCGCTCGACCGCTGGGAGCTCGCCCTCTTCCACGAGGGCCCCGTGCGCGCCGACGAGCTGCGCGAGGCGCTCGACTCCCTGCTCGGCTGCGACGAGGGGCCGTGGGCGGCCGCGATGCGCGCCGCCGTGCTGCTCGGCGAGAACGGGCGCGAGCGGGAGGAGCTCCGTGTGGCGCTCCGGGCGCTGCTCGACGGGGACGGTCCAGGCGGACGGGCTGAGGAAGCGGTTCGCCGTGCGTTGGTCGAGACGCTCCTGCACGACTCGCGACCAGCGCTCGTCGCCGCGCTCGACGAGGTGCTTCTCGGCGTCCGGCCACGCGCCGGGACGATCGCCGGCCGCGTCGTCGCGGCGGGATGACCTCGCCCCCAGACCCGAAGGACGCGGCCCGCCGCCAGCGGTGCCGCGGCTTCGACCTGGCCACGGTGCTCGGTCTCTTCCTCGCGGGCGTCTCGATCTACGATCGGGTCTGGCCGGCGGTCGTCGTCGGCCTCGTCGGCGCGGCGGTCGCGCTCTTCATGCGTCGCCGCCACTGCGGCGGCGAGCCCTTGTGACGGTTCTGGCACAGAGTCGGCACACCGCGTGACAGACACGTGCGTCCTGCCCGCCTAGCCTGGATCCCATGGACGAGGCGAGGCGTGTGCTGGAGCGGCTGGAGCGGATCGACCGCCTTCGGGAAGGCGGCGGCCCCCGCCCGTTGGTGCTCCGGGAGGTGCGGAAGCTGCTCGAGGAAGGCGAGGCGTGGATCGCGGCCGAGCCGGGCGGCACCGAGCGCGCGCGGGAGGCGCTCGACGCGTGCCGGGCCCGCGTGGCCCGAGACGGGAGGTGAGCCGACGCCTCGCGCTGCGTGAGCGAAGTCCGAGCGGCACGGAGCCGTTACGCCCGGGCCTGGCCGGGGAAGGATCGGCCCATCGGAGCGTTGCACCGCTCCGGGGCTCCCCTCTCACCTCGGACTTGGAGGCAGCATGGAGAGAACCGACATCCAGAAGGCGGCGCTGCTCTTCGGAATCGTCTTCCTCGTCGTCACGCTCCTCGGCTTCATCCCGGGCATCACGACCGACTACGACCGGCTGACGACATTCGACGCCGTCGGCGCCCAGATCTTCGGGATCTTCGGGGTGAACATCCTCGAGAACATCGTCCACCTGCTCTTCGGCGTGGCGGGGCTCGTCGCCGCCGCGACGTGGGCCGCCTCCCGGACGTACTTCATGGTCGGGGGAGTCGTCTACCTGGCCGTCTGGATCTACGGCCTCCTGATCGACCTGTCGAGCTCGGCGAACTTCATCGGCGTGAACGCCGCGGCGAACTGGCTGCACTTCGTCCTCGGCCTCGTCTTCCTGCTCGTCTTCTTCGCGCTCGGGCGGACGGAGCCGGCGGCACGGACCGCGACCGTTTAGACGCCGGAGTTTTCCAGGGATTTTCTCCAGGGCGGGCCTCGCGCCCGCCCTTTCCTTTTCGCGCAATTTGCGGCACCCTGAGGTGCAGAAGGATTGTGCTAGCCTCACCCGAAATGAAGGCCCTGTGAGCCTTCTGTCGAACGTCACGCGTTCGCTCGCCCGAACGCCCACCTCGCAAGGAGCAACCTTGGGACAGGTCATCGCGCTGGCCAACCAGAAGGGTGGCGTGGCCAAGACCACGACGACCCTGAATCTCGCCGTGGCGATGAAGGAGCTCGGCTACTCCGTGCTCGTCGTCGATCTGGACCCGCAGGGCAACCTGACGATGAGCCAGGGGATGGACCCCGACTCGATCGAACGGTCGATGTTCGACGTCCTCGTCCACTCGCTTCCGATCGAGGAGGTCATCCACCCGTCCGAGGTAGACGTGGCCGTCTCGTCGATCGATCTCGCCGGCGCGGAGCTTGCTCTCTCGAGCATGATCGGCCGCGAGCGCGCCCTCCAGAAGGCGCTGCTCCCGGTGCGCGGCTCGTACGACTACATCCTCATCGACACCCCGCCGTCGCTCGGCCTGCTGACGATCAACGCCCTGACAGCCGCCGACAGCGTCATCGTTCCGGTGCAGTGCGAGTACCTCTCGCTGCGAGGGCTCGTCCAGCTCGAGGGAACCGTGTCGATGATCCGCGAGAACCTGAACCCATCAGTCGAGATCCGCGGGATCCTGCCGACGATGTTCGACTCCCGCACGCTTCATGCGCGCGAGGCGATCGACATGCTGAAGGAGAACTTCGGCGATCTCGTGTTCGACACGCGGATCCGCAAGACCATCCGTTATGCGGAGGCGCCCGTCCAGGGCTCGTCCGTTCTCAAGTACGACCCGAGCGGGTCGGCCGCCGAGGCCTACCGGACGCTCGCCAAGGAGGTGCTCAATGGCGCGAAACCGCGCGCGCGCGAGCATGCGTGAGGGCCCGCTCGCCGAGCTGTTCAAGGCGACCGAGGCAGCTCAGCGGCAGGCCGAGAAGGAGCAGCAGGAGGCGTCCGGCGCCGATGCTCCGACCGTCGAGCACGCCGGGCCCGAGCCCAGGGAGGACCTGAGCGTCTCCGGGGCCGCGTCGCGGCCCGAGCCCGCCGAGGCGCCGATCCCGCCCGCGCCGCAGCCGAGCGCGCCGCCGCCCGCGGCATCTGCGCCGGCCGCGCCCGCGAGCGCCCCCGCTCCGGCGACCCCGCCGGAGATGCCGCCGGCTTCGCGCTGGGCCGATCCGACCCCGCACCTGACCCGCGCCCCGCGCGCCGAGTCGTCCGCTTACCTCGCGGTCATCCGCGTCGTCGGCGTCGGCGGCGGCGGGCTGAACGCGGTCAACCGGATGATCGAGGCAGGGATCTCGCAGGTCGAGTTCATCGCCGTCAACACGGACATCCAGCAGCTCCGCGGCTGCGACGCGCCTGTGAAGCTCCACATCGGCCGCGAGCTGACGCAGGGTCTGGGCTCCGGCGCCGATCCGGACGTCGGGCGCCAGGCCGCCGAGGAGGCGTACGACCAGCTCAAGCACGTCCTCCGTGGCTCGGACATGGTCTTCATCACCGCCGGCGAGGGCGGCGGCACCGGCTCCGGCGCCGCACCCGTCGTCGCGCGGATCGCACGGGAGCTCGGCGCGCTGACGGTCGGGATCGTCACGACGCCGTTCAAGTTCGAAGGCACGCGCCGCCGCGAGCAGGCGCAGGACGGGGTCGACTCGCTCCGGCGGGTCTGCGACACGGTGATCGTCATCCCGAACGACCGGCTGCTCGAGGTGCTCGACAGGTCGACCTCGATGCTGGAAGCGTTCCGCGTGGCCGACGACGTCCTCCGGCAGGGCGTCCAGGGCATCTGCGACCTGATCACGACACCGGGGCTCATCAACCTCGACTTCGCGGACGTCCGCACGGTCATGAGCGACGCCGGAACCGCGCTCATGGGGATCGGCTTCGCGACGGGGGACAACCGCGGCCGCGAGGCGGCCCAGCGCGCGCTGCGCTCGCCGCTGATCGACACGGAGATCGTCGGCGCGCGCGGCATCCTGCTCTCGATCGCAGGCGGCAACGACCTGACGCTGATCGAGGTGAACGAGGCCGCGGAGACGATCCGCTCGGCCGCGACCGAGGAGACGAACATCATCTTCGGCGCGACGATCGACGAGCGTCTCGCCGGCCAGGTCTGGGTGACGGTCGTGGCGACGGGCCTCGGCAAGGCATCGCGACGGCAGTCGTCGCTCCCCGCCGCGGCCAAGGCCGCTAGCCCGGAACCCTCGTCGCCGGACGACACGCTCGAGCCGCCGAGCTTCGTCAAGAGCTTCTAGCGCCCGCGTCCGCGTCGGTTGCGTCCGCGTGACCGTGGCCCGTCGACGGCGCGGAGATGGGGCTCCCGACGACGGGTCTCAGACACGAAATCGGCGCAAGTCGCGTCGCAGACACGGCCCACCTCTCGGGGTAGCGTTTGCGCCGGGTTCGTGGGTTCCCCCCACCCAGGGAGGGGGCGTGCGACTTCGTACGTCGCCCTGCCCGCTGCCGCCGACCGGCGCGCTCCCGCCGAAGAGTGCGCGGTACGCTCACTGGCATGCAGGGCGCCGTCGCCGCCGGCCACCCGTTGACCGCCGAGGCGGGCGCGCGCGCGCTCGCCGAAGGCGGTAACGCGGTCGACGCCTGCGTCGCCGCCGGCCTCGTCTCCTGGGTCGCCGAGAGCCCGCTCACCGGGCCCGGCGGGGGCGGGTTCATGCTCGTCCATCGGGCGCGCGACCGGAGCGACCGGGTGCTCGACTTCTTCGTCGCCGTCCCGGGGCAGGGGCTCTCGCCCGGCTTCGAGCGCGCGCCCATGCCGGTCGTCGACATCCCGTTCGACCGCGACAACCTGCTCCCGTACTGGATCGGCGCGCCCACCGTCGCCGTCCCGGGCACGATCGCCGGGCTTGCGGAGGCGCACCGGCTCTACGGCCGGTTGCCGTGGCCCGAGCTCGTCGCGCCGGCGCGCGAGCATGCGCGCGCCGGCGTCGAGGTGATCGCCGAGCAGGCCTCGCTCCACGTGCTCCTCGACGCGATCCTCCGCTCGTCCGAGCGCTCGCGCCAGATCTTCGGACTCGACGGCGCGCTCGCGACGGGTGACCGGATCCGCATGCCCGACCTCGCCGACACGCTCGACCGGCTGGCCGAGGAGGGCGCCGAGCCGTTCTACCGCGGCGATCTCGCGCGCGAGACGAGCCGGGCCGTGATGGACGAGGGCGGGGCCCTGACCGAGGAGGATCTCGCGTGCTTCCGAGTCATCCGCCGGACGCCCGTGCGGGCCCGCTTCCGCGGCCTCGAGTTCGTCTCCAACCCGCCGCCCTCGTCCGGCGGGATCCTGATCGCGTTCGCGCTTCGGCTCCTCGACCGGCTCGGGCCGCCCGACCCGCCGGGACGCGCGCGGCAGATCGCGCGGCTCGCGGAGGTGATGCGCGAGGCGACTCGCGCGCGCGGCGGGAGCTTCGCCGCCGACCTGCACCGCGGCGGGCTCGCGCGGCGGCTGCTCGACGAGCCGTACGTCGCCGAGGCGGCCGCGCGGGCGGAATCCGCGCGCCGCGACGCCGTCACCGAGCGCGTCGGCCTGCCGTCGACCACACACGTGAGCGCGGTCGACGCGGCCGGGAACGCGGCGTCCTTCTCGGCCTCCACCGGCGCCGGCTCAGGCTTCGTCGTCCCGGGCACCGGCATCCACCTGAACAACATGCTCGGCGAGAGCGACCTGACCACGCCGGGCGCGCCGCTCGTTCCGGGCCGGCGGCTGACGAGCATGATGGCGCCGTCCGTCGTGCTCGAGGACTCGCGCCCACGGCTCGTGCTCGGCAGCGCGGGCTCGATGCGGCTCCGTGCGGCGATCACCCAGACGGTCGTGAACGTCCTCGACCACGACTTCCCGCTCATCGACGCGATCGCAGCGCCGCGGGTGCACCTCCACGAGGGCCGCCTCCACCTGGAGGGCGGCGTCTCGGAGGAGGTCGCCGACGAGCTGGCCTCGCTCGGCTACGACGTCGTCCGCTGGGATGGCCACAACATCTTCTTCGGCGGCGTCTCGGCCGTCGGCGACGGGGCCGCGCGGGATCGAGGCGGCCGGCGACCCGAGGCGCGGCGGCGCCGGGAGCGTGGTCGATTGAGCACTGGGGAGCGGCGGTTTCGCATCCGTCACGCCGAGCCCGGCGACGCGGCCGAGCTCGTCGCCCTCGCGCGGGCGGTCGGGTCGGAGCCGGAGGGCTGGCTGGTCACGAACGGCGACTGGCGGAGCGTCCCGGAGGAGCGCCGCTACCTGCGGGCGATCAAGCGCTCGCCGCACGCAGCGGTGATCGTGGCCGAGAGCCCCGACCGCCTCGTCGGCCGGCTCTCGCTCTCGCGCGATCCGCATCCGGCCAGCCGGCACGTGGCCGACCTCGGGCTGATGGTCGCCGCCGAATACCGCCGGCAGGGGGCGGGCCGGGCGCTCATGCTGGCCGCCGACGACTGGGCCCGGACGGTCGGGGTGCGCAAGCTCGAGCTCCACGTCCTCCCGTACAACGGGGCCGCTATCGCCCTCTACGAGCAGGTCGGCTACTCCCGCGAGGGCGTGCGCCGGAACCACTACCGCCACGGCGAGGGCTACGTCGACGCGGTGCTGATGGCGAAGGAGCTTGTGTGAGGGCGTTGCTGCTCGCCGCCTTCCTGCTCGCGACCGGCGTCGCCGGCTGCGGCGGGTCGGCCGAGGACGAGAAGCTCGGCGCGGTCGACGCGGCCCGCGAGGTCTACGCCGAGGAGGGGGAGGGCCGCGACCTGAGCTCGGGCCCGTGTCTCGCCGACCCGCTCGACGACCCGTACGAGAACTGGGTGGTCGACATCGTCCACTCGCCGCGCCAGCCGGTCGACGACGAGGCCGAGAACCAGTGCTCCGCATTCCGGGACGGGGACGCCGACCACTTCGTCGAGCTGGACGAGTACGGGCACCTGGTGCGGGCGCAGTGACCGAGCCGCGCCTTCCTGAGCTGCTGCCGTCGCCCGTCGAGGAGGAGGAGCTCCTCGAGGAAGAGGAGCTCTGGACCGACGACGGCGGCGAGGACCACGCCGGGTGGTCCTGCGTGCGGACGGATCCGTTCCCGTGCCCGGCCGCCGGGTGCGACTTCGTCGCGGAGTTCATGACCGCCGCGCATCTGATCCTCGTCTGGCAGGAGCGCGACGACCCGAACCTCCTCCGGCACGCCGAGCGAGCGAAGCAGGTCGGCCGGAACCCGAAGGTGGTCGAGTACCGCCCCGAGTACGGGCCGAGCGCGTCCTACTACGCGTGGGAGGCGGCCGGCCGCCCCGTGCACGGCGTCCGCGGTCGCTAGCCGGAGGCGACGGGCCGGAGCGCGGGCGTCCCGGGGATCTCCGCGCCGACGAGCTTGCGCGCGTAGAGCCGCTCGTCCGCCGCGCGGTAGAGCGCGAGCGCGTTGTCGCCCTCGTGCGGGTAGACGGCCCAGCCGAAGCGGGTCGGGACGCCGCGGCCGGCGAGCGTCTGCTCGAGGAGCGCCGCGAGGCGGGCCGCATCGGCGCCGGTCGTGAGGGTCGCGAGCACGGCGAAGGCGCGGTCGCCCACGCGCGCGATGTCGTCCTCCACGCCGAGCGTGTTGCGGAGGATCTCGCCGATCCGCAGGAGCGCGTCGCTGGCGGCGACGGACTCGTCCGCGTCGGCCCGATTCGGCTCGGGCAGTGCGAGGTCGCCGATCAGGAGCGCGAACGGCCGCCCGGCTTCGAGCCGGCGCTCGATCGCCGCCTGGAACGCGCGCGTGTTCGGGAGCCCCGTCACGCCGTCCCGCTCCGCGAGGATCCGGAGCTCGGCGACGAGCTGGCGGTTCTGGGACGCGAACCAGCCGATCGCGATGCCGGTGGCGCTGTAGGTGATCAGGCGGATCAGCGTGCTCGTGGTGACGATCTCGGCCGACGGCACCTCCGCGTGCGCGATGAGCCCACGCAGTAGAGCAGCGCGGCAAGCGCCCCGGCGGCTGCGCCCCAGAACGGGGCCGTCACGAGCGCGACGAGCGCGACCGGGAGGTAGAACATGTGCCCGAGCCCGACCTCCGTCGGGACGAGGGCGAACGTCGCGAACACCCCCGCGTAGGCGATCGCTGCCGCGATGAGCACGGTTCTACGTTGGGAGACGGCCGCAGGCATCTCACGCGCAGGATCACGCAGGATGAGGGGGATTCCGTCCCTCGGACGGGGGATCAGAGCGCTTCGACGCGCCCGTTGCCCGAGGCGCGGTGGCGAACCTCGCGCTCGCGGGCGACCGCCTCGGCCGCCCGGTCGAGCAATCCGGCGAGCTCGACCACGCGGTCCCGCTCGGAGCGCATCTCGAGCAGCTGCTGCTTCACCTCGGTGCCGAGGTCGATCCGGGCGGCGATCTGGAAGGACAGGTCGTCGCCTTCGCGGTCGAACTCGTCGAGCTCCGCCTCGGCCGCCTCGACCACCTTGTCGAAGGCGGCGAGCGTCTGCTCGCGCTCGTCCTCGCTCGGCTGCTCGAGCTCGTCGTCGACCGGGTCGATCTCCGCCGTCTGGAACTCCCGGCCCGTCGTCAGCCCGACGACCCGGAACCGCTCGCCGCCCTCGATGACGATGTTCAGGCGACCGTCGTCGAAGCGGTCGAGCACCTCGACCACGAGCGCCCGCGTCCCGACCTCACGGATCCCCTCGTCGTCGGCGAGCACGAGCCCGAACGGCTCGGCGCGCTCGAGGCACTCGGCCACGAGCTCGCGGTAGCGCGGCTCGAAGATGTGCAGCGGCGCCTGCTCGCCGGGCATGAGGACGAGCGGCAGGGGAAAGAGCCCGATCTCCTCCACGCGAACAGGGTAGTGGCTCGCCCGCATGGCGGCACGCGCTGGGACATCGTCCGAAACGGCCGTCTCGCCCGGAAGGGCGAGCAATTAGGGTTTCCGCCATGCGGAGCGGCGACCTCTTTCGGCCTGCGATCGCCGACCTCGTCCCGTACGAGCCGGGCAAGCCGGTCGAGGAGGTGCAGCGCGAGCTCGGACTCGAGCGCGTCGTCAAGCTCGCGTCGAACGAGGGCCAGTTCGGCCCCTTCCCGGCCGCGATCGAGGCGGTCGAGCGGGGGATCCGCGACTGCAACCGCTACCCGGACGGCGGCGCGTTCCGGCTGACGGTCGCGCTCGCGGAGAAGCACGGCGTCGAGGCGGAGAACGTCGCGCTCGCCGCCGGCGCCGACGCGGTGATCATGTACCTCTCGCTCGCGACGCTCGACCCGGGCGACGAGGTCGTCTGCGGCTGGCCGTCCTTCCCGAGCTACGTCCTCGACGCGATCAAGCTCGGCGCGACGCCGGTGCGCGTCCCGCTCGCGGACGACGCCTACGACCTCGAGGCGATCCTCGCGGCGATCACGCCGCGGACGAAGCTCGTCTTCGTCGCGAACCCGAACAACCCGACCGCGACGATGGTCGGCCGCGCCGAGCTCGACGACTTCTTCGCGCGCGTGCCCGACCACGTCCTGACCGTGCTCGACGAGGCGTACTTCGAGTACGTGGACGAGGCGGACTACCCGGACGGGATCGAGGAGTACCTGAAGCGCGACGGCCGGCGGGTGCTCGTCCTGCGGACGTTCTCGAAGATCTACGGGCTCGCCGGGCTGCGCGTCGGCTACGGAATCGGGCCGGCCGACGTCGTCGCGGCGATCCGGAAGGTGCGCAACGCGTTCGAGATCACGCAGCCCGCACAGGACGCCGCGCTCGCGAGCCTCGACCAGGGCGACGAGCTCCGCCGGCGGCGGGAGGTGACGGCGCGCGGCCGCGCGCAGCTCGTGGAGATCTGTGCCGGGCTCCCGGTCCGCGTCGGTCCGCGGCCGGTGGCGAACTTCGTCTACGTGGACACCGGGCGCGACGCGGCGCCGCTCTTCGAGGCGCTGCTCCGCGAGGGCGTCATCGTGCGGCCGCTCGCGCCGTTCGGGGCGCCGGAGGCGATCCGCGTGACCGTCGGGACGGCGGAGGAGAACGACCTCTTCGGCGAGGCGCTCTCCCGCTCTCTCGCTCTCGTGCCCGGCTCGTGATTCCCGAGGAGCGGGGGACCGGCGCTCGCCTCAGGCTCCTCCGGACCGCGCCCGGCTACCGCCTCGTCTTCCTCGCCGCGCTCGCGTCCGGAATCGGGACCTGGCTCGCGTTCGTCGCGCTCGTGCTCGACGTCACCGAGCGGACGGAGGACGCCCGCTGGGTCAGCGCGCTGCTCGTGGCCGAGTTCCTGCCGGTCGTCGTCATCGGCCTCCTCGCCGGGCCGCTCGTCGACCGCCTGCCGCGCCGCGGCATCCTGGTCGCGTCCGACCTCGCGCGGGCGGTCGTCTTCCTGCTCCTGCCCTTCGCCCCCGGCGTGCTCGCGATCGTGCTTCTCGCGTTCGCCGCCGGCGTCGCGACGAGCCTCTTCCGCCCGGCGCTCTACGCCGGCCTGCCGAACCTCGTGTCCGACGAGGACCTCCCGCAGGCGAACAGCCTCCTGCAGACGGCCGAGAACCTGACCTGGGCGGTCGGGGCCCTCGCGGGGGGCGTGCTCGTCGCCGTTTCCGGCCCGGACGCGGCGTACATCGTCAACGTCGTGTCGTTCGTCGTCTCGGCGCTCCTCTTCCTCCGCGTGCGCGAGTCGCTCGAGGAGGCGCGCGTCGCCGGGCAGGGCCATCTGCGCGAGCTGGCCGACGGATTGCGGCTCGTCGTCTCGTCACGCCCGCTTCTGACGGTCCTGATCGCGTGGAGCATCGTGATGCTGTCCAATGCGGCCGTGAACGTGGCGCAGGTGTTCCTCGCGACCAGCGTCTTCGACGCCGGCGAGCTCGGCTACGGGATCCTCGTGGCCGCGGAGGCGACCGGCCTCGTGATCGGCAGCTTCGCGGCCGGCGGCCTGATCGACCGCCACGGCGTGCGCGGGCCGTACGGGCTCGCGATCGCCGTCATGGGCGCCGGGCTCCTCGCGGCCGCCGCGGCGCCGAACCTCGTGGGTCGCGCTCCCGTTCGTCGTGATCGCGGGAATCGGGAACGGTGCCGCCGTGGTCTGCAACGTCGTCCTCGTGCAGCGCGGCGCCCCCGACGCCCTTCGCGGCCGCGCCTTTAGCGTCCTGATGGGGATCGGGTACGGCGTGCTCGGGCTCGGGATGGCCGCGGCCGGGCCGATCACGAACGCGTACGGCGCGCGGACGGCGTGGGTGATCGCGTCGGGTCTGTGCGCGGCCGGGGCGCTCGTCGGCTTTGTGATCCTCGAGCCGGACTCGCCGCAGCAGGAGCCGGAGCCCGTCTGATGGCGACCTGGACGCAGGATTCCCTCGTCGAAGGCGTGCGCGCCGGCGAGCGGCGGGCGCTCGCGCGGGCGATCAGCCTCGTCGAGGACGGCGACCCGCTCGCGCGCGAGCTCGTCCGGGATCTCTACCCGGACACCGGCAAGGCGTACGTGATCGGGATGACGGGCCCGCCCGGCGTCGGCAAGTCGAGCCTCCTGAGCGCGCTCGTTCGCCTCGTCCGCGGGGAGGGCCGGGGCGTCGGCGTGCTCTCGGTCGACCCGTCGAGCCCCTTCACGCGCGGCGCGCTCCTCGGCGACCGGATCCGCCTGACCGACCACTTCCTCGATCCCGACGTCTTCATTCGCTCGATGGGGACACGCGGGCACCTCGGCGGCATCGCCGAGGCGACGCTCCAGGCGGCGCTGATCCTCGACGCGTCCGGGAAGGAACTCCTCTTCGTCGAGACGGTCGGCACCGGCCAGAGCGAGGTCGAGATCACCGGGATCGCAGACACGATCGTGCTCGCGCTGATGCCCGGCTCGGGCGACTCGATCCAGGCCCTCAAGGCCGGGATCATGGAGATCCCCGACGTGATCGTCGTCAACAAGCGCGACCACCCGGCGGCAAAGACGATGCTGAACGAGGTGCGCTCGATTCTCTCGATCGGGGCCGAGCGGGACTGGACGCCGCCGATCGTCATGACCGAGGCTCTGCAGGGCGAGGGGGTGGAGGAGCTCTGGGCCGCGGTCGGCGACCACCGTCGCTACCTCGAGGAGTCCGGCCTCCTCGCCGAGCGGCGGGCCGAGCACCTGGCCGGCGAGGTGTTCGCCGTCGCGAGCGCCCGGGCGAGCGCGCACCTCGAGCGCGCGGTCGCCGGACGACCCCGAGCTGGCGCGGCTCCTCGACGAGGTGAAGGGGCGCCGGCTCGACCCGCTGAGCGCCGTCGAGGCGATCATGGGGGAGGTGTTCAAGCTTGGCTGACGGCCCGACCATCGCGGACATCGAGGCGGCGCGCGAGCGGCTCGACCGGCGTCGCGCGCGTCACGCCGGTCTCGAAGTCCGAGACGCTCAGCAGCCGGGCGGGACGTCCCGTCTGGCTGAAGGCCGAGAATCTCCAGCGCACGGGCTCGTTCAAGATCCGCGGCGCCGCGAACAAGATCGCCACACTGACCTCGGAGGAGCGCGAGCGCGGCGTCGCGGCCGCGAGCGCCGGGAACCACGCGCAAGCAGTCGCCTGGGCGGCGCGCGAGGCCGGGATCAAGGCGACGATCTACGTCCCCGAGGACGCGCCGATGGCGAAGGTCGACGCGACCCGTGGGTACGGCGCCGAGGTCGTGATGGCGGGCTCCGGCTACGACGAGGCGCAGGAGGCGAGCCGCGCGAGCGTCGAGGCGGGCGCGACCTTCGTCCACGCGTTCGAGGACCCGATCGTGATCGCGGGCCAGGGGACGCTCGGCCTCGAGCTGGCCGAGCAGGTGGAGGCGCTCGACACGGTCGTGATCCCGATCGGCGGCGGCGGGCTCGCGTCCGGGATCGCGACCGCGCTGCGGGCGACCCGGCCGGACGTCCGCCTGGTCGGCGTCCAGACGGAGGCCTTCGCGCCGCTCGTCCCGGGCGGCAAGGTCGGCGGGTTCACGATCGCCGACGGGATCGCGGTCAAGCGGCCGGGCGAGCTGACCGAGGCGATCCTGAAGGAGCTCCTCGACGACGTCGTGACCGTCTCCGACGACGAGATCGCGGCCGCGATCGTGCTCCTGCTCGAGCGGGTGAAGCTCGTCGTCGAGGGCGCCGGCGCCGCGTCGGTCGCAGCGATCACGTCCGGCCGCGCGGGCGGGAAGGGGCCGGCCTGCGCCGTCCTCTCGGGCGGGAACATCGACGCCTCGACGCTGATCGAGGTGTCCCGCTACTCGCTCACGAAGGGCGGGCGCTTCCTCGCCGTGCGGACGCAGATCCGCGACCGGCCAGGCGCGCTCGTCGAGCTGCTCACGCTGATCGCGGGCGAGCGCGTGAACGTGATCGACGTCGCGCACCTGCGCGAGGGCTTCGAGATCCCGCTCGGCGACACCGCGGTCGAGCTCCTGCTCCAGACGCGCGACGAGGAGCACTGCCTCGAGGTGCTCGCGCGGCTCGAGGAGTGGGGCTTTCCCACCGAGCGGCTGCGGTAGGGGCGAGGCGCGCCCCGCCCCTCCGGGCCGTCAGGGCCTAGTCGCCCTGGATGACTTCGTAGATCTCGTCCGCGACGAGGCCGTGGGCCTCGCGGTGGACGGTGTGCGCGGCCTCGGCGTTCGGGGCCTCGACGAGGCAGAAGATCTTCCCGGCCGACTCGTCGACCCAGTACTGCTTGTAGTTGACGCCGTGGGCGGCCTGCTCCTGCAGGTCCTTCATGTGCGCGTCGGCCACGTCGCCTGCCGCCACGCCGCCCTCCAGTGTGTGAACGTCCATGAAGAGGGGCACTGCAGACCTCCTTCGTCGTCGGATCGCGCGACTCTACACCGGGGCGAGCGCGGCTACAGGCCGAGCTGGCGGGCGATGACCATGCGCTGCACCTCGTTCGTGCCCTCGCCGATCTCGAGCACCTTCTGGTCGCGGTAGAGCCGCGAGATGGCGTACTCGTCCATGTAGCCGTAGCCGCCGTGGATCTGGAGCGCGTCGTTCGCGGCGCGGTTCGAGAGGAGGCCGGTGTAGAGCTTCGCCATCGCCGCCTCGGTCGCGAACGGCCGGCCCCGGTCCTTCAGCCACGCGGCCTTGTAGACGAGCTGCCGCCCGGCCTCGATCTCCGTCGCCATGTCCGCGAGCTTGAAGCGCACCGACTGGAAGCGCGCGATCGGGCCGCCGAACTGCTCCCGCTCCTTCGCGTAGCGGAACGCGAGGTCGTACGCGCCCTGCGCGAGCCCGACGCCCATCGCCGCGACCGAGATCCGGCCGCCGTCGAGGATCTCGAGGAACTGACGGAACCCCTCGCCGCGGGGGCCGAGCAGGTGGTCCTCGGGCACGGCCGCGTCGCTGAACGACAGCTCGCGGGTGTCCGACGCCCGCCAGCCGAGCTTCTCCATCGGCGGCGAGACCTCGTAGCCCGGCGTGCCGTTCGGGACGACGACGTTCGAGATCTCGTCCTCGCCCGTACGAGCGGTGATCGTGACGCCCCAGGTGATGTCCGTGCCGGCGTTCGTGATGAAGATCTTCGAGCCGTTCACGACCCACTGCCCGTCGCGCAGGTCGGCGCGCGTCTGCGTCGCGCCGGCGTCCGAGCCCGCGCCCGGCTCCGTGAGGCCGAACGCGCCGAGCCGCTTGCCCGAGGCGAGGTCGGGGAGCCAGCGCTCCTTCTGCTCCTCGGAGCCGAACAGGAAGATCGGCATCGTCCCGAGCGACGTGTGCGCCGCGACGGTGATCGCGACGGACGAGTCGATCCGGGTCAGCTCCTCGATCGCGATCGCGTAGGCGAGCGTGTCGGCGCCGGCGCCGCCGTACTCCTCGGGGATCGGGATGCCCATGAGCCCGAGCTCGGCCAGCTCGGCGACGAGGTCGTACGGGAAGCGGTGCTCGCGGTCGAGCTCCTCGGCGACCGGGGCGACCCGCTCCTCGGCGAACTCCCGGACCGTGGCGCGCAGGAGCTCGTGCTCGGGAGAGAGATCGAAGTCCATCTGGGCGCCGGGCAGCTTACCGCGCCAGATCGCGCGCCAGCTCCGCGATCAGGCGCACGCCGAACCCGGTCGCGCCCGGCGTGCGGAAGATGCCCTGCGCGCGGTCGGGCGCGGCGACGCCGGCGATGTCCAGGTGGGCCCAGGGCCCGTCGCCGGCGAAGCGGGCGAGGAAGCGCGCGGCGATCGAGGAGGAGCCGCGCTTGCGCGGCGGCGTGTTCTTCAGGTCGGCGACGTGCGACTCGAGGTAGGTGTCGTACGCCGCGGTCGGTCGGCATCGGCCACGCGCGCTCACCGCTCCGCTCGCCGGCCGTGCGCACGCGCGCGATCCAGTCCTCGTCGTTGCCGTAGAGCCCGGCGTAGATGCTCCCGAGCGCGACCTCGATCGTGCCGGTGAGCGTGGCGAGGTCGAGCAGGTGCGTCGGCTCGAGCGTGCGCGCGTGGAGGAGCGCATCGGCGAGGACGAGCCGGCCCTCGGCGTCGGTGTTGTTGATCTCGATCGTCGTGCCGTCGGAGGCGCGGACGACGTCGCCCGGCCGGGTCGCGTGCCCGGACGAGCATGTTCTCGGTCGCGGCCACGACCGCGAACGCGCGCAGCGGGACCTCGAGCTCGGCGAGGGCGCCGAGCGCGGTCAGGGACGCGGCGCCGCCGGCCATGTCCGTCTTCATGTCCTCGAGCGACTCCGGCGGCTTGAGCGAGAGCCCGCCCGAGTCGTAGGTGATCGCCTTGCCGACGAGCCCGAGGTGGGTCGGAGCCGGCGGCCGGCGGCGGCTCGTAGCGCAGCGACGATCAGCCGCGGCTCCTCGTGGCTCCCGCGCGCGACCGAGAGGAACGAGCCCATGCCGGCCGCCTCGAGCTCGGCCGGGCCGAGCACGGTCGCGTCGAGCGTCGCGCGCGGTGCCGGCGATCTCCTCGGCGGCGGCCGCGAGGCCGGTCGGCGTCAGCTCGCTCGGCGGCGCGTTCACGAGGTCGCGGCAGCGGTTCGCCCAGCGGGCGACGACGGCCGCGCGGCGGGCCTCCTCGAGGGCGGCCTCCGCGTCGGGCCCGACGAGCACGAGCGCGCTCGACCGGGTCGCCGGGCGGGTCGCTCGAGCGCCAGCGCGCGGCCGAGTGCGGCCCGAGCGCGAGCCCGTCCACGAGCGCGCGGGCGAGCTCGTCCGGCGCGAGCGCAGCGCCGGCGGCGTCGAGGAGCCAGGCGACCGTGCGGCCGCCCTGCTCGCCGAGCTTCGCGACGGCCGCGGCAGCGGCGATCCGCGCGTCCTCCGCGGTCGCGCGGTCGGCGGGCCGAGCCCGGCGACGGCGATCCGCCTCGGGCCGGACTCCTCGGCGCGGTGGAGCAGCGTGACCGAGCCGCGCGCGCCGGTGACGTCGCCGTCCGTCGACCAGGCGGGAGAGCGCGCCGCCGAGCGCCTCGTCGAGCTCGCGCGCGGCGGGCCCCAGCTCGGGCGGCTCGGCGACCAGGACGCCGAGGAGATCGGCCTCCGCGTCGCCGGCGCCGGAGGTGAGAGCGGAGACGTCCATCGGGCGTGGATCCTAGTCCAGCCTCGAACGAGTGATGCCGGCTAAAGAGGGCCCGGGGGCGGCCGATACGGGCGATGCGCGTGAGCGCAGATCTACCCTCTCCGCCCGCCCATATCCCCCGCGGGCAGAAGTATCCTCTCCCGGTGGAAGCCCTCCGATTCGGAGGGCTTCTGCGTTTCCGGGCCTGTTCGCGCGCGGCGCCGCGCATCCGCGCGGTCCGACCGCGGCTCGGTCGGGCGCCCGAGGCGGCGCGGACCGGACGGCTATCCTCGCCCGCGTGCCGGGCGGCTCGCGCGCGTGGAGTTTCTCCCCCGGGGCCTTCGGCCCTCGCCCCCCTGCTTGGACCGTAGCGCGCGAAGGCGCGCGTGTCTGTGCCGGACCGTGCCGGATGGGTCACGGGACCGGATCGAGTCTCCGCGCGGCGTGAGAGACGTCGACCGCAAGGGGATGGCCGTGCTCTCGTCCGGGCACCTGGCCACCGACCTCGCGCAGGGCTCGCTCCCGGCGCTGCTGCCGTTCCTCGTGGACAAGTTCACGCTCTCGTACACGATGGCCGCGGCGCTCGTGCTCGCCGGGACGTTCGCCTCCTCGATCATCCAGCCGGCGTTCGGCGTCTGGTCGGACGCGCAGCGGCGCGCTCTGGATGCTCCCCGCCGGCGTCGCGGTCGCGGGGATCGGGATGGCGGCCGCGTCGGTCGCGCCCGCGTACGCGCTCGTGGTGCTCTGCGTCCTCGTCTCGGGCCTCGGCGTCGCCGCCTACCACCCCGAGGGCTCGAAGTACGCGAGCTTCGTCAGCGGCAGCCGCCGCGCGAGCGGGATGGCGTTCTTCTCCGTCGGCGGCAACGTCGGGTTCGCGCTCGGGCCGCTCGCTCACGTCCCTCGTCGTCGTGACGCTCGGGTTCGGGCTCAAGGGCGGGCTCCTGCTCGCGATTCCCGGGCCTCGTGGCCGCCGCGGTGCTCTTCTCGCTGCGCGACTACCTGGACGCGTTCACGCCGAGCGCCGAGGCCTCCGCCGCCCGCCGCGAGGCGCCGAGCCGGCCCGGCGGGCTCGCGCTCCTTCTCTGCGTCGTCGGGCTGCGCTCGGTCGCCCACATGGGGCTCTTCACGTTCGTGCCGCTCTACGAGATCGCGCGCGGCCACAGCGCCGCCTACGGGATCCGGCTGCTCTCGTTCTTCCTGCTCGCCGGCGCGGTCGGGACGCTCGCCGGCGGGCCGCTCGCCGACCGGTTCGGTCGCCGGACAGTGCTGCGCGCGAGCTTCGCGATCTCGACGCCGCTGATCCTGGTCTACGCGCTGAACGACGGCCCGCTCGGCGTGATCGCGCTGATCGTCTCGGGCGCGACGGTGATCGGGACGTTCGGCGTCTCGCTCGTGATGAGCCAGGAGTACATGCCGGCCCGCGTCGGGCTCGCGTCGGGGCTCTCGATCGGGATGGCGATCGGCCTCGGCGGCGTCGCGGCGCTCTCGCTCGGCGCGATCGCGGACGCGATCGACCTCGAGGCCGCCGTCGTCGCGACCGCGTTCGGCCCGGCGCTCGCGTTCCTCGTCTCGCTCGTCCTGCCGCCCGCTCCGCGCGTGGCGCCGTCCCGCGCCCGCCGCTGCGCCGGTCTAGAACAACGGCCCGGCGCTCTGGCCGGGCCGTTTCGCCCCTTCGAAAACCGTCTCCCAAGTTAGGCACGGAACGCGCTCTTCGCTGCCTCTCGCTGTTCCGCGTGGACGCCTTCGCCAAACTCCTCGACGATCTTCGCGTTGAACGCCGGGAGGTCGTCGGGCCGGCGGCTCGGACGAGACCGCGGTCGACGACGCACTCCTGGTCGACCCAGGTGCCGCCGGCGTTCCGGATGTCCGTGCGGAGCGACGGCCACGACGTCAGCGTCCGACCGCGCACGAGGTCGGCCTCGACGAGCGTCCAGGGGCCGTGGCAGATGACGCCGACGGGCTTGCCCTGCTCGAAGAACGTCGCGGATCCACGAGACGGCGTCCTCGCTCATGCGGAGGAAGTCCGGGTTCGCCACGCCGCCCGGCAGCACGAGCCCGTCGTAGTCGGTCGGGTCGGCGTCGGACACGAGCGAGTCCACCGGGAAGGTGTCGCCCTTGTCCAGGTGGTTCATCCCCTGGATCTCGCCCTGCTTGATCGACAGCAGGTGCGGCTCCCCACCCGCGTGCTGGACGGCCTTCCACGGCTCGGTCAGCTCGACCTGCTCGACTCCATCCGTGGCGATGAATGCGATGCGCATGCCCTGCAGCTCGTTCGCCATCGTTTCTCCTTTCGTCGCTCTCGGGTCCGTGTACCTGCGCGCAACCCGGATAAACGTGGGTGCGAAGCGTGGTTGAATGCGGCCGTGGACCTCGGCCTGGAGGGGCGTTCGTACGTCGTCGGCGGCGGTAGCCGCGGGCTCGGACGGGCGGTCGCGGAGGAGCTCGTCGCGGGGGGCGCGCGGGTGCTGCTGCTCGGCCGCGACGCCGGACTCGCTCGGCGCGGCGGCGGAGGAGCTCGGCGACGCGGCCACGGCCTGTCCGGTCGACGTGACGGCCGCGGAGGCGGGCGAGACGGTCGCCCGGGCGGCCGGCGACGCCTTCGGCGGCTCGCTCGACGGGCTGCTCGTGAACCACGGCGGCCCGCCGATCGGCCCCGCGCTCGAGCTGACGGACGAGCAGTGGCAGCAGGCGTTCGAGCTCTGCCTGGCCGGGCCGCTCCGGCTGCTGCGCGCGCTCGTGCCGCTCATGGGCGACGACGGCTCGATCGCGTTCGTCACCTCGACCACCGTCCGCCAGCCGATGCCCGGGCCTCGACAGCTCGAACGTCCTGCGACCCGGCGTGGCGGGGCTGATCAAGACGCTCGCCCACCAGCTCGCGCCGCGGATCCGCGTGAACGGCGTCGCGCCCGGGCCGCTTCGCGACCGAGCGGAGCGTTGCGCTCGCGGAGGAGCGCGCGGCGCTCGAGGGCGTGTCCGTCGACGAGCAGATGGCCGCGACCGCGGCGAGCGTCCCGTTCGGGCGCTACGGCGAGCCGGCCGAGTTCGGCCGCGTGGGCGCGTTCGTCCTCTCGCCAGCCGCGTCGTACATGACCGGCGCGAACGTCCAGGTGGACGGCGGCCTCGTCGTCGCGATCCCCTAGGCCTCCAGTTCGACGAGCACGGCGCCGCCCGGCGACGCGGTCGCCCTCGGCGACGTGGACGCGCACGACCGTGGCGTCGAAGGGCGAGACGAGCGGCGTCTCCATCTTCATCGCCTCGAGGACGAGGAGCGGCTGGCGCTCGCCGACCCGCTCGCCCTCGGCCGCGAGGACGCGGATGACGGTGCCGGGCATCGGCGCGGTCACGCTCGACTCGCCGTGGGCGCCGTCGCCCGCGTGCGCGGCCTGCTCGAGGACGGGCGGCGGCTGAGCGGGGCGCCGGGTCGGCGGCGAGCCGCCAGCCGCCGCGCCACACGGCGGGCAAGCGCGGCGTCCGCGAGAGCGGCGGATGCTCCGTGAGGAAGGCGGTCGTCGTGTCGCCGGCCCGCACGGCCGGGTGGCGCACGAGCCAGCGGAGGAACGGGAGGTTGGTCGTCACGCCGGCGACGCGGGTCTCCGCGAGCGCCTCCTCGAGCCGGTCGAGCGCCTCGTCGCGCGTCTCGCCCGCCGCGACGAGCTTCGCGATCATCGGGTCGTAGGCGACCGGCACCTCGTCGCCGGCCTCGACGCCCGCGTCGACGCGGATCCCGTCGGGCAGCTCGAGCGCCTCGATCCGGCCGGCCTGGGGGAGGAACGTGCGCGGGTCCTCCGCGTACAGGCGCACCTCGATCGCGTGGCCCTCCGGTTCGCGCGACTCGAGCCCGAGCGGCTCGCCCGCGGCGATCCGCAGCTGCTGCTCGACGAGGTCGAGCCCGGTGACGAGCTCGGTGACCGGGTGCTCGACCTGGATGCGGGCGTTCAGCTCGAGGAAGTAGAAGCTCCCGTCGTCGGCGAGGAGGAACTCGGCGGTGCCGGCGCCCTGGTAGCCGGAGCGCCCGCGCGATCGCGACGGCCGCCTCGCCCATCGCCGCGCGCTGCGAGGCGTCGAGCGCGGGGGAGGGGCTCTCCTCGAGCACCTTCTGGTGGCGGCGCTGGATCGAGCAGTCGCGCTCGCCCAGGTGGATCGCCGTCCCGTGCGCGTCGGCGAGGAGCTGGATCTCGACGTGCCGCGGCCGGTCGAGGTAGCGCTCGAGGAAGACGGTCTCGTCGCCGAAGCCGGCCTTCGCCTCGCGCTTCGCCGCCTCGAGCGCCTCGTCGAGCTCGCCCGGATGGCGCACGATCCGCATGCCGCGCCCGCCGCCGCCCGCGGCCGCCTTGACGAGCAGCGGGAACCCGACGTCCTCGGCCGAGCCGGTCGGGAGCGTCGGCACGCCCGCCTGCGCGGCCAGGCGCTTCGCCTCGAGCTTGTCCCCGGCGGCGCGGATCACGTCCGGCGGCGGGCCGACCCACGTGAGGCCGGCGCCGACGACCGCCTCGGCGAGCGCGGGGCTCTCCGCCAGGAAGCCGTAGCCCGGGATGGACGGTGTCGGCGCCCGCCCGCGCGGCCGCGGCGACGATCGCCTCGGGGTCGAGGTACGACGGCACCTCCTCGACGCGGTCGGCAACGCGCGTGTGCAGCGCGCCGGCGTCGTCCGGTGCCGTGATCGCGACCGTCTCGTGTCCCAGGCGCTTCGCCGTGCGGAAGACGCGCACGGCGATCTCGCCGCGGTTGGCCACCAGGAGCATGGCCGTGGAGCTTACGTCGGCAGGCATCCGCCTCGGCGTGGCACGCTCCGCGCCGTGGACGACCGCGATATCCGCCTGCGCAACCTCACCTACGGGCTGTTCGTGCGGCTCGGCCGCGCGCCGACCGCCGGCGAGGTCGCGGCGGAGCTCGGGCGCTCGCGGCTCGAGGTGCTCGAGGCCTGGCGCCGCCTGCACGAGGCGCACGCGCTCGTGCTCGAGCAGACCGGCGACTCGATCCGGATGGCGAACCCGTTCTCGGCCGTCCCGACCGCCTATCGCGTCGAGAGCGACGGCCGCTGGTGGTACGCGAACTGCGCCTGGGACGCGTTCGGGATCTGCGCCGCGCTCGGGGCCGACGGCCGCATCGAGTGCTCGTGCCCGGACTGCGGCCAGCCGATCCGGATCGAGGTCCGCGACGAGGCGCCCGACGACGAGGGCCTCCTGTTCCACGTGCTGGTGCCCGCCCGCCGGTGGTGGGACGACATCGTCTTCACCTGAGGGACGATGAACCTCTTCCGGTCGGAGGAGCACGTCGAGCGGTGGCTGGGAGGCCGCGAGCCGGGAGCGACGATCTCCGGTCGGCAAGCTCAACGAGCTCGCGCACGCCTGGTGGGAGGACCGGGTCGAGCCCGACTGGCGTCCGCACTCGCCGCAGCCAGAACCAGGCGATCCTCGACCGCGTCGGCCTGACCGGCGACTTCTGGCGCCTGCCCTAGCGCTTCGGCGCGAAGACGCCCCAGCCGCCCTCGGCCTCGCGCTTCTCGAGGAACGCGCGGAGGCCCTCCTGGCCCTCGGCGCTCGTGCGCATGCGCGCGGCCAGCGCCGGGAGCTCCGCCGCGCTCGACGGGCGAGAGGACGAGGCGCTTCGCCGCCCGCGCGGCCTCGGCGCCCGACGTGAGCAGCTCGCCGACCAGGCGCTCGACCACCGCGTCCGGATCGTCGCTGACCTCGTCCACGAGGCCGATGCGGAGCGCCGTCTCGGCGTCGAAGCGCTCGCCGGTCGTGAAGAACCGCCGCGCCTTCGCGCCGATCTTCGCGAGGACGAACGGGGAGATGACCCCCGGGATGATCCCGAGCTTGACCTCGGTGAAGCCGAAGACCGCGTCGGGCGCGGCCACGACCACGTCGCAGCACGCGACGAGCCCGGAGCCGCCGCCCAGGACGTAGCCGTGCGCGCGGCAGACGACCGGCGCCGGGCAGCTCGTCGATCGCCTCGAGCATCGCGAGGAGGCGGCCGGCGTCCGCGACGTTCTCCTCGAAGGTCAGGTCGATCGAGGAGCGCTGCCACTCGACGTCCGCTCCCGCGCAGAAGCGCGGGCCCGTCGCCCGCGAGGACGACGGCGCGCGCGTCGCCGACCGCATCCGGCGAGAACGCCTCGGTCAGCTCGGCGATCAGCGCCGCGTCGAAGGCGTTGCGGCGCTCGGGCCGCGCGAGCGTGACCCGCAGGACTGCGCCGTCCCGCTCGATCCGGAGCGCGCTCACCGCGCCGCGAGCTCGCCGCGGGCGAGGACGGCCGCGAGCGACTCGTCCAGGATGGACACGGCCAGGTCGATCTCGTCCTCGGTGATCGAGAGCGGCGGCGCCATGCGGAAGCAGTTGGCGCTCGACCCGGAGCGGACGATGTTCATCGAGAGTCCGCGCTCGAGGCACTCGGCCGTTACCGCCGCGCCGAGCGCGTTCGCCGGCTCGCGCGTCGCGCGGTCCTCGACCAGCTCGAGCCCGACGAGCAGCCCGCGGCCACGGACGTCGCCGATCTGCTCGTGGCGGGCCTGCAGCTCGCGCAAGGCCGCGAGCAGGTAGTTGCCGCGCTCGCGGGCGCGCTCGACCAGGCCCTCCTCCTCGATCACGTCGAGGACGGCCAGTCCCGCGGCGGCCGGGAGCGGGTCGGAGACGTGGGAGGTGACGTGCAGGAAGCCCTTGCCGACCGCGGCGTCCTCGATCGCGGCCGTCGTGATCGTCGCCGCGAGCGGCACGCCGCCGCCGAGCGTCTTCGAGACCGCGAGGAAATCGGGCACGGCGCCGTCGTGCTCGAAGCCGAACATCGTCCCGAGCCGGCCGAAGCCGGTCTGCGCCTCGTCGGCGACGAGCAGCATCCCGCGCTCGTCGCAGAGCTCGCGGACCCGGCGGAAGTAGCCGTCGGGCGGCACGATGATCCCGCCGGCCGAGAGCACCGGCTCGGCGACGACGGCGCAGAGCGAGCCGACCGACTGCTGGTCGACGAGCTCGAATCCCGCCTCGAGGCACGTGCAGTCGCAGGCGCCGTCGCAGTGGCGGACGGGGCAGCGGTACGCGTACGGCGCGGGCAGCGCGAACGACCCGGGCAGCAGCGGCCCGAACCCGGCGTGCGCCATCGAGAAGTTGACCGACGCGATCCCCGAGAGCAGCCCGTGGAAGGAGCGAGTGAGGCCGACGACCTCCCAGCGGCCGCTGACCATCTTGGCCAGCTTGAGCGCGACCTCGTTCGCCTCGGAGCCGGTGTTCAGGAGCATCACGCGGTCGAGCCCGGGGACGAGCCCGGCCAGCCGCTCGCCCAGCGCGAGCACGGGCTCGGCGAGCATCCACGAGTTCAGGTGCGAGACCGTGTCGAGGCTCGCGCGGATCGCGTCGCCGATGCGCGGGTGGTTGTGGCCGAGCGTCGAGCAGATCTGGCCGGACGTGAAGTCGAGGATCCGCCTCCCGTCGGTCGTCTCGACCCAGGCGCCCTCGGCCCGCGCGACCGTGAAGGGCGCGAACCCGCCGGCGTAGCGGATCAGGAAGCGCTCGCGCTCGTCCCGCATGGCGCGGAGTCTAGGACGCTAGGACCTTCTAGAGTTGCGCGATGCTCCGCGGAGCGCTTGCCGCCGCCGTGACGCCGCTCCGCAGGGGCGGCCGCTCGCTCGACGAGGGCGCGTTCGGCCCGTACGTGGACTTCCTGGCCGAGGCCGGCCTGGACGGGATCTTCGCGCTCGGCACGACCGGCGAGGGGATCCTGCTCGAGACGGCCGAGCGCCGCCGCGCCGCCGAGCTCTACGCCGAGGCGGCCGCCGGCACGGCTCCCGCTGGTCGTCCACGGAGGCGCGCAGACGACCGACGAGACGGTCGCCCTCTGCGAGCACGCCGCCTCGCTCGGCGTCGACGGGATCGCCGTCGTCGGCCCGCCGTACTTCGTCTGGGACGACCGCGCGCTCGCCGAGCACTTCCTCGCCGCCGCGAAGGCGTGTGAGCCGGTGCCGTTCTACCTCTACGAGTTCGCTGCCCGGAGCGGCTACGCGATCCCGCTCGAGGTCGTCGCGCGCGTGCGCGAGGAGGCGCCGAACCTCGCCGGACTCAAGGTGTCGGACCAGCCGTACGAGAGCGTCCGGCCCTACGTGCTCCCCGGCCTGACCGTGTTCGTCGGCGCCGAGGGCCTCGTCCCGTCCGGGATGGTGGACGGCGCGGCCGGGAGCGTGTCCGGGCTCGCGTCGGTCTTTCCGGAGCCGGTCGTCGCGATGGTGCGCGAGCCGAGCGAGGAGACCGCGGCGCCGGTGCAAGCGCTGCGCAAGGGGCTCGAGCAGTTCCCCTTCGTGCCGGCCGCGAAGCGGGCGCTCGGCCGCCGCGGCGTCCCCGTGAAGGAGGAGCTCCGCGCGCCGTTCCTGCCGCTCTCGCCCGAGCAGGCGGCGGAGGTCGACCGCCTGGTGGACGAGTGGCTCGCATCGCGGTAGCCGGCGCGGGCGCGATCGGCGCGTCCGTCGCGTACCACCTCGCGGTCGCCGGCGCGTCCGACGTCGTCCTCTGCGACGCGGGCGAGGTCGGCGGCGGCGCGACCAGCAAGGGGATGGGCGGCGTGCGCCAGCAGTTCTCGACCGCGCCCGAGGTGCGGCTCGCGCAGGCCTCGATCGCGTTCTTCGAGTCGCTCGGGCCGCCGTACTTCCTCCAGGTCGGCTACCTCTTCCTCGCGACGACGGAGGAAGGGCTGGCCGGGCTCGAGGAGCGCCGCGCGCTGCAGGCGGAGCTGGGCGTGCCGGCCGAACAGGTCGACGCGTCCTACGTCCCCGGCCTCGTGACGGACGACGTGGTCGGCGCGGTCGTCTGCCGCACGGACGGCGTCGGCAGCCCGCCGCTCGTGACGAAGGAGCTCGTGCGCCGCGCCGTCGAGCTCGGCGTCGACGTGCGGGAGCGGACGCGGGTCGAGGACGTCGAGGCGGACACGGTCGTGATCGCCTGCGGCGCCTGGTCGGCGGAGGTCGGCGCCTCGTTCGGCGTCGAGCTTCCCGTGCGGCCGCTCGTCCGGCAGCTGCTCCTGACGACGCCGATCGAGGGCGTGCCGGACGACCTCCCGATGGTGATCGAGGCCGAGAGCGGCTTCCACTTCCGCCGCCGCGAGGACCGGCTCGTCCTCGCGATGACCGACCCGCGGCCGCGCTGGGGCGAGGAGCCGTGGGTCGACGAGTCGCTCTTCGACGACCGCCGCGCGCGGCTCTCGGCCCGCTATCTCCCCGCGGCGGACGCCGTCGTAGAGGGCGGATGGGCCGGCCTGTACGACATGACCCCGGATGCGCATCCGATCGTGGGGCAGGTCGCCGACGGCGTCTACGCAGCGTGCGGGTTCTCGGGCCACGGCTTCATGCAGTCGCCTGCCGTCGGGGCGGCGCTCGCCGAGGAGATCCTCGACGGCGAGTCGTCGTTCGACCTTTCGCCCTACCGGCTCGACCGCTTCGCCGGCGGCGCGGTCTTCCCCGAGACGCTCGTCCTCTAGGACTCGAACGCGAGCCCGAGGCGCGAGAGCTGCTCGACGTCGAAGCGGCCCTCGACCGTCGCCTCGACGTCGAAGTCCTCGCCGATGTCCGGGTCCTTGCCGATCAGCTCGCGGGCGCGGCCGGGGAGGTCCTGCTGCGCGGCCTCGGCCGACTCCCAGACGTAGACCGCGCCCCAGCGCTCGGTCGCCTCGTCCGAGATCCACGCCTTGAAGCGGAGACCCTCGACCTCGGCGAACCGGTCGACGGCCTCGTCCGCGAGGTAGCGGCGGAGCTCGGCGACCGTCGTCTGCGAGTCGGCGAGGTTCCAGAGGACGAAGCGGACGACCACGGCGGCCAAGCCTACTGGCCGCGGCTCAGGTAGAACGTCCCCGTGTACGACGTCGACCCGGACGAGGCACGCAGGCGCCGGCAGGAGTTCTTCCGCAAGAACCGCCGGCTCGGGATCGCGCTCTGCGTCGCGCTCGGGGCGATCGCCGCGGCGCTCGCGGCCGTCGGGTTCAGCATGTCGGTCGGCGCGGACGCTGTTCGGGATCGCCATCGGGATCGCGCTCGTGCTCTCGTTCCGGCTCTTCCGCCTGCAGGCCCACCGGGGCAGCGGGCCGACCGCGTGGGTCGTGCCGGTCTCGGCGATCATCGGGGTGATCCTGCTCGCGTCGCTCCCGCCCGGGTGGGAGCCGCTGGCATGGGGGCTCTTCAGCGGCGGCCTGCTGGCGATGATCGCCGGGATCGTCCGCGTGCACCGGCGGCTGGGCCAGGACCGAGAGCGCTTCCTCGAGGCCGAGCGCGAGGCGGTCGAGCCCGAGGCCTAGCCCCAGTCGGGCGGCACGTACGGGCCTTCGACCGGCGAGCCGAAGACCACATACTCGAGCCCTTCGGGCCCCGAGACCGGCACCCGCGTCGTCTCGGGATCGACGCGCACGAACGTGCCCGGTCGGAGCTCGACCTCGTCGCCCTCGAGGCGCATCACACCCGACCCGGCCACGACGAAGTAGACCTCCTCCTGCCGCGTCTCCGCGTGGTCGTGCTCGCGACCGACCGTGTCCGGCGGGAAGCGGAAGAAGTTGAAGCCGAACGCCCGCCCGCCGAGCGCGCGGCGCGCCTTGCGCACCACCCCGCCGGGCCCCTCGCCCTCGAGGTCGTCGACGTGGACGACGCTGTAGCCGCGCACGGCGCTCACATCCGGAAGACGCCGAAGTTCGTCTCGGGAATCGGCGCGTTCAGGCTTGCTGCGATTCCGAGCGCGAGCACCTTGCGGGTGTCGCGCGGGTCGATGACGCCGTCGTCCCAGAGCCGCGCGGTCGAGTAGTACGGGTTTCCCTCGCGGTCGTACTTCGCGCGGATCTCGTCCGGATCGGCCGTGCCCACCGTGGTGAGGACGGTAGCCGCCTGCTCGCCGCCCATGACCGAGATGCGCGCGTTCGGCCACATCCAGAGCTGCCGCGGCGAGTACGCGCGGCCGGCCATCCCGTAGTTCCCGGCGCCGAACGAGCCGCCGACGATCACGGTGAACTTCGGCACCTCTGCGGAGGCGACGGCGGTCACGAGCTTCGCGCCGTCCTTCGCGATCCCGCCGGCCTCGTACTCCTTGCCGACCATGAAGCCGGTGATGTTCTGGAGGAAGACGAGCGGCACGCGGCGCTTGCACGCCAGCTCGATGAAGTGCGCGCCCTTGAGCGCGCTCTCCGAGAAGAGGACGCCGTTGTTCGCGAGGATCCCGACCGGGAAGCCCTCGATGTGGGCGAAGCCGCAGACGAGCGTGTCGCCGTAGAGCGGCTTGAACTCGTGGAAGCGCGAGCCGTCGACGATGCGCGAGACAACCTCGCGCACGTCGTAGCCGATCCGGTAGTCCTCGGGGACGATCCCGAGCAGCTCGTCCGGGTCGTGCAGCGGCTCCTCGGGCTGCCTCCGGCTCCCAGGGGAGCTCGGGGCGCGGGAGGCTCAGGTTCGCGACGATCTCGCGGCCGAGCGCGAGCGCGTGCTCGTCGTTCTGGGCGTAGTAGTCGGTGACGCCGGAGACGCGGGTGTGGACGTCCGCGCCGCCGAGCTCCTCCGCGGTCACCTCCTCGCCGGTCGCCGCCTTCACGAGCGGCGGACCGCCGAGGAAGATCGTCCCGTTGCCCTTGACGATCACGGACTCGTCGCTCATCGCCGGGACGTAGGCGCCGCCGGCGGTGCACGAGCCCATGACGAGCGCGATCTGCGGGATGCCCTGTGCGGACATGCGCGCCTGGTTGAAGAAGATGCGGCCGAAATGGTCGCGGTCCGGGAAGACCTCGTCCTGCATGGGCAGGAACGCCCCGCCCGAGTCGACGAGGTAGAGGCACGGCAGGCGGTTCTGCTCGGCGACCTCCTGCGCGCGCAGGTGCTTCTTGACCGTGAGCGGGTAGTACGTGCCGCCCTTGACCGTCGCGTCGTTCGCGACGATCAGGCACTCGCGGCCCTCGACGACGCCGATGCCGGTGACGATCCCCGCCGCGGGCGCGTCGCCGCCGTAGAGGTCCCAGGCGGCGAGCGCGTTCAGCTCGAGGAAGGCCGAGCCGGGGTCGAGCAGGCGGTCGACGCGCTCGCGCGCGAGGAGCTTCCCGCGCGCGCGGTGCTTCTCGATCGCCTTCGGGCCGCCGCCCTCGGCGACCTGCGCGTGCCGCGCGCGGAGCTCCTCGACGAGCGCCTCCATGCGGCTCCGGTTCTCGGCGAACGCGGAGTCGGCGCGGTCGACGCGGCTCTCGAGGATCATCGCGCGTAACCCTACGCCGCGAACGGGTCGCCGCCGTGCAGCGCGCGGCGGGCCTGCAGCACGTCTCGCGTGATCTCCCCCGGGGCCTTCGGCCCCTCGCCCCCGTTTCTGACGCTAGCGCGGAAATCCGCGCGCGTGGCGCGCGGATTCGTGCCGATCTCGCGCCGCTTGCGGCTTACGAAAACTTTCCGCGCCGCTGCAAGAAGGACAACACGCCCGGTCGTAGCGTGACCGCGGTCTTCGTCCGAAAGGAGCCCCCCGTGCGACGAGCTCTACCTTTCTCGATCGTCCTGGTCTCGCTCTTCGTCCTCGTGCCGACGGCGCTCGCCGCCACGATCTACGGCACCCGCGGTGACGACACGCTCACCGGCACGGACAGGCGCGACCACATCTACGGCCTCGCCGGCAACGACTCGCTGATCGGCAAGGACGGCAGCGACTTCCTGCACGGCAACCGCGGCAACGACGACCTCTCCGGTGACGACGGCGCCGACTACCTCTTCGGCGGGCCCGGGAACGACTCCCTCGACGGGGACGACGGCCCCGACTGGATCTGGACCGGGGACGGCATCGACGTCGTCGAGGCCGGTGCCCGGGAACGACCACGTCCGGGCGGGCGCCGACGACGGCGACGTCGACGTGATCGACTGCGGCGCGGGCTTCGACCGCGCGGTCGTTCGGACCGGCGACGTCGCCATCGACTGCGAGCGGGTCCGCGTCCTCGCCGGACACCGTCCCCCGACGCCCGGCAGCGTCCAGCGGGGCACGCGCGGTGACGACACCCTCACGGGAACCGAGGGCCGCGACTGGCTGTTCGGCTTCCGCGGGAACGACACGCTCAACGGCCTCGGCGGCTCCGACTTCCTCTTCGGCGGTGCCGACAACGACACGCTGAACGGGGACGACGGCGTCGACTACGGCTGGGGCGGCTCCGGCAATGACACCGTGAACGGCGGCAACCACGCCGACTGGCTCTACGCGGGCCGCGGGGCCGACTCGGTGAACGGCGGGGACGGCAACGACCACCTCTTCGCCGCCGCCGACGACGGCCAGCACGACTCGCTCGACTGCGGCGCCGGCGAGCGCGACCGGGCGCTCATCCGGCCCGGGGACACGGCCGTGAACTGCGAGCGCGTCCGCAGCGTCACCTCCTAGTCCCTCGCACCGCAGCGCTTGCCGCGCCGTGGCTCCGACCTCCGGGAGTCGCGGCGCGGCGGCGCGTGCTAGGCGGGGACGGCGTCCAGCGCCGTGCGGAGCGAGCCGACGAAGCGGCCGAGCGCGGCGGCGCCCTCCTCGTGGGCGATCTCGACCGCGCGGCTGCCGACGACGACGCCGTCGGCGAGCGCCGCGGCCTCGGCGGCCGCCTCCGGGCTCGAGATCCCGAAGCCGGCCAGGAGCGGCACGTCCGTCACCGCCCGCGCCCGCTCGACGAGGCCCGCGAGCTGCGACGAGACGGCGTCGCGCGAGCCGGTCGTGCCGGTCAGCGAGACGAGGTAGAGCCAGCCGTCGGTCGTGTCGGCCGCGAGGCGGATCCGCTCGGCCGGGCTCGTGGGCGCGACGAGCTGGACGCGCCGGAGCTCGGGCGCCGCCTCGATCGGGAGGTCGGCGACGATCAGGCTCGTCGCCCCGGCCGCCTCGCGCGTCGGCGAGGAAGCGCTCGTAGCCGTAGGCCTCGAGGATCGAGGCGTACGTCATCGGGATCAGCGGCACGTCGACGCGGGCGCGCACCTCCGCGAGGCACTCGAGGCACCGGGCCGTCCGCATGCCCTGCGCGAGCGCGCGCTCGCCGGCCAGTCGGATGACCGGGCCGTCCGCGAGCGGGTCGGAGAACGGGAAGCCGATCTCGAGCAGGTCGGCGCCCGCCTCGACCGCCGCCTGCGCCAGCTCGGGCGTCTCGGGCCCGGCCATCAGGTAGACGGACAGCCGCTTCACGCGCGCTCGAGCACGGTCGCGAGGTCCTTGTCGCCGCGGCCCGAGAGCCCGACGAGCACGAGCTCGGCGTCGAGGTCGAGCGCCCGCGCGAGCGCGTGCGCCGGCTCGAGCGCCGGGATGATCCCCTCGCGCCGCGCCAGCAGGTGGAAGGCGGCGAGCGCCTCCTCGTCGGTCGCGGCCAGGTACTCGGCGCGGCCCGTGTCGCGCAGGAACGCGTGCTCGGGCCCGACGCCCGGGTAGTCGAGCCCGGCGGAGATCGAGTGCGCGTCGGCGATCTGGCCGTCCTCGTCGGCGAGGAGCGAGGAGCGCGCGCCGTGCAGCACGCCGGGCCGTCCGGTTCCGAGCGAGGCCGCGCCGGCCGCCTCGACGCCGACGAGCCGCACCTCCGGGTCGTCGAGGAACCCGGCGAAGAGCCCGATCGCGTTCGAGCCGCCGCCGACGCACGCGACGACCGCGTCCGGGAGCCTGCCCTCCGACTCGAGCGCCTGGGCGCGGGCCTCGCGGCCGATCACGGCCTGGAGCTCGCGGACGATCTCCGGGTACGGGTGCGGCCCGACGCAGGAGCCGATCAGGTAGTGCGTCGTCTCGACGTTCGTGATCCAGTCGCGGATCGCCTCGCTCGTCGCCTCCTTCAGCGTCTTCGTGCCGAACTCGACGGGCCGCACCTCCGCGCCGAGCAGCTGCATGCGCTCGACGTTGGGCGCCTGGCGGCGCATGTCCTCGGCGCCCATGTAGACGACGCACTCCATGCCGAACCGCGCGCAGACGGTCGCCGACGCGACGCCGTGCTGGCCGGCGCCGGTCTCCGCGACGATGCGCTGCTTGCCGAGCCGCCGCGCGAGCAGCGCCTGGCCGACCGCGTTGTTGATCTTGTGCGCGCCGGTGTGGTTCAGGTCCTCGCGCTTGAGGAGGATCCGCTTGCCCTCGGCGAGCCGCTCGGCCGCGTAGAGCGGGCGTGGGGCGGCCGACGTACGTCGCGCGAGAGCGCCTCGAGCTCGGCGTGGAAGGACGGGTCGTCCTGCACCGCGCGCCAGCCCTGCTCGAGCTCGTCGAGCGCGGGGACGAGCGTCTCCGGGACGTAGCGCCCGCCGTAGACGCCGTAGAGGCCGGTCGCCGTCATCGCGCCGCCTCGACGAACGCGCGCACCTTCGCGTGATCCTTGATCCCCGGCTCGGCCTCGAGGCTCCGGCTCGCGTCGACGCACCAGGGCCGCACGGACTCGATCGCCGGCGCCGACGTTCTCGGGCCGAGGCCGCCCGCGAGCACGATCCGCCCTTCGACCGCGGCCGCGCGCTCCCAGTGGGCCGCGTCCTCCTCGAGCCAGGGCAGGTCGACGACCCGCGCGACGGCGCGGCGCTCCCGCAGGAGGACGCCGTCGCGGGCGCGGTGGCCGTTCTCGGCCGCGTAGAGCTGGAGGAGGTCGGTGCCGACGTCCTCGGCCTCGCCGACGAAGACGCCGACCGAGAGCATCGTCTCGGGCACCGGGAGCGGCGCCTCGGCGCGGCGCGGGCTCTCGGCCAGCACGAAGCCGGCCAGGTCGGCGCCCGCCTCGGCCGCGACGGCCACGTCCTCCTCGCGCGTCAGCCCGCAGACCTTCACGAGCGGGCGACGGAGGAGCTCGGCGAGCCGCGCCGCGGGGTCGAGCGCGCGCATGAGCGCCGAGCCGACGAGGATCGCGTCGGCGCCCGCGAGCTCGGCCGCGGCGGCCTGCGCGCGGTTCGAGATCCCGCTCTCGGCGACGACGATCCGGTCGCGCGGCGCGCGCGCGACGAGATCGAGCTGCGCGGCCCGGTCGATCTCGAAGGTGGAGAGGTCGCGCGCGTTCAGGCCGACGATCTCGGCCTCGAGCGCGACGGCCCGCGCCAGCTCGGCCGCGTCGTGTGCCTCGACCAGCACGTCCAGGCCCAGCCGCGCCGCCTCGTCCAGGAGCAGCCGCGCGCGGCGGTCGTCCACGTCGCGCAGAAGGAGCAGCGCGGCGTCGGCGCCGGCCGCCGCCACCTCCTGTAGATGCTCTGGCTCGGTGAAGAAGCCCTTCGCGAGGAGCGGCGTGTCCGTGGCCGCGCGCGCCGCGGCCAGGTCGGCCACAGTGCCGCCGAAGCGCTCGTCCACGAGCACCGAGACGGCGGCCGCGCCGCGCGCGCCGAACGCGGCGGCGAGCGCGGCAGGGTCGGCGTCGGGCCGCAGGTCGCCGGCCGACGGCGAGCGGCGCTTCACCTCGGCGATCGCGCCCAGGCCCGGGCGGCGGAGGGCGTCCGCGAACCTCATGCCGCCTCCGGAGACGGCGACGCGCCCGCGCGGGAGAAGACGATCAGCGCCTCGAGCCGCATCGCGGCGGCGCCCGAGTCGACGGCCTCGCGCGCGATCTCGTAGCCCTCGGGCAGGTCGGCCGCCCGGCCCGGCGGCGGCGATCGCGCCGGCCGCGTTCAGGAGCACGGCCTCGCGCTTCGCGCCCTGCGCGCCGGCGAAGACCTCGCGCACGGTCGCGGCGTTCTCCGCCGGCGACCCGCCCTGGAGCGCGAGCGGCGCGCAGCGCGGGACGCCGAAGTCGACCGGGTCGATCTCGCGGATCGACACTTCGCCGTCGACCACCTCGGCGACGAGGTTCGGGCCGGCGGGCGAGAGCTCGTCGACTCCGCCGTAGCCGTGCACGACGAACGCCCGCTTGGCGCCGAGCTGGGCGAGGACGTCGGCGATCGTCGGCACGAGCTGCGGCGAGTAGACGCCGACGACCTGCGCGCGCGCGCCCGCCGGGTTCGTCAGCGGCCCGAGGACGTTGAAGACCGTTCGCGCTGCCAGCTCCCGCCGCACCGGCGCGGCATGACGCATCGCCGGGTGGTGTGAGGGCGCGAAGAGGAAGCCGAAGCCGAGCTCGTCGATCGACTGCTCGATCCGCTCCGGCGGCTGCTCGAGGTCGAAGCCGAGCGCCTCGAGCACGTCGGCGGAGCCGGAGGCCGACGAGACGGCGCGGTTCCCGTGCTTGGCGACTCCTGCGCCTGCCGCCGCGGCGACGAGGGCGGCGGCGGTCGAGATGTTGAACGTCCGCTGGCCGTCGCCGCCCGTCCCGGCCGTGTCCACGAGGTCCTCCCGCTTCGGGTGGACGGCGAGGACGTGCTCGCGCATCGCCTCCGCGCAGCCGGCGATCTCGTCCGCCGTCTCGCCCTTGAAGCGCAGCGCGACGAGCAGTCCGCCGATCTGCGCCGGCGTCGCCTCGCCGCGCATGACGCAGCCCATCACCTCGCGCGCCTCCTCGCGCGTGAGGTCGCGGCCCTCGAGCAGGCGGGCGAGCGCGTCCTGGACGTTCATCGCGCTGCCTCCGAGGAACGTCTCGAGCAGGTCCCGCCCGTTCGGCGTCAGCACCGACTCGGGGTGGAACTGGATTCCGTCGACCGGGTAGTCGCGGTGCCGCACGCCCATCACCTCGCCGTCGTCCGTGCGCGCGGTCACCTCGAGGCTCTCGGGGACGCGGGTCGCGGCGAGCGAGTGGTAGCGCCCCGCCTCGAGCGGGTTCGGCAGGCCCGTGAAGAGGCCCTCGCCGCCGTGGCTCACGAAGCGACGCCTTCCCGTGAACGAGCCGCTGCGCCTGGCCGACCTCGCCGCCGAACGCCTCGACGATCGCCTGGTGGCCGAGGCAGACGCCGAGCGTCGGCGTCGTCGGCGCGAGCCGCTCGACGATCTCGAGCGTCGCGCCCGCGCCCTCCGGCCGGCCGGGACCCGGGGAGATGACGAGGTGGCTCGGCCCGAGCTTCTCCGCCGCGTCTGCGTCGACCGCGTCGTTCCGTAGCACGGTCACCTCCGCGCCGAGCTCCTCGAGAGGTGCGCGAGGTTGTACGTGAACGAGTCGTAGTTGTCCACGAGCAGGACCACGTCAGGCTCCTTGCTCCGCGAGCTCGATGGCGGCCTCGAGGGCGGCGAGCTTGTTCAGGCACTCCCGGTGCTCGGCTGCGGGATCGGAGTCGGCGACGATTCCGGCGCCCGCCTGGAGGCGGGCGAGCCCGGGCGTGAGGACGACCGTCCGGATCGCGATGCACGTGTCGAGGTCGCCGTCCGGGAGCGCGTAGCCGACCGCGCCGGCGTACGGCCCGCGCCGGTGGCCCTCGAGCTCGGAGATCAGCTGCATCGCGCGCACCTTCGGCGCGCCGGACACCGTTCCCGCCGGGAAGCACGCGCGGAGCAGGTCGAAGGCGTTCCGTCCGTCGGCGAGCTCGCCCGGCCACCTCCGAGACGAGGTGCGTGACGTGCGAATAGCGCTCCGCCTCGAGCGAGCGGACGACGCGCACCGTCCCGGCCTTGCAGACGCGCGAGAGGTCGTTGCGGCCCAGGTCGACGAGCATCACGTGCTCGGCCCGGTCCTTCTCGGACGCGAGCAGCCGCTCTGCGTCGCCCTCGCCGGCCTCGGTCGTCCCGGCGATCGGGTTGAGGCTCGCCCGGCGCCCGACGAGCTTGACGAGCGTCTCGGGCGAGGAGCCGACGAGCGCGAGGTCGCCGAGCTCGAGCAGGAAGAGGTAGGGGGAGGGGTTCACCTGGCGCAGCGCCCGGTAGAGCGCGACGGCGGAGACCGCGGTCGGCCGCTCGGCGCGCTGGGAGAGGACGATCTGGAACGCCTCGCCCGCGGCGATCTCCCGCTTGGCGGCCGCGACCGACGCCTCGTACGTCGCGCGTTCCGGCGCGCGGCGCGTCTCGCCCGGCGGGCGCGCCGGCGGCCTCGGGCGGCGGTGCGACCGGCCAGTCGAGGAGCGCGGCCACCGCGTCGCGGTCGCCCGCGAGCACCTCGGCCGTCGCGCGCGCATGGTCGAAGCGGACGAGGGTGTCCGCGACCACGAACCGGCTCTCGGGCAGGTCGGGCCCGGGCTCGGGGAGCGGCACGGTCGGCTCGAGCCTCGCGACGTGGTCGTAGCCGAGGTAGCCGACCACCGGGCGTCCCGCGGCCACCTCCGCCTCCGCCTCGTCGAACGACACGAGCCGCGAGCCCGTGCCGACGAGGCTGTGCCGGCCGAGGCGGCCCTTCTCGACCGACTCGAGCAGGAAGCTCGCGCCGCCGGCCGAGCGCAGGGCCAGGTACGCCCCGAGCGGGGTGACGAGGTCGGTGGGGATCGAGGTCGTGGTCGTCATCGTCCGTGCATACAAAAAGACCCTCCAAGCGGAAGGTCTCGAGCGGGTCGGGCTGTTCGCGCCTGGGTCAGCAGGCGACGCTCCCGCCCCGCTCGCCCGGCCAAGCCCAGTCCGTTGCGGGGAGGAAGGTCGTCATCGGTCGGAGCGTACGCGACGGTTTCGCGTGAAGCAAGGCGCCCGCTCAGGCCACGTCGCGGCGCAGCGAGACGGACGCGACCGCCGCGGCGAGCGCCGTCCAGCCGAGCGTCACGAGCGCCCCCGCCTGCGGCGGAGAGCTCCTCCTCGCCGCCGTCCATCCCGCCGGTGATCTGGCCCGACGCGCGCGACGGGAGGTACTTCGCGACCTCGCCGATCCCGATCACGTCGAGGAGCGCGCCGACGAGGAACTCGACGAGCAGGAACCAGAGGAGGATCCCGACGACCGCGGCCGACCTGGTTCCGGACGGCGCCGCCGACCGCCGCGCCGAAGGCGGCGAGCAGCGCGCAGGCGACCACGACGCCGGTGAACGTGTCCCGCACGGCCGTGCTCGTCGAGCGAGATGTCCACGTCCTTGGCGCCGAGCCACGGGATCGCCATCGCGAGCATGAGCGCGTACGCGACCAGGCCGAACACGACTCCGAGCAGCGCGAAGAAGAGGAGCTTCACGCCGAGCACGCGCTCCCGGCGCGGCGTGATCAGGAACGTCTGGCCGATCGTCCCGTGCCGGAACTCGTTCGTGAACCCGACCGCGCCGAGCAGCAGGACGAAGAGCGTCGCGAGGCCGGGGGTCTCGAGCACCGCCCGCGTGTCCTCCGGCGCCCAGCCGCCCTCGTCGGCCGCGATCGTCCCCGCGACTCCGAGCGCGGTCACGCCGAGGAGGAGCGCGAGGTAGACCCAGACGCCCCACGTCGTCCGGAGCTTCAGCCACTCGGCGACGACGAGCCGGGTCATCCGGGCTTCGCCTCGCCTTCGCGGCCGGTCAGCTCGAGGACGACCTCCTCGAGCGAGGACGACTCGGTCGTCAGCTCGTGGAGCACGATCCCGTTCGCGGCGGCGAGCTCGCCGACCCGCTCGGGCGGCGCCTTCACCGCGAGCGCGTCGCCGGCGTCGGTCGCCTCGATCCCCTCGGCGGCGAGGAGCTCCCGGAGCCGCGCCGCGTCCGGCGAGCGGACGCGCGTCCCGGCGCCGGCCCGCGCGGTCAGCTCGTCCACGGGCGCGTGTGCGACGAGCCGGCCCTTGGCGATGATCGCGACGTCGTCAGCCGTCTGCGCGAGCTCGGCGAGGACGTGGCTCGAGACGAGCACCGTGCGGCCCTCGGCGGCGAGGCCGCGCAGGAAGGTCCGCAGCCAGCGGATCCCCTCCGGGTCGAGGCCGTTCGCCGGCTCGTCGAGGACGAGGATCTCGGGATCGCCGAGGAGCGCGGCGGCCAGGCCGAGGCGCTGGCGCATCCCGAGCGAGTAGCCGCCCACCCGGCGCCGCGCCGCGTCCGCGAGGCCGACGAGCTCGAGCAGCTCCTCGACGCGCCCGCGCGGGATCCCGGCCGCGGCCGCGATCGTCCGCAGGTGGTTGCGCCCGCTGCGGCCCGGGTGGAACGTCGAGGTCTCGAGCACCGCGCCGACCCGCATGGCGGGAGCCGCGAGCCGCGCGTACGGCTTCCCCTCGATCAGCGCCTCGCCGGAGGTCGGCGTGACGAGGCCGAGGAGCGAGCGGAGCGTGGTCGTCTTCCCGGCGCCGTTCGGGCCGACGAACCCGGTGATGCGGCCGGGGAAGACCGAGAAGGAGAGGTCGTCGACCGCGACGACCTTGCGGTAGCGCTTCGTCAGGCTGCGGATCTCGATCAGGGGCTCGGGCACGCGGGCGGGAACCTAACGGACGACGCGGCGCGGTCGTCGCCGTCCGGCGAACGGCGCAATACTGCCCGCGTGGAGCAGCCGCCGAGCTGGGAGCCCGAGCCGGCGACGGGGGGAGAGGCGCCCGCGCATCCGGTTCGCCTCGTGGTCGAGGACGACCTCGAGCGCTCGCGGCTGACCGTCTTCTTCCGCCTGCTCCTCGCCATCCCGCACCTGATCTGGGTGCTCTTCTGGACGATCGGGGCGTTCTTCGTCGCGATCGTGGCGTGGTTCATCGCGCTGTTCTCCGGCCGGCTGCCCGGCGGGCTGCACCGCTTCCTCGCGGCGTACGTCCGCTACGTGACGCACCTCTCCGCGTACCTCTACCTCGCGGCCAACCCGTACCCGGGCTTCGCGGGCGACCCGGGCTACCCCGTCGACGTCGAGATCGACGGCCCCGAGCGGCAGAGCCGCTGGAAGACGGGCTTCCGGCTCTTCCTCGCGCTCCCGGCGATCATCCTCGCGTCGGCGCTCCTCGGCTGGCCGGCCGGCGGCGGCGGCGGCGGGTCGCAGCAGCAGGAGAACGGCGAGTGGTCGGGCGGCGGCGGCAGCGCGGCCGGGATCGCGGTCCTCGTCGCCTTCCTCGCCTGGTTCGCGATCCTCGTCCGCGGGCGGATGCCGCAGGGATTCCGCGACCTGGTCGCGTACGCGCTCCGCTACGGGGCGCAGACGGGCGCGTACCTCCTGCTCCTCACCGACCGGTACCCGTCGACCGATCCGTTCGAGCCGCCGGCCGCGCGGCCGGCGCCGGCGCGGCCGATCCGGATCGTGATCGAGGACGAGCTCCGCCGCTCGCGCCTCCTGGTGCTCTTCCGCCTGCCGCTCGCGTTCCCGCACCTCGTGTGGCTGATCCTCTGGTCGGTGCTCGCGCTGATCGTCGCCTTCCTCAACTGGTGGGCGACGCTCTTCATGGGACGGTCGCCGTCCGTCGTTCCACCGCTTCCTCTCGGCCTACCTGCGCTACGGCGTCCACGTGTACGCGTTCCTCGGGCTCGTCGCGAACCCGTTCCCCGGGTTCACCGGCGCGCCCGGCACGCTACCCGGTCGACCTCGAGATCGACGGCCCGGAGCGCCAGAACCGCTGGATCACCGGGTTCCGCGGGATCCTCGACATCCCCGCCTGGCTCGTCGCGATCTCGTTCACCGGCTTCCTGATCACGGTCGCGATCTTCGGCTGGTTCGTGTCGCTCGCGACCGGGCGGATGCCGGTCGGCCTGCGGAACGCCGGCGCCTACGTGCTCCGCTACTGGGCCCAGACGAGCGGCTACGGCTTCCTCTACCTGACCGACCGCTACCCCTACAGCGGGCCGGCCGAGCGGCGCGTCGAGCCCGAGCCGGAGCCGGCCGAGCCGGAGCCCCTCGCGCCCGGCGCGGGCCCGGGCCTTGCGCCGGCCTAGCGCCCGCCGCCTCCTCGGCGTCGTCATCCTCGCGGCGGCCGCGGCCGCCTGGATCGTCGTCGCGGTCCTCCTCTGGCGAGAGCCGCGTGCCCGTCCGACCTGACCCTGCCGTCCCTGGACGAGCACGACTACTTCACGGCCGAGCAGCTGCGCGCGGCGCACGACTACGAGCGCGTCGTGCGGCTGCTCTTCATCGGCTCGCTCGTCACCACCTTCGTCGTGCTCGCGCTCTACGCGTGGCGCGGCGCCCGCTTCCTGCGCGAGTCGGCGGCGGGGCCGATCGGCTCGGGGATGCTCCTCGCGATGCTCGGCCTCGCGCTCGTCTGGCTGAGCGTGCTGCCGTTCGGGATCCTCGAGCTCTGGTGGCAGCGCCGCCACGGCCTGAGCAGCGCCGGCTACGACGAGCTCGATCCTGGGCGGCTGGCTCGGGCTCGGCGGCGAGTTCGTCGGGCTCTCGCTCGCGATCCTGATCGTGATGGGCTTCGCGCGGCTGCTGCCCCGCTACTGGTGGATCCCGGGCGCGGCCGTCTTCGTCGGGCTCTACGCGCTCTTCGCCTTCGTCTACCCGTACCTCGGGTCCGGCGAGCGCCTGCGAGGACCCGGCGCTGCTCGCGGCCGCCGACCGGCTCGCGCGCGAGGACGGGCTGCCGGAGATCCGGATCGACGTCGTCGAGGTCTCGACCGAGACGACGGCGCCGAACGCCCAGGCGGCGGGCATGGGCCCGAGCCGGCGGATCATCCTCTGGGACACGATCCTCGACGGGCGCTTCGACGACGACGAGCTGATCGTCGTGATCGCGCACGAGCTCGGGCACCACGCAAGCGAGCACATCCCGAAGGGGATCGCCTGGTACGCGCTCTTCGCGTTCCCGGGCGCCTGGCTGATCGCGCGGGTCGACGCGGCGGCGCGGCGGCATGCGCGACCCGGCCGCGATGCCCCTCGCCCTGCTCGTGTTCGTCGGCCTCCAGTTCCTCGCGCTCCCCGCGCTCACCGCCGTCGGGCGGCACATGGAGGCGGAGGCCGACTGGGTCGCGCTCGAGACGACCGACGACCCGGCCGCCGCGCGCGACCTCTTCGAGGGCTTCTCCACGACGCTCCTCGCCGACCCCGACCCGCCGGCGTGGACGAAGGCGTTCTTCGAGACGCACCCGACCATCCTCGACCGGCTCGCGATGGTCGAGGCCTGGGAGGAGCGCCGCGGCCGGTAGCCCGAGGGCGCGCTGCTAGCCTCCGGCGCGTGTCCAGCTCCGTGATCGTTTCGGCCGTTCGGACGCCGTTCGGCAAGCTCGGCGGCGGCCTCGCGAAGTACGAGGCGACCGAGCTCGGCTCGCATCGCGATCCGGGCCGCGCTCGAGCGAATCGGCCTCGAGCCGGCGGAGGTGGAGTACGTGATCATGGGCCAGGTCCTCCAGGCCGGAGCAGGCCAGGCGCCCGCGCGCCAGGCGGCGGTCGGCGCGGGCCTCCCGGTCGAGACGCCCGCGGACACGATCAACAAGGTGTGCGCCTCCTCGGTGCGCGCGGTCGAGATCGCCGACCAGATGATCCGCGCCGGCGACCACGAGGTCGTCGTCGCCGGCGGGATGGAGTCGATGTCGAACGCGCCGTACCTCCTGAAGAACGCGCGCTTCGGCTACCGGCTCGGCGACGGGATCGTGATCGACTCGATGGTCCACGACGGGCTGACGTCGACCTTCGACAAGCGGCACATGGTCCAGCAGGCCTCGTTCGTCGCCCGCGAGCTCGGGATCTCCCGCGAGGACCAGGACGCCTGGGCGCTCCGCTCGCACGAGCGGGCCGTGCACGCGCAGGACGAGGGGCTCTTCGAGGACGAGATCGTCCCGGTGGGCGACCTCGCGACCGACGAGGGCCCGCGCCGCGACACGTCGCTCGAGAAGCTCGCGTCGCTCAAGCCCGTGTTCGACCCCGAGGGCACGACGACGGCCGGCAACGCCCGGGCGTGAACGACGGCGCCGGTGCGCTGGTCGTCACGAGCGAGGAGTTCGCCGAGCGCCGCGGGCTCGAGCCGCTGGCACGGATCCTCTCCCAGGCGTACGTCGCGGACGACTTCGCGTACCTCGCGCGCACGCCGGCGAAGGCGGGGGCCCGCGCGCTCGAGAAGGCCGGGAAGGGGATCGGCGACGTCGAGCGGCTCGAGCTGAACGAGGCGTTCTCGTCCGTCGTCCTCAACTCCACCGCGATGCTCGGCGCCGACCCGGAGCGCGTGAACGTGAACGGCGGCGCGGTCGCGCTCGGGCACCCGATCGGCGCGTCCGGCGCGCGGATCCTCTCGACGATGATCTACGACCTGCGCCGCAACGGCGGCGGGCTCGGCCTCGCGGCGATCTGCTCCGGCGGCGGCCAGGGCGACGCGCTCCTGATCGAGGTCTAGCCCGTGGGAGGGCTCGTGCTCCGCGGGGAGACGGTCGTGCTGCGCCCGTTGCGCGAGGACGAGTTCGGCCGTCGTCCGCGCCGCGTTCGACGACCCGGCGTACGGCGGCTTCCCGCCGGACGAGACGACGGACGATCGCGTGCGCGCCCGGATCGCCCGCTCGGGCCGCGAGGTGGACGGGTTCCTCGACCTCGGAATCGAGGTGGACGGCCGGCTCGTCGGCGACGTCGGCGCCCGCAATCCCTTCGGCGCGACCCCACCGGGCGTCTACGAGCTCGGGATCACGGTCTTCGACAGCGCGGACCGCGGCCGCGGGATCGGCCGGGAGGCGGTCGGGCTCCTCACCGCGTACCTGTTCGACCAGGGCGCCGAGCGCGTGCAGGCGACGACGCACGTCGAGAACGCCGCGATGCGGGGCGTCCTGCGCCGCCTCGGGTTCGCGGAGGAGGGCGTGCTCCGCGCCTTCCTCCCGGACGACGCGGGCGGCCGTCGTCGACGCCGTCATGTGCGCCGTCACCCGCGACGGCTGGCGCTCTAGAGTCACGGCGTGACCTTCGAGCGCGTTCTCGTGGTCGGCGCGGGCCAGATGGGCGGCGGCATCGCGCAGACCTTCGCCGCCTCCGGGTCGGCACGTCCTGCTGCACGACCCGTTCCCGGGCGCGACCGACAAGGCGCTCGCGACGATGGAGAAGAGCCTCACGCGCCTCGCCGAGAAGGGCGCCGACGTCGATCCGGCCGCCGTGCTCGAGCGGATCGAGCCGGCCGACGACCTGGCGCCGGCCGACTTGATGGTCGAGGCGGTCGTCGAGGAGGCGGAGACGAAGAAGGACATCTTCCGCCGGGCCGACGCGGCGCTCCCGCCCGAGGCGATCCTCGCGTCGAACACGTCCTCGATCCCGATCGCCTCGCTCGCCGCCGAGACCGGACGACCCGATCGCGTGATCGGGATGCACTTCTTCAACCCGGTGCCGGTGATGACGCTGGTCGAGGTCGTCCGCGCATCCCGGGACGTCGGACGAGACGGCCGCGGCCGTGGTCGCGCTCGCCGAGGAGCTCGGCAAGACGCCGGCGCAGGCGAACGACTTCCCCGGCTTCGTCTCGAACCGGATCCTGATGCCGTTCATCAACGAGGCCGTGTGGGCGCTGCACGACGGGGTGGCGGAGCCGGAGGCGATCGACACGATCGCGAAGCTCGGCTTCAACCACCCGATGGGGCCGCTCGCGCTCGCCGACCTGATCGGGCTCGACACGTGCGTCGCGATCCTCGAGGTGCTGCAGCGCGGGCTGCACGACGACCGCTACGAACCGTGCCCGCTGCTGCGCCGGCATGTGGCCGAGGGTCGTCTCGGACGCAAGTCCGGTGTAGGTTTCTATACGTACTGAAACACTCGAGCCGGTTCCGCTCGACGAAACCTTGAAGCTCCCCTAAAGGCCGTTTACAACCGGCCGATACGTAACGAGTCAGGGGGCCTGCAAGGTAGGGAGGAGGGGCACCAGGGTGAGGCTCTTGCTCGTGGATGACGATGCGGCGCTCAGGGCCCTCGTCAGGACGACCTTCGAGGCCGTCGAGGTCGAGGTCGACGAAGCCGAGCACGTCGTCGCCGCCCGCCGCTCCGTCAGCGCAAGCGCCCCCGACGCGATCGTCCTCGACGTGAGCATGCCGGGCGTCACCGGCCTCGAGTACTGCCGCGAGCTCAAGTCGGACCCCGTGACTGCAGGCATTCCGGTCGTCCTCCTCACGGGGAGCGAGTCCGGCACCCGCGACGGCGCCCAGGCGGCCGGGTCCGACGCGTACCTGCGCAAGCCGTTCAGCCCGCTCGAGCTCCTCGCCGTCGTCGAGCGCCTCGCCGGCGGCCTGCACGGGACGCCGTTCCGGGCGGCGAAGACGACCGAGCCCGAGGAGCAGCTCTTCCTCTACGCCCGCGACCTGCGCCACATCCTCGAGATCGAGCGCGGCCAGCGCCTGCTCGCTCCAGAAGGCGTACCAGGAGACGGTCTCCGCGCTCGCGAGCGCGCTCGAGACGAAGGACACCGGCACGCGGGCGCACTCGCAGCGGGTGCAGCGGTACGCGATGGAGCTGTCCCGCCTGGTCGCGCCCGAGCTGGCCGACCAGCAGAGCGCGCAGTACGGGTTCCTGCTCCACGACGTCGGCAAGATCGGGATCCCCGACCAGATCCTCCAGAAGCCGAAGCCGCTGACCGAGTCGGAGGAGCGGCTGATGCGGACGCACACGGTGCTCGGCGAGCAGATGCTCGGCGGCGTCGCGTTCCTCCGAGGGCCGGGGCTCGAGGTCGTCCGCCACCACCACGAGCGCTGGGACGGCACCGGCTACCCGGACGGCCTGCGCGGCGAGGAGATCCCGCTCGGCGCGCGGATCTTCGCGGTCGCCGACTCGCTCGACGCGATCACGAGCGACCGCCCGTACCGGAAGGCCCGCTCCTGGGAGTACGCGCGCTCCGACATCCTCGACGAGGCGGGCCGCCAGTTCGACCCGACCGTCGTCCACGCGTTCCGCGAGGCCGAGCCGCGCCTCCGCGCGATCGCCCTCGAGTTCGCCGCGGCGTAGCGCCGATCGCCTCGCGCGTCTAGCTCACCCCCGGGGCCTTCGGCCCCTCGCCCCCGTTTCTGACGCTAGCGCGGAAATGCGCGCGTGTGGGGCGCGGAAGCGTGCCGGGTTCGTGCCCGAGCTCAGGCGTCCGCGTGACGGAGGGTCTCGCGCACGGCGGCGTAGCGGGCCGTCTCGACCGCGACGAGCGTCCCGAGCACGCCGATCGCGAGCAGGAGCGCGACGAGCGGCGGCGCGGCCGCGCCGAGCGGGATGCAGAGCGCCAGCGCCACGGCCGTCGCGAGCCGCGGGCCGTTGAGCGCGCCGTGCATTCGCCGCTTGAAGCTCACGTGCCCGGCGAGGTAGAGCGCGAGCCCGCCGAACAGCGCGGCCGACGCGAACGAGCCCAGCCCGTCTCCGGTCGCCCGCGTGCGCGAGCACCTCCTCGACGCCGAGCGCGGTGAGCGACGATCCCCGCGATCAGCGGGAAGTGGAGGTACGTGTACGCGTCGATCGCCAGCTGCACCCGCGCGGCGCCCGTGACCTGGGCGAGCTCCTGCTCGGCGGCGCGCGAGACGACGTCGAAGTACAGCCACCACAGGCAGACGGAGACGAGCACGCCGAGCACGGCGCCGGTCAGGAGCGGGAGGCTGATCGGCTCCCGGGCGGCGCCGGCGCCGATCGCGACGATCGACTCCCCGATCGCGAGGATGACGAAGAGCTGGTGGCGCTCCGTCCAGTGGGCGGCGCTGTGGATCCGCCAGCTGCCCTCCTTCGAGGTCACGTACGTGCCGGCCCAGTCGACAGCGAGGCCGGCGGCGAAGAGCACCGTCTGCGCCGTCCCGCCGATCAGCGCGCCGGTGAGGAGGAGCGCGGCGCCCGCCAGCATCGGCGCGACCGTGATCGCGACCTGGTGGATGAGGCCGGCGTCGTCTCCCGCGGCCACGACGTAGACGCCGAGATGGATGAGGCGCGCGACCACGTACATGACGACCAGCACGACCGGCCCGTCGAGCCCGCCCGGCAGGTCGTCCCACGCCTCCGGGATCGTCAGCGCGACGACGAAGACCGCAGCCATCGCGACCGTCATCGCGACGCGGATCACACCCTCGTCCGCGTGCGCCTGGTTCCCGAGCCAGGCATAGCTCGACCACAGCCACCAGAGCAGGCCGAGGAGCAGGAAGCCGCGAACGACGCCGTGCCCGCTGTGCGCTGCGGCCATGAAGCCGGTCACCTGCGTGACGGCGAACACGAAAACGAGGTCGAAGAAGAGCTCGAACGTCGTGACGCGGTGCTGCTCGTCCGTGGCGCGAGGCGGGCCGACCGCGACCAGGGGGTTCCGCATGGGCCGAAGCGTACGGATCGCGTCGCCGGTCGAGGCGGCGCGCGCCCGCCCTAGAATCGCGGCATGGACTTCGAGCTGACGGCCGAGCAGCGCGAGATCCAGGCGGTCGCGCGCGAGTTCGCCGACGCCGAGATCGCGCCGCACGCGGCCGACTGGGACCGCGAGCACCGCTTCCCGCACGAGCTCGTGCCGAAGCTCGCGGAGCTCGGGTTCATGGGCGTCTGCGTCCCCGAGGAGCTCGGCGGCGCGGGCACGGACTTCCTCGCCTACATGCTCGTGCTCGAGGAGATCTCGCGCGCCGACGCAGGCATCGGCGTCACCGTCGCCGTGCACACCAGCGCCGCGACGCTTCCGATCGCCAAGTTCGGCACCGACGAGCAGCGCGAGACGCTCGTGCCGCCGATGGCGCGTGGGGAGAAGATCGGCGTCTTCGCGCTGACCGAGTCCGGCTCGGGCTCGGACGCCCGCTCGCTTCAGACCCGGGCCGACGCGGACGGCGACGGGTGGCGGCTGAACGGGACGAAGCAGTGGATCACGAACGGCGCGTTCGGCGGGACGGCGCTCGTGTTCGCGCGCGGCGAGGCCGGCATCTCGTGCTTCCTCGTCGACGGCGAGGCCGACGGGCTCGCGGTCACGAAGGAGCACTCGAAGCTCGGCCTCCACTCGAGCTCGACCGTCGACCTCGTGCTCGAGGATGTCGCGGTGTCGGGCGACCGGCTGCTCGGCGAGGAGGGCAAGGGCTTCCGGATCGCGATGGCGACGCTCGACGGCGGGCGGATCGGCATCGCGGCGCAGGCGCTCGGGATCGCGCAGGCCGCCTACGACGCGGCGCGCGCGTACGCGCTCGAGCGGCGGCAGTTCGGCAAGCGGATCGCGGAGTTCGGCGCGATCCAGGAGAAGCTCGCGGACTTCGCGACCGAGCTCGACGCCGCGCGGCTGCTCGTCTACCGCGCCGCGTGGCTGCGCGACCGCGGCGAGCCGCACGGCGAGGCCGGCGCGAAGGCGAAGCTCTTCGCGTCGTCGCTCGCGCGCCGCGGCACCGGCGAGGCGATCCAGATCCTCGGCGGCTACGGCTTCACGACCGAGTTCCCGGTCGAGCGCTACTTCCGCGACGCGAAGATCACCGAGATCTACGAGGGGACGAGCGAGATCCAGCGCCTCGTGATCGCGCGCTCGGTGCTCGGCCTCGTCGAGCGCGCCGAGCCGGCCGCGGCGCCCGCATGAGCCGCAACCGCGACGAGCCGATCCGGATGGACCGGATCTACACGCGCGGGGGCGACGCGGGGGAGACGAGCCTCGGCAGCGGCGAGCGGGTCGCCGAAGGACGACGCGCGCATCGAGGCGGCAGGCGACGTCGACGAGCTGAACGCGCTGCTCGGGCTCGCGCTCACGCGCGGCGCGCCGGCCGACCCGCTCCGGCAGGTGCAGAACGACCTCTTCGACCTCGGCGCCGACCTCTCCGTCCCGCTCAGCGACACGAAGCGCGAGCGCCTCCGCGTCACGGCCGAGCAGGTCGCCTGGCTCGAGGAGCGCTGCGACGAGGCGAACGCCGACCTGCCCGATGCTCCGCTCGTTCATCCTCCCGGGCGGGAGCGAGGCGGCCGCCCTGCTCCACCTGGCGCGGACCGTCTGCCGCCGCGCCGAGCGCCGCGTCGTGACCCTCGCGCGCCGCGAGCCGGTCAACCCGGAGGCCCGCGCGTACCTCAACCGCCTCTCCGACCTCCTGTTCATCCTCGCCCGGGCGGCGAACGCCGAGCGCGGCGACGAGGAGCCGCTCTGGAAGCCCGGCGGCCCCGGTCGGGACGCCTGAACGAGGGCGGGATTTCCACCCTAGACCGGCCCCGACGCCTCTTCGTGCCGACTCCGTGACGACTGCGTGACGAATCTGATCGTCGCCGCCGTCGGCTCGTTCGCGGCCGCGCTGCTCGGTTCGGCGGTCGGGCTCGTGCTCGGGAGCCTGCGCCTCCCGGCCGTGCTGCTCGCGTCGGGGAACGCCGCGGCCGCGGCCGGGACGAACATCGCCGTCAGCGCCGTCTCGGCGCTCGTCGGCGGGATCGCCCACGCGCGGGCCGGGCGCGTCGACTGGCGCATCGTCGCCTGGATGACGCCGCCCTCGGTCGTCGCCGCGTTCGTCGGCGGGCTACTTCTCCGGGCTCGTGCCCGAAGGTCTCCTGCTCGGGCTGATCGCCGTGGTGCTCGTCTACAGCGGGCTCGACCTGCTCGTCGGGCTCGCGCCGACGCCGGACAAGCCGGGCGACCCCCGCGCGGTGGCGGTCGCGTCCGGATCGGTCATCGGCCTGCTCGGCGGCGCGGTCGGGCTGATCCTGGGGACGCTCCGGCTGCCCGCGCTCCTGAAGGGGATCGGGATGACGCCGCATCGCGCGGTCGGCACGAACCTCGTGGTCGGGTTCTTCCTCGGCGTCTCAGGCTTCCTCGGCCACCTTGTCCGGCTCGAGGTCGAGTGGGACGTGCTCGCCGTCTCGGTCGCGGCCGCGATCCCCGGCTCGCTCATCGGCGCCCGCCTCACGGGCCATCTGTCGGAGCGCGCGCTCAGGCGCGCGATCGGCGTTGCGCTTCTCGTAGTCGGCGCCGTGATCGCGGTCGCCGCAGTCGGGTAGCGGGCACCCGCGCCGTACAATGTGACGCATGGCGACTGCGGAAGAGCGCGCGGCTGCGGAAAACGCAACCGAGGCCTGGCGCGAGGAGCTCTACGAGGCGAAGCCGGAGCGCGACGCCCTCTTCACGACCATGTCGGGGCTCGAGGTCGAGCCGCTCGCGACGCCGGACACGGTCGAGATCGACTACGAGCGCGACCTCGGCTTCCCGGGGGTCTATCCGTACACGCGCGGCGTCTACCCGTCGATGTACCGCGGCCGCCTCTGGACGATGCGCCAGTTCGCCGGCTTCGGCACGGCCGCGGAGACGAACGAGCGCTTCCGCTACCTGCTCGAGCACGGCCAGACCGGCCTCTCGACCGCCTTCGACATGCCGACGCTGATGGGCTACGACTCGGACCACGCGAAGTCGCTCGGCGAGGTCGGCCGCGAGGGGGTCGCGATCGACTCGCTCGAGGACATGGAGCTGCTCTTCAGCGGCATCCCGCTCGACGAGGTCTCGACCTCGATGACGATCAACGCGCCGGCGGCGATGCTGCTCGCGTTCTACATCTGCGTCGGCGAGGAGCAGGGCGTCCCGGCCGACAAGCTGCGCGGGACGATCCAGACGGACATCCTCAAGGAGTACATCGCGCAGAAGGAGTGGATCTTCCCGCCCGAGCCGTCCATGCGGCTCTGCGTGGACATGATCGAGCACTGCGCGAAGGAGGTGCCGCTCTGGCACCCGGTCTCGATCTCCGGCTACCACATCCGCGAGGCCGGCTCGACCGCCGCGCAGGAGCTCGCCTTCACGCTCGCCGACGGGTTCGCGTACGTCGAGGCGGCGATGGCGCGCGGGCTCGACGTCGACGACTTCGCGCCGCGCCTCTCGTTCTTCTTCAACGCGCACATCGACTTCTTCGAGGAGATCGCGAAGTACCGCGCCGCGCGGCGGATCTGGGCGAAGGAGCTGCGCGAGCGCTACGGCGCGCGCAACCCGCGCTCGTGGCTGATGCGCTTCCACACGCAGACCGCCGGCGTCTCGCTGACGGCGCAGCAGCCCGAGGTGAACATCGTCCGCACGGCGCTCGAGGCGCTCGCCGCGGTGCTCGGCGGGACCCAGTCGCTCCACACGAACTCGTTCGACGAGGCGCTCGCGCTGCCGACGGAGCATGCGGTCAAGATCGCGCTCCGCACCCAGCAGGTGATCGCGCACGAGACCGGCGTCGCGTCGACGATCGACCCGCTCGGCGGCTCCTACTTCGTCGAGAACCTGACGAACCGGCTCGAGGAGGAGGCGTACGACTACTTCGACCGGATCCGGAAGCTCGGCGGCGTCATCCCGGCGATCAAGGAGAACTTCTTCCAGCGCGAGATCGCCGAGGCGTCCTTCCGCTTCCAGAACGAGGTCGAGCGCGGCGAGCGCGTGATCGTGGGCGTCAACCGCTACGAGGATCCCGACGAGAAGGAGATCGAGATCCTCCACATCGACGCCGCCCTCGAGCGCAAGCAGATCGAGCGCGTGCAGGCGCTGCGGGCGCGCCGTGACGCGGCCGCGGTCGAGAGCGCGCTCGCCCGGCTGAAGGCCGACGCGGCCCACGAGGACCGGAACCTGATGCCCGCGATCATCGACGCCTCGCGCGCGTACGTGACGATGGGCGAGATGTGCGACGCGCTGCGCGAGGTCTGGGGAACCTGGCGCGAGACGCCGGTTTTCTAGCTCCGTCGCGCCCTCCGTCGACCCGCCTCCCCCTTCGGGGGGATTCCGCATGTCCCCCTTTCGACCGACCCAAGGTGGGAAGTAGCACGGCCCCTCACACATGCTGGCGAATCCGGAGAACGAATCCCCCATGGAGCAGTCGAACGGCACCCGTTGGGAGCGGCCCGACGCTCCGCTCGGCACCCTGGTGTACAGGGCCGGGCTCCTGAGCAAGGAAAAGCTCGAGGCGGCTCTCGAGGAGGGCCAGCGCTCGGGCCGTCGGCTGGGCGAGATCCTGCTCCAGAAGGGCTGGATCGACGAGAAGGACCTGGCCCGGCTCCTTGCCGGCCAGAGGGGGCTGCAGTTCGTGAGCCTCAAGGGCCGCGGCTACGAGCGCGAGACCGCCAAGCTGCTGCCCGAGCGCGTGTGCCGGTACCACAACGCCCTCCCGGTCGAGTCGTCCGGCGAGCGCGTGCTCGTCGCGATCGCCGACCCGACCGACGACGGCGCGCTCCAGGAGATCCGGGACGAGCTCGGCCGCCCGATCGAGCTGGTCGTCGCGACGACGAGCGAGATCCGCGGCGCGCTCGACGAGCTTTTCGGCGCCGGTGCCCCTCCTGCGGCTCCGGCCGAGGGTGCGCCGACCGTCTCCGCCATCACTCCGATCGGCGACCTCGGCCTGCGGATCGCGGTTCCGCCGCCCGCCGAGGAGCCTGCAGCCCGAGCCGGCCGCCGAGACCCGGTCGGCAGCGGCCCGAGCCCGTGGCCGCGTCCCGGAACCCGAGCCGTCGAGCCCGAGCCCGAGCCCGAGCCGCTGCGCCGGAGCCCGTCGTGGCCGCCGTCCCGGAGCCGGAGCCCGAGCCCGTCGAGCCCGCGCCTGCGGAGCTGGTCGTCACGCCGCTCCCCGATCCCGTCGTGCACGCCGAGCCCGAGCCCGAGCCCGAGGCGCCCGCCGCGCCCGAGGCCCCGGCTCCGGCCGCGCCCGTCCCTAGCCTTGAGTCCATCACCAGCGCACTTCCCGACCCCGTCCCTTCGGCGCCCGAGCCGACGATCGAGCGCAACGAGGCCGCCCATGTGAGCGTGGCCTTCAACGCGCCTCCGGTCGCCGAGCCCGAGCCGGCCGCCGCGCCTCCCGCGCCGGCCGAGCCGGAGCCCGCGGCGGCGCCCGAGCCGGCGCCGGTCGTCGAGGCGGGCGCCGAGGAGCGTCCCGCGCCGACCGACGCGCCGTACTGCCTCGTCCTCAATCTCGTCGACGGCGAGCAGGTGGACGTGGCCTACTTCGCCGAGTCCGACGAGGCGACGCGCCGCGGCGCGCGCGCTCGTCGCCGGCATCACCCGCGACGCCGAGTGGCCGCAGGTGGGCCGGACGTTCTACCCGCCCGAGCGCATCGCCTCGGTCGAGATCCGCGAGCCGCCAGCGCTTCGCGGGCAACGCGGCCCGCGCAGGGTGGGGCGGCGGCGAGACGCCGACTCCCGCGGCCTAGGACGATCCGCGCGGCTCGACCGGGACGACCAGACCGTCCCAGGCGAGCGGGACCCCGTCGGGCGCCGGCAGCTCGGCCGGCCTGTGCGTGAGCAGGATCGGCCCGTCGCACGCCTGGAGCGCCTCGTCGGCCGAGAGGTGCCCCCGCACCGGGCCGTCGAGCGACCCGTCGGCGAGCGTCGCCTCGCAGAGGAAGAGGTCGGCCCCGGACGCGAGGGCCGCGAGCTCCGGGCTCGGCGCGGCGTCGCCCGAGTAGGCGAGGAGCGCTCCCGATGCGTGGTCGCGGATCCGGAAGCCGAACGCCTGCAGCCCGTAGTGGAAGACCTGCCGCGCCTCGAGCTCGTAGCCCGCGGCCTCGAACGGCTCGCCGGGCGCGTACTCGTTGCAGCTCGAACGCGCCCTCGAACATCCGCTCGTTGCCCCAGAGCGAGGCGAACGTCGCGAGCTGCGCCATCCCGCCGGGCGGGAGCCAGAGCTCCGCGTGGCGGGCCCGCTCCTCGCCGTAGGCGACGAGCCAGGCCCAGGGGACGAGGTCGCCCCAGTGGTCGAGGTGGAAGTGCGTGACGGCGATCGCGTCGACGTCGCAGCTCGCCGCTCTCGCGCAGGCGCCCGAGCACGCCCGGCCCGCAGTCGAGCAGGAGCGTTCCCGCCCCCTCGACGAGGTAGCCGGACTGCGCGCTGCCCGGGTTCGGCCAGGCAGGCGAGGAGCCGATGACCCTCAATCGCACGCTCATATACTCCCATCGTGGCCAGGACGATCAGAGTTGTCGTCGCCAAACCGGGGCTGGACGGGCACGATCGCGGCGCAAAGATCATCGCCCGGGCCCTGCGGGACGCCGGCATGGAGGTCATCTACACGGGCCTTCACCAGACCCCCGAGCAGATCGTCGAGACCGCCCTCCAGGAGGACGCGGACGCGGTCGGGATCTCGATTCTGTCGGGCGCGCACATGACCCTCGTACCCAAGATCCTGGAAGGCCTGCGCGAGCCAGGGTCTCGACGACGTGCTGGTCGTCGTCGGCGGCACGATCCCGAAGCCGGACATCGACGCGCTCAAGGAGCAAGGCGTGGCCGAGGTCTTCACGCCGGGCGCGCCGGTCTCGGAGATCGTCGACTTCCTCCAGGCGAAGGTCCCGGCCGAGGCGTGATCCGCGGGGCAAGTCTCGTGACGCTTCGGCGCGCGAATCGCCACAGCCGGTCACACACCGCGCGGATTTCTCCGCTAGCGTCGAGAGCGGGGGCGAGGGGCCGAAGGCCCCGGGGGAGAATCACGCGAGGAAGAGGCCGCGCCTGATGCCGATCGACGTCGAGCGCGAGAACGGGGTCGCGACCCTCACCGTCAATCGGCCGGACGCGATGAACGCGCTCGACCTCGAGCACGCCGGGGCGCTGCGCGACCGGCTCGAGGAGCTCGCGGCCGACGACGAGACGCGGGTCGTCCTCATGACCGGCGCCGGCGACCGCGCGTTCGTCGCCGGCGCGGACATCAAGTACATGCAGGCCCTCGGCGTGATGGAGGGCCGCCGCTGGGGCGAGCTCGGCCAGCGCTGCGCGACGCTCCTCGAGACGATGCCGAAGCCGACCGTGGCGGCGATCAACGGCTTCGCGCTCGGCGGCGGCTGCGAGCTCGCGCTCGCCTGCGACATCCGGCTCGCGTCCGCGACGGCGAAGCTCGGCCAGCCGGAGGTCAACCTCGGGATCATCCCCGGCTGGGGCGGTACGCAGCGCCTCGCGCGCACGACCACGCTCGGCTACGCGAAGGAGCTCGTCTACACCGGCCGGATGGTCGACGCCGAGGAGGCGCTCGCCCACGGCCTCGTCGAGCAGGTGCACCCGCCCGAGGAGCTGATGCCGAAGGCGCGCGAGCTCTGCGCCACCCTCGCCTCGAAGAGCCCGGTCGCCCTCGCGTACGCGAAGGAGGCGGCGAACCTCGCCCTCCAGGGCGACCACCGCGGCAACCTCGAGACCGAGGCGCGCCTCTTCGCGATGCTCTTCGCGAGCGAGGACCAGAAGGAAGGCATGGCCGCGTTCGTCGAGAAGCGCGAGCCGCGCTTCACCGGCCGCTAGCGGCGGGGCGCGCTACCCTGAACGAGAAACGCGGGAGCCCCTGACGGGGGCTGAGAGGCGGCCACGGAGGCCGCGACCGCCGAACCTGATCTGGGTCATGCCAGCGAAGGGAGACGCATGACGAACGACCTTCTGACGATCGCCGGCCGCGAGTTCCGCTCGCGCCTGATCACCGGCACCGGCAAGTACGACACGTTCGAGACGATGCGCGACGCCGTTGCCGAGTCGGGCTGCGAGATGGTGACCGTGGCCGTTCGCCGGATCGACCTCGACGCGCGCGGGGGCGGCGAGGACATCACCGACTTCCTCCCCGAGGACCTGCTCCTCCTCCCGAACACGGCCGGATGCGAGACCGCCGACGAGGCCGTGCGCGTCGCGCGCCTCGCCCGCGCCGGCGGGCTGCCGGACTGGGTCAAGCTCGAGGTGATCCCGGACCCGCGCTACCTGCTGCCCGACCCGGTCGAGACGCTCCGGGCGGCGGAGCAGCTCGTCGCCGACGGCTTCACCGTCCTCCCGTACATGCTCCCCGACCCCGTGCTCGCGCGGCGGCTCGAGGAGGTCGGCTGCGCGACGGTCATGCCGCTCGCCGCGCCGATCGGGACCGGCCGGGGCCTCAAGCTCCGCGACGCGATCGGGATCATGATCGAGCAGGCCGGCGTGCCGGTCGTCGTCGACGCCGGGCTCGGCTCGCCGTCGCACGCCGCCGACGCGATGGAGATGGGCGCCGACGCGGTGCTCGTCAACACGGCGATCGCCCACGCGGACGATCCCGTCGCGATGGCCCGCGCCTTCCGGCTCGCGGTCGAGGCGGGACGGACGGCGTACCGCGCCGGCGTGATGGTCGAGGGCGAGACCGCCCGCCCGTCGAGCCCGACCGTCGGGCTCGTGACACAGCCGTGAGCGCGACCTGCACCGTCAACGGCCGCGAGCACCGGCTCGAGCCGGGAGAGACGGTCGCGCGCCTCCTCGAGCGGCTCGAGCTCGGCGGGCGCTTCGCGCTCGTCGAGCGCAACGGCGAGGCGGTCGAGCGCGCCGCGTACGGCGAGGTCGAGCTCGCCCACGGGAGACGCGCTCGTCGTCGCGCGTCCCGTCGCCGGTGGCTGAGCTCGTCGCCGAGCGGCGCCTGTACCTGGTCACGCCGTACCGGCCGGACCTCGCGGACTTCCTCGAGGCGGCCGTGCGCGGCGGCGTCGATCTCGTCCAGCTGCGCGAGAAATCGCTGCCGGACGGCCGGCTGCTCGACGCGCTCGCGGAGGCCCGCGAGGTCACGCGGCGGCTCGACGTCCCGCTGGTCGTGAACGACCGGCCGGATCTCGCCGTGCTCGTGGGCGCGGACGCCGTCCACGTCGGCCAGGACGACCTGCCGGTCGACGCCGCGGCGCGCTTCGGGCTCCCCGTCGGCGTCTCCACGCACCGGCCGGAGGATCTCGCCGCCGCCGGCGACGCCGCCTACGCCGGGGTCGGGCCCGGTGTACGCGACGCCGACGAAGGAGGGACGCACGCCGGCGGGCCTCGACTACGTCCGCCACGCCGCCGCGAACGCGAGCGTGCCGTGGTTCGCGATCGGCGGGATCGACCGCACGACCGTCGAGACGGTCGTCGCCGCGGGCGCCCGGCGGATCGCCGTCGTCCGGGCGATCGTCGAGCGCGGACGACCCGGAGGTCGCCGCGCGCGAGCTGCGCGCCGCGCTCCCCTAGGAGTCGCGGCCGAGCAGGAGGATCTTCGCCGCCGCGAGAGCGCGCGGCCCGTGCGAGCCGGCTGGCGAGCGTCGGCGTGATGTCCGCCGTCCAGAGCTTGATCCGCTCGTCGACCTGCGCCTTCGCGAGCGTCGCCGCGCCGACGCGGCCGTCCCGCAGCCGCCGCTCGACGACCATCTCCTCTTCGAAGGCGACGCGCACGCGGCGCGCGATCCAGACGGAGCCGGGCCCGCTCGAGTTGTAGACGCGGCTCACCCGCACGAGCACCGTCTCCTCGCCCACCTCCTTCAGGATCCCCTTGAGGCCGATCCGGACCGACGTGACGCCGGTGCGCACGGTGTAGAGCAGCTTCGGCGCCGCGCGCAGCCACTTGTACGGCGAGACGGCGCGGCCGCCGTTCGGGTGGAGCTCGAAGTGGAGGTGGGGCGCGATGCCGCGCGCGTCGCCGGAGTTGCCGACGAAGCCGAGCAGGTCGCCGGCCTTGACGCGCATGTCCGTCTTGAGCCCGGGCGCGTACGCGACGCCGAGGCGGCAGTTCGTCGCCTTGTTGTCGTCGCGCATCGTCAGGTCGTCGTTCAGGTGGACGTACATGTACGTCGTCCCGCTCGCGCCGTAGAGGTAGAGCATGCAGCCGGCGCTCGAGCTGCCCCGGTAGATCCGGACGCGGCCGTTCTCGACCGCGACGACCGGCGTGCGGCGCGCGGCCATCAGGTCGTTCCCCTGGTGGCGGTGCGACCCCCGCGGCGCGCCGAAGTCGTTCGTGTACTTCGTCAGCCCGACGACCGGGAAGATCAGCCGGTCGGGAACGGCGGCGCTTGCGGGTCCGGCAAGAAGACCGGCGGCGAGGACGGCGAGGAGGATGCTTCGGGCTGTCGTCCGGTGGCTTGGGCGCATTGGGCTCCGGTGCGTGCGCGCGAAGGGCGGAACGGTAGCAGACCTCGCGGCGAGCGCACTGCGGCCGGGCCCAGGCGTGCTGGATATGCTCGCGCCCGTGAAGATCGTCGTCTGCGTGAAGGAGGTGCCGGACGCGGCCGCGCCCAAGCGGCTCGACCCCTCCACGCACCGGCTCGACCGGTCGGTCGACGGCGCGCTGAACGAGTTCGACACGCACGCGCTCGAGGAGGCGCTCCGCGTGAAGGACGCGGACGCGGGCACCGAGGTCGTGGTCGTCTCGATGGGCCCGGCGCGCGCGGCGGAGTCGCTCCGCAAGGCGCTCGCGATGGGCGCCGACCGGCTGCTGCTCGTCACCGACGACGGCGCGGCCGGCTCCGACCTCGTCGCCACCACGGCCGTCCTCGCCGCCGCGGTCGAGCGGGAGAGCCCCGACCTCGTCCTCTTCGGCCAGCAGGCGGGCGACTCGGACGGCGCCGTCCTCTGGGCCGCGCTCGCCGACCGGCTCCGGCTGCCGATGATCTCCCAGGCCGCGACGCTCGAGCTTGTCGGACGGCAAGGCGAAGGCCAAGCGTCAGACCGAGTACGGCTACGACGTCCTCGAGAGCCCGCTGCCCGCGGTGGTCGCCGTCTCGGACGCGATCAACGATCCGCGCTACCCGTCCCTCAAGGGGATCATGGGCGCGAAGAAGAAGCCGCAGGACGTGGTCACGCTCGCCGACCTCGGCGTCGACGCGGGCGCGACCGGCGAGGCCGGCTCGAAGACCGAGGTGCTCGGCGTGTCGGACCCGCCGCCGCGCGGCGAGAGCGTCCGCTTCGAGGACGAGGGCGGCGACTCGGCCGAGAAGATCCTCTCCTTCCTCCAGGAGCGCAAGCTCGTCTGATGGCGAAGATCCTCGTCTTCGTCGAGCACCACGAGGGGGAAGCCGCCAAGGGCTCGCTCGGCGTGCTCGGGAAGGCGGCGTCGCTCGGCGAGGGCGTCGCCGCCGTGGTGGTCGGCCAGGGCGCCCGCGGGGTCGCCGAGGGCCTCGGCGCGCACGGCGCCTCGAAGGTGCACGCGGCCGAGGATCCGGCGCTCGACTCGCCGCTCCCGCAGCCGCGCGTCGACGTGCTCGCCAAGCTGGTCGCGGACGAGGGCTACGACACGGTGCTCTTCGGCGCGAGCGTGCTGACGGCCGACGTCGCCGCCGGGCTCGCCTCGCGCCTCGAGGCCGGTCTCAACTGGGACCTCGTCGACCTCGAGCAGCGCGACGGGACGCTCGTCGGCCGCCGTCCGGCGCTCGGGGACACGGTGATCGTCGACGTCGGCTGGAAGACCGAGCCGCGGCTCGCGCTCTTCCGCTCGGGCGCGTTCGAGCCGGCCGCCGGGAACGGCGGGAGCGCCGAGGTCGCCGACGTGCCGGTCGAGCTCGAGGACTTCTCCGGCGCGACGCAGATGCTCGAGCAGGCGCACGAGGAGTCGACCGGCCCGTCGATCGAGGACGCGGACGTGATCGTCGCCGGCGGGCGCGGGCTCGGCGAGCCGGACAAGTTCGCGCTCCTCGAGGAGCTGGCGAAGGCGCTCGGCGGCGCGGTCGCCGCCACGCGCGCGGTCGTCGACGCCGGCTGGTACCCGTACGCGACGCAGGTCGGCCAGACGGGCAAGTCGGTCTCGCCGAAGCTCTATCTCGCCTGCGGGATCTCCGGCGCGATCCAGCACAAGGTCGGGATGCAGAACTCCGGCACGATCGTGGCGATCAACAAGGACGCGAACGCCCCGATCTTCGAGTACGCCGACCTCGCCGTGGTCGGCGACCTGCACGAGATCGTCCCGAAGCTCACGGAGCTCGTCCGGGAGCGCCGGGGATAATCTGCGCCGCCCGTGCGTCCCGCCGACTTCCCGCCTCCGTTCGACCCGGCCGAGTTCGTCCGGGAGCCGACCGATCCCGCCGACGAGCGGATCGACGTCGGGATCCTGATCGTCGGCGGCGGCCCGGCCGGCCTCGCTGCTGCCGTCCGCGCGGGCCAGCTGCTCGAAGGGCGGCCCGAGCTCGCCGAGCGGCTCGGCGACGTGCCGATCGCCGTCCTCGACAAGGGCAAGGCGCCCGGCGCGCACCTCCTCTCGGGCGCGGTCGTCAACCCGCACGCGTTCCGCCAGCTCTTCCCCGGCACGCCGACGAGCGACTTCCCCTTCATCGCGAGCGGTGGAGAGCGAGGGCGTCTACTACCTCACCCGGCGCTCGTCGATCCGCATCCCAGCGCCGCCGCCGATGTGGAACCACGGCAACTACGTCGGCTCCGTCGACGAGATGAGCCGCTGGCTGACCGAGCGCGCCGAGGAGCTCGGCGTCGTCGTCATCCCGGAGACCGTCCGCGACCCACCTGCTCGTCCAGGCCGGGCGCGTCGTCGGCGTCCGGACCGGCGACAAGGGGCGCGGACGGAACGGCGAGGAGCTCGCGAACTTCGAGCCGGGCTCGGACATCAAGGCGCGCGTGACGATCCTCGCCGAGGGGACGCAGGGGCACCTCACCGGCGTCGCCCTCGACCGCTTCGGCCTCCAGTCGAAGCCGCAGGTGTGGGCGCTCGGCGTCAAGGAGGTGTGGGAGGTCGAGAAGCCGCTCCACCGCGTCATCCACACGATGGGCTGGCCGCTGCGCGGCGCGCCGCACCGGCGCGAGTTCGGCGGCTCGTTCGTCTACCCGATGGGCGAGAACCGCGTCGCGCTCGGCATGGTCGTCGGGCTCGACTACACCGACTCGACGCTCTCGGTGCACGGGCTTCTGCAGGAGCTGAAGACGCACCCGAAGATCCGCAAGATCCTGCGCGGCGGCAGCCGGATCGCGTGGGGCGCGAAGACGATCCCGGAGGGCGGCTACCTCGCGTTCCCGGACCGCTTCCACATGCCGGGCGCGATGATCGCCGGCGACGGCGCGGGCTTCGTCAACGTGCCGGCGCTCAAGGGGATCCACTACGCCATGCGCACCGGCATGCTCGCGGCGGAGACGGCCGTCGAGGCGGTCGGGCCGGGCCGGACGGCCTGGGCGCCGGGCGCGCTGGCCGGCTACGACGAGGCGATCCGCAGCGACTACGTCTGGAAGGACCTCAAGCGGGTGCGCAACGTCCGCGCCGGGTTCAAGTACGGGTTCTGGCGCGGCGCGGCGCTCGCGGGGATGTCGATCATCTCGCTCGGGATGTTCCCCCGCCGCGACTTCAAGATCGAGGCGGACGCCGAGCTGCCCGTGGGGATCCCGAAGAAGCCTCGGCAGTACGCGGCGGCCGGACGGGACGCTCACGTTCGACAAGCTCTCGAGCGTCTACCTGAGCGGGAACAAGACCCGCGACGACGCGCCGAGCCACATCCGCGTCCGGCGGTCGAGTCGCCCCCGAGGTCGCGGACGCCTGGGTGCACATGTGCCCGGCCGCGGTGTACGAGCTCGCGGGCACGGACGGCGACGGCCTCGCGACCGTCGAGGTGACGGCGTCGAACTGCGTCCAGTGCGGCGCGATCACCGCCAAGGGCGGCCGGCTGACGCCCGCCGAGGGCGGCTCCGGGCCCGAGTACACGGTCATGTAGTCGAGGCCGGGCGCCCGCCGCCGCTGGCGTATGCTCCGGCCGTGGCGAGGGCAGGGCGGGTAGCGTTCGCAGGGATCGCGGCAGGAGCGCTCGTCCTCACCGCCGGGTGCGCATCGGTGGAGGCCACGACCTCGGCGACGACCGAGCCGGAGACCGCCGCCGCGACCGACACCGGGCCCGCGACGCGAGCTCGGGCCCGCGACGGACACGGGCACGACGGGCGAGGCGGCGGTCGACCCGTGCACGCTCGTCTCGGACGAGACGCTGGCGGAGATCTTCCCGACCGGCGCACCCGAGCCGGACGGGACCGAGTACGGCGGGGGCTTCAGCGACTGCACGTGGGATGCGCCGGACGGCTTCCTCGGCGTGACGCTCGTCCCGAGCGCGAACTTCGCCGCGGACTTGGTCGACGAGCTGAACATCGACGCGCCGGCCATGTCGGACCCGGTCACGTCTGACGAACTGGGCCCGGACGCGGTGTCGTTCCCGGGCACGGTCGGAATCGGGTCGGCCCCGTCGGGCGGGGCGACCGTCGGCTTCGTCAAGGACGGCGCGGGCGTGCTCGTCGCCGTCCGGAGCGGGGAAGAGGGCGGCCCGAGCGACCTGGGCACCGCCACGAGGGTCGCCGAGGAGGTGGCCGGCGGCCTCTAGCGCCGGCCGGCGCGAGCGATGCCAGACGCCTTCGGTTACCCGGGCGCGCGCGTCTACTACGGTGCGCCCTGCCTCCTCCCCACTGCGAGCGTATCCGCGAAATCCGCACGTGTCCGTGCCCGGACCGTGCCGAGAGAGCGACCGATCCCGTGAGCACCGCCGCGGTTCCCGTCACGCCCGACGACGTCGCGCGGGCGACCCGCCTGGTCGGGAGTCGGCTGCACCGGACGCCGAGCTTCGGCTCGCGGACGCTCGGCGAGGCGTTCGGCGGCACGGCCGTCCTCAAGGCCGAGCTCTTCCAGCGCACCGGGTCGTTCAAGCCGCGCGGGATCCTCGCGAAGATCGCCTCGCTCTCCCCGGCCGAGCGCGAGCGGGGCGTGATCACGATCTCGGCCGGGAACGCGGCCGCGGCGGTCGCCTTCGGCGCGGCGTCGGAAGGGATCGACGCGCTCGTCGTGATGGCGAGCGGCGCGAGCCCGGCGAAGGTCGCGGCCACACGCGGCTACGGCGCGACGGTCGACCTCGAGGCCGAGACGCTCCCCGAGGCGTACGAGCGGATGCAGGCGCTGCAGCGCGAGTCCGGGCGGACGCTCGTCCATCCGTTCGACGACGAGACGGTCGTCGCTGGCCACGCGTCGCTGGGGCTCGAGATCGTCGAGCAGACCCCGGACGTGGACGTGGTCGTCGTCCCGGTCGGCGGCGGCGGCCTGATCTCCGGCGTCGCGCTCGGCGTGAAGCACGCCCGGCCGGATGCGCGGATCGTGGCGGTCGAGCCGGAGGGATCGGCCGCGCTCAAGCTCGCGCTCGAGGCGGGGCAGCCCGTCCCGATCGACCCGGTGTCGATCGCGGACGGCCTCAACGCGCCCTTCGCCGGCGAGGTCAACATCGCCGTCTGCCGCGAGCTCGTGGACGACGCGATCACCCTCACCGAGGACGAGATCCACGAGGGATTCCGCTTCCTCTACCAGCGCGCGAAGCTCGCGGCCGAGCCCGCCGGCGCCGTCTCGACGGCCGCGCTCCTCGCCGGACGGGTGCCCGAAGTCGAGGGGAAAACGGTCGTCGCCGTCGTCTCCGGGGGCAACGTCGCGGCCGAAACGGCCTCTGCTATCCTCGCTCCAGATGAAGCCTGACATCCATCCGGAGTACCAGCTCGCGACAGTCACCTGCTCGTGCGGGAACACGTTCGAGACCCGCTCGACGAAGCCTGAGCTGCACGTCGAGATCTGCTCGGCCTGCCACCCGTTCTACACCGGGAAGCAGAAGCTCATGGACACCGGCGGCCGCGTCGAGCGGTTCCAGCGACGCCTCGAGCGCGCCGGCACCGCGCGCCGTTAGGCGGCGAAAAGCCTCAGGTGAACCCCTCCCGCGGCCGATGACGACCAGGATGGCCAGCGTCCGCCGCTTCCTTCGCACGCTTCCGCTCGCCTCGGCCGCTGCGCCGATCGGCGGCCAGGCCGTGCTCGAGGGCGTGATGATGCGCGGCCCGTCGGCGTGGTCGGTCGCCGTCCGCAAGCCCGACGGCCAGATCGCCGAGGTCAACCGGCCGACCGAGCCGTTCTCGCTCCGTCACCGCTGGGCCCGGATCCCGGTCGTCCGCGGCGTGGTCGCGCTTGGCGAGTCGCTCTCGATCGGCTTCCGCGCGCTCGCGATCTCGGCCAACTACGCGGCGCAGGAAGAGGGCGAGGACGGCGAGGACGTCGAGACCGAGCTCACGCGCGGCCAGCTCCTCTTCGCGTTCGGCATCGCGATCGGCTTCGCGCTGCTGCTCTTCAAGGTCTCGCCGGCGCTGATCACGAACTTTCTCCCGATCGACGGTACGACGTGGTTCGTGATCGTCGAGGGCCTCGTGCGCGTCGGGATCTTCATCGCGTACCTCTTGCTCATCTCGCTGCTTCCCGACCTGAAGCGCGTCTTCCAGTACCACGCAGCCGAGCACAAGGCGATCAACGCGCTCGAGGCCGGCTCCGAGCTGACCCCCGAGCGCGTCAACCGGTTCAGCCTCCTGCACGTCCGCTGCGGGACGGCGTTCCTGCTCTACGTGATGGTGATCGCGATCTTCGTGTTCGCCTTCTTCGGACGGCCGTCGTGGTACTGGCTGATCGCGACCCGGATCCTGCTGCTGCCGGTGATCGCGGGGCTCGCCTACGAGGTGATCCGCTTTGCCGGCAAGCACCCCGACCACCCCGTGCTTCGCACGATCCTGGCGCCGGGCCTCTGGCTCCAGCGCCTCACGACCCGCGAGCCCACGCTCGACCAGGTCGAGGTCTCGATCCGCGCGCTCCGCGAGGTGCTTCGCCTCGAGGGCCGGCCGACGCCGGAAGAGCGCAAGGTCGAAGTCCTCGCGTAGCGCGTCGGTTTCGATCCGGCGCCCTTCGGGGTAGGCACGCCGTCATGCGACCGTGGGGGGTTCTTCTGGCAACCGTGCTCGTCCTCGCCGGCTGCGGCGGCGGCGGACGGCATCGAGCACGGACGCGGCGACCGAGACCGACCGCGGCGACCGAGGCCGCCGGCGGCGACAAGGAGAGCTACATCGCCGCGGGCGACGAGATCTGCGCGGATGCACAGACGGAGGCGGCCGCGCTGATCGAGGAGGCGCAGGCGCTCCAGCAGCAGAGCGAGACGCTTCCGCCCGAGGAGTTCCTCGTCCCAGGCGGCGGACTTCTGGCAGGAGCAGATCGCGTTCGCGGAGGACTTCCGCGCGCAGTTCGCGGAGCTCGAGCCACCTGCGGAGGACGCCGAGCGCCACGAGGAGTTCCTCGCGAGCGTCGACGACGGGATCGCGATCGCCCACGAGATCCACCAGACGCTCGCGGACGGCGAGCCCGTGCCCGGCTCGCTGAGCGACGACTACCGCGCGTCGGTCGAGGACGGGAACCGGCTTGCGCGCGAGTACGGCTTCCAGGTCTGCGGCCGAACCGAGGGCTGAGCCGGCGGCGCGTAGCGCGCCACGCGCGCTGGCTATTCTCAGCACGCATGGCCATTGACGATCTCGTGCTAGAGCTGGAGCGCTCCTACGAGGAGGCGCGCGACCGCATGTCCGACCCGGCCGTCTTCAACGACCACAAGACGGCGGCGGAGGCAGGACGGCGGTTCAAGGAGCTCGAGGAGCCGTACGCCCTCGCGCAGGAGTGGCGCGCGGTCCGGGAGGACCTCGACGCCGCGCGCGGCGACGGCGAGCTGCGCGAGCTCGTGCCCGACCTCGAGGCGCGGCTCGCGACCCTCGAGGAGGAGCTGAAGCTCGCGCTCGTCGAGCGCGACCCGGCCGATTCGAAGGACGTGATCGTCGAGGTGCGCCAGGGCGTCGGCGGCGACGAGGCGGCGATCTGGGCGGGCGACGTCATGCGGATGCTGACCCGCTACGCGGAGCGCCGCGGCTTCAAGACCGAGGTGCTCGGCTCGAGCCCGAGCGAGGCGGGCGGCTATAAGGACGTGACCTTCGCGGTCAAGGGCGACGGGGCCTACTCGGTCTTCAAGTGGGAGGGCGGCACGCACCGGGTTCAGCGCGTGCCCGAGACCGAGTCGCAGGGCCGCATCCACACGTCCACCGCAACCGTGGCCGTGATGCCCGAGGCCGAGGAGGTCGAGGTCGAGATCGACCCGAACGACCTGAAGATCGACGTCTACCGCTCGACCGGCCCCGGTGGGCAGAGCGTCAACACGACCGACTCCGCCGTGCGGATCACGCACGTCCCGACCGGCCTCGTGGTGGCCATGCAGGACGAGAAGTCCCAGCTTCAGAACCGGCAGAAGGCGCTGCGGGTCCTGCGCGCGCGACTGCTCGAGCTCGAGCGCCGGCGCCAGCAGGAGGAGCTCTCCGCGCAGCGCCGCTCGCAGATCGGCACGGGCGAGCGCTCGGAGAAGATCCGCACCTACAACTACCCGGAGAACCGGGTGACCGACCACCGGATCAAGGTCACGCTCCACCAGCTCGACCGCGTGCTCGGCGGGGAGCTGGACGAGCTCACCGACGCGCTCGTGTCCGAGGACCGCCGCCGCGCGCTCGAGACCGCCGCGCTCGCGTGACGCCCTCGGAAGCCGTCCGCGAGACCGAGCAGGACGCTGACCGCGGCCGGCGTTCCGGACGCGCGCGTCGACGCGGAGCTGCTGGTCGCGCACGTCCTTGGCGTGCCGCGCTCGCGGCTCACCGAGCCGAACGGTCTGCTCGGGCCCGCCCAGGAGGCGGAGCTCCGCGCGCTCATCGACCGACGCGCGGGCCGCGAGCCGCTCCAGTACGTGCTCGGCGAATGGGGTTTCCGGCACCTCACGCTTGCCGTCGACCGCCGGGCGTTGATCCCGCGGCCGGAGACCGAGGTGCTGGTCGACCGCTGCCTGGCGCTGCTGGAGGGCGTGGCCGCGCCGCGGATCCTCGACGTCGGCACCGGGTCCGGCGCGATCGCGCTCGCGCTCGCCGACGAGGTGCCGGACGCGACCATCGTGGCCGTCGATGCGTCCGCGGAGGCGCTCGCGCTCGCGGCCGCGAACGCGGAGCGGACCGGGCTCGCGGCACGGATCGACCTGCGGCTGGGCAACCTGCTCGAGCCGGCGGACGGGACGTTCGACCTCGTCGCCTCGAACCCGCCGTACGTTCCGCTCGCCGACCGCGCGGACGATGCAGCCGGAGATCGTCGACTGGGAGCCCGACGCGGCGCTCTTCGACCGCGGCCAGACGGCCGAGATCGTGCGAGACGGCGCGCGACTACCTGCGGCCCGGCGCCGCCCTGGCGCTCGAGCTTGCGGACGGGAGCGCTGCACGCGTCCGGGAGCACCTCGAGGCGAACGGCTACGTGAACGTCCGCGTCACGCGCGACTTCGCCGGAATCGAGCGCGTCGTCGAGGCCCGTCGGCCGTGAGCGAGGTCGATGCCGCGGTCGAGGCCCTGCGAGCCGGCAAGCCGGTTGTCCTCCCGACCGACACGGTCTACGGCCTCGCGGCCGACGGCTACCGGGAGGCGCCGGCGCGGAAGCTGGCACGGCTCAAGGGCCGCCCCGAGGGAATGCCGGTCGCGCTCGTCGCGGCCGACCTCGAGACGATCCTCGACTGCGTGCCCGAGTTGCGCGGCCGCGCAGCCGTATGCGCGCGCGCCCTCTTGCCTGGGCCGTACACGCTCGTCCTCCCGAACCCGGCGCGGCGGTTCCGCTGGCTCTCCGGCGAGCGCCCGGACACGATCGGGATCCGCGTCCCGGACCTGCCCGCGCCGGCCGAGGCGGTGCTCACGCAGTTCGGCGCCGTCGCGGCGACGAGCGCGAACCTCCATGACGGTCCCGACCCGCGGCGGCTCGAGGACGTGCCCGAGGAGCTCCGGAACGCCTCGGCCGCGCTCGTCGACGCCGGGGAGCTGCCCGGGCACGGCGTCGACCGTGCTCGACCTGACCGGTCCCGAGCCGGTCGTGCTGCGCGAGGGAGCCGGCTCCGTCGAGGAGGCGCTCAGCGCGATCGCCGCGGCGCCGGCGCCAGGGCGGGCCTGAGCGCCGCGGTCGCAAGCGAGTAGGCGAGGATCGTGACCACCACGGTCGCGAGCCACTGGAGCGCGGGCCGGCCGGCGAGCGGCGTGGTCAGCGCGAGCCCGAGCCAGAGCGCGGGGAAGAGCGTGAACGCCGTGCCGAGCGCGGCCACCCGGCCGAAGCCCCATTCGCGCCGGAAGGCGAGGTACTCGCGGGCGAGAGGCAGGAACACGGCGACGGCGAGGACGGCGAGTGGGAGGGCGGCGGTAAGCGTCATGGAGCCCGTCTTACCCGGAAACGGGCCGTCCCTCAACAGGGTGACGCGAAAATCCCTCGATCGAGGTACGCCCGAACGGGCGGGGACCAGCCTCTAGACTGGGCGGCGTGGCGGTCGCACAGCAGACGTTCGAGCGCCTTCGGGAGGCCTCGCTCGCCGAGCTCGACCCGGACGTCGCTGCGCTTCTCGGCCGCGAGCTCGAGCGGCAGCGCGGCCAGATCGAGCTGATCGCGTCGGAGAACTTCACCTGGCCGGCCGTCTTCGAGGCGCAGGCCAGCGTCCCGACGAACAAGTACGCGGAGGGGTACCCCGGACGGCGCTACTACGGCGGCTGCGAGATCGCGGACGAGATCGAGCAGCTCGCGATCGACCGGGCGAAGGAGCTCTTCGGCGCCGAGCACGCGAACGTCCAGCCGCACGCGGGCGCGCAGACGAACATGGCCGTGTACTTCAGCTCGCTCGCGCCCGGCGACACGATCCTCGCCATGCGGCTCGACCACGGCGGCCACCTGACGCACGGCCTCAAGGTGAACTTCTCCGGACGGCTCTACGACGTCGCGACGTATGGCGTCGACCGCGAGTCTGGGCTCATCGACTTCGACGAGGTTCGCCGAGTCGCGCACGAGGCGCGGCCGAAGATGATCGTCTGCGGCGCCTCGGCCTACCCGCGCGCGATCGACGCGGGCGCGTTCCGCGAGATCGCCGACGAGGTGGGCGCGCTCCTCCTCTGCGACATGGCCCACGTGGCCGGGCTCGTCGCGGCCGGGCTGCACCCGAGCCCCGTGCCGCACTGCGACTTCGTCACGACGACGACGCACAAGACGCTCGCCGGCCCGCGCGCCGGGCTCGTCCTCTGCAAGGAAGAGCACGCTCAGGCGCTGGACAAGGCCGTGTTCCCGGGCATGCAGGGCGGGCCGCTCCTGCACACGATCGCCGCCAAGGCGACGTGCTTCGCGATCGCCGCCTCGGACGGCTTCCGCGACTACCAGGCCCAGATCCGCGCGAACGCCGACGCGCTCGCGGCCTCGCTCCAGGAGGGTGGGCTCGACCTGCTCACCGGCGGGACGGACACGCACCTCGTCCAGGTCGACCTGCGGCGGAGCGAGTGGACGGGCAAGGAGGCCGAGGAGCGCCTCCACGACGTGAAGATCACGGCGAACCGCAACACGGTGCCGTTCGACGAGCGGCCGCCGACCGTCGCCTCCGGGCTCCGCCTCGGCACGCCCGCCGCGACGATGCGCGGCCTCGTCGAGGAGGACTTCCGCGAGGTCGGCGTCGATCATCGTCGACGCGCTCGGCGACGGCGCCGACGTCGACGCCCTCGCGGCGCGGAGCCTCGCGCTCTGCGACGCGCACCCGCTCTACCCGGGTTTCCGCGGCTACACGACCTACGTCCGCGATGGCGGAGACGGCGGCGACTGAGGCGCAGGCGGGCTCCGTCCTGGAGGTCCGTCACCCGCTCGTCAGCCACAAGCTCGGGCTGCTCCGCGACGAGACGACGCCGACGCAGCTCTTCCGCCAGCTCGTCGACGAGCTGACGCTGCTGCTCACGTACGAGGCGACGAAGGATCTCGCCACCGAGGAGGTCGAGATCTCGACGCCGCTCGAGCGGACGACGGTCGAGCGGATCTCGGGGAAGAAGGTCGCGGTCTGCCCGATCCTGCGCGCGGGGATCGGGATGCTCGACGGCGTGCTCTCGCTCGTCTCGGGCGCGCGTGTCGGCTTCATCGGGCTCTACCGCGACGAGGAGACGCTCGAGCCGGTCGAGTACTACGTGAAGCTGCCGCAGGACATCGCCGAGCGCGACGTCTTGCTCCTCGACCCGATGCTCGCCACCGGGCACTCGACGGCGTACGCGACGGCGCTCGTGAAGGAGGCCGGCGCCGCGAGCGTACGGCTGATCGCGCTGATCGCCGCGCCCGAGGGCGTCCAGCACATGCAGACCGACCACCCCGACGTCTCGATCGTGGTCGCCGCCATCGACCGGCAGCTGAACGAGAAGGGCTACATCATGCCCGGGCTCGGCGACGCCGGCGACCGGCTCTTCGGCACGCGCTAGCGGGGCGCGGGGGCGAGCAGCCCGGGACGCGAGAGGGCCTCGAGCCAGACGCTGCGGGCCTCGTCGCGCGGCGTCCCGTCGCCGAGCCGCTCGAGCACCCAGGCGGGCGCGGCGGTGGGGAGCTCGCCCTCGATCGGGGCGATCCCCTGGAAGCGCTCCTCGCCGAGCGACTCTGAGGGCCCGACGAGGATCTCGCCCATCGTCTCGCCCGGGCGGATGCCGATCACGTCGGTTTCGGGGATGCCCCGGCGGCCGGACTCGCGCCAGATCCGCCCGGCCAGGTCGCCGACGGTCAGGGTCGCGGGCTCGGCGGCGGTCGCGAGCAGCGTCCCCTCGGGCGCGAGGAGGGCCGCGTGAGCGGCGAGCGCGGCGGCGTGCGCCATCGTGATCCAGTAGCGCACCATGCCGCCGTCCGTGACCGTGAGCGGCAGGCCGGCGCGCGTCTGGCGGAGGAAGAGCTCGGAGACGGAGCCGGCGGTGCCGAGGACGTTGACGAAGCGGACGGCGATGCGCCGGCCGCCGGTCTCGCGCGCCGAGAACGCGGTCAGCTGCTCCATCAGCCGCTTCGTCCGCCCGTAGACGCCCGCGGCGGCCGCGGCCTTGTCGGTCGAGGCCACGACGACCGTGTCCGCGCCGGCGCGGCCGGCCGCGCGGAGCACGTTCCAGCTGCCCATCAGGTTCGTGTCCACGAACTCCTCCGGGAACCGCTCGGCCCAGTCGACGTGCTTGTAGGCGGCGAGGTGGAAGACGACGTCGGGCCGGGCGGCCGCGAGCTCGCGCTCGATCCGGCCCGGGGTCGCGCACGTCGCAGAGGACGTGCCTGACGCCGCCGTCGCGCGAGCGCCGGTCGGCCGTCAGCGCCGCCTCGTTCGCGTCGAGGATCGTCACCTCCTCGGGCCGGAAGCCGAGCAGGAAGGTCGTGAGCGCGCGTCCGATCGAGCCGGCGCCGCCGGTCAGGAGGACGCGCCGGCCGCCGAAGCGCTCCTGCAGCTCCAGCAGCGCGGGGACGGGATCGCGGCGCTCGAGGACGCGCGACCAGTCGAGCGTCTCGAGCGGCAGGCGCCGAGGCGCACGGGCGAGCGGCGCGGCCGGCTCGGCGAGCGCGCGCTCGATCCGGCGGTAGCCCGCCTTCATCGCGGGCGAGCGCGCCGGGTCGGGCTCGTTCACCTCGGCGACGACGTAGCGGCAGAGCTCGCCGAGCCGCCGGATCACCGGATCGAGGTCGAGCTCGCCGTCGCCGAGCGGGAGGCCCTCGCCGAGCAGGCCGTGCGCGTCCGAGACGTGGGCGACCTCGAGCGAGGGCGCGAGCTCCTCGACGTACCGCGCGAGCTCGAGCTCCTCGTCCGACTCGAGCCCGAAGAGCGTCGGGTACGCGGCCGCGAAGGAGCGGAAGAGGCCGGCGTGGGAGGTGTCGAACGTGAAGCGCAGCTCGGGGACGCGCGCGTGCCAGCGGCGCAGGTCGCGCCAGTGGCCGCCGACCTGCGAGAGGAAGACGCCGCCGATGCGCATGCGCAGGACGGGCGGAACGTTCTCGATCAGCGGCACGACCCGACGGTCGACGCACGCCGCGGCGAAGAACTCGAGGAAGCCCTGCACCGCTTGCTCGTCGAGCGGCGGCGCCGTTCGGAACTCGTCCGGCGCGAGCGGAGCGTAGAGGTGGATGGTGAGGACGGGCGAGCCGATCGACGCGGCGAAGTCGGCGCTCCGCTCGATGCACGCGCGCGCCTCGTCGGTCAACCGGTCGACCCGGACGAACGCGCCGCTCGGCCACGAGACGGGCGCTTCGGCGGTGAGCGCCAGCCCGGCGCCCTCGGTCGCGCCCTGGACCGCCTCGACCGCGCGCGCGAGCGCGCCGTCGTCGGCCACGTCCGCCGGCATGAGCGCCAGCTCGAGCCCGCGCCACGGTCCGCCCTCGAGGCGCTCGGCTATCTGGTCAGCCTGCGGTGCGGCCTTGAGCTGCGGGATGGCGGCGGAGCCACTCGACATAGGCTGCGATTCCCTCCTCCAGCGGGCGCGGCCGAAAGCCTAGTCGCGGCGGCGGCGGGTCGGCCCCATACGTCTCGTTCTCGCCGGGGGCGAGCTCGCCGCCGGGTGTCTCGATCGGCACGTTCGTCCCGGCCGCGGCCACGACGAGCTCGGCGGCGCGCCGGAGCGGCGTGCTCTCGCCCGCCGCGAGCGTGATCGTGTCGTTCCAGAGGCCGTCCGAGGCGATTCGCTCGAAGGCGGGAACGAGGTCGTCGACGTAGACGAAGTCGCGTCCCCGCTCCGGGTTGCCGGGGATCACGATCGGCTTCCCCTCGAGCGCGGCGACCGCGAAGCTCGCGATCGCGCCGGTCGCGCCCTCCCAGGCGACCTGGCCGGGGCCGTAGACCGACGTGAGCCGGACGACGGTCGACTTCGCGCGGTGGCGGCGACAGGCCTCCTCGCCGAGGCGCTTCGAGATCGCGTAGACGTCCGGGAGATCGTCGAGCGCGGCCCGGATCGTCGACGGGTACACGAGCCCGGCGCCATGCTCGAGGCAGCCCTCGAGGAGGTTGAGCGTCGTCCCGGCGTTCTCGCGAACCGCGCCGGCGGGATCTGCGTCCGCGGCGGCGGGGTTCGGCACGCCGGCGAAGTGGAGGACGGCGTCGCAACCGGCGACGAGGTCGCGGGCGCGCGGATCGCCTGCGTCCAGGCGGACGAGCCCGTCCTCGTCCACCCCGGCGCGGGCCTTGCCGCCCGCCCGCGCGAGCCGCACGACCTCGTGGCCGCGCTCGGCGAGCACGGCCGCCGCCCGGGAGCCGAGGAAGCCGGTCGCGCCGGTGACGAGGACCTTCACGGCCGCAGGTATTCCCCGACCGTGTGGCGGTACGCGAACGGGCTGACGTAGCGAAGCGGCGGATCGCCGTCGGACTCGCGGCCCTCCGCGAGCGCGGCAAGCGCCCCGACGGTGACGGTCTCGGCCGCGACGTTCTCGGCGAGGACGCCCGCGGGGATCGTCTCGAGCAGGATCCGCGCCGCGTCCTCGACGTGTACGACGCCGACGGTCGCGGCCGGGTCGTGCACCTCGAGCGGCTCGCCCGCGGACACCTTCCGGCGGAATGCGTCGACGACGGTGACCGACTCGGGCCGGGCGTGCTCGACCGGGCTCGGCCCGTAGACGATCCCGAGCCGCAGGAGCGCGAGGCCGAAGCCGGTGCGCCGCGCGTGCATCGAGAGCACCTGCTCCCCGTAGATCTTCGAGAGGTGCGCGAGGTCGGTCTGCGGCCCGTACGGCTGCTCGGGGCCGATCTCGCCCCGAGGCCGGCGCCGTACACGTGCAGCGAGCTGCCGAAGACGACCGGCGTGCCGGCGAACGCCGCGGTCTCCGCGACGAGCCGCGTCCCGCTCACGTTCGTCTCCTCGGTGTAGTCGGGATCGTCCTCGGAGAGCGGCCGGCTCGCCTGCGCGGCGAGGAGGAACGACGCGGGACGGGCGCTCGGAGAGGAGTCCCTCGACGTCCTCTCGCACCCGGATGTCGGCAGTCACGACCCGCGCGCCGCGCTCCTCGAGCCCGGCGAGCTGCGTACGCTCGGTCGCGTACCAGTTGTCGGCGAGCACGACCTCCTCGCCCGCGGCGAGCGCCTGGTCGGCGAGCGCGGCGCCGACGTAGCCCGCGCCGAGGACGAGCAGCACGCCTAGATCGGGTGGACGGTCGGCCCGGCGGGCACGACGTTGCGCGCGTCCACGATTCGCGCGGCCGCGTCCCAGAGCGGCTCGGCGAGGAACTGCCGGTGCGCCGTCAGGACGACGACGCAGTCCGCGCGCTCGACCTCCTCGCGCGACCACTCGACGCTCGGGTGTCGGACGCCGTCGAGCTCGATCTCCGGCACCCATGGGTCGCACATGACCACGTCGCCGCCGCGCTCGATCAGGAGCCGCATCACCTCGAGGCTCGGCGACTCGCGCGTGTCGTGGACGTCGGCCTTGTACGCCATCCCGAGCAGGAGCAGGCGCGAGCCCTTGACCGGCTTGCCGTCCTCGTTCAGCGCGTCCGCGACCTTCCCGACCACGAAGGTCGGCATGCTCGTGTTGATCTCGTGCGCGGCGTCGATCAGGCGCGGCGAGTAGCCGTACTCGCGCACCCGCGCGGCCAGGAACTGCGGCACGACCGGGATGCAGTCGCCGCCCAGGCCGGGGCCCGGGTAGTGGGGGAGGAAGGCGAACGGCTTGGTCGCCGCGGCCTCGATCACCTCCCAGGGCGAGATCCCGAGCCGGTCGCAGATCAGCGCCAGCTCGTTCGCGAGCGCGATGTTCACCGCGCGGAACGTGTTCTCGTGCAGCTTCGCGGTCTCGGCCACGATCGGGCTCGAGACCGCGACGACGTCGTCGACGATCTGCCGGTAGAGGAGCTCCGTCCGGCGGCGGCACTCGGGCGTCACGCCGCCCACGAGCTTCGGCGTCGTCTTGATCGAGAAGCGGTGGTTGCCCGGGTCGACGCGCTCCGGCGCGTAGCCGAGGAACACGTCCTCGCCGACCTTCGCGCCCGTTCGCTCGAGGATCGGCTTCACGATCTCCTCGGTCGTGCCGGGCGACGTCGTCGACTGGAGGACGACGAGCTGGCCGGGGTTCAGGTTCGCGGCGACCGACTCGGCGGCCGCGACGACGTAGCCGATGTCGGGCGTGCGGGTCTTCGAGAGCGGCGTCGGGACGCAGACGGTGAGGGCGTCCAGCTCGCGGACGGCGGCGTAGTCGCTTGTCGCGCGCAGGTCGCCTTCGAGGCCCTCGTAGCGCTCGGCCGGCACGTCCACGAGGTACGACTCGTGCTCCGTGACGGCCCGGACCCGCTCCTCGTTCAGATCGAGCCCGGTGACGTCGAAGCCGGCCTCGGCGAAGGCCATCGCGAGCGGCAGGCCGGCGTAGCCGAGGCCGACGATGCCGACCTTTGCCTCCCGAGTCGCGATGCGCTCGTCGAAGGCGGCCGCATCGTCTCCCGGTGCGGGTTTCTGGCTGTGGAGAACTTCGGTCAAGAGCGGGCGAACGCTAGCAAAATGGCGCGCCGGCACCACCCCCCGGAAGGCCGGGGAACGCGTTTGCGATACTTGGGGAGGTGACGTTCTTCGAGGCCCTCGAGACGCTCGTGCGCACGGGGGAGATTCGCTGGGGGTTCCTGTCGGCGGCCGCGATCGTCCTCGCCCTGACCCCGCTTGCGATCCGCCTTGCGCCGCTTGTCGGCGCGGTCGACGACCCCGGCCACAGCGACCGGCCGCGCGTCCACGAGCGGCCGCTGCCGCGCCTCGGCGGCATCCCGATCGTGATCGGAATCCTGGTCCCGGCCGTCGTCTTCCTGGACCTGAACCCCCCGTACGTCGGGATCCTGATCGGCACGGGCCTGGTCGCCCTGCTCGGCTTCTACGACGACATCCGCGGGATCAACCCGACCACGAAGCTCGTCGGCGTCCTCGCGATCGCGCTGATCCCGGTGGTCGGCTACGACGTGTCGTTCGACGGGCTGTCGCTGCCGTTCCTCGGCACGATCGACTTCGGCCCGTACGGGAGCGTCATCACGGTCTTCTGGATCGTCGCGCTCGCGAACCTCGTGAACCTGATCGACGGGATGGACGCGCTCGCGGGCGGGATCGTCTCGATCGCGGCGTTCTCGTTCGCGCTCCTTGCCGCGTCGTTCGGGCGCCTGGTCCCGGCCGCGCTCGCCGCGATGGCCTGCGGCGCGACGCTCGCGTTCCTGCGCCACAACTACCACCCCGCGCGGATCATCATGGGCGACTCCGGCGCGCTCGCCCTCGGCTTCCTGCTCGCGTGCATCGCCGTCCAGGGCGTCCTGAAGACGGCCGCGTCGCTGGCCCTGATCGCGCCGCTGCTCGTGGTCGCCGTGCCGATCCTGGACACGTCCTTCGTCGTCCTCAAGCGGCTGAAGTACCGCCGCGCGCCCGTGGGCCGCCGACCAGAACCACTTCTACCACCGCTTCATGCGGATCGGCTTCTCGCAGCGGCGGACGGCCGCGTACCTCCACGTCTGGGCCGCGCTTCTCGCCGCCTGGGCGATCCTGATCCGCTTCGTTCCGCCGCGCCCGCGCGGGGAGTGGGACGTCGGCAACGCGCTCATCTGCACGGCTGTCGGCCTGCTCGTCGTCGCCGCGTCGGTCTGGATGGTCTACACGCTCGAGATCCTCAAGGCGCGTCACCTCCGCGTGCTCGGCTTCGGCCGCTTCGGGACGCGCGACGAGGAACGCGAGGAGGCGGTCGAGCAGGTCCTCACCGCCGGCCCCGAGGCCGAGCGGGACGCGCAGCGCGAAACGGTTCCGGGCCGCGGCTAGCCGCGCGTGACCGAGCATCCGGTCCCCGAGCCGCGGGGTCGGCTCTCAGCCGCCGCCGTCGCGGGATCGGGCGTCGGGCTCGCGCTCTTCGTCGCGCTCGTCGTCAACGTCGCGTGGGGGTCGACGCCGGTCTTCACGCGCCTCGCGGTCGAGGACATCGAGCCGCTGCTCGTGGCCGTGCTGCGAACTGCGCTCGCCGGGCTGGTCGCCCTCCCGCTCGTCGCAGCGCTCCGGCTCGAGCTCCCGCCCGTCCGCCGCGGCCGGGGCCTGCTGCTCGTCTCCGCGGTGACCGGCTTCGTCGCGTTCCCGATCCTCTTCACGCTCGGCCAGGAGCGGACGTCGGCGACACACGGCGCGCTCATCCTCGCCGCGCTCCCGGTCTTCACGGGCGCGTACGTGGCGCTCGTCCACCGGCGCGTCCCGTCGCGCCACTGGCTGGCGGGGTGCGGGCTCGCCCTGGCGGGCGAGGCGGCGATCGTCGCGCTCCGCGCGGGCGGAGGCGACGCGGAGCCGACCCTCGGCGGCGACCTGCTGATCCTTGCGGCGGCGCTCGTCGTGTCGCTCGGCTACGTGGCCGGGGCGCTGCTCAGCGTCGAGGGCTACCGGAGCCTCGCGACGACCTTCTGGGGCGTGGCAATCGGGGCCGTGCTCGTCGCGCCGCTCGGCGTCGGGCTGCTCGCCGCCGACGGGTGGCCGGAGGCGGACGCGGCCGCGTGGGGCTCGGTGATCTTCCTCGCCCTCGTCACGTCGATCGTCGGCTACGTCGGCTGGTACTGGGCGCTCGCGCGGGGCGGCATCGCCCGGATCGCCACCGTCCAGTTCGTCCAGCCGTTCTCGGGCGTCGCGCTCGCGGCGATCGTCCTCGGCGAGCGGATCACCGTCCCGCTCGGCCTGGCCGGCGTCGCCGTGCTCGTCGGGATCGCGCTCGCCCAGCGCTAGCGAACGACTACGTCTTCTCGCCGTAGGGCAGGGCGAGGCGGAGCAGCTCGCGCGGGTCGCGCCGGACGCGCTCGCGCCACGCGCCCTCCGGCTTCTTCGCGAGCTCGATCTCGCCGGGATCGTGGAGGAGCCGGAGGCGTCCGTCGCGGACGAGCTGCTCGTCGACCGCGCCCGGGCGCCCCTCGAAGACCGACCAGACCGGCGTCCCGAGCACGGCCGCCTCGCGGTTCATCGTCCCGCCCGCCGAGACGAGCAGGTCGGCGAACGCGACGAGGCTCCGGCCGTCGACCGCGCGTGCGGGGACGACGACCCGGGGGAGGTGGAGGTCGCTCACCGCCTGCCGCTGCTCCGCCGTTCTCGCGAGGACGACCGTCTGGACCCGCGGGTTGTCGGCGAGCCGCTCGAGGACGCGCGGCACGACGGTGTTCTCCGACCCGCCCAGGTAGAGCGCGTAGGACGGGGCGGTGCGCACGACGGCGAGGATCTTCTCCGGGTCGAGCCCGAGCTGCTCGCGCACGGCCTCGTCCGGCTCCCAGTCGGCGAGGTAGTACTCCTCCTTCAGACCCGGGTACTGGACGAGTTTCGGCGGGCGGGCGCCGTAACGGGCGAGGCGCTCGGGTGGGATCGCGTCCGGCACGAGGACGCGGTTCGCCAGCCGGCAGATGACCGTGTGCTGGGCGACCGCCCACTCGTAGTCGAACATCGTCGTGTTCGGGATGCGGAGCACGCGCGCCGCCGGAGGGAGGTCGACCGAGGCGTGCCCGAGCGCCGCGTCGAACCCGCGGCCGCGGCCGAACGCGACCATGCGGACGACGCGGTCGCCCGCCGCGAGCGCCTTCCCGAGTCGCTTCGCGCCGCCGTGGCGCCCGACGACGGTGAACGGATGGCCCCAGTCCTCGAGCAGCTCGACCGTGTGCGAGAGCGGCCGCGCCGTGAGCGTGACCTCGTGGCCGTCGGCCTCGAGCGCCTCCACGAGCGGACGGAGCACGAGCACGTGGGCCGTGTTCGTGAAGTCCACCCAGACGCGCACCGGGCGATCGTAGATGCCGCCCTACCCGTCGGTGGCACAAAGTTCGGGGTCGAGAGGCCGGTTTTGCCCAAGCCACGCCGTTTCTCCGTGTCACGAACTCGGTCGCGGCTGTTAAGCTCGCCCGTGCGTGGAATGATGCCGCTCGCCATCGCCGACCGCCCGACCTTCGACCCCAAGAACGCCGCAGGCCTCCTGCTCGGCGTCCTCGCGACGTGCGTCGCGATCGGCGCCGCGGGCGGCTGGGCGACGGGCGACGTGGGGATCGGGATCATGATCGGCGCGCTCATCGGCGTCCCGCTGGCGATCGTCGCCGTGTACCTGGCCTACCGGGGTGCCGTCTAGGTGGAGGGCGCCGTGCTGAGCCCGCGCCCGATGCCGGAGCGCCGCACGCCCGTGCTCGCCGGCGCGGTGGTCGTCGCGCTCCTCGCGCCCATCTTCCTGATCGCCGGCTGGCGGATCGAGGGCTGGGCGCTCGGCGCCGTTCTCTGGGGCGGCAGCCAGCTGCTCGGGCTCGTCTTCGCCCGGGTCGGGATCGGCGAGCCGAACCTCCGCGGGTCCGGGGTCGTCGCCTTCGGGATGATGGGCCGCGGCATCCTCGTGGCGCTCGCGGCGATCGCCGTCGCGGTCAGCGAGCCGTACCTCGCCGTGGCCGGCGTGCTCGTCTACGCCGCCGGCTACACGACCGAGCTCGGGGTCGCGCTGGCGATCTACTTCTCCGGGGAGCCGCGCAGGTGAGCTTCCTCCTCGCGGCGGCGTCGGACTTCGATCCGTCCCACGAGTTCGAGCTGCACCCGTGGATCGACCTGCAGGTCGGCCCGCTCGACCTCTCCGTCAACAAGGCGGTCGCGTACCTCTGGCTCGGCGGCCTCGCCACGATCCTCTTCGGGATCTGGGTGATGCGCTTCGGCCTCTCGCTCAAGCCGGACCGCCGCCAGACGACGGGCGAGTCGATCTACGAGCTGATCCAGGGCCAGATCGCCGAGGGGAACCTGCCGCGCAAGGCGATCGGGATGTGGTTCCCGTACGTCGCGACGCTCTTCCTCTTCATCTGGATCCTCAACCTGGTCGGCTTCATCCCGCTGCCGCTCTCGGACGAGAAATGGCACGTCTTCGGGACGGACATCCCGACGTGGGGGATCTACGCGGCGACCGCGAACCTGAGCGTGACGCTCGCGCTCGCGTTCATCACGTTCTTCGCCACGCACGTGGAGGGCATCCGCTACAACGGCGCGGGCCGCTACTTCAAGAGCTGGATCCCGGCCGGGGCCCCGAAGCCGCTCCTGGTGCTGATCGTGCCACTCGAGGTCATCTCCCAGTTCATGCGGCTGATCTCGCTCTCCGTCCGTCTCTTCGCCAACATGCTCGCGGGCCACATGCTGATCCTCGTCATGATCGGCCTGATCTTCATCTTCTCGGCGTGGTGGCTCGTCCCGTTCTCGATTGCGTTCGGGACGGTCATCTACATCTTCGAGGTCGCGATCGTCGTGACGATCCAGGCCTTCGTCTTCGCTCTGCTGTCGGCGATCTACATCGGCAGCGCCATCGAACCAGAGCACTGAAAGGAGCTCACGTGGATCTTGTTCTCGCACAGGCAACCGGCGACGTCGCCGACCTCGGTAAGGCGATCGCCTTCGGTGTCGGCGTCGGCCTCGGCGCGGTCGGGTGCCGGCATCGGCATCGGCAACATCTTCGGCTCGATGATCCAGGCGGTCGCGCGCCAGCCCGAGCTGCGCGCTGAGCTGACCGGCATCCAGTGGCTCGGCTTCGCGCTCACCGAGGCCGTCGTCTTCTACGCGCTCCTGGGCGGGCTGCTCGCCTTCGTCCTCGTCTGATGCTCCACGCGCTTCTCTTCGCACAGGAGGCCGAGGAGGACTCGGGCTCGCTCATCGACGTCGTCCCGGGCCTCATGGTCTGGACGATCGTCACCTTCCTGATCGTCCTCTTCGTCCTGCGCAAGGTCGCCTTCGGCCGGATCCAGGGGCTGATCGACCAGCGGCGCGACCGGATCCGCGAGGCGCTCGACGAGGCGGACAACGCCCGCGAGGAGGCTCGCCAGCTCCGCGAGGCGGTGCAGCACGAACGGGAGGAGGCGCGGGCCGAGCGCGAGTCGATGCTCGAGGAGACGCGGCGGCAGGCGCAGGAGCAGTTCCGCCGCGCCCGCGAGGAGGCCGACGAGGACCTCCAGCGTCGGCTCGAGGAGAACCAGAAGGCGCTCGAGGCGGAGAACCGCAAGCTCCAGGAGCAGATCCGCCGCGACGTGGTCGAGCTCACGCTGCTCGCGTCCGAGAAGGTGACCCGCAAGTCGCTCGACGCCGACGACCAGAAGCGGCTGATCGACGAGACGATCGCCGAGCTGGACGTGAGCAGGCTCGCCTCCGACAACTGATGGCGGTCGCCCACCGGATCTACGCCGAGGCGCTGCTCGAGGCAGCGCAGGAGAAGGGCGTCCTCGACACCGTGCGCGACGAGTTCGACGCGTTCGCCGGCGCGCTCGAGGCCGCCCCGGATCTCGGCGAGCTTCTCCGCAACCCGCAGATCGAGACGACGACGAAGCGCGACGCGCTCGAGGCGGCGCTCAGGGACGCGAGCGAGACGTTCCGCAACTTCGCGAAGCTCGTGGCGGAGAAGGGCCGGTCGGCCGAGCTCGAGCAGATCCACGACGAATGGGAGCGGCTGCTCGCGGCCGAGGAGCGCGTGCTCGAGCTCGAGCTGACGACGGCGGTCGAGCTCTCGGACGCCGAGGCGGCCGCGATCGTCGCGAAGATCGAGCAGGCGGCCGGCCGGAAGGTCGAGGCGACGCGCTCGGTCGATCCCGACCTGATCGGCGGGCTCGTCCTCCAGGCGGGCTCGCATGCGCCTCGACGGCAGCGTCCGCGGACGCCTGAACGGCCTCCGCGACGAGCTCCTCACCCGGGGCTAGTCGGAGTCGGACAGGGAGGTCGGGACCTCCCGGAGCACCGGGGCCTCCGGTGTGCCGCTGACGACGTAGACGGTCGCCTCGTTCTCGCCGGACTGGAACGCGCCGTCGCGCGTGAGGAAGGAGAAGCGGACGGGGCTCTCGAGGTGCTGGTACGTCGTCGCGACCGCCTCGACCGTCCCGTTCAGGACGAGGGCGAGCTGCGTGCCCGCATCGAGGCCCTCCACGGTGCCGACGAGCGGGGAGGGCACGGAGGGCGACTTGCGCGGGAAGTCGCGCAGGAGCGCGCTTCCCAGCTCGTCCACGACCGCCGACGCCTCGACCGGCGGGCCGAGCGACACGCCCGAGAGCGGCTCGCCCACGAGCCCGCCGAAGGGGCCGAGCCCGAAGAAGGCATCGTCGAAGGCGCCGGTGCCCATGATGGTCGTGCTGCCGGTCGAGCGATTCCTCGCGCTGGGTGACCGCGTCGCCGTAGGAGTTGCTGATGCGTCCGACCGTCACCTTGTTCGGCCCGGCGCCGGGCTCGAGCGCCGGAGGTGCCGTCCTCGTCCCACGGGATGTCGATCCCGAGCACGTCGGCGATCGTCGGGAGGATGTCGAGGATCGTCACGTGCTTCGTCACCTCGCGGCCCGTCGCCTGGCCCGGGAGCTTGACGAAGAGCGGCGTGAAGGCGAGCTCGGCGAGGTTCGACTCGGTCGGCGTCCGGCGGCGGTCGCCCTCGCGGAAGCTGATCCCGTGGTCGGCGGTGACGACGATCAGGGCCTTGTCCCAGAGGCCGGTCTTCTCGAGCTTGGCGATCAGTCGCCCGAGCTCCAGATCGGTGTAACCAAGCTGGAGCAGGTGGCGCTGCCAGGCCTGCTCGGCGAGGTCCTCGTTCCACCACAGCTCGCCGTCCCGCCCGGGTGCGGGCGGGCTCGCGACCGCGCTCCCGCGGCCGTTCGGGAAGTGGAGCCACGGGCCGTGGGGGAGGAGCACGTGGATGAAGTCGAGCGTCGGCGGCTCGCCCGGCTTGGGCGCCTTGATCGACCGGATGAAGTCGGCGAACGAGTCCTCGCGCCCGATGTAGAAGTTCTGGAGGTTCACCTTGGGCAGCTGGGCGCGGAGCTCGAGCTGGTCGGGCGCGTCGCGGTTGCCGCCCTCGTTGCCGAAGTTGCCCCACGACTCGTCGATCACCGGCAGCCGCTCCTCGAGCGCGGGCGGCGAGAGCAGGTGGAGGTAGACGATCCGCGCGTCCGAGTAGAGCGACGAGAGCCGCTCGCCCGCGTCCGGCCCCGACTCGTCGCACACCGACGGCGGGCAGAGCCGCGTCTGCGACTCGGTCACGTTCATCTCGGTACTGGCCCCCGAGCAGCGTGAAGAGGTTGTCGGGGTGGTTCTGGTAGACGGGCAGCTTGCCCCGCTGCGGGTACTTCGAGCTCAGCATCGAGGGCACCGCGACGACCGTCGACGGCGAGTACGTCGTCGTGTTGCGGAACCAGGTCGAGCTGCGCGAGAGCCGCGCGAAGTTGGGGAAGCGGCCCTCGTCGACCACGCCCTCCTCGTCGAGCAGCGAGATGACCGGGAACTCGTCGAAGAGGACGAACACGACCGGCGTGTCCGACTGGACGGCCGCGAGGCTCACGTCCACGTCGGCCGGGAAGACGAGCCTCGTCACGGGCGTGTTGAAGAGGAAGAGCCCGAGGAAGACGAGCGGCGCGGCGGCGAGGATGGTCAGGAACGAGCGCGCCGCCGCCACGCGCGCGAACAGGAAGGCGGCGCCGACGCCGGCCAGCGCCGCGAGCGCGACCAGGATCACCGTCCCGTCCACGCCCGCGCGCTTGAACGCCTGGACGGCGACGACGGCGGCGAGGAAGCCGAGGAAGACGAGGTGGAGGATCTCGGCCGCGCGCCGGCTGGCGAGGCCGACGACGAGCTCGACCGCGAGCATGACGAGCGCCGGCACGAAGGTCACGGCGAGCGCGAACGTGACGATGTCGAGCGGCGGCGAGCCGCGCACCGCGAAGAACTCCGCGTTCTTGCCGAGGATGTCGAAGAGCGGCTGCGCGAGCGCGAAGCCGGAGGCTGCGAGGAGCTGGGCGCCTCTGATCGCGGGCTCGCGCAGGCGCGTGCGGTGCTGCACGGCCTCGTCGCGCCCGGTTGCCTCGGCGGTGGCCATGCCTACCGCGGCCGGGCGGCGTAGAGAATCCGCGTCCCCCCGGCGAGCTCTTCGCGGCGGTCGACCTCGAAGCGCTCGCCGAGCGCGCGCTCGAAGGGCTCGAGGTCGTAGTCCGGGTGCGCGCCCTCGCGCTTCCGCGCGAGGAGGGCGGCGACGCGCGGGTCGTCGCGGGTCGGGAACTCGATCACGAGCTCCGTGCCGAGGCCGGCGAGCCACGAGAGGTACTCGGGCACGGGGACGTTCCCCGAGATGGCGACGTGGTGGATGACGGCGAGGCAGAGCGTCAGGTCGGGGCGGCCGCGCGCGTCGAGCGGCTTGCGCTCGAGCCCGCGCCAGCCGAGCCCGGGCGACGGGTCGGTCACGTTCTGGACGAGCGGCAGGATCGAGGTCGTGCCCTCGGCCGCGAGCTCGCGGTAGTAGCGGTCGACGACGGCCTCGTCCGCGTCCATCGAGACGACGAAGCGCGCGTTCTCGGCCGCGATCCGGCTGTGGCGTCCCTCGTTGCAGCCGATGTCCCAGACGAGCTCGCGGGGCCGCTGGTGCACGACCTCGCGGACGAAGCCTTCCTTGCGCACGGCGTCCGCGTCGGTGTACGAGGTCGTCGCGCCGTACTGGTTCCACTCGGTGCGGCCGGGATCCCAGTCGAGCCGGCGCACGAGCTTCTCGAGCCCGCGGACGTTCGCGAGCACGAGCTCCTTCTTGAACCCGGCCCGCTTGAGCTCGCCCTTCACGTCGCGCCGGGACTCGGCGTGCTTGCGCTCGAGCCGGGCATGGAGCGCGACGTGCGTGAGCACGCCGCGGCGGAAGAGGTCGCGGAAGGAGAAGACGCGGCGCAGATCGGTCGGGCTGATCCCGTCCAGGCTCCCGCGCAGCCACGGCCGGAAGGGGATCCCCTTGTAGGCCTGGAGGAGGAGCGGGTTGAGGAAGAGGAGGCAGAACTGGCGGTAGGCCGCCCACGGCTCGCCCGGGTGGAAGCGCTCGAACGAGCCGACGTCCACGAAGACCGGCTTCGCGCCGCGGAACTGGACGTTGTACGGCGTCGAGTCCTTGAGGATCAGGTCCTCCTCGAGCCCGCGCCGGAGCAGCTCGAGCTGGAGCAGCGCCGCGTCGCGGAGCATCGAGAACGGCCACTCGTACGGGTACGAGACGAACGGGACGCGCTCGTGCTCGAGCACGGCGGCCGACCCGTGCACGAGCCCCTCGGGGACGGCGGCGTCCTCGATCCGCTCGGTGCGGACGAGCTTCCCCTCGGCGATCGCCTCGCCGAAGAGCCGCGAGCCGGCGAGCGCCTCCCAGTCGGCGAGGCCGTCCGGCGAGAGGGCGCGGAAGACCCGGCCGTCGCGAAGGAAGACGCGGCTGTCCCAGTCGCGGAAGGACCCTGGGTCGAACCCCGTCGGCGCCGCCCGCTCGGCGGCGGGCGTCTCAGCGCTTGGCGACGGGCTCACCGCTCCGCTCGGCCGTCCCGTTCGCGGAGGCCGTCGAGCCCGTGCCGACCGCGTCCGTCGCGGGGCGCTCGTCCGGCTTCCGGATGTGCAGGAAGACGAGGACGCGGTGCCAGAACATCTTGAGGAAGACGGCCGCGGCGGCGAGCCCGCCCAGGATCATCTGGAGGATCATGCTGCCGCTGCCGGGGTCGATGTACGCGAACTTCATGTAAGAGGTCTCCTTCCGCTTGCTCCGGTGCTGCTGGTGCCCGAAGCGGCAGTATGTTACCCACGAGGAGCGACAGGGCTTCCGGAGGACCGACGGGCGACGCGCGCCCGAGGAGGAGAGAGCACACGTGAAGATTCGCCCCGAGGAGATCACCTCGATCCTGAAGCAGCGGATCGAGGAGTACGACGTCGAGACGGACCTGGCCGAGGTCGGCACCGTGCTCCAGGTCGGAGACGGCCTGGCGCGCGTGTACGGCCTCGAGAACTGCCTGGCCATGGAGATGCTCGAGCTCGAGCACGGCGTGACCGGCATCGCGTTCAACCTCGAAGAGGACAACGTCGGCAGCCCGCTCTTCGGCGACTGGGACAAGATCGGCGAGGGCGACTCGGTCAAGCGGACCGGCAAGGTCGTCAGCGTCCCGGTCGGCGACGAGCTCGTCGGCCGGATCGTCAACCCGCTCGGCCAGCCGCTCGACGGCCTCGGCCCGATCAAGACGACCGAGACGCGCCCGCTCGAGTTCAAGGCCCCCGGCGTCGTGCAGCGCCAGCCGGTGAAGGAGCCGCTCCAGACGGGCATCAAGGCGATCGACTCGATGATCCCGATCGGCCGCGGCCAGCGCGAGCTGATCATCGGCGACCGCTCGACCGGCAAGACGGCGATCCTCGTCGACACGATCCTGAACCAGAAGGGCCAGGACGTGATCTGCGTCTACGTCGCGATCGGCCAGAAGGCCTCGACGGTCGCGCAGGTGTACGAACGCCTGAAGGACGCGGGCGCGATGGACTACACGATCATCGTCAGCGCCTCCGCGGTCGAGGCGGCGCCGATCAAGTGGATGGCGCCCTTCGCCGGCGCGGCGATGGCCGAGCACTTCCTCTACTCGGGCCGCCACGCGCTCTGCATGTACGACGACCTCTCGAAGCACGCGGACGCGTACCGGCAGATGTCGCTCCTCCTCCGCCGCCCGCCCGGCCGCGAGGCCTTCCCGGGCGACGTCTTCTACCTCCACTCGCGGCTGCTCGAGCGCGCCTGCAAGCTCTCGGACGAGCTGGGCGGCGGGTCGCTGACCGCGCTGCCGGTGATCGAGACGCAGGCCGGCGACGTGTCCGCGTACATCCCGACGAACGTGATCTCGATCACGGACGGCCAGATCTTCCTCGAGAGCAGTCTCTTCTTCTCGGGCGTCCGGCCGGCGATCAACGTCGGCATCTCGGTCTCCCGCGTGGGCGGCAACGCGCAGACGAAGGCGATGAAGAAGGTCGCCGGGCGCCTGCGCCTCGACCTGGCCCAGTACCGCGAGCTCGAGGCCTTCTCGCAGTTCGGCTCCGAGCTCGACCCGCAGACGCAGCGCACCCTCGCCCGCGGCGAGCGGATGGTCGCGACGCTGAACCAGCCGCAGTACCAGCCGTGGCCCATGGAGGAGCAGGTCGTCGCGATCTTCGCCGCCATCAACGGCTACCTCGACGGCGTCGACGTCGGCGACGTCCCGCGCTTCCAGGGCGAGCTGCGCGAGCACCTGCGGAGCGAGGGCTCGCTGTACGGCGAGATCCGCGAGCAGAAGGACCTGCCGGACGACCTCGCCGACAAGCTCCGCGCCGAGCTGGACAAGTTCAAGGACATGTTCGGCGGCAGCTCGTCCGAGGGGTAGATGGCGTCCGTCCAGGACATCAAGCGCCGCGTCGCCTCGGTCAAGAACACGCGGAAGATCACGAAGGCGATGGAGCTGGTCGCGGCGGCGAAGCTGCGCCGGGCCGAGACACGCATCGCGGCGCTCCGCCCGTACGCCGAGCGGATGCAGGAGCTGATGATCGGCACCGCGCGGGCGACCCCGTCGCGCGGCTTCCCGCTCCTCGAGGAGCGCGAGAACGCCTCCGCGACCGCGATCCTCGCGCTCACCGGCGACCGTGGGCTGGCCGGCGGCTTCAACGCGCAGATCGTCCGGCGCTCGCTCGCGCTCGAGCGCGAGGCCCGCAACGCCGGCCAGGACGTCCGCTGGCTCGCGGTCGGGAAGAAGGGCCGCTCGACGCTTCGCTTCCGCCGCTACGAGATCGCGCAGGCGTGGGTCGACCTGACCGACCGGCCCGCCTACCACGACGCCGAGGCGATCGCCCACTCGGTCGCCGAGCTCTTCACCGAGCGGGAGGTCGACCGCGTGGTGATGGTCTACAACCGCTACATCTCGCCGCTCAACCAGCGCGTCGAGGTGGAGGAGATCCTCCCGATCCCGCGCTCGACGCTCGAGGAGGACGAGGACCGGAGCGCGTACGAGATCGCGCTCGAGGGCGACTTCATCTACGAGCCGGAGCCCGACCTGATCCTCGAGCGGCTCCTGCCGACCTACCTCGAGACGACGATCTTCCGGGCGCTGCTCGAGTCCGCCGCGTCCGAGCACGGCGCGCGCATGACCGCGATGCGCAACGCGTCGAAGAACGCCGGCGAGCTGATCGACCGCCTGACGCTCGAGATGAACCGGGCGCGCCAGGCCGAGATCACCCAGGAGATCCTCGAGGTCGTCGCGGGCGCGGACGCGCTCACCCAGTGAGCCGCGGCTGAGGCGTCGCCCGGTGGCACGGGGTTCCGGACGCGAGGGGCGGGGGCAGCGGAACCACTTCGTCCTCATGCTCCTCGTGCTCGCCGCGATCGGCGTGCTCGCGGCCGCCGGCTCCGGGCTCGAGAGCGGCGACGACACGAGCGGCGCACCCGGCGGGGCCGGGACGGGGCCGCGACGCGCGGACGCTCTCGGTCGCGTTCGCCTCGCGCCCGCGCTCGCTCGACCCGGCATACGCGACCGACCGCGACCTCGGCGAACCTCGTCCTCGCGCTGATGGAGCCGCTCGTCCGGCTCGGCCCGGCGCTCGAGATCGAGCCGGCGCTCGCCCGCCGCTGGACGGTCTCCGAGGACGGCCGCCGGATCACGTTCACGCTCCGGAACGACCGGATCTGGACGAACGGCGAGCCGGTGACGGCGGGGGACGTCGAGTTCGCCTGGAAGCGGCTCCTCTCGGCGACGACCGACTCGCCGCTCGCGAGCCCGCTGCTCGTCCTCGAGGGCGCGCCCGCCTACCACGCGTGCGAGTTCGCCTGCGGCCGGCTGCAGCACGAGGTCGGCGTGCGGGCGGCGGACCCGCAGACGCTCGTCGTCACGCTCGCCCGCCCTGAGCCGTGGTTCGTCCGCTCGACCGGGCTCGCCGCAGCTCGTGCCCGTCTTCCGGCTCGCGGTGCTGGGCGAGGGGAGCGACTGGACCGAGCCCGGGAAGATGGTCTCGAACGGCCCGTTCGTCCTCGGCGGCCTCAACGAGCGCGGCGTCTCGCTCGTCCGCAACGCGCGCTTCGGCCCGCCCGGCGCCGCGCGGATGCCGCGCGTCGAGGGCCGGTTCGTCCGCGACGCGGCGGCGCGGGTGCAGGCGTTCGACGCGGGCGCGGTCGAGGCCCTCGACGGCTCGCCGCTGCCGGAGACCGACCTGCCCGCCCTCCGCGAGCGGCGCGAGTACGAGGCGTACGCCTCGCTCGAGACCCAGCTCTACGCGTTCAACTTCACCGGCATCCCCGACGTGCACCAGCGGCGGGCGATGGCGCTCGCGGTCGACCGCGAAGGGCTCGCGGAGAACGCGACGCGCGGCGGCGAGGCGCCGGCCGAGCGCTTCACGCCCGAGGGCGCGCCGACCCAGGGCCGCGTCGCGCCGGACTCGCGCTGGCTCCCGCCCGGCGGCGACATGGGCGCCGCCCGCGACGAGCTGGACGAGGCGGCGGTCGTCAACCGCAAGCTCACGCTCCTCCACGTCGACCGCCCCGGCGCCAGCGACGTCGCCGCCTTCCTCCAGAGCGCGTGGCGCGGGCTCGGGATCGACACGACGATCCGCTCGCAGCCCGCCGACGACTACCTCGACTTCCGCGGGCCGCTGACGCCGCAGTCGGTCGACCTGTACGAGATCGTTCTCGACGCGCCGGTCCCGGACGCCTGGCCGAGCCTCGCCGCGTGGGGCTGCCGGGCGCCGACGAACAAGACGAACTTCTGCAACGGCCGCTACGACCGGCTGCTCGCCGAGTCGCGGCGCGAGCTCGACCCCGTCGTCCGCAACGACCTGATGGTCCGCGCCCAGGAGGTCCTCGGCGGGCGCGCCGGCGTGATGCCCGCGCTGCCGCTCGTCTGGCCGGTCTACACGAACCTCGAGTCGCTCGGCGTGAAGGACACGTTCGCGATCAATCCGCTCGGCCAGATCGACCTCGCCGCCGTCGCCGCCGGCTAACCGCGCGGTTCGTCTCGTCGTCTAGAGGGGAAGACGAACAGCGTCCCGGCGCGGCGCTGGCCAGTAGCCGCGTCCGGGAGTACACTCCGCCCGCGCGACAGGAGACCCGCCATGGCGACCCTCGCACCCGAGACCTACGAACCTGGAGCACCCGCCGGAGAAGACGTCGGGAAGGAAGTCGTCGGTCGCACCCCGTTCCAGCTCTTCTGGGTGCGGTTCAAGGCCGACCGGGCGGCGCTCGTGGGCCTCGGCGCGATCATCTTCCTGATCCTTCTCGCCTTCGCGGCGCCGCTGATCGTGAAGATCACGGGCCACGGCCCGAACGACCTCTACCAGCGCGAGATGACCGACTCGTTCGGGCTGCCGAAGGGCCCGAACAAGGACTTCTGGATGGGCGCCGACCAGTCCGGCCGCGACGTCTTCGTCCGCGTCGTCTACGGCGCGCGCACGTCCCTCACCGTCGGCATCCTCGCGACCGGCTTCGCGGTCCTCGATCGGGACGATCGTCGGGATCCTCGCCGGCTTCTGGGGCGGCAAGTTCGACACGTTCATCTCGCGGACGATCGACGTGATCCTCGCGATCCCGATCCTGCTCTTCGCGATCGGCATCGTCGCCGTCTGCTCCACGACCGTCCAGGGTTGCCTCCACGGGCTGATCAAGCCGGGACTCGGGCTCGTGATCTTCGTGATCGCGCTCTTCTCGTGGCCCTACATCGCGCGGATCGTCCGGGGCAACACGCTCTCGCTCCGCGAGAAGGAGTTCGTCGAGTCCGCGCGGTCGCTCGGGGCGGGGAACCTGCGGATCATGTTCCGCGAGATCCTCCCGAACCTCGTCGCGCCGATCATCGTCTACTCGACGCTGCTCATCCCGAGCAACATCCTCTTCGAGGCCGGGCTCTCGTTCCTGGGCCTCGGCGTGCCCCAGAGCACGCCCTCGTGGGGCGGGATGCTGTCCGACGCGATCCGCATCTTCGAGGTCGCGTGGTGGTTGATGCTCTTCCCGGGTCTCTTCCTCGTCGTCACGACCCTCTCGTTCAACCTCCTCGGCGACGGTCTGCGGGACGCGCTCGATCCCCGCAGCAACCGCTGATCTCCGCCAGATGGCTCTAACTTCGTTCGCGCCCCTTCGTCTTCGTTCCCAAGGGCTGTCGCGACCGAGAGCGAGCGAAGCCATGGGAAGGAAAACGGCAACGAAGAGAGGGGTGAACCTTGCGACGTAGGACGATCGCAGCACTCGTGCTGGCGCTTTCGTGCTTCCTCGCCCTCGGCGCCGCGGCATGCGGCGGCGACGACGACGAAGGAGGCAGCGCGGCGCCGGCGACAGGCACGGAGGGGCACCGACACCGGCGAGGCCACCAAGGGCGGCACGTGGAAGATGCAGACGGAAGCCTTCGAGTGGACGGGCAACTTCGACCCGACCGGTGAGTACCTCGGCACGTTCCTCGGCCTGTACACGAACCTGCTCGGCCGGACGCTGATGGGCTACCAGCACATGCCCGACGCGGAAGGAAACGAGCTCGTTCCGGACCTCGCCGAGGCGGAGCCGGAGATCTCCGACGACGGCTTGACGTACACGTTCACGATCCGCGACGGGGTCATGTTCGGCCCGCCTGTGAGCCGCCAGGTGACGTCGAAGGACGTCGAGTACGCCATGCGGCGTATCGCGACGCCCGCGCTCGTCGCGCAGTACGGCTTCTACTACCTGGGCGTCATCAAGGGCCTCCAGGAGTACAGCGACGCCGGCGGTCTCTCGAAGGACCCGAACGGCGAGAAGCCGATCGCGGGCATCGAGACCCCCGACGACAAGACGATCACCTTCACCCTCGAGAAGCCGACCGGTGACTTCGAGTACCGGCTCGCGATGCCGGCTGCCGGCCCGATCCCGCAAGAGGTCGCGAAGTGCTTCACGAAGGCCGGTGAGTACGGTCGCTTCGTGGTCTCGTCCGCCTCGTACATGATCGAGGGCTCGGACCAGGTCGACATCTCCAGCTGCAAGTCCATGAAGGCGATGTCGGGCTTCAACCCGAACTCGAAGCTGATCCTCGTCCGGAACCCGGACTACGACCAGGCGACGGACGACACGCGTGAGAACAACATCGACGGCCTCGAGATGACCCTGAACACGAACGCTCAGGACATCTTCGACAAGGTCAGGGCCGGCGACCTCGAGCTCGCCTTCGCGAGCCGAGCCGCCGGAGGTCGTCCGTGAGTACAGCCAGGACGAGAACCTGCAGGATCTCTACAAGATCAACTCGGGTGACCGCACCTGGTACATCACGATGAACCTCACGCAGCCGCCGTTCGACGACATCCACGTCCGCAAGGCGGCCAACCTGATCATGGACAAGGAAGGCCTCCGGAGAGCGTGGGGCGGCGAGCCCAAGGGCCAGATCGCCAACCACATCGTTCCGGACGCCATGTTCGGCGGCGCCCTCGAGGACTACATCCCGTACCCGAGCGAGGGTGACGCGGGCGACGAGGCTGCTGCGAGGAAGAGATGAAGCAGTCCAAGTACGACACGGACCAGGACGGCGTCTGCGACGCGCCCGAGTGCAAGAACGTGCTCCATGTCACGCGGAACACCGACGTGTGGAAGAGCATGGAGCCGATCATCGAGCAGTCGTTCGCGAAGATCGGGATCGAGGTGACGTCGCGCGAGTTCGAGGACTCGTACACCGTCATCCAGACCGTGAAGCGCGAAGTCCCGGTCTCGTCCACGCCCGGTTGGGGCAAGGACTACGCGGACGCTTCCACGTTCATGGTGCTCTTCGACAGCCGCAGCATCCTGCCGGAGGGCAACGTCAACTACTCGCTCGTCGGCCTGACTCCCGAAGAGGCGCAGAAGATCGGCGCCGGGGGCACCGTCGACGGGATCCCGAACGTTGACGGCGACATCGATGCCTGCAACGCGATCATCGATTTCGACGAGCGGAACACCTGCTGGGAGGACCTCGACAAGAAGCTGATGGAAGAGGTCGTCCCGTGGGTTCCGTACCTGTTCGGCAATGCCGACTTCGTCATCAGCGAGAACGTCACCAAGTACGTGTTCGACCAGAACTCTGGCGAGCCGGCTTGGTCGCGCGTCGCAATGACGCCGTAGGCAGCAAGGAAGCAAACCGGATTGGAGGGCCGCCCTCGTGGCGGCCCTCCAACCGGAGTACGATTCAGCGAGAAGGGAAACGGAGACGGAGGAACGATGGGACGCTACGTCGTACGGCGGCTTCTCTGGACAATTCTCGTCGTCCTGATCGTCACGCTCCTGACCTTCGTCATCTTCTACGTCATGCCGCCGGGGAACCCGGCCGTCCGGTTCGCCGGAAAGCAGCCGACCCCCGAGCTGATCGCTGAGGTCGAGCACAATCTCGGCCTCGACAAGTCCCTGCCGGAGCAGTACGGCCTCTTCCTCAAGCGGCTGTTCACCGGTGACGGCGATTCGTGTCCGGCCGGCATCTCCGGCTGCGGCTGGCCGGGGCTCGGCGTCTCCTACGACAGCCGCACCGCCGTCCGCGAGGAGATGATCGAGCGGACGCCGAGGACGCTCTCGCTGATCGTGGGCGCGGCGACCATCTGGCTGATCATGGGCGTCTCGATCGGGGTCCTCTCGGCGCTCAAGCGCGGCACGATCTGGGACCGGCTCGCGATGGGCTTCGCGCTCTTCGGCATCTCGGCGCCGGTGTTCTGGCTCGGCCTCCTGGCGCTCTACGTCTTCTCGAACACGCTGCGGCATCGACGCCCTCGGAACCGGGTACGTCGACTTCAAGGACAACCCGGGGGGCTGGTTCACGCATCTGCTCCTGCCGTGGTTCGTGCTCGCGCTCCTCTACGCCGCGTTCTACGCGCGGATGACGCGCGGGAACCTGATCGACGTGATGGGCGAGGACTACATCCGCACCGCGCGCGCGAAGGGCCTCTCGGAGCGCAAGGTCGTCCTCAAGCACGGCCTCCGCGCGAGCCTCACGCCGATCGTCACCATCTTCGGGCTCGACATCGCGCTCCTCGTCGGCGGCGCCGTCATCACGGAGACCGTCTTCAACATCCAAGGGCTCGGCAACTACACCGTGCAGGCGGCGCAGGGCGCCGACCTGCCGGCCGTCACCGGCGTGGTCGTGATCGCGGCCTTCGCGGTTGCCTTCATGAACCTGCTCGTCGACGTCGCGTACGCGTACCTCGATCCGCGGGTTCGGTACTCGTGAGCGTCTACGAGCTCGGCGAGCCTCTGCTCGAGGTTCGCGACCTCAAGGTCCACTTCCCGACCCCGGACGGCGTCGTCAAGGCGGTCGACGGGCTCTCGTTCGACGTCCGCCGCGGCGAGACGGTCGGGATCGTGGGCGAGTCCGGCTCCGGCAAGAGCGTCACCTGCCTGACCGCGCTCGGCCTCATCACGCGCGAGAACGCACAGCTCGACGGTGAGGTCCTGTTCAAGGGCCGGAACCTCCTGGCCATGTCCGGGGAGGAGCTCCAGAAGATTCGCGGCAAGGAGCTCGCGATGATCTTCCAGGACCCCTTCGCGTGCCTCCACCCGATGTACCGCGTCGGCGACCAGCTGGTCGAGGCGGTCCGTGTCCACGACCCGGTCTCGAAGTCCGTGGCCCGCGAGCACGTCGTCGAGCTGCTAACGGCGGTCGGGATCCCGCGGCCGCGGGAGCGCTTCCGCGACTACCCGCACCAGTACTCGGGCGGCATGCGCCAGCGCGCGATGATCGCGATGGCGCTCCTGCACAACCCGGACGTCCTGATCGCGGACGAGCCGACGACCGCGCTCGACGTGACGGTCCAGGCGCAGATCCTCGAGCTGATCGACCGGATCAAGACCGAGTTCAAGATCGGGGTCGTCCTGATCACGCATGACCTCGGCGTGATCGCGGACACCGCGCAGACCGTGATGGTCATGTACGCGGGCCGCGCGATGGAGCGCGCCCCGGCGGCCGACCTGTTCGGCAAGCCGCTCCATCCGTACACATGGGGCCTGCTCGAGTCGATTCCGACGATCGCGATGAAGGGCAGCAAGCTGCTGCCGATCGAAGGCGCGCCGCCCTCGCTCATCAACGTCCCGCCCGGCTGCCCGTTCCACCCGCGCTGCCCGCACAAGTTCAGCCCGTGCGACCAGGACCGGCCCGAGTTCAAGGACCGGGGCGGCGGCCATCCCGAGGCCTGCCACCTGTCGATCGAGGACAAGCGCCGGCTCTGGACCGAGCGCGAGGAACGCCGGACGCAGGTGGCCGTGTGACGAACGTCGCCGAGCCGATGGTGGACGAGGTCTTCGACCGGCCGAACCCGGACGCGCTCGTCAGCGTCCGGCACCTGACGAAGTACTTCCCGATCACGCGCGGGATCATCTTCCAGCGCGAGGTCGGCCGCGTGCACGCGGTCGAGGACATCGGCTTCGACATCCTCCCGGGCGAGACGCTCGGGCTCGTCGGCGAGTCCGGCTCGGGCAAGTCGACCACCGCGCGGCTGGTGACGAAGCTGATCGAGTCGACCTCGGGGACGATCCTCTTCGACGGGCAGGACATCAGCGGCCTCAAGCCGCGGAAGATGCGGCCGCTGCGCCGCGAGATGCAGATGATCTTCCAGGACCCGTACTCGTCGCTGAACCCGCGGCAGACGGTCGGGCAGATCATCGGCGCCCCGTACGCGATCCAGCGCACCGAGAAGAACGTCCGCCGGCGCGTCCAGGAGCTGATGGACCGCGTCGGCCTGAACCCGGAGCACTACAACCGCTACCCGCACGAGTTCTCGGGCGGCCAGCGGCAGCGCATCGGCGTCGCGCGGGCCCTCGCGCTGAGCCCCCGGCTGATCATCTGCGACGAGCCGGTCTCGGCGCTCGACGTGTCGATCCAGGCGCAGATCCTCAACCTGCTCGAGGGCCTCCAGGACGACTTCAACCTGACCTACCTCTTCATCTCCCACGACCTCGGCGTCGTCCGCCACATCTCGGACCGGATCGCGGTCATGTACCTCGGCCGCATCGTCGAGCTCGGCGACGCGAACGAGATCTCGGAGAACCCGCGCCACCCCTACACGGCGTCGCTTCTGTCCGCCGTGCCGAAGGGCTTCCATCACGTGGGTGCGCGCAAGGGGCGGATCGTCCTCACCGGCGACGTGCCGTCGCCGGTCGACCCGCCGCCGGGCTGTGTCTTCCACACCCGCTGCCCGAAGGCGCGGCTCGTCTCGGGCCGGCCCGACGAGGTGCCCGAGAACTGCCGCACGGTCGTCCCACCGCTCGACGAGCTCGACCGCGGTCAGCGGGTCGCCTGCTGGTACCCGCTCTCGGCCGGGGACGAGATGCAGCAGGCCGCCCAGGCGTAGCGGCCCGCCAGGGGTTGCCTAACACTTCAGTCCTGGTAGCGTCGAAGTAGACGTGACCGGGGTTACGGAACGCGGATGCTCGCGGGCGCAGGCGTGGGCCTCGCTCGAGCTCGACGGAGAGCTGTCCCAGCTCGAGCAGGTGCTGCTCGAGGCGCACCTCCGGCGCTGTCCGGCGTGCGCCGTCCGCGTGGCCGACATGCGCGCGTTCACCGAGGCGGTCCGCGCCGAGCCGCTCGTGCGGCCGGCCGAGCCGGTCTTCGTCCGCGACGCCGGTCGCCCGCCGGTCGCGCTCGCTCGCCGTCAAGATCGCGGTCGCGGCGACGCTCGCCGCGCTCGCGGGCGGGCTCGGCGTCCTCGCCGGCACCGTCTCGACCGGCTCCGGCACGCCGACGGCCCCGGATCGCGACCTCGCGTTCCTCGACAGCCTCGACGGCCGGCGCGACATGCAGGGCGTGCGCCCGATCCCCGAGGTCCCGCTCGACCAGCAGCGGCGCGAGCCGCTGGCCCGCCTCACCGGCGGCGTCTAGGCCCCGCGCGGCAACCGTCCGGCCCGGATTTCCGCTCGGATAGACTCGATCCGAGTCCCCGAGCCAGGAGCGCGAATGCCGAACGAGAACGGAAACGTCGGGAAGGTCGTCGAGATTCGAGGAGTCGTTCTCGACGCCGTCTTCCCCGGCGATCTGCCCGAGATCTACAACGCCCTCGAGCTGGAGATCCCGGCCGCGGACGACGGCCAGGCGCTGACGCTGATCGCCGAGGTCCAGCAGCACCTGGGGAACGACCGCGTGCGCGCCGTCGCGATGGACTCGACCGACGGGCTCAGGCGCGGCGCCGACGTCACCGACACCGGCGCGCCGATCTCGGTTCCGGTCGGCGAGGTGACGCTCGGACGGATCTTCAACGTGCTCGGCGAGTCGATCGACGGCGCGGACGAGCTCCCGGCCGACGGCGAGCGCTGGCCGATCCACCGCGACGCGCCGGATTTCGAGGATCTCGTCCCGCGCATCGAGGTGTTCGAGACGGGGATCAAGGTGATCGACCTGCTCGCGCCCTACGTGAAGGGCGGCAAGGTCGGCCTCTTCGGCGGCGCCGGCGTCGGCAAGACGGTGCTGATCCAGGAGCTGATCCGCAACATCGCCGAGGAGCACGAGGGCCTCTCGGTCTTCGCGGGCGTCGGCGAGCGGACGCGCGAGGGCAACGACCTCTGGCTCGAGATGACCGAGTCGGGCGTGATCGAGAAGACCGCGCTCGTCTTCGGCCAGATGAACGAGCCGCCGGGCGCGCGCCTGCGCGTCGGCCTGTCCGGCCTGACGATGGCGGAGTACTTCCGCGAGCAGGGCCAGGACACGCTGCTCTTCATCGACAACATCTTCCGCTTCGTGCAGGCGGGCTCCGAGGTCTCGGCGCTGCTCGGGCGCATGCCGTCCGCGGTCGGCTACCAGCCGACGCTCGCGACCGAGATGGGCCAGCTGCAGGAGCGCATCACCTCGACGCGCACGGGCTCGGTCACGTCGGTGCAGGCGATCTACGTGCCCGCCGACGACCTCACCGACCCCGCGCCGGCGAACACGTTCGCGCACCTCGACGCGACGACCGTGCTCTCGCGCGCGATCTCCGAGCAGGGCATCTACCCGGCGGTCGACCCGCTCGACTCGTTCTCGCGCGCGCTCCAGCCGGACATCGTCGGGCAGGAGCACTACGACACGGCGACCGCGGTGCAGGAGCTGCTCCAGCGCTACCGCGAGCTCCAGGACATCATCGCCATCCTCGGGATGGAGGAGCTCTCGGACGAGGACAAGCTCACCGTCCAGCGCGCGCGCAAGATCCAGCGCTTCCTCTCGCAGCCGTTCTTCGTCGCCGAGCAGTTCACCGGCAGCGACGGGAAGTACGTGAAGCTCGAGGACACCGTCCGCGGCTTCAAGGAGATCATCGACGGCAAGCACGACGACCTCCCCGAGGGCGCGTTCTACATGGTCGGCACGATCGAGGAGGCCGTGGAGCGGGCGAAGGAGATGGGCGGCGAGGAGGGCGAGCGAGCCCGAGGCCGAGGCATCCGCCGAGGACGAGTCCTCCGAGGGTGAGGCCGCCGAGGCCGAGGCCGAGCCGGCCGGCGCGAACGCGTAGTGGCCGACGGCTCCGCGAAGACCTTCTCGCTCTCGGTCGTGACGCCCGAGGGCGCCGCGTTCGACGGCGAGGCCGAGCGGCTCGTCGTCCCGGGCGCGGACGGCGAGATCGGCGTGCTCGCCCGCCACGCGCCGCTCGTGGCGATGCTGAAGGCGGGCGAGATCCGCATCCGCACCGACGGGGCCTGGCAGAGCTTCGCCGCGGGCCCGGGGTACTTCAAGGTGCAGAAGGACCGCGCGATCGTGCTCGTCGACGACGCGGTCCGGGCCGAGGACATCGACCCGGCCGAGGCGCGGCGCGAGATCGACGAGGCGCGCGCCGTCCTCGAGCGGGCCGAGGCCGGCGAGGAGGGGATCGACCGCTGGGAGGCCGAGCAGCGGCTCCGCCACGCCGAGAACAAGCTCGAGGTCGCGGGGCACGGCTAGTCCCAGTCCGGCGGCCGGCTCGAAAGCTCCCGCGCTGCGGGAGTTTTCTCGTTAACGGCACACTTGGCCCGTGGCGACCGCGACGACACCGGATACGACGGCCGAGGCACGCCTGCGCGACCTGCTCGAGCAGCGCATCCTCGTGCTCGACGGCGCGTGGGGGACGATGCTCCAGGGCCGCGGCCTCACCGAGGCCGACTTCCGCGGCGAGCGGTTCAAGGACCACCCGCGCGACGTCAAGGGCGACCCCGACCTCCTCAACCTGACGCGGCCGGACATCGTGCTCGACGTCCACCGCGCCTACCTCGAGGCGGGCGCGGACATCACGACGACGAACACCTTCACCGCGACGGCGATCGGCCAGGCCGACTACGGGCTCGAGGACGCCGTGTACGACTTGAACGTCGCCGGCGCGCAGCTTGCGCGGCAGGCGGCCGACGAGGCGGGCGGACGCTTCGTCGCCGGCTCGCTCGGGCCGCTCAACCAGACGCTCTCGCTCTCGCCGCGCGTCGACGATCCCGCCTTCCGCAACGTCACCTTCGACCAGGTGAAGGAGGCCTACGCCGAGCAGATCCGCGGGTTGCGCGACGGCGGCGCCGACCTGCTCCTGCTCGAAACGATCTTCGACACGCTGAACGCGAAGGCCGGGATCGTCGCCGCGCTCGAGGAGGCGCCCGAGCTGCCGCTCTGGATCTCGGTCACGATCGTCGACCTCTCCGGCCGGACGCTCTCCGGGCAGACGCTCGAGGCGTTCTGGCTCGCGGTCGAGCACGCGAAGCCGCTGATCGTCGGCGTCAACTGCTCGCTCGGCGCGAAGGAGATGCGCCCGCACGTCGAGGAGCTCTCGCGGATCGCGGACACGTACACGAGCGCGCACCCGAACGCCGGCCTGCCGAACGCCTTCGGCGGCTACGACGAGGGGCCGGACACGACCTCGCGGCTCCTGCGGGAGTTCGCCGAGGCCGGCTTCGTGAACGTCGTCGGCGGGTGCTGCGGCACGACCCCCGAGCACACGAAGGCGATCGCCGCCGCGGCGCGCGGCCTCAAGCCGCGCCGCGTCCCGACGCGGCCGCGCGCCACGCGCTGGTCAGGCCTCGAGCCCTTCGAGCTCTACGACGGCTCGAACTTCGCGATGATCGGCGAGCGGACGAACGTGACCGGGTCGTCCCGCTTCCGCGCGTTGATCGAGGCGGACGACTTCACAGGCGGCGTCGCGGTGGCGCTCGATCAGGTGCGCGGCGGCGCCAACGCACTCGACGTGAACATGGACGCCGACCTCCTCGACTCCGAGGAGGCGATGACGACCTTCCTCAACCTGCTCGCGACCGAGCCCGAGGTCGCGCGGATCCCGATCGTCGTCGACAGCTCCCGCTGGTCGGCGATCCAGGCGGGCCTCAAGTGCGTCCAGGGCAAGCCGATCGTCAACTCGGTCAGCCTCAAGGAAGGGGAGGAGGACCTGCTCGCCAAGGCGCGCGAGGCGAGGCGCTACGGCGCCGCGCTCGTCGTCATGGCCTTCGACGAGCAGGGCCAGGCCGACACCGCCGACCGGAAGGTGGAGATCTGCGGGCGCGCGTACGACCTGCTCACGGGCGAGCTCGGCATTCCGCCCGAGGACCTGATCTTCGATCCGAACATCCTCGCCGTCGCGACGGGGATCGAGGAGCACGCCGACTTCGGGAACGCGTTCATCGAGGCTGTCCCACGGATCAAGGAGCGCTGCCCCGGCTCGCGCGTCTCCGGCGGCATCTCGAACCTCTCGTTCGCGTTCCGCGGCAACGACGCCGTGCGCGAGGCGATGCACTCGGCATTCCTCTTCCACGCGATTCGCGCCGGCCTCGACATGGGGATCGTGAACGCCGGCCAGCTCGCGGTCTACGAGGACATCCCGCCCGACCTGCTCGAGCACGTCGAGGACGTCGTCCTCAACCGCCGGCCGGACGCGACCGAGCGGCTCGTCACCTTCGCGGCCACGGTCTCGGGCGAGGGGCAGAAGCGCGTGCTCGACCTCTCCTGGCGCGAGGCGCCCGGTCGAGGACCGGCTCTCGCACGCGCTCGTGCACGGGATCGTCGACTTCATCGAGGAGGACACGGAGGAGGCCCGGCAGCAGGCCGAGCGTCCGCTCGACGTGATCGAGGGCCCGCTCATGCAGGGGATGGAGATCGTCGGCGACCTCTTCGGCTCCGGGCGGATGTTCCTCCCGCAGGTGGTGAAGAGCGCGCGGGCGATGAAGCGCGCGGTCGCCTACCTCGAGCCGTACATGGAGGCCGAGCGCGCCGCGGGCGAGAGCGGCGCGCGGGAAGATCGTGATCGCGACCGTGAAGGGCGACGTCCACGACATCGGCAAGAACATCGTCGGGGTCGTCCTCGGCTGCAACAACTACGAGGTGCTCGACCTGGGCGTGATGGTCCCGGCCGACCGCATCCTCGACACGGCGCAGGAGGAGGGCTGCGACATCGTCGGGCTCTCCGGGCTGATCACGCCGTCGCTCGACGAGATGGTGCACGTGGCGCAGGAGATGGAGCGCCGCGGGCTTGACCTGCCGCTCCTGATCGGCGGCGCGACCACGTCGAAGCAGCACACGGCGGTGCGGATCGCGCCGGCCTACAGCGAGCCGACGCTCCACGTGCTCGACGCCTCGCGCGTGGTCGGGGTGGTCTCGAGCCTGCTCGAGCCGGAGCGCCGCGCCGTGCTCGTCGAGGAGGCCCGCGCCGACCAGGAGCGCCTGCGCGAGCTGCACGGCGAGAAGCAGCGCAAGCCGCTCCTGCCGCTCGAGGCGGCGCGGGCGAACCGGACGCCGATCGAGTGGCGTGCCGAGGATCTGCCGGAGCCGCGCTTCACGGGCGCGCGCACCGTCGAGCCCGACCTGGCGACGCTCCGCGACTACATCGACTGGCAGTTCTTCTTCCACGCGTGGGAGCTCAAGGGCAAGTTCCCGAAGCTCCTCGACGACCCGGAGAAGGGCGCGGCCGCGCGCGAGCTGTACGAGCACGCGAACGAGCTCCTCGACGAGCTCGTCGCCGGCGGGCTCCTCCAGGCGCGCGGGGTCTACGGCTTCTGGCCGGCCGCCGCCGAAGGAGACGACATCGTGCTCGCCGACGGGACCCGGTTCCGGATGCTCCGCCAGCAGTCCGACTACGGCGACGACCGCCCGAACCGCTCGCTCGCGGACTTCGTCGCGCCGGTCGACACGGGCCTGGCCGACCACATCGGCGCGTTCGCCGTCACCGCCGGGCTCGGCGCCGACGAGCTGTCCGCGCGTTACGACGCCGAGAACGACCCGTATCGCTCGATCATGGTCAAGGCGCTCGCCGACCGGCTGGCCGAGGCGTTTGCCGAATGGCTCCACGAGCATGCTCGCAGGGAGTGGTACGAGTCCGGCCCTGCGGCCTCCCCCCAGGAGCTGATCGAGGAGCGCTTCCGCGGCATCCGCCCGGCGTTCGGCTATCCCGCGTGCCCGGATCACACGGAGAAGGAGACGCTCTTCTCGCTGCTCGGCGCCCCCGACGTCGGCATCGACCTGACGGAGACCTACGCGATGACCCCGGCCGCGTCGGTCAGCGGCCTCTACCTGGCGCACCCGGCGGCGCGCTACTTCGCCCTCGGCCGGATCGGCGCCGACCAGGCGGCCGACTACGCGGAGCGCAAGGGCCTACCGGTCGGAGAGGTCGAGCGCTGGCTCTCGCCGAACCTCTCCCGATAGGAGGTCATCCGGTTCCGTCGAAGGCAGGCCGGATGCTTCGGTATCCTCGATCGGTCGCCCGCGGGCGACGTTTCGCATGAGGACAACCCTGAAGAGAGGCGTAGGCCGTGCGGGCGGCGGGACGAACGGGAGCGCCAACGGCCACGTGAACGGCGAGGCGGCCGCGCCCCCGCGCATCCCGCTCCCTCCGCTCAGCCCGATGAGCCGCTACGGCCCGCGGCGGCGTCACCCCCTGCGCGTGGTCGGGAGCGTGTTCGCCTGGATCCTCGTGATCGTGCTCGTGACGATCGGCGGCCTCGCCGGCGGGCTCTGGCTCTGGGGCGAGCAGAGCCTCGCCGACACGCGGCCGCAGACGAAGGAGGAGAAGGAGGCCGAGAAGATCCTCGACGCGGTGCCGCCGGCCGACCAGCCGGCCGTCGCGATCGTGATCGGCTACGACTGGCGCAAGAAGGAGTGGAAGAAAGAGGAGTCCCGCTCCGACACGATCATGCTGATCCGCGCCGACCCGCGCGAGAAGACAATCTCGATGCTCTCGTTCCCGCGCGACCTGCTCGTCGACATCCCCTCCTGCGACGGCAAGCCGGCGTACTCGGCGAAGATCAACGAGGCCTTCACCCAGGGCGGCACGCGCTGCGTGATCGAGACGGTCCGCAACCTGACCGGCGTCCCGATCAACTACTACATCACGGTCGACTTCGAGGGGTTCAACAAGATCGTGAACAACCTCGGCGGCGTCTACATGGACGTCGACCACCGGTACTTCAACGACAACACCTCGGGCGGCGAGCAGTACTCGGCGATCGACTTGCAGCCCGGCTACCAGAAGCTCGGCGGCGCGACGGCGCTCTCCTACGTGCGCTTCCGGCACACGGACAACGACTTCTACCGCAACGCCCGCCAGCAGGAGTTCGTGAAGGCCGTGAAGCACCAGATCAGCGGCCTCTCCGGCGTCTTCGCGCTGCCCGGCATCGTCGACTCGATCGCGAAGAGCGTCACGGTCGGCTCGGGCGGCGGCAAGGCGCTCGACTTCGACTCCGTCCTCGCGTACGCGCGCCTCGCCTACGAGCTCCCGAGCGGGAACCTCTTCCAGCCGCGGCTCGAGAACCTGACCGACAACTCGTACTTCCAGCTCACGGCCGCCGAGGGCGAGATGGAGCGGGTCGTCAGCGAGTTCATGAACCCGGATCCCCACGCCGGGAAGAAGGCGACCACGGTCGCGACCGGCGGCAAGCCGAGCACCGGGCCGACGGGCCCGCCCGCCTCGCGCGTGTCGGTCGAGGTGCTGAACGGCAACGGCGTCGCCGGCGCGGCCGACGACGCGGCCTTCGGCCTCCAGCAGCGCGGCTACCCGGCGGTGAACGGCGGCAACGCCGACACGCTCGACTACTTCAAGACGCGTGTGCTCTTCGACCGCTCCGTGCAGGGCTCGCGGGCCGCGGCCGTGACGATGGCGAGCCTCTTCGGCGACGCAGACGCCGTCGCCGCCAACCAACCGCTCGAGTCGATGCTGCGCGTGATCGTCGGGACGACCTTCCACGGCACGCTCGCGCCGGCGCCGCGCGACGCGACTCCCACGCATGAGCCGCCCGCCGTCGTCGTCGACCCCGACTCGGTGCGGCCGCTCGTCCAGCAGGCACAGAAGAAGTCGGACTTCAAGGTGCTCCTGCCGACGGTGCGCGAGAGCGCCTCGAGCCTCTCGTCGCTCGGCGGCATGCGGGCGTACCGACTGGCCGGCCACGACGCCGTCCGGTTCGTTTACAACGGCCCGACGGAGCTCGACTACTGGGGCATCCAGGAGACGAGCTGGACCGAGGCGCCGATCCTCGAGGGCCCGACGCTGACCCGGCAGATCGGCGACCGCGAGTACCGGCTCTATTACAACGGCCCCAAGCTGCACATGGTCGCGTTCGAGGAAAACGGGGGCGTGTACTGGGTCGTCAACACGCTGCTCGACAAGCTCTCGAACGAGACGATGCTGGCGATCGCGAAGGGCCTGAAGGCCCCGGGCCGCCAGTAGCGCGCGGCCGGACGGCGACTACACTCCGACGATGCCTTCGGAGCCAACGCGCGAGCCGCTCGGCGTGATCGGAGCGGGCTGGGTCGGCCTCGTCACGGCCGCCTGCTTCGCCGAGCTCGGCCACCCCGTCACGGTGCGCGACGTGCTGCCCGAGCGGGTCGCCGACCTCGAGGCGGGCAAGGTGCCGATCTACGAGCCCGGGCTCGCAGAGCTGCTCGAGCGAAACCGGGAGCGGCTGACGTTCACGCTCTCGATCGAGGACGTCTTCCGCGAGGCGCGGATGGCGTTCGTCTGCGTCGGCACGCCGTCTACGTACTCGGGCGACGCCGACCTCTCGGCGGTCTGGCACGTGCTCGACGAGCTGCCCGAGTTCGACGAGCGGGCGATCCTCGTGATGAAGAGCACCGTGCCGGTCGGCACGGGCGAGAAGATCCGCCACGAGCTCGACGGCCGCGGGCTCGCGCACGTCGGCTACGTCTCCAATCCTGAGTTCCTCGCCGAGGGCTCCGCGATCGCGGACTTCCAGGGGCCGGACCGCGTGGTCGTCGGCTCCTTCGCACGCGCGGACGGCGACGCGGTCGCGGCGCTCTACGAGCCGCTCGGCGCCCCGGTCGTGCGGACGGACATCGCGTCGGCCGAGATGATCAAGCTGGCCTCGAACGCGTTCCTGATGACGCGGATCAGCTTCATCAACGAGATCGCGAACGTCTGCGAGCTGGTCGGGGCCGACGTGGCCGACGTGGCTGCGGGCGTGGGGCTCGACCATCGGCTCGGCCCGCACTTCCTCCGGGCCGGGATCGGGTACGGCGGCTCGTGCTTCCCCAAGGACTCGCTCGCGCTCAAGCAGCTGGCCGCGAACTCGGGCTACCACTTCCAGCTTCTCTCGGCCGTGATCGAGGTGAACGAGCTGCAGAAGCGGCGCGTCGTCGCGAAGCTCCTCAAGCACCTCGGCTCTCTGCAGGGCAAGACGATCGCCCTCCTCGGCCTCGCGTTCAAGCCGAACACCGACGACATGCGCGAGGCGCCGAGCCTCGTGCTCGCCTCGCGGCTCCTCGCCGAGGGCGCCCGCGTGCGCGCCTGGGATCCGGTCGCGATCCCCGAGGCGCGCCGGAACCCCGGCCTGCGCGGCGTCGACTTCGCCGAGACCGTTCCCGAGGCCGTCGCGGACGCCGACGCGGCGGTGATCGTCACGGAGTGGGGCGAGCTGCGCGACCTTGCGCGGCCCGAGATCCGGGAGGCGATGCGCAACCCGCTCGTCGTGGACGGGCGGAACCTGCTCGACCCCGAGACGGCCCGCGCCGCCGGGTTCGTCTACGAGGGGATCGGCCGCGCGTCGTCGTCGCTCCGCGCCGTCCCCGAGGCGGACGCCGAGCCCGAGCCGAACCCCCGTCCCGCCTCCTGATGGAGGCGATCGTCCTCGCCGGCGGGAAGGGCGAGCGGCTGGGGGAGGCGGCGCAGGGGCTGCCGAAGCCGCTCGTTCCGCTGCGCGGCCGCCCGCTCGTCTCGTACGAGCTCGAGCGCCTCGGCCGCGCCGGCGTCACGCGCGTGGTCTTTGCCTGCTCGGCCGGGCAGGAGGAGGTCTTCGAGCGCGAGCTGGCCGGCTACGGGCCGGAGGTGGTCGCGGTCGGTGAGCCCGAGCCGCTCGGGCGCGGCGGCGGCATCCGCCACGCGGCGCAGGCGCTCGGCCCGGAGCGTCCCATCCTCGCGATGAACGGCGACGAGATCGCGGACGTCGACTTCGGCGCGCTGCTCGCGCACCACCGCGAGCGCGGGCCCGCGGCGACGATCGTCGTCGCGCCGCTCCCGTCCGCGTTCGGCGTCGTCGAGCTGGCCGACGACGACACCGTCGAGGAGTTCCGCGAGGCGCCGCGCCTGCCGCACTGGGTGAACGCGGGCATCTACGTCCTCGAGGAGGAGGCGCTCGCGGCCTTCCCCGAGCGAGGCGACCACGAGACGACCGCGTTCCCAGCTCTTGCTGCAGCCGGTCGTCTGCTGGCGTACCGTCACGAGGGCATGTGGCTGACCGTCAACACGCCGAAGGAGCTGCGCGCCGCCGAGGAGGCGCTCGCGCGGTGAGCGAGCTCTCGCCCAACCTCCTCGACCTCGACCGCTTCGGCGTGGACGTCAAGCGCATCGACAAGCCGTGGGGCTACGAGATCATCTTCGCGCTCTCGGAGAAGTACTGCGGCAAGCTCATCTTCGTCCGTGCGGGCGAGCAGCTCAGCCTCCAGTTCCACCGGGTGAAGGACGAGACGATCTACGTCCACTCCGGCCGGATCGAGCTCGAGATCGGCGACCCCGGCGGCACGCTGGACGCCGAGGTCGTCGGGCCGGGGCACTCGTTCCGCCTGAAGCCGGGCGTCGTGCACCGCTGGCGCGCGCTCGAGGACTCGATCGTCCTCGAGGCGTCGACGCCGGAGCTCGACGACGTCGTGCGGCTCGAAGACCGCTACGGCCGCGCCGAGCCAGCGTCCTAGCGGAACCGCACCGCGGCCGATGCGGCGTCAGTAGAGTTGCCGCGATGGCTACCACGACTCCACACCACGACGTCAAGGATCTCGGCCTCGCCCCGGGCGGGGTCGCGCGGATCGAGTGGGCCGACCGGCACATGCCCGTCCTGGCCGCGATCCGCGAGCGCTTCGAGAGCGAGAAGCCGCTCGACGGCTACCGGCTCTCGGCCTGCCTCCACGTGACCACCGAGACCGCGAACCTCGCGCGCACGCTCAAGGCGGGCGGCGCCGACCTCGTCCTCTGCGCCTCGAACCCGCTGTCGACGCAGGACGACGTCGCGGCCGCGCTCGTCTCCGAGTACGGCGTGCCGGTGTTCGCGATCCGCGGCGAGGACGAGGACACCTACTACTCGCACATCACGGCCGCCGTCGACCACCGGCCGCACATGACGATGGACGACGGCGCCGACGTGATCGGCGTCCTGCACAAGGACCGCCGCGACCAGCTCGGCGACATCATCGGCGGCACCGAGGAGACGACCACCGGCGTGATCCGCCTCAAGGCCCTCGAGGCCCAGGGCGAGCTCGCCTTCCCGATCGTCGCGGTGAACGAGGCGAAGACGAAGCACCTCTTCGACAATCGCTACGGCACCGGCCAGTCGACGATCGACGGGATCATCCGCGCCACGAACATCCTGCTCGCCGGCAAGCCGCTTCGTCGTCGCCGGCTACGGCTGGGTCGGACGCGGCGTCGCGATGCGGGCCCGCGGGATGGGCGCGAACGTGATCGTGACCGAGGTCGACCCGATGCGGGCGCTCGAGGCCCTGATGGACGGCTTCGAGGTGCTGCCGATCGAGCGGGCGGCCGAGGTCGGCGACATCTTCTGCACGGCGACCGGCGACAAGCACGTGATCTCGCGCGGCGCGCTCGAGAAGATGCGCGACGGCGCGATCCTCGCCAACACCGGCCACTTCAACGTCGAGATCGACATCCCGGCGCTCGCGGAGATGGCGGTCGAGCGGCGCACGGCGCGCGAGAACGTCGAGGCGTTCGAGCTCGCCGACGGGCGCACGCTCAACCTCGTCGCCGACGGGCGGCTCGTCAACCTCTCGGCGGCCGAGGGGCATCCCGCGGCGGTGATGGACATGAGCTTCGCCAACCAGGCGCTCGCGGCCGAGTACGTGGCCAAGAACGCCGATTCGCTCGAGCCGCGCGTCTACGACGTGCCCGAGGACATCGATCGCGAGATCGCGCGCCTCAAGCTCGAGTCCATGGACGTCGAGATCGACCGCCTCACGGAGGAGCAGGCGAAATACCTGGCTTCGTGGGACGAAGGCACCTAGGGCTCGCGCCCGAGCAGATCGTCCGGCTCGAGGCGGACCGCGTCGTCCTCCTCGACCAGCGGCGGCTTCCCGAGACGGAGGTCGAGCTCGAGTGCCGCTCGGCGGCCGAGGTCGCGGACGCGATCAGCGCGCTCGCGGTGCGCGGCGCGCCCGCGATCGGCGTCGCGGCCGCGTACGGCTACGCGCTCGCGGCGTCACGGGGCGAGGATCTCGACGCGGCGGCGCGCGTCCTCGTCGAGGCCCGCCCGACCGCGGTCAACCTCGCCTGGGCGGTGGCGGAGATGCAGGCCGAGACGGGCGACCTCGCCGAGCGCGCGCGGCAGATCCACCGCGACGAGGTGGAGCGCTGCCGGCGGATGGCCGAGCACGCGGTCTCGCTCTTCGCCGAGGGCTCGCGGCCGCTCACGCACTGCAACACGGGCGGGCTCGCGACCGGCGGCGTCGGCACGGCGCTCGGCGCGATCGTCCACGCGTGGGAGCAGGGCCTCGTCGAGTCGGTGCTCGTGGACGAGACGCGCCCGCTCCTCCAGGGCGGCCGGCTCACCGCCTGGGAGCTCCAGCGCGCGGGCGTCCCGTTCGCGGTCGTCGCGGACGCGGCGGCCGGGTCGCTGATGGCCCGCGGCGAGGTCACGCACGTGCTCACGGGCGCCGACCGGATCGCCGCCAACGGGGACACCGCGAACAAGGTCGGCACGTACCCGCTCGCCGTCCTCGCCGAGCGGCACGGGATCCCGTTCGTCGTCGTGGCGCCGACCTCCACCGTCGACCTGGCGACGCCGACCGGCGCGGAGATCCCGATCGAGGAGCGCGACGCGGCCGAGGTGAGCGAGCGCTTCCCGGCGCGGAACCCGGCGTTCGACGTGACGCCCGCCGCGCTGATCACCGCGATCGTCACCGAGCACGGCGTGCACCGGCCCTCGTTCAGCGAGTCGCTGGCGGTGGCGGCGTGAAGGCGATGGTCATGGCGGCCGGTCTCGGCACGCGCCTGCGCCCGCTGACGGACTTCCTGCCGAAGCCGATGATGCCGGTCGCGAACCGGCCGGTCCTGCACCACCTCCTGAACCTGCTCCGCCGCCACGACGTGAGCCAGGTGGGCGTCAACCTCCACGCGGCGCCGGAGACGATCCAGCGCTACTTCGGCGACGGCTCCGCGCTCGGGATGGAGATCCGCTGGTCGCACGAGCCCGAGCTCCTCGGCACCGCGGGCGGGACGAAGAAGCTCGAGGACTTCTGGGGCGGCGAGACGATCCTGATCACGTCGGGCGACGGGCTCCACGACATCGACGTGACCGCGCTCCTCGGCCACCACAAGCGCACGGGCGCGCTCGCGACCCTCGCGGTCAAGCCGGTCTCGGACCCGTCCATGTACGGCGTCCTCATCCTCGACCGCGACACGCGGGTGCGCGGCTTCCAGGAGAAGCCGACGCGCGACGAGGCGCGCTCCGACCTCGCCAACTGCGGCGTGTACGTGATCGAGCCGGAGCTGCTCGAGCGGATCCCGAAGGACACGTTCATGGACTTCGGCTCCGACCTCTGGCCGACGCTCGTCGCCGCCGGCGAGCCGATCTTCGCGTACACGACGATGGCGTACTGGAACGACGTCGGCGACCTCGACGCGCTCCGGAACGGGATCCTCGACGCCGTGATCGGGAACGTCCGGGTCGAGATCCCGGGCGAGGAGATCTCGCCGGGGATCTGGGCCGAGGAAGGCGTCGAGATCAGCCCCGACGCGCAGGTGGACGGGCCGGTCGTCCTGGGGCGGAACGTCGTGATCGAGGCGGGCGCGCAGATTCGCGGCCCGGCCGTGATCGGCGCCGACTGCCGCGTCGGGCGCGAGGCGGCGATCCGGCGCGCCGCACTCCTGCCCGGGGTCGATCGTCCCGGACGAGGGGCTCGCGGTCGCGGGCATCTTCGGGGACGCGTCCGCGCTCGCGGACTCGATCCTCCGCTACCCCGCCTCGGCGTAGACGGCGGGCCGGGCCGGGCGCCGGCCGAATGGCGCGGAAACCGTGTTAGGGTGCGGCGGCTCGCAGTGACGCCGCCTCTCCTGCGGACACCGGGCGAGGCGCACAAGACTCGATCGGACGCCCACCTGCGGCGGGACGCCGGCGAGAGAAAAGGAGAGGTCCATGCGTTCTTCACGCATCGTCCGCGCCGGCCGACGACGCCCCGTCACGGTCGCCGCGCTGTTCGTCGTGCTCGTGGCGGCCAGCACTCGGCGCGGGCTCCGCGGCCGCGCAGGCGCCGCCCGACGCGGTCAACCATCCGCTCCTCCAGCCGATCGACGCGCAGAACTGGGTCGACCAGGGCGAGCTGACCTGGGACGCCTACACGCCGATCCGGCCGCCCGAATGGAACTCCGCCGCGACGAGCCAGGGGAGCCAGAACCAGTACAAGACGGCGGTGATCCTGCTCGACTTCTCGGACCAGCCGTTCCTGATCACGCAGGCGCCCGGCACCGCACCCGTTCGGGAACCCGCAGCCGGGCTGGCAGCCGATCCCGCAGGACGAGGTCGCGGACTGGATGTACGACTACTACGCCGTCCCGAACGAGTTCAACGGCGGCCAGACCCTCCACGCCTACTGGATGGAGGACAGCCACGGGAAGATCGGCGTCGACGTGACGGTCTTCGGGCCGTACACGATGCCGGGCAAGTCGTTCGAGTACGGGATCGCCGAAGGCGACTTCAACAGCCCGGTCAACCAGTACTGCCCGCAGGGCGACAGCTGCAACCGGAACATCCGCGGCGGACGGCGGGAACGCTCTGGCGTGCCGGACATCGGCTGCCCGTCCGGCCAACTGCGGCTTCGACAACCTCTTCTACGTCACGGCCGGCCACGACGAGTCGTCCACGTGGCAGGAGTTCGGCGAGATGCTCTGGCTCGACCGGAGCGAGGATCCCGGCGCCAGTTCGGGCCGCCCGGCGCGACCCCGAGGGCACCGCCGCTGAACAACCTCGGCCAGCCGATGACCGAACTGGGCCGACACGCGCTACGTCCCCTGGACGTCCTGGCGCGCGGCGGCGAACCACTGGCCGAACGCGAGCGGCGGGAGCTCCACGCAGGCCGAGAGCTCGGGGCAGAGCGTCTTCGCCCACGAGTTCAGCCACCTGCGCGGGCTGCCGGACAACTACAACAACCCGTTCGCCGACGACGAGCGGGACTGCACGGGCTACTGGGAAATGATGAGCCGCGGGACGTTCAACGGCCCCGGCGGCACGCACAACCGGTGGCAGGTTCCGAACGCGGGCGGCTCCGGTCTCGGGCCGCACCACATGCTCCACTTCAAGAACCAGCTCGGCGTGCTCGACCGCGTCCGACCAGGTCACGATCGAGCGCAACACGCTCCAGGACCAGGGCGTCGCCGTCGTGCGTGCTCAAGGAGCGCGAGGCGATCCCGAACGGCGACCTCGTCGGCCTGACGGTCAACTTCGGCACGGGCGGCGACCTGGCCGGCACGTGCGCGAACCAGGGCTACGTCGGCGCCGACGTCTTCTACTGCCCGAACCGGACCGGCACGAGCTACCTCGGCGTACCGGCTCGAGGTCGTGAACCGGGTCGGAAACGACTCGTTCGCGCCCGGGCCACGGCGTGCTCCTCTCGAAGAGCCGCAACTCCGGCACGCCGCGCGTTTGGGTGATCGACGCGAATCACGCAGGACATCGGGATGGTCGACTTCTACCGGCCGGACGGCACGCCGGTGGCGGTCGTCCGCGGCGACCCGCGCCAGCTGAACGACGCGACGTTCCACGCCGGGACGAACTCGGGCAGCAAATACGAGTACGTCGACACGTTCAACCGGCTGCACTTCTACGTGATCAACGTCCACACGCGGTGCGGACGGCGTCATCTCGTACGACGTCGGCGTCCGCCGCTTCGACGGCGCCGGCCCGTTCGCCCGCGGCGTCGCGGTCGGCACTCCGGCCAAGAACCCGGTGCGGCCGGGCTTCATCGCCACCTGCACGTTCCCGCTGACCAACACGGGCCAGGCGGGCACGGGCATCTTCGACTCGGACATCTACCGCCTGTCCGCGTCGTCGTCGAGCGACGACTGGGAGGTCACGCTCCCGAACGCGCTCGCCGCGGCGAAGGCGGGCCAGACCGTGCAGATCCCCGTCCACGTGCTCCGCAACCCGGAGGACGACGACGGCGACGCACGGACGACGGTGACCCTCACCGCCAGGTCCGAGAGCGACAACTCGAAGACCGCGACGCGCACCTGCGCGGTGCACGTCCGCGACACGACGCCTGCTGCTGGGTAGGCGAGGCACGAACGCGATCGACGAGGGCGGCGGCTTCGGCCGCCGCCCTCGTCCTCCTCGCAGCCGGCTGCGGCGGCGACGACACGCGTCGCCGGCGGAGCCGAGGACATGCCCGGCCCGGTGCCGGCCGGGGTGAGCTTCAACGAGCCGGCGGGGAAGGGCGTCCAGGCGCACGACTTCACGGCCGAGCTGATGGACGGGGAGCCCGTGCAGGCGAGCGAGCTCTGGAACGGCCGGCCGCTCGTCCTCGTCTTCACCGCGAGCTGGTGCGAGACCTGCGCCGACGTCCACCGACGGTCGCCGAGGTGGTCGGCCGGCACGAGGGGGTCGCGCTCCTCGGGCTCGTCCCGGAGGACGACGCCGAGGGGGCGCGCGACTACGCCGAGGAGCTCGACCTCGGCGACCCGCTCGCAACGGCGAGCGACAAGGTGTGGCTCGACTACGCCGCCCGGGAGCCGCCCGTGGTCGTGCTCGTCGCCCCCGGCGGGAAGATCCTCCGCGGCTGGCCGGGAGGCGTCGAGGCGGCCGTCCTCGAGCGCGAGCTCGAGAAGCTGACCGCGCCATGAGGGCCGTGGCCGCGCTGGCGCTCGCCGTCCTGGCGCTCGGCGCCTGCGGCGGCTCGGACGACGGGATGGACATGCGGATCACGCTCGTCGTCGAGGACAAGAACATCCGCGTCGAGGACAGCGAGTGCGCGGGCGCACGGCCGTTCCAGTACGTCCATGCCCAGGCCGGGTTCGTGCTCGACGACGGGGCCGGCGAGGAGGTGGCCGACGGCGAGCTCCCCGCCGGGCGCGCGGTGAACGCCGACCCGAGCATCGACTGGGGCGTCGACCGGATCCCGACGTTCTGCGTGTTCGAGCTCGAGCTCGACGACGTGCCGCGCCGCGACCGCTACGCGCTCCGGCTCGACGAGGGCAGCCCGCTCCCGTTCGACGCGTCGTTCGTCGAGGGCGGCAAGCCGGTCACGCTCACGCTGCGCTGATCCGGCACGGAGCCGGCACGGTTCCGCGCGTCCTGCGCGCGCCTACGCTCGGGAGGGTGGTCAAGGCGCTCGACCTGCTCCTGCCGCTTCGCTGCGCGCTCTGCGGCCGCGGCGAACAGCTGCTCTGCGCGGCCTGCCTCGGCGCGCTCGCGCCGGTCGGGCCGCCGCTCTGCGCCCGCTGCGGCACGCCGACCGCCTGGCCCGTCGAGCGCTGCGCGGAGTGCGCCGGCCGGCGGATCGCCTTCCGGACGGCCCGCTCCGCGGTCGCCTACGACGAGACCGGCCGCGCGTTCGTCCGCGCCTGGAAGGAGCGCGGCCTGCGCGAGCTCGGCCGCCACGCCGCGAGCCGCGTCGCCGAGGCGGTCCCGCGCCCCGAGGCTGCGGCGATCGCGTTCGTCCCCGGCGACCGCGACCGCACGCGCTGGCGCGGCCACTCGACCGCCGAGAGCCTCGCGCGGGAGCTCGCCGCCGCATGGGAGCTGCCCGTCGTTCGCGGCGCTCGGCCGCACCGGCCGGACGCTCCGCCAGCGCGGGCTCTCGCGGGCGGCGCGCCGCGCGAACGTGCGCACCGCATTCCGGCCGCTCGGGACGCCGCCGCGCCGGCTCGTCCTCGTGGACGACGTCTACACGACCGGCGCGACCGCGAACGCGGCCGCTCCGCGCTCCGCAAGGCCGGCGTCCGCTCGGTGGACGTCGTCACGTTCGCGCGGACCCTCCGCAAGCCTTAGGAGGGCTTGACGAGAAGCGCCTGTGCCGCCGCGCCGCGCTGGACGGCGCGTATGCGGCGTCCTCGGTCGCACCCGTACCCGCCGGGTACGAGCGCTCCCTGCGTCCTTGCCTGCACCGCCCATCGCACCGCGGCGACGAGGACTTCCCGCCAAACCTCCAAGCCCGATGCCCCGACGATCCGGTACGCTCAGATCCCGGTTCCGACATCCGTGAGGAGGCTCCCGTGAGGCTTCAGGTCAAGGGCAAGAACGTCGAGCTGAGCCAGGCCCTCAAGGACTACGCGCAGAAGCGGGTCGGCAAGCTCGAGAAGCACCTGAACGACTCCGCGCGCGTCGAGCTCGAGCTGGCCGCCGAGCGCAATCCGTCCATCGAGGCGAGCCAGATCGCCGAAGGGACGATCTGGACGAAGGGCCCGGTGATCCGCGCCAAGGAGCGCTCGCACGACATGAAGGCCTCGATCGACCTGCTCGTCGACAAGCTCGAGCGCCAGGCGCAGCGCCTGCACGACAAGCGGCGCAAGAGCCACGGCCGAAGCCATCACAATCCAGCCGACCGAGCTCCCGGCCCCGCTGCCCGTCGAGGAGGACACCTCGCCGATCGTGAAGACGAAGCAGTTCGAGGTGAAGCCGATGGGCGCCGAGGAGGCCGTGCTCCAGCTGGAGCTGATCGGCCACGACTTCTTCATGTTCCTGAACGCCGAGACGGACACGGTCAACGTCGTGTACCGGCGCCGGGACGGCGGCTACGGGCTCATCGAGCCGCAGCTCGCGTGACCGAGCGTCCGCAGGAACCCCTGACGTTCCGGAACGTCCCGACCGGGGTGACCGGCATCCCGCGCCTGGCGGAGTGGGACGTCGTGGTCGGCGTCGAGCTCCCCGAGCTCGAGGGGAGCGCGCTGGCCGAGTTCGAGTTCCGCGCGCCGGCGGACGGCCCGCTCGAGGCGCCCGGGCCGGAGATCTCGGGCGAGACGCTCGCGAAAATCGGCCGCGAGCTCGACGAGCAGGTCGAGCGGCCGTACGAGGGCCGGGCCGTGCGCCAGGAGGGCCGCCACTGGGCGGCGGGCGCCGTCGCGGCGCGGGCCGGCGAGAGCGTCGAGCTCCCCGGCCCGCTTCCGGAGGACTCGCTCGAGGTCGTCCTGACGCCGGACGGCGACCTCGTCGTGCAGGCCGACGGCGAGCCGCTCGACGGCGACGCCGCGGGCGCGTTCGAGGCCGCGGCCGCCGAGCTGGAGCGGCTCGGACGGGCGAAATTCGAGTCCTTCGTCGTCCGTGCCGATAGGGCAGAAGGGGGCGGCTGGCGGGTCACCGTGGACCCGCTTTAGCGAAGCCGCGACCCGCTACCCTGGACTCGGATGCCTGACAACTACGGTGGACTCGAGAAGCTCCTGCGCATGGGCGAGGGCCGGCGCCTCAAGCGCCTGGCCCAGCAGGCTGCGTACATCAGCACGCTCGAGCCGGACTTCGAGGCGCTGAGCGACGAGGAGCTCGCCGGCAAGACGGTCGAGTTCAAGCAGCGGCTCGAGAACGGGGAGGACCTGAACGAGCTCGTCTTCGAGGCCTACGCGGCCGTCCGCGAGGCGGCGAAGCGCTCGCTCGGCCTGCGCCCGTTCGACGTCCAGCTGATGGGCGCGATCGTCCTCCACGAGGGCGACATCTCCGAGATGAAGACCGGCGAGGGGAAGACGCTCGTCGCGACGATGCCGCTCTACCTGAACGCCCTCACGGGCGACAACGTCCACCTCGTCACGGTCAACGACTACCTCGCCAAGCGCGACACCGAATGGATGAACCCCGTCTACCAGGCGCTCGGCATCCGCGCGGCCGCGATCCGCAACATGATGCCGGCGAACGAGCGCCGGGACGCCTACGCCGCCGAGATCACCTACGGCACGAACTCCGAGTTCGGGTTCGACTACCTGCGCGACAACATGGCGACGTCGCTCGACGCGACCGTCCAGCGCGGCCATACCTTCGCGATCGTCGACGAGGTCGACTCGATCCTGATCGACGAGGCGCGGACGCCGCTCATCATCTCCGGCGAGCCGGAGACCGCGGGCAAGACGTACTACGACTTCGCCCGCGTCGTGAAGACGCTCGAAGGCGAGCAGGTCATCCCGGGCGCGAAGGGCGAGGATGCCTACGGCGACGCCGACTTCACCTACGACGAGAAGTTCAAGACCGTCTCGCCCGTTCGAGTCCGCGATCGAGAAGGTCGAGCAGCAGCTCGGGATCGAGAACCTCTACGACCCGCGCAACGCGCAGCTCGTCAACCACCTGATCCAGGGCCTGAAGGCCGAGTCGCTCTACAAGCGCGACGTCGACTACGTCGTCCAGGACGGCGAGGTCAAGATCGTCGACGAGTTCACCGGCCGGATCATGGAGGGCCGCCGCTGGTCGGAGGGCCTCCACCAGGCGGTCGAGGCGAAGGAGCGCGTGCCGATCAAGGAGGAGCACGTCACCCTCGCGACGATCACGCTCCAGAACTACTTCCGCCTCTACGAGAAGCTCTCCGGCATGACCGGCACGGCCAAGACGGAGGAGAAGGAGTTCCAGGAGATCTACAACCTCTCCGTCGTCGAGGTGCCGACGAACGAGCCGCTCGCCCGCGACGACCAGAACGACTACGTCTACAAGACGCGCGAGGCGAAGTACGACGCGGTGATCGACGACATCAAGGAGCGCCACGAGGAGGGCCAGCCGGTCCTCGTCGGCACGATCTCGGTCGAGATCTCCGAGCACCTCTCGCAGCGGCTGACCCGGGTCGGGATCGCCCACAACGTCCTGAACGCGAAGCAGCACGAGCGCGAGGCCGAGATCATCAAGGACGCCGGCGCCCCCGGCGCGGTCACGATCGCGACGAACATGGCCGGCCGCGGCGTCGACATCAAGCTCGGCGAGGGCGTCCTCGAGCTCGGCGGCCTGTACGTGCTCGGCACCGAGCGCCACGAGTCGCGCCGGATCGACAACCAGCTCCGCGGCCGCTCAGGCCGCCAGGGCGACCCGGGCGAGTCGCGCTTCTACCTCTCCGCCGAGGACGACCTCGTCCGCCTCTTCGCCGGCGACCGGATCTACCGGATCATCGACAAGCTCGGCCTGCCGGACGACGAGCCGATGGAGGCCGGGATCCTCTCGCGCCAGATCGAGGGCGCGCAGAAGAAGGTCGAGGAGCAGAACTTCGTCTCGCGGAAGAACGTCCTCAAGTACGACGACGTGATGAACGTCCAGCGGATGGTCATCTACGAGCAGCGCCGCGCGGTGCTCGAGGGCGCCGACCTGTCCGAGGAGATCCGCGACTGGATCGACGAGACGGTCGAGGCGATCGTCCTCCAGCACACGGCCGGGGACTACCAGGAGGACTGGGACTACGACGGTCTCTTCAACGAGCTCGGATCCTTCTACCCGACCGAGGTCGAGAACGACGACCAGCTGCGCACGCTCCCGCGCGAGGAGCTGGTCGAGGAGTTCCAGGAGGACGCGCGCGACGCCTACGAGGCGAAGGAGGAGGACGTCGGCGAGGGCCCGATGCGCGAGATCGAGCGGTTCCTGCTCCTCCAGGTCGTCGACGTCCGCTGGCGCGAGCACCTCGAGAACATGGACTACCTCCGCGAGGGCATCCACCTCCGGGCCATGGCCCAGAAGGACCCGCTCTCGGAGTACCGCGCCGAGGGCCACCTGCTCTTCCAGGAGCTGCGCGTGACGATCCGCGAGGAGGTGCTCCGCTACCTCTTCCACCTCGAGATCGAGCGCGACGAGGCCGCCGGGCTCGCCGCCTCGCAGTCGGGCGGCAACGGCGACGGGCTCGTGTACGAGCACGAGTCGCTCTCGGGCGCCGACGCGATCATGGCCGCCGGCACCGCCGGGGCCGCCGTCGGCGGCGCCACCGCGGTCGCGGCCGCGGCGCCCGCGCCGGGCAACGGCCGGCAGGAGCAGCGCGTCGCGTCGGAGTGGGACCAGGTCGGCCGGAACGACCCGTGCCCCTGCGGCTCCGGCAAGAAGTACAAGAAGTGCCACGGCGCTTAGCCGCCGCGAATCCGGCGCCGCTTCGCGGACGACCATGACGATTCGCGTCGGGTAGCCGCGCCGGGCGGAGCCCGACGCGGCGGCGGATGGTACGACTTCCGCGTGGACATCGAGGCGTTCGTCCGCGAACAGGTCGGGCCGCCGCCGGCGCGGATGCTCGAGCTCGGCTGCGGGAACGGGACGCTCGCGCTCGCGCTCGACGCGGCGGGGTACGAGGTGGTCGCCGTCGATCCGGTCGCGCCCGAGGGGCCGATCTTCCGCCGCGTCCGGTTCGAGGAGCTCGACGAGCCGGGCCCGTTCGACGCGGTCGTCGCGAGCAGCTCGCTCCACCACGTCGAGGATCTCGGCGCCGTGCTCGACCAGGTGCGGTCGCTCCTTCGCCCGGACGGGGCGGTCGTCGTCGCCGAGTTCGCGTGGGAGCGGCTCGACGAGCCGACGGCCGAGTGGTACTACGGCCAGCTGCGCGCGCTCGGCGCCGCGCTCGATCGCGACGTGCCGCCGTCGCTCGAGGCCGTGCGGGCCGAGTGGCAGGCCGACCACGAGGATCTCCACACCGGCGAGGCGCTCGTCGAGGCGCTCGATGCGCGCTTCGAGCGCCGGCTCTACGAGCCCGAGCCGTACCTCTACCGCGAGCTGGGCGGCCCGATGACCGAGGACCTCGAGCGCATGCTCGTCGAGGCGGACGCGATCCGGCCGCTCGGCTTCCGCTACGTCGGCACGGCCAGCTAGCGCCGAGCCGGCGGTCGGCCTCGGCTGCGTCGAGCCCGTCGACCTCGACGAGCTTCCGCCGGGACGTCGTGCCCGCGACAACGCGGACCGTCCGCGGCCGGCACGCCGAGCGCCTCGGCCAGGAGGGCGCAGACGGCCGCGTTCGCGCGCCCGCGCTCGGGCGGCGCGGCGACGCGCAGCTTCCAGGCGTCGCCCTGGCGCCCGACGATCTCGCTGCGCTTCGCGCCGGGGGAGACGACGACGGCGATCCGGCCCACCCCGGTACGATCGCACCGATGGCCGACCGCGCCGCCGTCGAGCGAGACCTCGAGGAGATCGGGACCCAGCTCGCCTGGGTCCGTGATTACCTTTGACCCGGATTCCCTCCGGGCCCGCCTGACCGAGCTCGAAGGCGCGATGGGCGAGCCCGGCTTCTGGGACGACCAGGCCCGCGCCGCCTCGATCTCCGCCGAGCACGCGCGCCTCTCGCGCCGGCTCGAGCGCTACGACAGCCTCGTCGGCGAGGCCGGCGACCTGCGCGAGCTGGCGAGCGATGGCCTCCGAGGACGGCGACCTGGACGACGTCGCGAGCGCGGTCGAGGCGCTCAAGGCGCAGCTCGCCCGGGTCGAGGAGGACGCGCTCTTCACCGGCGAGTACGACGCGGGCGACGCGGTCGTCTCGATCCACGGCGGCACGGGCGGCACCGACGCCCAGGACTGGGCCGAGATGCTCGTCCGCATGTACGAGCGCTGGGCGGCCGACCGCGGCTTCCGCGTCGAGATGGTCGAGGCGTCGCCCGGGGAGGAGGCGGGGCTCAAGTCGGCGACGTTCACCGTCCACGGCGAGAACGCCTACGGAACGCTCAAGGCCGAGCGCGGCGTCCACCGGCTCGTGCGCCTCTCGCCGTTCGACGCCGCCCACCGCCGGCACACGAGCTTCGCCCAGGTCGTCGTCAGCCCGCTCGTCTCCGACGACGCCGAGGTCGAGATCGACGAGAACGACCTGCGGATCGACACCTACCGCGCGAGCGGCGCCGGCGGCCAGCACGTGAACAAGACCGACTCGGCCGTCCGGATCACGCACGTCCCGACCGGGATCGTCGTCCAGTGCCAGAACGAGCGCTCGCAGCTCTCGAACCGCCAGACGGCGATGCGGATCCTCAAGAGCCGCCTCGCCGAGCACGAGCTCGAGCAGCGCGAGGCGGAGCTCGCCAAGGAGCGCGGCGAGATCGCGGACACGGGCTTCGGCAGCCAGATCCGCTCGTACGTCCTCCACCCGTACCAGATGGTCAAGGACCACCGGACCGGGGTCGAGGAGGGAAACGCCCAGGCCGTCTTGAATGGACGTCTCGACGAGTTCATCCATGCGTACCTGCTGGCCAAGGCCGCAGGAACCGTCGTCTAAGGCCGATCGCTTGAGTACACTCAGAGGCGAATTGCTCTAGGGCCACCACCGGCGGGTCGCTGCGGCGCCCCCCAACCATCTCCCCGGTGACGGATACCAGCCTCGAAACACCAGCCGTTCCATCCCCTGCTCCGCAGGAGGACGGTACGCGCGTCGCCCGTCGCGGGCACGCCGATGATCGTCTTCGAGCAGGTGACGAAGGTCTACGACCCGCACATCGTCGCCCTCCGCGAGGTCTCGCTGACGATCGACAAGGGCGAGTTCGTCTTCCTCGTCGGCCCGTCGGGCTCGGGCAAGTCGACGATCATGCGGCTGCTCCTCAAGGAGCTCGAGCCGACCGACGGCCGGATCATCGTCGGCGGGCGCGAGCTGAACCGGCTCAAGCGCTCGAAGGTGCCGATGCTGCGGCGCAACATGGGCTGCGTCTTCCAGGACTTCAAGCTCCTGCCGAACCGCACCGCCTTCGAGAACGTCGCCTACGCGCTCAAGGTGCAGGGCGACTCGAAGCGCGAGATCCGGACGAAGGTGCCGGAGGTGCTCGGCCTCGTCGGCCTCTCGTCGAAGACGAGCCACATGCCCGACGAGCTCTCGGGCGGCGAGCAGCAGCGCGTCTCGATCGCGCGCGCGTTCGTGAACCACCCGCCGATCCTGATCTGCGACGAGCCGACCGGGAACCTCGACCCGGACACGTCCGTCGGGATCATGCAGCTCCTCTACCGCATCAACCGCACCGGCACGACGGTGGTCATGGCCACCCACGACCGCGAGATGGTCGACAAGATGCGCCGCCGCGTGATCGCGCTCGAGAACGGGAACGTCGTCCGCGACGAGCGCCGCGGAGGCTACGGCTAGCCTCCGGATCGATGCAGCGGACGAAGCTCTTCCTCACCGAGGCGTTCCGGCTCGATCCAGTCGAACCTCTCGACGGCGATCGCGGCCACGCTGACCGTGCTGATCGGGATGTTCCTGCTCGGGCTCTTCATCGCGCTCGGGACGTGGGTGCTCTCGTACACGAACGACATCAAGCGGCAGCTGGTCGTGAACGTCTACTTCTGCACCGCCGCAGCACGGCACCTGCGAGAGCGGCAAGGAGCCGACCACCGCCGAGATCAACGCCGTGCGCCAGAAGATCGAGTCGATGCCCGAGGTGAAGAGCGTCAAGTTCATCTCGAAGGAGGACGCGCTCAAGGAGATGGAGCGCCGCAACCCGGAGCTCGTCGAGAACCTGACCTCGAACCCGCTGCCCGCCTCGTACCAGATCATCCCCGAGCGCGGCGACGACGTCGGGCGCGATCGCGGCCCGGCTCGAACCGGTGCCGCCCGGGGTGGAGAAGGTCAACTACGGCAAGAAGACGGCCGACCGCGTGCTCTCGGTCGCCAAGGTGATCGGCGGCATCTTCATCGTCGGCAGCCTGATCCTGATCGTCGCGTCGATCCTCCTGATCGCGAACACGATCCGGCTCTCGATCTTCTCGAGACGCCGTGAGGTGGAGGTGATGAAGCTCGTCGGGGCCACGAACTGGTTCGTGCGCGGCCCGTTCATGCTCGAGGGGCTGATCACCGGGCTGGTCGGGTCGATCCTGGCCGTCGTGCTCCTGCTGTCATGGCCAAGGAGATCGCCCTGCCGGCCATCATCAACCGGACGACGCTGACGAACGACGAGGTCCACGCGATGGCCTTCCCGCTGATCGCGCTGATCATGATCGGGACGAGCCTCGCCGTCGGCGCGATCGGCTCCGGGATCACTCTGCGCCGCTTCCTGCAGGTCTGACGATGGCGCCGAACCGGGGCGCCGGAGCGTGCGGCGCGACCCGTCCTGAGCGCGCCTATACTGCGCTCGCGGCGAATGAGACGAGCGGCTGGGATTGCGGGGGTCGCGCTCCTGCTCGTGGGAGCGTTCATCCTCGGCCTCGCCCTGACCACGGGCGCACGAACGATCCGCCTCCTCGCTCCCCGCGTCCCCGCGCGACACGCCGCCGTCGGTGATCGACGAGGTGCGCCTGCAGCTCGTGGACGCCTACTACCGGCCGGTGCCCTCGGGGCTGCTCGCGGCCGAGACGGTCGACGAGATCATCGAGGGGCTGCACGACCCGTACACGGACTACCTGACCCCGCGTGAGTACGCGACGCTGAACAGCCGCACGGCGTCGAGCTACGCGGGCGTCGGGCTGACGCTCCGCCCCGGCAAGAACGGCCTGCTCGTGAAGACGGCGCTCCAGGGCCCGGCGCGCGAGGCCGGGATCCGGCCCGGCGACCGGATCGTCCAGATCGACGGCCAGGGCGTCCACCGCCTGCCGTTCGACCGCTCGCTCGAGCTCTTCCACGGCAAGGAGGGCACGACGGTCAAGCTGACCATCCGCCGCCCGCGCGAGGGCAAGCTCGTGTTCACGGTCGAGCGCGACGACATCGCGCTGCCGGCCGTTCGCTCCCGGCTGCTCAAGCGCTGGGGCGGGAAGGTCGGCTACGTGAAGCTCCTCTCGTTCCGCGCCAACGCCGCCGAGACGGTGGCGGCGCGCGTCGCCGAGCTGCGCGCCCGCGGGGCGAAGGGCCTCGTGCTCGACCTGCGCGGGAACCCGGGCGGCCTGCTCTCGCAGGCGGTCGGCACGGTCTCGCTCTTCGTGGACGAAGGCCTCGTCTGCGTGACCGAGGGCGTCCACCACGGCCGGCGCGAGTACGCGGTCTCGGGGAGCGCGACGCACGCCGACCTGCCGCTCGTCGTGCTCGTCGACGGCGGCAGCGCGAGCGCCGCGGAGGTCGTCGCCGCCGCGCTCGAGGACCACGGCCGCGCCGTCGTGGTCGGCCGCCGGACGTACGGCAAGGCGTCCGTGCAGTCGGTGCGCGAGCTCTCGAACGGCGCCGCGCTCAAGCTGACGACCGCCATCTTCCGGACGCCGTCCGGCCTCAACCTGACCGGCCGCGGGCTCTCGCCCGACGTGCACGCGATCGACCTGCCGACCACGTTGCGCGACGAGGCGCTCAGGTCGGCGGCCCGCGCTCTGCTCGAGCAGCTCTAGGGTGCCCTTCGCGGTCTGCGAGCTCGCCCGGCGCGGCAAGCTCCTCGTCGGCGACCCGTTCTTCGAGGGCGGGACGCCGATCGTCGTCGACCGCAAGGGCGCCGGCGACGCGGCGGTCGGCGACCTCGTCCTCCTGCGCGAGGGGCGCGGCAGGGCGCGGCTCGAGCGGGTGCTCGGGACGGCCCGACCACATCGAGGCGGTGCTCGAGGGGCTCCTCTGGCACCTCGAGGTGCGGCGCCCGGCGGCGCCCGTGCCGGCCGAGCCCGACCCGGGCGACGTGGACACCGGCCGCGTCGACCTCCGCCGCCTGCCCGCGTACACGATCGACCCCGAGGGCGCGAAGGACTTCGACGACGCGATCAGCGTCAAGCGCGAGGGCGACGGGCTGCGCGCGTGGGTGCACATCGCCGACGTGGCCGCGTACGTGCCGCCCGGCTCGCCGCTCGACCGGGACGCGGCGGAGCGCGCGCTCTCGGTCTACGTGCCCGGCACGGTCGAGCCGATGCTGCCGCACGCGCTCTCGAGCGACCTCTGCAGCCTGCGCCCGCACGTCGAGCGGCGCTGCGTGACGGTCGAGATCCCGTTCGACGGCGGCCTCCAGGCCGGCGAGCCGCTCTTCTACCGCAGCCTGATCGCGAGCCACGGGCGGCTGACCTACGGGAACGCCGAGGCGATCCTGGCCGGGAGCCAGCGGGCCGAGGAGGAGGCGGCCGAGACGCTCCGGCTCGCCGAGCGGCTGGCCGCGGAGCTGCGCCGCCGCCGCTTCCGCCGCGGCGCGCTGCGGATCGAGACGGGCGAGACGGCGTTCGCGTTCGACGGCGAGGGCGGGGTGGAGCGCGCCTGGATCGAGCAGGAGCCGGCCGCCCACGCGCTCGTCGAGGAGCTGATGATCCTCGCGAACGAGGCGGTTGCCGCGCTCCTCGCCGGGCGGAGCCGCGAGGCGCTCTACCGGGTGCACGAGCGGCCGGATCCGCAGTCGGTCGAGCTCCTGCTCTCGAAGCTCGAGGCGCTCGAGGTGCCGACGCCGCCGGTGCCGGAGCACCTCTCGCCGGCCGAGGCGGCCAGGCTCGCGGCGCGGATCAGCGCGCGGATCGGCCAGTTCGCCGAGCAGTCGGGGCGAGGCCGGGAGGCGTTCCCGGCGCTCGTCCTGCGCGCGCTGAAGCAGGCGCGCTACGACCCGCGGAACCTCGGCCACTCGGGCCTCGCGAGCCGCGCGTACTGCCACTTCACGTCGCCGATCCGCCGCTACCCCGACCTCGTCTGCCACCGCGCGCTCCTGCGCGAGCTCGGCGCTCGCCGACGACCCCTCGCCGGACGAGCTGGACGCGCTCGCCGACTGGGCCTCCGAGCGCGAGCGCGACGCGGCGCAGGTCGAGTACCGCGCCGACGCGCTCTGCCTCGCGTGGTACCTGGAGCGGCGCCTCTTCGAGCTCGGCTGGGACCACGCGTTCGAGGGCGAGATCACCGGCGCGATCGGCTCGGGGATCTTCGTCCGCTTCGACGGCGTCTTCGAGGGCTACGTCCCGGCGCGGCACATCCCCGGCGAGTACTTCGAGCTCGACCCGCTCGGCGTCGCGATGGTCGGGCGGCGCACGGGCCGGCGGCTCCGTCTGGGCGACGGCGTCGCGGTGCGGGTCGAGTCGATCGACCGGATCGAGGGCAAGGTCGAGATTCGGCTCGCGGACGGCGGGGAAGACGCGAGGGGGCCGCGACGTTCGGCAAGGCGACGGCGATGAAGCTCGAGGGGATCCACCACATCACGTGCATCACGGCCGACGCGCCGCGCAACGTGGACTTCTACGCGCGCGTGCTCGGCCTGCGGATGGTCAAGAAGACCGTCAACCAGGACGACCCGACCGTCTACCACCTGTTCTACGCCGACGAGAAGGGCAGCGCCGGGCGCCGACATCACGTTCTTCGAGTACCCCGGCGCGCGGCGCGGCCGGGCCGGCGGCGGGATGGTGCACCGGATCACCTGGCGGGTCGGATCGGAGGACGCCCTGGCGTTCTGGGCGGAGCGGCTCGGCGCCGAGGACGTGCCGGCGCAGCGCGCCGGCGCCCGGCTGCGGTTCGCCGATCCCGAGGGGCTCGAGCTCGAGCTCGCGGTCGTCGAGACGACCGACGCACCGCTGACCGCGGAGCACCCCGAGATCCCCGAGGAGCTCCGCCTCCAGGGCTTCGACGGCGTGCGGGCCTTCAGCCTCGCGCCGGACGCGAGCCGCCTGTTCCTCGACACGGCGATGGGCTTCCGTCCGAGCGGCCGCCCGAGGAGTGGGAGGCGCGCGGCGACGAGCGCGGCTCGTTCTACGCGTACGACCGGGCGCCGGCCGAGCGCGGGATCGGCGGGGCGCGGGACGGTGCACCACGTCGCGTGGGCGGCGCATCCGGAGGAGCACGAGGCCTGGCGCGAGCGGATCGCGCGGGCGGGCGGCAACCCGACGCCGGTGATCGACCGCTTCTACTTCAAGTCGATCTACTTCCGCGAGCCGAGCGGCGTCCTGTTCGAGATCGCGACGCTCGGGCCCGGCTTCGCCGCCGACGAGCCGCTCGAGACGCTCGGCGAGGCGCTGTCGCTCCCGCCGAACTTCGAGCCGCTCCGCGAGCAGCTGGCCGACGTGCTCACGCCGCTCCCGAACCCGCGCGAGTCGTGGACGCGGCAGTAGCCGCGCGGCACGGTTTCGACACGCTTCCGCAACGGACACGCGCGGATTTCGCGGGTAGGGTCCTAGGCGGGGGGAGGGGCCGAGGGGCGAGGGGCGCGAGCAGCTGCCCGGACGGGTCGGGATCGGCGGCGGCACCGGGGAGGGCTACGAGGGAGTCACGTTCTACGTCGCGTGCCGACGTCGAGGCGGCGCTCCGAAGGCGAGACCTCGGCGGCACGCGCATGATGGGCCCGAGGACACCATGGGCCAGCGTCCCAGACTCTCGGGGTCCTCGTCAGGCGGCGGCCCGCGGCGGGCGGCGGGCGTCGGCGCGCGCGATGCGACAATCCCGCGATGGCCCGCCCCACCGGCACGAAGGTCGTCGCGGAGAACCGCCGCGCGCGACACGACTACCACCTGTCCGACCGCATCGAGGCGGGCATCCAGCTGACCGGCACGGAGGTCAAGTCGCTGCGCGCCGGCCACGCGACGCTCCAGCGGGCCTTCGCGGACGTCCGCGGCCGCGAGCTCTACCTCGTCGGCGCGCACATCCCCGAGTACGCGCAGGGGAACATGGCCAACCACGACCCCGACCGTGACCGGAAGCTCCTGCTCCACCGGCGGGAGATCGACCAGCTGGCGGGCAAGGTGGCCGAGCGCGGGTTCACGCTCGTGCCGACGCGCCTCTATTTCAAGGACGGGCGCGCGAAGGTCGAGATCGCGCTCGCCCGCGGCAAGGAGACGCGCGACAAGCGCCGCGACCTCGCCGAGCGCGACGCGAAGCGTCAGATGGAGCGGGCCATGAAGAGCCGCGGGCCGCGACGACTAGCGCAGGCCGAGCAGCCCGAGGAACCCGCCGCCGCCGGTCGTCTCGCGCGGCGCGCTCGCCGACGCGCCGCCGCAGCTCGCGGTCCGAGGTGACGAGCCACAGATCGCCGTCGTGCCCGCCCGCGTGGCGCGCGATCCAGTCGTCGGCGCTCTCGGCGCCGGTCCCGACCGCCCCCTCGGGTGCGCGGCCGTCGAAGACGACGAGCGCCTCGTGGCCCTCGTCCGCCGCCCAGCGCGCAGACCGCCTCGACGAGCTCCTCCGAGGAGACGTTCGGCCAGCGCGAGCGCTGGACGTTCCGGCCGTCGACGAGGACGATCACGAAGGCGGGACGAGGACGTGGGGCCGGACGGACCATCGCCCGCAGCGCTATCGCGCGTCGAGCTCTCACGTCCAGCGCCGCGGCGTCGCCGCCGACCACGCGGCGCACGTCGGCGTCCGCGGAAGAACGGCCGAGGCCCTTCGGGGATCCCGCCGAGACCGCGTCCTGGGTCCGATCCTGGCGACCTTCTCGGGATGCTCGGCGAGGTAGTCGCCGAGCGGCCGGCCAGCGAAGCTTCACGATCGTCCAGAGCGCGAGTCGCTGGCGTCGCGCGCGAGGTCCTACTCGACCCAGTCGGACTCGAGGAGCCGCAGGCGGCTCTCGAACCCGTACGCGTTCACGAGCCGCTTCATCGCCCGCGGGTTGGGCTCGAGGAGGTCCGCGAAGTCCTGAAGCAGGTGACTCCGTCTCCGCGACGATGTCCGCACCCGGCGGCCCGGAGAGCCGCCGCCTCGCGAACGGCTCGGCGCTCCTCGTCCGAGCGAGTCTCGCTGTCGGCGACCACCTGCCGGAGTCTCCTCGTAGCTCACGGACCTGCGCGACCCGCTCGCCGTGGCCTCGTTGCGCGCCAGCGCGCGATCCGCGCCGTGCTGCCCAGAAGGCTCGCGAGGTAGTTCGAGCTGCGAGTCGGGCCGCATGCGCGGCACCGACGGTCGAGAGCTGGAACGACTTGTCCAGGAACCCGTACCCGAGCATCGGGCCCGGACCGGTAGCGCTCGTCGCGAAGGGCTCGTAGACCTGGAGGAAGCTCTCGCGGAGCCAGCACGAGTCCGCCGCGACCACGTACGTGACCGGCGCGCCGGCGAACAGCGTCTGGATCCCTTCGAGCAGCTCGACCACGTAGCGGCCTTGCAGCGGTCGAGATCGTCGATGAAGACGGCGACCGGATGGCCGAGCGACGTCGACGAGATGCTCGTAGCGCCGCTGGACGACGGCCATCGGATCGGCGGTCGTCTTCATGAACTGGTCCGCGCCGCGCGCCGTCCCGACGAGCATCCAGCGCTTGACGCCGCGCACCGCGCCCCAGCCGGCGGCAACGAGCGCCGACGATGGCGGTGAGGGCGCCCGCCACGCTCCCGAGGAACTCGACCAGCGTCTTGTCGCCGGTCGCCGTGAACGCACTCGTCCGGGTCGCGAGCAGCCCAGACGAGGACGCGACACGGCCGCGACCGCGACGAGCGGGACGACGAAGGCGGGCCAGCGCGTCTTGAAGCGCCAGCGGTAGTCGCGGAGCTTGAAGCGCAGCCATTCGCGCGGTTGCTCCTACGGAGCTCGGTCGCGCCCTGCTGGTAGAGCTCCGTCATCAGCCACCACCAGGGCGGCGCGATGCGCTGGTGCTGCCACGCGTTGAATGGAACGACGACCCAGCGGTCGAGCTCACGCGGCCCGGCCAGGGCGGGCCCCAGACGGCGTCCTGCAGGCGATCGCGACGGCTGTGCGGAGCTCGCGGCGCGAAGAAGTTGAGGAGCGTCGACTTGCCGGCGCCCCACGCGCCCTGGAGGTGGACGAGGAACGGGCCGTCGATCACCTCCTGCTCCGCTTGCGAGGTCGCGTCGCGCCGGAGCAGCCGGAGCGAGGCGCTCGCGCCAGGGCAGTCGCGAGGGCACGTAGCGCCCCGCGGAGCTGTACGAGCCGGGCGGCAAGCGTGATCGCGAACACCTCGCGCCCGAGCCGGTCCTCGCGCGCCGGCCGGTCGAGGAGCGTCGGTGCAGTCCGCGCCCGCTCCGGCACGCCGAGACGGGCCCGGCCGGCCTGGCTCAGGATCCCGTCCTGTCCGAGGGGCTTCTCGCCGGACGACCTCCATGACGCCGACACCGTCGAGCCGCCGGCCGAGATCCGGCTCGAGCACGCGCGAGGCCGCGCAGGACCTGCCGCGTGTGGAGCTCGGGCACCAGCTCCTCGTCGACGAGCTCGCGGACGGAGAGGAGCCATTCGTCGATCGAGGCTGCGCGGCGCCCTCGGCGGGCCTTGAGCCGCACACGCGCCTTCGAACGGCTGAGGTAGTTCGGATGCGTCTCGAGGATGCGGTCGGCGATGGCCCAGGCGTCGACCGGATCCGCGAACCAGGTGAGAAGAGCGGTTAATGAACGGGAGAGTGCGAGTTCGTGAGCCGATCGGCTTTCGGGCCGGCGGCGCTCGCTTCACCTCCACGTCGGGTGGGGCGGGCGGCGGCGGCGCGGTCCGCAGACCGGCTCCCGACCAGTGCGTCCCACGTGCGTGGCCCCGCGACGCCGTCGGTGGGGAAGCCGTGCTTGCGCTGGAACTGCATGAGCGCGCGCTCGGTACGCGCCCCGAAGATGCCGTCTACCTCGACGTCGTCGTGCCCGTTGGCGCGAAGTGCCTCCTGGAGGAGACGAACCTGCTCCCCCTGCGAGCCGCTGCGAAGGAGCGGCGGAGCTTGCGGCGGGGCCTCGGTCACGGGCCTCCCGCGAGGATACTCCTCTCGAGACGGCCGCTACAATTTGAGGCACATACGGGGGCGATCAGGTTTCGACGTGGTCGATGCTCCGGCAGAGCTGCAAGCCGAGGTCCCCGGTCGGCCTCGTAAAACAACCGGGACAAACGCAAGTGCGGATAACGAACTCGCACTCGCTGCCTAACTTCGGTTAGCTAGCGCGTCGCCCCGTCCTCGGCCCGTGGGACGGGATCCGGCGTCAACGAACGGGCTCGCCGCGGAGGGAGCGTCAATCGCCCGAAGCGGGACTCCAAAGGATGACTAGCCCGTCGGTGGGCCGCCTGCGAACCAGCCGGCGGGCGAACTCCAATCGCAGGACAAGCTTGTAGACGCTAGGCCGGTACGACCGCGGACGCGGGTTCGATTCCCGCCGCCTCCATTGGACGGGCCTAGCCGAACGCGAGGCAGCGCTTGAGGCCGAGATCCGCCAGCTGGCGCTGCATGTCTTCGTTCGCACCCTGGAGCTCGAGGCGCGCCGTGGTGGTCCTCTCGTCGTCGAACGCCTGGTACGCGGTGACCACCGTCTGGGCGGAGTCGGTCACCTCGACCATCGTGTCGAGCAGGCGGTCGATGTCGGCTTTCGCTTCGGCCGGCTCGTCGAGCGCCCGCAGTTGGTTCGTAGAGGTGGCCACGATCGGCCACATGTCCTGAAGCCACGCTATCCACGCGTCGGGATCCCCACCGGGAAGCGGGCCGAGCGCGCGCACCTGGTTGTCGGTGTCGCGGCAGATCGACTCCGCCTCACTCTGCCAGTCCTCGAGGGCTGCGTTCGACGTCGGCGGAGTGTTCGGGCTCTCATTGCCGCCGCCGAAGGCGACGTAGAGCGCCACCACGCCGCCCACGATGGCGGCAAGGCTAGTCAGCACACCCCCGAGGCTCGTGAAGAACTTGGTGGCGCGTTCCATGAGCGCTCAACCCCTTTGAGGTCGATGCGGCAACGCTCCGCGGTCCGACCATACTCCTCGCCCGGCGGGAACGGAAGCGGGGAGACCGGCGTGCCGGCCCTCGCGGTGGATGCCCGCCTCAGGCGGCCAGGTCGAACGTCGGCACGGCAAGGATCTCGTGACAACGGGGCCTACGGCTCCCGCTCGAGGGGGCATCCTCCTCGGCTACTGGGTCAGCCGTTTGAAATCTTGCGCGGGTTCGATTTCCGCCGTTTCCATTGGTCTCTTCCGGCGCTGGCTTCGCGGCTCGAACCTGGATTCCCTAATTGCGTGACACCCGGATCACGCTCGGCCCCGGCGTCATCGACCAAATCGCGATCCTGAAGGGCCGACGGCTCTTCGTCTCGCAGAACGACGGCCCCGGGTCCCCATCGCCTCGTTCTTCAACACCGGGTTCTTCGCACGGGCAGTCGCGGGGTACACCAGGTTCCCGTGATCCCGGAGTGCGCTGGCGTCACACTAGACCCGCCCGATTCACCGGGCCCTGACGGCGCGTTCGAGCATCCGTGCGGTCGCCGGCATGTGGGGAGCGCCACACGTGTCGCTCTTCGAAGGGCCAGGCGTAGATCGGGTTGCCGTCACGGACCAGCTCGAGGAGACGCGGCTCGCCCAGCTCGACTGCGGACCACTCGTACAGGCGCTGCAGCCGTGGGACGATCACCGCGTAGTCGAGCAGCCGGCCGAGCCGCTGCTCGTCGGCGATGTAGCGCTCCACGTCGAGCGCGAGCGGATAGCGGTTCGGGAGCACGCGGCGGAGCGAGAGGAAGACGCCGGCCATCCCGAGCCGAGGGTCGCCGAGCAGGCGGCCGAGCGGGGCGAACCGCCCCAGCGCCAGGCGCGGCGCCCCGACGAGTGCGTGCGCGTAGAGCACGCGGACCAGCGCGACGTTCATGAAGAAGCGCTCCGGCGCGCTCTCCGCTTCGGCGAGGTCGCGGTGCTCCAGGTAGGCGCCGACGATGCTCGCGTTGTGGGCGCGGTACCAGTTCCGCCCCGTCGGGTTCGCGATGAACTCCAGCCACAGCCGCACGGGCCGCGACGACGGCTCTCCGGCCAGGCCGCCGACGAGCGCGACGGCCTCGCATCCGTCCCGCAGCAGCCGCTCGTTGACCGCCCGCCACCACGACGCTGCCGGGCGGTGAGGCGTCGAGCGGATCGAGCACCCCGCGGTGTGCCTGCCAGCGCATGAACGACAGCGCCGCCCGTCGGAACGGTAGGTGCCGCGGGGCGCGGCCGGTCGGCCCGTGGTACGTGCGCACGAGCAAGGCCAGACGCGCCGCGGGATCGTCCCGTACGGCCGCGACCTGCGCCTGCGCCGAGGCGAGGGCGGCGCCTGCGTGCTGGCTCATCGCCCCGTAGTGATAGCGACGGGCTCGGCGTGATTTCCGCAACCCAGGGTGAGACGATCGCGCGAGAGCGTCGCCGCGCGTCCCCCGGCGGAGTCGTGGACACCGCGACCTAGCTCTCGCCGGCCGCTCGGGCCGAGCTCCTCCGGCCGGTAGCGCTTCCAGGAGAGGCCGGCGAGGAGGCCGATCACGAGCGTGGGGACGATCGTCACGAAGCGGTAGACCAGCACGGCCGCGACCACCTCGACCTGGTTGCCCCCGAAGCCGACGAGCGCCGTCGCGAGGCCGAGCTCGACGACACCGAGCCCGCCGGGCGTGATCGGGATCGAGCCGAGCAGACGGGCGAGCGACCAGGCGGCGAAGGCCTCGACCGCGCTCACCTCGCTCCCGGTCACCTCGAGCACGCGGAGCGAGGCCAGCAGCACGAGGAAGACGGTCAGTTGGCCGGCGAGCGTCGCGAGCGTCAGCACGTGCCAGCGCCGCCGGAGCAGGTGGTTCGTCCGCGCGCGGAAGCGGACGAAGGACTCGCCGTCCCAGCCCACCGGCCGCCGCCGCAGCAGGCGCATGCCCTGCGAGACCAGCCGCGCCGTGGCGTCGCCGATCCAGCGGGCGAGCGTCGGCGTGCTAGGCCCGCCGCGAAGGCCGCCACGACCGCGACGAAGATCGCGAGGCCGATCGCGGCGATCGTGTCGAGCGCCGTGTGGGCATCGCCGGTCAGCGCCAGGAGCGCGAGGGCGATCGCCGGGAAGGCGAGCATCGCGAGCTGGTTCCAGATGCCCGTCAGCGCGACCGCCAGCCCGACCGCCGCGCTCGCGAACCCCCAGGCGCGGAGCATCGCGTACGAGAGCGCCATCCCGACCGCCACGCCTGCGGGCGCGACGTACGTCGAGGCAGTCGAGGCCTGCGTGACGACGAACGCCTGCGGGAAGCGGAGGCCCGGGAGCGCCGCCATCCACGGGGGCGCGAACGTGACGAGGTTCAGGAGCACGGCTCCGAAGAGGAGCGCGACGTCCGTCCAGGAGAGCGTCTTGACGACGCCCCAGACGTCGCGGTAGTCGGCGATCCGCGGCAGGATGAAGACGAAGGTCGCGACCACGACCGCGATCGCGACGCCCGACGCGAGCAGGCGCCGGTTCGTGAACCGCCTCCGGCCGCGTGTTCTTCTCGCTCCCGGTGTCGGCCGTCTCGGTCATCTCCGCCGGTGATTGTGCGCGACCTGCGACCGAGTCCGCCCCTTCCAACATCAACGAGAGCGTCTACCGCTCGCTCGAGGAAGCAGTTTCGGCGAGCTCCGAAAGCCTCGGAGCTAGGAACGGCGGGCGGCGTCGGCCGCTCGCCGAGCCGACGAGTCTCACGGAGTCCTCATCTGGAAGGCCTAGCTTCGCGGCATGGTCCTTCGCCCGGCAGCCATCCTTTTCGCAGCGGCACTCCTCGCCGGCGCGTGCAACGCGAAGGACGAGCGGGCCCCCGTCGCGGAGCGCCTGTCCACGACGCCGTGCGGGACGTACGACGGCCACGGTTGCGCCCCTCCCGGCGGGCGGGTCGACCTGACGCGGCCGTCGTTCACGCACCCCACGGAGATCGACAACCCGCTGTTTCCGATCTCGAAGCTCCGCTCGGCCGTCCTGCTCGGCCACGTCGACGACAAGCCGTTCCGCACCGAGACGACCCTTCTTCCCGGCACGAGCACGGTCACCTGGAACGGGGAGAAGATCGAAGTGCTCGTCTCCCAGTACATGGCCTACCTCGACGGGCACCTGGACGAAGTGGCGCTCGACCGCTACGCCCAGGCCGACGACGGCTCGGTGTGGTACCTGGGCGAGGACGTCTTCGACTACCGCGACGGGACCGTCGCGCTCACGGAAGGCACCTGGCTCGCCGGCCGCGACGGCCCCGGGGCGATGATCATGCCGGCGCACCCGAGCGTCGGGGACGTCTACCGCACCGAGAACGCGCCGGGGATCGTGTTCGAGGAAGTCACGGTCACGTCGACGACCGAGACGGTCGAGGGCCCGCGCGGGCCCGTCTCCGGAGCGATGATCGCCCGCGAGCTGCATTCCGACGGGACGAGCGAGGACAAGATCTTCGCGCCCGGCTACGGCGAGTTCCGGACGGCCGGAGGCGGCGACCTCGAGGCGCTTGCCGAGGCGGTACCGACCGACGCCGCAGCGGAGCCGCTGCCGGCCGAGCTCCCGTCACTCTTCGCGCAGGCGGGCGGCGTGCTCGAGGCGGCGCGGCTTGACGAGTGGGAGGGCGCGTCGGCGACCGTCGAGCACATGAACGCGGCCTGGACGTCGCTCGGCCCCGGCGACCAGCCGCGCATGGTCGCCGACCGGCTGTCCAACTCGCTCGCGACGCTTGGCCGCGCGGTGCGAGCGCGCTCCGCTCCACGGGCCGAGCAGGCCGCGATCGACCTCTCGCAGTCCGTCCTCGACCTGCAGCTTCGCTACCGGCCCGCGGCCGAGATCGACGCCGCACGCTTCTACCTCTGGACGCAGCAGCTGCGGGTCGACGCGGCCGCGAAGAAGCTCGACGCAGCGACGGGTGACATAGCCGCGCTCGAGTGGATCCGAGACCGCTTCGCGCCCACGCTCCCGGCCGCCGGCCGCGCCGAGCTCGACGCTCGGCTCGCAGCCCTGCGGGGAGCGACGGACGCCGCCAACCTCCCGGCCGCCGCCGATCACGCGGCGCGGCTCGGCGCACGCGTGCGCGCGCTTGTCGACGGCTAGCTCGCGGGCCCCGGCCGCCGGAAGCTCGTGATCACGGCGCCGACGCTACCACGGCTCCGGCGGCGTCCGCGAGGACGACCGAGGTCTCGATCTGCCGGTCCGGGATCCTCCAGTAGCGCTGCAGCAGCGCGGTCTTCTGCTCGGGCGTGACGAGTGCGAAGCCGTTGCGCTCGTAGAACCGGATCGCCCATTCGGCGGCGGCCCAGGTGCCGACCAGCATCGGCCGCGTGGCGATGGCCCGCAGGTGCTCGAGCAGCGCGCGGCCGATGCCCTCGCCCTGGCGCTCGGGCAGCACGTACGCGTGGCGGATCAGGTCGACGTCGCCGACCGCCTGGATGCCCATCACGCCGACGAGCTTCCCGTCCGCCTCGAGGCCCCAGAACACGACGCCGTCCTCGAGCTCGCGGTCGAGCTCGGCTTCGGCCATGTACGGCTCGTGCCAGCGGTCCTCCGGGATGACGCCCCGGTAGGCCTCGGCCGCCGCGTTCACGATCGCCAGGATCGCCGCCCGCTCGTCGTCTCGACACGGCCGGATGCTCACGCCGCCAATCTAGTCGGGGACCGGCCGTCTCGAATCGGCTTGATCGGGCGCCGCGCGATATCGTCGATGTCACACACAGCCCACGCGGAGGAGGCGGTCATGGCCTACGAGGAGCTCAAAGAACGGCAAAGCGTCATGTGGGGCCAGGGGCCCTACCAGCGCATCACCGAGACCCTCGGCGACATCCACGACCTGGTCTTCGAGCGGCTGGCACCCCAGGAGGGCGACCGGTGGTTGGACCTCGCCTGCGGCACCGGCGCGATGGCCGAGCGTGCGGCGGCTGCCGGGGCGAAGGTCACCGGAGTGGACCTCGCGCCGGCCCTGATCGAGACCGCGACGAAGCGCGCCGGGGAGCTCGGGCTCGAGATCGACTACGTGGTCGGCGACGCCGAGCGGCTCGACTTCCCCGACGCGAGCTTCGACAAGGTCTCCTCGACCTGCGGGATCATGTTCACGCCCGATCACCAGGCGGCCGCGCACGAGCTGGCGCGCGTGACCGCCCCAGGGGGGCGCATCGCGCTCGCCAACTGGACCCCGACGGGCGGGCTCGCGAAGATGTTCAAGGTGATGGCGCCGTATCAGGCCGGCGCCGCCTCCCAGCAGCCCGTTCGAGTGGGGCGATGAGGGGCACGTCCGCGAACTGCTCGGCGACGCGTTCGAGCTCGAGCTCGAGGAGGGCGTGTCGTCGCTGCGGATGCCGTCCGCCGAGGCGTACTGGGAGCTCTTCTCCACGAGCTACGGGCCGACCAAGACCCTGGCCGAGTCGCTCGGCGATCGCCGTGAGGAGCTGCACCGCGACTGGGTCGACTTCTTCGAGCAGAACTACGAGCAGGACGGCGAGATCGTCCACACGCGCGAGTACCTGCTCGTGGCCGGGCTGCGTCGCTGATCGACGCCGCGGTCACGGACGCCGGCCCGTAGACAGAACGAGCCGCAGGTCTAAGATAACGAACATATGTTCGTGTCGAACGCGGCGAGGATCCTGCACGCCGACCTCGATGCGTTCTACGCGTCGGTCGAGCAGCGGGACGAGCCGTCGCTGCGCGGGCGGCCGGTGGTCGTGGGCGGCGGCGTCGTGCTCGCGGCGAGCTACGAGGCGAAGGCCTTCGGGATCCGCACCGCCATGGGCGGCTGGCAGGCCCGGCGGCTCTGCCCCGAGGTGGTCGACGTCCGGCCGCGCTTCGACGCGTACGTCGAGGCGAGCAAGGCCGTGTACCGGATCTTCGAGGACACGACGCCGCTCGTCGAGGGGCTCTCGATCGACGAGGCGTTCCTCGACGTGCGCGGGCTCGAGCGGATCTCGGGCACGCCGACGCAGATCGCGCGGCGGCTCAGGCGGCGCGTCCTCGCGGAGGTCGGCCTGCCGATCACGGTCGGCGTGGCGCGGACGAAGTTCCTCGCCAAGGTCGCGAGCGGCGTCGCGAAGCCCGACGGCCTGCTCGTCGTGCCGCCCGAACGCGAGCTCGAGTTCCTCCACCCGCTGCCGGTCGAGCGGCTCTGGGGCGTGGGCGAGAAGACCGCCGCGAAGCTCCGCCGCTGGGGGATCGAGACGGTCGGCGAGGTCGCGGCGCTCGAGGAGCAGACGCTGGTGATCATGCTCGGGCAGGCGTCCGGCCGGCAGCTGCACGCGCTCTCGCACAATCGCGACCCTCGGCCCGTGCTGCCGCGGCGCCGGCGCCGCTCGATCGGCGCGCAGCGGGCGCTCGGCCGCCGGCCGCGCTCCTGGGAGGAGGTCGACTCCTCGCTGGTCGGCCTCGTCGACCGCGTCACGCGACGCATGCGGAAGGCGCACCGGATCGGCCGCACGGTCGTCCTGCGGCTGCGCTTCGACGACTTCTCGCGCGTCACCCGCTCCCACACGCTCGCCCGCGCGACCGCGCGAGACCTACACGATCCTCGCGACCGCGCGGGCGCTCCTCTCGACCGCGCAGCCGCTGATCGAGCAGCGCGGGCTGACGCTCGTCGGGATCGCCGTCTCGAACCTCGAGAACGACCTGCCGCGTGCAGCTGATCCTCCCGTTCGAGCGCGACCGCCGCGGGCCGCTCGACCTCGCGCTCGACACGGTGCGCGAGCGCTTCGGGCCGACCGCGATCACGCGCGGCGTCCTCCTGGGCCGCGACCAGGGGCTCGCCGTCCCGCTCCTGCCGGATTGAACCGGACGCCCGGGTGGCCTAACGTTGCCGCCCATGGCGCGCCGACACCGGCTCCTGGGCCTCGCCGTCCTCGGCCTCGCAGCTCTCGCCTGCGCGCCCGCCGCGGGCGCCAAGACCTTCGTCGTGAACGTGCGCGGCGACCAGGCGCCCGGTGCGTGCACCGCGTCCCACTGCACGCTCCGCGAGGCGATCCGTGCTGCCAACGCCCGCGCGGGGGCGGACACGGTCGTCCTGCCCTCGGCGCGGACGTACAACCTCGTGCGGCCGAGCACCGGGGAGGACGGCGCGATGGACGGCGACCTCGACATCACGAACGACCCGCTCACGATCGTCCATCCAGGCCACGGACGCGCGACGATCGACGCGAACGGCATCGACCGGGTGTTCGAGGTCTTCACCGGCGCGCCGACGAAGCTCGTTCGCCTCAAGATCACCGGCGGGGACATCCCGTCCGGGACGGAGGGCTCCGGCGGCGGGATCCGCACGTACGCCAATCTCACGCTCGACAGGTGCATCGTCACCGGCAACCACGCCGTCGGCTCGAACGGTGCCGGCGGCGGCATCCAGACCCTGAACGGGCGGCTGACGATCCGCCGGAGCGTGGTCAGCCGCAACGTCGCCGACGACACCTCCGGCGCGATCGACGTCGGGACCGACGACGGCATCCTGATCGACCACAGCACGATCACGCGCAACCGGGCGCTCTTCGCAGGCATGAGCTACATGTACGGCGAGGGCCCGTCCAGGATCGTCGACTCGACGATCTCGTCCAACCGGAGCACCACTGAGACCGGCGGCATCTACTTCTCGGAGACGGAGGGGACGATGACGATCCTCCGCTCGACGATCAGCGGGAACGTCGCCGCGGAGGACGGGGGCGGGTTCTCGGCCCGGAACGGCGAGGTGATGATGGTCAACACGACGATCGCCGGCAACCGGGCGGGCGGCTCGGGCGGCGGGCTCTGGTCGCTCACGCCCGTCGAGCTGAACGCGGTCACGATTGCGCGCAACGTCGCCGACGCCGACTCGACCGGAGGCGGGGAGGGCGGCGGCATCTACAAGGTGCCCTCGGGGATGTCCATCATCCCGCTCGAGATCGAGAACTCGCTCGTCGGGCTGAACCGGCTCGGCGACGGCCGGCGAAGCGACTGCGCGGGCTACCCGGTCGACTCGCTCGGCCACAACCTCGTCTCGGGTCTCGGGCCGGCGGGCGTCTGCGACGGCTTCGACGATCCGTCCGACCGCGTCCGCTCCGACCCGAAGATCGGCTTCCTGCGGGCGAACGGCGGCCCGACGAGGACGATCGCGCTGCTCGCGCACAGCCCGGCGCTGAACCGGGCTCGGTCGAGCACCGCGCCGCCGCGCGACCAGCGCGGCACGCTCCGGCACGACCCGGACATCGGCGCCTACGAGCGCCACTAGAAACCTGGCCCGCGCCGGGAGTACAGTCCGCCGATCGAGGAAGGGGGAGCCATGAGGCTCAAGCCGAACGTGCCGCGCGTACTCGCAGTGGTGGGGGCCATCCTCGTCGGGGCGGCGCTCCTCGCGCCCGTGGCGGCGGGTGCGCCCGCGAAGCCAACGAAGCCGGGGACACGGACCCCGGTCGTCCTCTTTCCGGCGTTCCACTTCACGAAGCTCGTCGTCACGGTGCACAACCAGACGGCCGCGCCCGGCTGCCCGCGCTCGGGCAGCTTCGAGGACTGGTTCCTGAACGACACGACGAGCCCCTTTTCGCAGGTCTGCCAGGACCGGCTCCTGACCCTGCGCTACGAGGCCAGGGGCAACAAGCCGATGCGGCAGCGCTTCCGCGACCAGAAGGGCGTCGAGGTCGGGATCAAGGATTACGGCTCGACCGCGAGCTCGCCGTTCTACGAGCCGATGTACGAGGCGCTCGAGGCGGTCGGATACGTGCGCGACCGCGACATCCGCGTGGCTGGCTATGACTCGCGCCTCACGCCGGACATGGGGACGTTCCTCCAGCGGACGATGCGCCTGATCGAGGCGACGTCCCGTGAGAACGGCAACCGGCCGGTGCACCTGGTCGGCCACTCGAACGGGCCGCTGTACGCCGAGTACCTCCTGACCCACACGTCGCAGCGCTGGAAGGGCCGGTACATCCACGGCTTCACGCCGTTCGCCGGCAACTTCCCGGGCCAGGGTGTGCTCTACCCGCTCCTCTTCACCGGGCTGAACATCACCGACTTCACGTTCCCGGCGACGGAGGAGAACGCCCAGTCGAGCGCCGAGATGTACCTGACGCATCCCTCCACCTACCTGAGCGCGGCCGATCCGAAGGTCTTCGGCGACCAGGAGACGGTCGTGGTCGACGCCTCGACGGGCCACTCGTACACGCCCGAGGACTACCGAGCGCTGCTCCACGACGCCGGCCTCGAGTGGACGATCCCGATCGCGGACCACTACATCGGGTTCATGCACATGACCGAGGCGTCGTCCTTCCCCATGGTCGACGTCTACGCCGAGAAGGGCTCGGGGATCGAGACGGTCGTGGGCATCGGCCTCGACGACCTGACGGTCGGCCAGGTGCTCGACGACTCGAACACGTTCTTCACGCGCGACGGCGACGTGAACCAGGAGGACATCACGAACGACGCCGTGTCCGCGTGGAGCGCGATGCCGTGCTTCCGGTTCAGCCTGACGGACAACCCCGGCGTCGACCACTTCGCGCTGCCGGGCGACCCGGACGTGCTCGCGCGGCTGGTCGACGCATCTCGCCGAGCCGGCATCGGACTGCTGACCAGCCGCGAGCCGCGGCGGGCGATCGCGCCCGCCGCGGCTCGTCGCTGGAGCTAGCAGACGACGATCAGGCGGAACGGCTTGTCGGCGGCCGTGCCGTCGCTGTTGTTCGTGTCGACGAACACCGCTTCCACGTTGCCCCCGCGGTCGGCAACGTTGACCTCGCCGAGCGCGGACCCTCCGCCGGACGGCCCGACCGTCGCGACCGCCGTGAGGCAGTGACGTTGCGTGCGAAGTCGACCCTCGTAGTTGCCGAGGCCGCCGAGCTTCGTCACCGTCACGCCGGCGCCGCTCGAGTGGTCGAGCACGCCGCGGCGCTGCCCTCGGCGAATAGGACGCCGATGTCCTGGTTCGTCAGGGTGAAGCCAGCCAGGAAGACCGGGGCGGCCGCCCCGGTCGGACGGCCGCCTGCCGGCTGAGGAGGCGCCTGCTAGGCGCCGGTGAGGTCTGCTGCCATTTCGCAGAAGTCCGTGTCGGCGCCCGGATGGGGCCCGGCCAGACTCTCGTGCTCGATCTCGATCAGCACGCCGCCCGGCTGGCTGTCGCCGAGCGTGTCGAACAGCACCGTCGCCCGGACCCGCCCGCGGTCGCGCAGGACCACGTTGCCGTCCGAATCGAACACGACGAACGGCTGCCCGGCCTCGATCCCGACGAACCGCCAGATGTTCCCCTCGACCAGCGTGCCCTTCGTCTCGTGGAAGAGCGCGTTGCCGCGGATCACGAACCACCCGCCCGTGTCCGGGTTCGTGTAAACGTCCTCGTACCAGTATTTGTCTCTCGCGAGGAACGCCTGGCCGCCTTTGAGGACGCGCAAGGTTGCGACGCCGTGGAAGCTCGACTCGACGTCGAGCGTGAACCCGCAGTCGTCGAAGCTGAACGAGTCCGTGCCCGAGTAGTGCTCCGGCGGGAGCACCACCGCTCCAGCCGGACGGGTGCCCAACGTCAGCACCACCAGGACCGCGAACGCCGCAAGCCCTATCGCCGCAAACGACCTGGGATGCCGTCTCGCGTACGCCATGAGGGCCTCCTTTCCGCTGTTCCCCCGTAGATCGCGCGACTCTACGTCGCTCGTTGCGTCGGGCACAAGTAGCCACACGGCTAGGATCCGCGCCGTGCCAAGCGGCGGCCTGATCCGCGTCTGCGTGGCCGGCGTGACCGGCTGGACGGGCGGCGCGGTCGCCGAGGCGGTCGCCGCCGCGGACGATCTGGAGCTGGCCGCGGGCATCTCCCGCTCCGATCCGGACAGCTACTCGTCGGTCGCCGAGGCGCTCGACGCCGTCGAGACGGACGTGGTCGTCGACTACACCCACGCGTCCGCGGTGCGCGAGAACGTCCTCGCAGCGGTCGAACGCAAAGTCGGCGTCGTGGTCGGCTCGAGCGGGCTCTCCGCCGACGACTACGACGAGATCGACGCGAGTGCCCGAGAGCACGGCGTGGGCGTCGTCGCGGCCGGGAACTTCTCGCTCGCCGCCGCGCTGCTCCTGCGGTTCGCCGTCGAGGCCGCGCGCCACTTCGACACCTGGGAGGTGGTCGACTACGCGAGCGCCGCGAAGGAGGACGCTCCGAGCGGCACCGCGCGCGAGCTCGCGGAGCGGCTGGAGGAGGTGCGGGCGCCGGCGCTCGCCGTGGCGGTCGGGGACACTCTGGGCGCGCGCGACGCACGCGGTGCGACGGTCGCGGGGACGCAGGTCCACTCGCTGCGGCTGCCGAGCTTCGTCGTCTCGACCGAGGTCGTCTTCGCCGCCGGCGGCGAGCGGCTCACGCTCCGCCACGACGCCGGCGACACGCCTGCGCCGTACGTCGAGGGGACGCTGCTCGCGATTCGGGCGGTGCCCGGCCGGGTCGGCCTCACGCGCGGGCTCGACCGGCTGCTCGGGTGAGCTCCCGGCCGGGTTGCGTTCGGCACCGGCCGGGAACGCGTTCGGGAGGAGACAGCTAGCGATGCGGGTGACGACGCCGACAGCCACGTTGGACGAGCGGTTCAGCACCGAGGGTGCGACCGAGACCAGTTGGGCCGAGGCTCGCTCGCGGCTCGAGGAAGCCGAGGTGTTCTGGATCTCCACGGTGCGGCCGGACGGTCGACCGCATGTCACGCCGCTGATCGCGGTCCTCGTCGACGACGCGCTCGTTTTCTGCACGGGCCCGGACGAGCGCAAGGCGAGGAACCTCGCGGAGAATTCGCACTGCGCCCTCACGACGGGCACGAACTCGCTTGGCGAGGGGCTCGATCTCGTCCTGGAGGGCGACGCCGTCCGCGTGACCGACGACGCGAGGCTCCGGCGGATCGCGGACCTCTACGTGGCCAAGTACGGGGAGGCCTGGCGCTTCGATGTCCGCGACGGGGCCTTCCGCCACACCGGCGGTGAGCAGGTCGCGCTTGTGTTCGAGGTCGCGCCGACGCAGGCGTTCGGGTTTCGCAAGGGCGACGAGTTCAGCCAGACCCGCTGGAGCTTCTAAGCCGGTCAGCCCTTACAGGACGCTTACGTGCCACGGCTACCCTCGCCCGCGCAATCAACCGGGGAGGCAGTGAATGAAGCGCGTCATCGTCACGTCGCTCTTCGTGCTGGTCTTCATGGCGCTCGTCGCACCGAGTGCCATGGCGGGGTCACGCGCACCTGTGCGCGAGTACGTCGTCGCCTACGACGCGGGCGTCTCGCTCGCGCAGGCGAGGGCCGCCGTGAAGAAGCTGGGCGGCACCGTGGTCGCGAGCCGACAGAGCCTCAGGCTCATGCTCGTCCGCTCGCGCGCCAAGAACTTTGCGAAGGGGGCGCGCCAGGCGCGGGTCCTCGCGGGCACGGCCCGCAACCAGCCGGTCGGCTACACCGACCCGGCGCTGCGCGCGAAGGCGAACCGCGTGGAGAAGGACGGCCGAGCGGCCGCCGCCGGAAAGGGCGGCGTCACCGTCCGCGACACGTCGGCCGACACGGATCTCGTCGAGCCGCTCGCCGACTGGCAGTGGGACATGGAGATGATCGACGCGACGCCGGAGGGCTCCTACGGGACGCAGCTCGGCGACAAGGGCGTGATCGTCGCCGTGATCGACACCGGCATCGACGGGTCCCACCCGGACATCGCGCCGAACTTCAACAAGGCGCTGAGCCGCAACTGGACGACCGACATCCCGTTGATCGACGGGAAGTGCAATCAGGATCCGGATCACTCCTGTAGCGATCCGAACGACGTCGACGAGGACGGGCACGGCACGCACGTGGCCGGCACGATCGCCTCGCCGATCAACGGGCTCGGGATGGCCGGCGTCGCGCCGAACGTCACGCTCGTGAACGACCGGGCAGGGCAGGACTCCGGGTTCTTCTTCCTCTGGGAGACCGTGAACGCGCTCATGTACGCCGGCGACATCGGCGCCGACGTCGCGAACATGAGCTTCTACACGGATCCCTGGCAGTACAACTGCCCGGGCACGCACCCGGCGACCGACCCGGTGACGGGCGCGCCGACGGATACGCCGGCGCAGCAGGCGGAGCAGGAGCTCGTGCTCTCGGCGACGCAGGACGCGGTCGACTACGCGATCGCCCACGGGGTGACGCTCGTCGCGGCGGCCGGGAACTTCCACTCGAACCTCGACGTGGGCGCGCTCGACGACACGAGCCCGGACTTCCCGCCCGGCACGGAGTACCCGCGGGTCGTCACTGACTGGTGCCGTGACATGCCGACCGAGGCGACCGGGGTCATCTCGGTCAGCTCGATCGGCCCGACCGAGGCCAAGGCCGACTACTCGAACTACGGCGCGGGCCAGGAGACCGGCGGCACGGGCGACGACCCGGCCGGCGAGATCGACGTGGCCGCGCCCGGCGGGTACTTCCGCGACGGCTTCGGCACGCCGCTCTTCATGACGCCGGAGACGCAGATCCTCGGCCCGTACCCGTACGCGGTCGCGCGGGCGAACCATGAGGTGAACGGCGCCGGCAAGCCGACGACGCCGTTCGTCGTCCGCGACTGCACGGCGGAGAAGACCAATACCGGGGCGGATCCGTCGCCGCAGCCGACGCCGCTCACGGCCTGCTCGTACTACCAGCTGATCCAGGGCACCTCGATGGCCTCGCCGCACGCGGCGGGCGTCGCGGCGCTGATCGTGAGCGAGTTCGGCACCGCCGACCTCGCGCACGGCGGGCTGACCATGGATCCGGCCCTCGTCCGCGAGCGCCTGCGCTCGACGGCCACGAACCACGCCTGCCCGGTGCCGGCGACGGTCGACTACACGATCGTCGGACGCCCGGCGAGCTGGAACGCCACGTGCGCGGGGACGCCCGAGTACAACGGCTTCTACGGCGACGGGATCGTGAACGCCCTCGCCGCGGTCGGCGGCTAGCCGACCACCGGAACGACACGCGCGAGAGGCCGCCTCCGGGCGGCCTCTCGCATTCCGGGTCTCAGCGTACGACGCGATAGCGCAGATGCGTGACGGCGGGCGACTCGATCGTCCGCACGAGCTCCAGCGTCGGCGGAGTCGCGCCGAGGTTGTCGAAGAGCCGCCTGCCGCCGCCGAGCAGCACCGGGACGACGTGGAGGTCGATCGCGTCGACGAGACCCGCCGCGAGGTACTGCTGCGCGACGTTCGCGCCGCCGGCGATGTGGATGTCCTTCTCGCCGGCGGACTCGCGCGCCTGGGCGAGCGCGGACTCGATCCCGTCCGTGACGAACGTGAACGTCGTGTCGCCCTTCGTCTCCGGCTCGCGGGCGTGGCTCGTGAGGATGTAGACCGGGACGCCGAAGGGCGGATCGTCGCCCCACCAGCCGCCGGCGTTCGGGTCGTCCGCCCAGGGGCCGGCGCCGCCGCTGAACATCTTGCGGCCCATGATCACCGCGCCCTGGCGGGCCAGCGACTCCTCCAGCAACTCGCTGTCGCGCGTGCGCTCGCCGCCCTCGAGTCCGTGGGACTCCCGCCAGGCATCGAGGACGACAACCCATTCGTGGAGCTGCTCGCCGCCCTCGCCGAGCGGCTCGTCGAGCGTCGCGTTCGGGCCCGCGACGTAGCCGTCGAGCGACATCGAGATCTCATGCCAGACCTTGCTCATCGGTCCTCCCATCCGTGGTCGCAGGGAAGACTGCCCCGCGCGACTGAACTCATCGCCGGACTAGTCGACGTCCGCGTCCGTCTCGAACTTCTGGTCGGCCGGCTCGCCGACGTTGCCGGCGAGGTCGGTTGCGACGATCGCGAGTGTGTACGCGGTGTTGTCGCTGAGCCCCTCGTACGACACCGGGCTCGAGCACTCGCCCTCATCCACGGTCGATCCGTCCTCGTCCTGCGTGAGCGTGCACACGATCTGTTGCGCGTCCTCGGAGACGGAGAACTCGATCACCGCGGTCGTCTCGCCGACGTCGAGCGCGCCGAACTCGATGGTCGGCGGCGTCGTGTCGACCGTCCAGCGATAGCGTGCCGGCGGCCCGGCCGTGCCACGAGCGTCGAGGCCGCGCGCCGTGAACACGTGCTCGCCCTCGTCCGCATCGAACTCGTGGACGATCGAGCATGTCTCGAAGTCGCCGTCGTCGAGCCGGCACTCGAGCGTGACCGCCCCGCGTGAGTCGAGGACGAACTCGGCCCTCGGTTCGTTCGTCAGCTCCTCGGGCCCGCGGATGATCGCGATGTCCGGCCCCTCGGCGGGCACGATCGTCCATTCGTCGCGCTCGGGCTCGCTGGTGTTGCCGGCGGGATCCGTGGCCCTGACGACGAAGACGTGCTCGCCCTGGGCCAGGGGGACGGGCGCGTTGTACGGGCTCACGCACTCGACGAAGTCGCCGTCGTCCACGCGGCACTCGTACCGCGTGACCGTCTCGTTCGCCTCGAACTCGAACGTCGCGGTCGTTTCCTCGGTCTCGTCGTCCGGGGCCTCCGTGATCTCGACGACGGGCGGCTTGGTGTCGGCCGCCGGCGGGTCGTCGCCGAGGAGCGCGGACCCCGAGCGCGACGCCGGCGGCGACCGCCAGCAGGATCCCGGCCACGATCAGGGCGACCGTCACCGGGCGCATGCCCGACGGAAATGCGGCCCGCAGCGTGGCCAGGTTGTGCTCGGTCACCTCGGTGCCCGCGGCGTCGCCCAGCTCGCGGCGGATCCCGAGCGCCTGGTCGAGCTGGCCGTTCGCCGCCTGCGCGTCCTCGGCGCCGAGTGCGAGCGTCCCGAGCTCGTGGCGCGCCCAGGCGATTCCGGGCGCGTCGCCGAGCGCGGCCGAGGCGCGGAGCGCGATCCGGAGCGTCTCGACCAGCGCGGTCCAGCGTCCCGTGAGCGCGAGCAGGCGGCTGAGGGCGCGGGCGAGGCGGATCGAGTCGCGGTGGCGCCCCTCGCGGTCGGCGCGGTCGAGCGCGTTGAGGATGCCGTCGGACTCCTTGCGCAGGAACTCCTCGTCGAGGATGCGGCCCTGCGCGACGGCGGTGAAGAGCTCGAGCGCGCGTTCCACGCGGGCGGTGACGCCCTCGGCCTCGCCGATCGCCGCCTCGGCTTCCGCGAGCGTGGGCGGCTCGGGTTGCCCGAGCGCGAGCTGGAGCTCGCCCGGGTCGAGGGGTGGTTCCGGGAAGGCGTCCGCGCGCGTGCCCGCGGGCGAGCCGATCTCGAAGACGAAGCGCCCCACGCGGATCCGGGCGGTGATCCCGAACGGGCCGCCCTCGGCCGCAGATCCGTGCCCGCCGCCTTCGGGGCCCACGAGCGACTCCTTCCGTCGTTGCGGCGATGGTCACATCGGCGTCGACACGCGTCAAGACGCCGGTCTGCGAGAATCGCGCGCCGATGGCCCTCGCCGACTACGACCGCGTCCCGCTCCTCTTCGGCCCCTCGCCGGTCCATCGGCTCGAGCGGCTCTCGGAGCACCTGGGCGGCGAGGTCGAGATCTGGGCCAAGCGCGAGGACTGCAACTCGGGGCTCGCCTACGGCGGGAACAAGGTGCGCAAGCTCGAGTACCTCGTGGCCGAGGCGCTTGCCAAGGGCTGCGACACGCTCGTCTCGATCGGCGGCGTCCAGTCGAACCACACGCGGCAGGTGGCCGCCGTCGCCGCGCACCTCGGGCTCGGCTGCGTGCTCGTCCAGGAGCGCTGGGTCGACTGGGACGACCCGGGCTACGCGACGGTGGGGAACATCCTCCTCTCGCGGATCATGGGTGCCGACGTGCGCCTCGACCCGGCCGGGTTCGACATCGGGATCCGCAAGAGCTGGGAAGACGCGCTCCTCTCGGTCGAGGCGAAGGGCGCGAAGCCGTACGCGATCCCGGCGGGCGCGTCCGACCACCCGCTCGGCGGGCTCGGGTTCGCCCGCTGGGCGGACGAGGTGGCCGAGCAGGAGCGCGAGCTCGGCGTCTTCTTCGACACGGTCGTGACCTGCTCCGTCACCGGCTCGACCCAGGCCGGAATGGTCGCCGGGTTCGCGGCGCAGGACGCCGACCGGCGCCTGCTCGGGATCGACGCGTCCGCGACGGTCGAAAAGACGCGCGAGCAGATCGCGCGGATCGCGAGCCAGACCGCGGAGAAGGTCGGCCTCGGCCGCGAGCTCGCGCGCGACGAGGTCGTGCTCCTCGACGAGTGGCACGCGGGCACGTACGGCATCCCGGACGCGAAGACGATCGACGCGATCCGCCTGTGCGCGCGGCTCGAGGGCGTGATCACCGACCCGGTCTACGAGGGCAAGTCGATGGCGGCCCTGATCGACCTCGTCCGCGACGGACGGATCGAGCCCGGCTCGCGCGTGCTCTACGCCCACCTCGGCGGGCAGCCGGCGCTGAACGGCTACGCGGGCGCGTTCTAGGCCGCCGCGTTTTCGCGCGGCGTCAGCGTCCACGCGCCGATGCTCGCCTCGCGGCCCCGGAGGTCCATCGTGCGCTTGTCGAGGCCGCGCGTCTCGAGGTCCGACGCCGCGGCGGCCGCCTCGCTGACGAGGATCTCGCCGGCGCGGGCCGACGACGCGAGCCGCGACGCCGTGTTCACGGGATCTCCGAGGGCGGTGAAGTCGAAGCTCTCGTCCTCGCCGACCGTGCCGACGTACGCGACGCCCGTGTGGACGGCCGCGCCGACGGAGATCCAGGGATCCCCTCCTCGTGACCGGTCTCGCGCAGGATCTCGCGGGCCGCCTCGATCGCGTCCGCCGCGTGGTCGGGCCCCGAGAACCCGGGGAGGAAGAGCGCCACGACCTCGTCTCCGACGAACTTGTCGACGATCCCGTCGCGGCGGTCGACGGCGTGGGCCGCCACCGCGTAGAAGCGGGACATGAGCCGCGAGTACTCCGCGGCACCGATCGTCTCCGCCAGCGCGGTCGAGCCCCGCACGTCGGCGAACAGGAGCGAGACGTCCACCTCGGCGCCGCCCGGCTGCTTCTCGAGCGCGTGGATGCAGCCGCTGCAGATGCGCCGGTTGAGCCGCGAGGGGCCGAAGCCGATGAAGCGCATCACGTTCCCGGGCGGGCCGAACGGCGTGTCGCAGAGCTTGCACCGGGGGTCCGAGGGCAGCGCGCGCGAGATCCGGCGCATCCACGGGCTCCAGCAGATGTGGCCGCGCGCCTCGCCCATGAGGACGGCCCGCCACTGCTCCTCGTGCGAGCGCTTCTCCCTCCGTCGCACCGACGCCACCTCCCTTCGCTCGTGCGCGATGATACGCGCCGCTCGACGCGCCGCGTCCGCTACCGGCTCGTCCCGAGCTCGAGCTCCGCGGGCAGCTCGTCGGGCGCCTCGTCCTCCTCGGGCCCCCGCACGCGCACGTCCGCGTAGACGTACACCGTCGTCAGCGCGACGTACGGGATCGTGAGCGCGTAGAGGATCCCGGCGACGACGTTGGCGGTGCCGAGCGGCGCGTCGGTGGCGAGGATCAGGAGGACGCCGACGAGCGGGCCCGCGACGACGGCGATCGCGGCGCCGGCGAGCGTGAGCGAGGCGACCTTCAGCCAGTCGCCGCGCACGAGCGACGAGCTCCGCCGCAGCGCCTCGCGGACGCCGTCGCCCTCGAGCTCGATCGCCGGCACGATCAGCGACCAGCGCACCGCGAGCCAGACCGCGATCGGGATGAGGACGATCGCGGTCGAGAGCAGCGTGACGACCAGCACGGCGATCCCGAGCGCGCCGAGCACGCGGCCGAGCCGTCCGAGCGCCAGCCGGTAGGCGTCGAGCGGCCCGACGTCGCGGCCCGCGTCGAGCTCGAGGAGCGCCCGCGCCGTCGCCGCCTGCACGAGCGCGATCCCGACGAGCGCGAGCACCGTCTCGACCGCGAAGACGAGGAGCACGAGCGAGCCGCCGCTCTCGCCGTCGGTGTCGATCCCGAGGACGCTCGAGGCGCCGAGGACGAGCGTCTGGAGGAGCCCGGCGACGAGCGAGATCGGGACGAACACGGCGCCGATCCCGAGGAAGAGCCCGGGGCGGCGGACGTACATGCGGCCCGCCGCGGCAAGGATCTGGCCCCACGCGCGGCGCCGGACGACGCGGAGCGGGGCGGTGGGGCGCCAGGTCGCGCGCGCGAGCCCGAACGCGACGAGCGCGACCAGGGCCGCGAGCAGGGCGAGCACCGGCAGCGGGTCGTCCACGAGGCGGCGGAGGCCGGACGACCCGGTCGCGATCGCGTCGCAGAAGAAGTCGGTCGCGCCGGTGCCGAGCACGCCGCCGGCCGGCACGGCGTACGAGCGGTCGCGCCAGTCCTCCGACCAGGCGATCGGCTCGGTCCACTGCTGCTTGAGGTTCGGGCCGGTGGGGCCGTTGTAGAACGCGCGCTGGAGCTCGCCCCAGCGGCCCTCGAACTCGATCCACGGGAACGCCTCGCGCCGCCTCGTCGGCGTCGCTCGGGATCGTGTGCACCGCCGGGCGCAGGTCGCGCGTCGGGCCGAGCGTGTTGTCGCAGCCGACGCCCTGCGACGCCGAGCTCCCGAGGAAGAGGCCCTCGTCGTAGAAGTTCGCGTGCGAGCCGGCGGCCGGGCGGACGACGGGGTGCGTCCCGTCGACGAGCTCGAGCTTGTCGTCGTCCCACTCGGCCCGCTCGGCGCCCTCGTGCTGGCGAGTAGCCGACCTCGACCGGGCTCCCGTCGAGCGCCGCCGCGGCGTCCGGCGCGTCGAAGACGAGCTGGATCATCTCCCAGTCGCCCTCGTGCAGGTTGTTCCAGTCGTTGTAGGCGTAGAAGAGCCAGTACTGGAGCGCCAGCCTGCCGGGGTGCCCGGGATCGGTCGCCACGTGCGCGTAGACCGCGGGCGCGGTTCCCTCGCTGATGCGCCGGGCCCAGCGCTCGTAGTCGCAGCCGGGGTGGAGCGCGTTCCCGGGGAAGTCGAGGTGGTACTCGTAGAGCCCGCCGGCGAGGTCGTCGGCCGAGGGGCCGACCTGGATCAGGTCGCCGCCGCCCCAGGGCCCGCGGAGCGCGACGGTCGGCTCGTCGAAGAGGACGTCGACGTCGAGCGGCTCGTACGGCTCGCCGGGGCCGCATTCCTCGGGCTGCTCGACCAGCCGGACGACCGGCGCGTAGCGCTCGGCGAGCGCCGTCTCGTCGGCCGTGTCCGCGCCTGCTGCGGGCGCGGCCGCGAGCGCGACGAGGACGGCGGCGAGCACGGCGCGGGCGGGCACGGGCCGATCCTCCCAGCCGGTGGCGCCGGCACCTCGGCGGGTGCGCCTACATCCGCTCGGAGAGCGGCGGCCGCATGACGGCCCCGATGATCCAGAAGATCGGCAGGAAGATGCCGAACACGAACATCCACCCGTGTCCGTTCCTGAGCGTCATCACGCCGAGCGTGATGAGCAAGGCGAGATAGATGAATACGCCGAAGCCGATGCCCTACCACATGACGCCTCCCAGCGGTTCGTGTCGTTCAGGTCTCGCGGATCGTCCAGCGCTCCGGCCCGCGCTGCATCGTCCGATCCGGACGATCGGCGCCCGCGGGTCAGTCGGCGCGCCGCTCGCGGCGGCGGGCGCGGATGAGGGCCGTGCCGGCCATGTCCGCGATCGCCGGTGCAGAGCCAGATGATCAGCGTGGCGAGGACGTACGTCCCGGCGCCGCTGATCGAGATGTCGTCCACGATCAGGTTGACGACGAGCAGCGCGATGATCGTCGAGGCGAGGGCGAGGAGGCCCGCGAGCGCGACCGACGGCTGCCGGATCAGCACGCGCAGCGCGAGGAACTGCACGACGATGTTGATGATCCAGAAGAGGAGCGTCGCCCAGAAGACGCCGGCCGTCGTGACCTCGAAGTCGTCGAGGAGACCGGCCGAGACGATGATCCCGAGCGCGATCCCGACGAGGGTCGCGGCGAGCCGGATGCCCCAGCGCACGAGCACGGGGCGATGCTACAGCGCGCGCGATTCTCCAGAACAGGGCCGGGCGGCGGACGGGCGCCGCGGGAAGGCCCGCAGCCGCTCCGTCCGCCGCCGGTCCGTCCGGCTCAGTAGCCGTACGACCCCGTCCCCGAACCGGTCGTGGTCGTCGTGCCGGCGTCGCCGGCGACGTGCCACGTGAAGTCCGTTCCGCCGAAGCTGTCCGAGACCCCGTTCCCGTTCACCTCGCCGGGAGAGGTGTCCTCGGCGAAGGTGTAGAGCGGGGCTCCCTTGTACGTGACCTGGCTGGTGCCGTCCGGTCGCATGACGACCGCGAGGCCGGCGACGCCGGTCGGCTTCGACCCGCTCGAGGAGACGGTGAGCGGAACCCAGATGTCCGTGCACGAGTCGGTGCACTTGATGGTTCCGTCCGACTCCTGCTCGGGCGAGTAGAGGGCGTCTCCGTTCGCGTCGACGAGGATCTCGCCGACGCCGCTCACGTTCTCCTGCGAGACGGTCGTCCCGGTCGCAGCCGGGGTTGTCCCGGCGGCCGCCGGGGTCGTCGAGCCTCCACCTGAGCCGCCGCAGGCTGTCAGGCCCGCGAGGACGGCCAGGCCGAGCGCGACGAGCACGATGGGTGTGGTGAAGGTACGCATACCGGTCCGTACGGGCCGGTCGCGCGGGTCGATGTTGCGTCCCGGTTAAGGGATGCGGCCGTCCCCGTGAAGGGACGGCCGCACAGGCGTTCTACGGAAGCGTCACGTACGTCTTCAGGAAGTTCCGCGGGGACGCCGTGTCGAGCCGGAAGGCGACGTTGGTGGCCCGGCACATGAAGTCGCCGGTGATCGTCGTCGCCGCCACGATGTCGGTCTCGGTGGCGCCGGCGCCGAGGAAGTTCGGACCGCCGGAGTCGCCGTAGCACCCGCCCGCGTCGCCGCGCTTGGGGTTCATCGAGGCCTTCAGCCACGCCGGGGTGAGCGTGGTGACCGTGCCGACCCCGTAGTAGCGGGTGTCCTCGTAGTGGAACGTGGGACCGTGGTCGATCGTGACCGACTGCGCCCCGTAGCCCACGGCGGTGATCTTCACGCCCTTCGTCGCCAGCGTCGCGAGCGAGTTCGCCGCGGGTAGCCGTGCGGGCGTGATTCCGACGACCGGCGTGTCGAGCACGACCACCGCGATGTCGTGCGGGTTGCCCTGGGACGTGCCGTACGCCGGGTCGGCGTGCCACGTGCCCCAGTACTCCGTGCCGGTCGCCGCGTCGTAGTGCGAGTCGAACGTGACCGCGACTCGCACCTCGCCGAGGTCGCAGTGCGCCGCGGTCAGGAACACCGTCGGCGAGATCAGCGTCCCCGAGCACGCGGCCCAGGTGCCGTCCGAGTAGGGCACCGGCGCGAGCAGCGCGCCCGTCGAGGGATGCCTGTTCCCGTCGGGGGTCCCGTAGACGACCGCGCCCGCAGGTGCCGCGAACGCGAATGCTGCGACGAATGCCGCAGACCCCATGATGAGTCGTCGCATGTAGCTCTCTCCTCCCGTTGTGGGCCTCCGACGATAGCGCGGTTCTGGGATCATCGACCCCGATGAACGGGGAGGTTCTCGACCGGATCCGCACGATCTGCGCAGGGTTGCCGGAGACGAGCGAGCGCTTGAGCCACGGCCACCCGAGTTTCTTCATCCGCGAGAAGCGCTCGTTTGCGATGGTGCTCGACGACCACCACGGCGACGGGCGCTTCGCGATCTGGTGCGCCGCCGCGCCAGGCACGCAGGAGCTGCTCGTCGACGCCGACCCGGAGAAGTTCTTCCGCCCGCCGTACGTCGGGCACCGCGGCTGGATCGGCGTCCGCCTCGACCGCGGGCTCGACTGGGACGAGATCGCCGGAATCCTCGAGGACGCCTACGCGGAGGTTGCCCCGCCCGCGCTCCTCGAGCGCGCGAAGGCACAGCCCCGGGCGCGCTAGCTAGGCTCGCCGCGTGAGCGCCACGGAGCTCGGGCCCGACTTCCACACCGACACGCCGTACCGGCCACGTCCGGTCCGCTTCATCCGCCGCGAGGACGTCGGCGACTGGCGGCTCAAGGTCTACGGGATCGCGCTGCCCGGCAAGGAGCCGCGCGCCGAGCTCGTCGACGCCGCGGTCGCGCTCGCGGAGGACGTCTTCCCGACGCCGGCGGTGGGCGACGGACGCCACGGGATCGGCTTCCTGATCGTCCACGACGCGGCGACGTTCGGGATGGCGCTCTTCTACTGGTGGCAGTCGAGCAACGAGCTGCACCAGCGCCATTTCCTCAGCCCGCTCGACGACGTGACGGCCCTGGAAGCGGTCACCTTTCCGCAGGCGACCGGGTGCGTCTGGGAGCTCGGCGCCGTCGACTTCGAGCGGAGGGCCTGGATCGAGGACGTGCTCGCGAACCCGGACGGGCCAGACGTCGAGCGCTACCTCGCCCGCGCGTACAACGAGGACGTCTAGGCCGCGGGCTGGCGCCAGCCGGCGAAGGACGCGACCGCACGGGCGACGCTCTCGGGGCGTTCCATCCACGGCATGTGACCGCAGCCCTCGAGCACCTCGAGGCGCGCGCCCGGGATGAGTGCTGCGCTCTTGCGGCTGTGCTCGACGGGGATCGGGCTCCGGGAGCCCACGACGAACAGGGTCGGGCAGGTCGAGCCCCGGGAGGCCGCGCTCGAGCGTGCCGCGCTCGAAGTGCTCGCGCACCGATGCCCACCCGCCCGCGTACGCGTCGTCGCTCAATGTGACCGCCGGCATCGGCGGCGCGTTCTCCGGGTCGGCGAAGTAGTACGGCCAGACGAGTCGGAACATCTCCTCCGAGTCCTCCGGCGTCCCCTCGCCGGCGAGCAGCCGCTCGTCCAGCTCGTGCGCGCGGGCGTCGTCCTCCGGCGAGAGCTGCGCCGTCAGGTTGCGGTCGAGGTCGGCCTCGCCCCCGTCCGGGACGGCGCCGAGCGGCTCGACCGCGACGAGGCCGAGGAGCCGCTCGGGCGCCGCGACCGCGATGTGCATCGCGAGGTGGCCGCCCCACGAGTGGCCGATCGCCCAGGCCTTGTCGATCCCGAGGCCGTCGAGCACGGCGAGCGCGTCGGCGACGTTCGGCTCGACGGTGTGCGGGCCCTCGACCGTGCTCGGCGCGAGGCCGCGCTGCTGGTAGCGGATGGTCGAGAACCGGTCGGCGAGCTCGGCCGCGAGGCCCTCCGTGATGTCCGAGAGCCCGGGGCCGCCGTGGAGGACGAGCGCGGGCGGGCCGGAACCCGCCAGCCAGCCGGCGATCCGACCGCCGTCCGTCTCGACCGCGAAGTCGGTCATGCGGCCGCGAGTCTACGCCCGCTCGGCCGGCGCCGGATCGGCCGCAGGCGCGTCCTCGCGCGACCCGCGGGCCGCCCACCAGAGGCCGACGCCGAGCGCGAGGAGGAGCGCCTCGACGATCGTGATCGCCAGCCGGTTGAGCACGGTGACGCCGAGCGCGACCGGCGCCGAGACGACCGCGAGGAGCAGGCCGTACGTCGAGCCCTCGCGCACGCCGAGCCCGGAAGGGGCGAAGACCGAGAGGACGGTCACGATCGCGCCGACCGCCGCCGTCCCGCCGAGGTAGGGCACCGACGACCAGCCGGGATCGGCACCGAGCGAGCGCGCCAGGTAGAGCACGGCGACCCCGCCGACGAGCCAGGAGACCGAGTAGAAGGCGAGCAGCCCGAGCATCGCGCGGTAGGTGAGCACGGGGAACGCGGGCCAGCCGAGCCGGGCGAACGCCTTGCGCGAGAGCGGGACGAACACGCGCGGGTGCAGGAGGACGAGGACGAGCACCGCGAAGGTCGTGAGCGGGATGAGCGTCTCGCTCGACTCGCCGATCACCGCGAGGCCGATCGCGAAGACGAGCACGCCCGACACGGCCGAGAGCCCCGCCTCGAGCGCGATCGAGCCGAAGACGACCGAGGTCTGCGGTCACGCCGCCGGCCCGCCGCAGCCAGAGGATGCGCGCGATCGGCGTCCAGACCGTCCCGGGGACGTACTTGGCGAGCATGGAGGCCATCTCCGCCTGCAGCGCGAGCGGGTAGCCGATCCGGATCCCGAGCCCGGCGAGGATCCACTGCCAGCCGAGCACGAACAGCAGGTAGTAGCCGGCCATGACACCGAGCGCGATCCCGATGTCGCCGAGGTCGGCGTGCCTGAGCAGCGGGAGCGCGTCGCGCCAGGTGTCGCGCAGGAACCAGCCGAGGACGGCGGTGAAGGCGACGAGGAACACGATCTGCAGCCCGATCACGACGCCGCGGCGCCGCAGGACCGCTGGCACGCGCCGCTGCACGGGACTCACTGTAGCCCTCGCCCGGGCGCGGCCCGCACGCTCCGGGGAACCTGTGCAAGCATCGCCGACGCAACCGACCGAAGGGAGGCTCCAATGGAGCCGACGAATCGTGTCCCTGCTGGCGGTCTGCGCCATCGCTGTGGCGCTGCCGGCGGTCGCGGGAGGGGGAAAGCCGCCCGAAGGACGCGGGGTTCCACACGTCGGTGCCCGCGCTCCTGACACCGCTCGCGCCCGGATCGACCGTGATGCCGATCATGTCGGTCGGCGACGTGGTCGGCGGGGTCAAGTTCGAGTCGATCCCCGACGGCATCGCCCTGCGCGACGGCAAGAAGGGCACCGTCGAGGCGTACGTGAACCACGAGACCTCGCTCGTCCCGTTCCCCGCCACGCGGAGCGACTTCACGAACGCGATGGTCAGCAAGCTGACCTTGAACGAGGACACCGCGGGCGTCCTCTCGATCGCGGAGGCAGTGCCGTCCTGGGCGAACTTCCAGCGGTTCTGCTCGAGCTTCCTCGTCGGGAAGGAGCAGGGCTTCAAGCGCGAGATCCTCTTCACGAACGAGGAGGCGCGCGACCTCGTCTACCGGACGGGCGCCGCCTGGCCGGTGAACGAGCCCGCCGACCCGCGCGAGCCCGAGCAGGCCGGCGTCGTGGTCGCGCTCGACGTGAAGAGCGGGGCCTGGCGGCCGATCTACGGCATGGGCCGCCACAACCACGAGAACAGCGTCGCGATCCCCGGGTACAAGCACCAGCGGGTCGTGCTCTCGGGCGACGACACGTTCGACGCGCCTGCGTCGCAGCTCTACCTCTACGCGGCGCGGAAGGGCAAGGACGTCTGGAACGACCGCGGGACGCTCTACGGGTTCGTCTCCGACGTCCCCGCCGTGAACGACTACGGCGACCTGTCGATCGGGAGCGTCTCCGGACACTTCCTCGAGGTCCCGCGCATCATCGCGACGGGCAAGAAGGACGACGGCACGGACGTGAAGTCGACCGACTTCGGCTACCCGGCGCCGCCGACCGGCATCCCCGACGGGCCGCAGTGGGTGCTCGAGCAGTGGTCGAACGCGAACAACGTGTTCCAGTTCATCCGGATCGAGGACATCGCCTACGACCGGACGCACCCGAACGTCGTCTACCTCGCCGACTCCGGTGAGCCGCGGGCGCTGCCCGACCCGACGACCGGCCGCCTGCGCCGCGGGCCGTCCGGGACGATCGGGCCGTGGCCGAACGGCCGCATCTGGAAGATGGTGTTCGACGAGGACGACCCGCTCGTGGTGACGAGCCTGTCGGTGCTCGTGAACGCCGATCCGCTCGGCGCGGCCAATCCGGCCGCGATGCACCAGGCCGACAACGTCGAGACGACCAAGCGCAGCCTGCTCGTCCAGGAGGACCCGGGCAGCCACAACTACGGCCGGCCGGCGCAGGTCTGGCGCTACGACTTCGCCACCGGCTCGTTCACGCCGGTCGCGGCGGTGAACCACGCGCCGCACCCGGGCAATCCGCTCGGGTCGTGGGAGTCGAGCGGCATCGTCGACGCGTCGCAGTGGTTCGGCCCGGGCGCGTTCCTCGTGGACATCCAGGCGCACGCCTGGGAGATCGAGACGGCACCGAGCCCGACCCCGGGCGTGACGTACATGCGCGAGGCGGGCCAGCTGCTGCTCCTGAGGATTCCGGGGGCGTAGCGGCGGAGCGAGAGGCCAGCCGGGAGGCAGGCTAGGGTCGCGCCCGTGTGGGAGCGGCGCCTGGTCTTCCTCTCGGTCGGCCTCCTCGCGTACTGGGTGCTGGCGACGATCCTCGCCGTCGCGCAGGGCTGGCCGGCCGAGTTCAACGGCCTGGGCGATCCCGACGACGTGAGCGGCGAGTGGATCGGGCGCGGGACGCTCGTCTCGCCGCCGATCTGGCCCGTGGCGGCGCAGGTCGCGCTGACGCTCGTCGCGTTCCTCGAGAGCCGACTGATGCTCGGGATCGCGGGGTTCGGGCTCGCTGCGCTCGGCGCGCTCTACGCGATCGCCGGGTTCGGCGAGCCGTTCGACCCGGTGCTCTCGGATCCGCCCACCGCGCTCTACGCCGTCCTCAAGGGCGTCGGCATCGCCGGCTCGCTCGGGCTCGTCTGGGCGGGCGTCGAGACCGGCGTCGACGCGATCCGCGGGACGCGCTCGGCCTAGACGGCGGCCGGCTGCGGCTCGGCGGCGCGTCGGCTCGCCGCGGTCGCGCAGGGCGTAGGAGAGGACGGCCGCGCCGACGAGCGCGGCCGCCGCGGAGCGTGAACGACCAGCTGTACGTGCCGGTGCGGTCGTAGAGCCAGCCGCCGAGGAACGCGCCGAGCGCCGCGCCGGCCTGGTGCGCCGCCGCCACGAAGCCGAGCGCGAGCGCCCAGCCGCCGCTCGCGAAGAGCGAGCGGGCGAGGGACGTCGTCGGCGGGACGGTGGCGAAGTCGGCCAGGCCGAACGCCGCCGCGAAGAGGAAGAGGCCCTCGGCGCTCGTCAGGAACGGGAGCACGAGCAGCGAGCCCGCGCGCACGGCGTAGATCACGGCCAGCATCCGCCCGCGGTCGATGCGGTCGGTCAGCGCGCCCGCCACGAGGACGCCCGCCATGTTGAACGCCGCGAGCGTGGTCAGCGCGCCCGACGCGGTCGTCTCCGAGAGCCCGTGGTGGAGGGCGTGCGGGATCAGGTGCGTGTCGACGAGGCCGGTCGTCGTGTAGCCGCAGACGAAGAACGGGACGGCGAGGAGCCAGAACGGGCCGCTCGTGGCGAGCGTCGCCGCCGAGCCCGAGTCGCCGGCCGCGCGCGGCGCGAGCGGCACGCGCGGGACGAACGCGAACAGGACGAGGGCGCTGAGCGCGAGCACGGCCGCGATCGTGAGGAGCGCCGCACGCAGCGAGACGCCGAGCGCCGCCGTCGCGATCGGCAGCACGACCACCTGCCCGCCCGCGCTCGCCGCCGTGAGGATCCCGAAGATCATCCCGCGGCGGCTCTCGACGAGCTCCGCGGCGACGTACGAGAGGGCCGAGAGGGACGAGAGCCCGGCGCCGAACGCCGCGAGGACGCCGATCAGGAGGATCACCTGCCAGAGCTCGTTCGCGGCCATCGACGCGCCCGCGTAGCCGACCGCGCCGAGCAGAGGCCGCCGACGAGCACGCGGCCCGGCTCGATCGACTCGAGCAGCCGCCCGGCGACCGGCTGGCCGAGGCCGAGCGCGACGAAGCCGATCGAGACGATCAGCGAGACGTCCGCTCGGGTGGCGCCGAACGCCTCCTCCCACGGCTCGATGAAGAGCCCGAGCGAGCCGCGCGCGCCGTACGAGACGAGGCCGACGAGGGCGAGCGCAGCCGAGCCCGACGGCGAGGCGGTCACGGTGCGCCTCGCATGCCCGTCGCAACGACGGCGGGCGCCCGGCGCTTCCCCGGAGCGTCCCGGACACCGGGGCATACTCCCGCGATGCCCGACGAGCACGACGACTACCCGGGCCCGGACGAGCGGCTCTCGCCGGCGCCGCCGAGCGGCGAGCCGAGCCGCGTGCGGCGGCTCGCGAGCCTCGCCACTGATCGACATCGGGCCGCTCCGGCGGCGCCGCGACTTCCGGCTGCTCTTCTTCGGCCAGGGCCTGTCGTTCTTCGGCTCGATGCTCACGTACGTCGCGGTGCCGTTCCAGGCGTACGAGCTGACCGGGCTCGTCGTTCACGGTCGGCCTGCTGACGCTCGTGGCGCTGCCGCCCGTGCTCGTGACCGCGTTCCTCGGCGGCGCGATCGCCGACGCCGTCGACCGGCGGCGCCTCGTCCAGGTCGCCGAGGGCGGGCTCGCGCTCTGCGCCGCGGCGCTCCTCCTGAACACGCCGTCGGCGACGCGCGCCTCTGGGTGCTCTTCGTCGTCGAGGTCGTCGTCGGCCGCCTTCTACGGCATCCAGCGCCCGCCGCTCGACGCGCTCATGCCGCGGCTCGTCGAGCGCGACGAGCTCGCGGCCGCGAGCGCCCTCGACTCGTTCCTGCGGAACCTCGGGATGGTGGTCGGCCCGGCCGTCGCGGGCGTCCTGATCGCCACGGTGGGCCTGCGCTGCGACCTACGCGGTCGACCTGCGTCACGTTCTCGGCGTCTCGATCATCGCGCTCTCGCTCATGCGGGCCGTCCCGCCGCCCGAGGACGCCGACCGCCCGAGCGTCCGCGGCGTGATCGACGGGATCCGCTACGCGAAGAGCCGGCCCGAGCTCGTCGGCACGTACGGCGTCGACTTCGTCGCGATGTTCTTCGGCATGCCGACCGCGCTCTACCCGGCGTTCGCGAACGAGTTCGGCGGCCCCGCCGTGCTCGGGATCCTCTACGCCGCGCCCTCGATCGGCTCGCTCGCGGCCACGCTGACGAGCGGGTGGACGAGCCGGGTGCACCGGCACGGGCTCGCCGTGATCCTGGCCGCGATGGTGTGGGGGGTCGGGATCACGGTCGTCGGCTTCGCGCCGACGCTCGCGGTCGCGCGGTCGCCGGGCTCGCGCTCGCGGGCGCCGCCGACATGGTCAGCGGCATCTTCCGCTCGGTGATCTGGAACTCGACCATCCCCGACCGGCTGCGCGGGCGCCTGGCCGGGATCGAGCTGATCAGCTACTCGAGCGGCCCGATCCTCGGCGACTTCGAGGCCGGGCGTCGTGGCCGCGCTCGCCGGCGTGCGGACGTCGATCGTCTCGGGCGGGATCCTCTGCGTCGTCGGCGTCGGGCGTGCCTCGCGCTCGCGCTGCCGGCCTTCCGCCGCTACGACGCCCGGGAGCACCCGGCGCCGATGCCGGCGCCCTCGCCTAGGCGGTCGGCCAGCCCGCCGAGCCGCGGTGGAGGTCGAGGCGCCCGCCGTCGCGGCACTCGCCGCCGACGCGGTACTCGGGCAGCGCGATCCGCGGGTTCGTCCGCCACGAAAAGCGCGCGATCGCGAGGGCGGCGCCGCGGCTCGCGCCGAGCCGCTCCGCGACGGACGCGTCCGTCTGGATCGCGTAGCACTCCGTGACCGCCTCGTCGAAGGAGCCGGCCAGGTGCCAGGACTCGTGCGCGAGGACGTGAACGGCCTCGGCGACCTCGAGCTCGCCGTCGCCGCACGCGTCCCGGTCGAGACAGGAGAGGTCGGCCGGGAAGCCGTCGTCCGCGATCCGGTCGAAGGTCTCGCAGATCTCGTGCTTCAGCTCGGCGTGGGTGGGGCGTCCCTCCGAATCGACGTGCGCGGTGCCGGAGAAGCTCGACACGTCGAGGAGCCGCCCCCAGACGCTCGGGCAGCGCACGGCGACCGGCGCGCGGGCGATCTCCTGTGCGACCGCGCCGAGGCGCCGCTCCGTCGGGGTCTCCCGCTGGAACCACCAGACCTGGAGCGCCACGACGGCCGCGAGGACGAGCCAGAACCGCAGGCGCCGCACCTGGAAGATATCGGCAAATCCGCATGGATCCTTGACGCACGGCCTGACACTCGCCGGATCCGCCGCTACTCTGAGACTTCGTGGGTCGCCTCCCGATCGTCCTCTCGGCGCTCGTCGCGTCGCTCGCCTTTGCCGCGCCCGCGTCGGCGACGCTCCAGCTGACGACCTTCGAAACCGGCTTCGACCAGCCGGTGCACGTGGCGTCGAACCGCGGCGAGCCGAACCGGATCTACGTCGTCGAGCAGCCCGGGCTCGTGAAGATCGTCCAGAACGGGACGACCCTCTCGACCCCGTTTCTCGACCTGCGGAGCGCGACTTCGTGCTGCGGCGAGCAGGGGCTCCTCTCGATCGCCTTCCATCCGGACTACCCGGACGTCCGCCGCATCTACGCGAACTTCACGAACAACGCGGGCGACACGCGGGTCGTCGAGTACCGCGTGAACCCGGCGCTGACGCAGGCCGCGCGGTCGACCGCGCGCGTCCTGCTCAAGATCGGGCAGCCGTACTCGAACCACAACGGCGGCCAGCTCCTCTTCGGCCACGACCGCTACCTCTACGTCCCGACCGGGGACGGAGGCGCCGGCGGCGACCCGGGCAACCGCGCCCAGCGCCTGTCCAGCCGGCTCGGGAAGCTCCTGCGCCTGAACGTCTGGACGAAGAAGGCGCGGATCGTCGCGGTCGGCCTCCGCAACCCGTGGCGGGCCTCCGTCGACCGGCAGTCCGGGAAGATCTGGCTCGGCGACGTCGGCCAGGGCTGGCGCGAGGAGGTCGACGTGTTCGAGCCCGCAAGGCGCGGCCTGGAGAACTACGGCTGGCGCCGCTACGAGGGCAACGGGCTCTACAGCCGGGGCACGCGGCTCCTGCGCGGCAGCGTCTACGTGAAGCCGAAGCACGTCTACACCCACGCGCACGGCGGCTGCGCCGTCACCGGCGGCTTCGTCTACCGCGGCTCGAACATCCCGCGCGTCCAGGGGCGCTACTTCTTCGGCGACTACTGCACGGGCCAGGTCTGGAGCTTCAAGCTGAAGGCCGGGCGCAAGGTCGGCTTCCTCTCGCACCCGACGCTCGAGGTGGCGGGCGGCCTGTCGACGTTCGGCGAGGGGCCGGGCGGCGAGCTCTTCGTCGCGTCGCGCGAGAACGGCCGCGTCTACCGGATCACCGGAACCTAGACGCCCGCCCGGAACTACCCTGGAGCCATGCTCCGCGTCGCCTGCGTCCTCGCGCTCGCGCTCGCCCTGGCCGGCTGCATGTCGGACGGCGGCGAGGACGACGCCGGGCCGCGGATCATGACCCGCGACGAGGCGCCCCCGACGACCACCGGGACGTCGACGGCTCCGGCCGACGTTCCGGGTCCCGGCGAGCTGCGGCTCGAGCCGGTCGCGACCGGCCTCGCGAGCCCCGTGCACGCGACCGCGGCGCCGGGCGAGCCGAACCGGATCTACGTGGTCGAGCAGGAGGGCGTGATCCGGGTGATCGAGAACGGCACCGTCCGCCCGCGGCCGTTCCTCGACCTCTCGAGCGAGATCGCGTCGGGCGGCGAGCAGGGCCTGCTCTCGGTCGCATTTCACCCCGACTACGCCGAGAACGGCCGGCTGTACGTGGACTACACGAACCTCGACGGCGACACGCGCGTGGTCGAGCTGCGCGCGAACGCCGAGCGGACGGCCGCCGACCCCTCGACGGCCCGCGAGCTCCTCGCGATCGACCAGCCGTTCTCGAACCACAACGGCGGGCAGCTCGCGTTCGGGCCCGACGGCCGGCTCTACGTCGGCATGGGCGACGGCGGCTCGGGCGGCGACCCGGACGACCGCGCGCAGGACCTCGGCGACCGGCTCGGCAAGCTGCTCGCGCTCGACGTGGACGCGGACGGCGCCGACTGGCGGATCGTCGCGTACGGCCTGCGCAACCCGTGGCGCTTCTCGTTCGACCGCGAGACCGGGAACCTCCTGATCGGCGACGTCGGCCAGGACTCGCGGGAGGAAGTCGACCTCGTCCGCTGGCCGGCCGACGGGCTGCTCAACTTCGGCTGGCCGACGCGCGAGGGGGACTTCCAGTACAGCGACCGGCCGCTGCGCGGCGACGGGCGGCTCGTCGAGCCGGTCCTCACGTACGGGCGCGACGACGGCTGCTCGATCACGGGCGGCTTCGTCTACCGCGGCTCGGCGATCCCAGGGCTCGACGGGCGCGGGTTCTTCGGCGACTACTGCTCCGGCCGCGTCTGGAGCTTCCGGGTCGACGGCGTCCGCGCGCGCGACCTGCGGCGCGAGCGGTTCGAGGTTCCCGCCCTGACGTCGTTCGGCGAGGACTCGGACGGCGAGCTCCTGCTCGTGTCCCAGGAGGGCACTGTCTTCCGCCTGGTCGGTTCGCGATGATGCCGCGGTGAACGCGTCGTCGGTAGACGTCCCCGTCGCGCTGCTCGGCTACGGCACCGTCGGCTCGGCGGTCGAGCGGCTGCTCGAGACGAGCGCCGACGAGATCGAGCGCGCGACCGGCCACCGGCTCCGCGTCGTGCGGGCGCTCGTCCGCGATCCCGCCAAGGAGCGCCCGTCGCCCGCGCGCGAGGGCGTGCTGACCGACGACTTCGCCGCCATCCGCGACGACCCGGAGATCGCGGTCGTCGCCGAGGTGATGGGCGGGATCGAGCCGGCCGGCGAGTACGTCCACGAGCTGCTCCGCCGCGGCAAGCCGGTCGTCACCGCGAACAAGCAGCTCGTCGCGCGGGAGGGCGCGGAGCTCTTCGCCACCGCGTCGAAGGCCGGCGTGCAGCTGCGCTTCGAGGCGAGCGTCTGCGCGGCGATCCCGGTCGTGAAGGTGCTGCGCGAGGCGCTCGTCGCGACGACCGTCCACCGGATCCTCGGGATCGTGAACGGGACGACCAACTTCGTCCTCACCGAGATGGAGGGCGGCCGTTCCTACGCCGAGGCGCTCGCGGAGGCCCAGCGGCTCGGGTTCGCCGAGGCGGATCCGACCGACGACGTGACGGGCGCGGACGCGGCCGCGAAGATGGCGATCCTCGCGACGGTCGCGTTCGGGTCGCGCGTGACGCCGCCGCACGTCGAGACGACCGGGATCGAGGGGCTCGACGAGGCGCACTTTCGCGCGGCGCGCGAGCTCGACGCGGTCGTCCGGCTGATCGGCTCGGCGACGCTCGTCGACGGGCGCGTGGACGTCCGCGTCCAGCCGGCGCTCGTCGGTCGCCACCACCCGCTCGCCGCGGTCGAGGGCCCGTTCAACGCGGTGATGCTGAACGGCGACGCGATCCGCGAGATCGTCGCTCGAGGGGCCGGGGGCAGGCGGGATCGAGACGGCGTCGGCGGTCGTCTCCGACCTCGTCAGCGTGGTCGGGACGACCGGGACCGGGTTCCTCCAGAACGACGCGTGCTGGCGCGAGCTGCCGCGGCTCGAGCCGGACGACTTCCGCGCGCCGTACTACCTCCAGCTCGTCGTCGACGACCGCCCGGGCGTCCTCGCCGAGGTGGCGGCGCGCCTCGCCGCGCAGGAGGTGTCGGTCGCGCGGCTCCTCCAGGAGCAGGGCGAGGGCGAGGCGACGCTCCACGTCGTCACGCACACGGCGCGGCTCGGCGCGATCCGCGCGGCGCTCGCGGAGATCGGGGAGGTGCCGGGGACGCGCGCGCCCGCCGTCCGTGCTGCTCGGTCGTTTCCGACGCCGGGCGGGCGGCGGCGTGACGGCGCCGCTGCTCGAGCGCTACCGCGACCGGCTGCCCGTCGGCCCCGCGACGCCCGTCGTGTCGCTCGGCGAGGGCTCGACGCCGCTCGTCCCGGCGCCGCGGCTCTCGGAGCGACTCGGCGCGTCGGTCTGGCTCAAGTGGGAGGGCGCGAACCCGACCGGGAGCTTCAAGGACCGCGGGATGACGCTCGCCGTCTCCAAGGCGGTCGAGGAGGGCGCGCGGGCGCTCGTCTGCGCGTCGACGGGGAACACGTCCGCCTCCGCCGCGGCGTACGCGGCGCGCGCCGGTCTCCCCGCCGTCGTCCTGCTCCCCGGCGGCGCGGTCGCCGCCGGGAAGCTCGCGCAGGCGCGGGCCGCCGGCGCGCGGCTGCTCGAGGTGCGCGGGTCGTTCGACCAGGCGCTCGACGCCGCGCGGGAGCTGGCCGCGCGGGGCACGCACGCGCTCGTCAACTCGCTCAACCCGTACCGGCTCGAGGGGCAGAAGACGGCGGCGTGGGAGATCGTCGAGGAGCTCGGCTCGCCGCCCGACGTGCTCGCGCTTCCGTACGGCGGCGGCGGGAACACGGCCGCGTACGCGCTCGGCTTCCGCGAGGCGGGCGAGGGGCTTCCGCGGCTCCTGCTCGGCGCGGCCGCCGACCGAGCGGGAACGGCGGCGAGCGCGATCAGGATCGCAACGCCCGTCCACGCCGACGGAGGTGGAGCAGGCGCTCGCGGACTCCGGCGGCACGGCGGTCGACCTGCCGGACGCGGAGATCCTCGAGGCGTGGCGGCTGCTCTCGCGCGAGGAAGGGCTCTTCTGCGAGCCGTCGTCGGCGGCCGGGGTGGCGGCGCTCCTGCGCGAGCGGCCGCCCGCGGGCTCGCGCGTCGTCTGCGTGCATCACGGGCCACGGGCTCAAGGACCCGGAGGCGGTCGACCGCGCGGCGCGAGGCGCCCGTGCCCGTCGACCCGGATCCCGACGCGATCGCGGAGGCGGCCGGCGTGAGCGAGCTTCGCGTCCGGGCGCCGGCCACGACGGCGAACCTCGGCCCGGGGTTCGACTGCGCCGCGTGTCGCCCTCGACCTCTGGAACGAGCTCGTCGTGGGGGAGGGCAACGGGGTGACGATCGCGGGCGAGGGCGCGGGCGAACTGCCCGAGGGGCCGGAGAACCTCGCGCTGCGCGCATTCGCGCTCCTCGCGCCCGTCGAGGGGCGCTCATTCGCGTTCGCGAACCGGATCCCGCTCGGACGCGGTCTCGGCTCGAGCGCGGCCGCGGTCGCACTCGGGCTCGTCGCGGGCGCGCGCGCTGCGGGGCGCGAGGTCGTCCCCGGCGAGCTGCTCGCGCGTCGGCGCCCGGCTCGAGGGCCACGCGGACAACCTCGCCGCGGCGCTCGCGGGCGGCGCTCTGCCTGACGTGGGCGGAGGGCGGCAGTCCGCGGCTGGCGCGGATCGCCGACGGGCCGCCGCTCGAGCCTGTCGCCGTCGTGCCCGGCGAGCGCGTCGCGACCGCGGCCTCGCGCGCCGCGCTGCCGGCCCAGGTCTCGCACGCGGACGCATCGTTCACGGCCGGCCGGGCCGCGCTCCTCGGCGCCGGCGCCGCGGCGGGAGACCCGCGCCTCTTCGCGGCCGCGCTCGCCGACCGGCTCCACGAGCCGTTCCGCGCCGCGTCGGCGCCGCTCCTCCAGGCGGTGCGCGAGGCGCGGCCCGCCGGCGCGCTCGGCGCGACGCTCTCCGGCTCCGGGCCGACGGTGATCGTCTGGGTCGAGCCCGGGCGCGGCGCCGAGTGCGCTTCCGACCTGGCGGGGCGGTTCAGGTCGGCGCGCGTGCTCGTGCTCGCGCCGTCGGCGGTGGGCGACGGCGTCGTGACATACCGGTTCGTCGACTGCCGCTGGGAGCTCGGCAAGCCGGACGCAGGCCGCGAGCTCTACCTCGCGGGGCACATCCCGGGCGCGGCCTTCCTCGACGTCGAGCGGGACCTGTCCGCACCGCCCGGCGAACCGCCCGCGTACGGCGGGCGCCATCCGCTCCCGGACGAGGCGACCTTCGCCGCGGCGGCTGGCCGCGCCGGGATCGGCCCGGGCGTGGTCGTCGTCGCCTACGACCAGGGCCGGACGGGCGGGGCCGCGCGCCTCTGGTGGCTCCTGCGGCACTTCGGCCACGAGAATGTCGCGGTGCTGCGGGGAGGCATCGACTCGTGGATCGGGCCGCTCGGCGGCGGGGAGGAGGAGGATCGAGCCGCGCGAGTTCGTCCCCCGCCCGCGCAGCGACGACACGGTCGAGGCGGCCGAGCTGGAGCGCCGCCTGGGCGAGAACGGGCTCGTGGTCGTCGACGCGCGCGCACCCGAGCGCTACCGCGGTGAGATCGAGCCGATCGACCGCGTCGCCGGCCGGATTCCGGGCGCGGTGAACCTCCCGTTCGCTGCCGGGGAGGACCTGCCGTCCGAGGTGCTCGAGGCGGACGAGCTCGTCGCGTACTGCGGCTCGGGCGTGACCGCGTGCGTGACGCTCCTCGACCTGGCCGAGGCCGGCCGCCCGGATGCGAAGCTGTATCCGGGTTCGTGGAGCGACTGGTCGTCGCGCGGCCTCCCGGCCGAGCGCGGCTAGCGGCCTCGCGTGTCGAGACTCTCCCCCGGGGCCTTCGGCCCCTCGCCCCCGCCTGAGACGCTAGCGCGGAAACACGCACGTGTCTTTGACGGAAACGTGCCGAGTCTGCGTCAGTCAGGCGGTCCGGTGCCGTGTCCGGCGGGATCGACCCAGAAGAGGCTGAACGCGTTCCCTTCCGTGTCGACGCAGTGGGCGAAGCGCCCGACCTCGGGGACGTCGCCGCTGTCGCCGACCTCGCCGCCGAGCTCTCGAACGCGGGCGGTCGCCGCGTCGAGGTCGTCGACGGAGAAGTACGGGATCAGGCCGCGGTCGGGCACGTCCGCCCGGTAGAGGCCGCCGGTCGGGCCCTCGCCCCCGGCGCGTGTCATCGTGTACGGGAGCTCTCCGGGCGGCGCGGTGAACGACCAGCCTAGAAGCGACGACCAGAACGCCTGCGCGCGCACCGCATCGCCGGCGCGGATCTCGAAATGGATCAGGTCGCCTGCCATCAGCCGAGCTCGATCGGCGCGACGTTCGGCAGCGACGACGGGTCCTCCTGCCAGCGGGTGAACACGGCGATCGCCACGGCCAGATCCTGCACAGCGAGGCCCGTCGAGTCGAACGCCGTGATCTCGTGCTCGTCGCTCCGCCCGGCCTCCTCGCCGAGGAGGACGCGCCCGAGCTCCGCCACTTGCTCGCGATGCAACCGGCCCAGCTCGACCGCGTGCGCGATCTCGCCGTTGTGGCTTGCCTGCTCCCACTCGTCGCAGACGACGCGCGCGCGGACGAGCTCGTCGACCTCGATCTCCGCCTTGCCCGGGCCGTCCGCGCCCATCAGGCTCACGTGCTGCCCGGCGTGCAGCGTCCCGTCGTGGAAGAGCACCTCGCGCCCCGGCGTGACGGTAACGACGACGTCCGAGGCGAGCGCGTCTGCCCGGTCATCCGCGACGGACGCGCCCTCGCCGAGCTCGTCTGCGACGAAGCGCGCCTGGTCCGGCCGTGCGTCCCAGAGGAGCACCTCGCGGTCCCGGGCCAGGAACGTGCGCGCAACCGCCTGCCCGTTGACGCCGCACCCGATCACGGCCGCCGGGGCGACGGTCGGCCGCGCCAGCGTCTCCGCCGCGAGAACCGCGGCCGCGCCCGTCCGGACCGCAGTTATGGCGCCCGCGTCGAGAAATGCCTGCATTTGCCCGGTTTCCACCTCCGAGAGGATGACGACGCCGCTCACGGTCGGCAGCGCGCGCGCCGGGTTGGCCGGATACGAGTTGACCCACTTGAGGACGGCGAAGCCGCCCCCGCCGGCCGGCATCGCGCGGAAGTCGCCGTTCTGGGCGCTGAGGTACACCTTGGAGGGCATGACCCAGTTGCCCTGCGCGTGCTCGACGAACGCCTCGTGCATCGCGGTCACCGCCTCACTCGGGTCGACGGCGGCATAGACGTCCTCGGCAGTGAAGACCGGAACGGGCGGCACGCGCGTATCCTAGGGGCGTGCGGGTGACCGTCTGCGACGTGGGGCCGCGTGACGGGCTCCAGAACGAGCCGACCACGCTCCCGCCGGAGACCCGCGCCGAGCTCGTGAACCGACTCGCGGGAGCCGGCGTTTCGCGGATCGAGGCCGTCTCGTTCGTCAATCCCGCGCGCGTGCCGGCGATGGCCGGCGCGGAGGAGGTCGTCGCGGGAATCGACCGCCGGGACGGCCTCGAGCTGAGCGGCCTCGTGCTCAACGAGCGCGGGTACGACCGGCTTCGCGCGACCGAACTCGACCGCGTCTCGCTGACGTTCGCTGCCACCGACTCCTTCAGCCGGCGGAACGCCAACCAGTCGGTCGACGAGGCGCTCGCGGGCGCCGGGCGGATCCTCGCGCGGGCGCGGGCCGACGGCCTGCCGACGACCGTGACGATCTCGGTCGCGTTCGGCTGCCCGTTCGAGGGCGCGGTGGCGCCGGAGCGCGTGCTCGGGTTCGCCGAGGAGGCGATCACCTTCGGGGCGGACGAGGTCGTCTTCGCGGACACGATCGGCGTGGCCACGCCCACACAGGTGCGCCATCTGGTCGTCGAGGCGGTCAAGTTCGCGCGCCCGGTCGGCGTTCACCTGCACAACACGCGCTCGACGGGCCTCGCGAACGCGTGGGCGGGGCTCGAGTGGGGCGCGACGATCTTCGACGGCTCGGTCGGCGGGATCGGCGGCTGCCCGTTCGCTCCGCGTGCAACCGGCAACGTCGCGACGGAAGACCTCCTCTACATGCTCCAGGGTGAGGGGGTCGACACGGGCGTCGACCTCGACGCCCTGATCGGCGTCGCCGAGTGGCTCGAAGGCGTGCTCGGGCGGGAGCTCCCCGGCCAGGTGTATCGGGCGGGGACGTTCGCGCCGCTCGCAGTGCCGAAGACCTAGGCGGCGGAGCGCCGCTCGAGGACGGCTGCGCGGATCGCGCCGGGATCCGCCCCGAGCTCGCGCAGGATCTCGACCGACCCGGCCCGTTCGTCGGAGACGAGGCCGAGCAGGACGTGGTCGGCGCCGATGTACGTGTCTCCGAGCGCCTGGGCCTCGCGCACCGCATGCTCGAGCACGCGCTTGGCCGCGCGCGTGAACGGAACGCGCCGCTTGGACTGGCCGAAGTTGAGGGCGGCGACCTTCTCGCGCGCGGCGTCGTAGGTCACCCCGGCGTCGGCGAGGACAGCGGCGACGCTCTCGTCCTGCGCCTTCAGCAGTCCGAGCAGCAGGTGCTCGGAGCCCACGCGGCCGTGGCCGAGGGCGTCGGCTTCCTCTTGGCCGAGGACGATGATCTGGCGCGACCGTCGCGTGAAGCGCTCGAAAGGCCAGCCGAAGCGGCCGCGCGGGCCGTGGCCGCGGCGGGTCGGTCCGCCCTCGCCGCCCTCGACGATCTGGTGGACGCGCTGGTGGCTCAGCCCGAGATCTTCGGCGATCTCGCGCAGTGACCCACCCTCGGCGTGAAGGCGGCGGACGGCGTGGTTGTAGTCGGCGCGCGCCTTCTCGAGGTCGCGCTGGAGCTCGAGCAGCCGGTCGCGGGAGCCGCGGGCTTCCTTCAGGAGTGTGGGATCAAGAGGTGTCATCGCGTCTACCGTAGTAGACACCTGTACGGCTGTCAAGCGAGATAGACAGTAGGCCGCGGTCGCCTGCGTCGGGATGCGCGCAGACCGCCCCAACGGGGGAGCGAGCGCCCCAAGACGAACGCTACGCGGTCGCGGCGCGCGTGTCTGTGCCCGGACCGCGCCGAGGTCGCGCCGGACGATTCACCGCCGGGCGGTGCGGCCCGCACGAGGTGCTCCGCCGTGGAATGGGCCTTAGCGCGTTTGCGGGAAGCCGAGGTCGACCGTGCTCGTCGCCGGGTCGGGCCAGCGCGAGGTGACGACCTTGCCGCGGGTGTAGAAGTTGATCCCCTCGGGCCCGTAGACGTGCGAGTCGCCGAAGAGGGACGACTTCCAGCCGCCGAACGAGTAGTACGCGACCGGCACCGGGATCGGAACATTGATCCCGACCATCCCGGCTTCGATCTCGAACTGGAACTGACGGGCGGCGCCGCCGTCGCGCGTGAAGATCGCGACGCCGTTGCCGTACGGGTTCTCGTTGGCGAGGCGCACGGCCTCGTCGTACGTGTCCGTGCGGACGACCGACAGCACCGGGCCGAAGATCTCGTCGCGGTACGCGTCCATCTCGGGCGTGACCCCGTCGAGCAGGGACACGCCCAGGAAGAACCCGTCCCCGTCGACGTCGAGCTCGCGCCCGTCCGCGACGACCGTCGCGCCCTGGTCGCGCCCGCTGTCGATGTACGACGCCACCTTGTCGCGGTGCTCCCGGGTGACGAGCGGGCCCATCTCGGAGGTCGGGTCGAGACCGGGGCCGATCTTGAGCTTCGGCAGCCGCTCCTGGATCGCCTCCACGAGCCGGTCGCCAATGTCGCCGACGGCCACGACGACCGAGACGGCCATGCAGCGCTCGCCCGCCGAGCCGTAGGCCGCGCTGACCGCGGCGTCCGCGGCCATGTCCACGTCCGCGTCCGGCAGGACGATCATGTGGTTCTTCGCCCCGCCGAGCGCCTGGACGCGCTTGCCGTGCTTCGCTGCCGGTCTCGTAGATGTAGCGCGCGATCGGCGTCGAGCCGACGAACGAGACGCCGGCGATGTCGGGGTGCTCGAGGATCGCGTCGACCGCGACCTTGTCCCCGTGCACGACGTTGAAGACGCCGTCGGGCAGGCCGGCCTCCTGCAGGAGCTCGGCCACGTACATCGACGCGGACGGGTCCTTCTCGGAGGGCTTGAGGACGAACGTGTTCCCGCAGGCGAGCGCGGGCGCCCACATCCACATGGGCACCATCGCCGGGAAGTTGAACGGCGTGATGCCGGCGCACGACGCCGAGCGGCTGGCGGATCGAGTACACGTCGATCCCGGTCGAGGCCTGCTCGGAGTGGCGGCCCTGGAGCAGCGTCGGGATGCCGCAGGCGTGCTCGATCACCTCGAGCCCGCGGGCGACCTCGCCGAGCGCGTCCGAGAGCACCTTGCCGTGCTCGAGCGTGAGGAAGCGCGCGATGTCCTCGCGGTGCGTGTGGACGAGCTCGCGGATCCGGAACAGGAGCTCGGCCCGCCGCGAGAGCGACAGGCGGCGCCAGCTCGGGAAGGCTTCCTTCGCCGTCTGCGACGGCACGGCCGACCTCCTCGATGCTCGCGAAGTCGACCGCACTCGCCTGGACGCCGGTGGCCGGGTTGTACACCGGGCCGCTGCGGCCCGACTCGCCGGGAACGACCCGTCCGCCGATCCAGTGGCTGATGCGCCTCGGCTCGCCCGCCTCCTCGTGCGCGAGCTCCGGTGCGTGGATGACCTCGCTCATGTCGCCTCCTGGTCGCCTCCGGACAGAGTACCGCCGGATCGAGAACGTGACGCTTGACACGAATGTCGGCGCGGGCGTACCCTCGAGGGAACGAAGGGCGGAGGCGATGGCCGCTGTTGCACAGTCGGCCTGCGGCGGACGCGAAACGCGCCGGAGACGGCTCGGACCCAGCCGCGCGCGCGGTCCTCCGGCGTCGCGCCGCGACCTGAAAGCCGCGAAATGCACCCGAAGGGAACGCACATGCCGAGCGAGATCGACGCCCTCCTCGAACGTCACGCCGATGCACTGCTTGCGCTGCCGAACGTCGTCAGCGTCGGCGTGGGCGAGCGGGACGGGCGTGCCGTGATCGTCGTGGGGGTGACCGAGCAGGTGCCGAGCGACGAGCTCGCGCCCGACGAGCGGATTCCAGAGCGGATCGACGACTACGAGGTGGACGTCCTGGTGCTGGGCGCCCCCGAGATCGAAGTCTGAGGAAGGACGACATGCCAGGCACTGAACATCCGAAAATGGAGCTCACCCCCGCGGACGCCGCCGCGCTCGAGGACGCGCGCATACACGCGGTCGAGGAGCTGCTCTCGCCCGAGGCGCCGCACTCGAACGTCGTCGGGATAGCCGCGGGCGTCAAGTGGCGAGACGGCGCGCCGACCGGCCAGCCGGCCGTCCTCGCGCTCGTCACGCACAAGGTGGACAAGGCCGACCTGAGCGAGGACGACCTCGTCCCCACGAAGATCGGCAACACCCGCACCGACGTGCTCGAGATCGGATTCCCCATGGTCGAGCGCACCCAGGTCCAGATGCCGAGGACCGCGAACGGGTCCGCGACGCTCGAGGAGGCCGAGCAACAGCTGGTCTTGCCGCAGGTTCCGCTCGTCGGCGCCGAGCTGCTCGCCCGGCGCATCCGGCCTGCGGAAGGCGGCTATTCGGTCGGCCACTTCAGGATCACTGCCGGGACGATCGGCACGTGCGTGTACGACCTGCTCCCGGGAGCCGCGACCGGGAGCCAGCCGACGCCGGGCGTCGGCATCCCGCAGCGGTTCTACATCCTCTCGAACAACCACGTCCTCGCGAACACGAACGCCGCGCTGGTGGGCGACCCGATCCTCCAGCCCGGCCCATTCGACGGTGGGACGTTCCCGGCCGACCTGATCGCGCGGCTCTCGCGGTTCATCCCGATCTCGCTCGAGCCGCCGACGCCGCGGATCTTCCACCGGAACCTCGTGGACGCGGCGATCGCCGAGGGCCAGTTCCACGATCTCGACCGCGAGATCTACTGGGGCGGCTACGTGCGCGGCTGGCGGCGCCGCGCGAACGTCGCCGTCGGGACGGTCTTGCAGAAGACCGGCCGCACGACGAACTACACGACGGGCCGCATCGTGGCCATCAATGCGACGGTGGACGTCGGATACGGCGCCGGCCGGATCGGCCGCTTCCACGACCAGATCATCACGACGGACATGTCGGCGGGCGGCGACTCCGGGTCGCTCTTGACTACCCCGGACGACATCGCCGTCGGACTCCTGTTCGCCGGCTCGGCCGTCGCGACGATTGCGAACCAGATCGAGAACGTCCGCTCGCTTCTGCGCGTGGAGGTGGCGGAGCAGATCCTCTAGCGGATCATCGAGCCCGGTGAGAAGGGCCCGGTCGCATCCGGCGGCCGGCCCCCGCGCCGTGGTCGGAAGCGCGCTAGGGATCGGTCGCGAGGCGCGACCAGACCTCGGTGTCCTCCCAGCGGCCCGGCTTCACGTAGACCGAGCGGAGCACGCCCTCGCGGACGTACCCGCATCTCTCGGCCACGCGCTTGGACGCCTCGTTTCCGGCCGAGATCATCAGCTCGAGCCGGACGGCGTCGAGCTCGGCGAAGCCCCAGGCTGTGAGGAGCCGGAGCGCCTCCGTGGCGACGCCGCGGCCGCGCTCTTCGGCGAGGACGACGTAGCCCAGCTCGGCCGTCCGCGCCTCGCGCTCGATGCGCGGCGCCACGCCGAGCCCGAGGTGGCGCCCGTCGTCGTCCTCGAGCGCGAAGCCCTCGCGCGTCCCGTCGGCTCGGCCCTCCTCGTAGCGGCCGAGCCAGTAGTCGGCAAAGCCGGGAGGCGGCGGCTCGGGAACGCGCGTGTTCCGCACGATCTCCGGGTCGGCGAGCGCCCGTTCGAGCAGCGGCACGTGCTCGCGCGAGAGCGGGACGAGCCGGACGCGCGGCCACGCTACGCCTCCCCGAGCGGCTTGGACATGACGACCGCGTCCTCGCGGAAGCCGAGCGAGCGGTAGAGCGACCGCGCCGCCTCGTTGCCGCCGAACACATTCAGCTCGACGCGGGCGGCGCCGAGCCGGCGGGCCTCCTCCTCGAGCAGCGTCATCGCTTCGCGGCCGAGCCCCCGGCCGCGTTTCGCCGGGTCGATCGTCACCTGGTTGAGCCAGACGCCGCGCACGTCCTCGCGATACCAGAGGAGCCCGACCCGCTCGCCGGACGCGTCGTCGACCAGGTGGAACAGGTGGTGCCCCGGCTGGACCTGCCCCTTGGGAAAGGACTGGGCCATGTCCTTCTCGGCCTTCGCGCGGGCGTCCTCGTGCGACCAGCCGCCGAACTCCTCGACCTGACGGGTGTACTCGTCCAGGTGCTCGACGATGAAGACGCGGACGTCCTCGTCGGCCATCGGCTCGAGGCGCAGGCTCATCGGCGGCCCACCGCGTGCAGCGCGAGAAGCTCCCAGGCGACGTTCGCGGCCGCGAGCGCCGTCTGCTGGCCGGGCCCGTCGTAGGCCGGGGCGACCTCGACCACGTCCGCGCCGGCAAGGCGGAGCCCCGCGAGCGCGCGGAGGAACGCGAGCGCCTCCGCGGTCGAGAAGCCGCCGATCTCAGGCGTTCCCGTCCCGGGCGCGACCGCGGGGTCGAGGACGTCGACGTCGAACGTGAGGAAGACCGGCCGCTCGCCGACGCGCTCGCGCACGAGCTCGCCGTACCCGGCCGGGCCGAGGTCGCGCAGCTCCTCGGTCGAGAGGACGGTGAAGCCGAGCCGGCGCGACTCGTCCAGGTCGCCGGGCCCGTAGACCGTGCCGCGCATGCCGGCCTGCACGGACGCGCCCGCGTCGAGCAGGCCCTCCTCGCACGCGCGGAGGAAGGTCGTCCCGTGGAAGTACTTCTGGCCGAAGTACTCGTCCCACGTATCCGCGTGGGAGTCGAGCTGGACGAGCGCGAGCGGCCCGTGCCGCCGCGCGAGCACGCGGAGCTCGACCAGCGTGATCGAGTGGTCGCCGCCGAGGGCCAGCGGGAGGACGCCCGCCTCCACGACCGGCTCGAGCGCCGCCTCGGCGCGGCGGTACGTCTCGAGCGTGTCCCCAGGCGCGACCGGCAGGTCGCCGTAGTCGACGATCGCGAGCTCCTCGACGACGTTCACCTCCCACGCCGGGCTGTACGGCCGCAGGAGCGCCGACGCCGACCGGATCGCCTCCGGCCCGAACCGCGCGCCCGGCCGGAAGCTCGTGCCGGTGTCGAACGGGATCCCGTAGACGGCCGCCTCGACTCCCGCGAGGTCGGTGCGGTGGGGGAGGCGCGCGAACGTCCGCACGCCGGAGAAGCGCGGCATCACGCGCGCGTCCATGGGCATCGGTCGGTCGGCCATGCGGCATCTTGGCCGCTGTGCGCCCGGCCGCGCAACGCGTTTGCGGTCGGGGCGGCGCGGTAGGGTCCTCCGGATGACCCAACGGCCCCCCGTGTCGGACGCGCAGCGCGAGGAGGTCGTCGAGTCGCTCGCCGAGCACACAGTGGCGGGGGACATTTCCGAGGAGGAGCGCGCGGCCCGGACGCGGGCAGCCCTCGCGGCCACTTCCCGGGACGAGCTCGCGGACGCGACCCGCGGCCTGGCGCCGCACGTTCGCCCGCCGTTCCTCGCCCGGCTGGCCGACCGGATTCCGCTCCGGCGCCACGTCGCGCTCTTCCTGGTTGTCAGCGCGGCGATGCTCGTCGTCTGGGGCCTGACGCGCGACAGCTCCGCCGAGGCCGGCGACGAGTCCGCCGGGTTCTTCTGGCCGTTCTGGGCGATGCTCGCGTGGGGGATCCTCCTGACGGCGCACGCCCTGTACTCCCTGCGCCGGCCGGCGTTCCAGCGCCGCGGCCGCCCGCCCCGGCGCCGCTACCCGAGCTAGTCGTGCGAGCGAGCGCGTTCGCCCTGCTCGGCGCGGCCGCCCTCGTCGCCGCGATCGACCTGGCGCACAAAGCGTTCGCGATGCGCGATCCGGCGGCGGTGCCGCTGCACGACCGCTCCGCGGGGTACGCGCTGGTGCTCGCGGCGGCGCTCGCCTGGGCCGCGGCGCTCGTCGCCGCGCGCTCGCCGCTCCTCGCCCTTGCGGGCGGCGTGGTCGCCGGGGGCGCGGCCGGCAACGTGCTCTCGCTCGCGCTCTGGCCCGGCGTGCCGGACCCGCTCTCCTGGGACGCCCTCGGCCTCGCCTACAACCTGGCGGACGTGGCGGCGCTCGCCGGCGGCGTCGTGCTCGTGCCGCTCGCCGTCCTCGCGCTCGTCGCGCGGCGCGGCGGCGAGCTCCGCCGGCCCGTGACGCTCCGCTAGGCGGCGACCCGCTCGAACTGCGGGAGGATGTGGTCGCGGTAGGCGCCGAGCGTCTCCTCCTGGCCCGTGGGTCATGAGGTAGATGTTGAAGTGGTCGACGCCGATCCCCTCGAGATCCTGGAGCTTCTGGGTGATCTGCTCGGGCGTGCCGAGGACGCAGAAGCGGTCGCAGATCTCGTCGGTGACGAACTCGCCGTGCGCAGCGCCGACGCGGGAGTGGTCCTTGTAGTCGTAGAACTTCCGCGCCTTCACGTACTCGGTGAGCGCGGCCGGGATCTCCGACTCGAAGCCGTACCGCTCGATCAGGTCCATGACGTGGTTCGAGACCATCGCCGGGAACCAGCGCACCTGGTTCCGCGCATCGGCGATGTCGTCGGAGACGTGGCTCGGCGCGCAGACGTGGCACTTGAGCGCGGCCGGGTCGCGGCCCTCCTCCTCGGCGGCTTTCCGGGCCGTGTCCATGATCCAGCCGATGATCTCGGGGTCGGCGAGCTGGATAATCACACCGTCGCCCACGCGCCCCGCGACCGCGAGCGCCTTCGGCCCGTAGCCCGCGACGTACATCTCGATCGGCGCAGCTCCTTGCGCACCCACTCGAGCTGGAGCTCCTTCTCGTTCCAGACGACCGGCCGGCCGTTCATCAGGTCCTTCATCATCCGCAGCGCAGCCTCGAACTCGGCGACCTTGACCGGCTTCAGGCCGACGACGCGCCGAGAGGAGTCGCCCCGGCCGATGCCCATGACCACGCGGCCGTTCGAGATCTCGTGCAGCGTCGCGTAGTAGCTCGCCGTGATCGTCGGGTCGCGGATGCCCGGGTTCGTGACGCAATGGCCGAACTTGAGCTTCTATGTCCGGTCGGCCGCGAGCGCGAGCAGGGGGTACGACTCGTGCCAGAGGATGTGCGAGTCGTAGGTCCAGCCGTTGTCGAACCCCGCTGCTCGGCCTTCTCCATCAGCTCGAGCAGGCGCGTGTAGGGCGGGTCGGGGAGAACGGTGACGCCGAACGTGAGCATGGGCTTCCCCCTGGTCGTCACGGCAAGGAAGGAGCAATCTTGGCGCGAAATCCGCCCCGTGGCAATCTGGGGCGCACTCGGGCTCGCGATCGTGGCCGGCGCGATGCTGCCGTTCCAGGCCGGCATGAACGCCCCGCTGTCCCGCTTCGTCGGCGGCCCGTCGCGGGCGGCGTTCATCTCGTTCGCGGTGGGGACGGTCGCGCTGCTCGTCGTCTCGCTCCTTGCCACGCGCGGGCTGGTCAACCTGAGCCGCGTGTCGGACGCGCCGTGGTGGGTGTGGATCGGCGGCCTGCTCGGGGCGTTCTACGTCTTCGGGGCGACCGTGAGCGCGCCGCGGCTCGGCGCGGTGACGCTGATGGCCGCGATCTTCGCCGGCCAGGCGGCCGCCTCGCTCGTGATCGACCACTACGGCTGGGTCGGCTTCGCCGAGCAGGCGATCTCGCCGGCACGCCTGGCCGGGATCGGTCGCTGGCCGTGGGCCTCGCGCTCGTCCGAACCTAGAAGGAGCGCTTGAGCGCGAGGATGCGGTCGTACGACGTGACCAGCCGCGACCGTCGGATCCGCCCGTCGGAGGCCGCGCTGAGGAGCGTCTTGTGGACCGCACGCGACGACGCCTCGGTTCCGGTCAGGAGGAGCAGGTCGGTCCCGGCCTTCGCCGCGTGGATCGCGAGGACGCTCGTCTTGATGCCGCGCACGCGCGCGGGGGCGTCGAGCGAGTCGGTGATCGTGACGCCCCTGAAGCCGAGCCCGCGGCGCAGGAGCGTCGCCCCGATCGCGCGCGACCAGCCGGCCGCGTTCCGTCGGTCGTACACGGTGTAGACGGCGTTCGAGAGCATCACGACCGGGAGGCCTTTCTCGACGGCGCGGCGGTACGGATCGAGACCCGGCGAGAGCGCGGCCTTCGACGCGGTGATCCGCACGCCGCTCGTGTCGGTGTTCCGCGTCGCAAAGCCGAGCCCGGGGAAGTGCTTCATCGTCGCGAGCGCGCCGCCGCGGCCGAGACCGACCCCGAAGGCGTTCGCGAGCCGGCTCGTCACGGCCGCCGAGAACGACCAGGCGCGGCCCTGCCGGTAGATGAACGACGCGGTCGAGGCCGGGACATCGGCGACCGGCGCGAAGTCGGTGTCGATCCCGAGCGCGCGAAGGGCCTCGGCCGTACGGCGGCCCTGGCGCCGGGCGACGGTCGACGAGCCGAGCCGGCCCATCTCCGGCGGCGAGCGAGTCGGCGGGATCCAAGAGACGGTCTTCACCGCGCCGCCTTCCTGGTCGACCGCGACGAGCAGCCGCGGTTGCCCGCCCGCGGCTGCCGCGCGGCGAAGCGTCCGCGTGAGCGCCCGCAGGCCCGCGGCCGACCGGAAGTTCGACCGGTGGACAAGGACGCCGCCGACGCGGCCGCCGCGGATGCGCTGCAGGAGCGACGCGGAGGGCGTCGTCCCGTCCATCGAGACGACGAGCTTCTGGCCGACGAGCTGCGCTGTCGTCGGCGTCCCGCTGAGCGCGGCCCCGGCCGAGGCGCCGACGCCGATCGCGGCCGCGAGCCCGAGGGCGACGGCGCGGTGCACCGCTCAGCCGCCCGCGACGTGGGCGATCGTCTTGTCGGCGAGCCGGTCGAGCGCGGCGACGGAGAGCTCGAGGTGCTCGGGCCGCGTGTCCTCGAGCTTCGTGTGCGAGAGCCCGCGGAGCGACTGGACGAAGAGCATCACCGTCGGGACGCCCGCGCGGGCGACCTCGGCGGCGTCGTGGAGCGGGCCGCTCGGCAGGCGGTGCGACGTGCCGGCTATCTCGCGCACGGACTCGTCCGCGAGCTCGATCAGCGTCTGGTCGAAGAGGATCGGGTCGATCCGCCAGATGCGACTCCAGGTGACGTCCACGTCCTCTTCGGCGGCAAAGCGGCGGCTCGCGTCCTTCGCCTCACGGAGCATGGTCGCCAGCACGTTGGCGTCGAGGTTTCGCTGGTCGAGCAGCTGCTCGGCCGTCTCGACGACCGACGTCACGATCCCCGGCTTGCAGACGACGTTCCCGGACGTGCAGACGGCGCCCTCGCCCGCCCGTGCGGCGATCGCCCGGATCTCGAGCGCGAGCTTCGCCGCGCCGGCCAGCGCGTCGCGCCGCTTGTCCATCGGCGTCGAGCCCGCGTGGGCGGCCTGGCCGGTCCAGGTGATCAGGTTCCGCTCGACGCCGAACGTGCCGAGCACCACGCCGAGCGGGAGCTCCATCGACTCCAGCACCGGGCCCTGCTCGATGTGGAGCTCCAGGTAGGCGGCCGCGTTCTCGAGCTGGGAGCGCGCCTCGAGCGCGCCGTCGAGGTCGACCCCGTGCTCGCGCAGCGCGTCTGGCAGGGCGATCCCGTCGGCGTCCTTCCGCGCCGCGCAGGTCGTCCTGGTCGTCCATCGTCCCCGAGACGGCGCTCGAGCCGAAGAGCGAGCGGCCGAACCGCGCGCCCTCCTCGTCCGCCCATTCGACCAGGCGCACGGTCGCGGCGGGCTCGCCGTCGTCGGCCAGCCGCCGCACCACCTCGACTGCCGCGACGACGTTCAGCGCGCCGTCGAGCCAGCCGCCGTTCGGGACGGAGTCGATGTGGCCGCCCATGAGGACGGCGCGGTCGGAGCGCCCGCGGAGCGTCCACCACTGGTTCCCGGCCTGATCGATCTCGTGCTCGAGCGGCAGGCAGTCGAGCTTCCCGCGCAGCCACTCGCGGGCCCGTTCCCAGGTCTCGGTCCAGGCGACCCGCTGGGCGCCGTTCTCGTCCCCGGTCAGCTCGCGAAGCTCGCGCAGCTCGTCGACGGTGCGGCTCGGTTGAGAGCGGCATCGGCCCGGAGCCTAAACGACCTCGATCGCGCGCCGGAACCGTCCCGGACGGTACGTCCGTTCTCTCCACGTCCTCGCGCATGACGGCGGAGCAGCGCGAGCCGGCGTACCCGCAGAGCACCTAGACGCGCAGATCCAGTCGCGAGACGTCGCCGCCGGAGCGATACTTCCGGCGGCCACGTCGTCTCGAGGAGG